>NZ_JADDKQ010000001.1 GCF_016464425.1 Actinotalea solisilvae
GGGCCTTGACCCGGACGTAGCCGCGGATGTCCATGCCGTCGATGACGGTGCCGGCGGTGGTGATGGTGAGGTCGCCCTCGTGCACGCGCAGCGCGGTGCCCGCGGGGACGCCCGTGTTGGTCGGGCCCGGGACGGTCGGCGCCGGGGCGGCGACGGTCACGGACGTGCAGCCCAGGGCCTTGTCGGCGCCGAAGCCGACGTTGACGAGCGTCGTGCAGACCTGGTGGGTGCCGGGCGCGGCCGCGACGACGCCGGTCCAGCCGAGCCGGCCGTCGGCGCGGGCCGTGCCGGCCGTGAGCGTGGCCGCCGTCGTGCCCACGGTGACGCGCACCGCGACGGGCGCCGTGGTGTCGGGGTCGTCGGCCCAGCCGGAGACCTGGACGCCCGTGCTCGTCGGCGTCGACGCGTCGGCCGCGCCGACGGGGGAGTGGTCGAGCGCGGTGCCGTCGACGCAGCCGAGCGCCCGGTCGGCGCCCGCACCGACGTTGAGCGCCGTCCCGCAGACCTCGTAGGCGCCGGGCGCCAGGGCCAGGACGGTGGTGAAGCCGCGCGTGCCGTCGCTGCGCGCCGTGCCCGCGGCGACGTCGGCCGTCGTGGTCGTGCCCGTCACGGCGAGGCGCACGGTGACGGGGGACGTCGTGTCGATGTCGCCGGCCCAGCCGCTGACCCGCAGGCCCGTGCCGGCGTCGGTCGCCGGGTCCAGGGCACCGGTCGGGCTGTGGTCACGCACCGTGACGCTGCGGCAGCCGAGCGCGGTGTCCGTGCCGTGCGCGACGTTCACCGCGGTCGCGCACGCCTCGTACGTGCCCGGGGCGGTCGGGACCTCGCCCGCGAAACCCGCGGTGGCCGTGGCGCCCAGCGTGCGCGCCGTCGCGCCGACGGTGACGCGGACGTCGACCGCTCCCGTCGTGTCCGGGTCCGTGGCGCGGCCCGCGACGCGGACGCCGGTGGTCGTCGCCTCGACGAGGTCGAGGGTGCCGACCGGCGAGCGGTCCTGCACCGTGACCGTCCGGCAGCTCCAGACGCGGTCGCTGCCGGCGCCGACGTTCTTCACGACCGGGCAGACCGTCTGGGTCCCGCTCGCGGTGGGCACCGTGATCGACCAGCCGCGGTAGGACCCCGCGGAGGGGTAGACCCTGGCGACGTCGCCGCGCAGCTGGTTGGCGACCGTCGTCACCGTGCCCGCGGAGGACGTGATCTCGACCGTCACGGAGGCGGTCGTGTCCGGGTCCCAGGCCCAGCCCTTGAGCTGGACGCCGCCCGGGACGGCGACGACGACGTCGACGTTGCCGATCGGGCTGCCCGTGGTGGGCGCCGTCGCGGCCTGGGCCGTCGTGGTCGTCAGGCCGACGAGGCCTGCGGCGAGGGCGGTGGCGGTGGCGAGCAGTCGCCTGGCGCGGCGGTGCGGTTGCAGAGCGGACACGGAGGACCCCTTGTCGGTCGGGTGGCACATCGATGCGCGACGCCGTCGTCGGCGCGCGGCCACGGTGCTGATCGACCGAACGGGTGGTGACGCGAGGGATTCACCCGCGGTGTGACCTGTTTCTCATTTCTGTTCGGTCGAATTCCGGCAGAGCGGTCCGAAATGATTCGGGATCTAGGTCCCGCCCCCCAGCGAGAAATGCCTGCGTGCCCCATCCCGCCCCAATTCCGCGCATTTCCGGGAAGGCGCCGTCCTGTCCAGTTCTGCACCGTCCGGCCGGCGAGGGCCGCTGCGAACACCCAGGTCGCCGGGGTAAGCGGCCCCGACGGTCGTCCGCGCGGCCGGACGTGCGGGCCTTGACGGTCCGGCGGCAGCTCTGGTGCCGCGACGTGCCTGCCCGAGCCTCGCGACGTTCCCAGGAGCGCCACGAGGACAATTCCTTGATCGGGGGCGGGCGCCTTTCCCATGATCGTCGGGCGCCAGGAGGCGACGGCTTCCGGGAGAATTCAAGATCACCAGGAATTCATGATCGGCGATGCCTGGAAATCATGATCGGAGGCGGGCGACGCGCGTCGACCCGCGCCGCCCGCGCGACCCCGGATGCGATCCGCGGAGCGCCGTGCCGTCCGCGGAGCGCCGTGCCCCTCCGCGGAGCGGCGTGCCGCGTGCGTGGAGCCGGGTGCCGCGACACGACGGCGCGTCGTGGCACGGGGCTCCGCGGACGGGGTGGCACGGGGCTCCGCGGACGGGGTGGCACGGGGCTCCGCGGACGGGCTGGCACGGGGCTCCGCGGACGGGGTGGCACGGCTCCGCACGCGGTGGTGCGGGACCGGTCGGGTCAGGGCGCGGCGTCGGCGCCGGGCACGAGCGACGCGGCGTGCACCCCGGCGGCCGCGGCCGCGAGGAACGCCTCGGGGTCCGCGTCGAGCCCGCGCCCCATCGTCGACAGCCGCACGGGGGAGGAGACCAGTGCGTCCCGCAGGAGCGCGCCGGCCGGCACCTCCACCAGCCGGTGGCGCCCCGACGGGGCGACGAGGGCGCGCGCCTGCTCGTGCACACGTGCGAGCAGCGTCGCACGCGCGGGGTCCGACCCGTCCTCGGGTGCGGCCACCGGGACGACGACGTCGGCGGGCGCGAGCGCGACCCGGCCGTACGCCGTGAGCGAGTGGTGCGAGACGCCGCGGTGCCGCTCGCGCGGGTCGGCGCCCGAGACGCGCAGCGACGCGACCGCGCGACCGCCGAGCGTCGCCGCGGCGTTGACGGCCTCGCCTGCCGCGACCCCCGAGAACCCCCAGCGGGTGCCCGTTCCCAGGTTGCCGGGGCCCTGCGCGACGACCACGAGGTCGGCGGCGAGCACGTGGCGCGCGGCGAGGAGCCCCGTGTGCACGGTGACGGCCTCGAGGTCGCCGCCGAAGGCCTGGCCCACGGTGACGCAGGCCTCGAGCCAGCCCGCGTCGCGCAGGCCTGCGACGGTGCGGGAGAACCAGGCCGGGAGGGCGCCGCCGTCCGTCATGACGTAGACGACGCGGGGCGCCGGGCGGCCCGCGGCCTCGGCCGCCGAGCGCGCACCCGCGACGACGGCCGGGAGGGCCGAGTGGAGGTCGGCCACGACGACGGGCATGCCCCCGAGGTCGTCCGCGTCCGCGAGGAGCGCGTGGTGCGCGGACTCCTGCTCGTCGACGCCCAGCACCATGGCCTGGAGCGGCGTGTAGCGCGCCTTGACGAGGTGTCCCGGCCCGGACGGCGGGTCGGGCGGCAGGCGGTCGGGCAGGGCGACGACGAGCGCGTAGCCGCCCGTGCCGAGGCCCCGCACCTGCGCCGAGACGTTGAGCAGGACGCGGTCGCCCGGCCGCGGGTCGCCCACGAGCGGGGGGTGCGCGAGGGCGCGGAGCTCGGCGCCGTCGTCGGTCCGCACCTGCAGCTCGACCGCGCCGGGCCACGTCGCCCCGCGGGACACGACCGTCGCCGCACGCCAGGAGATCACCCGTGCACGCTACCGGCACGCCTCCCTCGGGGGGCGTGCGGCGCCCGACGCGGCGGGCCGCGTCCGTCGTGGGTACGGTGCCGGGATGACCGACGTCGACCAGCCCGCCGACCGCACCGACGCGCTCGCCCCGCCCGGGACGACCGCGCCCGTCGAGGTCGTCCGGCTCGCGCCGGCCGACGTCGACGACGCCCTCCTCGCCGGGCTCGGCGCCCTCGTGCGCCAGCTGTCGCGCAGCGCCCCGGAGCCGACGCGCGCCGAGGTCGAGGCGATGACGGCGTCCTCCGCCACGCAGGTGCTCGTCGCGCGCACGGCGGACGGCGCGCTGCTCGGCACGCTCACCCTCGTCGTCTTCCGCATCCCGACCGGCGTCCGGGCGTGGGTCGAGGACGTCGTCGTCGACGAGGCCGCGCGCGGGCGGGGCGTCGCCCAGGCCCTCGTGGTGGACGCTCTCGAGCGGGCGCGGCGCGCGGGTGCGCGGACCGTCGACCTCACGTCCCGCCCGTCGCGGGAGGCCGCGAACCGGCTCTACCGACGGGTCGGCTTCGAGCTCCGCGAGACGAACGTCTACCGCTTCACCCACGAGGCCGGCCCCGCCGGCGCCTGAACCCGCCGGCGCCCGCCGACGCGCCGCCGAGGGGCAGCGGTCCTCGCGGACGCGACGACCGGCCGTACCGGCGTGGTCGGGCGCGTGCGGGCGCGCGTCCCACTAGCGTGGGAGCGATGCCTGACGTCCTGCCTCCCGCCGAGCGGCTGCTCAACCTCGTCATCGCGCTCGTGAACACGAGCCACCGCATGACGAAGGAGCAGATCCGCACGTCCGTCGCGGGCTACGACCAGGCGGCGTCCCAGGACGCCTTCGAGCGCATGTTCGAGCGCGACAAGGAGACGCTGCGCGAGCTCGGCATCCCCGTGCTCACGGTCGCCAACGCCGCGCACGGCGACGACCAGGGCTACCGCGTGGACCCGGACGCGTACGCGCTGCCCCCGATGGAGCTCAGCGCCGCCCAGCTCGGCGTCCTCGCCCTGGCCGCCGAGTTCTGGCAGGGCCAGGCGCTGCGACCCGACGCCGCCCGCGCCCTGACCAAGCTCCGCGTCGTCGGCGCGACGCCCTCGGAGACCGACATCGTCGCCGGCCTGGCGCCGCGCCTGCACCCGGCCGGCCCCGCCCTGCCGCCGCTGCTCGACGCCGCCCACGCACGCCAGGCGGTGACCTTCACCTACCGCACGGCGAGCACCGGCGAGGTGATGCGTCGGCACGTCGAGCCGTGGCGGCTCGTCGCGAGCGGCGGCGGCTGGTACCTCGTCGGCCACGACCGCGACCGCGGCGCCGCGCGCGTCTTCCGGCTCAGCCGGATCGACGGGCCGGTCCGGACCCTCGGCTCGCCCGGGGCGTTCGACGTGCCGGCGTCGGCCGACCCCCGCGCCCTCGTGGCGTCCGCGCAGCGCGGCGAGCGTCGCCTCGCCTGGCTCGCCGTCGCCCCGGAGCGCGCGGGCGCCCTCCGGGCGCGCGCCGAGCAGCACGCCGCCCAGCACGCGGCGCGCCACGGCGAGGGTGCGCTCGCCCGCGAACGGCCCGAGGACCTGCCCGACGCGCCGCCGGGGACCGACGTCGTCGCGGTGCCCTACGCGCGCACCGACGAGCTCGCGGACGAGGTGACGGGCTACACCGACGCCGTCGTCGTGCTCGGCCCCGCGCCGCTGCGCGAGGCCGTCGTGCGCCGGCTGCGCGCGGCCGTCGCGATGGGGGAGCGGCTCGCGCCCGCGGGGGGCGACCGTGGCTGAGCGCACGCCCGAACGGCTCGTGCGGCTGCTGGGCATCGTCGCGTACCTCGACCGGACGCCCGACGTGCCGGTCGAGCAGGTCGCCCAGCACTTCGGCGTGACGCCCGACCAGGTGCTCGCCGACGTCGACACGCTCTGGATGTCCGGCACGCCGGGCTACTGGCCCGACGACCTCATCGACTTCGACGCGGGCTCGCTCGAGTCGGGGGTGCTGCGCCTCACGCAGTCGCGCGGCATGGCGCACGCGCTGCGCCTGGGCACGCGTGAGGCGGTCGCGCTGGTCGCGGCCCTGCGCGCGCTCCAGGAGGCCGTCGGCCCCGCGCTCGCCCCGGAGCAGCAGGAGGTGCTCACGAGCACCCTGGCGACGCTCACGGCGGCGACCGGCGAGGCGGCGGCGACCGTCGACGTGCAGCTGTCGGTCGAGGCGCCGCCGGCGGTGCTCGCGGCCGTCCGGCGCGCCCTGGCCGAGCGCCGGCGCGTGCACCTGCGCTACGTCAACGCGGCCGACGCGACGAGCGAGCGCGACGTCGACCCCTGGCAGCTGCTCACGGGCGACGAGCACTCCTACCTCCAGGGCTGGGACCACAGCGTCGGCGCCGAGCGCCTCTTCCGGCTCGACCGGATCCTCGACGCGCGCGTGCTCGACGTGGCGTCCTCGGAGCCGCCGCGCCGCCTGCCCGAGGCGACGTTCCGCCCGCGGGAGGACCACCCCACGGTCGTGCTCGAGCTCGCGGGCTCGGCGCGGTGGGTCGCCGAGCAGGCGCCCGTCGACGCCATCGAGGACCTGCCCGACGGCGGCGTGCGGGTCACGCTGCGGGTCGGCTCCGCCGCCTGGCTCCAGCGCACGCTCCTGCGGCTCGCGAGCCGCGTGCGCGACGTCGACCCGGTGGACCTCGCGACCGCGACGGCCGACGCCGCCCGGCGCGCCCTCGCGGCCTACGACGACGAGCCGGGCGCGACCGACCGCTAGCCTGGGCCCGTGCTCTGGTTCAGCGTGTGGACGCTCCTCGTGGTGGGCACGCTCGTCGGCGCGTTCTTCCTGTTCCGGCGCCTCTACCGCTCGGGCAAGGCCCTCGTCGTCGAGCTCGGCCGCGCGTCGGACGTGCTCGCCGAGGTCGCCGCGCGCGCCGAGGAGATCGAGGGCCTGACCGTCCCGGCGCCCGTCGACCTGCACGACCTCGACGCGGCCCGTGCGCGGCGCGCCGCCGCACGCGTGGGCACCGAGCGCCGGCGTGCGGCACGCGCCGCGCGCCACGAGGCGGCCTACCGGCGCTGGCGCGCGCTCTCCCGCTGAGGGACGCGCGCCGACGACCTGGCCGGCGCCGCGCCGGGGCTAGCATGAGGCCACTCGACACGGAAGGCGTCAACGTGAACTTGCGGGGCTGGGAGTGGGTCATCCTTCTGGCGATCGTCCTGCTGCTGTTCGGCGCGCGACGGCTGCCGGACCTCGCGCGCAGCGTGGGTCGCTCCATGAAGATCTTCCGGTCCGAGGTCAAGGACCTGAAGCAGGACGACTCGGCGTCGCCCGCGAGCACGCCCGGCGCCACGGGCACGTACGAGCCCGGGCAGCCCAGGACGACCGACGACGACGGTGAGCGTCCGCGGCCCTGAGGCGGCGCGCCGGCGGCGCGGCCCGCGTCGCAGCCCGGACGGTCGGATGCCGCTCCGCGAGCACGTCCGCGAGCTGCGGACGCGCGCGCTCCTGGCGACCGCGGGTCTCCTCGTCGGCGCCGTCGTCGGCTGGATCGCCTACCCGTGGCTCTTCGAGGTGCTCCAGGAGCCCGTCGTCGCGCTCGCGGAGCAGCGCGACGACCTCATCTCCCTGAACTTCGGGGGCGTCGCGACGCCGCTCGACCTGCAGATCAAGGTCGCGCTGTTCGCGGGCGCCATCCTGTCGAGCCCCTGGTGGATCTACCAGCTCTGGGCGTTCGTCACCCCCGGGCTCACCCGGCGCGAGCGCTGGACGACCCTCGGCTTCCTCGGCGCCGGCGTCCCGCTGTTCCTCGCGGGCGGCGCGGTCGCGTGGTGGCTCCTGCCCAAGGCGGTCGGGCTGCTGTCCGGGCTCACGCCCGCGGACACCGCGAACCTCATCGACGCCCAGTCCTACCTCGAGTTCATCATGCGCATGGTGCTCGCGTTCGGCCTCGCGTTCCTGCTCCCGGTCGTCATGGTCGGGCTCAACCTCGCCGGGCTCGTGCGCGGGTCCACGTGGGCCCACGGCTGGCGCTGGGCCGTCCTCCTCTGCTTCGTGTTCGCCGCCGTGGCGACGCCCACGGCGGACGCGATCTCGATGTTCTCGCTGGCCCTGCCGATGTGCCTGCTCTACGGGCTGGCCGTCGGCCTGTGCCTGCTCCACGACCGCCGCGCGGACCGCCGGGACCCCTTCGCGGGGACCCCCGACGACGGCGCGGGCGGCGCCCTCGCGTGACCGGGCTGCGCCTCGGCGTCGTCGTCAACCCGACGGCCGGGAGCGGGCGCGGCTCGGCCGAGGGGCACGCCGTGGTGGACGCGCTGACCCGCCGCGGGCACGACGTCCGCGACCTCACGGCCCACGACCTGCCGTCCGCGACGCAGCACGCGCGCCAGGCCGTCGTCGACGGGCTCGACGCGCTCGTCGTCGTGGGCGGGGACGGCATGGTCAACCTCGGCGCGAACGTCGTCGCGGAGACGGACCTGCCGCTGGGCATCGTCGCCGCGGGCAGCGGCAACGACATCGCCCGCGGCCTGGGCCTGCCCCGGCACGACGTCGACGCGGCGGTCGCGCGGATCGAGGCCGGCCTCGAGCGCGGGCCGCTCGCGATGGACGCCGCGGTCGCCGGGCCACCCGGCTACGGCGTGCGGCAGTGGTACCTCGCCGTGCTCTCGGCGGGCTTCGACGCCGCCGTCAACGCGCGGGCCAACACCCTGCGCCGCCCCCGCGGGACGCTGCGCTACGTGCGCGCGCTCGCCCTCGAGCTGCGGTCCTTCGCCCCCTACGGCTACCGGATCACGCTCGACGACGGCACCTGGGAGTCCCTGGGCACGCTCGTCGCGGTCGCGAACGGCCCCTCGTTCGGCGGGGGCATGCGCATCGCGCCCGACGCCGACACGCACGACGGGCTGCTCGACGTCGTCGTCGCCGGGCCGCTCACGCGTGCCGGCCTCGTCGCGGTGTTCCCGCGCGTCTTCTCGGGCCGCCACGTCGACCACCCGGCGGTCCAGGTCCTGCGGTCGCGCCGCGTGCTGGTCGAGCCGAGCGTGCTCGGCCCGCCGCCGCCCGTCGCGTTCGTCGACGGCGAGCGCCTGGGGCCCGCGCCGTTGCTGATCGAGTCCCGGCCGGGGGCCGTGCGCGTGCTCGCCTGACGCCGGCCGCGCCCGCGCGCAGGACCGCCCGGCCCGCGGGGCGTCGTCGGGTGCCGTCGTGCGTCCGTGCCTAGGGTGGAGCCATGTCCTCCCCGGCCGAGCGGTACGCGGCGTCCCGCCGCCGGGCCGCCTTCGAACGCAGCGAGCTGTCGACCTTCGCCGCGGGCTACGCGTTCGGTCTCGACCCCTTCCAGCTCGAGGCGTGCGCCGCGCTCGAGGGCGGCCGTGGGGTCCTCGTCGCCGCCCCGACCGGCGCCGGCAAGACGGTGGTCGGCGAGTTCGCCGTGCACCTCGCCCTGAGCCAGGGCCGCAAGGCGTTCTACACGACGCCCATCAAGGCGCTGAGCAACCAGAAGTACGGCGACCTCGCGCGCCGCCACGGCGCGGAGAACGTCGGCCTGCTCACGGGGGACACGACGGTCAACGGGGACGCGCCCGTGGTCGTCATGACCACCGAGGTGCTCCGGAACATGCTCTACTCCGGCTCCGCGACGCTCGACGGCCTCGGCTACGTGGTCATGGACGAGGTGCACTACCTCGCCGACCGCTTCCGCGGTCCCGTGTGGGAGGAGGTGATCATCCACCTGCCCGACGACGTCCAGCTGGTCTCGCTGTCGGCCACCGTCTCCAACGCCGAGGAGTTCGGCGACTGGCTGACGATGGTGCGGGGGGACACGGCCGTCGTCGTGAGCGAGACGCGCCCCGTGCCGCTGTGGCAGCACGTGCTGGCGACCGACGCGCTGTTCGACCTCTACGCGGGCCACGTCGACCCGACGGCGCCCGGCGTCGACCCGCCCATCAACCCGGACCTCGCCGTCGCCCTGCGTCGCGGGGACCGCGCCGAGGGCTGGCGCGGCCCGGGGGACCGCGGATACCGCGGCGGGGGTCGCGCCCGCGCCCAGACCCGCGGCGCCGCACGGCTCGGCTCGCGGCGGCCCGCGCCGCGCTTCGCCGTCGTCGACCTGCTCGACCAGGGCGGGCTGCTCCCGGCGATCTTCTTCATCTTCTCCCGCGCGGGGTGCGACGCGGCCGTGCAGCAGTGCCTGCGGGCCGGGCTGCGGCTGACGACGGCCGAGCAGGAGGCGACGATCCGCGCCGTGGTCGAGGAGCGGTGCGCCTCGATCCCGCGTCAGGACCTCGCGGTGCTCGGCTTCTGGGAGTGGAGCCAGGCGCTCGAGCGCGGCATCGCCGCCCACCACGCCGGCCTCCTGCCGCTGTTCAAGGAGACGGTCGAGGAGCTGTTCTCGCGCGGGCTCGTCAAGGTCGTCTTCGCGACGGAGACCCTCGCCCTCGGGATCAACATGCCCGCGCGGTCGGTGGTCCTCGAGAAGCTCACCAAGTGGGACGGCTCGGCCCACGTCGACATCACGCCGGGCGAGTACACCCAGCTCACCGGGCGCGCCGGGCGACGCGGGATCGACGTCGAGGGGCACGCCGTCGTCGTGGACCACGGCGGGCTGGACCCCGTCGCGCTCGCGGGGCTCGCCTCGCGGCGCACCTACCCGCTCCGGTCGAGCTTCCGGCCGACGTACAACATGGCGGTCAACCTCGTCGCCCAGGTGGGGCGCGACCGTGCACGCGAGGTGCTCGAGACGAGCTTCGCGCAGTTCCAGGCGGACCGTGCCGTCGTCGGGCTCGCCCGCCAGGCGCAGTCGCACGCCGAGGCGCTCGAGGGCTACGCGGCGGCGATGCGCTGCCACCTCGGCGACTTCGCCGAGTACGCGGACCTGCGGCGCAAGGTCACCGACCGGGAGCAGGACCTCTCGCGCGAGGCCGCCCGGTCGCGCCGGTCGGAGGCGCTCGCGAGCCTGCGGGACCTGCGGATCGGCGACGTCGTCGAGATCCCGGTGGGCCGGCGCGCGGGCTACGCCGTGGTGCTCGACCCGGGCCGCGACGCGGGCCTCGACGGCCCGCGGCCCACGGTCCTCACGGCCGAGCGCCAGGTCCGCACGCTCAGCGCGGCCGAGCTCTCGGGCGGCGTCCGGCCGGTGACCCGCGTGCGCGTGCCCAAGTCGTTCGCCCCGCGCAACCCGGGCGCGCGCCGCGACCTCGTGTCGGCGATGAACACCGCCCTGTCCGAGCCGGACCGGTCCGGCCGGTCCGCGTCGGCCCGGACCGCCGCGGACGACGGCGACCGCGCGCGCACCCGCCACGACCGCGCCGACGGGCGGGAGCAGCCCGGGCGGGGGCGCGCGGCGGCGGCCGACGACGCGACGCTCGCCGAGCTGCGCCGCCGGATGCGCAACCACCCGTGCCACGGCTGCTCGGAGCGCGAGGACCACGCCCGCTGGGGCGAGCGGTACCACCGCCTGCGCAAGGAGCACGACGCGCTCGTGCGGCGGATCGACGGACGCACGAGCTCGATCGCGCGCGTGTTCGACCGGATCTGCGACGTCCTGACCGAGCGCGGGTACCTCGAGCTCGTGGAGGGCGAGGACCGCACCGACGCCGAGGCCGCGGCGGGTCCGGTGCAGGGCCCCGCGCGCACGCGCGTCACCGCCGCCGGGCAGGTCCTGCGGCGCCTCTACGCCGAGAGCGACCTCCTCGTCGCGGAGTGCCTGCGCACGGGCCTCTGGGACGGTCTCGACGGCCCTGCCCTCGCCGCGGCGGTGTCGGCCGTGGTGTTCGAGGCGCGGCGCGAGGAGCGCGAGGCGGCGCCGCCGCTCCCGGGCGGGCCGCAGGGCCGGCTCGCGCGAGCGCTCGACGAGACGCAGCGCACGTGGTCGCGGCTCGAGGACCTCGAGCTCGCGCACGGGCTCAGCGCGACGCGCCCGCTGGACCTGGGGCTCGTCGAGCCCGTGCACCGCTGGGCCAGCGGCCGCGGGCTCGCGTCGGTGCTCCAGGGCACCGACCTGGCGGCGGGCGACTTCGTCCGGTGGTGCAAGCAGGTGGTGGACCTGCTCGACCAGGTCGCGCAGGTGGCGCCCAACCCCCAGACCCGGGCGGCAGCGCGGCGCGGGGTCGACCAGGTGCGGCGCGGCGTCGTCGCCTACAGCTCGGTCTGACGGCGGGGTCGGGCCGCGGCGCGCGCTGCGCTAGTTTCGGCCCGTGGCCAGCACCCTCTACCGCAACGCCGTCGTCCACTCGTCCGCCGACCCGTTCGCGGAGGCGCTCGTCGTCTCCGACGGGCAGGTCGCCTGGATGGGGAGCGACAGCACGGTCCACACGGTCGCCGACGGCGTGGACGAGGTCGTCGACCTCGACGGCGCGCTCGTCACGCCCGCGTTCGTCGACGCGCACGCCCACGTGCTCCAGACCGGGGCCGCGCTCGAGGGCGTCGACCTCTCGCCCGCCGCCGGCGTGACCAGCCTGCGCGCCGCGCTCGACGCCGTCGCGGCCGCCGCCCGCCGCGCGCGCGACCTGGGCGCCTCGACGCCCCTCGTCGGCCACGGCTGGGACGAGACGGGGTGGCCCGAGGGGCGCCCGCCGACGCGCGAGGAGCTCGACCGCGTCACGGGTGGCGCGCCCGTGCACCTGTCGAGGGCCGACGTGCACTCCGCTGTCGTCTCGTCGTCGTTCGCGCGCGTGACGGGCTGCGACGCGCTCCCCGGCTGGCACGAGGACGGCCGCGTCACGGGCGCCGCGCACCAGCGTGCGCTCGACGTGGTGACCGCCGTGGCCCGCGAGGACCGCGACCGCCTCCACGGGACGGCGCTCCGGGCCGCCGCGGCGCAGGGCATCGCGTCCGTGCACGAGCACAGCCGGCCCGGCGTGGACGACGTCGACGGGCTCGCGGCGCTGCTCGCGGGCACGCGCGACGCCGCGAGCGGGCTCCCGCTCGTGATCGGCTACCGCGCCGCCCTGTGCGCGACCGAGGAGGACGTGCGGGCCCTGCTCGCGGCGGTGCCCGGCCTCACCGGCGTCGGCGGCGACCTCTGCGTCGACGGGTCGCTCGGGTCGCGCACCGCGGCCCTCCGGGCGCCCTACGCCGACGCGCCCGCGGGGTGGGCGCCGGAGGCGGCGCGGGGCGTGCTCGAGCTCACGGCCGAGCAGGTCGCCGCGCACGTCGTCGCGGTCTCGCGCGCGCGCACCCAGGCCGCCTTCCACGTCATCGGCGACCGGGCGACCGACGAGGTCGTCGCCGGCCTGCGGCTCGCGGCGGACCAGGAGGGCGTGGCCGCGGTCGGCGCGGGCCGGCACCGGCTCGAGCACGCCGAGATGATCGACGCGCCCGCCCTCGCGGCGATGGTGCTGCTCGGCCTCGTCGCGAGCGTCCAGCCCGCGTTCGACGCGCGCTGGGGCGGCCCCGACGGCATGTACGCGCAGCGCCTCGGGCCCGGCCGTGCGGCCGCGATGAACCCGCTCGCCGACCTCGCCGCCGCGGGCGTGCCCCTCGCGCTGGGGTCGGACGCGCCCGTCACGCCCTTCGACCCGTGGGGCGCCGTGCTCGCCGCGATGACGCACCACGACGCGGGGCAGCGGATCTCGGCGCGCGCGGCGTTCCGCGCGCACACGCGCGGCGGCTGGCGGGCCGCGGGCCTCGACCACACCGGCGCCGGGGAGATCCGGCTGGGCGCGCCCGCGACGCTCGCGTTCTGGCGGACCGAGAGCCTCGCCGTCCAGGCGCCCGACGGACGGCTCGCGGCGTGGAGCACCGACCCCCGCGCGGGGACCCCGCTGCTGCCCGAGCTCGGACCGGAGCTCCCGCGGCCGGTCTGCCTGCGCACGCTGCGCGACGGGGTCGTGCTCCACGACGCGCTGGGCTGAGGCACCGGCGCGACACGCCGAGCAGACACGCCGCGAATCAGCGCATCACCCGTTCGGATCACGGTCCCGGTGACCTGCGGCTATGGCGCTGACCAGGACTTCCGGCCGCTTGACGGAGCGCGACGAACGAGTAGGTTTCCGATGTTCCTCCCCGCGGTCGACGCGGAGCTGGGCCGCCTCGGCGGCCCCGGCAGCGCCCCCGGGTGAGGGCACCGGCTTGGCCCGCATGTTCAGTAGACAACGGACGACGACGCACCCCCAGGTCGCCGCCGTCCGGTCCGAAGGACATGCGGGCCAGTCGGTCGGTGCCTGCGCTCCAGCGGTGCCCCGACGCCGTTCGGGTGCACGCCGAGCGCGCGACTACCCTGGGTCCGTGCCGTTCACCCCTCCGCGCCGGGCGACGACCCTGCTCCTGGCCGTGGTCGGGGGCCTCCTCGTGGACGCCGGCTTCCCCGGCCTGTCCTGGTGGCCGCTGACGTTCGTCGGCGTCGCGCTGCTCTTCCTGGCCCTCGGCCGCGACAGCGCGCGCTGGAACGCCCTCGTCGGGCTTGTGCACGGCCTCGCCTTCTTCCTGCCGCACCTCACCTGGGTGCAGGGTTCGGTCGGCATGATCCCGTGGGTCGGGCTCTCGGTCGTCGAGGCGGCGTTCGTCGCGGCCGTCGGCGCCGCGTGGGCATGGGCACGGCGCGGCGCCGTCATCTGGTCGGCCGCGCGCTACCAGGTGCCCGTGTTCGCGCTCCTGTGGGTCGCCGCGGAGGAGGCGCGCCAGGTGTTCCCGTTCGGCGGGTTCCCCTGGGGCCGGCTGGCGTTCTCGCAGGCCGACTCGCCGCTGGGCCGGTTCGCCTGGGCCGGCGGTGCGCCCCTGGTCTCGCTGCTCGTCGTCGTCCTCGGCGTGCTGCTGGCGATCGCCCTGCTGTCGCTGCGCCGGGTCGACGTCGGCGCGGCGAGCGGGCACGTCCTGCTGGGCGCGGCCGTGGTCGGCGCCGGGTGGCTCCTGCCGCTCGACACCGCGGCCCAGGAGGGCCACCTGGAGGTGGGCGCGGTCCAGGGCAACGTCCCCGACCGCGGGCTCGACGCGTTCCAGCAGCAGCGCGAGGTGCTCGAGAACCACGTGGCCGGCAGCTACGCCCTGCTCGACCGGGTCGCGCCCGGCGAGCTGGACCTGGTCGTGTGGCCCGAGAACGGCTCGGACATCGACCCGCGGGTCGACCCCGCCGCGGGCGAGGCCGTCCTGGGCGCGGCGCGCGCGCTCGACGCGCCCCTGCTGGTCGGCACCCAGGAGTTCCCCGAGACGGGGGGCCGGCTCAACGTCGCGCAGCTGTGGGACCCCGAGCTCGGCCCGGTCGACTCGTACGCCAAGCAGCACCCGGCGCCCTTCGCCGAGTACGTCCCGTTCCGGGACCTGGCCCGGCGCTTCTCGGACGCCGTGGACCGCGTGAGCACCGACATGCTCCCCGGCGACGAGGTCGGGCTCGTCGAGCTCGAGTCCGGCCGCCTCGGGCGGACGGTCGGGCTGGGCGACGTCATCTGCTTCGAGGTCGCCTACGACGACCTGGTCCGGGACGCGGTGCAGGCCGGGGGAGAGGTGCTGCTCGTCCAGACCAACAACGCGACGTTCGGGCGCTCGGACGAGTCGACGCAGCAGCTCGCGATGAGCCGCCTGCGGGCGATCGAGCACGGCCGGGCCACCGTCCAGATCTCGACCGTGGGCGTGAGCGCCGTCATCACGCCGAGCGGCGTGACGACCCAGCGCACGGGCCTGTTCACGGCCGAGCAGATGGTGGCCTCGCTGCCGCTGCGCTCGGAGCTCACGCCCGCGACCCGCTACGGCGACGCCGTCGCGTGGGTGCTGCGCGTCCTCGGCCCGCTCACCGTCGTGGCTGGCGTCGCCGGCGCGCGACGCACGCCGCGGTCCGCTCGTGTCGCACCCGCCGAGCGCGCCACCGAGCGCGTGCGCTGACCCGCACGCGCGTGCGCTGACTGGCGCTGACCTGGCCCCCGCCGCGCGCTGCCCCGCCGCGTGTGAAGACCGCGACGTCGCGCGCGAAGACCGGGACGACAACGGCCGCCGCCCCGAGGGGCGACGGCCGTGGGTCGTCCGTGCGTCTGGCGTCCCGCCCGAGCTGGTTCCCTGCGGGTCAGGCGGTGCCGGTCAGGCGGTGCCGGTCAGGCGGAGCGCCGCAGCTTGCCGGCGCGGAGCAGCTCGAGCCGCTCGGCGAGCAGCTCCTCGAGCTCGCCCACCGTGCGCCGCTCCAGGAGCATGTCCCAGTGCGTGCGCGGGGCCTTGCCGGCCTTGGGCTCGGGCTTGCTCGCGTCGCGGAGCAGGGCCTCCTCGCCGCAGCGGCACTCCCACACGACGGGGACGTCGGCCTCCGCGGAGAACGGCAGGATGATGGTGTGCCCGTTGGGGCAGTCGTAGAACGCCTGGAACCGCGGGGCGAACTCGACGCCCTCGTCGGACTCCATGCTGTGTGCGCCGATGCGCATGCCGCGCAGTGATCGGTCAGCCATCGCGTGACCTCCTAGGCCGCTGGGCGGGCGGAGGGTCGCTCCCCACCCGTGAACTCGTCTGTGTCGTCCTCTGCGTCAACGTGCCCGACCGGGACGATGTTCCGGCCGGTGGTGAAGGTCCGGTGAACGTGCCGGGCCGACCTCAGCCCGCCGGCACCGCGCGGCCCCTCCCGCTCCGTCCGGGCCGCGTCGGGTGTCCGGACCCACCGTCCCCCGCCCGGGCCACCCCTGCAACTCGACCGCCGCGCGCGACCGTGGCGCCGCACGGGACGCGCCCGAGGCGCCGCGCGGGGCGGTGTGCTCAGGCGTCGCGCCGGCCCGGCTGGGCCAGGACCACCCCGTCGGTGAACATCACGCCGTCGGCGAAGCGGGCCTCGACCCGGCCGCCACCGAACTGCTCGGCGTGCAGGCGAGCGTAGAGACCGCCCCGCTCGAGGAGCTCGTCGTGCGTGCCCTGCTCGACGATCCGTCCCGCGTCGACGACGACGATGACGTCCGCGTGCCGGATGGTCGACAGGCGGTGCGCGATGGCGATCGTCGTGCGGCCCACCATGACGTCGGCGAGCGCCTGCTGGACGAGCCGCTCGGACGACGTGTCCAGCGCCGACGTCGCCTCGTCGAGGATGAGCACGCGCGGGTCCTTGAGGAGCACGCGGGCGATCGCGAGGCGCTGCTTCTCCCCGCCGGAGAGCCGGTAGCCGCGCTCGCCCACCGTGGTGGCGTAGCCGTCCGCGAAGGCCATGATCCGGTCGTGGATGTTCGCGGCCCGCGCGGCCTCGTGCAGCTCCTCGTCGGTCGCGTCGGGCCGCGCGTAGCGCAGGTTCTCCGCGATGCTCGCGTGGAACAGGTAGGGGTCCTGCGTCACCATCCCGACCGCGTCCGCGACGGTCGCGAGGGTGAGGTCGCGCACGTCGTGCCCGTCGAGCAGCACGGCGCCGGCGTCGACCTCGTAGAGCCGGGGCACGAGGTAGCTGAGCGTCGTCTTGCCCGCGCCCGAGGGACCGACGAAGGCGGCGAGCTGCCCGGCCTCGATGCGCAGCGAGACGCCCCGCACGGCCCACGTGCGTCCGCGGGGCAGCCCGGGATGACCCGGCGGGCCCTCGCGCGGGGCCTCGACGACGTCGTGGTCGGCCTCGGGCGGCTCGGTGACGGAGGCCGAGGCCGGGGCGGGGGCGGTGTGGGGGGAGCCGGGCGCGACCGGCGCGCCACCCATCGCCGCGAGGCCGAGCATCGCGCCGCGGCCGCCCCCGAGCCCCATGCCGCCGCCGCGCCCGTGGCCGCCGCCCGGCTCGGGCGCGGGCGCCACGAGCCGTGGGGGAGGCGGGTAGGAGAACCACACGTCGGCGAGCTCGACGCCGCCCCGCACGGCCGCGACGTCGAGGGACCGCGCGCCCGCGCGGTCCCGGATCGCGGGGACGAGGTCGAGGTACTCGAAGATGCGCCGGAAGAGCGCGAGCGAGGTCTGCACGTCGAGCGCGACGCGCATGAGGGAGACCATCGGCATGAGCAGCCGGGCCTGGAGCGTGGAGAAGGCGACCAGCGTGCCTGCCGAGACGTCGGCGCCGCCCGCCAGCATGAAGCCCGCCGCGAGGTAGACGAGGGCCGGCGTGATCGCCATGAACGCCGTGACGACGCCGAAGAACCCCTGGCCTGCCATCGCCTGGCGCACCTGGAGGTCGACCTGGCGCTCGTTCTCCTCGCGGTAGCGGGCGATCTCGGCATCCGCCCGGTTGAAGACCTTGGAGAGCAGCACGCCCGAGACGCTCAGCGCCTCCTCGGTGATCGCCGTCATGTCGGACAACGACTCCTGCGTGCGGCGCGCGAGCACCTGGCGCCGGGCGCCGACCCGGCGCTGGAGCACGAGGAACACGGGCATGAGCGCGACCGAGATCACGGTGAGCTGCCAGGACAGGAGCAGCATCGCGACCAGCGACGCGATGACGGTGACGGAGTTGGACAGGATGCTCGCGGCCGTCGTGGTGAGGACCGAGCGCACCCCGCCGACGTCGTTCGCGAGGCGGGACTGGATGGAGCCCGTCTTCGTGGCGGTGAAGAAGGCGAGCTCCATGCGCTCCAGGTGCTCGAAGAGCCGCCCGCGCAGGTCCGCCATCGCGCGGTTCCCGACGGACGTCGTGAGGTACGTCTGCCCGACGCCGATCGCGGCGCTGAGCAGGGGCACCGCGACCATCGCGGACACCAGCCAGCCGAGCAGGCGCAGGTCCACGGCGCCGTCGCCCGTGCCGTCGACCGGGAACAGCGCCCGGTCGAAGACGGCCTGGGTGAGGAACGGCGTGATGATGCCGAGCCCCGCACCGACGACGATCGTCACCGCGACGAGCACCAGCTGGCCGCGGTAGGGACTGAGCAGGCCGCCGATGCGGCGCAGCAGCGGGCCGGTGGCCGCCTCGACCATCAGCCCCGCGCCTCGCCGGCCGCGGAGGCCGTGCCGTCCAGCCGGGCGCACAGCCAGCCGAGCGCCTCGACCGCGAGGTCGTGGTCGTCCGCCTGGGCGAGGCCCGAGACCGTCACGGTGCCCACCGGGCCGACGTCGCGGACGGTCAGCGGAACGCTGCCGCCGTGCGCGGCGTACTCCTGGACGGACAGCCCCGACTGCTCCGCGAACGTGCGCCCGGCGCGACGCGCGCGCAGGCCGACGAGGAACGACGGCGCCCCGAACCGGTCGACCACGCGCACCTTGCGCTCGACCCAGGTGTCGTTGTCCGGCGAGGTGCCCGGGCGGGAGGCGTGGAAGAGCACGTGCCCGTGGCGCCGCACGTCCACCGTGATCGGGAGATCGCGCTCGCGCGCGAGCTCGACGAGCCGGCAGCCCAGGTCCCAGGCGTCGTCGTTGGTGAACCGCGGCAGGACGAGCCGGCGCTGCTGGTCCACGACCTCGGCGATGCGGCGGTCGAGCTCGGCGGTGTCCTGCGGGGTGGCGTCGGCCATGGGTCCTCCTGGGGGCGGTGCCGCGCCGTCGAGGGGCGGGCACCGTCCATCCTGCCCCGCCGCACCGACACCCGCCGCCACCGGGCCACCCGCGGGCCGGGACGCAGTACGGGCGGTGGCCGACGTCGTCGGCGCACCGCCCGCACGGCGTGCCCGGGCCTCGGCCGGGCAGGCCACCCGCTCAGCTGGGCGGCGTGACGATGCCCGTGTCGGTGCAGACGATGACGTGGCTGAGGTCCTTGCCCGTGCCGTGGTCGTAGGCGACCCCGGCCTCCGGGTCCTCGATCACGACGTTGGCGCCGTCGCCGCTGCCGGCCTTGAGGACGAGCAGCGTGTAGACGGTCCCGGCGGGCAGGGCGTCGAGCGTGATCGAGCCGACGCCGTCGGGGAGCTCGGTCTTCGAGCAGTCCCCGTAGCCGAGGTTCTCCCAGTAGGCGACCTGGTTGGGGCCGACCATCGGCGCGGCGAGGGCGGGGCCGGCGGACCCGGCGAGCAGGGCGGCGGCGAGGCCGGCCGTGGCCAGTGACTTCTTCATCGCTGTTCCTTCGAGAGGAGTGCGGGCTCGTGGCCCAGGAAGGTCGTCCGCGGACCGCCCCCTCTGCGGCCTGCGTGATGCCCGACGTCTCCGCCGGACGTTCCCGGGAGGCCGCGCCGTCGTCGCCGCGGTGTCCCGGATGTCCCGTATGTCCGAAAACGTAACGCCGCGACGCCGCGCCGCGCCATGGGCTGGTCCCCCCGTCCGGGCGCGTTCACCCGCGCGGCGTAGCCGGACGCCGCGGACCGTCGCCCCGTGCGTGCCCGCGGTCGGGGGGCTTGGGCGGGCAGTCGCCTCAGCCGGTGGGCCGGATCTCGGCGAGGCGAGCGCGGACGAGCCGCTCGAGCACGGCGTCGGGCACGGGCCGGTCGGCCGTGAAGCGGACCATGCCCTTCGACACGGACCAGCCGTCGAGGTCGCCGCGCACCGCGTCGACCGCACCGGGGGAGAACGGGATGACCGCGAGGTGGCGCGTCGCGGCCTGCACCCCCACGAGCGGCTTGCCGTCGACCCGGAGCGCGGGGACGCCGTAGCTCACGCCGTCCTCCGCCTCGGGCACGACGCGACGTGCGACGTCGACCACGTGCGCGAGCGCCTCGCGGGCGGGGGAGGGGAGGCCCGCGAGCGCGTCGTCGATCGATCCCATGCGCCCATCGTGCACCCGTGGCCCAGACTGGCGGCATGACGAGGTACGCCTACGACGTCGAGCTGCTCCACCTGCTCGTGTCCCCGCAGCACGCGTACTTCGGCCGCGCGCGCGACGGCGCCGCCGACGTGCCGACCACGGACGCCGACCGCGTCGACGTCGTGGCGGGCAAGGGCATCGTCGGCGACCGCTTCTTCGGCAAGGCGGCGCACATGGACGCGGCGGTCACGCTGCTGGCCGTGGAAGGGCTCGAGGCGATCGCCGCCGAGCTCGGGGCGTCCCCGTTCGACCCGATGCTCGCGCGACGCAACGTCGTGCTGCGGGGTGCGGAGCTCGCGCCCCTGCTCGGTGAGGAGCTGGAGATCGAGTCGCGCGGCGACGTCGTCCGCCTGCGCGCGGGACGTGCCGCGCACCCGTGCGCGTGGATGGACCGCGTGCTCGCCCCGGGCGCCCACCACGCGATGCGCGGCCGCGGCGGGCTGCGGTGCGTCCCGCTCACCGACGGCGTCCTGCACCGAGGGCCTGCCGTGCTCCGCAGCCCGGTGCCGCTCGACCCCGCGCGAGCGGGCGAGGCGGTCGTGCGCCGGGCCTCCCGGCTGCCCTGAGCGCCGGCGTCGAGCGCCTGCCCCGAGCGCGCCCGGCCGTGCTGGGCACGTCGCGCGCGACGTGGCACGATCACGACCGTGGGCACCGCGGCGACCGACCAGCACCTGCGCGACCTCGCCCTGCTGCGGCGGGTGCGGGACCGCATCGACCGCGAGTACGCGCAGCCGCTCGACGTCGAGGCGCTCGCGCGCGGAGTGCACCTCTCGGCGGGGCACCTGAGCCGCGAGTTCCGGCGCGCGTACGGCGAGCCGCCCTACCAGTACCTCATGACGCGGCGGATCGAGCGGGCGATGGCCCTGCTGCGCCGGGGCGACCTCAGCGTCACCGAGGTCTGCTTCGCCGTCGGGTGCTCCTCGCTGGGATCCTTCAGCACGCGCTTCGCCGAGCTCGTCGGTGTGCCGCCGAGCACCTACCGGGAGCGCGCGGCACAGGCGGCCGAGGCGGCCCGGACGCCACCGGAGATGCCGTCGTGCGTCACGCGCCAGGTCACCAGACCGGTCAGGAATCGAGAAGCCCGCGCGGTCGGGGCGCGCCTAGCGTGAGCGCCATGGACATCACCATCCACTACACCTTCCTCCCGCAGACGGACCCCGAGGCCGCGCTCGCGTTCTACCGCGACGCCCTCGGCTTCGAGGTCCGCAACGACGTGGGCTTCGACGGCCAGCGCTGGATCACCGTCGGCCCGCCCGGCAGCCCGACGTCGATCGTGCTGCACCCCCCGGCCGCCGACCCGGGCGTCACCGACGACGAGCGGCGCACGGTGCTCGAGATGATCGCCAAGGGCACGTTCGCGGCGGTCGCGCTGGGGACCGACGACCTCGACGGCCTCTTCGAGAAGCTCGTGGCCAGTGGCGCCGAGGTGGTGCAGGAGCCCACCGACCAGCCGTACGGTGTACGGGACTGCGCGTTCCGAGACCCGACGGGCAACATGGTCCGGATCAACGCCCTCACCTGAGCGCCCGGCGCCGCCGGCCCGCACAGCACCGTCCGTGTCCCGACCTGCAGGGGAGACCAGATGACCACGGTCGCGACGACCGGTACGACGGCGGCCGCGGTGCACCCCGCGGACACCCACGACCTCATCCGGGTGCAGGGGGCGCGCGAGAACAACCTCAAGGACGTCAGCGTCGAGATCCCGAAGCGCCGGCTGACGGTGTTCACCGGCGTCTCGGGGTCCGGCAAGAGCTCGCTCGTGTTCGACACGATCGCCGCGGACTCCCAGCGGCTCATCAACGAGACCTACAGCGCGTTCGTCCAGGGGTTCATGCCGACGCTCGCCCGCCCCGACGTCGACCTGCTCGACGGCCTCACGACCGCGATCATCGTCGACCAGGAGCGCATGGGGGCGAACCCGCGCTCGACGGTCGGCACCGCGACCGATGCGAACGCCATGCTGCGCATCCTGTTCAGCCGGCTCGGCGACCCGCACATCGGGTCGCCGAACGCCTTCTCGTTCAACATGCCCTCCGTGCGCGCGAGCGGCGCGATCACGGTCGAGAAGGGCCCGGGCAAGGCGAAGGCCGAGAAGGTGACGTTCACGCGCCTGGGCGGCATGTGCCCGCGGTGCGAGGGCATGGGCTCGGTCAACGACATCGACCGGCACGCGCTCTACGACGACACCAAGTCGCTCAACGAGGGTGCCATCACGATCCCGGGCTACTCGATGGACGGCTGGTACGGCCGGATCTTCCGCGAGTCGGGATTCTTCGACCCCGACAAGCCGATCCGCGACTTCAGCGCGTCGGAGCTCGACGACCTCCTGCACAAGGAGCCGACGAAGATCAAGGTCAGCGGCATCAACATCACGTACACGGGGCTGGTGCCGGCGATCCAGAAGTCCTTCCTGTCCAAGGACGTCGACGCGATGCAGCCGCACATCCGCGCCTTCGTCGAGCGTGCCGTGACCTTCACGACCTGCCCGGACTGCGACGGGACGCGACTGGGGCCCGAGGCGCGGTCCTCGAAGATCGCGGGCAAGAGCATCGCGGACGTCTGCGCGATGCAGATCAGCGACCTCGCCGCGTGGGTCGCCGAGCTCGACGAGCCGTCGGTCGCCCCGCTGCTCGCGGGCCTGCGGCACCTGCTCGAGTCGTTCGTGGAGATCGGCCTGGGCTACCTGTCGCTCGACCGCCCCGCCGGCACGCTGTCCGGGGGAGAGGCGCAGCGGACCAAGATGATCCGCCACCTCGGCTCGTCCCTCACCGACGTCACCTACGTCTTCGACGAGCCGACGATCGGGCTGCACCCGCACGACATCCAGCGCATGAACGGGCTCCTGCTCCAGCTGCGCGACAAGGGCAACACCGTGCTCGTCGTCGAGCACAAGCCCGAGACGATCGTCATCGCCGACCACGTCGTCGACCTCGGCCCGGGCGCCGGGACCGCGGGCGGCACGGTCTGCTACGAGGGCACGGTGGACGGGCTGCGGGGGAGCGGCACCACGACCGGCCGCCACCTCGACGACCGCGCGTCCCTCAAGCCGTCCGTGCGGACGCCGTCGGGCGCGCTCGAGGTGCGGGGCGCGTCCTCGCACAACCTGCGCGACGTCGACGTCGACATCCCGCTCGGCGTGCTGTGCGTGCTCACGGGCGTGGCCGGGTCCGGCAAGAGCTCGCTGGTCATGGGCTCGGTCGCGGGGCGCGACGGCGTCGTGGTCGTCGACCAGGGTGCGATCCGCGGGTCGCGGCGCAGCAACCCGGCGACCTACACGGGGCTGCTCGAGCCGATCCGCAAGGCGTTCGCCAAAGCCAACGGCGTCAAGCCCGCGCTGTTCAGCGCGAACTCCGAGGGCGCGTGCCCCGTGTGCAACGGCGCGGGCGTGATCTACACCGACCTCGGCATGATGGCCGGCGTATCGACCACGTGCGAGGAGTGCGAGGGCAGGCGCTTCCAGGCGGCCGTCCTCGAGTACCGCCTCGGCGGACGGGACATCAGCCAGGTCCTCGAGATGCCCGTCACGGAGGCCACGGCGTTCTTCGCCGAGGGTGAGGCGAAGCTGCCGGCCGCGCACGCGATCCTCGAGCGCCTCGTCGGCGTCGGCCTCGGCTACCTCAGCCTGGGCCAGCCGCTGACGACGTTGTCGGGGGGCGAGCGCCAGCGCCTCAAGCTCGCGTCGCGCATGGGCGAGAAGGGCGGCGTCTACGTGCTCGACGAGCCGACGACGGGCCTGCACCTGGCCGACGTCGAGCAGCTCCTGGGCCTGCTGGACCGGCTCGTGGACTCGGGGCGCTCGGTCATCGTCATCGAGCACCACCAGGCCGTCATGGCGCACGCCGACTGGATCATCGACCTCGGCCCGGGCGCGGGGCACGACGGCGGCCGCGTCATCTTCGAGGGCACGCCCGCGGACCTCGTCGCGCAGCGGTCGACGCTCACGGGCCAGCACCTCGCCGCCTACGTCGGCGCGTGAGCGGGCAGGTCAGGGCCGCAGCAGCGCGTGGACCCGGGCGGCCTGCCGGGTGAGGTGGTCGCGCTCGGCGACGTCCCGGGCGGCGCGCGCGGCGTCCGCGTAGAGCCGCGCCGCGGCCGCGAGCTCGCCCGCGCGCTCGCGCAGGTGCGCCTCGACGGCGGCGTACCGGGGGAGCGCCGGGTCGAGGTCGGCGAGGGCGGCGAGCCCGGCCCGCGCGCCGTCCGCCTCACCGACGGCCACGGCCCGGTTGAGCCGGACCACGGGGCTGGCGGTGAGCCGCCAGAGCTCGTCGTACCACTCGACGACCTGGACCCAGTCGGTCTCCTCGAACGTCCGGGCGTCGGCGTGCAGGGCGGCGATCGCGGCCTGCGCCTGGTACTCGCCGAGCCGGTCGCGCGCAAGCGCCGCCTGGAGGACCGCGACGCCCTCCGCGATCCTGGTGCGGTCCCACCGGGACCGGTCCTGCTCGGCCAGGGGCACGAGGACGCCGTCGGGCGTGGTGCGGGCCTCGCGCCGCGCCCGGTGCAGCAGGAGGAGGGCGAGCAGGCCGGAGACCTCGGCGTCGTCGGTGAGGTCACGCAGCCGGCGGGTGAGCCGGATCGCCTCGTCCGCCAGGTCGACGTCGCCGCTGTAGCCCTCGTTGAAGATCAGGTAGAGGACGCGCAGGACGGTCGCGAGGTCGCCCGGCTCGCCGAGGCGCACCCCGGCGAGGGTCCGCTTGGCGCGGCTGATGCGCTGGGCCATCGTCGCCTCGGGGACGAGGTACGCCTCGGCGACCTGCCGCGTGGTGAGGCCGCCCACGGCGCGCAGCGTGAGCGCGACCGCCGAGGCGGGGGTCAGCGACGGGTGGGCGCACAGCGCGTAGAGCGCGAGGGTGTCGTCGGACTCCGGCGGGGCGCCCGGCGGCGGCTCGGTCGCGACGCGCAGCTCGCGCGCGCGCCGCGCGCCGTCGGCCTTCATGAGGTCCAGGACCTTGCGCCACGCGGCCGTGACGAGCCAGCCCTTCGGGTCGGCGGGCGGGTCGGCGGGCCAGGTCGCGAGCGCGCGGAGCAGCGCCTCCTGCACGGCGTCCTCGGCCGTCGCGAAGTCGGCCCCGCGACGGACGAGGACACCGGTCACCGCGGGGACGATGTCCCGCAGCAGGGCCTCGTTCACGCCTCGACGGTCGTCGGCGACCCCATGAAGGGCCGCAGCTCGAGCCATTCGTGGATGGGCTCGCCGTCCGGTCCGGGCGCGGCCGAGTAGGCGCCCGCGATCTCGACGGCGCGCTCGTAGGAGTCGACGTCGATGATCATCCACCCGGCGACGAGGTCCTTGGTCTCGGCGAAGGGTCCGTCGGTGACGGGCGGCCTGCCGTCGCCGCCGTACCGCACGAACGCGCCCTCGGGTGAGAGCGCCTGGTGGCTGACGAACTCGCCGGACTCCTCGAGGCGCCGCGCGAAGTCGACCATCCACTGGATGTGGGCGTCCACGGCCGCCGGCGGCCACTGGTCCATGGGCGGCACGTCGACGACGGGCTCGGGGTTGCCGCGGTAGTGCTTGAGGATGAGGTACTTGGCCATGCGTGTCTCCGTCCGGTCCGGCGTGACCAGTATGGCCACGCACGTCTCTGGGACGACGCCGGGCCGCGGTTCTCGACATCGGCGCGGGCACGACGTCGTGGGAGGCGTAGCGGCACCGCCGCTCCGCGGGGTCCCGGCGGCATGGCCATGTCTGGTGTCGCTACGCCGATAAGGGACATTATGTCACTCGGGCTGGATATCGCCCCGTCTGCAGCGGGGCATCCCCTCCCTCGGCCTGCCGGTCGAGGTCGCGCCTGGGGCGTGGGGTCGACTGGGCGTGGGGTTGACTGGGACCGTGCCGTCCACTGCAGAGATCCTGAGCTTCGAGGAGCCGCCCGTGCCGGCGGGCGCGAGCCCGTGGGTCGTCGAGCCCGCCCCGTCGGCGATCGAGATCGTCGCGTACGACCCCCGGTGGCCGGAGCATGCAGACGCACTCCGTCATCGCATCACGGACGCGCTGGGGACGCGTGCGATCCGTGTCGAGCACGTCGGTTCGACGTCCGTGCCAGGTCTTGCGGCGAAGCCGGTCATCGACCTCGACCTGACCGTCGCCGATCCGGCGGACGAGCGGGTCTGGTTGCCGCGCCTGGAGGCGCTGGGCTTCGTCCTCACGGTGCGCGAGCCGTGGTGGCACGAGCACCGGCTCCTCCAAGCCGGGAAGGCCCCGGGGCATCGAAAGGGTGCGTCCCCGGTGTCCGGGGTGGCGGCGAACCTGCACGTCTTCGGTCCGGACAGTCCCGAGCTCGTGAAGCACGTCGTCTTCCGGGACTGGCTCCGGGTGGATGCTGCCGACCGTGAGCGGTACGGGGACATGAAGCGTGAGGCGGCACAGCACCCCGGGCAGCTGGTCATGGACTACAACGCGCGCAAGCAGGCGGTGATCCTCGAGATCTACCAGCGCGCGTTCGAGGCGGCCGGCTTCCGCTGACCACACGGGCCGTGATCCGGGCAGGCACCCCGCGCCTCCGCGCACACCGCGACATGGAGGACGGCGCCGCCGGCGGCACGGGGTGTGCTCGCCTGACCCCGACGCGGGGCGGCGGCTCCGTGCGGCACCCCGGCTGACCTAGGGTGCACGCATGCGCCTCGGCATCCCGAGCCCCGACCTCGCGTGGTCGGCGTTCTCCCTCGGTCCGCTGACGATCCGCACCTATGCCCTGTGCCTCCTGGCGGGCATCGCCGCGGCGACCTGGCTCACGTCGCGCCGCCTGACGGCGCGCGGCGGGCACGAGGGCGCCGTGCTCGACATCGTCATGTGGGCCGTCCCCTTCGGCGTCGTCGGCGCGCGGATCTACCACGTGCTCACGCACTACGGCGACTACTTCGGCGCCGGGCAGGACCCGCTGCGCGTCCTGTACGTCTGGGAGGGCGGCATCGCGATCCTCGGCTCGCTCCTCGGCGGCGCCGTGGGCGCGTGGATCGGCTGCCGGCGCACGGGTATCCGGTTCTGGTCGTTCGCGGACGCCCTCGCGCCCGCGATGCTCCTCGCCCAGGCGATCGGACGCCTCGGCAACTGGTTCAACCACGAGCTGTTCGGCCGCCCCACCACGCTGCCCTGGGGCCTCCAGATCCCCGCCTCCAACCCGGCGTTCCCGGACGACCTGCCGGACGGCACGCTCTTCCACCCGCTGTTCCTCTACGAGATGCTTTGGAACCTCCTGGGCGTCGCCGTGATCCTCGTGCTGGAGCGCCGGTTCAGGCTGCGCTGGGGCACCGCCTTCGGCGCGTACCTCGTCTGGTACGGCGCCGCGCGCGTGTGGCTCGAGCTGCTGCGCATCGACCCGACGAGCGTCACTCCCCTCGGCCTGCCCGCGAACGTGTGGGGCGCGATCGCCGCGATCGCCGTGGGCGCGGCGATCGTCGTCGTCCAGCGGCAACGCCACCCCGAGCCGGAGACGTCCGTCCACTCCCCCGGCCACGAGCCGCAGCCGACGGCTCCGGACGAGGCGCCCGCCGACCACGCGTAGCGGCGCGCCGGCGCAGGGACCGCTCAGAGCCCGCGCGTGAGGAACGTGCTCGCAGGGCTCGGCGCGTAGTCGCCGAACGGGCCGCACTCGACGAAGCCCGCCCGCGCGTAGAGGGTCCGGGCCGCGGCGAACCCGTCCTGCGTGCCGGTCTCGAGGCTGATCCGGCGGAACCCGGCCTTGCGCGCCGCGTCGAGCAGGTGCGCGAGGAGCGTCCGGGCGATGCCCTGGCCACGGGCCTCGGCCGCCGTGTGCATCGACTTGAGCTCGACGTGCTCGGCCGTGAGCCGCTTCAGCGCTCCCACCGCGAGGACGTCGCCCGCCCGTCGCACCACGTAGAACGTCACGGCGGGGTCCGCGAGCCCGTCGACGTCGAGCGCGTGGACGTCCTCGGGTGCGCTCTGCTCGAACATCAGCGCGAGGTGGCGCTCGAGCAGCGGCCGCACCGCGGGCCCGCGCGGGTCGTCGACGGTGATGAGGAGGTCGTCCACGCGCGGGACGCTACCGGCGCGGCAGCTCCCACCGGGAGCCGTGCCCAGGTCGCGGACGACGTCGCCGCGTCAGCGCGCGAGCCCGCGCGCCCAGCGTTCCTCCGTGCGCGACGGGTCGCGCGGGAGCGCCATGGTCTCCCCCGTCGGCGCGAAGCCCGCGGTACGGTAGACCGCGGCGGCGCCGTCGTTGCCGCGCACGAGCCAGAGCGTCAGGCGCGCCCCGCCGTCCGCCGCCGCCCACCGCGCCGCCTCGTCGAGCAGGGCACGCCCGGCGCCGCGCCGACGTGCGTCCGGCCGGACCCAGAACGACACGAGGTGCCGCTCGTCCTCCTGCGCGCCCGGCTCCTGGATGACGCACGCGAGGCCGACGTCGGCGCCGTCCTGCGCCGCGACGAACCACGCGCTCGACCGCAGGCGCATGCGCCAGTGCATCTCGCGGAAGCCCTCCTCGCGCGCGAGGCTCGACCCGAACGCGTCCTGGTCGGTGCGCAGCGCCTCGAGCCTCAGCGGCGCCAGGCGCTCCCAGGCGTCCTCGTCCAGCCGGTCGATCGTCGTCATCGGGCCATGATGGCCGCGGGAGCGCCGCCGGACCGGACGGCACACCGGTGGCTCACGGGCCCGTGGGACCCTGGTGCCATGACGACGCCCGACGACGACCGCACGACGTGGACCGGCCGGCCGGCCCTCGACACCCGGTGGTGGTGGTCCCCCGCCCTCATGGTCGTCGTCGGCGGCGTCGTCATCGCCTACCAGGTGGCCGCGTACACGGGTGGCGGCGGCATCTGGCTCAACGCCGTGATGATCGCGGTCGGCGCGGGCGTCGTCCTCACGGGTCTCGTCTCGCTGCGCCGCGCGTACCGCGCCCACCAGGCCGCGCAGGACCCCGACACGTCTGCTCCGCCGCAGGGCTGACCGCGGCGCAGCCGGCCGGTCCCCTGGGCGCCCCCGGGTCAGGGCGCGAGGAGCTCCAGGACGTCGTCCGGGCCCGGGAGCGCCGGGGCCGACGTCGGGCGCGCCCAGTACGACCACAGCACCCAGCCGCCACCGACGCGCTCCCAGCCGTCGCCGCGCGGGCGCGACAGGATGCCGGTGCGGGCGTGCTCCCACTGCACGTCGGAGCGCTCGACGACGTGGAACAGCGCCCCGTAGCCGACGGAGTGCCAGCCGTGCCGGCCCGCCCGGTCGAGCACGCGCATCTCGTTGACGGCGCTGAGCGGCGCGAGGGTCATGGTGCGCGGCCCGTCCGACGGCGGCACCGGGACGCTCAGCTCGTCCCGACGGCCGTACCGCTGCTGGGCGGCCTGCTTCGTCATGCCGAGCACTCCCCCGACCTGCTCCCACGTGCAGCCGGCGGCGCGCGCGGACGCGACGGCGGCGGCCAGGAGGACGTCCGTCTCCCCGCGGGCGTCCCGCGCCAGGGCGACGAGGTCGAGATGGGCGGCCGGGTCGTCCGCGAGCCGGGCGGCGAGCCCGGGCTCCGCGGCGTCGAGCGCGGCCGCGAGATGGTCGCGGAGCGACGGGCTGGCGCCGATGTCCAAGGGCATGCGTCAACGGTAGCTTGACGCGCGAGTCTCGTCAAGCAGGCCTTGACGTCGCGCCCTGGTGAACCCGTCCCCCAGGGGCGGCGCGCTAGCGCTCGGGCTCGAGCGCGCCGGGAGCGCGCCGCGGCGCCTGGCGCGCGACGTCGGCGATCTCCTCCTCGGGCCGGGGCGGCACCGTCTCGTCCGCCTCGAGGTGTGGGACCTCGACGTCGGGCCCCACGTGGCCGTGCGGGTCGGGTGTGATCGGCTGCTCGAGCACGTGCGCCTCCTCCGGGTCGAGACGCCCAACCTACGCGGCTCCGCCCGCGCGGGCACCCCGCCGGTGCGGTCCGGCGCTGGGACCCGACGCCGCGCGCGTCAGGCGATGACCATCACCAGGTCGCCGCCCTCGAGCTGCTGCACGCCGCCGATGGCGACCCGCTGGACGGTGCCGCCGATCGGCGTCGTGATCGCGGCCTCCATCTTCATGGCCTCGATCGTCGCGACGGACTGGCCGGCCTCGACCTTCTGGCCCTCGTGGACGAGGGGCGTCACGGCGCCGGCGAACGGCGCCGCGACCTGCCCGGGCGTGCCCGGGTCGGCCTTCTCGGCGACCGCCTGGTCGACCTCCACGCCGCGGTCCCGCACCTGCAGGGGGCGCAGCTGACCGTTGAGCGTGAACATCACCGTGCGCATGCCCCGCTCGTCCGGCTCGCCCACGGCCTCCATGCCCACGAGCAGCCGCACGCCGCGGCCCAGCTGGACCTCGACCTCCGTGGCGGGTCGCATGCCGTAGAGGTAGCGCGCCGTGTCGAGCACGCTCACGTCCCCGTAGGTCGTCCGGAACTGCTCGAGGTCCTTCGTCGGCCCGGGGAACAGCAGGTGGTTGAGCCGGTTGCGACGCGTCGCAGAGTCGGCCGCCAGGTCGCGGCGGTCCTGGTCCGTCAGCGGCGTCACGCCCCGGCGCGGGCTGCGGCCCTGGAGCGCCTTGGTGCGGAACGGCTCGGGCCACCCGCCCGGCGGGTCGCCCAGCTCGCCGCCGAGGAACCCGATGACCGAGTCGGGGATGTCGAACTCCTCGGGCGCCTCCGCGAAGTGCGCGGGGTCCGCGCCCCGCGCGACGAGGTGCAGGGCGAGGTCGCCGACCACCTTGCTCGACGGCGTGACCTTGACCAGCCGGCCGAGCAGGCGGTCCGCGGCGGCGTACATCGCCTCGATCTGCTCGAACCGGTCCCCCAGCCCGAGCGCGATCGCCTGCTGACGCAGGTTGGACAGCTGCCCGCCGGGGATCTCGTGGTCGTAGACGCGCCCCGTCGGCCCGGGCAGCCCCGACTCGAACGGCGCGTAGATGCGGCGCACCGCCTCCCAGTACGGCTCGAGGTCGCACACGGCGCGCAGGCTCAGGCCCGTGTCGCGCTCCGTGTGCTCGAGCGCGGCGACGAGTGCCGAGAGCGACGGCTGGCTCGTGGTGCCGGCCATGGCGGCGCTCGCCGCGTCGACCGCGTCGACGCCGGCGTCGACGGCCGCGAGGAGCGTCGCGAGCTGGCCGCCCGCCGTGTCGTGCGTGTGCAGGTGCACAGGCAGGTCGAACCGCTCGCGCAGGGCCGTCACGAGGCGGTGCGCGGCCGCGGGCCGCAGCAGCCCCGCCATGTCCTTGATCGCCAGCACGTGCGCGCCGGCCTCGACGATCCGGTCGGCGAGGTGCAGGTAGTAGTCGAGCGTGTAGAGGTCCTCGCGCGGGTCGAGGAGGTTGCCCGTGTAGCACAGGGCGACCTCGGCGACCGACGTCCCGACCTCGCGCACGGCCTCGATCGCGGGCCGCATCTGCTCGACGTCGTTGAGCGCGTCGAAGATCCGGAAGATGTCGATGCCGGTCGCGGTCGCCTCGCGCACGAACGCCGCGGTGACCTCGGTCGGGTACGGCGTGTAGCCGACCGTGTTGCGGCCGCGCAGCAGCATCTGCAGGGCGACGTTGGGCAGCGTCTCGCGCAGCGCCGCCAGGCGGTCCCACGGGTCCTCCCCGAGGAAGCGCAGCGCGACGTCGTACGTCGCGCCGCCCCAGGCCTCGACGCTCAGCAGCCCGGGCGTCGAGCGCGCGACGTACGGCGCGGCGGTCACCAGGTCGTACGTGCGCACCCGGGTCGCGAGCAGGGACTGGTGCGCGTCGCGGAACGTCGTGTCGGTCACCGCGACCGCCGTCTGCGCGCGGAGCGCGCTCGCGAAGCCCTCGGGGCCGAGCTCGAGCAGCCGCTGCCGGCTGCCCGCGGGCGCCGGCGCGGTGAGGTCGACGGCGGGCAGCTTGCGCTGGGGCTCGAGCACGTGGGCCGGCCGGCCGTGGGGCCGGTTCACCGTGACGTCGCCGAGGTAGGCGAGCAGGCGCGTGCCGCGGTCGGCGCTCTCCTTGGCCACGAGCAGCTCGGGCCGCTCGTCGATGAACGACGTCGACAGGTCCCCCGCGACGAACTCGGGGTCGGCCAGCACGGCCTGGAGGAAGGGGATGTTCGTCCGGATGCCGCGGATCCGGAACTCGGCCAGCGCGCGCCGGGCGCGGCGCACCGCGGTCGGGTAGTCGCGACCGCGGCACGTGAGCTTGACGAGCATCGAGTCGAAGTGCCCGCTGACCTCGGCGCCCGCGGACGCCGTCGCCCCGTCGAGGCGCACGCCCGCGCCGCCCGGCGAGCGGTAGGCGATGATCCGGCCCGTGTCCGGGCGGAACCCGTTGGCGGGGTCCTCCGTCGTGATGCGGGTCTGGATCGCGGCGCCGTTGACGCGGACCGTCTCCTGGCTGATGCCGAGGTCCGCCAGGGTCTCCCCCGCCGCGATGCGCAGCTGCGACTGCACGAGGTCGATGTCCGTGACCTCCTCGGTCACCGTGTGCTCGACCTGGATGCGCGGGTTCATCTCGATGAACACGTGCTGGCCCGCGCGCTCGCCCGCCGTGTCGACGAGGAACTCCACCGTCCCCGCGTTGACGTAGCCGATGCTGCGCGCGAAGGCGACCGCGTCACGGCACAGGGCGTCGCGCAGCGCGGGGTCGAGGTTCGGCGCGGGCGCGATCTCGATGACCTTCTGGTGGCGGCGCTGGAGCGAGCAGTCACGCTCGAAGAGGTGGACCACCTCGCCCGTCGCGTCGGCGAGGATCTGCACCTCGATGTGGCGCGGGCGCAGGACCGCCTGCTCGAGGAACACCGTCGGGTCGCCGAACGCGCTGTCCGCCTCGCGCATCGCCGCGGCCAGGGCCTCGGGCAGCTCCGCGGGCGTGTCGACGCGGCGCATGCCCCGGCCGCCACCGCCCGCCACGGCCTTGACGAAGACGGGGAACCCGATCTCGTCGGCGGCCGCGACGAGCGCCTCGGGGTCGGACGACGGCTCGGAGGACGCGAGCGTCGGGATGCCGGCCGCCTTCGCCGCGCGCAGCGCCGTGACCTTGTTGCCCGCCATCTCGAGCACCTCGGCCGGCGGACCGACGAACGCGATGCCGGCCGCGGCGCAGGCGCGCGCGAGGTCGGGGTTCTCGGACAGGAAGCCGTAGCCCGGGTAGACGGCGTCGGCGCCCGACTCCCGGGCGACGCGGATGATCTCCGCGACGTCGAGGTAGGCGCGCACCGGGTGCCCCGGCGTGCCGATGGGATAGGCCTCGTCGGCCTTGAGGCGGTGCTCGGAGCTGCGGTCCTCGTACGGGAACACCGCGACCGTGCGGGCACCGAGCTCGTAGGCCGCACGGAAGCCGCGGACGGCGATCTCAGCGCGGTTGGCGACGAGGACCTTGGAGAACACGACTCACCTCAGACGTAGCAGGGGGCAGCAGCACCGTAGCGGCAACCGACGCGCGGACGCCCGGCGTCCGGGAGACGGACGCCGGGCAGGGCGGCCCGAGGAGCCGGGCGGCGGGTGGAGGCAGCCGGAGGGCCTCAGCCGGCGTTGCGCGCGCGGCGGCGCTGGGCGAGCTCGTCCTCGCTCGACGTGGGCAGGTCGTCGCCCGCGCGCTCCGTGGGCAGGGAGGCGAGGGTGCCCTCGACCTCGCGCCACACGCGGCCGACGGCGATGCCGAAGACGCCCTGGCCGCCCTGGACCAGGTCGATGACCTCGTCGGCGGACGTGCACTCGTAGACGCTCGCACCGTCGCTCATGAGCGTGATCTGGGCGAGGTCCTCGACCCCGCGCTCACGCAGGTGGCCGACGGCGGTGCGGATCTGCTGGAGCGAGACGCCCGTGTCGAGGAGGCGCTTGACGACCTTGAGCACGAGGATGTCGCGGAAGCTGTAGAGGCGCTGGGTGCCCGACCCGCTCGCGGGACGGATCGTCGGCTCGACGAGGCCCGTGCGGGCCCAGTAGTCGAGCTGGCGGTACGTGATGCCGGCCGCGCGGCAGGCCGTCGGCCCGCGGTAGCCCGTCGTCGTGTCCAGGTCGGGCAGCTCGTCGCCGAAGAGGAGGCCCTGCGCTCGTTGGGGGACGCCGACGGCCTCCTCGGCCGTGTCTCCGGTGCCGCTCACGGGTCGCTCCCTCCGTCATCCTGCTGGTCCGTCCCAGCGCCCCAGGGCGGCGCTCCACAGGATGTCCACACGTCACGCTAGGCCCGGGGGGTGGGCCCGTCAACGACGCGGGCCGCGACGCGCCGCGGCGTGTCCCTCACGCGTGTCTCACCTTCGACCTCAGGTTGAGACAGGCCCCCCGACGTGCGGTTCCGCCGCGTCCGCTCACGCCCGTCGCCCGGCGTCGTCGTCCTCCCCCGCGTCCTCCGGACCCTCGTCCGGGACGCCCGGACCGCCGCCCGCCTGGGCCGCCTCGGGGCCGGTCACGAAGTCGTCGGCGCTGACCGTGTCGAGGAACGCGCGGAACTCCTCGACCTCGTCCTCGGCCGTGTGCTCCTCGACCTCGAGGCCCGACTCGTCGAGGATCTCGGGAGCGCACAGCACGGGGCAGCCGACGCGGACGGCCACGGCGATCGCGTCGGACGCGCGCGAGTCCACCCGGCTCTCGTCGGCCAGCACGAGCTCGGCGTGGAACACGCCGTCGAGCAGCGCGACGATCTCCACCCGGTCCAGGCCCGCCGAGCACTCCTGGATGACCGAGGCGAGCAGGTCGTGCGTCATGGGCCGGGGCGGCACGACCCCCTGCTGCGCCGTGGCGATCGCCGAGCCCTCGGTCACCCCGACGACGATCGGCAGCAGACGCCGGCCGCGCAGGTCGAGCAGCAGGACGACCACCTGGTCCAACGGGGCCTGCCGCCGCACCCCGAGGACCTCCACGGGCACCAGGTCCTCTCGCATGGAGCCACGCTACGTCGCGCGGCCGCCCCCTGGCACCTGGTCGGGCAGCGGGTCGAGCACCCGGCGCGCGAGCCGACCGTCAGGGCGTGAGGCCCGAGACGCCCGAGCGCACGAGCGTCGTGTGCAGGCGACCGCAGAGCTCGCCCACCTCGGCCGCGACGGACGCGGCGTGCGCCTGCGCGGCGACCGCGCGCTGGCCCCGCAGGGGCGCGACGATCTGCTCGACGACCGACACCTGGCGGTCGGCCGCGAGCCGGAACGCGCGCAGGTGCCGCGGCTCGACGCCGTGCTCCGCGAGGGCGGCCGCGAGCTGGACCACCTCGCGCGCGTACGCGTCGAGCCGGCCGGACGCGCTCACGGTCAGCACCCCCGCCTCGACGAGCTGCTCGACGAGCGAGGGGTCGACGCCGGTCTCCGCGGCCAGCGAGGCCGTCGTGGCGCGGCCCGCGCCGCCGGTGGCCGTGCGCTCGCCGCCCGAGGCGGCGAGGCGGGGGGTGAGCGGCTCGTCGTCCTGCCCGGCGTCGAGGGCCGCGAGCTGCTCGCCGATGACCTTGAGCGGCAGGTAGCGGTCGCGCTGCTGGCGCAGCACGTACCGGACGCGCTCGACGTCGGCCGGGCTGTACTGCCGGTAGCCGCCCGCGGTGCGGCGCGGCTCCACGAGGCCCTGCTCCTCGAGGAAGCGCAGCTTGGACGGCGTGAGCGTCGGGAAGTCCCCGCCCAGGTCGGCCAGGACGTCGGAGATCCGCATCGTCGGCTCGGTCGACACGCCGTGCGGCCAGCGCTCGACGAGGTGCGGGCGCGACGTCGGGGGCGCCTGCTCGGCGCGCTCGCGCTCCTCGGTGCGGCGAGGAGCGGGTGTCACTGCGCCGGGCCCGGCGAGCCCGCGTGGCCGGCGCGCGCCGGGCTCGGGTGGAACGTCATGCGGAACTTGCCGATCTGGACCTCGTCACCCGCGCGGAGCAGCGCCTGCTCGATCCGCGTCCGGTTGACGTACGTCCCGTTGAGCGAGCCGACGTCGCGCACGACGAAGCCGTCCCGCTCCCGCACGAACTCGACGTGCTTGCGCGAGACCGTGACGTCGTCGAGGAAGATGTCCGCGTTCGGGCTGCGCCCGGCGACCGTCCGGTCCGCGTCGAGCAGGAAGCGCGCGCCGGCGCTGGGGCCGCGCTGCATGATGAGGAGGGCCGACGTCGGCGGCAGCGCGGCGACCGCGGTGTGCTCCTCGGCCGTGAGCCCCGTGCTCGGCGCGTCCACGTCGACGGAGCCGATGACGCCCTCGCCGAAGCTCATCGTGGTGTCGGCCGACGCCCACTGCGGCTCCGACGCGTCGCGTTCGGTCATCGTCACTCCTTCGCCCCGGCGGTCACGGCCCCGTCCTCGTCGAGGACACCCTATGCACAGGCGGCGTCCCTCCGCAGTCCCTCGTCCGGCCCACGGCCGCCGCGCGGGCGGCCCGCGGCCGGCGGACGGCAGTCGTCGGCCCAGACCTCACCCGGCGTCCGTCGCCGGCGCGGGCGTCGCGAACCGCGGGGGCTCGACGTCCCGGACCGCCGTGACCTCGACCAGGTCGCGCGCCTCGACCTCGCTCGAGCCGTCGGAGCCGCGGACGACGGCGAGCGCTCCGCCGGGCATGTTGAGCGCGGGGATGATGACGTCCGGGTCGCCGATCGCGACCCACCGGTAGGGCGGCTCGAGGAGCGTGCCGTCCACCGACACCCCGTCGGCGGTGTCCACGACGTAGGTCGAGGCGGTGACGCGCAGGTCGTTGACCTGCACGGCCTCGGCGCCCGCGTTCCGGAGCTCCTCGAGCACGTTGTAGAGCACGAGCGCGGGGACCCGGCGGTCCGGGTCCCGCACGGTGAGCACGACGCCCGGACCCTGCGCGGGCAGCCGACCCGCGAGGATCCCCTGCTGCGCGGCGCGCTCGGTGGCGGCCTCGCGCGCCGCGCGCCGGGTGTCGGAGCCCGTCGCGAGCTCGGCCCGCTGCGCGCGGAGCTCGGCGGCCTGGTCCTCGAGCTCCTCGGTGCGCTGCGTGACCTCGTCGAGGATCCGCACGAGCTCGTCCTGGCGCAGCGAGGACAGGCCGTCGCTGCGGTTCTGCTGGACCTGGACCACGAACGCGAAGCCGAGGAGCGCGCACAGGAGGCCGGCGAGGACCTGGGCGCGCGTCGCGCGCGGCGCGAGGGCCCGCGCGATGGTCCGCCACGACCGGGACACCGACGACGTCCCCGGGGCGACCGGGACCGGCGGCGTCACGGGCGCGGCTGCGTCGTCGCCGGGCGGGGCGGCGGCGCGCGCGCTCTCCTGCGGCGCGGCCACGGTGGGCGCGTCGGTGGGCCCAGGGTCCACGGCCTCGGCCTCGGCCGGCGCAGCCTCCGTGGGCGCCTCCTCCGTGGGCGCAGCCTCAGTGGGCGCCTCCTCGGTCGGCGCAGTCTCGGCGGGCGCCTCCTCGGCACGGTCAGTGGCGCTCGGCTCGACGTCCGCGGGCTCGTCGCGGGCGGGGTCGACGTGGTCCGCAGCGACCTCAGCCGGCTCGTCCACGTGGGGCTCGCGCGGGCCGACGCCCCCGGCCTGCGGGTCCGCGGGGTCGTCCGGGGCGCGGTGCTCGGCCGTCACGTCACGCCTTGAACAGGTGGCGGCGGATCGCCGCGGCGTTCGAGAAGATCCGGATGCCGAGCACGACGACGACGGCGGTCGAGAGCTGCGTGCCGACGCCGAGCTGGTCGCCCAGGAACACGATGAGCGCGGCGACCACGACGTTCGACAGGAAGGAGACGAGGAACACCCGGTCGTTGAAGTTGCCGTCGAGCAGCGCGCGCAGGCCGCCGAACAGGGCGTCCAGCGCGGCGACCACCGCGATCGGCAGGTACGGCTGGAGCACCGTCGGCACGGTCGGCTCGAGGACGAGGCCCACGACCGCCCCGATGATGAGGCCGATCACCGCGATCACGGCGTCCCTCCCTCGCTGGTCGTCGTCTCGTCCGCCGACCCGGAGCCCGACCCGGCTCCGGTCGCCCCAGACTGTGCCACATCGGCACCCGGCACCGTCGCATGGCGCAGCGGCGCCGGCGTCCCGCCCGGGAGCTCGACCTCGGTGGCGCGCAGCGACATCCCGATCTCGAACGTGCCGGTCAGCGTCGTGAGGTGGTTGGCGGCCGTGGTCCGGGCGAACGCCGTCTGCACCGCCTGCGCGTCGCCGACGACCTCGACCCGGTAGGGCGAGACGAGGGGCACGAGGTCGACCAGGACGGCAGGCCCGACGCTGCGGATCGCGCTCTGCCCGGTGAGGCGCTGGCCGTTGATCGCGATGCCCTCGGCGCCGGCGGCCCACAGCCCGTTGGTGACGATCTGGAGGTCGATGTCCTGCACGCGGCGCCGGGGGTCGATGTCGTCGGGGTCCTCGACCGGGGCGTCGCTCAGCTCGAGCACGAGCCCGTCCCCGCGCAGCGGCGTCGTCCCGCTGAGCACCTCGAGCTCGGCCAGCTCGGCGAAGAGCTCGGGGTCCGCGGACGCGAGCGCCTCGCTCTGGCGCTGCGCCACCTCGGCCGCGAGCTCGGCGTTGGCCTCCGCGAGCGCGTCGGCCTCCGCGGTGCGTGCCGCGATCTGCTCCTGCAGGAGCGCGCGCGCGCCCGTCCCGCCCGGCTCGGGCGTGCGCAGCTGCACGACGGCGACCGCCGTCACGAGGCCCAGCGCGAGCGCGACCGCGAGGTGGACGACCGAGCGCCCGGCGCTCCGGCCGGGCGTCGTCGGCGCCGCGGGCCGCGCCGCGGCCTCGGCGTAGCCCGCGTCGACGGGCCGGTACATGACGTCGTTGAGCAGGCTCATCGACGCGTCGGGACGCTGCGCGACGCGCGGCTTGCGTCGGGTCCCGCTCACGGCGTCACCACGCCCCGGTCCCGTCGCAGCTCCTGCCACGCCTGGCGCAGGTAGACGCCCGCGGCGAGCCAGTACAGGCCCATGCCCCACCAGGCGAACGCCCAGCCGGCGACGCCGGCCACGACCCCGACGGCGCCGTGGGTCTGCGCGAGGAGCAGCAGCGGGAAGGCGTAGAGGAGCGCGAACGTCCCCGCCTTGCCGACGAAGTGGACGGGCAGCGGGCCGATCCCCCGCACGACGAGCACGAGCAGGACGACGGCGAGCAGCACGTCGCGCCCGATCACCGCCGCCACGAGCCAGCCGGGGACGACGTCGCGCGCCGCGAGGGCGACGAGGGTCACGAGGATGAAGAGCCGGTCGGCGGCCGGGTCGAGGAGCTCCCCCAGGCGCGAGTACTGGTCCAGGGCGCGTGCGAGCACGCCGTCGAGCCAGTCGCTCGCACCCGCGACGGCGAGCACGACGAGGGCCCAGCCGTCGTGCCCCTGCGCGAGCAGCACGGCGAAGACCGGGACCAGGAGCAGGCGCGCGCCGCTGATGACGTTGGGCAGCGTGACGACGCCGTGGCGGCCCGACCCGGGCCACCGCCGCCCCGCCGGTGCGCGACCGAGGTCAGTCACTTCCCGACCGCCCCCTGCCTGCCCGCCGACGTCACCGCTGGCGATCCTACGGGGCGCGTGCGCCCGCGCGGGGCAGGCGCCACCGGCCGGTCAGGTGACGCGCTCGAGCACGACCGACCGGGTCGCGACGTCGGCCCGGACGACCCGCACGCGCACGTGCTCGCCGGCCGGCAGCTCGCCCTCCGCTGTCCGGGCGACGACCGCCGGGTCCGCCAGCGCGACGGTGCGCGCGTCGAGCGCGACACCCTCGTGCTCGGTCCCGACGAGGGGGGCGAGCAGGGCGGCCTCGACGAGGTCGGTGCAGGCGCGGTCGACCGCGTTGGCGCGCGCGCTGCCCGCGGCCATCTCCTCGCCGAGGCGGGGCAGGGCCTCGAGCACCCAGTCCGGCACGGGGCGCCCGGCGCGCACCGCGAGGCTCACCTCGAGCCCGTAGCGGTCGACCAGCCGGCGCAGCGGCGCCGTCACGTGCGCGTACGGGGCCCCGACCGCGCCGTGCGCGGGCGCCTCGGGCGGAGCGCCCTGGAACGGGGTCCAGGCCGCGCCACGGAAGAGGCCGGTCGCGGCGTCGAGGAACGCGGCCGACGCGGGCAGCTCGCGGTCCAGGCCCGCCAGCACGTCGCCGTAGGACGCGCCGTCCGGCCACGGCACCCCGAGCGCGCGCGCCGTGCGCCGCAGCGCCGCGACGGCGTCGTCGCCGGCCGGGGGCATGGTGCGCAGCACGCCGACGCCCGCGTCGAGCATGAGGGCCGCCGCGGCCATGCCCGTCATGAGGGAGATCTGGGCGTTGTGGTCCTCGATCGGCAGCGGTGCGCGCCGGACGAGCTCCCAGCCCTGCTCGCCCCGACGGACCTCCTGCTCGGGCAGGCCGAGCTGGACGCCGCCCCGCGCGCGCTCGAGGGACGCGCGGCGCTCGCCCACCTCGACGAGCAGCGCGAGCGGGTCGTCGCGGTCGACGCCGGCCTCGAGGCGTGCCTGCTCCGACGCGTAGTCGAGCTGGACCCGGCTGCGCACGGTCGCGCGCTCGACGTCGACCGCGGTGACGTCGCCGTCGGCGGCGAGGTCGAGCGTCCACACGACCGCGGGACGGTCCTGCTCGGGGAGGAGCGACGCGGCTCCCTCGCTGAGCACCGGCGGGTGCAGCGGGACGCGCGTGTCGGGGCAGTAGACGGTCTGCACGCGCTCGTGGGCCGCGCGGTCGAGGGCGCCGCCCGGCACCACGAACGCCGCGACGTCCGCGATCGCGTAGCGCACGCGGTACCCGTCGCCCCGGCGCTCGAGGTGCATGGCCTGGTCGAGGTCGGTCGAGCCCGCGGGGTCGAGCGTGCGGAACGGGACGTCGCGCAGGTCCCGCCGCTCCCCCTCGACGGCTCGCCCGGCGCCCGCCGGCGCCTGGGCCGCGGCCTGCGCCTCGGCCGTCGCGGCGGGGTCGAACTCGACGGGCACCTCGAGCTCACGCCGGACGGCCGCGAAGCCGTCCGCCAGTCCGTCGGGGGTCGCGAGACGTCGTCGAGGTCGGGGCACGCGACCACCCTACGGAAACGCGCGCGAGGCGCACGGGCACGCGGGGCACGGTCGGCGGGCCGGGACGCGTGCCGCGATGCCATGCTGCTCCCATGCTCGAGCTGCTCACCGGCGCCGGCCTGGCCACCGCCTCGGGGCTCAACGCCGCCCTGCCGCTGCTGGTCCTCGGCGCCCTGGACCGCTGGACGACGCTCGTGACGCTCCCCGCGAGCTGGGCCTGGCTGTCGGACGGGTGGGTCCTGCTCATCCTCGGCCTGCTGCTCGTGCTCGAGGTCGTCGCGGACAAGATCCCGGGCGTCGACAGCGTCAACGACGTCGTCCAGACCGTGATCCGTCCGACCGCGGGCGGGCTCGCCTTCGGTGCCGGATCGGGCTCGGAGACGGTGGCCGTGACGGACCCGGCGTCCTTCTTCACGTCGGGGTCCTGGGTCCCGGTCGCGGTCGGCGTCGTGCTCGCGCTCACCGTGCACACCGGCAAGGCGCTCGGCCGGCCGGTCGTCAACGCGACGACCGTCGGCGCCGGCGGGCCCGTGGTGAGCGCGGCGGAGGACGTCACGAGCCTCGCGCTCACCGCGGCCGCGCTGCTCGTGCCCGTGCTCGTCCTCGTCGGCCTCGCGCTGCTGGTCTGGGCCGGCGTGCGCGTGGTCCGGCGCCGCGCCGCGCGCCGCCGCCGGCGTGCCGTCACACCCCTGGAGGGAACCTGATGCGCTTCGGCTACCACGTCGGCTACTGGGCGGCCGGACCGCCACCGGGTGCGCTCGAGGCCGTCGTGGCCGCCGACCGGCTCGGGTTCGACTCCGTGTGGACCGCCGAGGCCTACGGCTCGGACGCGCTGACCCCGCTCGCGTGGTGGGGCAGCCGGACCGAACGGATCCGCCTCGGCACCGCGATCGCCCAGATCTCCGCGCGCACGCCGACCGCGGCGGCGATGGCCGCCCTCACCCTCGACCACCTCAGCGGCGGCAGGTTCGTGCTGGGCCTCGGCGCGTCCGGCCCCCAGGTCGTCGAGGGCTGGTACGGCGCCCCCTACCCGCGCCCCCTCGCCCGCACGCGCGAGTACGTCGGCGTCGTGCGCCAGGTGCTGCGCCGGGAGGAGCCCGTGGTGGCCGACGGCGAGTTCTACCAGCTCCCGCACCGTGGCGGCACGGGCCTCGGGCGGCCCCTGCGCTCGACCGTGCACCCGCTGCGGGCGCACCTGCCGGTGCACCTCGCCGCGGAGGGCCCCAAGAACGTCGCCCTCGCCGCCGAGGTCGCCGACGGCTGGCTGCCGCTCTTCTACGCCCCGAGCGTCGACGCGTTCTACCGGGAGGCCCTCGCCGAGGGCTTCGCGCGGCGCTCCCCCGACCTGCCCGCGCCGGACGCGTTCGAGGTGAGCGCGACCGTGCCCGTCGTCGTGGACGACGACGTCGAGCGCGCCGCCGACGTCGTCCGCCCCTTCGTCGCGCTCTACGTGGGCGGGATGGGCGCGTCGAGCGCGAACTTCCACCGCGACATGGTGGAGCGGCTCGGCTACGTGCGGGAGTGCGAGACCGTCGCCTCGCTCTTCGCCGAGGGCCGGCGGGCCGAGGCCGCGGCCGCGGTCCCGACCGCGCTCGTCCAGGACATCGCGCTGGTCGGGCCCCCGGCCGCGATCCGCGACCGGCTCGCGGCGTGGGACGACACGGTCGTGACGTCGATCCTGGTGCAGGGCGACGCGGCGGCACTGCGCGCCGTCGCGGACCTGCTCTCCTGACGGCGTCGCCGCCGCCGCGGCCGTCGGCTCAGGCGAGCTGCCGGCTGCCCGGGCCCAGCAGGCGGTACCAGCGGTACCCGTAGCCCTCGAGCGGCACCTCCGTGCGCGCACGCTCGTCGAGCTCGTGCTCGCCGTCCTGCAGCAGCTCGACGAGGCGGTGCCCCGCCCGCTCACGGTCGAGCCGGACGGGCACGGTCACGGGGTCGGCCGAGAGGTTGTGCAGCGTCAGGACGGCGCCGACGTCACCCTCGCTGAGGAGGGCGACGACGGTCGTGTGCGGCTGGTCGAGGACCCGCACCGGCGCCCAGCCGAGCTCGGGGCACTCGCGGTAGCGCCGGACGAGCAGGGAGATGAAGCTCAGGAGCGAGTCGGGGTCGCGGCGCTGGGCCCGCACGTTGACGTGCGCCGGGCCGTACCCGTCGCCGGTCACCGCTGCGGGCAGACGTGACGCGCGGGCGGGCGAGAAGCCGCCGTTGACGTCGTCGGACCACTGCATGGGGGTCCGCACCGCGAGCCGTCCGGGGACCTCGAGGTTCTCCCCCATCCCGATCTCCTCGCCGTAGAACAGGGTCGGGGTCCCGGGCAGGGAGAACAGCAGCGAGTACACGAGCCGGACCCGCCGGGGGTCCCCGTCGACCATCGGGGGCAGCCTCCGGCGCAGGCCGCGCCCGTAGAGCTGCATGTCGGGGTCGGGACCGAACGCCGCGAACACCTCCTGACGCTCGTCCTCGGACAGCTTGTCGAGCGTCAGCTCGTCGTGGTTGCGCACGAACGTCGCCCACTGGCAGTCCGCCGGGATCTCGGGGCGGTCCAGCAGCGCCTGGACCAGCGGCCCGGCGTCCTGGCGGGCGAGCGACAGGTACATCGTCTGCATCGCGATGAAGTCGAACATCATCGTCAGCTCGTCCCCGTCGCCCTCGCCGAAGAACAGGCGCTGCTGCTCGTGCGGCAGGTTGACCTCGCCGAGCAGGATGCCGCTGCCGTTGCGCCGGCCGAGGAAGGACCGGAGCGAGCGCAGGTAGTCGTGCGGGTCGCCGAGCGCCTCGACCTGCTCGTCCCCCGCCCCGATCGTCTCGAGGAAGAACGGCACGGCGTCGACCCGGAACCCGTCGAGCCCCAGCTCGAGCCAGTAGCCCATGACCTTGGCGATCTCGTCGCGCACCTTCGGGTTGGCGACGTTGAGGTCGGGCTGGTGCTTGTAGAAGCGGTGCAGGTAGTACTCGCCCGTCTTCTCGTCGAGCTCCCAGATGCTCTGCTCCTGGTCCGGGAAGACGACCTCCTTCGACGTGTCGGGCGGCGGGTCGCTGCGCCAGACGTAGAAGTCGCGGTACGGGCTGTCGGTGCTCGACCGTGCGGAGCGGAACCACGGGTGCTGGTCGGAGGTGTGGTTGACCACGATGTCGGCGATGACGCGCATGCCGCGGTCCTTGGCGGTGCGGATCAGCTCGACCAGGTCGCCGGGCGTGCCCAGCCGCGGGTCGACGCCGTAGAGGTCGGTGACGTCGTAGCCGTCGTCACGGTCGGTGGTCGGGTAGAACGGCATGAGCCACAGGCACGTCACGCCCAGCTCCGCCAGGTGGTCGATGCGCTGGGCGAGCCCCTGGAAGTCGCCGGTCCCGTCGCCGTCCCAGTCGAGGTACGTCTCGACGTCGAGGCAGTAGATGACCGCGTTCTTCCACCACAGGTCGCTCGTGTCGGTGATCCTCATCGCGCGGCCCTGAGCTGCGGCAGCACGCGCTCGCCGAAGGCGTCGACGAACGCCTCCTGCTCGGTGCCGACGTGGTGGAGGTAGACCTCGTCGAACCCGATCGCGGCGAGCTCGGCGATCCACGCGGTCTGCTGGCCGAGGTCGGACGAGACGAGCACGGCCCGGTGGACGTCCTCGGGACGCACGTGAGACGAGGCGACGTCGAAGTGCTCGGGCGTCGCGAGGTCCCAGCACACGGGCGGCGGGAAGACGTTGGAGCGCCACTGGTCGAACGCGATGCGCTCGGCCTCCGCCTGGTCCGGCGCCCAGGAGACGTGGACCTGCAGCGCGAGCGGGCCGCGCCCGCCCTCGGACCGGTAGGCGTCGACGATCTCGCGCAGCACGTCGTGGGGCTGGTTGATGGTGATGAGCCCGTCCGCCCAGGTGGCGGCGCGCCGCGCGGTCCCGACCGTCACGGCCGGGCCGATGAGGGCCGGCGGCTCCTCGGGCAGGGTCCAGATGCGCGCGCGGTCCACCGTGACGAGGCCGTGGTGGGTGACCTCCTCGCCCGCGAGCAGGCGCCGGATGACGCCCACGGTCTCGACGAGCCTGTCGTCGCGGACCTCCTTGACGGGCCACGGGTCCCCGGTGATGTGCTCGTTCGCGTTCTCCCCCGAGCCGAGCGCCGCCCAGAACCGTCCCGGGAACATCGCGGCGAGCGTGGCGGCCGCCTGCGCGACGATCGCGGGGTGGTAGCGCTGGCCGGGCGCGTTGACGACGCCGAACCGGAGGGACGTCGTCGCCAGCGCGGCGCCCAGCCAGGACCACGCGAAGCCCGAGTGGCCCTGCCGGGCGCTCCACGGCGCGAAGTGGTCCGAGCACATCGCGGCGTCGAACCCCGCCTGCTCGGCCTGCTGGACGGCGCGCAGCAGCGCGGCAGGGTGCACCTGCTCGTGGGACGCGTGGAATCCGATCGTGGTCACGCGTCGTGTCTACCGTCCCGCGCGCGGCCCCGCGCGTCGGCGGCCCGGACTGCGGGCCGTGCGGCCCGGTGCCAGACTCTCCAGGCGTGAGCACCCCGACGCAGAACGCGAGCAGCAGCCGCCCCCACCGCGCAGCGCGCCTCGAGGACCGCTTCAACCGGTTCCTCACGGCCCGCCTGTCCGACCGCGGCTGGGTCCCGCGCGTCGAGCCGTACACCGGCTACGGCGCCCCGGGATGGGTCCGCGTCATGGCCCGCACCCTGCTCGCACCGCCCGGGACGACGGAGGGCGAGGCCACCGAGCGCGACGCCGAGTCCCGCCAGCGGACCGTGCGGGGCTGGCGCTCGTTCGTCACCGCCCAGGTGCCGGACGCGCAGGTCGAGGTGCGCGCGGGGAGCCGGACGCACACCCTGCGGTCGGACCGCGGCGGCTACGTCGACGCGGTCGTCGAGTCCGACCTGCCGCCCGGCTGGCACCAGATCGAGGTGCGCATCGCCGACCGGTCGATCACGGCGCCGGTCCTCGTCGTCGGTCCCGAGCAGACCACCGCGATGGTGAGCGACATCGACGACACCGTCATGGTCACCGCGCTCCCGCGGCCGCTGCTCGCGGCGTACAACGCGATGGTGCTGCACGAGAACGCGCGCCGCGTGGTGCCGGGCATGGCCGCGCTCTACCGCCGCTGGGGAGCGGCGAACCCGGGCGCGCCGACGTTCTACCTCTCCACGGGGGCGTGGAACGTGGCGCCCGCGCTCCGCCGCTTCCTCGCGCGCCACGGCTACCCGGCCGGCCCGCTCCTGCTCACGGACTGGGGCCCGACCAACACCGGCTGGTTCCGCAGCGGGCAGCAGCACAAGCGCGACACCCTGCGGCGGCTGCTCACCGAGCTCCCCCAGATCCACTGGGTGCTCGTCGGCGACGACGGCCAGCACGACCCGCAGATCTACGGCGACCTCGCCGCCGAGCACCCGGACCGCGTCTCGCTCGTCGCGATCCGCCAGCTGACGCCCGCCGAGCAGGTGCTCGCGCACGGCACCCCGGCGCCCGCCGAGGACGACGCCGGTGCGCAGCGCGCGGTGTCGCCCCTCGTGGTGCACGGCGGGGACGGCAACGAGCTCGCCCTGCGCCTCATCGACGCGGGCGTGCTCTGAGCCCTCTCAGCGGTTGAGCTCCTCGGCGAGGGCCGCGGCGAACGCGTCGACGGCGGCCTCGGTCGTGTCGAACGCGCACATCCAGCGCACCTCGCCCGCGGCGGCGTCCCAGTCGTAGAAACGGAAGCGCGCGCGCAGCCGGTCGGCGACGCCGGCCGGGAGCGCCGCGAACACCGCGTTGGCCTGGACCTCCTGGACGACGCGCACCCCGGGCAGGGGCGCGACGGCGTCGCGCAGGCGCAGCGCCATGGCGTTCGCGTGCCGCGCCGAGCGCAGCCACAGGTCCCCCTCGAGCAGGGCGAGGAGCTGCACCGACAGGAAGCGCATCTTCGACCCGAGCTGCATGTTCATCTTGCGCAGGTAGGGCAGGCCCTCGGACGCGCCGGGGTCGAGCACGATAACGGCCTCCGCCCCGAGCAGGCCGTTCTTCGTCCCCCCGAACGAGAGCACGTCGACGCCCGCGTCGGACGTGAAGGCGCGCAGCGGGACGTCCAGCGTCGCGGCCGCGTTCGCGAGGCGCGCGCCGTCCATGTGCAGCCGCATGCCGCGTGCGTGCGCGTGGTCGGCGAGGGCCCGGACCTCGTCGGGCGTGTAGCAGGTGCCGAGCTCGGTGGTCTGGGTGATCGACACGACGAGCGGCTGCGCGCGGTGCTCGTCGCCCCAGCCCCACGCCTGGTGGTCGACGAGGTCGGGCGTGAGCTTGGCGTCGGGGGTCGGCACGGTGAGGAGCTTGATCCCCGCGACGCGCTCGGGCGCGCCGTTCTCGTCGGTGTGGATGTGGGCGTTCTCGGTGCACACGACGGCGCCCCACGGCGGGAGCATCGACTGCAGCGAGAGCACGTTGGCGCCCGTGCCGTTGAACACGGGGAACACCGCGACCTCGCGGCCGAACTGCTCGGCGAGCACCTCGTGCAGGCGGGCGGTGTAGACGTCCTCGCCGTAGGAGACCTGGTGCCCCCCGTTCGCGGCCGCGAGGGCCTCGAGGACCTCGGGGTGGACGCCCGCGTAGTTGTCGGACGCGAAGCTGGTGCGGGCAGGGTCGTGCAGGCGGTACGGGCTGGTCACGCGGAGGATCCTCTCATCGCGGCGCGCGGGTCGACGGGCGGCGGTGGCGGCGGGGCGGGGTGGCTCAGGTCTGGGTGGGCGTGCGGCCCGTGATGCCGGCCGTCGAGGCGACGACGTCGCCGATCCGCCGCGTCAGGGCCTCGTAGAACATCGACAGCGGGAACTCGTCCGGCAGCACCGCGTCCGTCAGCCCCTTGAGCGGGCCGTCGAGCGGCAGCGCGTCCGGGCCCTTCGCCCAGGTCGACGCCGGGTGGGGCGTGAGCGTGCCCGAGACGAGCGCGTACGCCGCGAGCCAGTGCGCGATCTTCGGCCGGTCGATGGAGCGCCAGTAGAGGTCCTCGATCTGCCGCCCGAGCGCGAGCACCGCCTCGGGGAGGGCCTCCCAGTCGATCGTCAGCCGGTTGTCCGTCCAGTGGAGGACGTGGTGCTGGTGCAGCCACGCGAACAGCAGCTGGCCGCCGAGCCCGTCGTAGTTGCGCACCCGGCTGCCCGTGATCGCGAACCGGAAGACGCGGTCGAAGACGACGGCGTACTGGACGAGCCGCGCGTGCGGCACCGTGTCCTCGAGCGCGACGGCCTCGCGGAACGCCACGAGGTCGCAGCGCAGCTCCTCGAGCGCGTAGAGGAAGTACGGCATGCGCTGCTTGATCATGAACGGGTCGAACGGCAGGTCGCCGCGCATGTGCGTCCGGTCGTGGATGAGGTCCCACATGACGAACGTCTCCTCGGCGAGCCGCTGGTCGTCGAGCAGGCGCGCGGCGTCCGGCGGGAGGGCGAGCCGTGTGGTGCCGGCCGCCGCCCGCACCACACGCCGGAAGCGCGCCGCCTCGCGGTCCGCGAAGATGGCGCCCCACGTGAACGTGGGCAGCGCGCGCATCGCGACCGTCTCGGGGAAGAGCACCGCCGAGTTGGTGTCGTACCCCGCCGTGAAGTCCACGAACCGGATGGGGACGAACATCGCGTTCGAGTACGCGCCGGCCTGGAGCTCGGCGACGAAGTCGGGCCACACGACCTCGACGAGCACCGCCTCGAGGTGCCGGTCCGGGCTGCCGTTCTGCGTGTACATCGGGAAGACGACGAGGTGCTGGAGCCCGTCGACCCGGTCGCGCTGCGGCTGGAACGCCACGAGGGAGTCGAGGAAGTCGGGCACGCCGAGGCCGCCGTCGGCCCAGCGCGCCAGGTCCGTGTCGAGCGCCGCGAGGTACGCGTCGTCGTGGGGGAACAGGGGGCGCAGCTCGGCCACCGCCGCGCGCACGTCGGCGACCGCGTCCCGCGCCGGCGCGCGGTCCGCCTCTTCCGGGACCGAGCCGTCGGCCGCCTGGAGCGGCTGGAGGCGCCCGACGGCGTCCTTGAGCCGCGACCAGGCCGGGTGGCCGACCGCGTCGCCGGCGGGGCCGGCGGACGCCGCGTCGGGGGCGACCGCGGGCGTGCACCACGCCACGAGGTTGCGGCGCAGCTCGGACGCGGCCCGGCCGGGCGTGAGGTCGACGGCCACCACCGCGACGCGGCCCGCGGTACCCGCGCCGAGCGCCCCGACCACCGCGCCCGACGCCGTCCGGACCAGCGGGGCCGCACCGTCGCGGACGTCCAGCCGGGCGCCGGCGGTGCCCTCGAGGTCGCTGACGCGCGCGCCCAGGTCCTCGTCGGTGAGGGCCGCGGGGCCGGACGGGTCGACCGCGAGCGGGCCCGGCTCCGTCTCGGCGGGGACGACGTCGATGCCGCGCGTGCGCAGGAGCTCCGTCACACCGGTGTCCCACGGCCCGGCCCCGAGGACCACCAGACCCGTGCCCGGGCGGAGCGCGGCCAGCCGCTCCGCGGCTCCCGCCTCCCCCGGCACCAGCACGACCACGCCCGGGTCCTCGCCCACCGGCGGCGGCACGGGGACGGTGCTGACCTGGGCGGACGGGCTCGACATGGGGCTCCTTCACCGTGGGACGGAAGTTACTGCACGGTACGGTTCGCCCTCGGACCCGGTCAACGACCCGGCGCGGTGCGTACAGTTCTCCGGGCGCAGCGCGCGCCCCCTGCCGACCGAGGACCGCCTGTGCCCCCCACCCTGCCCACGCCCGTGCCCCGCGACGTCGCGCCGGACGTCCCCGAGGGCGAGCCCACCGCCGTCCCCGGGGACGCGGCCGCGTCCGACGTCGCCGGCGCCCGCATCGACCCGGACGCGCTCGCCGCGTGCCTCGACGTGCTCGCGCAGGCCGAGCGCCTGCCCGAGGACCACCCCGACGCGCTCACGCTGCGCCGCGCGACCGCGAGGCTCTTCAAGGCCGTGAAGAAGCAGCGGCGGCTCGACCGGCGCGCCACGGTGAGCGCGGCCGACGCGGCCGTCGTCGCCGCGACGGCCACCGGGAGCCCGCGGCGCATCGACGACGAGACCGCGGGCCTCCCGCTCGTCTCGACCGTGCGCGGCGCGAGCGCGGGTGACCTGCTGCGTCCCCGCGCGTGCTACATCTGCAAGGACCTGTACACCCGGGTCGACGCCTTCTACCACCAGCTGTGCCCCGCGTGCGCCGAGCTCAACCACGCCAAGCGGGACGCCCGCACGGACCTCACCGGCCGGCGCGCGCTCCTCACCGGGGGCCGCGCGAAGATCGGCATGTACATCGCGCTGCGCCTGCTGCGCGACGGCGCGCACACGACCGTGACGACGCGCTTCCCGCGCGACGCCGTGCGCCGCTTCACGTCGATGCCGGACTCGGCCGACTGGCTCGACCGCCTCACGGTCGTGGGCATCGACCTGCGCGACCCGGCGCAGGTCGTCGCGCTCGCCGACGAGGTCGCCGCGGCGGGCCCCCTCGACGTGCTCATCAACAACGCGGCCCAGACGGTCCGCCGCTCGCCGGGTGCCTACGCCCCGCTCGCCGAGGCCGAGAGCGCCCCGCTGCCCGACGGCCCGCTCCCCCACCTCGTGACGTTCGAGCACGCGAGCGACGCCCACCCCGCCGCGCTGGTCAGCTCGGTCGGCACGACGGCGGTCGCCCACCACGACGACGACGTCGCGGGCGTCCTCTCCGCCGCCGGCCGCCTCACCGCCGAGGCGCTGCGCGGCGGCTCGACCTCGCTCGCGCGGCTCGCGCGGGGGGACGCCATCGACGCGGGCGGCCTGCTCCCCGACCTCCACGAGACCAACAGCTGGGTCGCGACCGTGGACCAGGTCGACCCGCTCGAGATGCTCGAGGTCCAGCTCTGCAACGAGACCGCGCCCTTCATCCTCATCAGCCGCCTGCGCGCGTCGCTCGCGGCGTCCCCCGCGCGGCGGACCTACGTGGTCAACGTCTCCGCCATGGAGGGCGTCTTCTCGCGCGGGTACAAGGGGCCCGGCCACCCGCACACCAACATGGCCAAGGCCGCCGTCAACATGCTCACCCGGACCAGCTCGGCCGAGCTGCTGCGCGACGGCATCCTCATGACCAGCGTCGACACGGGGTGGATCACGGACGAGCGGCCCCACCCCACCAAGGTGCGGCTCGCCGAGGAGGGCTTCCACGCGCCGCTGGACCTGGTCGACGGCGCCGCGCGCGTGTACGACCCGATCGTCCGGGGCGAGGCGGGCGAGGACGTCCACGGCGTGTTCCTCAAGGACTACAAGCCCGCGGGCTGGTGACCGAGCGCACCAGTCGCAGACCTTGTCCCGCCTCGGGTCCCGGGGGTGGCGAGCGTCACGCCCGCCTCCCGGGACGCGTCCGGCGGGCGCCCGGTAGGCTGGAGGGCATTCCCCAGGAGCACGTCGCCCTTCCCTGTGTGTGACCGCCGGACGCCGGCGGCTGTGTGCAGCCGGTCTCGCAGGCCGGCCGATCGAGAGTTCGGGACAGCGACGCACGGCAGCACCGACCCCGGTCCTGCCCCGCCTGGCCCACCTCGACCGATGCGGACACCGTGACCACGACTGCCTCCTCCCTGCCCTCTGCCCCCACCTCGACCGAGCGCGAGCTCGACCTCGTCGACCTGGGGCTCCCCGAGCCGATCCTTCGCGCCGTGCTCGACCTCGGCTTCACGCGCCCGACGCCGATCCAGCAGGCCGCCATCCCGGCGCTGCTGGGCGGCCGCGACATCACGGGTGTCGCCCAGACGGGCACCGGCAAGACGGCCGCCTTCGGCCTCCCGCTGCTCGCCGCCGTCGACCCGGGCCTCGGCCAGGTCCAGGCGGTCGTCCTCACCCCGACGCGCGAGCTCGCGATGCAGGTGGCCGAGGCGCTCGAGTCGTTCGCCCGGCACCTGGCGGGAGTGAGCGTCGTCGCGGTCTACGGCGGCTCGCCCTTCCTGCCGCAGCAGCGCGCGCTGGCACGCGGCGCGCAGATCGTCGTCGGCACGCCCGGCCGCGTCATCGACCACCTCGAGCGGCGCACCCTGCGCCTCGACGCCGTGCGGTTCCTCGTCCTCGACGAGGCGGACGAGATGCTCCGCATGGGCTTCGCCGAGGACGTCGAGAAGATCTTCTCCTTCGCCCCCGCGCAGCGTCAGGTCGCCCTGTTCTCCGCGACCATGCCGCCGCCGATCGTGCGCGTCGCGAACGAGCACCTCAAGGACCCCGTGCAGATCGCGACGTCGCGCCAGGCGTCGACGGTCGCGAACGTGCGGCAGACCTTCGCCGTCGTGCCCTTCCGGCACAAGATCGGTGCGCTCGCGCGGGTCCTCGCGACGTCCGACGCCGACGCCGCGATCGTCTTCACGCGCACGCGCGGCGCCGCCGAGGAGGTCGGGGTCGCGCTCGCCGAGCGCGGGATCTCCGCCGCGACCATCTCGGGCGACGTCGCGCAGAAGGACCGCGAGAAGCTCGTCGAGCGCCTGCGCGCGGGGACGCTCGACGTGCTCGTCGCGACCGACGTCGCGGCGCGCGGCCTCGACGTCGAGCGGATCGGCCTCGTCGTCAACTTCGACGTGCCCACCGAGCCCGAGGCCTACGTCCACCGCATCGGCCGGACGGGCCGCGCGGGCCGCACCGGCACCGCGCTCACCTTCGTCACGCCCAACGAGCAGGGCCGCCTGCGGGCGATCGAGCGCACGACGCGCCAGCGCCTCGAGGAGATCACCGTCCCCTCGCCGGCTGACGTGTCGGCGCACCGCGTCACGGCGCTGCTCGCGCGCACGGACCTCCGCCGCGAGGCGGGTCGCCTCGACATGTACCGCGCGGCGGTCGCCGAGTTCCTCGCGACGTCCCCGATGGACGCCGCCGAGCTCGCGGCCGTGCTCGCGTCGCTCGCCGTGGGCGACGAGGGCCCGCAGCCGAGCGACGAGGTCGAGGTGACGCCGCTGCAGCGCGCCCGCGGTGCCGCGTCGGACGACGACGGCCGCATCTCCTTCACCAGCGAGGAGCGCGCCCGCACGGCGGCGCGGCGTCCGACGCGCGGCACCCGCTACCGCGTCGCCGTCGGCCACACGCACGGCGCGCGCCCGGAGGCCATCGTCGGCGCCCTCACGGGCGAGGGCGGGCTGAGCGGGAAGGACCTCGGCAAGATCGACATCTTCGCGAGCTTCAGCCTCGTCGAGATCGACGCCGAGCTCTCGCCCGAGGCGTTCCGCCGGATCGGTGGCGCCCGCGTCGCGGGCCGTCCCCTGCGCATCAGCGTCGACGAGGGCCCGCGCGGGCACTCGGCGGCACGGGCGACGGCGCACCCCGGCACGCGCCACCCCGCCCCCAAGCGCGACGGCGCGCGCCGCCCGGCAGCCCGGGCGCCGCGCCCCTGACGGGTCGGCGTCGGCCGCGTCGGCCTCAGAGGCCGGCGGGGGCTCCTCCGCGCTCGGCGAGCATCTGCTCGAGGAGCTGGATCTCGGCCTGCTGCGACGCGACGACCGCCTCGGCGAGCCGGCGCACCTGCGGCTGGTCGGCGTCGCCCACAGCGAGCTCAGCCATCTCCACGCCGCCCTCGTGGTGCGGGATCATGAGTGCGAGGTAGAGCCGGTCGGCCTCCTCGCCCTCGGCGGTCGCCAGGCGCTGCATCTGCGCCTCGGTCGCGAGGCCCGGCATCGTGTGCGGGTGCTCCTCGTCGGTCGCCGCCGCGCCGGCGTCTCCGTGCCCGTGCTCGGCCCACGCCATGGGCTCGGCCGACGACGTCGGGGTCAGTCCCCACGTGGCGAGCCAGCCGAACATCTGGCCGGCCTGGTGCTGCTGGGTGAGCAGGATGTCGAGCGCGAGCTGGCGCACGGCCGGGTCCTCGCTGCGGTCGCGCACGAGCACCGACATCTCGACCGCCTGCCCGTGGTGCACGGCCATGTCGCGCGCGAAGCCGGCGTCGACGGAGCCCTCCGCCGCGACCGCCGGGCGCAGCACGGTGCCGCCCGCGATGAGGCCGAGCGCGGCCCCGGCGGCCAGGGCCACGACGGCGACCGCGACGAGCACGGCGCGCGGTGCGGCGCGGCCGCGGAGCGGGGGCTCCGTGTCGGGCGGCGCCGCGACCGTGGTGCGCTCGCCGTCCTCGGCGAGGCCCGGCGCGCCGGTGCTCACGCGCCGATGCCGCCCGAGCAGGGCGCGCCCGGCTCGAGGGTCTGCGGACCCTGGAGGTACTTGAGCAGGAAGACGTCGAGCCGCTCGTCGTCGGCGGAGTCGAGCTCGAGCTGCACGCCCCACGCCGAGAGCGTCAGGGGCGCCGAGAGGTCGTCCCGGGGGCTCACCAGGAGGTAGCCCTCGCGCTCGGCGAGCTCCTGGAGCCGCGCGACGTCGGCCTCGGGAAGGTCGGGGCCGTAGGTCGCCCAGACCGCGCCGTGCTCGAGCGAGTGCACCGCGTACTCGTCGGTGACGGGCGCCGAGTAGAAGCCGCAGTTCTGCCAGGTCGGGTGGTGGTCCCCGCCGACGGGCGGCGTCTGCTCGTACTCGACGTCGGTCTCGACGTGCACGGCCGAGGCGACCTCCGTCTCGACCGCGCCGGCGATGGGCGCGTCGGCCGCGGCCTCGAGGGCGGACGTGCGGCGCTGCTCGCCGACGAGGAGCACCGCGGCGGGGACGATGAGCGCGAGGGCCACGACGACCGAGATGCCGATGATGAGCCACGTGCGGCGCTGGTCGGCGCGGCGCTGCTGCTCCTGGAGGGCGGCGAGCTGGGCGCGCCGGTCGTCCTTCGTCGATGCCTTGCTCACGTCACTCCTCGTCGCCGCGCGGTCGCGCGCGGGGGCTCCGGCGGCGCGCCGACGGCCGGCGCGCACCGCGGTCAGGGTACGTGACGCTCAGGCCGAGCCGGCGGCGCGGACCGCCAGCTGGCGCCGCTGCTCCTCGAGCACGAACCGGAAGAGCTCGTCGGTCTGGCGCTCGCTCGTGCCCACCAGGCGGCAGCCGAGCAGGGCGTCGCCGCCGAGCTCCTGCGCGCGGACGACCTCGAGCTCGAGGTCGAGCGGCGTGCGGGTCGCCTCGAACCGCACGGCGAGGTGCGCGCCCGGCTCGACGTCGGCGTGGCACCGCACGCGCATCCCGTGCGCGCTCACGTCGAGGACGACGGCGTCGATCGTCACCTCGGCCGGCTCGCCGTCCTCGTCCTGCCCGGCCGCGCGCAGCACCACCGCGATCGACGTCGGGACGCGCACGGCCGAGCGCAGCTGCACGGCGGCCTGGAGCGTGAGGCCCTCGAGCACGACGCGCCGTGCGACGACGGCACGGACACCGGCGTCGTACGTCAGCGTGCCGCGGCTCGGGCTGAGGATCTCGACCACGACGCGGTCGCCCTCGTCGAGCCACCCGCCCGCCTCGTGCTCGACGTCGATCGCGACGACGTCGCCGTCGTGCTCGCGCACGAAGCCCTGGGCGAGCAGCTCACCGCCGGGTGCGCGCACACGGCACGGGTCCAGCTCGAACGCCACCGGCCCTGCCTCTCGTGCACGCGCCGGGAGGCGCGCCAGCCGCGCCGCCCGTGTGGCCGTGATGCTAACCCGCGGCCGAGCCCGGCGGCCGTCGGCGCGGCACGTTCACCCCGCGGTTCACCCGGGGCCGCGCGGCGCGCCGTCAGTCGTGGCTGGCCTCCTCCGTGACGTCGCCCGCGGCGTGCCGTGCGAGCACGAACGCGAGGTCCGAGAGGCGGTTGAGGTACCGCAGCACGAGCGGGCTCACCCCGTGCCCCGCGTCCTGGGCCTGGACGACGTGCCGCTCGGCCCGGCGCACGACCGTGCGCGCGTGGTCGATCGCGGCCGACGTCGCCGTCGCGCCCGGCACGACGAAGACCGGCCGCAGCGGGCGCTCGCGCACCAGCTCGTCGATGAGCCGCTCGAGGAGGTCGAGGGTGTCCTGCGTCATCAGCGAGATGCCGGGCTTGAGGCGGTCCCGGTGCGCAGGGTTCGTGGCGAGGTCGGCCGCGGCGACGAACAGCTCGCGCTGACGGTCCAGCAGGAGGCGGGCGAGCCGCGGGTCGGCGCACGACGCGCGCGCGACGCCGAGCAGCGACACGGCCTCGTCGATGTCGCCGTAGGCGTCGACCAGCACGTCCGCCTTCGAGACCCGGCTGCCGAGGAAGAGCCCCGTGGTGCCGTCGTCGCCCGTCCTGGTGTAGATCCGCATCGCCCGAGGCTAGCGGCGACGCCGGGAGGGCGCCGAGGCGGTACGTTGTCCGCGCCGCCACCGGCGGCACGCATCACGTCCTGCAGCCAGGGGAAGCCGGTCCGAGTCCGGCGCTGACCCGCAACCGTAGGTCCGACGCTCCCGCGTCGGACGAGCCGGAGCACCTGGTGCAGGCCGAGCGGCTCCACCCGTCGAGGCCTACGGGACGGAGCCCGGTCGCCCACCGCGTGGGCGGTGCCGGGTCCGTCACGGACCACTCAGGAAGAGGCACCATGACCAGCGTCACCGACGCCACCGCCGTCCCCCGCCCGCACACGTCCGGCCGCGCGGTGCGCGCGCTCGGCGTCCTCGCCCTCACCCTCGGCGCCGCGTCCGCGCCGGCGGTCGCCCACGCGAGCGTCGGCGTCCCCGCTCCCGCCACGGTGCTCGCGGCGCCGTCGGGCCCGTGCACCGACCCCGAGGGCGTCACCGTGATCGTCGACAAGACGGACCTGGGCGGCGAGGTCGAGATGGGCTGCGCGACCGACGCGAGCACCGGGACCGCGGCGCTCCAGACGGCGGGCTTCGCCGACACGCGCGACGACGCGAACATGATCTGCGCGATCGACGCGCTGCCCGACCCCTGCCCCACCGAGTTCACGGGCTCCTACTGGTCCTACTGGACGGCCGAGCCGGGCGGCGCCTGGGAGATGGCGATGCTCGGCTCCGACGAGGCCGTCCCCGCGCCGGGCGGCGTCGAGGGCTGGCGCTACTCCGACGGGTCCGCCGGCCCGACGGTCGACGCACCCGCGGCACCCACCGAGGAGGCCGCCGACCAGGCGGCGACCTCGGGCGAGGCGGAGGACGTCGACGACGGCACGTCCGTCACGACCGCCGAGGAGGAGCCGCAGGCCGCCGCCGGGCCCTCGCCCGTGCTGCTCGCGGGCGTCGGCGTCGTCGCGGTCCTCGCGGTCGCCGCGGTCCTCGTCCAGCGTCGCCGCTCCGCGCACGGCCCCGCCGGCCAGGACTGACCGGGCCCGACGATGCACCCGCTCGCGTGGTGGGCGTGGGCCCTCGGGCTCGCGGTCGCCGCGACGCGTACGACGAACCCGGTCGTGGTCGGCCTCGTGCTGGCCGCGACCGTGCTCGTCGTCGTGGCCCGGCGCGAGGACGCCCCGTGGGCACGGGCCTTCCGGGGCTACCTCGCCCTCGCCGGGTGCATCGTCGTGCTGCGGGTGCTCTTCTACGTCGTGGTGGGGATCAAGGCGCCCGGCCCGGTGCTGCTCGACCTGCCCGCGGTGGACCTGCCGGCGTGGGCGGTGGGGGTCCAGCTGCTCGGACCCGTCACGCTCACGGGGCTGCTCACCGCGCTCTACGCCGGGCTGCGGCTCGCGACCCTCGTCGTGTGCTTCGGCGCGGCCAACGCGCTGGCGAACCCGCGGCGCGCCCTGCGGTCGCTCCCGGCGGCGCTGCACCAGGTCGGCACGGCCGTCGTCATCGCGGTGAGCGTGACGCCTGCCCTCGTCGCGTCGGCCGCGTCGGTGCGCCGGGCACGCCGTCTGCGCGGGCACGAGGCCCGCGGCCTCCGGTCGCTGGCGAGCACCGCCGTGCCCGTGCTCGCGGAGGCGCTCGACCGCGCCCTCGCCCTCGCGGCGTCGATGGACTCCCGCGGCTACGCGCGGGCGCTCCCGGGCCGCTCGGACCGGCGCGTGACGACCCTGCTCCTCGCCTCGCTCGTCGCCGCGGCGCTCGGCACCTACGGCCTGCTCGACGGGACCAGCCCGGCGTGGCTCGGCGCTCCCGTGCTCGCGCTGGGCGCCGCGGCCGCCGTCGGCGGCGGGGTGCTCGCCGGGCGCCAGGTGCGGCGCTCGCGCTACCGGCCGGACGCCTGGCGCACGCCCGAGACGGTGGTCGCCGCGTGCGGGCTGCTCGCCGCCGCGCTGCTGGTCGCCGCGACCGCGACGGACCCGTCGGCGCTCGACCCGTCGCTCCAGCCGCTCGGGTGGCCCTCGCTGCCGCCGGTGGCGCTCGTGAGCGCCCTGCTCGCAGCCGCCCCCGCGGTGCTCGCAACGGGGACGCCCCGGCCGAGGGCGGCCGGCGCGTGATCCGGCTCGAGGGCGTCACCGTCACCTACCCGGGCGCCGCGGCGCCCGCGCTGCGCGACGTCGACCTCGCCGTCGGCGAGGGCGAGCTGTGCCTGGTCGTCGGGCCGACGGGCGCGGGCAAGTCGACGCTGCTCCGGGCGGTGGCCTCGCTCGTGCCGCACTTCACGGGCGGCCTGCTCGAGGGCCGGGTCGTCGTCGACGGGCGGGACACGCGCACGCACCTCCCGCGCGACCTCGCGGACGTCGTCGGCGTGGTGGTCCAGGACCCCGCGTCGGGCTTCGTGACGGACACGGTCGAGGAGGAGCTCGCCTACGGCATGGAGCAGCTGGGCGTCCCGCCCGAGGTCATGCGCCGGCGCGTCGAGGAGGTGCTCGACCTGCTCGGGCTCGCGGCGCTCCGCGACCGGCCGCTCGCGGACCTGTCCGGCGGCGAGCAGCAGCGCGTCGCGATCGGCGCCGTCCTCACGAGCCACCCGCGCGTGCTGGTTCTCGACGAGCCGACGTCGGCGCTCGACCCGACCGCCGCCGAGGAGGTGCTCGCGGCGCTCACGCGGCTCGTGCACGACCTCGGGATGACCGTGCTGCTCGCCGAGCACCGGCTCGAGCGCGTCGTGCAGTACGCCGACCGGGTCGTCCTCGTCGCCGCCGACGGCACGGTCGTGCACGGGCGGCCGCAGGACGTGCTGCCCGGATCGGTCGTCGCTCCCCCGGTGGTCGAGCTCGCGCGCCTGGCCGGCTGGTCGCCCGTGCCGCTCTCGGTGCGCGACGCGCGTCGGCTGGCGGCGCCGCTGCGCGAGCGCGTCGTCGCGGCGGGTGCCGGGGCCGCCTCCGCCGCGCCACGCGCGTCCGCGACCGCCCCGCTGCTCGTCGCGTCGCGCCTCTCCGTGCGGCACGGCACGACGCGCGCCGTGCGCGAGGTGGACCTCGCCGTCCGGCCGGGCGAGGTCGTGGCGGTCATGGGCCGCAACGGCGCGGGCAAGTCGTCGCTCCTGTGGGCGCTGCAGGGCGCGGGGCCGCGCTCGGGCGGCACCGTCGCCATGCGCGACGACGAGGGACGCGCGGGCGGGGAGGTCGCCCCCACCGGGCTGCCCGGCGCGCTGGGCCGCGTGCTCCGCCGCGGCGCGCGGACGGCGCCCGGGACCGGGGGCCTGCCCGACCCGGCCGCGCTGAGCCCGGCGGACGCGCGGCGGCTGGTCGGGCTCGTGCCGCAGGACCCGGCCCAGCTGCTCTACCTCGAGACCGTCGCGGCGGAGTGCGCGGCCGCCGACCGTGAGTCCGGCGCCGAGCCGGGGACGACCGCCGCGCTCCTCGCGGGGCTCGCGGGCACGGTGCCCCCGCTCGCGCACCCGCGTGACCTGTCCGAGGGCCAGCGGCTCGCCCTCGTCCTCGCGGTCCAGCTCGCGGCGCGGCCCCGCGTGCTGCTGCTCGACGAGCCCACGCGGGGGCTCGACTACGCCGCCAAGGCACGGCTCGCGACCGCGCTGCGCGAGCACGCGGCGCGGGCGGGCGCCGTGCTGCTCTCGAGCCACGACGTCGAGTTCGTCGCGGAGGCGGCCACACGGGTGGTGGTCCTCGCCGCGGGCGAGGTCGTCACCGACGGCCCGGCGCGCGACGTCCTCGTGGCCTCCCCGACGTTCGCGCCTCAGGTCGCCAAGGTGCTCCACCCGGTCGAGCTGCTGACCGTCGCCGCCGTGGCGGCGGCGCTCGCGGTGCCCGCGTGACGACGCCGACGACCACGACGGTCACGGACCCGCGCGGCCCGCGGCCGACGCGCCGGGCGGACGTCACCGACGTCTCCGCGGTGCCCGTGGGCGCCCGGACCGTCGCAGCGCTCGTGCTCGCCGGGATCGCCGGGCTGCTCGCGTTCGGCTGGCCCCTCGTCGTGGCGCCGGGCAGCGGCCTCGAGCACGGGACCGACGCGCCGCTCGTGCTCGCGGGCGTGCTGGTCGCCGTCGTGGCCGTCGTGCTCGTCTCGCTCGGCGACGGCGGGCTCGACGTCAAGGCGGTCGCCGTGCTGGGCCTGCTCTCCGCGGTCGGGGCGGTGCTGCGGCCGTTGTCGGCGGGGACCGCCGGGGTCGAGCTCGTGTTCGTCGTCATCGTGCTCGGGGGGCGCGTGTTCGGCCCCGGGTTCGGCTTCGCCCTCGGCTCGACGACGATCCTGGCCTCGGCCGTGCTCACGGGCGGCGTCGGGCCGTGGATGCCGTTCCAGATGCTCGCGGCGTCGTGGGTGGGCCTCGGCGCGGGGCTGCTGCCCCGGCGCGTACGCGGGGCCGGGGAGGTCCTCGTCCTCGTGCTCTACGGCGCCGTCGCCGCCTTCGCGTTCGGCCTCGCGATGAACCTCTCCTTCTGGCCCTTCTCGGTCGGCAGCGGGACCGGGCTGTCGTTCGTCGCGGGCGACCCCGTCGGGGACAACCTCCGGCGGTTCGCGCTCTTCAGCGCCGCGACCTCGCTCGGCTGGGACGTCGGGCGTGCCGTGACGACGGGCGTCGTCCTCGCCGTCGTCGGCCGGCCCGCGCTCGTCGCGCTGCGCCGGACCGCGTCGCGCGCCGCCTTCGCGCCCGCGCGGACGCGACGGGTCCCGGCGCCTGAGCCCACCGTCCCCGGCGCCTGACCCCGCCGTCCCCGGCGCCCGACCCCACGTCCGCTTCGCGCGGTTCGTCCGGGGGCCGTGCGACACGCCGACGGACGTGACACGCCGGGCCGCGCGGCCGTGTCGGAGGTCACGACCATCATCGACAGCGCGCTGGCCTGCGACTTCGCCCAGGGCGTCCGGCCCGGGAACAAAGATCATGGTCTCGGCACTACATCTAGTGGTTCCACGGTTGTAAGTTAGGCACCTGTAGTGGTGAGAGGCCGGATCTGTGCACGAACCTGTGCACGGATCTGTGTAGATCCCGAGATCCCTGTGCACGGCCCGTGGCACGGCATGTGGATCGTCGGGCGCCGGCCGGCCCCGCCACCCACGACGCCGCTCCACCCGCAGGACCGAGCACGACGAGCACCACCCGCACGACGAGCACGACCCCCCGATCCACCCGCTGCACAGCACCGTCCCGCCCCACGCGTCACGCCCACCGGCCGCGCGACCGGCTGAAGGAGAAGTCATGACAGAGACGTCGGAGTCCACCGGCAAGGCGGGCGCCCGCGGCGCCCGCGCTCGCAAGCGCGGGCTCACCGTCGAGCGCGTGTTCACCACGCCCGGCGTGCACCCCTACGACGAGGTCGAGTGGGAGCGCCGCGACGTCGTCCAGACCAACTGGAAGTCGGGCGAGACGATCTTCGAGCAGAAGGGCGTCGAGTTCCCGAGCGCCTGGTCGCTCAACGCGACGACCATCGTCACGACGAAGTACTTCCGCGGCGCGGTCGGCAGCTCGGCGCGCGAGTGGAGCCTCAAGCAGCTCGTCGACCGGGTCGTGCTCACGTACACCAAGGCCGGGCGCGACTTCGGGTACTTCGCAACCGACGAGGACGCGACGGTCTTCGAGCACGAGCTGACGTGGATGCTCCTGCACCAGGTGTTCTCGTTCAACTCGCCGGTCTGGTTCAACGTCGGCACGCCGTCGCCGCAGCAGGTCAGCGCCTGCTTCATCCTCGCGGTCGACGACACGATGGACTCGATCCTCAACTGGTACCGCGAGGAGGGGATGATCTTCAAGGGAGGCTCGGGCGCGGGCCTCAACCTCTCGCGCATCCGCTCGTCGAAGGAGCTGCTCTCCTCGGGCGGCACCGCGAGCGGGCCGATCTCGTTCATGCGCGGCGCCGACGCGAGCGCGGGCACCATCAAGTCGGGCGGCGCCACGCGCCGCGCGGCCAAGATGGTCGTGCTCGACGTCGACCACCCCGACATCGAGGAGTTCGTCGAGACCAAGGCGCGCGAGGAGGACAAGATCCGCGCGCTGCGCGACGCGGGCTTCGACATGGACCTCGGCGGCCGCGACATCGTCTCGGTGCAGTACCAGAACGCCAACAACTCCGTGCGCGTCTCCGACGAGTTCATGCAGGCCGTCGAGGACGGCGGCTCGTTCGGGTTGCGCGCACGTCAGGACGGCCGCGTCATCGAGCAGGTCGACGCCAAGGGCCTGTTCCGCAAGATCGCCCAGGCCGCGTGGGAGTGCGCCGACCCGGGTCTCCAGTACGACTCGACGATCAACGACTGGCACACGAGCCCCGAGTCGGGCCGGATCACGGCGTCCAACCCCTGCTCGGAGTACATGCACCTCGACAACTCGTCGTGCAACCTCGCGTCGCTCAACCTCCTGAAGTTTCTCCGGGACGACGACACCTTCGACGTCGCGCGCTTCGAGAAGGCCGTCGAGCTCATCATCACGGCGATGGACATCTCGATCTGCTTCGCGGACTTCCCGACCGAGGCGATCGGCGAGACGACGCGCCGGTTCCGTCAGCTCGGCATCGGCTACGCCAACCTGGGCGCGCTGCTCATGGCGACGGGCCACGGCTACGACTCCGACGGCGGCCGTGCCCTGGCCGCGTCGATCACCTCGCTCATGACGGGCACGGCCTACAAGCGCTCGGCCGAGCTCGCCGGCGTCGTCGGCCCCTACGAGGGCTACCGCCTCAACGAGGCCGGTCACAAGCGCGTCATGCGCAAGCACGCCGCGGCGAACGACGACATCCGCACGCTCGGCTCGATGGACGCCGGCATCCTCGCCGCGGCCACGAAGGTCTGGGCCGAGGGCAACCGCATCGGCGAGGCGAACGGGTGGCGCAACGCGCAGGCCTCCGTCCTCGCACCCACGGGGACCATCGGCTTCATGATGGACTGCGACACCACGGGCGTGGAGCCGGACTTCTCGCTCGTGAAGTTCAAGAAGCTCGTCGGCGGCGGCTCGATGCAGATCGTCAACCAGACGATCCCGCGCGCGCTGCGCCGCATGGGCTACACGGAGGAGACGGTCGAGGCGATCGTCGAGTACATCGCCGAGCACGGCCACGTCGTCGACGCCCCCGGCCTGAGGACCGAGCACTACGAGGTCTTCGACTGCGCCATGGGCGAGCGGGCCATCTCCCCGATGGGGCACGTGCGGATGATGGCGGCGGTCCAGCCCTTCATCTCCGGCGCGATCTCCAAGACCGTCAACATGCCGGAGTCCGCGACCGTGGAGGAGATCGAGGAGATCTACTTCAAGTCCTGGAAGATGGGCATCAAGGCGCTCGCGATCTACCGCGACAACTGCAAGGTCGGCCAGCCCCTGTCGGACGCCAAGGCCAAGACGGCCGAGGCCCCGGTGGAGGTCGCGCCGGTGGTCGAGGCGGCGCCCGCGCGGGCGACCCGCAAGCGTCTCCCCCGCCAGCGCACGTCGCTCACGACGTCGTTCACGGTCGGCGGCGCGGACGGCTACATCACCGCGGGCTCGTACCCGGGTGACGGCCTCGGCGAGCTGTTCGTCAAGCTCGGCAAGCAGGGCTCGACCCTCGCCGGCGTGATGGACGCGTTCTCGATCGCGATCTCGGTCGCGCTGCAGTACGGCGTGCCGCTCGAGACGTACGTCCAGAAGTTCACCAACATGCGCTTCGAGCCGGCCGGCATGACGGACGACCCGGAGATCCGCATGGCGCAGTCGATGATGGACTACATCTTCCGCCGCCTGGCGCTGGACTACCTGCCGTTCGAGACGCGCGCCTCGCTCGGCATCTACACGACCGAGGAGCGCACGCGCCAGCTCGAGACGGGCTCGTACGAGCCCGCCCCGGCCGACGCGTACGAGACGGTCAGCGAGGTGCCGTCGGCCGCTGCGGAGGAGAAGCCGGCGCCGTCCACGCCCGCGGCCTCGACCCCCTCCGCCTCGGCCCCCGCGTCGGCCGCGCCGGCGCAGCACTCGGTCGCCACGGCGTCCGTGGCTCCCGCCCCGGTCACGGTGCACTCGTCGGCCGAGCTCATGGACCTCATCCAGGGCCGTGAGGCGGACGCGCCGCTGTGCATGAACTGCGGCATCAAGATGCGGCCCGCGGGCTCGTGCCACGTCTGCGAGGGCTGCGGCTCGACCAGCGGCTGCAGCTGACGCGGCGACGTCGCGCAGGCACGCCGGAGGGCGTCGACCCCAGGGTCGGCGCCCTCCGGCGCGTCCAGGACCGGGACCGCCGCTCGGTCCGGCCGCGCACCGGGCAGGTCCCGGCGCCGCCGGAGGCTGCGCGAGCCGGAGCGGGCCAGGCCCGAGGGCCCTGGACACGACGGCTCGGCCGGGGGCATGGTGCCCCCATGGGAGACGTCGTCGCGCTGCCCCTGCCGGGAGCCACCGCGCTCCCCGACGTGCGCGGCGAGCACCGCGCGCTCCAGGTCACGTGGCACGAGCGCGACGGCGTCTTCGTGGTGAGCACGTGGCGCCACGGGCAGTGCGTCGCGAGCGTGCGGCTGGCGCCCGCCGAGGCGGCCTCGCTCGTCGCCGTCCTCGCCGACGGGCTCGCGCAGTGCCGCATCGAGGCCCCGACGGAGCCGGTGCTCCTCGCGGACCCCCGGCCGACGGAGCCGGTCGTGGGCGTGCGGGAACCGCGCGAGGCGTAGCGGCCCGCGCCCGCCGACGGCCCCGTCCCGCACCGGCCGCCGTCGCCCAGGCGTGACGACGCCCCCGTGAGAGGGGGTTCACGGGGGCGTCGTCGTCTGTGGCGCGGCCGGTGCCGCGGTGGTGGCCGCCGGGCGGTGTCGAGCGCCGCCGCTGACGGGTCGTGCCGTCGAGATGAGGGGCGGCCCAGGGTCAGCACCGCGTGCCGCCCCCTCGCACGGGTCATCGCCCCGATCGCGACGGGGGGTACGCGGAGCCGAGGGCGTCTCATCTGTTGAGATCGCTCGTGGTCCGCCCCGTCCTCTGGAGGCGGAGACGTCCGGGCGACGCCTCACCGCCGCGCCGCGCCACCGGCGCGCCACCGGGTCGGCGAGCGACCGGCGCCGCGTCAGGCGCACACGCACGGTCCCCCGCGCCCCGCGCGCGGCCCCCGGCGGCCTCAGCCCCGGCCGGACCCCGGGGTCGGCGGCTGGGGCGCCTGCTCGGCGGGAGGACCGCCGCCCGTCGGCGGGGTCGTCCCCGAGCCACCGCTGTTCGGCGCACCGCCGTTCCCCGCCCCGCTGCTCGCCGCACCGCCGTTCGCCGCACCGCCGTGCGCCGCCGCGCCGGCCGACGACCCCGAGGCCGACGACCCTGAGGCACCGGCGGAGCGCTGCTGGTCCTCCGACGCGCCGCGGCCCGGCGCGACCTCGGACGCGGGCGCGTCCTGCCGGCCGGGTGCGGCGCCGTCCGCGGACGTGACCTGGGCACCGGGTGCCTGCGACGCGGCAGGGCCCTCGACACGTCCGGGCGCCACCGTGTCGGCCGGGGCGTCCTGCCTCCCCGGAGCGACGCCGGCGGCGGACTCGACCGCCTCGCCCGGCGCTGCGGCGCGCACGACGGCGCCGGGCGTCTCGACGCGCGCCGTCGTGCCGGCAGCGGGCCCGCCGGGCGCGTCCGTCGCCGCGACGGTGCGCGCGGGCGCAGGCCGCGCGAGGTCCGCCGTCGTCCCGGGCGCGTCGGTGAGCGCTGCGCGGACCGTCACGTCGGTCGGCGATCCTGTGGCGTCGCCGTCGCTGTCGCCGGAGCCGGCGTCCTCGGCACGTCCGGCGGCGCCCGTGTCGCCCGGCGTGCCGGGCACGACGGCGTCGACGACCCAGTCCACGACCTCGCGCGCGGGGCCCTGGACGGCGTCCGGCACGGCGTCGATGCCGGCCGCGCCGCCGACGGACGCGGCGGCGACGCTCGCGCCGAGGAGGATCTTCGACGCCACCCCGAGGCCCCCGACCCACCGCGAGGCGGCCACGAGCCCCGCCCGGGACCGACCCCGGCCACCCGCCGACAGCACCGGCCGCGGCTCGCGGCTCGGGCGGGACGGTCGCGCACCGGCCACCGCGCGCACGCGGGGCAGCGTCGCGCCCGGGGTCGCGTGAGTAGCGGCGCCAGGCCCCGGGAGCGCGGCGCCAGGGAGCCCGTCGCGCAGCACCGCGAGCAGCGCGGCGGTGGGCGCGGGCGCGGGCTCGGCCGCGGTGGCGCGGAGCGCCGCGACGAGGGCCGTGAGCTCGGGCTCGCCGTCGACGGGTGCGCCGGTGAGCAGACGCTCGTCACGCGAAGGGCTCATGTCCTGGTGATCGCCGGAGAGGCTCACAGGGTTACCCTCTCTCGCGCGAGCGTGTCCCGCAGGGCAGCGAGCCCTCGTCGCTGGAGCGCCTTGACCGCGCCCGGCCGCCGCCCGGTGACGTGCGCGACCTCGTCGACCGTGAGGTCCGCGACCACCCGGAGGACGAGCACCTCGCGCTGCTCGTCGGTGAGCGTCGCCAGCACCTCGTGCACGCGCTCGCCCCCGAGCGCCTCGAGCGCGCCGGCCTCCGCGCTCGGCGCGGTCCGGACGTCGTCCTCCGGCTCGTAGGGCGCCTCGGCGACCCGGCGCGACGCGCGGCGCCACGTGTCGACGGCGCGTCGGTGGGCGATGGTGAAGACCCACGACCGCAGCTGGGACTCGGTGCCCTCGAACCGGGCGATGCCGGTGAAGACCGAGAGGAAGACCTCGCTCGTCGCGTCCTCGACGTCGCGCACGCCCTGGGCACGCAGGTACGCGGCGACGGGACGCGCGAGGTCCCGGTAGATCGCCGTGAACGCCTCCGGGGACCCGGCGCGCGCCTGCGGCAGCAGCCGGTCGAAGTCGTCGAGCACGCCCCCAGCATGCCCGAGACGGCCGCCGAGCACCCGCCACGCGCGCGCGGCACGGCGCGCCCCCGCGTGGAGCGACGCCCGCCCACGGGCGGGGTCGCCCGTCCGGACGTACCCGACCGCAGGCGACCCGCTCACGACCGTGCCCCGGATCGGCCGTGCCTCCGAACAGCCCGTGCCCCGATCCCTGACCGGACACGACGGACACGTGACCCGCCCGCGGCGCGGTGAACGGGTGAATCGACGGGACGAGTCGGACACCACCCTTCAGGCCGGCGGGCGGCGCGCCGACAGACCTCGTGCAAGCGACCGGACCGCGACCCCCGACGCGCCGGTCGTCGATCGGCCCCGACAGGACGAGAGACCGCATGCAGCCGGAGCACGTGACCGTCACCCGCCGTGAGCTGCGCGCTGCCGCCGCCCGGCAGGCGAGCCACCGTGCGCCCGCCCGGTCCGGGACCCTCACGTCGATGACGCGTGCGGTCACGCCCCTCACCCTCGACGGGCTGCGGCTCGCCTCACGCCTCGCGGACGTGGTCCGCAGCGGCGCCGCCGCCCTGACGCAGCGCTGGGCCGCGCAGGTCGACGGCGCGGTCGCGCCGGCGCGCGCCGCCCTGACCGCGCCCCTGCCCGCCGAGCTCGGCGGTCAGCTGCGTGGGGGTCTGCGCGCCGTCGTCGCGCGTCCGGGCTGCGTCGTGCTGCTCTCCGCCGCCTTCCTCGCCGGTGGCATCACGCAGGTGAGCGCCGAGCAGGCCGCGCGCGACGCGGACCTGGCCCGTGCCACGGCGGCTCAGCTCGAGGCCGAGCGCGAGGCCGAGGTGCACGCCCGACGCGTCGCGGGAGCGACCGCGAACCGGATGACGGAGCAGGCCGTCGCGTACGCCGCGCTCCGCCGCAACGAGGCGCTCGCCGTCGCGCAGGCGGCGATCGACACGGCCGGTGCCGTCGTCGTCGTGGCCGCCCCGGTCGTCGCAGCCGAGCAGATCAGCCCGCTCGACGCCGCGACCGCCCAGCTCGCGCAGCTGGTCGCCGCGGCGCCGTCGTCGTCGGAGGTCATCGCCCCGCCGCCGAGCCTCGGCACCCAGGCGGTCGCCGCGATGCACGACGGCGACGTGGCGACGCCCGTCGTCTCCGTCGCGCCGTCGGGCGCCACGGACCCGGCGTCCACGCTCGTCGCCGAGCAGCGCGCGGACGACGCCGCCGACCGCAGCACCGCGCCGACGCGCGACGCCGCCCCCGTCCCGGCGAGCTACGTCGTCCCGGGTGAGCCCCTCAGCGCGGTCGCCGACCTGCCCGTCGTCGTGGACGCGCCGCCCTCGGCGCCGGCGCGCCCCGCGCCCGTCACGGCCTCCGCGACCGTCGCGGCGCTCGACCTCGACCTCACCGCGCAGGTCGTCGCGGCGGCCCAGCAGGTCGTGACGCTCTCCGCGCAGGTGGAGGCGACGGCGCAGGCGAACATCGCCGCAGCACAGGCGGCTGCCGCGGCGGCCGCCGCGGCCGAGGCGGCGGCCCGTGCGGCAGAGCTCGCGCGGGCCGAGCGGTCGCGGAAGGTCGCCGTCGTCCGGGCCTCGGACAACGGCGCCCTGCCGGCCGAGGCGCTGTGCGGGGTCGACTTCGCCCCCGGCGTCCAGCTGCGGTGCGACGCCGCCGTGACCCTCGAGCAGCTCAACGAGGCGTTCCGGGCGCACTTCGGTCGCGACCTCGACGTCGTCAGCTCCTACCGCGACTACGCGTCGCAGGTCTCGGTGAAGTCGCAGAAGGGCGGCCTCGCGGCCGCCCCCGGCACGTCGAACCACGGCTGGGGTGTCGCCGTCGACTTCGACGGCTTCGGCTCGCTCGGCCAGTTCGACCGGCCGACGTACCTGTGGATGCGCGCGAACGCGGGCGCCTACGGCTGGCACCACCCGTCCTACATGCAGCCCGGCGGCGCCGGGCCCGCGGAGCCGTGGCACTGGGAGTACGGCACGACCGACTGACCTGCCGCGGGGCCCACGCCGCGAGGTCGGCTGGGCTAGCGTGCTGCGGTGACCGAGCCCTTCGACGTCCCGGCGCCCACGGCGACCAGCCCGCAGAGCGCCCGCGCGATCGCGGACCGCTGGGTCGAGACCCTCGCGGACCTGGACCCGTCCGTCGGCACCGCGCTCGGGACCCGGCCCGACGACCACCGGATGCCCGACCTGTCCCCGGACGCCCTCGCGGAGCGGGCCCGTGCGGCACGCGCCGTGCTCGCCGAGCTCGCCGCGCTCTCGCAGCGGCCCGCCGGGGCGAGCACCCGGGCCGACGACGACGACCGGCGGTGCGCGACGCTGCTGACCGAGCGGCTCGGCGCCCAGCTCGCCCTGCACGACCACGGCGAGGAGCTCGTCAGCCTGCGGCCGATCGCCTCCCCGGTCCACCACCTCCAGCAGCTGTTCCTGCTCATGCCCACCTCGACGACCGACGACTGGCACGTGGTCGCCCGCAGGCTGCGCGAGGTGCCGGCGTGCGCCCGCAGCTACCGCGCGGCCCTGGCCGCGGGGCTGGCGACGGGCCACGTGAGCGCGCCGCGCCAGGCGGAGGCCGTCGTCGGGCAGCTCGACGCATGGCTCGACGGTCCGGGCTGGTGGGCCGGCCACGTCGCCGCGGGGCCCGAGGCCCTCGCCGGCGAGCTCGCCGCCGGGGCGGCGCTCGCGGCCGAGGGCGTGGCGGAGCTGCGCACTTGGCTCGCGGACACCTACCTGCCCGCCGTCGCGGGCACCCCCGACGGCGTCGGCCGGGACCGCTACCTGCTCGGGGCGCGCGCCGCGACGGGCGCGGACCTCGACGCCGAGGAGGCGTACACGTGGGGCTGGACCGAGCTCGCGCGGATCGAGGACGAGATGCGGCGCGAGGCCGATCGCGTCCTGCCCGGTGCCACCCCGCGGGAGGCGTTCGCGCACCTCGACGTGCACGGCGAGGCCGTCGAGGGCGTCGACGAGGTGCGCGAGTGGCTGCAGCGCATGATGGACCGCGCGGTCGACGAGCTCGACGGGACCGTGGTCGACGTCGCGGAGCCCGTCCGGCGCGTGGAGGCACGGATCGCGCCGCCCGGTGCCGCCGCCGCGCCCTACTACACCCGGCCGTCGCTGGACTTCCGGCGCCCCGGGCGGACCTGGCTCCCGACGCTCGGCCGCACGCGGTTCCCCACGTGGGACCTCGTGAGCACGTGGTACCACGAGGGCGTCCCGGGTCACCACCTCCAGCTGGGCCAGTGGGCCCACCGGGCCGGCGAGCTGTCCCGCTACCAGGTGAGCATCGGCTCGGTGCCCGCGACGACCGAGGGCTGGGCCCTGTACGCCGAGCGGCTCATGGACGAGCTCGGGTACCTCGCCGACCCCGGGGCGCGGCTGGGCTACCTCGACGGGCACCGCATGCGCGCGCTCCGCGTCGTGCTCGACATCGGCCTGCACGTGGGGCTCCCGGTGCCCGACGACGCGCCGTTCCGGCCCGGGTCCCGGTGGACCGCCGGGTCGGCCGAGGCGTTCTTCGCCGAGCGGAGCGGGTCGCCCGCGGCCTTCGTGCGCAGCGAGGTCGTGCGCTACCTCGGCTGGCCGGGCCAGGCCATCAGCTACAAGCTCGGCGAACGCGCCTGGCTCGCGGGCCGTGCCGCGGCCCGCGCGCGTCACGAGGCGCACGGCGGTCGGTTCGACCTCCGCGCGTGGCACACGGCGGCGCTGTCGCTCGGCTCCCTCGGCCTCGACGACCTCGAGCGCGAGCTCTCCGCCCTCTGACGCCCTGCCGGCGCCCGGTGGCGCGTGCCGCGCGCCCGGCTCAAGGTGGACGCATGACGGCGACGCGACCCTCCACCGTGGCGGCCCGCCCGAGCGACCGCGGGGCACCGCCCCACCACGTCGTCGTCGTGGGCTCGGGCTTCGGCGGCCTGTTCGCGACCAAGGCCCTGGCGCACGACGACGTCCGCGTGACGGTCGTCGCGAGCACCGGGCACCACCTCTTCCAGCCGCTCCTGTACCAGGTGGCCACGGGCGTGCTCTCCGAGGGCGAGGTGGCCCCGGCCACGCGCGAGGTGCTGCGCCGCCAGCGCAACGCGCGCGTCCTGCTCGGGACCGTGACGGACGTGGACCTCGCGACGCGGACCGTCACCGCGGTCCACCCCGCGGGAGAGCACCACGTCACGTACGACTCGCTCGTCGTCGCGGCCGGGGCGGGCCAGTCGTACTTCGGGCGCGACGAGTTCGCGCGCTACGCGCCCGGCATGAAGAGCATCGACGACGCGCTCGAGCTCCGGGGGCGGATCTTCGGCGCGTTCGAGCTCGCGGAGCTGGCCCAGGACCCGGACGAGCGCGCGGCGCTGCTGACGTTCGTCGTCGTGGGCGCGGGTCCGACGGGCGTCGAGATGGCCGGCCAGATCGCCGAGCTCGCGCACCGCTCGCTGCGCGACGACTTCCGCAGCATCGACCCGCGCACCGCGCGGATCGTCCTGCTCGACGCGGCGCCGACGCTCCTCGGTGCCTTCAGCGACAAGCTCTCGAGCGCCGCCATGGGCCAGCTCGAGCGCCTGGGCATCGAGGTCCAGCTCGGCAGCAAGGTCGTGGGGGTCGACGCGGACGGCGTGGACCTCGAGGACGCGCAGGGCCGACGCAGCCGCATCGCGAGCCGCACCAAGGTCTGGGCGGCGGGCGTCGCGGCGTCGCCGCTCGGCCGGCGCCTCGCCGAGCAGGCGGGCGCGTCCGTCGACCGTGCCGGGCGTGTCGAGGTGCTCCCCGACTGCACGCTCCCGGGCCATCCCGAGGTCTTCGTGGTCGGCGACATGATGGCGCTCGACCGCCTGCCCGGCGTCGCCCAGGTCGCCATGCAGAGCGGCCGGCACGCGGCGGACCAGATCCGACGTCGCCTGCGGGGTGACACCACGGGCCAGCCGTTCCGGTTCCACGACAAGGGCAGCATGGCGACCGTCTCGCGGTTCCACGCGGTCGCGGCGATCGGCCGGCTCGAGGTCTCCGGGTTCGTCGCGTGGGTCCTGTGGCTCGGGGTGCACCTGCTCTACCTCGTCGGCTTCAAGAACCGCGTGACGACCTTCCTGCACTGGCTCGTGAGCTTCGTCGGCAGCGGGCGCTCGGAGCGGACCGCGACGCTGCAGCAGGTCCGTGCGCGCACGGCGCTGCTCGACGCCGAGGCGCGGGCGGCCACGGAGGCCGACCCGCCCGAGCAGGGGCCGGGGACGGCACCGGACCCCGACCCGGGAACCGCCAGCACCAGCACCAGCACCGGAGATCGCAGCAGGGAGGCCTGACCATGCCGAAGACCACGCGGAAGGGCACCGCCAAGCAGAGCGAGCTGCCCGCCACGCTGCGGCGCTCGCCCGCGAAGGCTCAGCGCACGTTCGCCAAGGCCCACGACGCGGCCGCCGAGGAGTACGACGACGCCGAGCGGGCGCACCGCGTCGCGTACGCGGCGCTCAAGCACTCCTACGAGAAGGTGGGCGACCACTGGGAGGCGAAGGACGAGAAGGGGCCGTCGGACACCCGGGCCGCCGGCGGGCGCGGTACGGACGCACCGACGGCAGGCGGGGTGGACGCGAACGCCTCCAAGAAGCATCTCTACGACCTCGCGCGGCGCCTCGACGTGCGCGGCCGGTCGACCATGTCCAAGGAGGAGCTCGTCGACGCGCTCCAGAAGGAGAACGCGCGCCGGACGCGCCGCGCCGGCTGAGGCCCCGGGCCCGACGCGGGCCACGGCGTCCGGCGGGCCACGCCGCCCCCCGGGCCACGCGGACGCCTCGCGCACGGCATCATGGCCGCGCGGGCGTCCGGTCGGACGCTGCGCGGACGACGGGAGCGGTGCGATGGTCGTGGTGGACAACGCGGTCTACGTCGAGGGACGCCGGCACGCCGAGCCGGCGGGCCTCGAGCAGACGTACGACACGCTGCGCTCGACCGGCGGGATGGCCTGGATCGGGCTCTACCGGCCCGACCACGACGAGATCGCCTCGGTCGCCGCCGAGTTCGACATCCACGCGCTCGCGGTCGAGGACACGGTCAAGGCCCACCAGCGCCCCAAGATCGAGCGCTACGGCGACGTCCTCTTCACGGTGCTGCGGCCCGCGCGCTACGTCGACGACGACGAGCGCGTCGAGTTCGGCGAGCTGCACGTCTTCTGCGGCCCGTCCGTCGTCGTCACGGTCCGGCACGCCGAGTCCCCCGACCTCGCCCGCGTCCGACGCCGCATGGAGGCCACGCCCGAGCTGCTCCGGCTGGGGCCGGAGGCGGTGCTCTACGCGATCCTCGACGAGGTCGTCGACGAGTACGGGCCCGTGGTCGCCGGCCTCGAGAACGACATCGACGAGATCGAGGACCAGCTCTTCGCCGGCGACACGGCCGTCTCGCGCCGCATCTACCAGCTGCTGCGCGAGGTCATGGGCTTCCAGAAGGCCACGCACCCGCTCCTCGGGATCCTCGGCGCCCTCGAGGCCGGCGCGGACGAGTACGGGGTCGACGAGGAGCTGCGCCGGCACCTGCGCGACGTCCAGGACCACGTCGTCCGGGTGGTCGAGCGCGCCGACGGCTTCCGCGCGCTCCTGCAGAACGCCCTGTCCATGAACGCGACCATCGTCACCGAGCGGCAGAACGAGGAGGTCCGCGCGATGACGGAGGCGAGCCTCGTGCAGAACGAGGAGGTCAAGAAGATCTCCGCGTGGGCCGCGATCCTCTTCGCGCCCACGCTCGTGGGGACGGTCTACGGAATGAACTTCACGCACATGCCCGAGCTCGACTGGACGTGGGGCTACCCCGCGGCGGTGGGCCTCATGGCGCTCGGCTCGGTGGTCCTCTACGCCGTCTTCCGGTCGCGCCGCTGGCTCTGACGGGTCCCACCGCGGCGCACGCGCCACGGGTCCGTCATCGTTCCGAGTCCGGGCCGTTATCGAACCGTGACCAATCCGCGACGCGGTTGACGCGTCCCGCTGCCCAACCCGTGACGCGATCGGTGTGGGGATTGTGTGAACACCTGCGCCCGAAGTCGTCGGACGACCCGCGCGCGTGTGCCAATGGATGTCGGCCCCGCGCGGTTCGCGCCGGGGCCGCCCCCCTGCGGTCCACCGACCGGGCCGCGTCCACGGAGCCACGCTCCGACGGGCGCGGTCGTAGCCGAGCGCGCCTGCCACGAGCAGGCCACCGACGAACGAGGACCATCGAGCGTTGCAGCCCCTCCCCCAGCAGCCGGCCACGCGGTCCGCGTCCCCGACCCCTGGGAGCATGGAGCTCTCGCCCGTCCCCGGGACGACGTCCGGCGTGACGCGCCGCGAGCTGCGCCTCGCCGCCGCGGCCGCCGCCGCCCTCGAGGCCGCGGACGACGTGCCGAGCCCGACCTCCGCCCGAGGCGCCGCCGGCGCACCCCTCACGCGGCGGGCGCTCCGCGCCGCCGAGGCCGCACGCGCGGCCGCCGCCCAGGCGCCCGAGGCCGCCCCGTCCCCCGAGCCCGTCGAGCCCGTCGGGCAGGCGGAGAGCGCCCCGGCTGAGCCGCCCGCGGTGGCACCGGTCGCGCACGCGGCGTCGCCCACGCTCGTCGGGCGCCTGACGCCGGCCGCCCCCGCGTCGGTGACCCGGACGCCGACCGACGCGACCGTGGCCCCCGCCGTCTTCACGTCGCGGCCGGCCGGCGTCGACAGCGCTGGCCGATCGCTCTCGACCCTGTCGCCCTCGACCCTGTCGCTCTCCACCCCGGTGACCCGGCGCGAGCTGCGGCTCAAGCAGCAGGCCGCGTGCCCGCCGCCCTTCCCGCTCCTCGACCCGGCGACCGCGCCGGCCGTGGCGGCCGCGCCGCGCACCCCGGGGACGAGGGCCGCCAAGTCGGCGACGGCCCTCGCGCTCTCGGGCGCGCTCCTCGTCAGCGGCTTCGCCCTGCAGGACGGCGCGTCGGCCACCGCGACGCCGTCGGCCGCCGCCCTCGCGGCGCAGCAGCAACGCCTGCACACCGCTCGCGTCCACGGCGCGGAGACCGCCCGGCTGACGACCCAGGCCGAGGCCTACGCCGCGACGCAGCGCACCCGCGCGCTCGAGGTCGCCGCCTCCGCCGTGACGCTGGCCGACGCGGCCGTCCAGTCCGCGACGCCCCTGGTCCAGGCCGACGCCGTCGCGCCGCTCGACGAGAAGGTCGCCGAGCTCGAGGCGATGATGGGCGCCGCCGAGGAGGCCGCGCCCGCGGCCGCCCCCGCGCCGAGCCCGGAGGACACGCTGCGGGAGGCCGCCGTCGAGCGCGCGAGCCGCTCCGGCGGCAGCAGGGCGGCGCTCCCCGTAGAGGCCACCGCCGCCGGCGAGGGCGTCGCCGCCCCGCTCGCACCCGTCGCGCCGGTGACCGACCTCGAGGCGACGCAGGAGATGTTCGCCATCGCGGAGCAGGTCGCCGCGCTCACGGCCCAGGTCCAGGCGGCGACCCAGGCCCGCCTCGCCGAGGAGGCGGCCCGCGCCGCCGCGGAGGCCGCCGCGGCCGCCATCGCGGAGCGCGTCGCGATCGCCACGGCCGCGCCCAACGGCGAGATCCCGACCAGCGCGCTGTGCGCCCCCGCGTTCGCGCCCGACGAGCTGCTGCGGTGCGACGCCGCGGCCGCGCTCGAGCAGCTCAACTCCGTCTACCGCGCCGAGTTCGGCCGCGACCTCTCGGTCGTCAGCTCCTACCGCAGCTACGGGATGCAGGTCGCGACGCGCCGCAGCCGTGGCGGCCTCGCCGCGACGCCCGGCACGTCGAACCACGGGCGCGCCGTGGCGGTCGACTTCGGCGACTTCGGCCGGCTGGGCTCGTTCCGCGACCCCGACTACCTGTGGATGAAGGAGCACGGCGCGGACTTCGGCTGGTACCACCCCGAGCTCATGGAGCCGGGCGGCGGCGGCCCCCAGGAGCCGTGGCACTGGGAGTACGGCACCGACACGGGCTGGGACGGCCCCGGGCTCTGACCCGGCAGGAGCGACCGCCCGCCGCAGCTCCGTCGTCCGACCGGCGGGGCGGATCTCACCCGGCAGGTCGGCGGCGCGCGGCGACGGTCGGCGTGCCCGCGCGGTAGCATTCGAACAGACGTTCGATGCTGGGAGGCGAGGCCCGTGGTGGGTGGGGACGGGCGCGTCGTCGCCAACCGGGACCAGCCCGAGAGCGTGCCGACCCGCCCCATGGGTGAGGTGCCCGTCATCGTGCGCGTCCAGTGGGCGGACGGGACCGAGGAGTGGCGACCCGCGCGCGCCAACCGGTGGACGCGGTCGCACGTCTTCGTGTGCTGGCGCGACGACCCGGGCGACCCGACGACCGAGCGCTACGAGTGGCTGCGCGCGGGCGACGTGATGCGCTCGGTGAGCTGGCTCGTCCCGCCGCACCGCACCGCGGCGCGCGGCTGAGGCGGGGCCGCCGCACGCCGCGTCCGCGCTCGACCCCGCGCGTGCTGCGGCATGCTGGGGGCCGGTCCCAGCCGGCCGCGCGAGGAGGACGCCGTGGAGCTCGTCGAGGTCGCCCGTGCGCTGCACGCGCTGCCGCCCGAGGAGTTCACGGCCGCGCGCACGGCCCGCAGCCGCGAGGCCCGTGCCGCCGGGGACCGCGACCTCGCGGCGCAGGTCGCGGCGCTCCGACGGCCCTCGGCCGCGGCGTGGACGGTCAACCGCCTCGTCCGCACCGACCCGGCCCGGGTGCGCGCGCTCCTGGACCTCGGGCGCCGCATGGCCCGCGCCCAGGAGGACCTCGCGGGTGCCGACCTGCGGGCGCTCGGGCGTGAGCAGCACCGTGTGCTCGGCGAGGCCCGGGAGGCGGTCGTCGCCGACGCCGCCGCATCCGGGCGCGCGGTCAGCGAGGCCGTGCTCGGTCAGGTGGAGCAGACCCTCCGCGCCGCGATGGCCGACGAGGGCGCCGCGGCCGCGGTCGGCTCCGCACTCCTGGTGACGGACCTCGCGAGCACGGGCTTCGAGCCGGTCGACCTCGACGGCGCCGTCGCCGTGCCCGACGCGACGTCGCTGCTCGAGGACGGCGACCTCGCGGCCGCGCCCACGACGGAGGCGGCCGCCGCCGCGCCGGACGACGACGTCGTCACGCTCCGCGGCACCCGCCGCGACGCGCGCGGGCGCGCTCCTGCTCCTCGCGCGGAGCCGACGGCGACGGAGGAGCCGCCGCCCGCGGGCGACCTCGTCACGCTGCGCGGCGCGCGCCGGCGGACGGCCACCTCGCGCGCCCGGACCGCCGACGCCCCGGAGCCACGTGAGGACGCCACCGTCCCGCGACGCACGACGGCTGCGCGGACGCAGGCCGACGAGGAGGAGCGTCGCGAGCGGGCACGCCGGGAGGAGGCCGAGGCGGCGCTCGAGGCGGCCACGCACGCCGCGGACCGCGCCCAGGCCGCGCTCGGGTCGGCGTCCGAGACGGCACGCGGCGCCGCGGAGCGCGAGGCCGCGCTCGCCGCCGAGGTCGACGAGGTCGCCGCACGCCTCGCCGACCTCCACCGCGACCACGCGGCGGCGCGCGTCGCCCACCGCCGTGCCGAGGCCGCGCGGCGCGCTGCGGCCCGTGACGCGACGACCGCGGCCGAACGGGTGTCCGCGGCCCGGGAGCGGCTCGAGCGCTCCTGACCGCGCCGAGCCGGCTGCCACGGCGGCCGCCGTCACAATCCCCCGGACGGACCGTTCAGGCCCGGCCACGGCCTGCCGATGGGCTGGTGTGACCATGCTCGCCCCCCGTCCCGTCGACACGCGGGCGTCCGAGCTCGTGGCCCTCCTCGACGCCCGCGCCCTGCGGTGCGTCTACCAGCCGCTCGTCGACCTCGGCTCGGGCCGTGCCCTCGGCCACGAGGCGCTCCTGCGCGGCCCACGGGGCAGCGCGCTCGAGTCGCCCCTCGCGCTCCTCGACGCGGCGCGCGGGGCGGGTCTGCTCGGCGAGCTCGAGCAGGCGTCGCTGCGCCACTCGCTGCACGACGCCGGCGCGCGCGCGGGCGGTCGGCCCACGACGCTCTTCGTCAACGTCGAGCCGAGCACCCTCACCGAGCGCCTCGACGTCGTGCTCGCCGCGGTCGCCGACCGGCCCTCGCACGTGCAGGTCGTCGTCGAGATCACCGAGCGCGCGCTCGCCGCCGACCCCGCGGGCATCCTCGCCGCGGCCGACCAGCTGCGCCGAGCGGGCTGCGCGCTCGCGCTCGACGACGTGGGCGTGGAGCCCGCGTCCCTCGCCTTCGTCCCCCTGCTGCGTCCCGAGGTCGTCAAGCTCGACCTCGGCCTGCTCCGCACGCTCGACGACCCGATGACCATCACGGTCGCGGGTGCCGTGCGCGCCTACGCCGAGGCGTCGGGAGCCGAGGTGGTCGCCGAGGGCATCGAGGCGGAGGACGACCTCACGCGCGCGCTCGTGCTCGGGGCGACCCTCGGCCAGGGCTGGCTCTGGGGCCGCCCGGACGAGACCCTCGCGCCGACGCGCACCGCGCCCGACCGCTTCGCCGCCCACCCCGGCCAGGACGCGCCCGCCGCGACGCCCTTCGACGTCGTCGCCGGGAGCGGGCGGCTGAGCCGCGTCCCCAAGCGGCTCCTGCTCCCGCTCTCCCAGACCCTCGAGCTGACGGCGCTCCAGTCGCGCGTCCCGCCGATGCTCCTCTCGTGCTTCCAGGAGGCGCGCCACCTCACGCCCGCCACCGGCCGCCGGTACACCGCGCTCGCGGCCCAGCTGCCCTTCGTCGGCGTGCTCGGTGTCGGCATGGCGTCGGAGCCGGTGCCCGCGGTCCGTGGGACGGCGCTCGACGCCGCCGACCCGCTCGCGCTCGAGTGGACCGTCGTGGTGCTGGGTGCGCACGAGAGCGTCGCGCTCGTCGCGCGCGGCGTCGTGCCGGCGCGCACCGACGTGCCCCGCCCCCGGCACACCGACGGCGAGCGCGAGTTCGACTTCCTCGTGACCCACGACCGCGACCGCGTCACGGCGATCGCCCACGCGCTGCTCGCGCGGATCACGCCGCGCTGAGACCGGGTCCCACCGCGCGCCGTCGTCGTGCGGGAGGATGGACGGGACCGCCCTGCCCACGCCCCGGCCCGTCGTGCCGGCCGCAGCCGAGGAGCGCACGTGCCCGGTGTGACCAGCGTCGACGTCGCGCGCGCGAGCGGTGTCTCGCGCACCACGGTGAGCTACGTGCTCAACGGGACGCCCGGCGTGACGATCTCCGAGGCGACGCGGCAGCGGGTCCTCGAGGCGGCCCAGCGCCTGGGCTACGCCCCGTCGGCCGCGGCCCGTGCACTGCGCCGCGGACGCACGGACCTGGTGCTGTGCGTGCTGCCCAACTGGCCGATCGGCCCGGTGCTCGACCTCATGCTCGACCACCTCGCGACGGCGCTCGCCGAGCGCGGGCTCTCGGTCCTCGTGCACCACGGCCGGGGTCCCCGTCCCCTGTCGGAGCTGTGGCGCGCGGTGACGCCGCGCGCGGTCGTCGGCTTCGCGGCGTTCGCGCCCGACGAGGAGCGCGCGATGCGCCAGGCGGGCATCCAGGTCGTGAGCACCATGGTCGAGCCCGACAACCCGCGGGCGTTCGCGGCGGACCAGGCCAACATCGGGCGCCTCCAGGTCGACCACCTCGTCGAGCGGGGCCACCGCGTGGTGGGGCACGCGGCGCCGGTGGACCCGCGCCTCGTGGACTTCGCCGGGCCCCGCGTCGAGGGCGTGCGCGCGGCGTGCGCCGCGGCCGGGCTCGCCGCACCGGTGGTCGCGGACGTCGAGCTCACCGTCGCGTCGGCGACCGAGGCCGTCCGGCGCTGGCAGGCGGCCGGCGTCACGGCCGTCGCGGCCTACAACGACGAGGTCGCGCTCGCGGTGCTCGCGGGCGTCCGCGCCGCCGGGCTGACCTGCCCGGACGACATCGCGGTGATCGGGGTCGACGACCTGCCGCTCGCGGCGCTCGCGAACCCGGCACTGACCACCGTGGGCCAGCCGGTCGGTGTCCAGGCGGACTACCTCGCCGCCGCGGTGCTCGCGACCCTCGACGGCGCCGCGGAGCCGCCGCCCCACCCGAGCGAGGGCCTGCGCGTCGTCGTCCGCGCCTCGACCTGACGGACCCCGGCTCCTGACGGGGCGCGGCCCGGACCGGCACCGCCCCGCGGCGCCCCAGCGCCCCGCCGGCGTCCCTCGTCGTCCGACCTCGACGTCGCGCCGGTCCGGGCGGGGCGTCACGGGCCCCGCCCGGACCGCCGGACCGACCTCAGCCCTCGCCGGGGAACTCCACGACGAAGCTCGGCGTGCCGGTGTTCGAGTTGTCCACCGGGGCGCCCGTGTCGTTGACGACGTGGTCGATCGTCCCCGCGCTGAGGTTGACGGTCATGACGTGGTGCAGGCGCACCCCGGGCGTGACCGGCACCTCGAAGCCGCGCGCGGCGTGGATCGTCGGGTCGACGTTGGTGAAGATGTACGAGCCGCCGCCCCACAGCTCGTGCTGCTCGACGTCGTCGGCCACCTTGTACGCCGCCCAGCCGAGCACGCCGTCGTGCTGCCACGCCGCCTGGTTCGGCGGGTCGTACGGCAGCTCGTTCTGGAAGAACACGGTGCGGCCGCGCTCGCCGTTCCAGATGACGTTGTACTCCTGGTAGTGCTCGACGAAGAGGCCGGTCGCGGTGACGTCGTCACCGTTGACCACCACGCCGTTGCGCCCGCGGCTCACGTCCCACCCGAACGAGCCCGGCACGCCGTGGTCGGCGCGCCACGCCCAGATGTGGTCCACGAGCACGTGGTCGCTGTTGATCTCGAGGGTGACGTCGGCGCTCCCGGCGTGCGGTCCGCCGATGCGGAAGTAGACGTCGCTGAGCGTCGTGGGGTTGGCGGGGTCGCTGCCCCGGCCGTTCCCCCAGCCGTGCCCGCCGTGCCGCGACCCGGACTGGCCGTGGCCGCCGTCCGGGCGTGACGCGCCCACACGCAGCAGCGCGGGCGACTCGACCTCGCCGGCGTCGATCGTCAGGCCCGCGACCACGACGCCGGGCACGTCGGCCACCGTGAGCGGCACGGCGCCGTCGACCGCGGTGAGCGTCGCGTGGCCGATGCCGAGCACCACCGTGTTCGCACGCTTGACCTGGATGCTCCGGGCGACGTCGTAGACGCCCGGCGTGAGCAGCAGGTGCCTGCCGCGCGCGAGCTGGCTGTTGAGGGTCTGGACGGAGTCGCCCGGCGAGGCGACGTAGAAGTCGCTCAGCGGGATCGTGCGGCCGGCCGTCGCGCCCTCGTCCCACGTCACGCCGCTCGAGGCCTGCTGGGCCGCCGGGACGCGGACCTGGTAGCGCCCGCGCGCGTCGACGTGGAGGTACGGCTTCTCCCGGCTCACCGGGGTCTGCTCGAGCGTCGTGTACGGCGGGTCGGGGAACGTCGCGTCGTCGGGCGCGCCGTCCACGCCGGCGAAGACGGCGTTCCACACGCCGTTGGACCAGCTGCCGATCTGGCTGTTGCGCGTGAGCCACTGCTGCTGCGAGCCGTTGACGACGTCACCGGCGCGGCTGTCGGCGATGTACCCGCCGCTCGCGTACTGGGGGCCGGCCGTGCAGTAGTCCATGAGCGAGAGCGTCCCGCCCGTGACCTCGACGCGGCGCATCGAGACGGCCTGGGACACGGCCCAGAAGTTGGCGCTGGACCGGCAGCCGTCCTGGCCCGCGGCGTTGATGCGCAGCGAGAGGTTCGACAGGGTGCGCCAGAAGTTGACGAGCGCGAGGCAGTTGCTCGTCCCGTCGTTCTCGAGGCACCGGTTGTAGGACTCGATCTTGCCGTTGATGACCACGTCCGTCGGCTGGGCGCCGAGGCCCGCGACCTCGGTGTAGTAGCCCACCTTGATCTGCAGCGGCTCGGCGTCGGTGCCGTAGGTGCCGGGCCGGAACAGCAGCGCGTACCGCGCGGTGCCCATCTCGGCGTCCACCTGCTGGGCGTGGATGGCGTCGACGGTCGCCTGGATCTCGCTGACCGGCATCGACGGGTCGAAGACGACGACGTTCGGGCCGAGGGAGGGTGCGGACGCCTGGTGGGGCCCGCGGTGGGTCGGCAGCGCGGTCGCGGTCGCGCTCGTCGCCGCGGACACCGCGGTCGCGAGCGCGAGGCCGACGACGAGCGCGCGGCGGGGGCGCGCGTGCCGCCGGGGGGCGGTGCGCGGAGGTCGTGCGAGGTGTGGTGCCATGCGGAGGCGGTCCTCTCCATCGAGGCGTGCAGGCGGAGGTGACTCGTGTCACCACGGCCGATCTCATCGCCCGGGGAGGCGCGTGTCAAGCCTTCGCCGTCCGGCCGCCGACCGGCAGCCGGACGGGCCGGTCGTCACCCGGACGGGTGCACCCCACGCGCACACGGCTCCCCCGGCGCGCGCAGGCGGACCGTCTGACCTACCGTCGGCAGGTGCGCCGACAGCTCGACCTCCCGCCCGCAGCGGGGCGGGGCGCCCTGCTCGTGACCGCGGTCGCGGCCGTGACCGCCCTCGCCGCGTGCGCGCCGACCGTCGGGGACGTCTTCCCCGAGGTGCCCGGCGCGCTCGAGCGCTTCGCGGCGCTGCCGCCTCCCGCGCCGCTCGCGCCCGCCGCCCCCGCCGAGCCCGAGTGCACGCCCGCACCGCTCGAGCGCCGGGCGGCGGCCGTGCTCGTCGTCGGGATCCCGGGCGCGCGCACCGCCGAGGACCCGCTCGCGCAGCAGGTCGTCGACCTCGGGGTCGGCGGCGTGTTCCTGTCCGAGTCCAACCTCGGCTCGCCGGGCCAGGTGCGCGCGCTGACCGCCGGGATGCGGGAGCGCGCCGCCCGCCCGCTGCTCGTCGCGACGGACGAGGAGTCCGGGCGTGTCTCCACGACGCGGGCACTCACCGGCGGCGGGCCCTCGCCGCGCCGCCTCGCGCAGACCCGGACGCCCGAGGAGGTGCGGGCGCAGGCCGCCGAGCTCGGCGCGCGCCTCCACGACCTGGGCGTCGACCTCGACCTCGCGCCCCTGCTCGACCTCGACGACGGCCCGGCCGACGGCGTGGTGGGCGACCGGTCCTTCAGCGGCGACCCGGCGACCGCGGCGGCGTACGGCCTCGCGTTCTCCGCCGGCCTGGCCGACGCCGGCGTCGTGCCCACCGTCAAGCACTTCCCCGGCCACGGAGCCTCGAGCACGGACACCCACACCGACGACGCCGTCGTCGACGCCTCCCTCGACGAGCTCGCCGCGCGCGACCTCGTGCCGTTCGTCCAGGCCGTCGACGCCGGCGTGCCCGTCGTCATGCTCAACCACGTGCAGTACGCCGCGCTCGACCCCGGGGTCCCCGCGTCGCTGAGCCCTCGTGCGTACGACCTGCTGCGCGACCTGGGCTTCGAGGGCGTCGCGATCACCGACAGCCTCGGCATGGGTGCGGTGAACCTGCGCTGGGACTTCCCGGAGGCCGCGGTGCTCGCGGTCACCGCCGGCGCCGACGCGGTCCTGACGACCGACGGGCGTCACGCCGTCCGCATGCGCGACGCGCTCGTGGCGGCGGTCGCGTCGGGCACCCTGCCGGAGGCGCGCCTGTCCGAGGCGGCAGCGCGCGTCACGGCGCTCGCGGGGGGCGACCCGGTCGCGATGTCGTGCCTGGACGTGGACGTCCCGAGCGGCCACCCCCGCGCGCCGCTAGGGTCCGCCTGAGCGCGGAGCACGGAGGCGGGGGTCCCATGGCCAGGCGAGTGAAGTCGGTCGAGCAGTCGATCCGGGAGACCGACGAGCCGGCCCACCGGCTCAAGCGCGACCTCGGGGTCTGGGACCTCGTGGTCTTCGGGGTCGGCGTCATCGTCGGCACGGGCATCTTCGTCCTCACCGGGACGCAGGCGGCGACCAACGCCGGGCCCGCCGTCGTGCTCTCCTTCCTCCTCGCGGGGCTGACCTGCGGGCTCGCGGCGCTCTGCTACGCCGAGCTCGCGTCGTCCGTGCCGGTCGCCGGCAGCGCCTACACGTTCTCGTACGCGACCCTCGGCGAGCTCGTGGCGTGGATCATCGGGTGGGACCTGCTGCTCGAGCTCATGCTCGGCGCCGCCGTGGTCGCCCGCGGGTGGTCCGCCTACCTCGCGCAGCTGCTCGACCTGCCGACCTGGGCGGCCGGCGACGCGGCGCGGCCGGACCTCGCCGCGATCGGGATCGTCCTCGTCCTGGGCCTGCTCCTGGTCCGCGGCTCCAAGCTGTCGAGCCGGGTCACGGGCGTGCTCGTCGTCGTCAAGGTCGCCGTCGTGCTGCTGGTCATCGTCCTCGGCGCGCTCTACGTGAACACGGCCAACTGGACGCCGTTCGTCCCGCCCGCGCAGCCGGCGCCCGAGGGCGACGCCTCGGTCCTCCACCAGCCGATCGTCCAGGCGATCTTCGGGCTCGAGCCGACGATGTTCGGCGCCTTCGGCGTCGTCGCCGCGGCGTCGGTCGTCTTCTTCGCCTACATCGGCTTCGACATCGTCGCGACGACGGCGGAGGAGAGCCGCAACCCCCAGCACGACATGCCGCGGGGCATCCTCGGCTCGCTCGCCGTCTGCACGGTCCTCTACATGGCGGTCGCGGCCGTCATCACGGGCATGGTCCCCTACGGCGAGCTCAACACCGCCGCACCGCTCGCCGAGGCGTTCGACAGCCTGGGCATCACGTGGGCCGCGCGGCTCATCGCGCTCGGGGCGGTCGCGGGCATCACCACGGTCATCCTCGTGCTCATGCTCGGCCAGACCCGGGTGCTCTTCGCGATGGCCCGCGACCACCTGCTGCCGCCCGCCCTCGCGCGGGTCCACCCGCGCTTCGGCACGCCCCACGTCATCACGGGCGTCGTCACGGCGGGGGTGGCCGTGCTCGCGGGCGTGGTCCCGCTCGAGGCGCTGTCCGAGCTCGTGAGCATCGGGACGCTCTTCGCCTTCACCGTGGTGTGCGTGGGCGTCCTCGTGCTCCGTCGCACCGCTCCCGACCTGCCGCGCGCGTTCCGCACCCCCGGGGTGCCCGTCGTGCCCGTGCTCGGCGTGGTGGCCTGCCTCTGGCTCATGATCAACCTGCCGCTCGACACGTGGATCCGCTTCCTCGCGTGGATGGCGATCGGGCTCGTGGTGTACGCCGCGTACGGCCGCCGGCACAGCCGGTTCGCGCACGGGCTCACCGAGCCCGTCGTCGGGCGCTGAGCCGCTCCCCGACCTGCGCCCGGGCGAGGCCGCCCCTACCGTCGGGGCATGACGCCCTCCACGCTGCTGCTCGTCCGCCACGGTGAGAGCCTCGGCAACGCGGCCGCCGCCGCGGCCCACGCCGCGGGGGCCGAGGTGATCGACGTGCCGGCACGCGACGCCGACGTCGCCCTGTCCCCGCTCGGCGCCGCCCAGGCCCAGGCGCTGGGACGGTGGCTCGGCACGCTGCCGGCGCAGGAGCGGCCCGACGCCGTCTGGGCGTCGCCCTACGTCCGCGCCCACCAGACCGCGCAGCTGGCCCTCGGCGCCGCGGGGCTCGACCTGCGCGTGCGGCTCGACGAGCGGCTGCGGGACCGCGAGCTCGGGGTGCTCGACACGCTCACGAACCGGGGGGTCGAGGCGCGCCTGCCGTCCGAGGCCGCCCGCCGGCGCTGGCTCGGCAAGTTCTACTACCGGCCGCCGGGCGGCGAGTCGTGGGCCGACGTCGCCCTGCGGCTGCGCTCCCTCCTCGGCGACCTCCTGCGGCTCGACGTCGGCCCGACCGTCATGGTCGTGTGCCACGACGCGCCGATCATGGTGATGCGCTACGTGCTCGAGGAGCTCACCGAGGCGGAGGTGCTCGAGATCGGCCGCGTCCGGAGCGTCCGGAACACCTCGGTCACCGAGCTGGCGCGCGAGCCCGACGGGTCCTGGGCGCTGCGCCGCTTCGACCGGGCCGACCACCTCGAGGAGCAGGGCGTGCCCGCCACCGTGCACGGCGGCTCGCCCGAGGGCACCGCGGTCCCGACGGCACCGACGGTGCCGGGCGGGCCCGACGGCCGGGGGCCGGGGACGGCACCCGTGGGTCGGGACGGCGACGTCCGGGCTGGTGAGACCCGTGGCTGACGTGATCACGCCGGCGCTGCTGCGCGGGTGGCCGCTGCCTGAGGACGCGGGCTCCAAGGACGCCCGGGGCTCGGTGCTCGTCGTCGGCGGGGCGCGCGCGACGCCCGGCGCGGCGATGCTCGCGGGCCTGGCCGCGCTGCGCGTCGGCGCGGGGCGCCTCACGCTCGGGGTCGCCGAGGCGGTCGCCACCGCGGTCGCGGTCGCCACGCCCGAGGCCGGTGCCGTCGGTCTGCCCGAGACCGCGGACGGCGAGCTCGACGGCGCGGGCGTCGAAGGGCTCGACGCCGAGCTCGAGCGCGCGCGGGTGCTCGTCGTCGGTCCGGGGCTGTCGGCCGCGGCCGCGACGGCCGCGCTGCTCGAGGCGCTCCTCCCCCGCGTCGGCAGCGGGACCGCCGTCGTGCTCGACGCGTTCGCGCTCGGCGTCCTGCGCGACGTCCGCGAGGTCGTCCGGCCCCTCGGCGGGCGGCTCGTCCTCACGCCGAACACGTCCGAGGGCGCGCGCCTGCTCGGGCTCGACGACGAGGACGACCCCGCCGCGATGGCCGTGCGGATCGCCGCGGAGTACGACGCCGTCGTGACGTGCCGCGGGGCGGTCGCCGACCCCGACGGCGGGCACTGGGAGGCCTCGACCGGGAGCGGCGGGCTCGCGACCTCGGGCAGCGGGGACGTGCTCGTCGGCGCGGTCGGCGGCGTCCTGGCCCGGGGCGCCACGCCGGCGCAGGCCGCGTGCTGGGGCACCCACCTCCACGGCGCCGCGGGCGACCGGCTCGCCGCGCGCGTCGCGGCGCAGGGCTACCTCGCGCGCGAGCTGCTCGACGAGCTCCCCGCGGTGCTCACCGAGCTCCAGGCCTGACGTCGCCCCGACGGCGACAGGCCCCGCCGGGATGCCGGCGGGGCCTGTCCGCGACGCGGGTCGAGCCCGTGGCGCGGGTCAGCCGGCGAGCGACGCGTCCGAGGAGAAGACGAGGCCCACGCTGATCTCACCGCTGGTGAGGGCCGCCTTGGTCTGCGGGCCACCCGCGTCGAGCGAGCTGAACTCACCCGCGCGGAAGTCGTAGACCTCCTCCAGGCCGAGCTGGCACTTGTCGCGCTCGGGGCACTCCGGCGGGCCGCCGAGGACGGTCGCCGCGCCCGAGCACTTCTCGGCGAGGTCCGAGAGCGTGGCGACGTCGTAGGTGTCCGCGAACTCCTGCGTCACCGCGAAGGCGTTCTGGTCCTGCGCCTGCGACGGCGTCCCGAAGACGACGCCGACCTGCTCGCCCAGCGCGGTGAGGTTCGCGACGGTCTCGTCGAGGTCCGACGACGACGCCGGCTCTCCCTCGCCGCCCTCGACCACGCCGTGCAGGTAGTCCGCCATCGTCGCGGCGTACTCGGGCACGACCTGGATCTCGCCGCTCTGCAGCGCCGGCCCGTACAGCTCCCGGTTGCCGATCTGCTGGACGGTCGCCTCGTACCCGACGGCCGTGAGCACGATGCGGTACAGCTCGCCGAGCGTCTGGTTCTCGCTGAAGTTCGCGGCGCCGATCGTCAGCGGGCCGCTCTGGGTCGCGGTCAGCCCCTCGGTGAGGCCCTCGGCGTCCGCGAACGCCTGCGCGGCGACGGCGGGCGTCTGCCGGTCGACGTCGACCGCGCGGTTGAGCTCGATGAGCTTCGGGGTGTCGAGGGCGGCCGAGACCGCGTCGAGTGCCGCGAGCAGCTCGGGGGTCGCCGCGGCGGCGTTGACCGCGGGGATGACGTTGTCGGTGTTCTGGAGCTGCTTGTCGTCCTCGAGCACGACCAGCTGCTCGCCCGCGACGGGCGCGCAGCCCTCCGCGCCGGCCTCGGCCGTCGGAGCCTCCTCGGTGCCGGACGACCCGGCCTCGCCGCACGCGGTGAGCGCGCCGGCGAGCGTCAGCGCCAGCGTGGCGATCGCGGCGGCGCGCGCCGGGCTGGTGCGGGCCGTGCTGGTCCGAGCGGGGATGCGCATGGTGTCGCCTTCCGTGTCCCGGCGCGCCCTCGTGGCGGCCGCGTGTCCGGCGAGCGACCCGTGGCCACTCGCGGCACCGAGCCGAACACGCGCGGGCCCGGCTCCGCAACCCGAGACCCCGGCACGCGCCGACATCGTGAGCGAATCGTCACCAACCCGGACCGACCGGACGCCGTCCGGGCCGCCCGCGCGGCCGCAGGGGCCTGGCCTCAGGCGGGCCGCGCCGCTCGCTCGCGCCGGATCCCGCGCGGCGTGACGGCACGCTCCACGACCGCCAGCACGCCCTCGACGAGCAGCGCCAGGAGCGTCACGAGCAGACCCCCGGCCAGGATCTGGCCCCCGCCCACGGCCATGCCGAGCCCGAACCCCGCGCTGATGATCTGGCCGAGGCCGCCCCCGTTGACGAAGGACGCGAGCGCGGCCGTCGCGACGACCTGGACCGCGGCGGTCCGCAGGCCGGTCGCGAGGTACGGCACCGCGAGCGGGACCTCGACCCGGCGCAGCACCTGCGCGCCCGACAGGCCCATGCCGCGCGCCGCGTCGCGCGCCTCGGCGTCCGCCTGCGCGACGCCCGTCTGCGCGTTCGCGAGCAGCGGGGGGATCGCGAACACGGTGAGCGCGATGACGACGGGCGCACGGCCGAAGCCGAGGAAGGTGAGGGGCAGCAGCGTGAGCATCGCGATGACCGGGACCGCGAGGGTGAGGTTCGACAGGACGACGGCGACGGCCGCCCCGCGTCCGGTGTGGCCCAGCCACAGGCCGAGCGGCCAGGCGACGAGGCACGCGAGGAGCACCGCCGCACCCGAGATCGCGACGTGCTCGCCGAGCCGGTCGAGCACGCCGCCGGGGTTGGTCCAGTTCAGGGGGTCGTTGAGCCACGTCACCGCCTGCTCGAGGGCGTTCACCGGCGCCTCACCCCGCCGCCCGGCGCGTCCAGGGCGTGAGCGCGCGGCCCAGGGCTGCGAGCACGAGGTCGAGCAGGAGGGCGAGCGCGACGCACAGCACCGTGCCCGTGAGGATCTCGGCCCGGTAGAAGTTGTTCCGGAAGCCGCCGAGGATCAGCTGGCCCAGCCCCCCGTGGCCGACGAGGACGCCGATCGTCGTGAGCGCGACCGTCGAGACCGTCGCGAGGCGCAGGCCCGTCATGATCCCGGGGAGCGCGAGCGGCAGCTCGACCCTGAGCAGGGTGGCGAGGCGGCCGTAGCCCATGCCGCGGGCGGCGTCGAGCACGTCGGGCGGGACCTGCTGCAGCCCGGCGAGGCTGTTGCGGAGGATGAGCAGGAGCGCGTACACCACCAGGCCCAGCAGCACGGTCCGCGTGCCGGTGCCCAGCACGGGCGCGACGAACGCGAAGAGCGCGAGCGAGGGCACGGTGTACAGGACGCCCGAGACGGCGAGCAGCGGGCCGCCGAGGCGGCGGAACCAGTACGCTGCCACGGCCAGCGGCACCGCGATCGCCGTCGCGAGGACCACGGCCTGCGTGGTCAGCAGCGCGTGCTCCCGCAGCGCGGCGAGGATCGTCTCCGTGTTGTCCTGGAGGTACCGCGCCGAGAACCACGGGTTGCCCGGGTCCGCGGCGACCACCGATCGGGAGGACATGCGTGGACGCTACCCCGCAGGCCCCGGCCCCCGCCGCCCGGGCCACGGCGCCCGGACCGGGTGACGCCGCGCCCCTGGTGCTCGAGCACCTGCGCAAGGAGTACCCGGACGGGACCGTGGCGGTGCGGGACCTCGGCCTGGAGGTCGCGGCGGGCGAGCTCATGGTGCTCATCGGCCCCTCGGGCTGCGGTAAGTCGACGGTCCTGCGCATGATCAACCGGCTCGTGGAGCCCACGAGCGGGCGCATCCTCCTCGGCGGGGAGGACGTCACCGCGGGCGACCCGGTCGAGCTGCGGCGTCGCATCGGCTACGTCATCCAGAACGTCGGCCTCTTCCCGCACCAGACCATCGAGACCAACGTCGGCACCGTCCCGCGCCTGCTCGGCTGGCCCGCGCGGCGCGTGCGCGAGCGCAGCGCGGAGCTGCTCGAGCTCGTCGGGCTCGACCCCGGCGTCTTCGCGCGCCGCTACCCGCACCAGCTCTCGGGCGGCCAGCGCCAGCGCGTGGGCGTCGCGCGCGCCCTGGCCGCGGACCCGGTGATGCTCCTCATGGACGAGCCCTTCTCCGCGGTCGACCCCATCGCGCGCGCCCGGCTCCAGGACGAGTTCCTGCGCCTCCAGGCCGACGTGCGCAAGACGATCGTGCTCGTCACGCACGACCTCGACGAGGCGATCCGCCTCGGCGACCGGGTCGCCGTCCTGTCCCAGGGCGGGAACCTCGAGCAGTCCGCGCCGCCGCGCGAGGTGCTCGGCGCGCCGGCGTCGCCGTTCGTGCGCGAGTTCGTCGGCGAGGACCGTGCGATCCGCCGGCTCGCCGCGACGCCCGTGACGCCCGACCTGCTGCAGCCCGCGGCGACGCTCGACGGCGTCACCGGAGTGCCCTCGGTCGCGCTCGGCACGTCGCTCTACGACGCCCTCGCGGTCCTGCTGCGGACCAACGCCGACGTCGCGCGCGTGACCGACGGCGAGCGCACGCTCGGCGCGCTCAGCCGGCACCGCGTCCTCAGCATCGACTACCCCGCGGACCCGGTCGCCTGAGCCGCGGGGCCGGGGGTCAGCCGAGCTCGGCGAGCGCGGCCTCGATCCCCCGGTGGAAGGTCGGGTACGCGTAGATCATCGAGCGCAGGGTCGCGACGGGCACCCCCGCGTGCACGGCGACCGCGAGCGCGCCCAGCACCTCGCCGCCCGACGGCCCCGCCGCCGTCGCGCCCACGAGCACGTCCCGCTCGCCGTCGACGACGAGCTTGAGGAAGCCCTCGTTGCCCGTGTGGTGGATCCAGCCACGCGTCGTCGAGGCGATGTCGACCTGGGCGGTGCGGACGTCCGCGAGCCGCTCGCGCGCCTGGCGCTCGGTCAGCCCGACGGCGCCGACCTCGGGCTCGGTGAACGTCACGCGCGGCAGCGCGTGGTACGACGCCGGCGGCCCGTCCTGGCCGAGGACGTCGCGCACGACGACGCCCGCCTGGTACATGGCGACGTGCGTGAACGCGCCCCGGCCCGTGACGTCGCCCACGGCCCAGACGCCGTCGGCGACCCGGCAGCGCTCGTCGACCGTCGCCGCACGCGCGGACGCGTCCTGTCCGACGACGTCGAGGCCGACCGCCGCGAGGTCCACGCGGCGCCCGGTAGCGACGAGCAGCCGCTCGGCGTGCACGACACCGCCCTCGGGCCGGTCCGGCCCCCGGACGTCGACCGTCACGCGCACGCCGTCGCCGTCGGGCTCGACGCGCGTCGCGCGCGCCCGCGTCAGCACCCGGATGCCGTCCGCCTCCAGCACGCGCCGCACGAGGTCGCCGGACTCCGGCTCCTCCATCGAGAGCGGCCGCTCGGACGACTCGACGAGCGTCACCTCGACGCCGAACCGGGCGAAGACCTGGGCGAGCTCGCACCCGACCGGGCCGCCGCCGAGCACCACGAGCGACGCGGGCAGCGTCGCGGCCTCGACGGCCCCGCGGTTGGTCCAGTACGGCACGGTGCCGAGCCCGTCGAGGTCGGGCACCGCCGGGGCCGAGCCGCTCGCGACGACGACCCCGCGCCGCGCCCGGTGGCGGCTGGTCCCGTGCGGCCCGACCACCTCGACGACGTCGCGCTCGACGAGCCGTCCGCGCCCGCGGACGAGCCTGCCGCCCTTGCCCGTGAACCGGTCGACGGCGACGGTGTCGTCCCAGTCGTCGGTCGCCTCGTCGCGGATCCGGCGCGCGACGGGCGCCCAGTCGGCCCGGACCCCCTCGACGGACCCGGCGAGCGCGCCGACGCGCCCGGCCTCGGCGAGCGTCTCCCCCGCGCGCACCATCATCTTGGTCGGCACGCAGGCCCAGTACGGGCACTCGCCGCCGACGAGCTCGGCCTCGACGCCCAGCACGTCGAGCCCTGCCTCCGCGAGGCGACCGGCCACCTCCTCCCCGCCCGGTCCCATCCCGATGACGACGACGTCGTGCTCCTCCATGCCCGCTCCCTCGGCCGGACGCAGGACCCCGGCCGGGGACCGCAGGCGTCTGCAGCGAGGCTAGCCAGCGCTCCCGGCCGGGGCGAGGGTGCGTTGACCGCGCCCAGGGCCGGTCCTAGGGTCGAAGGGCCGACCAGCCGATGGTCGTCTGGTCCGCGCCAGGAGGAGCCATGCTCTCCGACCACGCCCCCATGCCCGTGCTCGCCGTGACCGACATGGACCGCGCCAAGGAGTTCTACGAGGGGACGCTCGGCTTCACGGCCGAGGAGCCGTTCCCAGGGGCGCTCACCTACACCGCCGGTGGTGTGCCGATCTTCGTCTACCAGTCGAGCTACGCGGGCACGAACCGGGCGACGGCGATCTCGTTCATCGTGCCGTCGGACGTGTTCGACCGGGAGGTGGCGGACCTGCGGTCCCGGGGCGTGCGGTTCGAGACCTACGACATGCCCGAGGTCGTCTTCCACGACGGCGTCGCCGACATGGACGGGATGCGGTCGGTCTGGTTCGAGGACCCCTTCGGGAACATCATCAACGTCGGGACCGACGGCAGCTGAGCCAGGACCCGGGCACCGTGCCGGCCGCGCCACCGGACGAGGGCCTCGCACGGCGCGTCGAGCGCGTGTACCTCGTGCTGGTGCTCGGCAACACGCTCGCGGCGTCGTACATCTGGGGCATCAACACGCTCTTCCTGCTCGACGCGGGTCTGACGAACCTCGAGGCGTTCGCGGCCAACGCGTTCTTCAGCGTGGGCATGGTCGTCTTCGAGATCCCGACCGGTGTCGTCGCGGACACGCGGGGGCGGCGGTTCTCGTACCTCGCGGGGACCGTCGTCCTCGCCGCGACGACCGCGCTCTACTACGCGCTGTGGGTGTGGCAGGCGCCGTTCTGGCAGTGGGCGGTGTCCTCGGCGCTCCTCGGTCTCGGGTTCACGTTCTTCTCCGGCGCGCTCGAGGCGTGGGTCGTCGACGCCCTCAAGCACGCGCGGCACGCCGGCAGCCTCGAGGCGGTGTTCGGCCGGGCCCAGGTGGTGTCGGGCGCGGCGATGCTCGTCGGGTCCGTGCTGGGCGGTGTCGTCGCGCAGGCCACCGACCTGGGCGTGCCCTACGTCCTCCGCGTCGCGACGCTCGTCCTGATGTTCGTCGTCGCCGCGGTGCTCATGAGGGAGCTGGGCTTCACGCCGGACCGCGGTCGCCCCGCGCGCGAGGTCGCGCGGGACGTCGCCACGACCTCGTTCGACTACGGCCGCCGACACCCGCCGGTGCGGTGGCTCATGGCGGCCGGGGCCTTCACGTCGGGCGTCGGGTTCTACGCCTTCTACGCGATGCAGCCGTTCCTGCTCGAGCTCTACGGCGAGGGCGGCGCCTACGGCGTCGCCGGCATCGCGGCGGCGGTCGTGGCCGGGTCGCAGCTCGTCGGCGGTCTCGCGGCGCCGCGGGTGCGCGCCGTCGTGCGGCGGCGCACGACGGCGATCGTGCTCGGCACCGCGGTGAGCGCCCTGGTCCTCGCGGTCCTAGGGCTCACGCGGTCGTTCGCCGTCGCCCTCCTGCTGCTCGTGCTCATGGGGATCGCGCAGGCCGCGATCTTCCCCATCCGCCAGGCGTTCCTCAACGACCTGGTCCCGTCCAGCCAGCGCGCCACGCTGCTGTCGGCCGACTCGATGGTCGCGGGCGTGGGCGCCGCGGCGGTCCAGCCGGCGCTCGGCCGGTCGGCGGACGTGTGGGGGTACGGCACGTCGTACGTCATCGGCGCGGGCGTCGAGCTGCTGGCCCTGCCCCTGCTGCGGCTCAGCCGGCGGGGCGCGGGCGCCGCGGACGTGAGGACCGACGCCGCAGAGCCCGCCCCCGCGGCGGAGGCCTGACCGCCCGTGCGGCGCGCGTGACGCTGGGGGCTGCTCAGCACTCCGCGAGGGCCCCGACCGGCCCCACCGGTCCCTCGAGCCCCACGCGCCGCACGTCCCGCCGGCCCGCGTGGGGGCGCCGGTCAGCGGGAGAGCAGGAGCGCCTCCCCCTGGCCGCCGCCGCCGCACAGGGCCACGGCCGCCCGGCCCGAGCCGCGCCGCGCGAGCTCGGTCGCGGCGTGCCCCGCGAGGCGCGCGCCCGACGCGCCGATGGGGTGCCCGAGCGCGATGGCCCCGCCGTGCACGTTGGTCCGCTCGAGCGGGTAGCCCAGGTCGGCGAGCGACTGGACCACCACGGAGCCGAAGGCCTCGTTGATCTCGAGCAGGTCGAGCGAGCCGACGTCCCAGCCGGCCCGCGCGAGCGCGGCGGTGACCGCCGCCGACGGCTGGGAGTGCAGGGACGTGTCCGGCCCGGCCACCTGGCCCGCGGCTCCGACGACCGCGAGCCACGGCAGCCCGCGCGCCTCCACGACGTCGCGCGCGGCCACGACGAGCGCCGCGGCGCCGTCGGTGAGCGGCGACGCGTTGCCCGCGGTGATGGTGCCGTCGGCCGCGAACGCGGGCCTCAGCGCCGCGAGCGACTCGACCGTGGTCCCCGGGCGGATGCCCTCGTCCTCGGACACCCGGACCGGGTCGCCCCGGCGCTGCGGGACCTCGACCGGCTCGATCTCGGCCGCGAAGACGCCCTGCTCGACCGCGGCCGCGGCGCGTCGGTGGCTCGCCGCGGCGACCTCGTCCTGCGCCTGCCGGCCGATCCGGTGGAGCGCGTTCCCACGCTCGGTGGACGCGCCCATGGACTCGTGGTCGAACGCGTCGGTGAGCCCGTCGTGGGCGAGCGAGTCGACCGCGCTGACGTCGCCGTACGTCCAGCCGCGCCGCGAGCCGGGCAGCAGGTGCGGCGCCTGGCTCATCGACTCCTGGCCGCCCGCGACGACGACGTCGGCCTCGCCGAGGCGGATCGTCCGCGCGGCGTCGACGACGGCGGTCAGCCCGCTGAGGCACACCTTGTTGACCGTCACCGCCGGGACGGTCCACGGGATGCCGGCGCCGCGCGCGGCCTGCCGCGCGGGGTTCTGCCCGGCGCCCGCCTGGATCACCTGGCCCATGACCACGTGGTCCACGTCCGCGGGCGCGATCCCGGCCCGCTCGAGCGCGCCGCGGATCGCCACCGCGCCGAGACCCGCAGCGCTCACCGCCGCGAGCGCGCCGTTGAGGCGCCCCATAGGCGTGCGCGCGAATGCGACGACGACGACCTCGCGCGCGCTCATGCGAGCACCGCCTCGGGGACGTCGGCGTCGGTGCCGTCGACCAGGAGCGGCACGCCGGTCGCCGCGCGGATCTCGTCGACGCCCACGCCCGGCGCGCGCTCGCGCAGCACGAGGCCCCGCGGCGTCACGTCGATCACGGCCAGGTCGGTGACGACCCGGTCCACGACCCCGCGGCCCGTGAGCGGGAGGGTGCACTCGGGCAGGATCTTGGGCGACCCGTCGCGGGCGACGTGCTCCATGAGCACGACGATCCGGCGCGCGCCGTGGACGAGGTCCATCGCCCCGCCCATCCCCTTGACCATCTTCCCCGGGATCATCCAGTTGGCGATGTCGCCCGCGGCCGAGACCTGCATGGCGCCGAGCACCGCGACGTCGACCTTGCCGCCACGGATCATCGCGAAGCTCGTCGCGGAGTCGAAGTAGCTCGCGCCCGGCGCGACGGTGATCGTCTCCTTGCCCGCGTTGATGAGGTCGGGGTCGACGTCGCCGTCGGCCGGGTAGGGCCCGACGCCGAGGACGCCGTTCTCCGACTGGAGCACGAGCTCGACGCCCGGCGGCAGGTGGTTGGGCACGAGCGTGGGCAGGCCGATGCCCAGGTTGACGTAGCTGCCGTCGGGCAGCTCGAGCGCGGCGCGCGCGGCCATCTGCTCGCGCGTCAGCGCGCTCACGACGCGCTCCGCACGGTGCGCTTCTCGATGCGCTTGTCGGCGGCCTGCTCGGGCGTCAGGGCGACCACGCGGTCGACGAAGATCCCGGGCAGGTGCACGGCGTCCGGGTCGATCTCGCCGACCTCGACGAGGTGCTCGACCTCGGCGACGCACACCCGGCCGGCCGCGGCGCACAGCGGGTTGAAGTTGCGCGCCGAGGACCGGAAGACGAGGTTGCCCGCGCGGTCGCCCTTCCAGGCCCGCACGAGCGAGAAGTCGGCCGTGATGGCCTGCTCGCGCACGAACTCCCGCTCGACGCCGCGCACCGTGAAACGCTCGGTGGGCTTGGGCGGCGAGGCGACCGCGACGCCGCCCTCGGCGTCGTAGCGCCACGGCAGGCCGCCCTCGGCCACCTGGGTGCCCACGCCCGTCGCCGTGTAGAAGGCCGGGATGCCGCTGCCACCCGCGCGCAGGCGCTCGGCGAGGGTGCCCTGCGGCGTGAGCTCCACCTCGAGCTCGCCCGCGAGGAACTGCCGCGCGAACTCCTTGTTCTCGCCCACGTACGACGCGATCACCCGGCGCACCCGGCGCGCCGCCAGCAGGAGCCCGAGCCCCCAGTCGTCGACGCCGCAGTTGTTGCTCACGACCTCGAGATCACCGACCCCGGACTCGAGCAGCGCGCCGATGAGCACGCTCGGGATCCCGCACAGGCCGAACCCCCCGACCGCGAGGGTCGCCCCGGGGGGGATGTCGGCGACCGCCTCCTCGGCGCTCCGGACCACCTTGTCCATGTCCCACCTCTCTGTCGGACCGGGCGCCTCGTGAGCCCCCGTGACGTCCGTCCTACCAGCGCGGGAGGTCCCGGCGCGAGAGGCGGTGCGCCGACGCGCGGGCCGCGGCTCCGCGCCGAGCACGCCGTCCGCCGGTCAGGCGATGGTCCGGGGCACACCGGGCGCCCGGCGTCACCCGGATGCGCCACGCCGGGATCGAGAGCATGGGCAGAAGGTCCCTTGCGGTCGTACCCTGGCCGCACATCGGGCAATGGTGCCTCGAGCTCCACAAGAGCGACGGCGCCGCTATGGAGCGAAACATGCTGCGTCAGGATGTCTCCCGGACCGCTGTCCGGACCACGGTCGAGAGTGCCCGCGCCGGAACGTCGCCCCACCACCCGGCGCCGTCGGCGCCCGCGGCGGAGGTGGCGCCGTCGGCGCCCGTGCCGGAGGTGGTGCCGCCGCCCCGGCGGGCCGGCCCCCCGGCGGCGGGTGCGCCGAGCCCCGAGGCACCGGACGTCGCGCTCGCCCCGATGCCCGACGACGCGGACGACGTCGTCCGGCTCGTCTCCCCCGACGGGGTGCGCCTGCCGAGCCCCGAGCACGACCCGTGGGTCGCCGACGTCGGCGACGACGAGCTCGTCGCGCTCTACGAGGACATGGTCGTCGTCCGCCGCCTCGACCTCGAGGCGACCGCGCTCCAGCGCCAGGGCGAGCTCGGCCTGTGGCCACCGCTGCTCGGCCAGGAGGCCGCGCAGGTGGGTTCGGCGCGTGCCCTGCGCCGCGACGACTTCGTGTTCTCGAGCTACCGCGAGAACGGCGTCGCCTACTGCCGCGGCGTCGGGCTGACGGACCTCGTGCGCGTGTGGCGCGGCACGGCCGCGTCCGGCTGGGACCCGTGGTCCGTCGGCATGGCGACGCCAACCATCATCATCGGCGCGCAGACGCTGCACGCGACGGGGTACGCGCTCGGCTGCGTCAAGGACGGCGTCGACTCGGTCGCGGTCGCCTACTTCGGCGACGGCGCCACGAGCCAGGGCGACGTCAACGAGGCCATGGTGTTCGCCGCGACGTTCCACGCCCCGGTGATCTTCTTCTGCCAGAACAACCAGTGGGCCATCTCCGAGCCGGTCGGGCTCGTCGCCGTGCGCGCGCTCGCCGACCGCGCGCCCGGCTTCGGCATCCCCAGCGTCCGCGTCGACGGCAACGACGTCCTCGCCGTGACGGCCGTGATGCGCGCGGCGCTCGACCGGGCGCGCCGGGGCGAGGGCCCGACGTTCGTCGAGGCGGTCACCTACCGCCGCGGCCCGCACACGACGTCGGACGACCCGACCCGCTACGTCGACGCCGCGGTCGCCGAGCGCTGGGCGGCGAAGGACCCCGTCCTGCGCGTCGAGCGCCTGCTCGAGGCCCGCGGGCGGCTCACCGACGAGCTGACGACGGCGGTCACCGCGCGCGCCGACGCGGCGGCGGCCGAGATGCGGCGCGGCTGCCTCGGGCTCGAGGCGCCCCCTCCCCTGAGCGTCTTCGACCACGTCTACACCGCGCCGACGTCGTGGCTCGAGCGCCAGCGAAGCCAGTACGCGGCGTACCTCGCGATGTTCGACGAGGTCCACGCCGCCGACGACGCGCCGGACGCCGAGGCCGCCGAGCAGCACGGGGGCGCGGCATGACCGCCACGCTCACCCTCGCGGCCGCGCTCACGTCCGGCCTGCGGCACGCGCTCGCGGAGGACCCCAAGGTCCTCGTCATGGGCGAGGACGTCGGCCGCCTCGGCGGGGTCTTCCGCGTCACGGACGGCCTCCAGCGCGAGTTCGGTCCGGACCGCGTCATGGACACCCCGCTCGCCGAGGCGGGCATCGTCGGGACCGCCGTCGGGCTCGCGTACCGCGGCTACCGGCCCGTCGTCGAGATCCAGTTCGACGGCTTCGTGTACCCCGCGTTCGACCAGCTCGTCACCCAGGTCGCCAAGCTGCACTACCGCACCGGCGGCGCGGTGCGGATGCCGATCACGGTGCGCATCCCGTACGGCGGCGGCATCGGGGCGGTCGAGCACCACTCCGAGTCGCCCGAGGCGTACTTCGCCCACACGGCCGGGCTGCGCGTGGTCACGTGCAGCGACCCGCAGGACGCCCACACCCTCCTCCGCCAGGCGATCGCGTGCGACGACCCGGTGATCTTCTTCGAGCCCAAGCGCCGCTACTGGACCAAGGGCGAGGTCGACGACTCGGACGCCGCGCTCGCCGCGGCCCCCGCGATGGACACCGCACGCGTCGTCGTCGAGGGCGACGACGTCACGGTCGTGACCTACGGGCCGCTCGTCGCGACCGCGCGCGAGGCCGCGCTCGCCGCGCGCGACGAGGGGATCGGGCTGGAGGTGGTCGACCTCCGGTCGCTCTCCCCGGTCGACCTCGCGACGGTCGAGGCCTCCGTGCGGCGCACGGGCCGGCTCGTGATCACGCACGAGGCGCAGCAGCACGCCGGCCTCGGCGCGGAGATCGCGGCGAGCATCACCGAGCGGTGCTTCTTCCATCTCGAGCAGGCTCCTGCGCGCGTCACGGGCTTCGACGTGCCGTACCCGGCCGCGAAGCTCGAGGAGCACTTCCTGCCCGACGTCGACCGCATCCTCGACGCCGTCGACCGCGTGCTCGGCCGGCAGAACTCCCTCACCGGCTGGAAGGGATGACCGTGACCGAGCGCGAGTTCGCCATGCCGGACCTCGGTGAGGGCCTCACCGAGGCCGACCTCGTCACGTGGGAGGTCGCCGTCGGCGACACCGTGACGCTCAACCAGGTGATCGCCGAGGTCGAGACCGCGAAGGCGCTCGTCCAGCTGCCGTCGCCGTTCGCGGGCGTCGTCACGCGCCTGTGCGTCGAGGAGGGCACCACGGTGCCGGTCGGGGCGCCGATCCTCGCCGTCGACGTCGCGTCCGACGTGCCGGCACCCGCGGCCGGACGCCGCGAGGACGCCGCCGTGCCCGTCCCCGAGCCCCCGCCCGCCACGCCGGCGCGGACGTCGGTCCTCGTCGGCTACGGCCCGCCCGTCGAGCGCGGCGCCCACCCGCGCCGCCGTGCCCGCGCCGCGAGCTGGACCGCGCGGCACGACGCCGGCCCCACGCCGGATCCCTCGTCGCACGCCTCGTCGCACGCCTCGGTGCACGCACCGTCGCGGCGGGCCGAGCGGCCCCGGACCTATCCGCCCGTGCGGCACCTCGCGCACGAGCTCGGTGTGGACCTCGAGCAGGTGACCGGGACGGGCGAGGACGGGCTCATCACCCGCGACGACGTGCTCGCCCACGCGCGGGGGGCCGCGGCCCTGACGGCACCGACGGCACCGACGGCCCCTGCCGCCCTGCGACCGTCGGCGGGTCCGGTGCCGTCGGCACCTCCCGTCCCCACGGCACCCGTCGCCGCATCGTCAGGGCCGTCGCGGCCGTCGGCCGCACCCTCGGAGGTCGCCCGGACCGGGCAGCCGCTCGCCGCGCAGCGCGAGGTGCGCACCCCGGTGACGGGCGTCCGCAAGCACACGGCCGCGGCGATGGTGGCCAGCGCGTTCACGGCGCCGCACGCCACGGAGTTCCTCACGGTCGACGTCACGCCGTCCGTCGAGCTGCTCGCCGACCTCGCCGAGGACCGCCGGTTCTCCGGGCACCGCGTGACCGTGCTCGCGCTCGTCTGCAAGGCGATGACCGTCGCGCTCCGGCGCCACCCGTCGCTCAACGCGCACTGGGACGAGGCGGCCGGCGAGATCGTCCGGTACGGGTACGTGGACCTCGGCGTCGCCGCGGCGACGCCCCGCGGGCTCCTCGTCCCGGTCGTCCGCGACGCGGAGCGCCTCGACCTCGTCGGCCTCGCCGACGCGATCCGCGCCCTCGCCGTGGCCGCGCGCGCCGGCGAGACCCCACCCGCCGACCTCACCGGCGGGACGATCTCGGTGACGAACATCGGGGTCTTCGGCATCGACGCGGGCACCCCGATCCTCGTCCCGGGGCAGGCCGCGATCCTCGCGACCGGTGCCGTGCGCCGGACGCCGTGGGAGCATCGCGGCGAGATCGCGCTGCGGAGCGTCATGACGCTCAGCCTGTCCTTCGACCACCGGCTGGTGGACGGCGAGCAGGCGTCGCGCTTCCTCGCCGACGTCGGAGAGATCCTCGCCCGCCCCGCCATGCTCGTGACGATGGTCTGACCGGGGCGGCGTCGGCACCGACGGTCCGCGCCCGGTCCGCCCGACGTCCGAGAGGCCTCCCAGGTGCACGACCCGCTGGCGACCGGCGAGGACGCTCGCGACCGCCTGCGCGCCGCGGTCCAACGGCGCACGCTGCAGGTCGTCGTCGCGACGCAGGTCCTGGGCGGGGCCGGCCTCGCGGCCGGCGTCACGGTGGGTGCCCTGCTCGCCAAGGACATGCTCGGCGGGGACGCCTACGCCGGTCTGCCCGCGGCCGTCCTCACGCTCGGCTCCGCGCTGACCGCCCTCGTCGTCGGACGCGTGAGCCAGCGCCACGGCCGTCGGTACGGCCTCGGCGGCGGCTTCCTCGTGGGCGGCGCCGGCGCCGTCGGGGTCGTCGTGGCGGCGCGCGCGGACTCCGCGCTCCTGCTGTTCGCCGCGCTGCTCGCGTACGGAGCCGGCACGGCGACCAACCTGCAGGCGCGCTACGCGGGCACCGACCTCGCGGTGCCGAGCCGACGGGGCCGCGCCGCGAGCATCGCGATGGTGTCGACGACGCTCGGCGCCGTCGTCGGCCCGAACCTCGTCGACCCCATGAGCCGGGTCGCGACGGCGTGGGGCGCACCCGCGCTCGCGGGACCGTTCATCCTCGCCGCCGCCGCGTACCTCGCCGCGGGGACGACGCTCTCGGTGCTCCTGCACCCGGACCCGCTGCTCCTCGCCGAGCGACTCCGGCTCGCCGCCCCGGACGACTCCGGGGCTCCGGCGGGCACGCCGCGACGCCCGACGGCGCGCGTCGCGGGCCTGCCGCGCGGGGTCCTCGCCGGAGGCGTCGTCATGGTGGTCGCGCAGGTCGTGATGACCGCGATCATGACGATGACGCCGGTCCACATGCGCGACCACGACCACTCGCTCGGCGCGGTGGGCATGGTCATCGGCGTGCACATCGCCGCGATGTACCTGCCGTCGCTGGTCACGGTGCGCTCGTCGACCGGGTCGGACGGGTCCCGGTGGCCGTGGCGTCCGGCGTCGTGCTCCTGGCGTCCGGGCTGGCCGGCGCGGTGCTCGGCACGTCCGTCGCCGCGTCCCTCGTGACCCTCGCCCTGCTCGGGCTCGGGTGGAACCTCGGGATCATCGCGGGCACGGCGATGGTGGTCGACGCGACGCCGCCCGGGACGCGCGCGCGGGTCCAGGGCGACGTCGACGTGTCGATCGCGCTCGCGGGCGCCGGGGCGGGCGCGCTGTCCGGCGTCGTCGTGGCGGCGAGCAGCTACACGGTCCTCACGCTCGCGGGGGCCGCGCTCGCGCTCGCGCTGCTGCCGGCCCTCGCCCGGCGTGCCGACCGCACGGCATGACGACCGGTCTCAGCTGCCCTGGCCCATGCTCCACATCGCCCAGTGCTGCGTCCGCATCGCGCGCGGCTGCTGCAGCGTGGTGACCACCGCGTGGGCGACCATCTCCGGGCGCAGGTACTCGGCGAGCGCCGGATCGCCCTCCGTGCGGCCGCGGCCGAGCGCGAACTCGGTCTCGACGCCGGCCGGGTTGATCGTCGTCACGCGGATGCCCTTCTCCCGCAGCTCGCGGTCGATCGAACCCGCGAAGCCCTGCTGGGCGAACTTCGTTCCGGCGTAGACCGCCTCGTCGGCGCCGCCGCGGAAGCTGGCCACCGACGCGACGATGACGACGTCCCCGGCGCCGGCCTCGAGCATCGGCGGGAGCGCGGCGCGCACGGTGAAGACGGTCCCCGTGAAGTTCGTGTCGATCATGGTGCGGACGTCCTCGTCGCTGCCGTCGAGGACCGACCCGTAGGAGCCGATGCCCGTGTTGGCGACCACCGAGTCCAGCCGGCCCCAGGTGTCCAGCGCGGCCTGCACGAGCCGTGCGTTGTCGGCGGGCTCGCGCACGTCCATCGGCACCGGGACGACGCGGTCGGTCCCCAGCTCCTCGGCCAGCGCGGTGAGGCGCTCGAGCCGTCGCGCACCGGCGACCACGTTCGCGCCCGCCGCGACCAGGGCCTCCACGGTGGCACGGCCGATGCCGGCGGAGGCGCCGGTGACGGCGACGACGGTCCCGGACAGGTCACGAGGCTGCATGAGTGGCATGCCCGCGACGGTAGTCACCGCGGCGACGTCGCGCACGGGCGGCGCGCGGTGACCCCCGCGACGCCGGCCACGCCGGGCACCTCGGGGGCTAGGGTCGGTCCATGGTCGACGGCGACCGGGAGCCAGGCCGCAGGCCGCGGTCCAGGGCGCGCGCGCCCCGGCTCGAGCGCGCCGTCGCGGACCTCTACGCCGACCTCCGTCTCACGCCGACGCTGCACACGCTGCTCGCGGAGAGCCGCCGCCTCGTCGACGCGCCCGCGGGCAGCATCTCCGTCGTCGACCGCGAGTCGTCGACCTACCGCAAGCTCGCGGAGCGGGGCATCGCGTGCCGCCTCGGGCAGAGCTTCCCGCTCGACGAGGGCGCGACGGGCCAGGCCGTCGCGCGGCGGCGTCCGGTGGTCATCGACGACTACGCGTCGGTGAGCGGGGGTCACCTGCCGCCGGACCACCCGGCGAGCCACGGCGCGGCCCTCGCCGTGCCGATCTGGTGGCGCGGCGACGTCATCGGGGTGAACGTCGCGTTCGCGGGTCGCCGCCGGCGCTTCACGCCCGACGACGTCGACGCGCTCGAGGTCCTCACGCAGAGCGCCGCGGGCGCGATCGTCACGGCGGGCCGCGGCGAGCCGTCGCTGGCACGGGTGCTGCGCGACCACGCGCGCACCGACGGCGACCCGCCCGGCGGCCGGCGCGTCGTCACCGAGGTCGGCGACGTGCGCCCGGTCTCGCGTGCGGTCGCCGACGCCGCCGTCGGGCTCGTGGCCGAGGTCGACCGCGCGGTCCGCCGGGGTGGGACGGCGCCGCGGCTCCACGTCGCGCTCGTGCACCGTCCCGACACGCTGCGCCTGCTCGTCCAGCAGGAGGCGGAGCCCGGCAGGGACCGGGACGGCTCACCCGGGACGGCGTCGCGCGCCTGGCACGAGCTGCGCGCGGCCCTCGACGGGGCCGCCGACGTGGCGGAGATCCCCGGGTGGGGCACGCTCCTGCGCGCCGACATCCCCTACGCGTCCGCCGCGGCGGAGCGGCCCGCCCGGGCGGGCACGGCCGCCTCGGGGCTCACGCCGCGCGAGGCCGAGGTGCTCGGCTGGCTCGCGCACGGGCTCGGCGACCGGGAGATCGCCGAGCGCCTCGTCGTGTCCCGGCGGACGGTCGAGAAGCACGTCGGCGCCGTGCTCCGCAAGACGGGCACGTCCTCGCGCACGGCCGCCGTCGTGCACGCGCTCGACCACGGCTGGCTCCCGCGCGCCTGAGCGGCTCGGCCCGAACCGGGCCGGGCGCCCGACGGTGCGGGGTGACGGACCGGCACGAGATGGGTGATCTCACCCATGCCCGCCGACGGCGCCCGGGCTTGACTGGCAGCGCCGGTCCGGGGGCGCGCGTCCCCGTCGGTCACCGCCGACCGGAGGAGGGATCGTGCCCGTCGTCCCGACCAAGGAGATCCTCGACCGCGCCCTCGAGGGCCGCTACGGGGTCGGCGCGTTCAACGTCGTCGACGACCTGAGCACCGAGGCCGTGCTCGCGGTCGCGGCCGAGGAGAACGCGCCGGTCATCCTGCAGACCTCGGTCAAGACGGTGCGCCAGTACGGGCGGGACCGGCTGTTCGCGATCGTCATGGCGTTCATGCGGGACGCGCCCGTGCCCGTCTCGCTGCACCTCGACCACTGCCCGGACCGCGAGGTGATCACCTCGTGCCTCGAGGGCGGGTGGAGCTCGGTCCTCTTCGACGCGCACGAGCTCGACGTCGCGGAGAACCTGCGCCAGACCACCGAGGTGGTCGCCGAGGCCCGCCGCCACGGCGCGCACGTCGAGGGCGAGATCGAGGGCATCCAGGGCGTCGAGGACGGCATCGGCTCGGACGCGGCGCCCACCGTGCAGACGCTCGAGGTCGCGGTCGACTTCATCACCCGGACCGGCGTCGACTGCTTCGCGCCCGCGATCGGCAACGCCCACGGCCAGTACAAGGCCGCCCCGACGCTGGACCACCAGCGCGTGAGCGACCTCGTCGCGGCGACCGGCATCCCCATGGCCCTCCACGGCGGCACCGGCCTGTCGGCCGAGCAGTTCCAGGACCTCGTCGCGCGCGGCTGCGCCAAGGTCAACATCTCGACCGGCCTCAAGGAGGCCTACATGCGCTCGGCGCTCGAGTTCCTCCGTGGTGCCGAGGCGAAGGGCTCGTGGGACCCGCCGTCGCTCTTCCGGCACCAGCGCGCAGCGGTGATGGAGATGGCCCGCGAGCACATCCGGCTGTTCGGCAGCGCGGGGCGTGCCTGGTGACCGCGCTGGTCCTCGACTGCGACGGCGTCCTCGCGGACACCGAGCGCTACGGCCACCTCCCCGCGTTCAACGCGACGTTCGAGGCGCACGGGGTGCCCGTGCGCTGGAGCGAGGAGGACTACGGCGAGAAGCTGCGCATCGGCGGTGGCAAGGAGCGCATGGCGAGCCTGTTCGACGACGCCGAGCTCGTGCGGACGGCCGGTCTGCCGACGGCGCCCGACGAGCGCACCGCGCTCCTCGCGACGTGGCACCGCGACAAGACGGCGCGGTTCACCCAGCTCGTCGCGGACGGCGCGATCCCCGCGCGGCCGGGCGTGCGCCGCGTCGTGCACGAGGCGCTCGACGCCGGCTGGACGGTCGCCGTCGCGTCGACGTCGGCCGAGGCGTCCGTGCGGGCCGTGCTCGAGCACGCGGTCGGCACCGAGGCCGCCGCGCGCGTCCCGGTGTTCGCCGGCGACGTCGTGCCCGCGAAGAAGCCCGACCCCGCCATCTACCTGCTCACGGTCGAGCGGCTCGGGCTCGACCCGGCCGACACCCTCGTCGTCGAGGACTCGCGCAACGGCCTCCTCGCCGCGACGCGCGCGGGGCTGCGCTGCGTCGTGACGGTCAACGGCTACACCCAGGACGAGGCGTTCGACGAGGCCGTCCTGGTCGTCTCCGAGCTCGGCGACCCCGGCCGGCCACCGGTGAGGGTGCTGGCCAACCGGGGCGCCGCCCGCCCGGGCGCCCACCTCACGCTCGACGACCTCCGCGCGTGCCTCGACGCACCCGCGGCCGCCGACCCGTCCCCCGACCCCGCAGGAGGTCCCGCATGAACGCCGGCACTCCCCCGGTCGAGCGCGTCGTGCGCAGCATCGCGCAGACGGCCCTCGACAACGAGACCTACTTCGGCGAGCTCGACGCGGTCGTCGGCGACGGCGACTTCGGCTACTCGCTGGCCCGCGGGTTCGAGAAGGTCGTCGAGGGGTGGGACGACATCGACCGCACCGACCCGGGGACGTTCCTCAAGAAGGTCGGCATGATCATCGCCTCGCGGGTCGGCGGCACGTCGGGCCCGCTGTGGGGCACGGCGTTCCTCCGCGCGGGCGCGACGGCGGGTGCGTCCCCCGAGCTCACGGGCGAGCAGGTCGTGGCGATGCTCCGGGCGGCCGCCGAGGGCATCAAGGCGCGCGGCCAGTCCGACGTCGGCGACAAGACGCTGCTCGACGCGCTCGTGCCCTTCACGGACACCCTCGAGCGCGAGCTCGCGTCCGGCGCGGATGGCGCCGCGGCCCTGGCGTCCGCGACGCGGACCGCGCGCGAGGCCGCCGAGGCGACGAGCGAGATGGTCGCCCACAAGGGACGCGCCTCGTACACCGGAGAACGCAGCAGGGGGTCCGTCGACGCCGGCGCCATGGCGCTGGCGGTCATCGCAGAACGCCTCACCCAGTCCTGGACCACCGAGGGAGCGTCATGAAGAAGTTCGTCAACGACCCGAAGCAGTTCGTCCCCGAGATGCTCGAGGGCATCGCGCTCGCGAACCCCGACACGCTCACGTACGTCCCCGAGTACAACCTCCTCATGCGCACGGACGCGCCCCGCGACGGCAAGGTCTCGATCGTCCAGGGCTCGGGCTCGGGCCACGAGCCGGCCCACGTGATGATCGTCGGCAGGGGCATGCTCGACGCGGCGTGCCCGGGCGACGTGTTCGCGGCGCCCCCCATGGACTACGTCTACGAGACGACGAAGCGGCTCGCGAGCCCGGCCGGCGTGCTGCTGCTCGTCAACAACTACACGGGCGACCGGATGGCGTTCGACATGGGTCGCGAGATGGCCGAGGCGGACGGCATCCGGGTCGAGATCCTCACGGTCGACGACGACGTCGCGGTCAAGGACTCGCTCTACACGATCGGCCGGCGCGGCGTGGCCGGGAACTTCTTCGTCATCAAGGCGGTCGGCGCGGCGTCCGAGAAGGGCGCCGACCTCGACGAGCTGGTGCGGATCGGGAAGAAGGTCAACGACGTCACACGGACCATGGGCGTCGCGCTCACCGCGTGCACCCCGCCCGCGAAGGGCTCGCCCCTCTTCGAGCTGGGCGCGGACGAGATGGAGTTCGGCGTCGGCATCCACGGCGAGCCGGGGCGCGAGCGGCGCGCGATGACGAACGCGGACGCCATCGTCGACGAGCTGCTCGAGGCGGTCGTGAGCGACCTGCCCTACGCCTCGGGCGACCGGGTGGCGCTGATGATCAACGGGCTCGGCGGCACGCCGATCAGCGAGCTCTACCTGCTGTTCCGCAGGGCGCACCAGCAGCTCGCAGAGCAAGGGATCACGGTGGGGCGCAGCTACGTCAACGAGTACTGCACGTCGCTCGACATGGCGGGCGCGTCGCTGACGCTCGTCCGGCTCGACGACGAGATCGAGGGCCTGCTGGCCGAGCCCGCGGAGGTCGCGATCCGGGTGTTCTGAGCTGCTGGCCGCGACCGGCTGAGGCGACCGGCCGCGGCGAGTGCCCCGTGGCCGGGGGGCCGGGGCGGGGCCCCGGGGCGGGGGGCGGGGGAGGCGGTCCCCGGGGGGTGGCGCCCGGCCGGGGCGTGGGCCCGGGCGCCGGGGCCGGGCGCGGGGCCCCTGCGACGGGGTCCGGCGACGGCTTCCGCGGCTGGGCGACGGGGCGGGGGCGCGAGGTCGCGGTGCCGCAGCGCCCCGTCGGGTCGCGTGTCAGTGGTGGGTGGGAGTCTCGGGGCATGCCCGGAGCACCCGTCGACGCCCCGTCGCGCGTCGGCGTGCCGGAGCACCACGACCTGCCCGCGGGGGTGCGCCTCCCCGACGCCGACGTGCTCGTGGTCCTGCGACCGCGACTCGCGCGGGACCTGGACGACGACGCGCTGCTGGCTGCGCTCGCCGAGGCCGAGGCGGCGGGCCGCCGGGTCGACGCGGCGCGCGCAGCGCTCGCCGCCGAGGTGGCCGAGCGCTCGCGCCGGGAGCTCGGCGCTGACCCGGCTGTCGGCGCGCCGCGGGTGCCGGACCGGGGCTGAGCTCGTGCAGCGCGTCACGGGCGCCTCGATGCGCACCGTGAACCAGCGGATCCGGGTCGGCTCTGCCACGCGTACCGGCGTCGGCGTCACGGGCGGCCGGGTCCCGCCGCGCTTCCCTGCGCTCGCGTGGGCGCTCGAGGAGGGCCTGCTCGGCGTGGACGCGGCGTCCGCGCTCGTGGACACCCTGACGCCGGCCGTACGCGTCGCCGGTACCACCCAGGTGCAGGCGGCGGAGGGCGCGATCGTCGCCGACGCCCTCGCCCTCGCCCCCGCCGCGCCGCCCCAGCGCGACGCCGACGAGGTGCGTGTGCAGGCGACGGTGTGGCGGGCCGTGCTCGATCCCGACGGCGCGGCTTCGGGCGAGGCCGACGTCGAGCGGCGTTGCCTCACGCTCGGGCCCACGCGGCACGGGCTGGTGGGCGTGCGCGGGGCGCTGCTCCCCGAGGTGGCGAGCGCCCTGGAGCGGTACGCCGACGCGTGGACCAACCCCCGGTCCGCCGTCCTCCCGGTACCCGGCACACCCGACGGCGGCCGGACGGAGCCGGGCGTCGCCGCCAGGGATCAGGCCGACGATGCTGTCGGCGGTGACGGCACCGCCGGCGGTGGTGGTGTCGACGGCGTCGACGCGACCGGCGCGGTCGGTCGCGGTACCGACCTCGAGGTCAGCACCGCCGACACCCGCTCGCGTGCCCAGCGGCTCCACGACGTCCTCGCCACCGCGCTGGCGGTGGCCGCACGAGCCGCCGACGCACCGAGCGTCGCCGGCAACGCGCCGACCCTCGTCGTCACCGTGCGGCAGGAGGACCTCGCCGCGCGCCGCGGCGTGGCGTGGGCGGAGGGCAGGCCCGTCAGCCTCACCGCGGCGCAGCACGTGGGCTGCGCGGGCGCGGTGGAGACGGTCGTGGTGGGGCAGCAGGGCCGGATCGTCGGACTCAGGTCGCGCGAACGGTGCTTCACGGGTCAGCAGCGGCGGGCGATCGCCGTGCGCGACGGCACGTGCGTGATCCCCGGCTGCCACGTCCCCGCAGGCTGGTGCGAGGTGCACCACGTCGTCCCGCACCGCACCGACCCCGACGGCACGCACACGGACAACGGGGTGCTCCTCTGCTGGTTCCACCACCGCACCCTCGACACCTCCGGCTGGGAGGTGGGCATGCGCGACGGGCTGCCCGAGGTGCGCGCCCCGAGGTGGCTCGATCCCGACCGGCGCTGGCGTCCCACCGCGCCCCCACGACCGGCGGGCGGCCCCGGCCCCTGACGGACGCGGCGGGGCGGCTCGCGAGCAGGCGGCCGGCGCACAGCGCACCCGACCGCGCCCTCTCGATGAGAGTCTGAGCCGTGCGCGACCGACCTGAGATCGTCTGCCTCTGCGGCTCCACCCGGTTCACGGCGGAGCTGCGCGCGGCGAACCGTGAGCTGACGTTCGCCGGCGTCATCGTCGTCGCACCGGGTGAGGCGGACGAGCCGCTCTCCGACGAGCAGAAGGCCCGGTTGGACGCGCTCCACCTGCGCAAGATCGACCTGGCCGACCGGGTGGTGGTCGTCAACCCGGGCGGGTACGTCGGCGAGTCCACGAGCCGGGAGATCGCCTACGCCCGCGACGCCGGCAAGCCGGTCGCGTTCACCGATCCCGTCCAGCCGTAGACAGGCCGGGGTGCACGCGGAGGACGAGCATCTCGTCCCCGCCGCCGGCGAGCGTCTCGTCCCCGCCGCCGGCGAGCGTCTCGTCCCCGCCGCCGACGAGCGTCACGCGCCCGACGCCCGCGACGCGCCCTACGCGCCCGACGCCTCCGCGTGCCCCAGGGCCGCGAGGGCCATCTCCTCCAGCAGCGGCGCGACACGGGTCCCCGCCAGCCCGCGCACGCTGTGCGGGGTCGAGTTGAGCAGCCCGAACGTCGCCTGCGCGCGCAGGCGGAGCTCGGCGGGGTCCGCGTCGGGCGACAGCTGCGCCAGGGTCGCGACCCACAGCTCGACGTAGGTGCGCTGTGCCGCGCGCACGGCGCGGCGGTCGTCGTCGGCGAGGGACTCGAGGTCGCGGTCCTGGACGCGGATGACGTCGGGGTCCCCGAGGGCGAAGGCGACGTGGAACCGGACGAGCCCGCGCAGCGCCGCCTCGGCTCCCCCGGCGTCGGCGACGACGGCGGCGCCGCCGTCCCGCAGCCGCTCGCTGACCTCGACGAGCAGCGCGGCGAGCACCCCGGGCTTGCCCGGGAAGTGCCGGTAGACGGCCGGTCCGCTGACGCCGGCCGCGGCGCCGAGGTCCTCCATCGACACGCCGTCGTACCCGCGCTGGGCGAACAGGCGCGCGGCCTCGCGCAGCAGCGCCGCGCGTCGGTCGGCCTTGGCGCGCACGCGGGACGTCGTCGGCCCGGCGGCCGTGCCGCGCGCGGCAGCGCCCTGCGCGGAGGCGTCGCGGCCCGCGGCACCCTGCTGGGTCACGGTCACCTGGTCCTCTCCCTCGGCTGTCGCGTGGACAAACTCGGTGAACGAACACTAACGTCAATTCGGTTAGTCCTCGTTAACCAGGCCACACCGGAGCGGAGTCGATGGAGACCCTGCGCAGCACGGCGGATCCCGCCGCGCCGTCGTTCGCGGCGAACGACGCCGCCCAGCGGGCGCTGGTCGCCGAGCTGCGCGAGCGACTGCGGGTCACCGCCCTCGGCGGCCCCGAGGCGTCGCGCGAGCGCCACGTCGCGCGCGGGAAGCTGCTGCCCCGCGAGCGCATCGACACGCTGCTCGACGACGGCAGCCCGTTCCTCGAGGTCGCCCCCCTCGCCGCGGACGGCGTGTACGACGACGACGTGCCGGCGGCCGGCGTCGTCGCCGGCATCGGCCTCGTCCACGGCCGGCACGTCATGGTCCTGTCGAACGACGCGACCGTGAAGGGCGGCACGTACTACCCGCTCACGGTCAAGAAGCACCTGCGAGCGCAGGAGATCGCGCTCGAGAACCGGATCCCGTGCGTCTACCTCGTGGACTCGGGCGGCGCCTTCCTGCCCAAGCAGGACGAGGTCTTCCCCGACCGCGACCACTTCGGCCGCATCTTTTACAACCAGGCGCGCATGTCCGCCGCGGGCGTCCCGCAGATCGCCTGCGTCATGGGCTCGTGCACCGCGGGCGGCGCCTACGTCCCCGCGATGAGCGACGAGACCGTGATCGTGCGCGACCAGGGCACGATCTTCCTCGGCGGGCCGCCGCTCGTGAAGGCCGCGATCGGCGAGGTCGTCACGGCCGAGGAGCTCGGTGGCGGCGAGCTGCACTCGCGCACCTCCGGGGTGACCGACCACCTGGCCGACGACGACGCGCACGCGCTGCGGATCGTGCGCGACGTCGTCGCGACGCTCCCCCGCCCCGCGGCCCCCGCGTGGGACGTGGTCGAGAGCCGCGAGCCGGTCGTGGCGCACGACGAGCTCTACGGCGTGGTGCCCGTCGACGTGCAGTCGCCCTACGACGTGCGGGAGGTGATCGCGCGGCTCGTCGACGGCAGCGAGCTGCACGAGTTCAAGCGCGAGTACGGGACGACGCTCGTCACAGGCTTCGCGCGCCTGCACGGCCACCCCGTCGGGGTCGTCGCGAACAACGGCGTCCTGTTCGCCGAGTCGGCGCTCAAGGGCGCGCACTTCGTCGAGCTGTGCGACCAGCGCGGCATCCCGCTGCTCTTCCTGCAGAACATCTCGGGCTTCATGGTCGGCCGCGACTACGAGGCCGGCGGCATCGCCAAGCACGGCGCGAAGATGGTCACCGCCGTCGCGACGACGCGCGTGCCGAAGCTCACCGTCGTCATCGGCGGCTCGTTCGGCGCCGGCAACTACTCGATGTGCGGGCGCGCGTACTCGCCGCGCTTCCTGTGGATGTGGCCCGCGAGCCGCATCTCCGTCATGGGCGGGCCCCAGGCCTCGGCCGTGCTCGCGACGATCCGGCGCGAGCAGCTCGAGGCGCGCGGCGAGGACTGGTCGGCCGAGGACGAGGCGGCCTTCCGCGAGCCGATCCGCGACCAGTACGAGCGCCAGGGCGGCCCCTACTGGTCGACGGCGCGGCTCTGGGACGACGGCGTCATCGACCCCGCCGACACCCGCCGCGTGCTCGGCCTCGCGCTCGACGTCTGCGCCGCGGCGCCGCTCCCCGACCGGGCCGCGGCCCTCTACCGGATGTGACCGCCGTGACGAGCCCCGCGCCCGCCGTCGCGCCCGCCCGCACCGCCGCCGGGGCTCCCCCGTTCGCGTGCGTGCTCGTCGCCAACCGCGGCGAGATCGCGTGCCGCGTCATCCGGACCCTGCGCCGGCTCGGCATCCGCTCCGTCGCGGTCTTCACCGACGCCGACCGGGACGCGCTGCACGTCGCCCGGGCCGACGTCGCCGTCCGGCTCGCCGGCACGCCCGCGCGCACGGGCTACCTCGACGTCGACGCCGTCGTCGCCGCCGCCGTCGCGACCGGCGCCGAGGCGATCCACCCGGGCTACGGCTTCCTCAGCGAGAACCCCGAGCTCGCCCGCGCGTGCCACGCCGCGGGCGTCGTGTTCGTCGGTCCGGGCGCCGACACGCTCGACCTCATGGGCGACAAGATCCGCGCCAAGGCGCACGTCGCGCGCGCCGGCGTGCCGGTCGTCCCTGGGACCGACGGATCGGGCCTCACGGACACGGACCTCCTCGCCGCCGCGCACGACGTCGGCTTCCCGCTGCTGGTCAAGCCCTCCGCGGGCGGCGGCGGCCAGGGGATGCAGGTCGTCGAGCGCGCCGAGGACCTCGCTGCGGCCCTGGCCACGGCGCGACGCGTGGCCGCTGCGGGCTTCGGCGACGACGCCCTGCTCCTCGAGCGCTACCTGCCGGCGCCCCGGCACATCGAGGTGCAGGTGCTCGGCGACACCCACGGCACGGTGGTCCACCTCGGCGAGCGCGAGTGCTCGCTCCAGCGCCGGCACCAGAAGGTCGTCGAGGAGGCCCCGTCGCCCGCCGTCGACGAGGCGATGCGCGCGAGCCTCGGGGAGCTCGCCTGCCGCGTGGCGCGGAGCACGGGCTACGTCGGGGCCGGCACGGTCGAGCTCCTCGTCGCGGGCGACCGGCCCGACGAGCCGTTCTTCATCGAGATGAACACGCGGCTCCAGGTCGAGCACCCGGTGACCGAGCTCGTGACCGGTGTCGACCTCGTCGAGCAGCAGCTGCGGGTCGCCGCCGGCGAGCCCCTGGGCCTCGCCCAGGACGACGTGCGCCTCACGGGCCACGCCGTCGAGGCGCGCGTGTACGCCGAGAGCCCCGAGCGCGGCTTCCTGCCCACCACGGGGACCGTGCTCGTGCTCGGCGAGCCCACCGGTGCGCACGTGCGCGTCGACAGCGCGCTCCGCCCGGGCCTCGTCGTCGGCGCGTCGTTCGACCCGATGCTGGCCAAGGTGATCGCGTGGGGCGAGGACCGCGACGAGGCGCTGACGCGGCTCGACGCCGCGCTCGCGGCCACCACGGTGCTCGGCGTCGAGACGAACGTCGCGCACCTGCGCGACGTCCTCGCCGACCCGGACGTCCGCGCCGGCCGGCTCGACACGGGCCTGCTCGGCCGCCTCGGCGTGGCGCCGCACGCGCCCGACGCGGTCCACCTCGTCCTCGCGGCCCTCGTCCGCGTCGCGAGCCGCGCGGGGGCGCCGGGCACCGCGTGGCGCGCGGACGGCTGGCGCGTGGGCGGCGCCCTCCCGTCCCGGTACGACGTCGGGCCGGCGGGGTCCGTCGAGGCCGTCGCGGTCGGCGTCACCGGCCCGGCGCACGACGCGCTCGTGAGCGTCGGCGACCGGCCGCCCGTGCGCGCGCGCCTCCTCCTCGAGGGCACCACCACCGCCGTCCTCGAGCTCGACGGCGTCGTGCACCGCGTCCCGGTCGCCGTGGACGGCGTCACGACGTGGGTGGGCACCGACCGCGGCGCGCTCGCGCTCGTGGTCCGCGACGCCGCCGCGCGTGCCGCCCTGCGGTTCGGCACCCGCACGCGCTCGGGCGTCGCGGCGGCGCCCGAGGTCCGCTCCCCCATGCCCGGCACCGTCGTCACCGTCGAGGTCGCCGACGGCGACCCGGTCGTCGCGGGCCAGGCCCTGCTCACCGTCGAGGCGATGAAGATGGAGCACCGCCTCCTCGCCACGACGGACGGCACCGTCACCCTCACGGTCCGACCGGCCGACCGGGTGCAGCTCGACCAGGTGGTGGCCACGATCACGCCCACCGCCGCGGCCCACCAGCCCGACCCCACCCCCCACGAAGGGACACCCGCATGAGCCACGAGCTGACCACCGAGCAGCAGCGCCTCGTCGACCAGGTGCGCGAGTTCGCCGACGACGTCGTCGCGCCGGCCGCGTACGAGTACGACACGAGGCGCGAGCTGCCCTACGACATCATCGCCGCCATGGGCGAGATGGGGCTGTTCGGGCTTCCCTTCCCCGAGGAGTACGGCGGCCGCGGCAAGGACTACTTCCAGCTCTGCCTCGCGGTCGAGCAGCTCGCGCGCGCCGACCAGTCCATCGCGGTGACGCTCGAGGCCGGCGTCGGCCTCGGCGCGATGCCGATCTACCGCCGCGGCACCGAGGAGCAGAAGCAGGAGTGGCTGCCGATGCTCGCGCGCGGCGAGGCGCTCGCGGGCTTCGGCCTCACCGAGGCCGAGGCGGGCTCCGACGCCGCCGGCACGCGCACGACGGCGCGCCTCGAGGACGGCCAGTGGGTCATCAACGGCACCAAGCAGTTCATCACCAACTCGGGCTCGAGGATCACGCGGCTCGTCACGGTGACGGCGGTGACGGGCGAGGAGACCCGCACGGACGGCTCCGTCCGCAAGGAGCTCAGCGCGATCCTCGTCCCGAGCGGCACCCCCGGCTTCGAGGTCGGCCCGTCCTACGACAAGGTCGGCTGGCACACCTCCGACACGCACCCGCTCACCTTCACGGACGTGCGCGTGCCCGAGGCGAACCTGCTCGGCGAGCGTGGCCGCGGCTTCGCCAACTTCATCCAGTCGCTCGACGAGGGCCGGGTCGCGTTCGCGGCGCTGTGCACGGGCGCCGCCCAGGGCTGCCTCGAGGAGGCGGTGCGCTACGCGCACAAGCGCGAGGTCTTCGGCCGCGCGATCGGCGCCAACCAGCACATCGCGTTCACCCTCGCGCGCATGCAGGCGCGCGTGCACACCGCGCGGCTCGCCTACTACGACGCCGCGCACAAGATCGTCGCGGGCGAGCGCTTCAAGCTCGAGGCGAGCGTCGCCAAGATGGTCGGCAGCGAGGCCGCGATGGCGAACGCGCGCGACGCGGTGCAGATCTTCGGCGGCTACGGCTTCCTCAACGAGAACCCCGTCGCACGGCACTACCGCGACGCGAAGGTCCTGGAGATCGGCGAGGGCACGACGGAGGTGCAGCTCATGGTCATCGCCCGCGAGCTCGGGTTCCCGGGTGCCGCATGACGGGGACCCCGCAGGAGGGCGGTCCCACGAAGGACGTCGAGCAGCGCGGCCTCTACTACGACGAGCTGGAGACCGGGACGCGCTACCTGCACCGCCCCGGCCGCACGCTGACCGAGGCGGACAACGTCCTGTTCACGACGCTGACGATGAACACCCAGGCGCTCCACCTCGACGCCGCCTGGGCCGCCGGTCAGCCGTTCGGGCAGCGGCTGGTCAACTCGATGCTCACGCTCGCCACGCTCGTCGGGAGCTCGGTCGCCCAGCTCACGCAGGGCACGATCGTCGCCAACCTCGGGCTCACCGACGTCGCCTTCCCGCACCCGCTGTTCCACGGCGACACGCTCTACTCCGAGACCGTCGTGGCGGACCGGCGGCCGTCGGCGTCGCGGCCGGGCCAGGGGGTCGTGACGTTCGCGCACACCGGCCGCAACCAGGACGGGACCGTCGTCGCGACCGCGACGCGGACCGTCCTCATGTGGGAGCGGGAGGCGCACCGGTGACGTTCGCCCTGGGCCCGGCGCTGCTCTTCTGCCCCGCCGACCGGCCGGACCGGTACGCCAAGGCCGCCGGCCGGGCCGACGCGGTGATCCTCGACCTCGAGGACGCCGTGGCGCCGGACGCCAAGGCGGCGGCGCGCGAGGCCCTCGTCGCGAGCGACCTCGACCCGGCGCGGACGGTCGTGCGCCTCAACGCCGCCACCACGCCGGACCACGCGGCGGACCTCGCGGCGCTCGCGCGCACGCCGTACCGCACCGTCATGCTCGCGAAGGCGTCGAGCGCGCACGAGGCCGCGGCGCTGGGCGGCCTCGACGTCGTCGCGCTGGTCGAGACGGCGGCCGGCCTCCTGCGCGTCGCCGAGATCGCGGCCGAGCCGACGGTGGTCGCGCTCATGTGGGGGGCCGAGGACCTCGTCGCGTCCCTCGGCGGCACCTCGAGCCGCCGGCCCGACGGCGCGTACCGCGACGTCGCGCGGCACGCGCGCTCGGCCGTCCTGCTCGCGGCACGCGCGCACGGGAAGGTGGCCGTCGACGCCGTGCACGTCGACATCGGCGACCTCGACGGGCTCGCGGACGAGGTGCACGACGCCGTCGCGTCGGGCTTCGGGGCGACCGCGTGCATCCACCCGTCCCAGGTGGACGTCGTCCGCGCCGGCTACCGGCCCGGGGCCGAGGAGGTCGCCGACGCCCGCGCGCTGCTCGCCGCGGCGCGTGCGGAGCGCGGGGCGTTCCGGTGGCGGGGCCGCCTCGTCGACGGCCCGATCCTCAAGCACGCCGCGGAGCTCGTGCGTCGCGCGGAGGCGCCGCAGGGCTGACGGGCACCGGCGGTGCCGGAGGGGTTCCGCGGAACCGGGAGGAAGCGTACGTTTCGGACAGTGCCCGTCGGGGGGTGGGCACACGTCCACGGGGGTCCGATGATGCGCTCCACCACGTCGCTCGCTGCTGCCGTCCTCCTCGTCCTCGGGGCCGCCGCCCCGGCCGCCGCGGCGGCGCCGCCGGGCCCGGCCTGCGGCGACACCGTCACCGGCGAGGTCCACCTCACGCGCAACCTCACGTGCACGACGGTGGGCCTGGTGCTGGCGCCGGGGGCCGTGCTCGACCTCGACGGGCACACGCTGCGCGGACCCGGGCCGGTCGCCGGCTGGGCGCTGCAGACCGACGTCGAGAGCACGGTCCCGGGCGAGGCGCCGGTGACGGTCCGCGACGGGCGCGTCATGGGCTGGGCGCAGGTGCTCGGCGCCGAGGCCGGGGTGCTCGACGTCGTCGTCGAGGACGTGCGGTTCACGCACAACGGGACGGTGATGTTCGCCGAGCAGGTGCACGCGGTCGTCGAGCGCTCCCGGTTCGCGGACAACGCGACGGCGATCAACGGGCTCGGCGGCGCGGTCGAGGTGTGGGACTCGACGTTCGTGCGCAACGAGGTCACGGCCCTCAACCTGGGCCCGTACTACCCGTCGATCCAGGTCACCGGCTCTCGCTTCGCCGACAACGGCCTCGCGGTCGGCTGCAGCGAGGGGCGCGTCGTGGTGGACTCCACGACCCTGCGCCGCAACGACGCGGGCGTGAGCTCGGGCTGGTGCGAGATGACCCTCACCGGCAGCACCCTCGCCGACAACGAGGTGGGCCTGCGCACGCGCATGGTGAGCCCGACGTTCCAGGGGCTCGTCGACACGATCAGCGGCAACCTCTTCGTGCGCAACGGGATCGGCGCCGACCTCGCGGTCGGGGCGACCGTCGCCGACAACACCTTCCTGCGCAACGGACGCGGCCTGTACTCGGAGACCGCCGAGGGCGTCCCCGTGGAGCAGATGGTGCTCGCGGGCAACACGGCCCACCGGAACGAGCTCGACGGCATCTGGGTCGACACGACGGGCACGGTCGAGGTGCAGGGCAACGCCGCGAACCACAACGGCGGCCAGGGCATCGTCGTCCCGCACGCGACCGACCTCGGCGGCAACACCGCCCGCGGCAACGGCGTGGAGCCGCAGTGCGTCGGCGTCGTGTGCGCCCCGCGCTCCTGACCTCCGCAGCGGCGGCTCAGGCGCCGTCGGGCACAGCGAGCGCGTCGAGCGCCGCGCGCAGGTTGCCCGCGGCGGTCGCGCGGTGCGCGTCCGCCGCGGGACCCGCGTAGCCGCGCGGCGCCATCTCCACGAGGAGGACCAGGCTCATCCACAGGCGGTAGACCAGCAGCCGCCGGCGGCCCGCCGCCGACCGCAGCCCCAGGTCGCCGCCCTGCGCGTCGTACCCCTCGAGCAGCGCCGCGGGCGCCGGTCCACGGCCGAGCTGGTCGGCGCCCACGAGGTCGAGCAGCGGGTCACCCCACACCGCGCGCTCGGTGTCGATGACGCCCGTGAGCCCGCCCGTCGCCGGGTCGACGAAGAGGTTGCCCGCCCACAGGTCGGTGTGCACGAGCGAGGGCACCGTGACCTCGGCGAGCGCCTCGCGGGAGCGGGCGAGAGCGGCGTGGACCTCGGCGTCGGGCAGCGGCGTGCCCCACCGCCGCGCGTCGTCGAGCAGGGCCCCGACCGCGAGCCCGACGGCCTCGGGCCACGTCGGGGCCTGGAGACCCGTCGCGGCGTTCGGGTAGCCGAAGACGTCGCCGCGGACCGCGTGGAGGCGGGCCATGAACGCGCCGAGCCCGCGCTGCACGGCGTCGGCCGCGGCGGGCGGCAGGTCGCCGGCGTCGACGAGCGGCGTCCCGGGCAGGTGGCTGACCACGAGCACGTCGCTCGGCAGGACGGAGCGGGTCAGGTCCTCGTGGAGCACCTCGGGGAGCAGCAGGTCGGGCCTGCCCGCGCCGAGGCGGTAGACGAGGGCCTCCGTGCGCAGCAGGTCGCGCTCGTACGTGAGGAGGCGGTCCTCCTGCGTCGGGGCGGTCTTGACGACGACCCGCCTGCCGTCCCGGAGGTGCGCCCGGTAGGTCGTCGCGAACATGCCCCCCGTGAGCAGCTCGGCGCGGTCGAGCTCGCCCACCGGGGCGAGCACCGTGCGCAGCGCGGCGACCGGGACGGCGTCGGCAGGTCGGAGCACGGCAGGGACCCTACCGCCCGACCCGGACCCGGCCCGTCCGCTTCGCCCCGGCTCGTCCGGCGGGTACGGTGCGGTCAGCGCCTCGACGGAGAGGTGCTGCTGGAGGTCGATGATGCGCTCCGCCGAGGTCCCCTCGCCCCCGGTGCCCGGTCCCGGGCCCCGGCGTCCCGACGCGCCCGCGGCGCAGCACCCGCGCGCAGCGCGCGACCACGTCGTCGCGGCGCTCGCGGCGTCCGCCGCCGCCGTCGCACTCGCGCTCGGGCCCGGCGTCCCGGTCCGGGCCCCCGCCGCCCCCCTCACGCCGGGGACGCCGTCGGCGTGCGCGCTGGGCGGACCCGGCTGCGCGCCGCGCGTGGCGCTCGGCGTCGGCACCGCCGGGCTGCCCACGTCGACCGCCGGCCTCTACGCCTTCGAGCAGGCGCTCGGCCGCGACGCCGACGTCGCGCTGACGTTCACCTCCTTCCGCTACCCGTTCGACGTCGCCGGTCTGCGCGCGCTCGCCGAGCAGGGGACGACGCCACTCGTCACGTGGGAGCCGTGGGACCCGACCGTCCCCGAGGACGACCGCTACCCGCTCGCCGAGATCGCGGCCGGCACGCACGACGCCTACCTGCGCGACCAGGCGCGACGCCTGCGCGAGGTGGGGCACCCGGTGGCGCTGCGGTTCGCCCACGAGATGAACGGCTCGTGGTACCCGTGGGGCGCGGACGTGCGGGGCAACACGCCCGAGGACTACGTCGCCGCCTACCGGCACGTCCACGACGTGCTGGCCGACGAGGGCGTCACCGACGTCGTCTGGGTCTGGTCGCCCGCCACGGCCGACGACGTGCGTGCCGCCGACCTCCGCCACCTCTACCCCGGCGACGCGTACGTCGACGCCGTGGGCGTGAGCGTCTACTTCGACGAGCCCACGGACTCCTGGGCCACGACGGCGCAGCCGACCGTCGACGAGCTGCGGCGCGTCGCGCCCGGCGCGCCCCTGCTCGTCGCCGAGGCCGGCGTGCTCCCCGGACCACGGCGCACGGCCATGGTGCGGGACCTCCTCGAGGGTGCGCTCTCCGTGCCCGAGATCGCCGCGGTCACCTGGCTCGACGTCGCGTCGCGCGAGGACTGGCGGATCAGCAGCGACCCGGCCGCGCTCGACGTGCTCCGCACAGCGCTCGACGACGGGCGGTGAGGTCGTCCCCGAGCGGTCAAGTGGCCCACCCCGGAGCCGATAGACCCCTTGCGGGGGTCGGCGCACGTCCGGCACCGCGAGGGGGACGACGTGACGCACGACCTGGCCGACGGCCGCGCCACCGCAGGGACCGACGCGGTCGGGCGGCGGCGCCCCCGCTGGTCCCGGCCGCCGCGCCTCGTGCCGGCCCTCGTCGCGGCCGTGCTGGCGCTGGGCCTCGTGCCCACGGGCGAGGCGCCCGCCGCGGCGGCCGACGCGGCGTGCGCGCCCGACGTCGTCACGTGCCTCCCGCGGATGGCGTTCGGGCTCTCCACCGAGGGCCTGCCGACGTCGACCACGGCGTTCGACGCGCTCGAGGCGTCCGTGGGGCGCTCGGCCGACGTCGCCCTGTCGTTCACGTCCTTCCGGTTCAACGTCGACGCGGCGGCCCTGCGTGCGCTCGCCGCGGCGGGGACGATACCCATGATCACCTGGGAGCCGTTCGACGCGAGCGTCCCCACGCAGGACCGCTACCCGCTGCGGGACATCGCCGCGGGCGTGCACGACGCGTACCTGCGCGAGCAGGCGACCCGCATCGGCTCGGTCGACGGGCCGGTGGCCGTGCGCTTCGCGCACGAGATGAACGGCGGGTGGTACCCCTGGGGCGCCGGCGTCAACGGCAACACCCCCGCGGACTACGTCGACGCCTACCGCCACGTGCACGACCTGTTCGCGGCCCAGGGCGTCGACAACGTCCTGTGGGTCTGGTCGCCCGCATCGCTCGACACCGCGACCGCCCCCGACCTCGCGCCCTTCTACCCGGGTGACGCGTACGTCGACTGGGCGGGCCTGAGCGTCTACCTCGACGCGACCACGGACACGTGGACGAACACCGTCGCGCCCACGGTCCGTCAGCTCGACCGCGTCGCGCCGTCGACGCCGATCTACTTCGCCGAGACCGGCGTCCTGCCCGGCACGGCGCGGCCCGCGATGCTCACGGCGCTGCTCGACGACCTGCTCCGCACCCCGCGCGCGATCGGCTTCACCTACTTCAACATCCCGTCCCGCGTCGACTGGCGGATCGACCGCGACCCCGCCGCGCTCACGGCCGTCCGCACCGCGCTCGCCTCGGGCTGGTACGTGCCGTCCGGCACCACCGCGCCCGCGCCGCTCCTGCAGGTCGCGCCCGCGGTCGTCGGCACGCCGCTCGTGGGCACGACCCTCACCGCGACGACCGGCACCTGGCGGGGCGCCGGCGACGTCACGGGCCGCTGGTCCGTGTGCGCCGACGCCACCGCGGCATCGTGCACGACGACGTCCGTCACCGCACCGTCCCTCGAGGTCGGGCCCGGCATGCTCGGCAAGGTCCTGCGCTACCAGGTCGAGGCGACGGGCGAGGGCGGGGCGACGTCCGCCGTCTCCGCGCCCACGACGCCCGTCGTCGTCGTCCCGGCCCGCCCGGCGCGCCCCGCGGTGGAGTCGAGGTCGGGCGGCGCGCGCGTGACGTTCCCGGCGGCGCCGCTCGGGACGACGCACTGGCGCCTCGTGCTCGACGGCAAGCCGTACGGGCTCGTGCCGGTCGCCACGACGGTCTACTGGCTCACGGGGATGACGAACGGGACGAGCCACACGCTCGCGCTGAGCGCGGTCGCCGTGACGGGGTCCACCGTGCTCGAGTCGCCCACGACGTCCGGGACGTTCACGCCCATGACGCAGCAGTACAGCCCCTACGTGTCGGTCACCGGGACGAGCATGGCGATGACGCTGCCGAAGCCGCCCGCGGGGGCCGAGGCGTGGCAGCTCACGGTCGCGGGCGAGACCCGCACGCTGCCCGCCGCGACCACCGCGACCACCGTGACGGTCCCGACCGGTGCGCCGGTCGCCTGGACGCTCAGCGCCGCGGCCGGCCGGTGGGACGGGGTGCCCTACGGGAGCACGACCGTGCCGAGCACGGGTTCGGTGACCCCCCTCGCGACGCCCGCCGCACCGACCGTCACGCCGGGCACGCGCCAGATCACCCTGACGTTCCCCACGCCGCCCGCCGGCGCGACCGCGTGGCGCGTGTCCGTCGGCGCGACCACCTACGCGGACGTCCCCGTCGGCACGCCGAGCCTCACGGCGACCGGTCTCTACCCCGGGTACCCGTCGACCTGGACGGTGCGCGCGGTCAACGCCACGGCGCGGTCGCTGACCGTGACGGGCCGGGCGGCGGCGCTCTGACACCGGCGTCGTCGGCGCTGGGGCAACAATTCGCCCCATAAGGCACACCTCGTCCCGACACGCAATTCCACATGCTGAGCATGTGACCCAGTCGACAGGCCGCGCTGTCATATCGAGTAACAACGGCTTACGACCTGCGTGTTTGCCAAATGTCCGATTTCGTGGTTGGCGATGGCCGGGAACGCGGGTTACACAGATTTCACCCACGCCTGACGTGGTATTCACCCGACCGGCCCTACTTTTAGGCCCACCGGTGAGTGGGCCCTTGGTCCCGCTCGACGCCCGGGGGACGACGTGGTCCTGGCTCTTCCAAGGTCCGCTCGAATCCCCGGGAGGTGCGTGTGTCCGTCGACTCGCGACCTGGTCCAGACAGTCCGATGACACCACTCGGTCAGGTGCAGCAGCGCCCGACCACCACGCCCACGGCCGACGCCGGCACGGCGTGGCTGCCCAGCCCGCCCACCGACGCCGAGAAGTACTGGTACATGGGGCGCCAGCACCGCTGGCTGCTCCTCGTCCAGTCGCTCTCCTTCGCCCTCATCGGCGTGAGCATCATGCGGTTCAGCCTCTCCGACCCCCGGGTCCTGTGGTTCCTGGCGCCGTTCTCGCTCTACGCCGTCGCGCTCGTCGTGAGCCTCCTGTCCAGCACGCGCGGCAAGCGCGTCGACCGGATGGACCACGAGCTGCGCGTGCTCGAGTACAACCCCGGCACGCACCCGACCGTCGACGTCTTCCTTCCCACCGCGGGCGAGGCCCTCGACGTGCTGGCGAACACCTACCGCCACGTCGCGGCCCTCCGGTGGCCGGCAGCCATCACCGTCTGGGTCCTCGACGACTCGGCGCGTGACTCCGTGCGCCGCCTCGCGGAGGACCACGGCTTCGAGTACCGGACCCGTCCCGACCGCGGCCGCCTCAAGAAGGCCGGCAACCTGCGCTTCGGCTACGAGCAGTCCCAGGGCGACCTCATCGCGATCTTCGACGCCGACTTCGTGCCGCGTCCCGACTACCTCTCCGAGCTCGTGCCGTACTTCGAGCAGGAGGACGTCGGCATCGTGCAGTCGCCGCAGTTCTTCGACACCCACAAGGGCATGGGCTGGCTGCAGCGCTGCGCCGGCGCCACCCAGGAGCTCTTCTACCGCTGGATCCAGCCGGCCCGTGACCGCTCCAACGCGGCCATCTGCGTCGGCACGTGCGCGATCTACCGCCGCAAGGCGCTCGACGCCGCCGGCGGCTTCGCCCAGATCGGCCACAGCGAGGACGTCCACACGGGCGTCAACCTCATGAAGGCCGGCTACGGCCTGCGCTACGTGCCGATCCTCGTCTCCAAGGGCCTGTGCCCCGACGAGGTGCTGCCGTTCCTCAACCAGCAGTACCGCTGGTGCACCGGCTCGATGAGCCTGCTCGCGGACTCGACGTTCCACAACGACCCGCACATCGCGCCCCGTCAGCGCCTGTCGTTCTGGGCCGGCTTCCTGTACTACATCACCACCGCGCTCAACGTCTTCACGACGGCGCTGCCCGCGCTCGCGATGCTCTGGCTGCTGCCCCAGTACGTGTTCCCGCGCAACTCGCTCTACCTGGTGGGCGCGCTCGCCATGTGGCTCGTCGTGCTGCCGGTGATGTTCAGGTCGCGCTGGCGCATCGACGTCCTGCGCGTGCAGGCGCTCTACTCGTTCGCGCACGCCGTGGCGATCTTCCACGTCCTGACGAACCGCACCCGCGAGTGGGTCGCGACGGGCCAGGCGAACCAGACCGCCCGTCAGGGCCGCACGACGCCGCTCGGCGTCACCGTCCTGCGCGTCGCGAAGGTGTGGATCGCCCTCACGCAGACCTTCATCTGGCTGGGCCTCGCGCGCGGCGTGCTCGAGTTCGGCATCGAGCGCTTCTGGGCCATGATCCTGCTCGCCGGGATCTCGTCGTACGTGCTCGTCCCGATCGCGTTCCAGAAGACGAACGCCGAGCCCATCGCGTCCGCGGTCGCGAACAAGCTCCGCGAGTCCGCGGCCGGCGTGGTCTCCTCCGTGCACCGGCGGCTCACGCCCGCGACCCCGGTCGGTGGCGCGCCGCGCCCCCAGCCCGAGGCCGGCCTGCGCCGGTGGCGCCCGGACATCCAGGGCCTGCGCGCGATCGCCGTCCTGCTCGTCGTGCTCTACCACGCGAACGTGCCCGGCATCACCGGCGGCTACGTCGGCGTGGACGTGTTCTTCGTGATCTCCGGCTTCCTCATCACGGGCGGCCTCCTGCGCCAGATCGAGAAGACCGGGCGCGTCAACTTCCGCAAGTTCTACGCGGGCCGCTTCCAGCGCCTCGCCGTGCCGGCCGCCGTCGTGCTCGTCGTGACCCTCGTCGCGATCCGCATCTGGGACTCGCTGTTCCAGGTCCGCACGGTGACGACCGACGCCATCTGGGCCGCGTTCTACGCGATCAACTACCGGTTCGCGCTCGAGGGCGTGAACTACCAGCAGGCCACGGGCCCCGAGAGCCCGTTGCAGCACTACTGGTCGCTCGCGGTCGAGGAGCAGTTCTACCTGCTCTGGCCGCTGCTGCTCATGGCCACCGCGTGGGTCTTCCGCCGCCGGTTCGCCAAGGCCGTCGTGGTCGTCATCGCCGTGGTCAGCGCGGCCTCGCTCGTCGCGGCCCTCCAGCTCACGACGACGAACCAGCCCATGGCGTACTTCTCGCTGCACACGCGTGCGTGGGAGCTCGGGGTCGGCGCGCTGCTCGCCGCCGGCGCGGGCTACCTCGCGAAGATGCCGCCGCGGCTCGCCGCGGTCCTGTCGTGGGCCGGCGTCGCCGGCATCCTCGTCAGCGGCCTCGTGTACACCGACCAGACGGTCTTCCCCGGGACGGCGGCCCTGCTGCCCGTGCTCGCGACGGCCGCCGTCATCGGCGCGGGCTGCCGCCCTTCGCGGGGCAGCGCCGAGCTCGTGCTCAACCTGCGCCCCATGCAGGGCATCGGCAAGGTCTCGTACGCCTGGTACCTGTGGCACTGGCCGATGCTGATCCTCTTCCCGATGATCCTCGGCTACAAGCTCTCCTGGATCGTCCAGTTCGAGGTCGCGGCCCTCAGCCTCTGGGTCGCCGTGATGATGTACTACATCGTCGAGAGCCCCGCCCTGCGGTCCCGCCTGAAGAAGGTGCTCTGGCTGCCCATCGGCTTCTCCCTCGCGGCCGTCTCGGCCACGACGGCGTTCGCGGTGGCGACCACGGTGCCCAACCTCGTCGGCAGCGGGCAGGCCGTCGAGATCGCGGCCGCCGACACCGGCGCGATCATGCAGGAGGTCGCCCGTGGCACCCTGACCCAGGCCGCGCCCAGCAACCTCACGCCCGCGCTCGACTCCATCAACGCGGACCAGCCCGTGACGTCGCTCGACGGCTGCCACGCCGACTTCCTCCAGGTCGAGCAGGGCGACTGCGTGTACGGCGACCCCGAGGGCGAGAACACCATGGTCCTCGTCGGCGACTCGCACGCCCAGCAGTGGCTCCCGGCGCTCGACGCGCAGGCCAAGGAGCAGGGCTGGAAGCTGGTCGCCTGGACCAAGGCCGCCTGCCCCGTGGCGGACGTCGAGGTCACGGCGCCGCAGCTCGGCAACCGGGTCTACACCGAGTGCCTCGACTGGCGCGAGCAGACGCTCGCCAACGTCCAGGAGCTCGCACCGGACATCGTCGTCGTCTCCCAGAGCGACAGCGTCCCCGGCAACCAGGTGACCAACGTCGAGTGGGCCGACGCGACCGCCCGGACCGTCTCCGACATCCGGTCGGCCGGCACGCCGGTCCTCTACGTGCTCGACACGCCGGTGCCCGCCGGCAACGCGCCGGACTGCGTCGCGAACAACCTCTCGAAGGTCGAGCCGTGCATGAACATGCGCGAGGACGCCTACAGCTTCCCCGGTCGCCACGAGCAGATGGCCAGCACGCTCTCGGTCATCGACGTGACGACGGTCGAGCCCATCGACTGGTTCTGCACCGACCGCAAGTGCCCGGTGGTCGTCGGCAACATGCTGGTGTACCGCGACGCGTCGCACGTCTCCACGCCCTACAGCGAGTACCTCGCGCCGGCGGTCGCACCGCTGTTCATCCCGAAGGAAGGTCAGGCCTGATGCGCATCTCCGTCATCGGTTGCGGATATCTCGGAGCGGTGCACGCCGCGTGCATGGCGCAGCTCGGCCATGACGTCGTGGGCGTGGACGTCGACGCCGAGAAGGTGGCGCTCCTGGCCAGCGGGCGCGCCCCGTTCTTCGAGCCGGGCCTGCCCGAGCTCCTCGAGGAGACCATGGCCACGGGCCGCCTGAGGTTCACGACGGACCTCGCCGAGGCGGCCGGCGCCCAGGTGCACTTCGTGTGCGTCGGCACGCCGCAGAAGCGCGGCGAGAACGCCGCGGACATGCGGTTCGTCGACGCGGCCGTGGAGGGGATCCTCCCCCACCTCGCGCCGGGCGACGTGCTCGTGGGCAAGTCCACGGTCCCCGTCGGGACCGCCGAGCGCATCGCGGAGCGCCTCGCCGAGGTGCAGCCCGGGGCGACGCTCGTGTGGAACCCCGAGTTCCTGCGCGAGGGCTTCGCCGTGCAGGACACGCTGCACCCGGACCGACTGGTGTACGGCATCCCGGCGGGCCCGGACGGGGCCCACGCCCAGGCCGTGCTCGACGAGGTCTACGCGACGCCGCTCGCGGACGGCACGCCCCAGGTGGTCACCGACTTCGCGACGGCGCAGCTGGTCAAGGTCGCGGCGAACTCGTTCCTGGCGACGAAGATCTCGTTCATCAACGCGATGGCCGAGCTCTGCGAGACCACGGGCGCCGACGTCACGCAGCTCGCGGACGCGATCGGCCACGACGCGCGGATCGGGCGCCGGTTCCTCAATGCCGGGCTCGGCTTCGGCGGCGGGTGCCTGCCCAAGGACATCCGGGCGTTCATGGCGCGCGCCGGGGAGCTCGGCGCGGACCAGGCGCTGTCCTTCCTGCGCGAGGTGGACTCGATCAACATGCGCCGCCGCGTGCGCATGGTCGACCTGGCCCGCGAGGTCTGCGACGGGTCGATCGTCGGCCGCAAGGTCGCCGTCCTCGGGGCCGCGTTCAAGCCGAACAGCGACGACGTGCGGGACTCCCCCGCGCTCAGCGTCGCCGCCCAGATGGCGCTGCAGGGCGCGACCGTCGTGGTCACGGACCCCGAGGCGGTCGCCAACGCCGAGCGCGCGTGGCCGCAGCTGAGCTTCGCGGCCACCGCGGAGGAGGCGGCGGCGGGTGCCGACGTCGTGCTCCTGGCGACCGAGTGGCAGGAGTACCGCGACCTCGACCCGCACGCGTTCGGCGAGGTCGTGCGCGGCAAGCGGGTCGTCGACGGGCGCAACGTGCTCGACCCGGGCAAGTGGCGCGCGGCCGGCTGGGTCTACCGGGCCCTCGGCCGCCCCTGACGGCGACGAGCACGACCGGCACGACCGGGCACGATCGGGCACGGCACGACGGGCGGTGGTACCTCCGGGTACCGCCGCCCGTCGGCATCTCGTCCGCGGCGACGACGGCCGGTCTGCCGAGGGGCCGTACGGAACACCCCTCGCCGGGACGGTGTTGAGGCGGGCATGAGCACCTCCCCCGCCACGCCCGCCGCCGACGCCGCCGTGGCCTTCGGGCTCGACACCTTCGGCGACCTCACCGTCGACGCCGCGGGAGCTCCCGTCCCGGCGCACCAGGTGATCCGCGACGTCGTCGAGCAGGGCGTGCTGGCCGACCAGGTCGGCATCGACCACTTCAGCGTCGGCGAGCACCACCGCGACGACTTCGCCGTCTCGGCACCCGACGTCGTGCTGGCGGCCGTCGCCGCCCGGACCGAGCGGATCACGCTCGGCACGGCGGTCACGGTCCTCAGCTCGGACGACCCCGTCCGCGTCTACGAGCGGTTCGCGACCATCGACGCGATCAGCGGCGGGCGCGCGGAGATCACCGTCGGCCGGGGCTCGTTCGTCGAGTCCTTCCCGCTCTTCGGCTACGAGCTGGCCGACTACGAGGTGCTCTTCGAGGAGAAGCTCGACCTCCTCGCGCGGCTGCGCGCCGAGGGACCGACGACGTGGTCGGGCACGACGCGCGCGCCGCTCACGGGCCAGCGCGTGCACCCCACGACCGAGCGCGGCAGCCTGCCGGTCTGGGTCGGCGTCGGCGGCAGCCCGGAGTCGGTCCTGCGTGCCGCGCGCCAGGAAATGCCCCTCATGCTCGCGATCATCGGCGGGGCGCCGGCGCGCTTCCGGCCGTTCGTCGACCTCTTCCACCGGTCGACGGCCCAGCCGCTGCCCGTGGGCATCCACTCGCCGGGGTTCGTCGCCGACACCGACGAGGAGGCGCTCGAGCTCCTCCACCCGCACTTCACGGCGAACCGCGACCGCATCGGCCGCGAGCGCGGCTGGCCCGCGATGACCCGCGCCGAGTACGAGCGCGAGGCGGACGGCGGGGCCCTGTTCGTCGGGTCGCCCGAGACGGTCGCCCGCCGGATCGCCGCCGCCGTGACCGACCTCGGGGTGCAGCGCTTCGACCTCAAGTACGCCAACGGCACCATGCCGCACGAGCAGCTGCTCCACGCGATCGAGCTCTACGGCACGCAGGTCGTGCCCCGCGTCCGCGCGCTGCTCGGCGAGCGCGCCGCGGCCGGTGCGGCCCCCGGACGTGCGGACGCCTGAGCCGTCAGGTCACAACGCGCCCCCGCGGCGCTCCTCGTCGGTAGGCGGGATCGTCCCGCCCCCGGGCTCGCCCGGGACCCGTCAAGGAGCCGTCATGCCCTCCGCCACCATCCCGATCGCGTCGTACACCGTGCAGGTCGCGCGGAACACGTCGACGCAGTTCACCAAGCTGACGATCGCGGGACCCGTGCTCGCGCACGGCATCCAGAACTCCGCGACCCTGTACTTCTTCCCGTCGTACACCGAGCTCAACGCGTGGGCCACCAACGTGGGCGGGCTCAACTTCGACGGCATCCACGTCATCGCGCAGGTGCCCTTCGGCGACTTCGCGCGCATGTACGACGCCATCCGGAGCGAGGCGCCGGTCTCGCTCGCCTACACGTACGGCTCGAGCGCGACGACCACGAAGCCCGTCACGCTCGTCGCGATCCAGAGCGGCGACGAGCCCCCCGGCGAGGGCCCTGACGACGAGAGCACGGTCGACGCCGCGTTCACCGCGCTCCTCAAGGCCCGGACCTTCGACCTCGTCCGCTGAGGAGTCGACGGGGCGGGCGGTCCCCCGCCCGTCCCGTCGGCCGGGTCCGTTCACCCGTTCGGGGCACGGCGTCCACCTGCGGTTGCCCCAAATGTCCGATTACGGCAAGCATGGGGTCACCGGCGCCGTGCTCCGACGGTCGCTCCTGCGCGAGAGGAACGACCGTGCCCCGTGCCACCTCCCGACGTCGACCCGTGGTCGACGCCCCGGTCCGTCCGCTCTCGGCCGCCACGCACGACGTCGCGGCCGACCGGGACCGGATGCGCCGGCGCCGGTTCTACCGGCTGGCCGCGGTGGTGCTCGGGGTCGAGGCCTACCTCATCACGATGCCGCTCGTCGGGCGCGACGCCGTGCCGGCCCTGCCCGCCGTGGACCCCCTCGTCCTGGTCCCGGTCCTCTTCTTCGTGGCGCTCCTCGTCCTCCTCGTGGGCGGTCAGGCGATGAACAGCCGGTCGCCCCACGTCGTCTACCGGCCGGAGCAGGTCGACGTCACGCTCGACGACGTCATCGGCATCGACCCGGTCAAGGAGGACGTGCGGCGCTCGATCGACCTCTTCCAGACCCACCGGCGGTTCGCCGACCAGATGGGCGGCACGGCGCGCCGCGGCCTGCTCTTCGAGGGCGCACCGGGCACGGGCAAGACGATGACGGCCAAGGCGATGGCCGCCGAGGCCGGCGTGCCCTTCCTCTTCGTCTCGGCGACGTCGTTCCAGTCGATGTACTACGGCGCGACGGCGCGCAAGATCCGCGCCTACTTCACGGCGCTGCGCAAGGCCGCGCGCGCCGAGGGCGGCGCGATCGGCTTCATCGAGGAGATCGACGCGATCGCGCTGCGTCGTGGCGGCCTGCTCGGCTCGGTCACCGGCCCGGCAGCCGGCTCCGCCGCGACCGGCCGTCCGGGCGGCGTCGTGACGAACGCCATCATCAGCGAGGGTGCCGGCGGCGTCGTCAACGAGCTGCTCGTGCAGATGCAGTCGTTCGACGAGCCCACGGGCGTGCAGAAGCTCGTCAACAAGGTCGTGGCCCAGGTCAACCTGCTGCTCCCGGCGGACCGCCAGATCCGTCAGATCCGGCCCGAGCGCGTGCCGATCCTGCTCATCGCCGCCACGAACCGCGCGGACTCGCTCGACCCCGCGCTGCTGCGGCCGGGCCGGTTCGACCGCCGTCTCACCTTCCAGTCCCCCGACGTCCACGGCCGGCGGGCGCTCGTCGACCACTTCCTCGCGCGCCGGTCGCACGAGCCCGACCTCGACGACCCGCTGGTGCGGGACCGCATCGCCGCGGCGACGAACGGCTGGACGCCGGTCATGATCGAGCACCTCCTCGACGAGGCACTCGTCAACGCGCTGCGGCGCGGCGCGGCCGGCATGTCCTTCCTCGACGTCGAGCAGGCGCGCATCACGGAGCTGGTCGGCATCGGGCAGCCGGTCGCCTACACGACGCGCGAGCAGAACCTCATCGCGACCCACGAGGCCGGTCACGCGGTGGTCGCCTGGCTCGTCGCGCCGCACCGCACGCTCGAGGTCCTGACGATCGTCAAGCGCGGCGACGCGCTGGGCCTGCTCGCGCACGGCGACACGGAGGAGGTCTACACGCACTCGTCGGTCGACCTCCGCGCGCTCGTCGACATCGCCATGGGCGGCCTCGTCGCCGAGGAGCTGTTCTTCGGCGTCACGACGACGGGTCCGGCGTCCGACCTGGCCGCCGCCACGCGGACCGCCGCCCAGATGGTCGGGGCCGCGGGCATGACGGGCTCGCTCGTGTCGTTCCTCGCGACGGGTCAGGACCTCGTGGGCGCGGTGCTCGGCGACGCCAAGGCCCGCGAGCAGCTCGAGGCCGTCCTCGACGAGGGCCGCGACCGCGTGCGCTGGCTGCTCGCCCAGAACAAGCACCTCGTCGAGGCGCTGCGCGACGCGCTGCTCGAGCGGCACGAGCTCGTGGGCGACCAGATCACCGACGTGCTCGAGCACGCGCAGGAGCGGCACGCCACCGCCGTCGCGGCGGCGACCGAGCGCGGCGGCGAGGACCCGGGGCGCCTCTCCGTCGCGTGACCGTGCCGCCGCCGCCGCGACCGGCCGCTCAGAGCGGGATCGCGTCGGCGTAGACCACCCGGGACGTGCGCGTGGGCGTCCCGGTGAGGTTCGGCTCGTCGACCGGGTCGGCGTCGAGCAGCTCGCGCTCCTCGACGAGCACGCGCCAGCGCGGCTGGTCGCCCGGCGTCCGCAGGTCGATCGCCGCCTCGCGCGCGCCCGGGTGCGGGAGCGCGAGCTCGCCGCTCCACGTCACGCGGTACGACCCGCTGGGACCGACGCCCACGACGGGCAGGCGGCGTGAGGAGACCGTGCGCCACTCGAGGTCGCTCGCGCCGTCGGGCAGCACCTGGACCGTCGCGTGGACCGTGCGGCTGCGGGCCAGCACCTGGTCGACGAGCGCGGTGCCGCCCGTCGGCGTGTCGGCGTCGAGCTCGACCGGGACCGTCGCGTCGCCGCCGTCGCGCCGGGGGACGCGCAGGAACGCCACCGCGCCGCTCACCGTCACCCGCACCCGGTCGTCGTCCGGCCGGTTGACGGTCGCGGTCCGGGTCGGGAGGGGCTGGACCCACGAGGTGAGGCCGACCGGCGAGAGGGAGCACCCGCTGATCGAGTCCGGCTGGTAGCGCGCGACGGCAAGACGGACGAACGGCCACAGCGCCGGCCCGTCGTCGAGGGCGACGTCGACGAACCACTGCCCCCGGCCCGGGTGGTACTCGGGGCGGTAGGCGAGCACGCGCCCGGTCGCCGGGCCGCCCTCGCCGGCCGGGAGGTCGACCAGCGGCACGGTCGCGGCGGGGAGCACCGGACGCGCGGCGCGGTCGACGACGGCGCCTCCGGCCGCCTCGAGGACCAGGTGGCCGAGCTCGACGAGCGGCGGTGTCAGCGCGCTACCCGTGGGCGCGCCGAGGTACACCGGGTCCCGACCCCACAGGCTGATGGTCCGCTCGGGCTCCGCGCCCGTCGTGCCGAGCACGATGCCCAGCAGCTCGCCGTCGCCCGACGAGTACCACGGGCGACGCAGCCACACGCGCACGCCCGACCGGCGCGTGCGGCGCAGGCCGAAGGGCTGGTCGGGCTCGGTCGACTCCTCCCACCGCAGCAGGGGCACGGCGTCGACGAGGTCCGGCGCGGCCGGCCGGGCGGCGCTCGGGACGACGAGCTCCACGGGCGCGCCCGCCAGGACGGGGTCGTCGTCGGCGGGCAGGTCCTCGGCCGTGAACAGCTCGCGGAACCGCGTCGAGCCGCTCGGCGTGTACGTCACGCGTCGGTGGTGCGTGTCGGGGAAGGTCTGCAGGGCCCTGTGCATCCCGAGCCCGCCCTCCGACAGCGCGAGCGCGTCGGCCGTGGGCCCGAACGGCAGGAAGTCGATGAGCGTGAGCAGGCCGAAGCGCTCGCGCTCGGCGACCGCCGAGCTGACGACGACGTCGTCGCGGCGCACGGTCACGGGGCCCGGCGCGGCGACGTCGTCGACCTCCTCGGTCCACGACGCGCGCACGGTGAGGCGGTCCGTGCTCGACCCGTGGACGTCGACGACGCCCGCGAGCTGCGCGACCGTGAGGCCCGGGGGACGCATCGCCACGCGCAGCGCGAGGATCTCGGGCGCCCGCACGGGCGCGGGCACCGCGTGCACCAGGCGGACGTCGACCGACGGGGTCAGCCACCACGTCCAGCCCGACTCGGCGGCCCGCAGGAGGACGGCCGCGGCGACGACGTCCTCGGGCGTCGCGCTGCCGTCGCCGTCGGGGTCGACGGTCGAGGCGAGGTGGGAGCGCCACAGGCCGAGCTTGTCGAGGTCCGCGCGCCGCACGGACGACGACATCGCGAGCCGCACCTGCTCGCCCGCGGGCAGGGAGACGCGGATCGCCGTCCCGTCGAGCCGGGCGCCGAGCGCTGCCTCCTCGCCGGGCGCCGCCGCGACCGCGGGCTCGAGCACGAGGCGGAAGGGACGGACGCGGGGCCACTCCCCCTCGAACGGCAGCACGACGGTCTGCAGCACGCGCGGCTCCGGGAGCACGTGCGGCGCGCCCGCCTCGTAGAAGACGAGGGCGACGCCGGCCGCGAACGGGTCGGCGAGGTACGGCAGCGTGAGCTGGTCGACGTCGTGCGCGACGTACTGGCCCTCCCCGAGCGGCGTGTCCCGGTGGGCGGCGATCTGGTCGAGCGTCACGAGCGCGGCCGGGTCGGCGCCCGGGCGCGCGTGCAGCGCGATGCCGGGCTGCTCGACCACCTCGCCGGGCGCGTCGAGGTCGGGGACGAAGCGGTCGAGGAGCGTGCCGCGCTCGCGCAGCGCGACCGCGTAGGCGGCGCGCTGCTCGGCCGGGTCGGTCGAGCCCATCGCCCGGTCGAACAGGCCGGCGGTCTCGCACTCGAGCTGCGTCGCCTTGGGGGGTACGACGTGCCGCTCGCTCGTCGCGCCCGCGTCGGGCGACGTCGGCGCGAGACCCGTGCGGACCACGAGACGGGACAGCTGCTCGCCCGTCCCCAGGGCGGTGCGGGCCACGAGGCTCGGCGGGAGCACGGGCTCCCAGCGCAGGTACGGCCGCGGGACCGTCACCGTCGGGCGCCGGGCGACCTCGGGCTCAGGGACGCCGCCCGGCCCGTCCGGCCAGCCGGCCACCTCGGCGAACGTCCCCGCGTCGACCTGGAGCTGGGGCCGCACGCGCCACGTCGGCGCCTGCGCGGCGAGGCGGCGCGTCGCGCGGGCGACGTCGCGGAACGCCGCGTCGACCTGCGGACCGGCCATCGGCGCACCCGCACCCCCGGTCGGCGCCGACGTCGCGCCCGTCCCGGCGCGGAGGCGCGCGCGCGCCGTGCGCTCGAGCCGCTCGGCGACCGCGAGGTCGATCTCGAGGTCGCCCGTCCGCGCGACGGCCGGGACCCAGGCGCGCACCCGGTCCGCGGGGCCCGCGGCCGCGTCGGTGCGTCCGGCCCGACCCGGCCGGCCGACCCAGCCCGGCCGCCCGAGTCCCTCGCGCAGCGGTCGGCGGACGGGCTGGCGCCCGTCGCCCTGCCGCGCGGCGTCGACGAGCCAGTCCGGCTCGTCGTCCTCGCCCGGGAGCGCGGCGAGCACGCGGTCGCGCACCGCGGACAGCAGCCCGCCCCGGTCCCGGGCGCCGTAGACGGCGCGCAGGCGGTCGAGGTGCGCGCGGGCCGCCTCGTCGGCGAGCACGGGACGCCCGCCCGGTCCGCGCGCCGGGCGGTCGGCGCGCACGGACGCCCCGCCGAGGTCCACGCCGACCATCCGGAACGCGTACGAGCGCCCGTAGCGCAGCGCCGGGAGGGTGCCGGGCTCGACGCGCGTGCGCACGTGCACACCGGTGGCCGGCTCGTCGGGCGGGGCGTCGAGCACGTGCTCCTCGCCGTCCTCGTGCACGACGACGCGACCGGGCCGAGGCGCGGACAGGCTCCAGCCGTCCCAGCCGGCGACGACCTCGTGGAGGTGGTACGGGTGCGCGGCGTCGCCCGGCACGCGGTGGAGGCCCGACTGCTGGAGGAAGCCGGCGTCCGGGGCGTCGCCCAGGACGGTCACGGCGGGCGTGCCGTCGCCTGGGTCGGCGGTGACGTCGACGCGGCGCCGGTGCAGGCTGTGCCAGGCGCGGGTGGCGTCGTCCCACACCTCGAGCCGGACCCCGCGCACGAGGTCGTCGTAGTCGAGCTCGGGCCCGAGGACGCCCGGGCCGTCGTCGGGCGTCGTGAGGCTCTCGGCGCGCTCGAGCCGCGCGCGCGTCGCGGCGACCCGGTCGGCGCGCGCGATCGCGAAGCCGGTCGACCGCAGGGAGCCGGGGGCGGACGTCGCCGGGTCGCCGTTGACCTCCGTCGCGACGGCGCGCGGGAGGTCGCGCAGGTGCTGCTCGAGCTTGAGCCCCGCGGCGTCGGGGTCGACGTCGAGGACGACGTAGGCCTCGTCGCCGAGCGGCAGGGCGCCCGCGACCCACGCGGACGACGACCGGGCCCGGAAGACGTCGCCGTCGACGACGACGCGCGTGCGGGGCGGCGCGAGCATCGTCACCTCCGCGCCCTCGGGCGGCACGAAGCGCACGGCGACCCAGGTCACGCCGTCGAGCACGGCGACGTCGGCGAGGCGCAGGTCGACCGCGAGGCCCAGCCGGCGCAGGAGGGACGGCGTCGAGCCGAACGAGGCGAGGCGGGCGTGGACGTCGGGCACGGGCGGCGCCGGGCGCGGTGGCGCGGCGTCCGCGAGCGGCTCCCGGCGGTACGGCGTCGCGGCCTCGGGCCGCTGGTAGTAGCGGCGCGTGGCGTGCGCGTCGAGGAGCACCTGGAGGTGGGGGTCGTCGGTGACGCCGCCCGCGGCCAGCATGTCGTCGAGCATCGCGGTGACGCGCGCGTCGCCCTCGGCGTCGTCGAGCAGCACCTCGACGGCCGACGGCGTCGTGAGGTCCTCGCGGGGGTAGGTCCGGTCCCTGCCGCCGAACGCCCCGAGCGTGGCCTGCGCCTCGGCGAGGCGCCGCGCCGCGAGCCGGGTCGAGCGGCCCGCGCGCTCGCGCGCCAGGACGAGCAGCTCGCGCAGCGCGCGGTGCGTCTCGGCGAGGTGCTGCAGCGTCCCGTCGAGCACCGGGCTGCCGACGACGCCCGGACGCGCGGTCGGCGCCGCGGTGAGCGACATGAGGTGCAGGTCGACGGCCTCGTCGCTGAGCCGGTGCGCCGGCAGGCTCCGCACGGTCGCCTCCGAGAGCACGGGCGCCGGGTAGCCGACCACCGGCGTGCCGGGGGGCACCGCCGCGCGCCACACGGCCGCGTCCGCGCCGGGCAGCACCTCGAGCGGCACCGCGGCGCCCCCGGCCGAGGTGACGAGCTCGAACCGGCCCGCCGCGAGCACGGCGCCCCAGTCGGCCGCCGCCGCGAAGTCCGCGACGGTCGCGTCGGGGCCGGTGGGGACGAGCTTGTGCGTGACGAAGGCGGTGAGGTGGTGGTCGGCGTCGGCCGCGCGCGACCACGGCAGGGCGGTGACCAGGACGGACGTGGTGGTCATGTCTCCTCCGGCTCAGGCGGCGGTGAACGCCGCGCAGTACGCGGACCAGTCCGCGTTCGCGCCGTCCAGGGGCGGGTAGATGTCCTCGAGCACCGGGTCGCCCTTCGACCCGGCGAGGCGCCGCTCGCACGAGACCTCGACGGACGCGGAGAAGAACAGGACCTCGACCTCGACGACGATCGACGCGCGGCCGACGAGCTTGCCGGTGTCGAAGTCGTACTCGAGCGACAGCTCGAGGGTGATGGAGGCGGAGATGAGGCCGAGCACGTCGACCTCGCCGCGGATGCGGAAGTAGGCGGTGAGCGAGCCCGCGTCCCCCTCGAGGCGCAGGTACACCCCGACGGCGATCGAGACGGAGCCGGAGGCGACGCCCAGGTCGACGGACAGGCAGGCGGTCGCCTCGAGGCCCACCTCGAGCAGGACCAGGCCCTTGGGCGAGGCCCGGAGCGCGACCCAGCCGCCGCCGCCGATCATCATCACCGTGAGGCGGAACGGCGAGTCCTTGGAGCAGAAGCCGAAGCCCACCGTCACCGCGTCGCCGAGGAACGGGATGCGCGCGTCGGCGGCGAGCGCGATGTTCTCGATGCTGAAGACGCCCACCGAGACGTTCGGCAGGGCGAGGTCGAACCCCGCCGTCACGCCCTCGGGTGCGACGTCCACGTACGGCGGGTCGGCGAACCCGTCGAACGGGATCATCCGACGCAGGGTGTCGACGAACGCGAGCGGCCCGAGGAACTCCATGCCGCCGAAGACGACGTCGACCTCCGGCTTGCCGGCCGAGGTCACGCGGAAGCCGATCCGCTGGAACGCCACCGCCAGCAGCGGCTCCCCGGGCAGGAGCTGGAGCGCGAAGTCGGCGAGCTCGGCGGTGACGTCGACCGCGGGCGGGCTCGACGCGCTCGCCCGCACCTCGACGGCGAGGCGCAGGCCCCGCGGGTCCCGCGCGTCGAAGACGGGCGCACCCGCGGGCCAGCTCGTGATCTGCGGGCGCCACTCGAGGCGTGCGGTGACGGACGCGGACGGGCTGAGCAGGTCCTCGACGAACGACGCGAGGGCCTCGACCGTGTCCGCGGCGCGCGCGAGCGTCGCGAGCGCGCGTGCCGGGCGCTCGAGCTCGGCCCGGACCGCCGCCGGCAGCTGGGGTGCGCCGAGCACGGCGAGCAGCGCGTCGACGCGGTCCGCGACGTCGCCGAGGGCGTCGACGACGGCCTGCACCGCGGCGACCGGGTCGGCCGCGCCGGGGAGGTCGCCGAGCACGTCGAGCACCGCGTCGAGGCTCGTCAGCAGCGGGCCGGTCGCGGCCTCGACCTGGGCGCGCGCAGCCTCGATGCCCGCGCGCGCGCCGTCGTGCGCGGCCTTCGCCGCGTCCGCCGCGAGCCGCGGGCCGACGTCGGCCGCCGCCGCGCGCAGGCGGTCGGCCTCGCTGACGATGCTGCTCACCACGTCGAGCGCCTCGGTGACGAACGCCGGGGCGTCGTCGAGGCCGACGCCCAGCGCGTCGAGCAGGTCGAGCAGCGAGAACAGCCCGAAGAGCTTCGGCAGCGCGCCCTCGAGGAAGCGCTCGGGCGAGAAACGCCCCTGCGCCAGGCCAGAGTCCGGTCCCGTGCCGTCCTCGCCGACGGCGCCCAGGCTCCGGGACAGCGCCCGGACCATGAGGTTGGGGCTGAGGAACCCGCCCGACCGGTCGGAGCCGCCGCTGAAGTCCACCGCGGGCGCCGCGCCGGCCACCGCGAGGAAGACCTGGCCCGGGTTCGCGGCGCCGAAGCCCGACGCGTCGGCGGCGAGGAACGGCGCCGCGTAGGCGAACGGCACGACGGCGGAGTGCGGCGCGAGGTGTCGCATCGACGGTACGACGCCGTCCGCGCGCTGGAGGAACGGGCGCGACGTCGCCGCGACGGGGTCGACCACGCCGCCGAAACGCAGCGTCGCGACCTCCACCTCGGTGTCACCGGCCGTGGCCGGGCGCGCCATCGCCACCGTCTGCCCGCTCGCGGCGATCGCGCGGACCGGGGCGTAGGCGGCGTCGGCCAGGGCGGTGACGTCCTGGCCGAGGGTGCCCGCGAGGTCGACGGCATCCACGGAGACGAACACCAGCGCCGCGGGGACGGTCACCGTGGCGCCCGCCTGGTCCACGCTCACGAGCGTGAACCGGTAGGGCACGCCGTCGATCGAGGGCACGAAGGGCTTCGTGAGGTCCGGCATCGAGTCGAGGTTCGGCGTCACGAGGGGCTCGACGGTCACGCGGCCGAACGGGGTGTCGTGGCCGCCGTAGGTCCGGGTCGGCTCGCGCACGATGATGAACTCGCGCCGCCACAGGTACGCGACCCCCTGGGCACGGTCGACCACGCGCCGCTCGGTCACCGTGACCCAGACCGCGCGGTGGCCGAACGGGTAGAGGAACCCGGGCTGGGTGATGCGCACGTACTGGTCGCGGCCCATGACGGCCTGGTGCCGGTAGGACTCGAGCAGCGGGACGAGCGCCGGGTCGGGCGACGGGCGTGTGTCCTCGAGCTCCCACGCCGCCCGCCAGTCGACCCACGCGCCGAGGCTCGACAGCGCGAGCTGCCGCACCTCGAGCGGCTGGGGCGGCCCCGGCATCCGCGTGTCCGACGTCTGCCGGACGATCGAGCGCCGCTGGGGCGGCAGGATCGACTGGGGGTTCAGCGGCGCGGGGTCCGCCGTGGCGGTCGCGTCGGGTGCGTCCAGGTCGCGGCTCCACACGGCGCGCACGACGCGCTGCTCGTCGTCGGTGTCGTCGTGACCGGCGAAGGCGCCGTCCGCGTCGGTCCGCCGCACGGTGAGCCGGGTGCGCCAGAGCTCCGCGCGCTGGGGGTCGTCCGGGGCTACGACGGGGTCGGCGTCGTGCCGGAACGCGCCGAGCGGGCTCGGAGACACGGTCACGCGGTACGGGACCTCGATCGCCGTCTCCGTCGCGGTGGGCGGACGGGGGCCGCGCGGGCGCAGGGGCGGCAGGCGGAAGCGGTCGGGCCCGCCGGGCACGAGCGTGCCGAGGATCCGCCGACGGTGCTCGGGGAGGCTCGCTTCGGCGCCTGCGGGTCCGGCGGGTCCGGCGGCCGCCCCTACCCCGGTCGCTCCCGCGCCGGCCAGTCCGACGGCGCCCGCGTGGCCGCGGACCAGGCGGGCCGCGTTCGCGTGCAGCAGGACCCGCGCCGCGACGTCGTGCAGCGCGGTCGACGCGACGGCAGCCGGGCGGCCCTCGCCGAGCACGAGGTCGGCGAGGCTGGCGTCGTCGGCGCCCTCGGCGAGCCGGTGCCAGCCGGGGACGAGCACGTCGTCGAGCCACCCGGGCCGCGGCCGCCCGCCGCCCGGTGCCACCGCCGGGGTCGCGTGCGGCGCGACGCGCAGCGCGAGGGTCGGGAGCACCGCGAGCACGTCGGCGAGCGTGAAAGGGACGCGGGCGCCGTCGGCCAGCGCGAACACGACGCGCGTCGGTGCCGCGGCGCGGTGCGCCGACACGGCGCCGGGGGTGCCACCCCGAGGCCACGCCCGCTCCCCGAGGTGCTGCGGCGGCAGGTGCAGGACGAGCGACGCGTCGGGTCCGGCCACGAGCACGGCGCCGGCACCGTCCCGCTCCAGCGTGCAGCCCGGGGCGGTGAGCCGGGCGTCGAGCAGGTCGAGGGGCCGCAGCAGCCGCACGTCGAGCGGCCGGTCCTCCTCGTCGGGCCGGTCGGGGCGGTCCGGTCGGTCGGGGTCGGGGCGACCCGGCGTCTCCTCGTCCGGGCGGCGGGGTGGTCCGGGCATCGCGCACCTCCGCTCGGCGAGCCCGGCGGCCGGTCCGGGGGCGCACCCGACGCTAGGAGCACGCGCACCCGGGGGCATCGGGGAAAACACCGGTCTCGGCAGGGTCTGGCCGCAGCGGTGCACGCAGGAGCACGATGGGTCCCGTCCGCTGGGAAGGGGGCACCCGTGCGCGTCGCCGTGGTCGGGGCCGTACCCCTGGTGCGCCACGGGCTCGTCCTCCAGCTCGTCGCGCGGGGCGTCCACGTGCACACCGAGGCCGCGTCCCTCGACCACCTGCGCGCGACGCCGTCGGCCACGGCCGAGCGCGGCTCCCCCGTCCTCCTCCTGGTCGGCGTGCACGACGACCGTGTGCGCACGCTCGAGGGGATCCGGCTGGTGCTGGGCGACGGCTCACCGGTCCTCGCGCTGACGGACGGCGGGGACTCCTGGCTCCGCCGCCGGGCGCCGGGCGGGCGCCGAGCGCCCGACGGCCTCGCGGTCACGGCGCTGGCCGGCGTGGGCGCCGACGAGGTGGTCGCGTGGCTGGGCGCCGCGGCGGCCTCGGGCCGCCCGGCCCGCGGCCCCGCGCAGCGCCCCCGCCTCACCGCCGCCGAGCTCGACGTGCTCGAGCTGCTCGCCCAGGGGCTGTCGAACGCCGGGATCGCCCGGCGGCTCTCGCTCAGCCCCAAGACGGTCGAGTGCCACGTCACGAGCCTGTTCGCCAAGCTCGGCCTCGCGCACGAGGACCCCGGCCTCAACCGGCGCGTCTCGGCGGCCCTGCAGTGGGTCGCGCTCGTGAGCTGAGCGCCCGGCCACGGGCCGCGCCCGCTGACCCGTGCAGGTAGCGTCGCGGCATGGCCCGTCCCGTCCCCGCCCCACCCGGACCCGGCCAGGAGTCGGTCTGGGACTACCCCCGGCCCCCGCGCGTCGAGCCCAGCGGCGCGGTGGTCGCCGTCGAGCTCGGCGGGCGCGTGGTCGCGACGACGGACCGCGCGCTGCGGGTCCTCGAGACGAGCCACCCGCCGACGTACTACCTGCCCCGCGACGCGTTCGTGCCGGGAGCGCTGCGCGAGGCGGCCGGGGCGACGTGGTGCGAGTGGAAGGGCCACGCGAGCTACCTCGACGTCGTGGCGGGCGACCGCGTCGCGCCGTCGGCGGCGTGGACGTACCTCGCGCCCTCCCCGGGCTTCGAGGTGCTCGCCGGCGCGGTCGCCGTCATGCCAGGCCTCGTGGACCGGTGCACGGTCGACGGCGAGGTGGTCGCGCCTCAGCCGGGGGGCTTCTACGGGGGCTGGATCACGTCGGCCGTGGTGGGCCCGTTCAAGGGCGGGCCGGGCACCGCGGGCTGGTGACCCCACCCGCACGACCCTCGGCCCCGCCGCGCCCCGGTGCGCGCGCGACGCCGCAGGACGGCCGCGCGTGCCCGGGGGCCGTCGGAGCCGCCCCCGGGTGGGAGGCGCACACTGGAGGGCGGTGACCGACGGTCGCCGCCGTCCCGCACGGGACGGACCCACGGTGGACACCGCAGTTCGACCGAAGGGTGGCATCCAGATGGCACGGATCGACTCACGACGGCTCCTCACCACGGGCGGCACGGCCGTGCTCGCCGCGAGCCTCGCCGCGGGGGGCATGGCGCTCCACGGCGGCGGCGGCGGAGGTGACGGCGGTCACGGCCACGGCGGACGCACCGCCAAGAACGTCATCCTGCTCGTCGGCGACGGGCTGAGCATGGCGGCGCGGGACGCGACGCGGCTCGCGACGGTCGGCCAGGACGGCCAGCTCGCCATGGACCAGCTGCGCTACGCGGGCTGGGCCTACACCGACTCGGCCGACCCCGAGGACGCCGTGACCGACTCGGCCGCCGGGGCCACGGCGTTCGCCGCGGGCGTGCGCACGTACAACGGCGCCGTCTCCGTCGACGTCGACGGCAACCCCGTCGAGACGCTGCTCGAGCGCGCGACCGCCCTGCGCAAGGCGACCGGGCTCGTGACGACGTCGCAGGTCACCGACGCCACCCCCGCCGCCTTCGGTGCGCACGTGGCCGACCGCGGGGAGCAGACCGAGATCGCCCGCCAGCTCATCGAGGAGACGCGTCCGGACGTCATCCTCGGCGGTGGCGAGGACTGGTGGTACCCCGTCGGCGACGAGGGCGCCTACCCGGACGACCCGGCGGACGCGCGCCCGGAGGTGAGCAGGTCGACGATCGGCAACCTGGTCGAGCAGGCGGTCGCGTCCGGGTACGACTACGTGAGCACGGCCGAGGAGCTCGCGGCGACCGACGCCGACCGGATCCTCGGCCTCTTCGCGAACGAGGAGATGTTCGAGCAGGCGCCCGAGGGGCAGGGCGACGAGTACGACCCCGTCGTGCCGCTCGCCACGATGACCCAGAAGGCCCTCGACGTGCTCTCGACGGACCGGCACGGGTTCTTCCTCATGGTCGAGGAGGAGGCCATCGACGAGATGGCCCACAGCAACAACGCGGCCCGCACGATCCAGGCCGGCCAGGCCCTCGACGCGACCGTCGCGCTCGTGCGCGAGTTCGCGGCGCAGCACCCGGGCACGCTGGTGGTCGTCGTGGGCGACCACGAGACCGGCGGTCTCGCGATCGAGAACGTCGACGACGCCGACGAGTCGGGCGACACCGCCAGCACCGACGCCGCCGTGCTGCAGAGCCTCGAGGACGGACCGTTCCCGATCGCCGGCTCGGACCTCGAGTTCACGGTCGACTGGACGACGGGCGGCCACACCGGCGCCGCGACCCCGGTCACGGCCGAGGGCCCGCACGCCGACCGCCTCGCGCGCGCCCAGGACGCGACCGGCGTGCACGACGTCATCCTCGACGCGATGCGCGGGCGTCGCTAGCGGTTGCGGTGGGCCGGGAGCGCCCCCGACCCGGCCCACCGGCGCCCGCCGCGACCCCCGTCCACGGCGACCGCCGCTCTCCGGATGTGACGCGGCGCGGCTCGTGCCACTGTGGCCCCGAGGGGCACGCGACCGTGCGGCCACCCGAGGCGACGAGGCGTCGGGCGGGGCGGGCGGAGCGCCCCCGCACATCTTCGACGAAGGGGGCGAAGACGTGACCGCTCAGCAGCCGCTCGCCGCGCGCGACCTCAGCCGCCGCACGTTCCTCCAGGGCCTCGGCGTCGCGGGCGCCGGCCTCGCGCTCACGTCCTGCGCCCGGCCGTCCGGCTCCCGGACGACCGAGATCGTCTTCTACCAGTCGAAGCCCGAGGTGATCGGGTACTTCGACGAGCTCATCCAGCAGTTCCACGAGGCCCAGTCGACGGTCCGCGTGCGCCACGACGCGACGTCGAACCTCGCGGGCTCGTTCGTGCGCGAGACGCCGCCCGACATCGGCTGCCTCAACTACAACTTCGAGATCTCGCGCTACGTCGAGCGCGGCGCGCTGAGCGACCTGAGCGACATGCCCGAGGCGGGCCGGATCATCGACGAGCTGCAGCCGCTCGTCGACGTCACGGCGACGTACCCGGGCCGGACGAGCGTGATCCCGTACTCGCTCATGGCGGCGGCCGTGCTCTACAACCGCGAGATCTTCCAGGCGAACGGGCTCGAGCCGCCCACCACCTGGGACGAGTTCCTCGCGGTGTGCGAGGCCCTGACCGCCGCGGGCGTGACGCCCATCTACTCCACCTTCAAGGACCCCTGGACCATCGCGCAGGGCCACTTCGACTACACGGTCGGGGGCCTGATCGACACGACCGACTTCTTCGAGCAGCTCAAGGAGCAGGGGGCCGACGTCGGGCCGAACAGCCCGGTCGCGTTCCAGAAGCAGTTCGTCGAGCCCGTGGAACGGATGAAGGTCCTGGTCGGGTACTCGAACGAGAACGCGGCGAGCCGGGGCTACGGCGACGGCAACCTGGCCTTCGCGAACGGCGAGGCGGCCATGTACCTCCAGGGGCCGTGGGCCCTGACCGAGATCGCCAAGACGAACCCCGACCTCGACGTCGGTGCCTTCCCGCTGCCGATGACCGACGACCCGGCCGACCGCAAGGTGCGGGTGAACATCGACCTCGCGCTGTGGATCCCAGAAGGGTCCGCCAAGAAGGAGGCCGCGCGGGAGTTCCTCTCCTTCCTCATGCAGCCCGAGGTGATCGACGCGTACAACGCCCAGGCGCTCGGCTTCGGCGTGACCGAGGGCGCCGCCCCGGTCACGAACGAGACGCTCGTGGAGCTCAAGGAGTACTACGACCGGGCCGCGTTCTACCTCGGCGCGTCGCAGCTGGTCCCGCAGTCGATCCCGCTCCAGAACTACGCGCAGTCCCTCGCCACCGGGGCGGAGCCGGAACAGGTGCTCCGCACCCTCGACGCCGACTGGTCACGCCTGGCGTTCCGCTCCTGATCGCGCCGCGCACCGTCGCGCCCGACCTCCGCCTCACCCGTCCGACGACCGGAGACTTCCATGGCGACAGCCGCCGAGACCCGACCACGGACGGTCGACCGCGCGGGACCCGTGCGGCCCGACCGTCGCCGACCGGCGGGCCTGACGTTCTACCTCATGCTCGTGCCGTCCCTCGTGCTGTTCACGCTCGCGATCACGGTGCCGGCGGTCATGGGCATCACGCTGAGCTTCACCGACTCGATCGGGTTCGGCGAGTTCGAGTGGGTCGGGCTCACCAACTACGTGGCGATGTTCTCCGACCCCGCCATCCTCGGTTCCTACGGCTTCACGATCCTCTTCGCGCTCGTCACCGTGCTGCTCGTCAACGTCGTGGCGTTCCTGCTCGCGGTGGGGCTGACGGCGAGGATCCGCGCCAAGATCACCCTGCGAGCGGTGTTCGTGCTCCCCATGGTGATCTCGGGCATCGTCATCGCGTACGTCTTCAACTTCCTGTTCTCGAACTCGCTCCCGCAGCTCGGGCAGACGCTGGGCGTCGCGGCGCTCGAGCAGAGCCTGCTCGCGGACCCCGACCTCGCCTGGCTGACGATCGTGTTCGTCACCGCGTGGCAGGCGATCCCCTCGGCGCTGCTCATCTACATCGCGGGGATCCTGTCGATCCCGAACGAGGTCTACGAGGCGGCGTCGATGGACGGCGCCTCGCCCGGCCGCAGGCTCGTGTCCATCACGCTGCCGCTCGTCGCGGGCTACGTCCTCATCAACCTCGTCATCGGGTTCAAGAACTTCCTCAACGCCTACGACATCATCGTCGGCCTCACGAACGGCGGCCCCGGGACCGCGACCCGCAGCGTCGCGATGACGATCTTCTCGGGCTTCACCGGGGGCGACTACGCCTACCAGATGGCCAACGCGACGATCTTCTTCCTCATCGCGGTCGTGCTCGCGGTCACCCAACTGCGCCTGACGCGCGGAAGGAGTGCGTTCTGATGACGCAGACGACGCTGACCACGACGGCACCCGGCCAGGTACCGGTCCGACGCCGTCGCCGCTTCCTCGGCCGGTCCGGCGAGGACCGCCCGAGCTGGGGCGCAACCACCGCGCTGGTGATCTGCTCGATCGCCGTGTTCCTGCCGCTCTACGCGACCGTGACGATGGCGTTCAAGACGACCCAGCAGTCCGTCAGCGGGCAGGTGTTCGCGCTGCCCTCGCCGCTGTCGGTCGACGGCTTCGTCGAGGCGTGGCGGCTGACGAACTTCCCGCGCGGCTTCGGGATCTCGGTCTTCGTGACGCTCGTGACGGTCGTGGGCACGGTGGTCCTCGCCTCGCTCGCCGCCTACGCGATCGCGCGGAACTGGGACCGGAGGTTCTTCCGGATGTCGTTCTTCTACCTGCTCGCCGCGATGTTCCTGCCCTTCCCCGTGCTGGCCCTCTCGCAGGTGAAGCTCACGGGGATGGTCGGCCTGGCCAACCCGCTCGGCGTCGCGATCCTCCACGTGATGTTCCAGCTGTCGTTCAGCGTGCTCCTCTTCACGGCGTTCATCCGGGGGCTGCCCGAGGAGCTCGAGGAGAGCGCGCGGCTCGACGGCGCGACGACGTGGCAGGTGTTCCGGCGCATCGTCTTCCCGATGATGGCGCCCATGAGCGCGACGGTGGCCATCTTCGCGTTCCTCGCCTCGTGGAACGACTTCATGATGCCGTCGCTCATCACGGCCGACTCGACGCTCCAGACCCTGCCCGTGCTGCAGTCGGTGTTCCAGACGCAGTTCAGCAGCAACTACAACGTGGCGTTCGCGTCCTACCTCATGGCGATGGCGCCCGCGATCGTCGTCTACCTGTTCACGCAGCGCTGGGTGATGGCCGGCGTGACGCAGGGTGCGATCAAGTAGCCGAGCGGCCCCGACCGACGGGCGCCGGGGGCGGGGGGGCGCCCCCCCCCCCGGGGCGCGCCCCCGGGGGGGGGCGCGCCCCGCCCGGGGTGGGCGGCGGGGTTCTAACATGGCGCGGCGCGCCCCCCCGGGGGGGGGGGGGGGCGGGCCCCCCCCCCCGCGGCGCCCCCCGCGACCGGTGGGCGGCTCAGCCGGCGGCGACGGCGGCGCGCAGCGCGTCCAGGAGCGGCGTCGTGGGCCGGCCGAGGAGGTCGCGCAGGTCGCTCGACCCGCCCGCGAGCAGGCCGCGGCGCGTGTCGCCGTCGAGCGCGACGACGAACTGGGCCGTGCCCTCGTCGAGCCCGGCCGCCCGGAGGACCTCGAGGTGCTCCTCGGGCGTGACCGCGCGGTACGCGACGGGCCGGCCCACGACCTCGGACACCGCCGCGGCGAGCTCGTCGTGGGTCCAGGCGTGGTCGCCGGCGAGCTCGTACGTCCGGCCCTCGTGCCCGGGCGTCGTGAGCACGGCGACCGCAGCGCCCGCGAAGTCCGCGCGCGGTGCGCTCGCGACCCGCCCGTCCCCGACGCTCGCCACGATCTCGCCGGTCGCGCGCGCCTGCTCGAGCGCCGGGAGGTAGTTCTCGGTGTACCAGCCGTTGCGCAGCACCGTGACGGCGAGACCCGACGCCCGGAGGAGCTCCTCGGTCGCCTTGTGCTCGGGCGCGAGGACGAGCGGCGTGTCGTCCGCCGCCGGGGCGCTCGTGTAGACCACGCGCGCGACGCCCGCCGTGGCCGCGGCGTCGATCGCCGCCGCGTGCTGCTCCACGCGCCGGCCGACCTCGCTGCCCGAGACGAGCATGAGCGTCTCGGCGCCCTCGAGCGCCGCGTCGAGCGACGCGCGGTCGGCGTAGTCCACGCGCGCGGTCCTGACGCCGCGCCCGGCGAGGTCGGCGAGCCGCTCGACCCGGCGACCCACCGCAACGACGTCGGACGCGGGGACGCCCGCGTCGAGCAGCCCCTCGACGACGAGACGGCCGAGGTGACCCGTGGCCCCGGTGACGACGATCGACATGCTTCCTCCTGGCTCGTGCGGTCCGGCGCGCCCTGACGCGCCGGGCCGGGGCGTGGGCGTCCCGGCACCGGCACAACGGGTCCCCGCACGCGAACCTTCCGATCTGCGGGTACCCACTTCTCGGTAAGGTACTGACATGTCGGTAAGCACCCAGGTCAGCCTGCTGGAGCGCCTCCCCGGGGGCGTGCTCGCGTCGGGCTGTCCGAGCCGCGTCGTGCTCGACCACGTGACGAGCAAGTGGGGCGTGCTCGTCCTCGTCGCGCTCGCCGACCGCACGCTGCGCTGGAACGAGCTGCGGCGCGTCGTCGAGGGCGTGAGCGAGAAGATGCTCGCCCAGACCCTGCGGGTGCTCGAGCGCGACGGCTTCGTGCACCGCGAGGCCGCGCCCACGATCCCGCCCCGCGTGGACTACTCGCTGACCCCCCTCGGCCGCGATCTCGCCGCCCACCTCCTGCCCCTCGTCGGATGGGTCATGGACCATGCCGAGGAGATCGTGAGCCCGGCCGCGGAGCCGACCGCCTGACCACCGCCTGCGCCCGGCGGGCCCCGGGTTTCACCCGCGCGCGACGGCGTCCGGCATGCGAGAGGCGTTGACACCATGTGGACGCGTCCCCACACTCGACCCATGACCACGGACCGCGCAGCACGCGAGGTCCCGCGCACCGCGGGACCCGTCGACGTGATGTCGACGCGCGCGTCCGAGTGTCGAATGTGTCGCTGACGACCCTGTCGTCCCGGTCCCCCCGGCTCTGACGAGCCCGCCGCAGGCGTCCCGCCTGGTCCGGCACGCGGACCCCGCCCGTCGCACCGCGACACCTCCGACACCGCCCGCCCGTGGCCGCCGCACCGGCACGCCGCCTCGGGGTCGGCCCTCCCCTCCACCGACGCGCAGCCCGAGGAGCACTCCCGTGCCGAACCCCACCCGCATCGACGTCCTGCCCATCCAGGAGGCGGTCGCGACCGCCTCGCCCAGCGCGTGGCGCGACGGCCTCGTCGTCTCCCGGGAGCCGGGGACGATCACCGTCGCGCACCTCGACGGCGGTGCGAGCACGCTGACGACCCGGGCCGCACCGGACCCGGGTGAGCCCGTGGCCGTGCACCCCGTCGCCGAGCTCGTCGCGATCGGGGGCGTCTGGTACGCGGCCCGGCCGGTGCGCTAGCCCTTCGCCATCCCGGCCATCGCGGACGAGCACGCCTCGACCATCGCGCGACAGGCCGACGCGCAGATGCGGCAGTGCTCCGACATCGCGGCGTGCATCTCGCACTCCGCGGCGCACGCCTCACCCATGGCCTGGCACGCCTGCATCATCATCATCATGACGTTCACGTCGTAGCCGCCGGGGCGCATCATCATGCGCATCGTCGTCATCGCGACGTCCGCGGTGTTCATGCACATCGACGCGCAACGGCCCATGCCCTCGCCGCCGTCGGCGTCCGCGCACATCGTCGCGGCCATCGACGCCGCCGAGCACGCCTCGATGCACTGCTGCATCATCCCCATGTCCATGCCCGACGACTCCGCCGCCGCCGGCATGGACCTCATCATGTCCGCCATCATGCTCATCGGTGCCCGCCTCTCGCCCTCGTCGCGTGACCTGCTCCAGCTCCTCGACGGTACGCCCGGGCCTGTGCGGCACGCCACGGTGCGGGGAGCGTCAGTCGACGTCCTCGCCCGCGAGCGCCCGGGCCGCGAGGCGCTCCTCCTGCGCCGCACGCCAGACCTCGGCGGCCGCGCCGACGTTGACGACGACGATGACGGCCCCGAGAACGAGGTCGGGCCACCCCGAGCGCGTCACGGCGGTCACCACGGCCATGGCGATGATGGCCAGGTTGACCAGCACGTCGTTGCGCGCCGAGAGGAACGCCGCCCGCGACAGCGACCCGCCGTGGTGCCGCACGCGCGCGAGCAGGAGGGAGCACGTGAGGTTGACGACGACGGCGCCTCCCGCGGTGAGGACGAGCGCACGCACGTCGGGCGGCACCGGGTCGGACGCCTTGACGACGGCCTGCCACGCGGCGGCGAGCGCAGGGACCAGGATGATCCCCGCCATGACCCTTCCCGCGACGGCCCGCCGTGGCAGCGACCAGCCCAGCGCGACGGCGATCAGCACGTTGATCGCGGCGTCCTCGAGGAAGTCGACGCTGTCGGCGAGGAGCGACACCGACCCGATCGCCAGGGCGACGGTCGCCTCGACGCCGACGTACGCCAGGTTGAGCGCCGCGACCACCAGCACCACGCGACGCAGGCGCCGCACGCGTCCGGCGTCCTCCTCGGGCGCGGTCACGGCGTGCTCACGCCCGCCAGTCTGGCGCACGGTCCTCACCGGCGCTGCCCGGGTGCGCCGGCCCGGACCGACCTACGCTCGGAGCATGAGCGGCTATCGGGTGAACCAGGCCGGCGTGACGCACGCGCGCGAGCTCATCGAGAAGCGGCGCTACGACACCACGACCTCGTGGTCGGACGCGGCGCCGGGCGCCGACCGCGAGAACCGGTGGATCGAGCGCCACGGCGACGACGCCTACGGGGAGTGGCACCTCGCGGTCGACCCGGACGCGTCGCCAGGCACCAAGGCCCGGTTCCGCTTCCCCTACGGCGACTTCTCGCGCGTCAACCGGGCCGCCCTCGTCCACGCGAAGCAGCGCGCCGTGCAGAACGGCCACGACGAGGTCGCCGCGGCGGCGGACGACCTGCTCCAGCGCCTGGACCGGGCGCACGGGGACTGACGAGGTCGCCGCGGGTCACCAGGTCGAGTCGCCGCGCAGCACGACGTCGGAGCCTCCGTCGACGAAGACGACCTGGCCGCACAGGTGGGTGTTCTCCTCGCCGACCAGCCACACGAGCAGCCGGGCCGGCACCTGCGCGGCCATGAAGCCGTGCAGGGCATCGGCACCAGGGCGGCGAGCGCCGTGCGCGCCTCGTCCGTCGCGAGGAACGACGCCACCATCGGGGTCTCGACGACGCCCGGCGCGATCGCGTTGAGCGGGATCCCCGCGCCGGCCCATGCCGGCGTCGGCGCGTGGCGGCGCAGCCACCGGCACAGCGCGACCTTGCTGCTCGCATAGATCAGCCCGGCCCGGTCGGCCTCGACGAGGCGCGCGGCGCGGTCGAGCGCTCCGGGCTCGTCCGCGACGAGGCAGAGGTCCACCAGCTCGTCGTCGTGGTCCATGAGGCTCGCCATCGACGCGGTCGCCACCGCCCGGGGTGCCGGCGACCGAGCGAGCAACGGCCGCAGCCCCTCGAGCGTCGCGACGGTCCCGAAGTAGTTGACGGCGACGTCGGCCGGCGCCTGGTGGGCCAGCCCGGCGTTCGCGACGACGCCGTCCACGTGGCCGTCGGTGAGCGCCGTCACCTGCTCGGGGAGCGAGGCCCGCCCGTCCGGCGTGGTCAGGTCGACGACGACGTCGGCATCGTGGAGGTCGACCCCGACGGGCCGGTCGCCCCGCTCCGTCAGCAGCTCGCAGGTCGCCCGGCCGATGCCCGATGCCGAGCCCGTGACGACGACGGTGCGCATGGTCGCTCCTGGTGGTCCGGACGACGCCCGGCCCCTGCCGGGCTCGGTCCACGGTAGGCACGGGCGTGCGCCGTGGCCTGCGGACCTTCGTCACCGCGGCCCGGGACCACCGGTCCCCGGGACCGCCGCCCGGGGACCTTCGCCTCTGCCCTGCCGTCGCCGTGCGGGCGACGCTGGTCGCTCGACGAGCTGCGGCCGGCGCACCGACCGCCCGACCGGAGGAGCTCCCGTGGCACACACCTGGACCGCTCGGATCGACCTCTTCGACGAGGCGGACTCCCCCGGCGGGAGCCGCCTGACGACCGCTCGCGCGGTGCTCGACACGGGCACGGCTCAGCTCGAGGGTCGCGGTCACGCCCGCCGCAACCCCGAGGACGCCGACGTCCCCGAGATCGGCGAGGAGCTCGCGGCGGCGCGTGCGCTCCGTGCGCTCGCCGACCGGCTGCTCGACGTGACGTCCGAGGACATCGCCGCGGTGGAGCACCACCGCGTGCACCTGCGCGCCTGACGACCGTGGACGACCCGGCGGCCGTGCCGGACGCGCCCGACGCGGGCCGTCGGAGCACGGAGCACGCCTCGGACGTCGCGGCGATCCTGGCGACGCGGCACGACAACGGCGCCGACCACTGGGCGACCCCGGAGGGCGGCGTCACGAAGGGCGGCCCGTTCTCGACGCTCGAGGGGCCACGCCTGCTGGTCGAGCTCGGCGTCGACCCCGCGCACGAGGCGCTGCGCGGCGCCGCCGACGCGATCTGGCGGACCTGGCGCGAGGACGGCCGGTTCCGGACGTCGCCGTCGGGCACGATCCACCCCTGCCACACGATCCACGCCGCCCGGACGCTGGCCCTGCTCGGGCACGGGGACGACGAGCGCTTCGCGCGGACCCTCGAGCACCTGCTGGCGAGCCTCCACACGGACGGCGCGTGGCGGTGCCGCAAGTTCAGCTACGGGCGGGGCCCGGAGACCGAGGCGTCCAACCCCGGACCCACCCTCGCGGCGCTCGACGCGCTCCGGCTCGCGGGCAGGGCGGACGCGGCCCCGGCGGGCGCGGTCGAGCTGCTGCTCGGTCACTGGACGACGCGCGTGCCGCTCGGGCCGTGCCACTACGGCATCGGGACCCTGTTCCACCAGGTCGAGTACCCGTTCGCGACCTACACCCTGTTCCCCTGGGTGCACGCCCTGTCGTGGTACCCGCAGGCGCGCCGCGACCCGCGGTTCCTCGACGCGTTCGCGGTGCTGCAGCGGTCGCTGGTCGACGGGCAGGTGGTGGTGCAGCGCGTGCACCGGCGGCTCGCCGACCTGGAGTTCTGCCGCAGGGGCAGGCCCACGGCGCTGGGCACGCGGCGGTACGAGGAGATCGTCGCCAACCTGGCGCAGGACACGGGCCGCCTACGATGACGCCGTGCGGGACGTCGGCGTCGTGATCACGGCCTTCGACCAGGGGTCGTGGGTCCTCGAGGCCGTCGCGTCGGTGCGCGCGCAGACGCACCCGGTCGCGGAGGTCGTGGTCGTCGACGACGGCTCGCGCGACGCGGCGTCCCTGACGGCGCTCGCGCGCCTGGCCGGCGACGGCGACGTGCGGGTCCTGCGCCGCGACAACGGCGGCGTGTGCGCCGCGCGCAACACGGGCCTCGCGGCGCTGTCGACCGAGCTCGCCGTGGTGCTCGACGGCGACGACCGGCTCGCGCCCGCGTTCGTCGAGCGGACCGCGGCCGTGCTGCGCGACGACCCGGAGGTCGTCGCCGCCTCCTCGTGGCTGCGCATGCACGGCGTCGCGTCGGCGCTCGCACGTCCGACGGGCGGGCGGGCCGTGGACTTCCTCCACCGCAACGCCTGCCCGGCCACCGTGCTCCTGCGCCGCGACGCGTGGCGCCGGGCGGGCGGGTACGACGAGGCGATGCGCTCGGGCTTCGAGGACTGGGACCTGGCCCTCTCCCTCCTCGCCGACGGCGGCCGGGTCGCCGTGGTTCCCGAGGCGCTGGTCGAGTACCGCACGGGCCCGACGTCGGCGAACGTGCGCAGCATGGAGCAGCGCCTCGAGCTCTACGGGCTCATCGTCGACAAGCACCGGCCGCTGTTCGAGCGGCACCTGCGCGAGGTGCTGCTCGCCCACGAGGCGACGTCGACGCGGCGGCTCCTGGAGTGGGAGGCGCTCCGCGCGACGGACGACGCGCCCCTCGAGGAGGCCACCTTCGGCGACGGCGGCATGGCCGCGGTCGTGCGGCTCGAGACGCGCCGCGCCGCGTCGCGTCCGTCCGGCCGGCCGGACGCCCCCGCCGCGGACCTGTGACCCGCCCGCCGACGCGGCTGGTCAGCCGGCGGTGCGCTCGGCCAGGACGCGCACGTCCCACGCACCGAGCTCGAACGCCGTGCCCGCGTCCACGCCGGTCGACGGATCCATCACGTCGGTGAGGGCGACGGGTGCCGTGACCGTCGCCGTCCCCCACCCCCAGTGGTGGACGAACCACAGCCGGCGGCCGTCGCGACCCCTCGCGGACGTCACGCGCACGGCCGCGGGCAGGTCCGTCCACCCCGCGCACGGCTCGGGGACGAGCCACGTGAGGAGTGCGCGCGCGAGGGTCCCGTTCGGCACGACGCCGACGGTCGTGACCCGGCCGGCGCCCGCGGCCGCGCTGGTGACGGCCGCCCAGCGGCCGCGGTGCGGGTCGTCGAACGCGGCGAGCACGTCGGCGCCCGCCGGCACGAGGTAGTCCGCCCACGAGGTGGCCGCAGCACCCTCGCCCAGCGCGAGCGGCGAGCCGGGCGGAGCGACGACGCGCACGTCCGCGGCGAGGGTCTCGCACTCCTGGTACCAGACGCCGGCGGCCTCCGCGAGGCCCGCGGGCTGGCGCGCCGTGCGCGCGCGGCCCTCGTGGTCGCCGTGCGCCGTCCGCGGACCGACCACGAGGTGACCGCCGGCGTGCGCGTACGCGAGGAGCCACGCGAGGTCGGCGTCGTGCGCGGGGTAGTACGCGGGCACCACGAGCACGGGACGTCGCGCGGCGAACGCCGCCGGGTCCTCGCCGCCGCTGCGCGTGCCGTCCGGGGCCGGCGCGCCGAACAGCTGCTCGGGCCGCACGGTGCCGACCTGCAGGCCGGCGTCGAACGCGCCGCGGTAGAACGGCAGGAGCATGCGCCGGTAGGAGTCCGGGTCGGGCCGCCCGTCGGGCCCGGTGAGAGTCGCCTGCGGCCCGAAGGCCAGCGACCACTTGGCCTCCGAGGAGTACAGCAGAGCGACGTCGGCGTCGGGCATGAGGTCGACCACCGCCTCGCCCGCGGCCGTGAGCTCGCCGCCGATCCGGGCGAGCTCGGCGTAGACGCGGCCCGGCTCGCCGTCGTGCGGCAGGACGCCGCCCCACCAGGTCTCGGTGCCGTAGTGGAGCGTGTGCCAGTGCCAGTACTCGACGGCCTGGGCGCCGCGCGAGACGAGCGCCCACGCGACCTGACGCCACTGCCCGTCGTACGCGGGCAGGCTCATGCTCGCGTGCCCGATCGCGGCCGCGTTCGTCTCCGTGACGAGGAACGGCTCCTGGCGCGAGGAGTACGCCAGGTCCGCCAGCTGGTAGACGCCCCACGCGCCGTCGACCACCCAGCCGGGCGACATCGGCCGGTCGCTGGGGTGCGCCAGCCCGTCCTGCATCGTGTAGTAGACGTTGGCCGCCGCGACGTCGAGCACGCCCGCGAGCCCGACGTCGGCCACGCCGACCTGGTCGTAGGAGATGCAGGTCGTGACGAACGGCGCCGGCTGCTCGGGGCCCAGGACGTCGCGCACGACGTCGGCCTGCCAGCCGATGTAGTCGGTGACCACCTGGGCCTGGAACCGGCGCCACGCGAGGTCGTACTCGGGCTGGAGGTTGCCGTGCGGCTCCCAGAGGTCCGCCCACGTGCTCAGCCGGTGGGACCAGTACGTCAGGCCCCACGCCTCGTTGAGGGCGTCCACCGTGCCGTAGGTCGCCCGCAGGTGGTCGACGAACCGCTCCACGACCGGCCGGTTGTGCAGCAGGCGGAGACCCGGCTCGTTGTCGACCTGGACGCCGACGACGGCCGGGTGCCGGCCGTACCGGCCCACCACCCTGCGCGTGACCCGCTCCGCGTGGAACCGGAACGCCGGGTGCGTGACGTCCATCTCCTGGCGTGCGCCCCACCCGACGCGCCGCCCGGTCTCGTCCTGCACCGCGATCTCGGGGTGCCGGCGCGCGAGCCAGGGCGGCACCGCGTAGGTCGGCGTCCCGAGCACCACGTCGATCCCGCGCTCGGCCGCGCCGTCGAGGACGGGCTCGAGCCAGTCGAGCTCGAACCGCCCGTCCTCCGGCTCCCACGTGCTCCACACGGACTCCCCGACGCGGACGAGGGTGAACCCCGCGTCCCGCATGAGGTCGAGGTCGCGGGCGAGGCCCTCAGGGCTGGGCCGCTCCCCCGGCCGGTGGTACTCGTGGTAGTACGCGGCGCCGAACCACACGCGGTCCCGGCGCACCTAGAGCAGCCCCCGGAAGGCGAACCGGAACGTCAGCTCGGTGTCGGTGGGCAGCCGGAACTCGGGGTGGGTCTGCGCCCCCCACGAGTCGTCGCCCGCGACGCCGCGCCGCATGAGCGCGGGCCGCAGCACCGTCTGGTAGATCGGGGGCAGCTCGGTGTGGTGGGCCGCGTTCTCGATCTCGAACGGCGTCCACGGCAGGGCGGAGAGCTCCATGCCCTGCGCGGAGGCCGACTCCACCCGCAGGCCCGCACCCCGCTCGTCCGTGACGGTCGCCCAGCGCACGCCCGTCCGGCTGCCTGCCTCCTGCGGTCGCAGGTACGGCGTGAGCGCGGTGCGCACGTCGGCCTCCCAGACGCCGAGCCGCGCGCCGCCGCGGCGGTCGACGTAGCTCTCCTGCGGTCCCTCGCCGTACCAGCGGAGCCGGTGGAGGGCCGGGTCGGTCGTGAGCAGCAGGCCGAGCTCGGGCATGTCCGGCAGGCCGGCGCCCGGGCGGACCGTGAGCGTCACGTCGACGCGCCCGTCGCCGTCGACGAGGTACGACAGCTCGCACGCGCTCGCGGGCGACGTCGGCAGGGCGTACCGGTACCGCACGAGCACGCCGTCGTCCGTCTGCTCGACCTCCGGCTGGTCGGCGCCGCGCTCGGGCGTGGCGTACCGGCTGGCGACGAGCCACGGGGCGTCCTGCGCGGGTGCACCCCAGCCGTACTCGTTCGACGTCGGCGCGTGCCAGAAGCAGGGCTGCGGCACCGAGCGCAGCAGCTCGCGGCCGCCGTCGGGCGTGAGGCCGTACCGGTAGGACAGGAGCCCTCCGTGCAGGCGGGAGAACAGGGCGGTGAAGTGCCGTCCGCGCACGCCGACGTTGTGGATGCCGTGCACCAGCTCGGGCGGTGCCGTCCGTCGCGCCGGGGCGACGCCACGGGCGGCCGCCGGCACGACGACGACCGCCTGCTCGTGCGCGACCTCGTGCCCCGCGGGCGCCCATCGCGTCGCGCGGCGCAGCCGGAACGACACGTCGACCGTGTACTCGCCCGCCGCGGCCGGCACCGCGACGGGGAGGTCGTACTCCCCCGTCGCGCCCGGCTCGACGTCCGTCTCGAGGACCGCCTCGGCGAGCACGCGGCCCTCGCGTGCGACGGTGACGACGCACTCGTGCGCCGACGACGGCGTCGCCAGGTGGCGGTTCTCGAGGGTCAGGCGGGTGCCGTCCACCACGACCCGGTAGCCCTGGTAGAGGTAGTGCACCTCCTGCGTGAACGGCTTGGGCGTCCGGTCGGCGAAGACGATGCCGTTGCCGCTGAAGTCCGAGTCGTGCGGCGCGTCCCCGAAGTCGCCGCCGTAGCCGAAGTACTCGCGGCCGTGCGGGTCGGTGAGCCGGAGCGCCTGGTCGGCGAAGTCCCAGATGAACCCGCCCTGGAAGAGCGGCTCGCGGTAGGCGAGGTCGAGGTACTTGTCGACGGCGCCGAACGAGTTGCCCATCGCATGCGCGTACTCGCACAGGAGGTACGGCTTGTCCCGGTGCTCGGCGAGGAACGCCTCGATCTCGGGGACGGGCGCGTACATCCGCGAGACGACGTCGGTCGTCTGCGGGTGGCGCGGGTCCCAGTGCACGCCCTCGTAGTGCACCGGCCTGCTGTCGACGCTGCGGAACCACTCCGCGACCTGGAGGATCCCCTTGCCGCCGAAGGACTCGTTGCCGCACGACCACAGGACGACGCTCGGGTGGTTCTTGTCCCGCTCGAGCATGCTCGCGGCGCGGTCCAGGAGCGTCGGCACCCACTCCGGGCGGTCCCCGGGCAGCGCCTCGTCGACAGAGGCACCGCCCCGTGCGACCCGGTCCCACATGGCGTGCGACTCGAGGTTCATCTCGTCGATGACGTAGAGGCCGTACTCGTCGCACAGGTCGTAGAAGTAGGCGTTGTTCGGGTAGTGGCTCGTGCGCACGGCGTTGATGTTGAGCCGCTTCATGAGGCGCACGTCCTCCTCGGTCTGCTCGCGCGTCATGACGCGCCCCTGCAGGCCGAAGTCGTGGCGGTTGACGCCCGTGAACACGACGCGGCGGCCGTTGACCTTGAGCACGCCGTCCTCGATGCCGAACCGGCGCACGCCGACCCGCAGGGGCACGTGCTCGGTCAGCCGGCCTGCGGCGTCGCGCACGTCGAGCACCAGGTCGTACAGGTGCGGGTCCTCCGCGCTCCACAGGCGCGGGTCCTCGACGCGGACCGTCAGCTCGTCGTCGCCGGTCAGCGGGCCGACGCCCTCGAGCCGGGCGCTGACGGACCCCTCGCCCGTGAGGGCCACGCGCACGCGCACGGTCGCCTCGGAGAGGTCGTCCGACACGTCGGTGACCACGCGCACGTCCTCGACGTGCACCGCGGGGCGGCGGTAGAGGACGACGTCGCGGAAGAGCCCGGAGAACCGGAAGAAGTCCTGGTCCTCGATCCACGAGCCGGCCGTCCACCGGACCACCTGCGCGACGAGCACGTTCTCGCCGTCGACGAGGGCGTCGGTGAGGTCGAACTCGGACGGCGTGAAGGAGTCGGTCCCGTAGCCCACGTACGCGCCGTTGAGCCACACGGCCACGGCGCTCTCCGCGCCGTGGAACGACACGCTCAGCCGCTCCCCCGGCGCGAGCGGGTGCTCGAGCGCGAACGTCCGCCGGTACGTCGCCACGGGGTTGTACCGCTGCGGCGCCTCGCCCGGCTCGACCTGCTCGAACCCGTCCCACGGGTACTGCACGTTGGTGTACTGCGGACGTTCGTAGCCGAGCAGCTGCAGGTGGGCGGGCACCGGGACGTCGTCCCAGGCCGAGTCGTCCAGGTCCGCGCGCTCGAAGCCCGGGACCACGAGGGCCGGGTTCTTGGCGTGGTGGAGCTTCCAGAGGCCGTTGAGCGACTGCTCGAACGAGCTCGTCCCGGTCGCGGCCTCCTCGGCCGAGGCGAACCAGCGGTGGTCGGAGTGCGCGTCCAGGCGGTTCTCGCGGACGAGCTCGGGGTCGGCGGTACGGCTGATGTCGAACGTCACTTGATGGCTCCCGTGATGCCCTCGGCGAAGCTGCGCTGGAGTACGAGGAAGATGGCCATGGCCGGCAGCGACGCGATGAGCACCGCGAGCATGAGCACGCCGTAGTCCGTGACGTAGCCCGCACGGAGGTTCGACAGCAGCATCGGCATGGTCTGGTAGTCGTTGTCGACGAGGATCACCTTGGGCCACAGGAAGTTGTTCCACGCCGCCATGAACGTGATGACCGCGGCCGCGGCCAGGGTGGGGCGCATCGTCGGCAGGTAGATCCGTCCGAAGATCGCGAGCTCGCTCAGGCCGTCGAGGCGCGCGGCCTCGATGATCTCGTGCGGGAAGTTCCGCGACGCCTGCCGGAACAGCAGGATGAGGAACGGCGTCGCGATGGACGGCAGGATCACGGCGATCGTCGAGTTGACGAGGCCCCACTCCGCGAAGAGGCGGAAGAGCGGGATCATGGTCGCGGCGAACGGGATCATGATCGCCAGGAGCAGGATGCTCATGACCAGGTCCTTGGCGCGCGTGTGGTAGATCTCGAACGCGTAGCCGGCGATCGACGTGAGGACGAGCGCGAGGAGCGTCGTCGCGACCGCGTACAGGGCCGAGTAGTAGAGCGCGGAGCCGAGCGGCTGCGACGCCGCGAGGTTCTCGAAGTTGACCAGGAGGTTGGTCCCCGGCAGGAGCCTCGACGACAGCACGTCCTGGCTCGTGTTCGTCGCCGAGACGGTCATGTAGTAGAGCGGGAAGATCGACGCGAGCGCCGCGAGGGACAGGAACGCGTAGCCCGGGAGGCGACGGAGGGTCTTAGTCACGCTTGTCGCCCACCTTCATCTGGATGGCGGCCAGCACGGCCACGATGATGAGGATCACGTAGGAGATCGCCGCCGCGTACCCGAAGTTCGGGTTGTTCCGGAACGAGACCATGTACAGGTAGTGCGAGACCGACATGGTCGTGTTGCCCGGGCCGCCGGCGGTGAGGTTGAAGGACTCGTCGAACAGCTGCAGCGTCCCGTTCGTCGACATGATCGCCGTGAGCAGGATGATCGGCTTGAGCTGGGGCGCCGTGACGTAGAAGAACGTCTTGACGGGCCCGGCGCCGTCGATGCGGGCGGCCTCGAGGGTCGACCGGTCGATGTTCTGCAGCGCCGCGAGGTAGAAGACCATGTTGTAGCCGGTCCAGCGCCAGAGCAGGCCGAGGATGATGACCAGGCGGGCCGTGTCCGTCTCGCCGAGCCAGTTGATCGGCAGGTCGAGGAGCCCGACGTTCATCAGCACGTCGTTGACGAGGCCGTCCGTCGCGAACATCGCGCGGAAGACGAGGGCGTACGACACGAGGCCGACCGCGCACGGCAGGAAGATCGCCGTCCGCCAGAACCCCTTGAAGCGCAGGGTGGGCGAGTTGAGCAGGTTCGCCAGGATGAGCGCCAGGACCAGCATGATCGGGACCTGCACCACGAGGTAGAGCAGCGTGGTGAGGAGGGTCTGCTTGAAGATGTCGTCCTCGAGCAGGCGCTGGTAGTTCGACCACAGCGGGTCCGCGAAGGACAGCTGCCGCCCCCGGCCGGTCTGCATCGAGAGGATGAACGCCTGGAGCATCGGCCAGAAGTTGACGAGCACGATGATGGCCGCCGCCGGGAGCAGGAAGCCCCAGCCGGTCAGGCTGCGCCGGCGCTCGAGCGCCGAGATGCCGGTCGAGCCGGGCGGACGTGACGGGCGGGGACGGGACCGGCCGGCGCCGCGCGGCGGCGCGGTCCGTTCCTGTCCCTCGATCGGTGCGGTCGGTGCGGACACGGGCGTCTCACCTCTTCTTCGCGGCGACGGGTGGGCGGGGCGGGGGGGGGGGGGGGGGGGGGGGGGGGGCCCCCCCCCCCCCGCCCGGTCGGTCAGCCCATCCCGAACTCGACGGTCTGCTGCGCCTCCTCGAGCGCGGCGGCCGGGTCGGCGCCGTTGAGGATGTTGGTGATGGCGACGCTCACCGCGTCGCGACCCTCGTAGTAGTAGGCGCCGGTGTTGTTGCTCGGCACCTCGGCGGCGTACTCGACGACCTCGGCGAAGATCGGCTGGCCGCCGAAGAACTCCTGCGGCTCCGAGTAGACGTCGGACTCGCCGGCCGGCAGCCAGTTCGCGAGGGCGCCGGACGCGGGGAGGATGGTGTCGTAGAACTCGGTCGAGCCCGCGAAGGTCGACGCCAGGAAGTCGGCGGCGAGCTCGACGTCGGCGTTGGAGCTGATCGCCCAGGAGGAGCCGCCGTTCGCCGTGTAGTTGGTCGCGCCGTCGACGTCGTCGAGCATGGGCACGTTCGTGACCGCCCACTTCCCGGACTGGTCCTCGGCGGACTGGATCGACCCGACGATCCACACGCCGTTGACGACGGTCGCCGTGTTCCCGTTGACGATCGTGTTGATGTACTCGTCCCACGAGTTGACCTCGGCGAGCACGCCGGCCTCCACGAGCTGGCCGTACATGTCGATCGCCGACAGCAGCGCGTCGTTGTCGGTGATCGTCGGGTTGCCCTCGTCGTCGAAGAGGCTCGCGCCGGCGCTCTGGAGCATCATCATGATCAGGTCCGACGAGCCCGCCTGACCGGTGAGGAGCGGCTTGCCGGTCTTGGCGAGCACGTCCTTGCCGATGGTGAGGTACTCGCTCCACGTGATGTCCGTGAAGTCGTCGACCGTGTAGCCGGCCTGCTCGAGGATGTCCGTGCGCACGGCCGTGATCGCGGTGCCGTTGTCGAACGGCAGGCCGTAGTGGACGTCGTCGACCGTGGAGTAGGCGACGACCGACTCGGGGAACTCGCTGAAGTCGACGTCGGCGTCCGAGTAGTCGCTGAACAGGTCCGGGTAGTTGATGACGTTCTTCTGGAACGCGTTGTTCTGCATCAGGAAGATGTCGGGGAGCTGGTCCGTCTCGCCCGACTGGGCGAGCGTCGTCAGCTTCGTCTGCAGGTCGTCCCAGGGCGTCTCGACGATCTCGAGGCTGAAGTCCGGGTTCTCGGCCTGGTAGACCTTCTCGGCCTCCTCGAGGGCGAAGATGTTGAACGCCGGGTCCCAGGCCCAGACGGTCAGCGTGTTGTCGCCGCCGTCGCCGGAACCGCCGGCGGGCTCCTCAGCACCGCCGCCGCCGGACCCGCCGCCGCAGGCGGCGAGGGCGAGGCTCAGCGGCAGGACGGCGCTCAGCGCGCCGATCGTGCGTGCCTTCTTCATCGGGTGGTCCCTTCCTGCTCGTGGGTCGTCCCACGGTCCGGGCCGCCGGCCGTCCGGCCGGTCGACCGGCTCCCGCACGGGGTCCGACGCGGCGTCGCGGCGGTGCACGGGAGGGGATCGACGGTGCTGTTCTTCAGGTGGTGCGCAGGTCGTGGTGCAGGTGGTGCAGCAGTGCCCAGCAGTGCGCCCTCGGGGGTGCGGAGGTCGACGTCGACCATGAGCGACATCGGCGTCCCTCAGCCCTCTCCGGCGTTTGGTGACGTCACCATAGCAGCGCGCAGCAGGGTGAAGAGCAACGCTTTGATAACGCTGCACGAGCAGCAGAACGTCCGGTTCAGCGAGTCGCAGCCAAATGGTGACGTCACCAAGCGCGCCGCCCACTACCATCACGGCATGCCCACCGCGTCCGGCATCGGCCGTCGTCGAGCGGGTCCGTCGATCGAGGACGTGGCCCGGCTCGCAGGCGTGTCCCCGCAGACCGTCTCGCGGGTCTCGACCGGCGCACCGTCGGTCCGGCCGTCGACGCGCGCCAAGGTCGTCGAGGCCATGGACCAGCTCGGCTACTCCCCCAACCGTGCGGCCCGTGCCCTGCGCAACGGGACGTTCGGCACCATCGGGGTGATCTCCCACAGCTTCCAGCGCACGGGGGAGGCCCTCACCGTCGAGGCCCTCGTGGAGGCGGCCGAGCCGGAGGACTACTCGGTCACGCTCATCCACGTCCGCAACCCCGGCCCCGAGAGCTGGGAGACGGCCGCGCACCGCCTCTCGCACCAGGCCATCGACGGGCTCGTCATCCTGCGGGCCGAGCGCGCGACGCCCGACACCCTCTCGCTGCCCGCGGGCATGCCGGTGGCGGTGTCGTTCTCCAAGTTCGCCGGGCACTACCCGACCGTGAGCGCGGACCAGGTCAAGGGGAGCGAGGACGCCGTCCGGCACCTGCTCGACCTCGGGCACCGCACCGTGCACCACATCGCCGGGCCCGCGGACTCCGAGCACGCGCTCGTGCGCACGGCGACGTGGCGCCGATGCCTCCTCGAGGCCGGCGTGCGCCCGCCCGAGCCGCTCTACGGGGACTGGAGCGCGCGGTCGGGCTACGAGATGGGACGACGGCTCGCGGCGGACCCGGGCGTCACCGCGGTCTTCTGCGCCAACGACGAGACGGCGTTCGGCCTCCTCGAGGCGCTGCGCGAGCACGGCCGACGCGTGCCCGACGACGTCTCCGTCGTCGGCTTCGACGACATCGCGCTCTCGGGCTGGGCCTCCCCCGCCCTGACGACCGTGCGCCAGGACTTCCACGGGATCGGGCGCGCGCTGGTCACGCTCGTGCTGGACCAGCTGCGGACGCGGACGGTGCCGCCGGCGGCGCTGACGGTCGTGCCGACGGAGCTCATCGTGCGCGCGAGCACGGCACCGCCGCGCCGCTGAGACCAGCAGTCACGCAGGGCTCGTGACCCGGACGACGCGCCGTCTGCCCGTCCAGGCCCGGTCGACGGCGGCGGCCCGTCCGCACGACCCTCGTCCCTCGAGGAGAAGTGGTCAGGACGGGCGCGCCTGCAGTCCCCGGCTCGCGGGCGAGACGGCCGGGCCAGCGCTCCGGTCGGTGGCGGCTGGCGGCCGCCTCGCGAGGCTGAGGACCACGACGAGCACCAGCCCCAGGCAGGTCAGGGTGCGCAGCGCCGCGACCCCGAGCGGCGGACCGAGGAGGGGCGCGACGGAGAGGGCGGCCGCGGCGCAGCCCGTGGTCCACGGGATCCCCCGGGCGCTGCGGGCGACGTCCCAGACCAGGGCGCCCAGCACCAGGCCCGCCCCGTAGTAGAAGAGCGGGTTGGGGTCGAGCGCCACCCGGCACGCGAGCCCGACGAGGATCACGCCCGTCCAGCGGCCGCGCAGTGCGGCCCAGGCGCCCAGCGCGGTGCCGCCGAGGACCTGGGCGGGGCGGACCCAGCCGGGCGTCGCCTCGCCGACGTCGAGGCCGAGCAAGGTCAGTCCGCTGCCGGCGCCGACGTCGAGCCGGAAGCTCCACAGCTGCGGGAGGGTCTGCGGATCGGCCAGGAACGGCGCCCACCACGCCGACGCGACACCCCCGGCGAAGACCAACGGGCGAGCCCCTGCGCGCAGCCCCGGCACCAGGAGCAGCGGCAGCAGCACGACCGCCCAGGGCTTGGTCGCCGCGGCGACGCCGAGGGCCACGGCTGCCCACATCGGGCGCCGCGTCGCGAGGAGCAGCACCGCCGATGCTGCGAGGACGAGGACGAGGACGTCGTCGAGGTGGGCGAAGTCGACCGCGAGCACGACCCACGACGGGGCCAGGCCGAGGCCGCCGAGCAGGATCCCGCGGCGTCGTACGACGTCCGGCACCAGCATCGCCCGACCGGCGCGGTCGACCAGTGCGAGGACGAGCAGGGCCGCGAGGAGCATCACCAGGCGGGCCGCGCCCACGTCCCACGGCTGCGGCAGGAGTCGGAACGGCGCTGCGGCGAGGAGTGCCGGCGGGCCGATCTGGACGTTAGGCATCGAGGCGTACAGGTGGATCCCGCCCGAGGTGCCCGGCACCGGCTCGCCGAGGAGTCCCGAGGCGCCCGTCCGGAAGAACCCCCAGTCGCCGCTGCCCGGCCAGAGGGCGGCCGGCACGCCCAGGACCACGAGGCACCCGGTGAGGATGAGCCAGCGGAGGCGGGCTACCCCGTCCAGGCGACGCAGTGCTCGATCCGCGAGGGTCACCCGGCGGGCATCGGCAGCCAGGTCGCGGGTCTTGAGGTGGGTGAGCGACGGGGACGGACCGGGAGCGCCGCCGCCCGAGGGCCCACCGGATGCTCAGAGGCCCGCACCGCGGAGCGGTACGGGCCTCTGACCTGCTCTTCTACCGTCGGGATGACAGGATTTGAACCTGCGACCCCTTGACCCCCAGCGAGTGCTCGCCCGCATGCGCGGGCGCCTTTCAGTGGTGTCTGCCCAGGTCAGCGTCCGTTTCCGTCCATCAGCGTCCATCTTTGCCCACGACGGAAGGGCCTGCTTAGGCTCCCCGCTAGGCACCCCAGAGGACGGCGGTGAGCACAGTGGCGCGGATAAGGCGCGAGCGCGGCGACGGCGCGATCTACTACGAGGCCGCCCGTCGCCGATGGGTCGGACAGGCCGACCTCGGCGTATCCCCGGACGGCCGACGACGCCGTCCCAAGGTCGTCGGGCAGACCCGCCAGGAGGTGAGGGACAAGCTCGGCGCTCTCCTGGAGGCCAGTCGCCAGGGCATCGACGTGCGCTCCCGCAACGTGACGTTCGACGAGGTTGCGAACCTGTGGCTCGCCCGCGACGTCGAAGGTCACGTCTCCGAAGGCGCCCTCGCCAACTACACGACCATCCTGCGCGGCCGGATCTCGGCAGCCATCGGGCGGATCCCGGTCGCGCAGCTCCGGGCGAGCGACATCGAGAAGATGCTGCTGGAACTGCAGGAGCTCGGCCGGTCAGCTCGGTACATGCGCCTGGCACGGGCCCTGACTGAGCGGGTGCTGGACTATGCGATCCGCCGCGACATCGTGGAACGCAACGTCGCCGCGAAAGTCCGCGCACCCGCCGGCCCGACCGCCGAGCGGTACGGGCTCACGGTCAAGCAGGCTCGTCGCCTGCTGAACGTCGCGGCCGACGACCGGCTGGGCAACCTCATCACGATCTCGCTGTTGCTCGGCCTGCGCCCCGGTGAAGCCGCCGGCCTGACGTGGGGACAGGTGAAGCAAGGGCAAGCACCCCACGATCACCATCGCTGCGAGCTTGCGACGCACACCCATCGGAGCACTGATCCTCGTGGCACCGAAGACGCGCACCAGCCGACGCACCCTGGAGATCCCCCCGCCGGTCGTCGCGGCGCTGAAGGCGCAACGCGTCCAGCAGAAGGCTGACCGCGAGTCAGTGGGCGCCCACTGGGAGAACACCCTCGACTTGGTCTTCACCACCGAGGTCGGCACGCCGCTCGACCCGTCCAACGTGCGACGCTCCTACGCCCGGCTCGCACGCTCGGCCGGGCTCGAGCACCTGCACCCGCACATGCTCCGCCACGCCGCCGCCAGCCTGCTCTCGGCCGCCGGCGTCCCCATCGAAGACATCTCCGATACCCTCGGCCACCGATCAGTCGCAGTGACGGCCGAGGTCTATCGACACCCCATCGCACCCGTTCGCTCCGGGCACATGGCAGCCATGAATCAACTGCTGCCGAGGCAGGCGAACCCGTCCCAGCACTGATCAGCGCTCGTGGCCGGTCACGATCGGCTTGGAGGTCTCCCGGATGTCGGGCTGCCGAGCGCCGGGCGGTCATCAGCTCGGCCACTGGGCCGAGCGGCCGCCTAGCGCCCCCACCGCGACCGCCTAGCGGCCACCGTAAGCGACGCGTGAGCGACCGGCCGTGATCTTGCCGCTGGACGCCATCACCTGGCGGCTCACGCACCGACCGCCTGACGCTACGGCACACGACACCGGACGACCTCGAGGCGACCTGGGCGTTCCGCCAGCAGGCCAAGGTCAGCCGGTGGTTAACCCGGGCACCACGCGCACGACCTGAGTACCGAGGGCACTTCGTCGCCCCGCACAGCCTCGCGACAGTCGTGGTCGTCGAGCCGACGGCCAGGTGGTCGGCGACCACATCTCAAGATCGAGGACGCCTTGTCGGCCGCCGGGTCCGCAGCAGCAGCAGCGCCCCCGCCGCCAGGAGGGTCAGGCCGAGCGTGAGGAGGCCGAACAGACCCGATCCCCCTTGCGGGAGGACGCCCACAGGAGTGGACGTCGAGATCGGGTACCCGTCAGCGTCCTGACCCAGCACGACGATGTGGTGCATCCCCACCGTCGTATCGGCGGGCACCCGGGTCCACGCAGCGACCCGACCATGCTCGTCTGCAGTCGCGACCGTCAACGTCCGAGGCCGGGAGTCGAGCCGGATGACGACACCGGATCCCGGTGCGAAGCCCTCCGCAGGGACGTACACCGGCCCGAGTGCCTGCGTGCCGATCTCGCGCGTCACGAGCGGCGTCTGCAGCGTGCTCTCGATGGTCGTCACCGCGCGCCGCACGACGTGTGGGTTCCACGTCGGGTCATTCTGCAGCGTCACCGGACGCGCCCCGGTCCCGTTCGACCACGCGACGAGGGCCCGGGCCATGGCGCGATAGCCGTCGGTGTTCGGATGGAGCTGCTCGGGGTTCAGCGGGTCGCGGAGGTCTACCTTGTTCGCGTAGCTCGACGTGCCGTCGCAGATGGTGTGGTCCGGCAGGAACGCGTCGGCGACGTCGGTGGCCACGTACACCGGGCGGCCCTGCCCGTGCCACGACAGTGCGGCGAGCGTCACTGAGGTGTTCAGCGCGTCGATGAACTGGTTGAGCACGCGCACCTCCTCCGGCCCAATGCCACTCGAGCACCCTGCCGGTGCCTGCACGTCCTCACGCGTCGGCGGGATGATCCGGGGATAGGGCATCACGACGACCGGGATTGCGCGGCCGTCGCGGTGGTCCATCGCCACCGTGTCGTTGACCGCTGCGTCTACCGCCCCGAGCGCGACGGTGACGTCGTCCTGCACGCCCATCGCCCGGTTCAGCATGTCCGTCAGCGGGGTGATCATCTGCCCGGCGGCGTTCGGGCGGGCACGGACAAGGTCCGCGTCGCAGCGGATCTGGACTACGCATGCGCGAGCGAACCCGCCGAAGCCTGCATCGTTGCCGCCGATCGACACCAGGACGGCCCCCGGCGGTGTGTCGGACAACGCCAGGTCGCGCAGCTCGAGCAGCTGCGGTGGCATCGTCGCCCCACCGGTGCGCACGCCCAAGAAGGACGGGGGCGGCTGGGGACCGGTGAGGTTGCCGGTCACGGCTCCGGAGCACGCGATAATCTCAGTGCTCTCCCGGCCCCACAGCGCCGCGGCGTAGGTGTGGTCGGACCGGTGGCAGCTCGACCCGTCACCCCCGTCCGAGCCGGGGCGGTAGCTTCCTGCGCCCTCGCCGGACGAGTAGGAGTCCCCCAGCACGACCACCCGCTCGATGTCCGCGAGCACGCCGCCGAGCCGGCTGGCGTCAAGTGTGTCGGTGAGCTCTGACGAGCCGGTCCAGACGGCCGGGGCAGCGTTGCCGGCGAGCGCGGACACGGACACGGCGACCGGCCCGTCCCCACCCTCGTCGTCGGGTCGCACGGTGAAGGAGACGGTGCGCGAGTCGCCGGGCGCGATGTTGCCGAGGAAGCGCACGGGGTGCGCCACCGTGACGTCGCCAACGTTCGAGCGCGTGACCGCGAGCGAGACCCTCACGTTGGCCGCCCGTGTGCGACCGGTGGACGACACTTCGACCGAGACGTGCGTGCCGCCGTCCCCCGTGCCCGCGACGACGTCGAAGGACTGTGGCAGCTGCACGTCGAGCGCGAGCGCCGCTCGAGCGGCCCGGGCGATGGCCTGCGTCGGGTCGCCGCCGTCCGCGACGTCGACGTACGTGCCCTCGCCGACCTCGGCGACGCACCGCAGCTCCTCGGCCTCGTCGTCGCTCAGGTTGAGGCCGATCGTGTTGAACTGCACCTCGAGGCCCGAGTCGCGCACCTGGCGAGCGACGTCGCACGGTGGCGTGCCGCAGTTCGCCTCGCCGTCCGACACCACGACGACGACGCCGCCGGCGCGGCCCCCGTAGGTGGTGCGCAGGAGCTCAGCCGCCTGCGCGATGGCTGGGCCCGTGGGGGTACCGCCGTCCGGCTCCAAGGTGCGGACGGCGGCTGCCGCGGCCGAGACGTCCAAGGGGCCCAGCTTGACGGTCGACGTGGCATGTTCGCAGTCGTGGGCGCCGGTGCCTGCAGCGGTGTCGGGGTAGCGCATGAGCCCAAACTGCTGCCCCGTGCCCAGGGCCGTGATCAGGTCCAGGACAGCGCCGCGCGCGGCGTCGATCCGACGCGCGTCGGACCCGCCGACGAGGTCCTCCATCGAGCCCGACGTATCAAGCAAGACCAGCACGGGCGTGAAGTAGCCGAACGGGTCGGGCGTGATCTCCGGGTCCTCGACGGCCGCCGCACCCGGCGCGAGCAGCGCGCCGAGGAGCAGCGCGACCGCCGCGGTCACCCCGGCTCGGGTGCGCGCGGGGTTCACTGGGCCGCCAGGAGAGCCGCGACCTGGTCCGCGGTGCCGACCACCCGGCCGTCGCCCAACACGACCGTCGGGTCCCCGCCGGTCACCTGGACCTCGACGCGGAGCCGGAGCACGCCGCGCACGTCGAGCCGCAGGGGCGTGCTCGCGCCGTACGCGACGGGCGTCTCGGCCAGCAACGCTTCGTCCCCGATGACGCGCACGACGGCCGTCCCCGGCTCGCCCCGGTCCAGGACGCCGAGCATGGTCTCCAGGACGCTGGCGCTGCGCGCAACGACCCACTCGATCCCGGCCGTCCGAGGCTCGGTGGACGGACCCTCGCAACTCACGGAGTCCTGCACGGCCACGCCGTCGAGCGTCCCGTCCGAGATGGTCGAGCACCGGTCGGAGTCGACCTCGTCGAGCTGGGTGAGCAGGACCCCCTCCCCCGCGGCAGCCACGACCAGGTCGATGGCGGCACCGAGCGGCTGACCGGGCGCGGGGTCCGCGGAGAGCACGACGCCCTCGACGGCGCCGGGGTCGACGACCTCGGTGACGCGCACGACGGCGCCCAGTGACTCGAGCAGCTCGCGCGCGTCGTCGACGCTGCTCGCGCCCACGACCTCGGTTGGCACCGTCACCATGGTCGACAGGGTGAGGGTCACCGACGCCCTGGGCTCTAGCCCGGGCATCGGCTCCTGCGCCACCACGAGGCCCTCCGCGCCCGCTGCGGGCGTCCTGGTGAGCGTCACCTCCGCGGTCACCCCGGCATCGGACAGCGCCCGCCGCGCCGTCGCCTCGTCGAGGCCCAGAAGGTCAGGCATGACGGACGCCACCTGGGGTAAAGCCTCGACGTCCGCCGTCGGCTGCGGCGCAGCCTCGACGACGGTCCGCGGGAACAACAGCTGCCCCGCGGCCACGCCCACGAGGAGCAGGCCCACGACAGCGGCCGCCCAGGCGGCTGGCCGCACCCACGGCCGGTCAAGCACACCACCGCGCCTCGCGGGCCCCTCAGTCTTCACGTGTGCACCCTTCGTCCCGCTGCGCGGAGTGTGGCAGGACGGCAGGCGCCATGGGTGTGATGGGCGCGAGAATCACCCGAGGGGCGGAGCGACCGGCGGCCCGCTGCAACTGGGGGACGACACCTTGACCGACGAGCGCCTCACCGGATAGCGCCTCACCAGAACACTGACGGCGCGACGCCTGCCTGGCAGGTCAGGAGCATGTCGAACGGCCGGAAGGCGAGGGACATCTGCCCGAGCGCGCGCAGCAGCCGGTCGTAGGCCGTGCGGCGCTCCTCGAGCAGCTCGTCGTCCGACATCGTCCGTGCGATGCAGTACCGCCACAGCGCCCAGCCACCCGCCGGGGGCGCGAGGAAGGCGACGCCGAGGCGGCGCGCCTCGAGCTCGAGGGCGATGTAGCGCATCCGGCGGCGCTCACCCGCAGCGATGACCCCGAGCCGGTGAAGGTGCTCCCGTCGGAACCGCGCGGTCTGCAGGGAGTAGAGCAGCTCGAGGCTGAACAAGTCACCGTCGCGCGGGGAGCGGTCCTCGAGCGGCAGCCCGCACGACACGCCGGCCCGGCGACCGCGGCCGTCGGCACCGGGATCGACCATCGCGTTCCTCCCAGCTCTCGCGACCGGGCGGCGGCTGTCCCGACGGACAACATCACCGGCTCACGTGACGTGTCAAGGCGCCACGTGCCAGCGGTTCCGGGTGTCGTCTGTACAGTCGTGACCCGTGAGGACGCCATGGAGCTGACGCCACGCGTGTTCGTGTGCCACAGCTCCGTGGACGCGTCACTCGCGCGCGACATCGTGTCCGAGCTGGAGTCCGCCGGCATCCCGTGCTGGATCGCACCGCGCGACGTGGTGTCCGGAGAGAACTACCCGCGTCAGCTCGTCCACGCCATCCAGGAGTGCGCTACGTTCCTGGTGCTCATCACCCCCGCCTCCGTCCGGTCCGACCACGTGCTGCGCGAGCTGGAGCAGGCCGCACGGCACCGGCGGCCGGTGCTGCCCCTCGTGGTCGACGGCGCGTCGTCCGAGGACCTGGACTACTACCTCGGAGCGCTCCACCGCGTCGAGGGCTCGGAGCGCACGATCGTCGCGGAGGCCGTCCGGCACTTCGCCGGCGCCGGGAACCGTGGCCCGCGCCGGGCGTCCGTGGGTAGCACGGGTGCGACGCCGCCTCCGTCCCGCGGCTCCGACCTCCTTCGCGTCGGAGTCATCCCCTGGCCGCCGTTCGCCCGGCACGCATCCGGTGCCGGACCGTCCGGCGGCTTGTTCCTCGATCTGCTCGACCAGTTCTCCGTGGACACGGGCATCCCCTTCGAGTACGTCGACATCACTAACGACGCCGCCACACCCGGGCTGCTCTCGGGCGATCTCGACCTCGTGGCGTGCCTGTACCGCACGCCTCGGCGCGAACGGGACTTCGACTTCGCCGCCTGCCTGTTCGCCTCCACCATCGGTGCCGTGGTCCGCGCCGACGACCAGCGGATCCGCAGCCACGGCGACCTCTTGCGGACGGACGTCCGGCTGGCCGTCTGCCGGGGCGAGATCGGTGCCGAGCTCGCGGTCGACATGTTCGGCGCGGCTCGTGGCTCGTCCCGCCTCGTCGAGTTGGACACCACCGATGTGGCGAACGTCGGCCGCATGGTGCAGGCCGGGGTGGCGGACGCGGCCATCACGGACAACATCACGTGCCGCCTGATCTGCGAGGCGCTCGGAGCTTCCGTACGGCACGAGTTCGCCCACTTCCCCCTGTACGTAGGACACATCGGACTGCAGATGCTCAAGGGCCGGGAACCGCTGCGGGACCACCTCACCGAGCGACTGCAGGCGCTGCGGCGCGGCGGCACCCTCGCGGAGGCGCAGCGCGAACTCGAGAGCAGCTACGCCGGCATGCTGCAGGTCCTGTGACCCCCTCGCGGCTGCTGCTCTCCGGACGCCTCTCCGAGCCCGTGGCGAGGGCACTCGCGGCCCGCCTGCCGGACGTCTCCCTCCGCGCCCGGGTGGACCCCGCACCCGCCGACTTGGACTGGGCGGACTCGTACGCAGCGTTCGGGTGGCCAAGCACCGACCACGCCGTGTCCTTCGACTGGGTCCACTCGATGGGCGCCGGGGTTGACGCCTTCATTGACCACGCCGGGCAGATCGGCGTGCTGACGCGCACGCTCGGTGCCATGCCCGAGCGCATGGGTGCTTTCGTCCTCGCGCTGGTTCTCGGACGGGCGCACCACCTACGCGAGTACGCACTGAGCCAGGACGTGCGCGAGTGGCGCCCTCTGCCGCCAGAGCCGCTGCCCCGTCGGGCAGCGATCCTGGGCACCGGCGTTGTCGCCTCGGGAGTCGCCCGCGCCCTGACCGGTCAGGGCATCGCAGTTACGGGTGTGAACCGCTCGGGCCGGACGTCACCGCACTTCTCCGCCGTCGTGCCGTGGGGCCGGCTCGAGGACGCGCTGCGGGATTGCTCCCTCGTCGTCGCCGCGCTCCCAGCGTCGTCGTCGACCTACCGGATCATCGGCGAGGACGTCCTGGGCCAGCTGCGATCCGCGCACTTGGTCAACGTCGGCCGTGGCAGCACGTTGGACCTCGCGGCGTTGGGGTCGGCCCTGGCGTCCGGCACCGTAGTGCACGCGGACCTCGACGTCTTCGACCACGAGCCTCTCGACAATGGCTCCTGGCTCTGGGCCCATCCGGCGGTCCGGGTGACGCCGCACGTCGCCGCCGTCACCGCCGTCGAGGACGCGGTCGACGCGATCGCGAGCACCTGGGCCGACCTGCGCGCCAGTCGGCTCCCGGCAACACTCGTCACAAGGCCCGGCTGACGGCGTGCCAGGACGAGGGGAGGCCGGCCGCGCCGGCGACGAGGGGACCCGTCTGGTGTCACCGGTCGGCGAGCGCCGCGTCGACGAGGTGATGCGGCTCTACGCGCAGGCGTGGTGGACCCGCGACCGAGACGCGCGCGACGTCGCAGCGATGCTCCGCTCCGCGCAGCCGACCATCGGGGCCGTCACGCCCGACGACCGCCTGGTGGCTTTCGTCCGGGTCCTGACGGACTTCCGGTTCAAGGCAGTCGTCGTCGATCTCATTGTGGACGCACCGCACCGCAGAGCGGGTCTGGGCGGCCGGCTGGTTAGAGCCGTCGTCGAGCACCCGGCGCTCAAAGCTGTCGAGGACGTCGAGCTGTACTGCGACGAGGACCTCGTGCCCTACTACGCCTCCCACGGGTTCGCCGAGCCGCCGCGCACGCGGTTCATGCGCCGTTCGCGCTCGCGCGCCGAGGGGACGATCCCGCTCACGGCCGCGGCGAAGCGTTCCGCCGACGACGGGTCGAGCCGCAGAAAGTAGCTGGGTTCGAAAAGCTCCGCCTCGAGCACGCGGGGCGCGCCGTCCTCGTCGCGCGCGACGTCGATCCGGGCGTACAGAGGCACAGCGAACTCCTCCGGCACCCCCCGCCCGTGAGCGATGTCGCTGGCTGCCCGGAGACACGACCGGGCGAGCTCGATCTCGTCGGGTGCGGGCGTGCCGACGTCGATGCGTTCGGTGTACGCCCCGCCCCGGTAGCTGCCTCCCCGCTCGAGGATCGGGCCCTTGCGCCCGCAGTGCGAGAACTCGCCGCCGAAGAAGATCAGGCCGTGCTCACCCACCCGCTCCACGGAGTCGAGCGCGGGGAGCACCATGGGCGTCTTGCCGAGTCGAAGTATCAGCTCGACGAGCTCGACCGCGCGAGGGTCGTCAGCCTCGAAGAGGCCGGTGTTGCGCGATCCGGCGGAGACGGTCGGCTTGACGACCACGCGTCGCCCCGCACGTCGGGCGAGCTCCGCGCGCGCGGCCGCGGCGGAGGCGACGCAGACGAAGGGCGTCACCGCCACACCCGCGGCGTCCAGATCGCCAAGGTAGCGCTTGTCGAAGTTCCAGCTGATCAGCCCCGGGTGGTTCAGCACGGTCGCCACCGGTGCAACCGAGGCCAGCCAGGCGGAGAACTCCTGCGTCCGCAGCGAGTAGTCCCATGGTGACTTGAGGACGACGAGGGACAGCGCCGACCAGTCGACGGAGTCGGTCCAGGGGGCTACCACGGGCTCCAGGCCCTGCTGGTCCAGAGCCTGCGAGACGAGAGCGATCTCCGCATCGGGGTGGACGCCCGGCGAGTCGGGCGAGGAGACGACGAGTCCGACGCGTGGGCGCATGGCTCCTTACCGTGTCGAGGGCGGATCCGGGCGTGGCGTCGCCGTGCGGTGGTCTAGGCAGGGCGCGAGACACTGTAGCCGAGGCGCGCGGCCAGGAACGGCGCCATGCGCACACGGTCACGGTCGCGGTCACGCGTCGCCTCGTCGAGCGCTTCCCACGGCTCGAGGTCCGGGTGCACGCGTGCGCCGTCGTCGCGCGGACGTCCGTGCCGGTACCCGGCGGCGGTCTTGGCGGCGACCCACCGCTCGTGCTCGGCACGCGCGGCCGCGTCCACCTCCTCGGCCGTCAGCTCAATGACCGGGTCGTGCGGCGTGCCGGTGGCCTCGACGCGGAGGCCGAGCGAACGCAGGTGGTCCACGGCCGCCAGCACCTGCTCGCGGTTGGCCGCCTTGATCTCCTCCGGGAGGTCCGCGTACGCCGTCCTGCGCCAAGGCGACCCGGTGTCCAACCTGTCGCGCAGACGCTCGTGCATCCAGGCGGCGAGCGCCTCCACCGGTGGGTCGGGAAGCGGCATGATGACGCACGCTACCCGCTCGCCGTGGGCGGTGCCGATCGAAAGGGGACGCCGTGGCAGCCGCAGTCCGTTCTCGGCTCGCTCGCTTCTCCGCCGCTCTTCTCCTCGGTCGACGACGCCGCGGTTGGCTGCTCGTCGGTGCCGTCGCCCTGGTCGCATTCGTCTTGTCGTGGTGGGGTGCGGTCCTCGTGCACGAGGCGGACGGCGGGCACGCGCACTGGAGTGACGCCCCCTTCGCCGCGGTCCAGACCTTCTTCCTCGAGCCGCCCACGTCCGCGAGCGTCCCGACGCCGCTGCCGCTCGTGATCGGCCGGGTGCTGGCACCTCTCAGCCTCGCGACCGCCGCAATCCGGGCGCTGTCGGTGCAGCTCGCTGACCTGGTCGACGGGCTGCGCGCGCGTTCCCGTACCGACCACATCGTCATCGTCGGCCTCAACGCGGCGGCCTTCGCGACGATCGAGCGGATGGGCGACGCCGCAGCTCGCCGCCGCGGTGGCGTCGTCGTGCTGGAACGGGACCCGCACAACCCGCGGATCGGACTCGCTCGCGTCCGACTCGTCCCGGTCGTCGTCGGCGACGGGCGGTTTCCCGACGACCTGCGTCGCGCGGGTGTGGACCGGGCAGCCCGGCTGGTGACCCTGGCCGGCACCCCGGGCAACAACGCGGCGATCGCCGGCGCCGTGAGCGCGGTCGTCGCGCACCGCCGCACGAGGACCCTACTGCGCTCGCACATCGAGATCGACGACCCCCGCGCCCTAGCCGATCTGCAACGTGCGGCGCCCTTCCACCCTGACCACGCCCAGGAGTTCTTCAGCCTGCAGGAGCGCGCCGCGCGACTGGTCGCCCGACGCGTCACCGACGGAGCGTCCCTCACGCGCGAGCGCCGGCTCGTCGTGTCCGGCGGCGGGCACCTGTCACAGCACCTGGTGGCGCAGCTCGCCCGCGAGCACTTCACCGAGGTCTACGCCGCCCTGCCCGACGGGAGTTCGAGAGACGTTCAGCGCCTGGTGGTCCGCGTGCTGTGCTGCACCGAGGCGGAGGCCCGAGCGATCCGCACCGTCCTCACGCCCGCACTCGCTGCGGTTCTGGACCTTGAGGCGGTCATCGCACCCGACCCGGACCTCCACGGCGTTCTCTCGCGCCTGGCCGTGACCCAGCCGACGCATGTCATCGTCGCGGACGACGACGAGATCCGGCGCATGCGTGTGCAGCTCTGCCTGGATGACCTGTCCCCTCTGCGCGACGTCGACCGCGTCGTGGTTGCCGGAGCCGAACGTCACCTGGAGTCGCTCCTGGCAGCACCACGGGGCGCCCGCCGGAGCGCCGTGGTCCTGCCCGACGACGTGTGCGACCTGTCGACCCTGCTCGACGGCCGCCTCGACGACATCGCACGCTCGATCCACGAGCGCTACCTGCGCTCGAGTCGGGAGGAGCAGCTCGCCACCGCGGACGCCGTGCACCGGCGGGTCGACGCGGGTTGGGACCAGCTCGACGAAGACGTGCGACGGCTCAACGTGGCGGCGGCGCTCGGCCTCGTCTCGATGCTGAACCAGGAGGGGCTGCGGATCGTCCCGCTCCGCGACATCACCCGCGCCCGCGAGCCCCTGGCCGAGGGCCTGGTCGACCGCCTCGCCCCGGTGGAGCACGAGCGGTGGCGTCGCGCCCGGTTCGGCGACCGGCCGCCGACACCGCATGAGCCTCGCAACCGGCCCTGGGCCGAGGCGCTCGACGACCACGACCACACCCGCAAGCAGCTGCGGGCGACCCATCAGATCCTCGCGTTCGCTGGGCTGCAGGTGGACGACCCGCGGGAGACCTGAGCGCCCTCGCCGCTAGAGTTTCGCAGCGTGGCGCACGCCCGCGCTGCCGAGCGCAGACGAAAAGGTCGGTGGCGTGGCAGGACTCGAGCGACGGGCCAGCACCTTCATCAGCTTCGCCTCGCAGGACGAGGCAATCGCGCGGGCTCTCAGCGCGCACCTGGAGGCCGCCGGAATCTCCACCTTCTTCGCACCGCGCGATATCCGCGGTGGCATGAACTTCGCGGTGGAAATTGTGCGTGCGGTCGCGTCGAGCGACGCGGTCGTCGTCTTGCTGTCCCGCCCAGCCGTCGAGTCCCCGCACGTGCGCCGCGAGGTGTCCCTTGCGATCGACGAGCGGCGCGTACTGCTCCCCGTGGCGCTGCCGGGCACACGGTTCCCGGTGGGGTTCAGCGCCGAGTGGACCTACTGGCTCAGCGCCGTCCAGGTGGCCGACTACGGCGGCCCGGAGGAGACCCTGCGGCTGCTCCGTCCGATGCTGCCGGTGCAGCCGCAGCATCCGCAGCATGCGGAGAGCAGGCGCGCGGGTGAGCGGACCCTGAGCGACAGGCGTCGTCCTCTGCGCGGCCGCAGCTCCAGCCCAAGCGCGCTCCTGCGCCCGGATCGGGCGGTGCCCGCCCTCGTTGGACGCGAGACCGAGCTCGCTCGCCTGGAGGAGTGGTGCCGGCGCGGCGACGAGTTCGACGTGCGTCTGATGAGCGGCGGTGCAGGGCAGGGAAAGAGCCGTCTCGCACGCGAGCTCGCCGGCCGCCTCGAGGCCGACGGCTGGCGGACCGCTTTCGTACCCCCGGAGCGGGATGGGCGAGCAGTCGTGATTGAGCTTCCGCCGGAGCCCACGCTGCTCGTCGTGGACTACGCCGAGACCCGGACGAGCCAGCTTGCGGCCCTCTTCGACGCTTTCCTCGAGCACGGTGTTGAGGGCACGGTCCGAATGCTCCTCCTCGCCCGCACCGCGGGTGACTGGTGGACCACGCTGCTCGCGCGGGACCCCGACGTATCGGACCTCGTGTCAGACGCCACCGTGCAGCCGCTCCTGCCGCTCACCGATGACCGCGCGACCGTCGTCGGGCTGTTCACCACCGCGTGCGAGCAGTTCGCCGCTGCGCTCCGCCTGGGTGCACCGCGGGACGTGCCCGTGCCGTACAGGGCCTACGGCTCCGCGCTCGACGTGCTCCAGGACGCACTCATAGCCGTCCTCGGCGCTACCCCCGAGGCCGCGACCGGCGGCGACCGCCTGCTCGCCCACGAGCGTCGCTACCTCGGCGCGGCGGCCCGTGCGGCGGGCATCGACGAGGTCGACGACGTCGACCTCGGCCGCGTCGCCGCCGCCCTGACGCTGTACGGAGCAGCCACCGAGGACGAGGCCGCTCAGGTCGTCCAGGAGTGCAACCGCGACCTCGAACCCACCGTCCGTCGCCGGGTCGCGCGCCTGTTCCACCGGCTGTACCCCGGGCGACCTGCGTACGTCGAGGGCGTCCGGCCCGACGTCATCGGTGAGGACCTGATCGCGGGCGTGCTCATGAGCGACGGGCGCCTGCCCGGAGCGCCGCTCTCGCGCGACCTGGGCGATCGCAGCGACGAACAACGCCATAGGGCTCTACTTACGCTCTCGCGCGGCGCCACGCGGCACCCGCCGATCGCGGCCGAGCTCGGCCGAGTGGTCCGGAACGCCGACGTGGAGCTCCTCCTCCTGGGCATCCGCGTAGCGACGCAGGTCGAGGACCCTGGCCCGCTCCTCGGGGCCATCGAGGCCACGCTCGAGGACCGTCCGTCCGGGCTGCACGCGACGCTCCTGTCGGCGGTGCCCGACGAGTCCGTCGCGCTGGCGGACCTCGCGGCACGCCTCGCACGGCGCGCCATCGCCGACATCCCGGAGGAGAGCGAGCACACCCTCGCGGACGTCGTCGTGGCGATCGCGTGCTCGAACCGCTTCTCCGACGCGGGATGGACCGCCGAGGCCGCCAGCTCGGTGCGCCTGGCTGTCGACCGGCTGCGCCGGCTCGACGCCGTGGACCGTGACGAGCGGGTGCTCGGCACGGCGTTGACGAACCTCTCCAACCGACTCTGGGAGCTGGGCGCGCTCGGCGACGCGCTCGAGCCCGCCGTCGAGGCGGTGCACACCCTCGACGGAAGCCGGGCCACCCCGGTCGAGCGGGCTTCGGCGCGCTCGAACCTCGCGTTCCGACTCGCCGAGCTGGGCCGGCACTCCGACGCTCTCGCCGAGCTCACGATCGCCGAGCGCATGTGTGGGGCGGGCCCCGGCGACGACGCGGCGACGCGCGCCCACGCGTCGATCATGAACAACCTCACCTGCGTGCTGCTGAGCACCGGCGAGCCGCTGCGCGCGGCGCAGTACGGGACGGCGTGTGTCGAGCTGCGCCGGAGCCAGGCACTGCGCGATCGGGATCGCTTCTTGCCCAACGTCGCGCGGGCCCTGGCCAATGCCGCGCCCGCCCTGGAGGCCAGCGGCGATAGCCTGCTCGCCGACAGGCTGCTCGTCGAGGCGCGCGCGCTGCACCGGATCGCCGGTCGCCGTGCGCCGATCTTCCGTTTCGAGGAGGCCGAGAGCGCTACGCTCGAGTCGATCATCCTGCTCGGGCGCCAGGAGTGGGCGTCCGCGAACCGCGCGGCGGAGGAGGCACAGCACGTGCTCGCCTCGGTGCAGGTCGATCTCGGTGACCTCGGCTGGCGACTTGGGACGACGCTGTCCTCCGTACTCGCGGCCACAGAAGCGCGCGACAGCGTCCGGGTGGCCGACGTGGCCGTTGGCGCTCACCCCGCGATGCACCTCCCCCGCCTGCTGGAGTACCGCGACCTGTGAGCGACGGACTCGCCGTCGGCGTCTCGCCGCGAACAATCGAGCGCCTCTCCGGCGTGCCAGCGCCCGGGGTGCGGTGGGCGGTGCTGTCCGGCACGGGGAAGGCCGCCGACCGCTGCGTCACCGTTCTGTGGCGGCGGCAGTGGGACAGGACTGCGTGGGTCACGGCCGCGATCGACGATCTGCCGGGCCTGCGCTGGGTGCACACGGACACGGCAGGCGTCGACCGGCTCCCGCTCGCTGTCCTGGCCGAGCGCGGGATCCTCTTGACCAACGCTCGCGGCGCGCACACTGCGGCGGTCGCCGAGTGGGCGCTCGGGGCGATGCTCGTGGCGGCCAGGCAGTTCGATCGCACCATCACGGACGCCGCGCAGCGCCGCTGGTCTCCGCACCGGGGCGGCCTGCTGCTCCAGGGCCGGACCGTCATGGTTCTCGGGCTCGGGGACATCGGCAGACATCTCGCACGTGCCTGTGCCGCGCTGGGGATGCGGGTCCTCGGGACGTCCCGCTCCGGCCGGCTCGTGCCCGGCGTCGAGGTGAGCGTTTCGGACGGCCCGTGGCGCGAGCGCCTGGGCGAGGTGTCCTTCCTCGTCGACTGCCTCCCCCTGACCCGGCAGACACGAGACCTCGTCGACGCCGCCTTGCTGTCGAGGCTCCCGGCCAGCGCCGTGCTGATCAACGTTGGGCGCGGTGAGACGGTGGTCGAGGCCGACCTGTGCGCCGCCGTTCGCGCTGGGAGGTTGCGTGGAGCCGTGCTCGACACGGTGCGCACCGAACCCCTGCCGGACGACGACCAACTGTGGCGCTGCCCAGGGGTCCTCGTCAGCCCGCATGAGTCGGGGTTCTGCGACCAGACCGAGCCCCGCACCCGAGCGCTCTTCGTCGAGGAGCTCACGCGCCACCTGGACGGCCGGGCGCCTCTCAACTTCGTCGACCTTGATCGGGGCTACTGATGGACATTTCCACCGTTCGACCGTGGCCCGTTTACAGCCAGGCGGCGGCCGACGAACTGGCAGGGCTCGCGACGGCTGGCACGGTCTACGACTACGCGGGTGCCGGTCCGGTCGACCAGTTCGAGCGCGAGTTCTCGGCCCTGCACGGAGGACGCCACGCCGTATCGTTCAACTCGGGCACGAGCGCGCTGTTCGCCGCCCTCTGCGCGCTGGGTGTGCGCGCCGGCGACGAGGTGATCGTGCCAAACCTCACCTTCCTCGCCAGCGCGTCGCCGGCCCTGTGGCTAGGAGCCGTACCCGTGCTCGTCGACTCCTGCGTCGCCGAGCCTTCCGTCAGCCCGAGGTCCGTGCGGCAGGCGCTAACCCCGCGAACGAAGGCCGTGGTCGTCACCCACCTGTTCGGCAACCCGGTGGACGTCTCCGCCGTCGCCGCCGTCTGCTCGGAGCACCGTGTCGCGCTCGTCGAGGACTGCTCACACGCGCACGCCTCGGACGTCGCGGGGGCGCACGTCGGCACGTTCGGTGACGCGGCGATCTACAGCATCGGCGCAGGGAAGGTGATCAGCGGCGGGCACGGCGGCGTGATGATCACCGCGGACGAGGCTGTTCGGGACCTGGCACTGCTCATCGGCCACTTCAAGCCACGCACGCGGACGGACGTGCGAACCGAGGACCTGCGGCGCTACGCCGAGTTCGCGCTCGGTGGGAACCTGCGCCTGAGCCCGATGGCTGCCGTACTCGCGATGGACCACCTGTGCTCGCTCGATGCCATCTCCCGCGCCCGCTGCCACAACGTCGACGTCCTCGACGACCACCTAGCGGGACTCCTCGAGCCCGTCCGGTCGCCCGAGCCGCGGCACAACCGGACGCACTTCGACGTCGTGTACCGGCTGCCCGAGGAGGTTCCCACGGAGGCACGCGACGCCCTCGTCGGTCGGCTCCAGCGCGCGCACGTCCCGGTGACGCCCCCGGCAACGCGCCCGCTCAACCGGGTTCTGCGTGCGATCCCTCCCGAGCCCGCCGTGGACAACGACCTGGTGCGCCGACTCGCCAGCACGGCCGCCGCAGCACCGCCGGACGAGGCACTGCCGCACAGCACGTCGGCGCACGACCGGATGATCAGCTTCCCCGCGCGCCTGCTTCACCACCGGGACGCCGAAGTCGCGCACGAGTTGGGGCGACGCGCGCACCGCGTGCTCGCCGAGGTCGTGGGTGGTCGGACGTGAGCTACGCGGGGTCGGAGCTGCTCACCGTTGTGTCGCCCTCGAGTCTCGAAACGTGGTACGGCCGGTTCTGCGGCCCTGCTGATCGCGTGCTGTTCGTCGGTGAGGGTGAGCAGGAGGTGAGCGCTCTCGCGGAGCGCGTGGTGCGCGAGGCCGCAGGCACCGTCGTCCGCGTCTTGTCCGGTCACGACTCGCTGCTCCGCGACTGGACCCTCGCCCAGGACCTGAGGCGGCGAGGGCTGACAGTCAAGTCACAGTCGGGCATGGCGGTCAGCGCCGGGCTAGACAAGGTGCTGCAGAAGAACCTCCTCGACGGGGTGCACGTCGCCGTTCCCGCATGGGGTGGGCAGATGACGCCGGTTCCCCGCGGGACGCGCGCGTTGTGGAAGGGGCGCGCGTCCACCCAGAGTCGGCTGGTCCGTTGGCGGACGCCCGACGAGATCCCGCCGCCGGACTGCTACTGGGAGGAGTTCGTCGACGGCGACGAGTACTCAGTCGTCCTGCACCGAGACGAGGGACGGACTGCACTCTTCCCCGCGGTGTGGAAGGGCGCGGTGCAGGCGGACCTGACGCCACCCTGGCGGCGCCTGCGACTCGTCCCCGCCGGGGCTCCTGAACCGCTCGTGCGCCGACTGCACGCCATCGCCGAGCAGATCGCTGAGCTGTTCGATCTGTGGGGCTTCGCCGAAGTCGAGTTCATCGTGCCGCGCGACGGCGAGCCGCTGGTGACCGAGGTCAACCCACGGGTGTGCGGGACGATGCGGATCGTTGCCATGGCGACCGGCGTCGCGATCTTCGACCCGACCGCCGTGTCGCGCTTGGTCGAGCCGCCGGCCGCCTACCACGCCGCCGAGATCCCGTACGCGGGGCCGCCGGTGGACTCACCGACGGTGGTCGCCACATCCCGCCTGACGTGCCGGGGAACCAGCCCGGATGAGGTCTTCGCCACGCTCGCGGCACGCGGTTTCGACGGCTCCGCGTCCACCGTGCCCGAGGCGTGGCGTGCCCACTGACTACGATGCGCAGACCTTCGCGGAGCGGTACAACCGCTCCCGGGCACTGAGTGAGGGGCTCGTGCAGCAGTGGGCGACCGTCCTGGCCGCGCGCACGCCCGCACAAGAGGTCTCCGATGTCCTCGACGCCGGCTGTGGCACTGGTCGCTTCTGGCCCGTCTTTCGGTTGGCGTGGTCGCCTCACCGGATCGTGGCCGTCGACCGGTCCGCCAGCATGCTGCTCACGGCCCGACCGGGTTCCGACGTCGTGCGAGTCGTGGGCGACCTCAATGCGCTGCCCTTGCGTCCCGATCCTGCTTTCGACGTCGTCTTCGTGTCGATGAGCCTTCACTACAGCAGCGACCCACAGGCGTGCGTCGCGGAGCTCGTCGCGCGACTCCGCCCCGGAGGCAGGCTCTTCGTCCGGACCGGGACCGACGAGACCCTGCTCTCGTTCGACTTCCTCGCACACTTCCCGTCCGCTCTAGCAGCTGAGCGTCGCGCCATGCCGAGGCTGGCCGACCTCATGGAGTGGCTCAAGGGCCAGGCGGTGACCGTGGTCGCCGTCGAGACGGTCGCTGCCGCGACGCCCACGTCGCGGCGACGGGCGTTGCGCCAGGTAGTGCGCAGAGGGTTCCCTTCTCTCGAGCTCGTGTCGCGCGGCGAGTTCGTCCTCGGGACCGCCCGGTACGCCGTGAACCTCGCGCTCACTTGGGTCATGCGAAGGCCCCGGCCGCCGGAGCGCTCGGTGCTGGTGACCGCGAGGCGACCATGACGGGCGTCGTCTTCATCGCGTACCCCTTGACCACGACACCCGACCTGGCGGGTGTCGAGCGCTGGGTCATCCAGTTGCGTGCGCGGCTGGTGGCTTCCGGGATGGACGTCGTCCCAAAGCTTGGCGGCCGTGAGCGGGCCCTGGCTGCTGCCGGGGAGCCCGACGGGGACCTCCTGGAGTCCAACGTCGCGGCGGTCACAAGGGCCGACGTCGTCGTAGTACTGCTCCCAACCATCGTCGAGCCGTCCAGCATCTGGGTCGAGCTAGGCATGGCGCTCGCCGCTCGACGTCCGCTCGTGGTGGCCGGGCCGGCGGATGCGGCCCTCCCCTTCCTCGCCCGTCTGGCGTTACAGGGTCCGGGACCGGGGGGCGACGACGGGACGGCCGACGCGCGACCAAGCGCCGTGCGAATACTGGTCGACGTCCCGCCGTCCGACGACGCCGCCGCCGCTTCCCTTGAGAGGGTGGTCGCCGCCGTACAGTCCGTCGCGGGCTGACCGCGCGATGGCGTCGTCCAGCGGATTCTGACGGGGCCACGGCCACCTTGAGACCACCGTGCCGACCCGGGCAGTGCCGCGCCGGTGTGACGGCGCTGACGCTCGGTCGCGGGGCGTCATGACCTGGCTCGACCACCACTCCCGCTACGCACTCGTCGTCTCGACGGCCTAGCTGGTCGAGCGCCTGGACGCGGCGGCAGCAGCCCCCGTGCAGCTGGCCCCGGATCGGGGCGGATCGATGGTCCTGGGTGGCGATCGATGGTCCTGGCCGGGCGGGCAAGGCCACACTCATCGAGCAACTGCGAGCACAACGCCGCACTCGGTCGTCGTGCACACCGACGACGTCGCCTGGCACCACGCGCTTTCGATCGGGCCGACCTCCTGGCCGAATACGTGCTCAAGCCACTCCGTGGGCGGGCAGCGGTCAGCTACCACCCCCGTACCTGGCAGGAGCGCGGACGGCCCGGGTCGATCACCGTTCCGGCCGGCCTACGAGCGGTCTGGATTAAGGAACCGGGATCCTGTGTACCCGCCTGGCGTCAGTGCTCCACGCGTCGATCCGGGTGCAGGTCGATCGCCACGACGCCCAACGCCGACTCATCGGCCGCGACGTGAGCGCATCGAAGCAACATCAACTCGTCGAGGACTGGGCACGCGAGGAAAACCCTTTCATGCTGCGCGTACGCCCGTGGACGCACGCTTCCTTGATCGCCCCGGCAGCCCATTCCGCGGGCAACTGTCGACTACGCAGAGGCCGTCGCTGAACCCATCCGCCTGCGACCTTGAGGAACGCTAAGCGGCTCCTGACGGCGAGCAGTACGCCGTGCTACAGCGGATCGCATCCGCTCATCCCGCGGTCCCCGCCGCTCTGCCGATGGAACCGGGGTCCAGTATCGATCCGGGCTGGATCACTCCATTGGCCTTTCGCACACCAAGCACAGAACTGACCCCGTCTCGTCGGCAGTGGCGCCCACCTGGGTGGAAGCGGCCGAGCTAGTCCAGGATGCGCAGAGTTGCGGCGTTCCAGAGCCGGATGGTTGGCCCAGTGTCGTCGGCGGTCCGTTGCGAACGAGCAGGACTCAGGAACGCTTGAGCACTGAGGACCGCTGCTATGCGGCACGCACTCCCTTAGCGGGACGGTTCCCCGCGCGATCGTCACGACAGCGGAGTCTCGCGGCGACCCCTTGACGCGACTTAGGCACCCCTAGGCTCCCCCGGTTCGCAGAAGGGCCGCCCCGCCTCGGCGGAACGGCCCTCTGACCTGCTCTTTCACTGTCGGGATGACAGGATTTGAACCTGCGACCCCTTGACCCCCAGGCTCTCCCAGCCAGTGAGCATGGCATCCGAGGAGCCGCGTTCCCGCAGGTCAGCGTCCATATCAGTCCACGAGCGTCCATCTTTGCCCACGCCCGTTAGGCCTACTTAGGCTTACCGATAGGCGGACCGCTGAGGCCGCCCGGAGGGGCGGCGCGCGATGCCACGACAGAGGCGGGAGCGAGGAGAGGGCGCCGTCTACTACTCGAAGACGCGACGCCGCTGGATCGGCCAGCTTGATGCCGGAACCGACGCCAACGGGGTACGTATTCGTCCGCTCGTCGTCGCGCGCACCCGCGACGAGGCGCGTTCGCGCCTCGCCGAGCTCCGGGAGGCCCGGGACAAGGGCATCGACGTCCGTTCTCGCCATGTGACCTTCGACGAGGTGGCCGACCTCTGGCTCTCGCGAGACATCGCGGGGCACGTCTCCGAGGAGACGCATTCCAACTACGCGTCCCTGCTGCACGGTCGGATCTCACGGGCCATCGGCGGGACTCCGGTCACGCAAGTGCGCGCCACCGATGTCGAGAAGATGCTCCTGGAGCTCCAGGAGCTCGGTCGCTCCGCCCGGTACATGCGGCTTGCCCGAAACCTCACGGAGCGGGTCCTGGACTACGCAGTGCGGCGGGACATCGTCGACCGCAATGTCGCCGCGAAGGTCCGAGCGCCCGCCGGCCCGACGGCGGAGCGCTACGGACTGACCGTGAAGCAGGCGCGTCGTCTACTCAAGGTCGCCGCCGAGGATCGGCTGGGCAACCTCGTGACGATTTCTCTCCTTCTCGGCCTTCGCCCCGGCGAGGCGGCCGGCCTGACGTGGGAGCAGGTCAAACTCAAGGGCAAGCGTCCGACGATCACCGTGGCAGCGAGCCTCCGACGCACCCCGATGGGCGCTCTGGTGCTGGTGCCCCCGAAGACGCGGACGAGCCGACGCACGCTGGAGATCCCTCCCCCGGTCGTCACCGCGCTCAAGGCCCAGCGCGCCCAGCAGAAGGCCGATCGCGCCGCAGCGGCGCGGGGTTGGCAGAACTCTCGGGACCTGGTCTTCACGACGGAGGTCGGTACGCCGCTCGACCCTTCGAACGTCCGGCGCACCTACGCGCGACTCGCACGAGACGCCGGCCTGGAGCACCTCCACCCCCACATGCTCCGGCACGCGGCCGCGAGCTTGCTCTCGGCAGCTGGCGTACCGATCGAGGACATCTCTGACACGCTCGGCCACCGGTCTGCTGCGGTCACCGCCGAGGTGTACCGCCACCCGATCACGCCGGTGCGCTCGGGCCACATGGCAGCGATGAACCAGTTGCTCTCCGCCGGCCACAAGACCCAGCGATGACGAGCGCTCGCAGGGGCGCAGGCCCGTCGTCTTGATGACGCCGGCGATGACGAGTCGCCAACGTGCGTGGCGTCATCGGCGCCGCTATCGGCATCGGCGAGCGTTGACCTCGAGAAGGAGGTGGTCCCGATGGCCAACACCATTCCTCTTCGGCTCATCTCGACGAGCACCGAACCGCGGCGCCGACGGCTCCGTGAAGTCGAGCAGCCCGTGATCCACATCACGCTGCAGGCGGACGAACGCCGACTCTTCAACATTACCGAGGCGGCGGCCGTTCTAGGAATCGGCCGGAGCAAGCTCTACGAGCTCATCGCCGCAGGCGAGATCCGCACGGTCCACATCGGTCGCCTGTGCAAGGTACCCGTTGGGGCGATCGACGAGTTCCTGGCGACGCTGCCTCCGACACCGGGGCCTCCCGGTAGGTGATCTCGACAGACAGCTGACGGGTGAGCTCGACATCGCCGCGATGAAGCGCTGCCACCGAACACCGCTCGCCCTCCCGCGAACTGCAGCTGCGCGCGTCGCCGAAGCGAGTCGGTGACCCACAGGCGTGTAGTGAAGGCGCCCCTACACTCTTCCGGTGCTTGACCAGTCCCCGCCCCTGCCCAGATCCACCTCCGGAGCGCTGCCTGACGCGCTGGGTGCGTCAGATGGCCCTGCAGTCCCCAGGACAGCCGACGGCGTGCCTGGACTGACGGCGTGCTCGCTCTGCTCCGGCGAGACGCTCGGCGCGGACGACCCTCTCGACGGGGGGCAGACAGCCCGGCTCCGTGGGCTGGCGCATGCGGGAGCGGCGCGGCTGACCTTCGTCGAGTGCCTCGACGAGTGTGAGCGAGGCGACGTGGTGGTCGCACGACCCTCGCCGTCGTGCCGCCGTGCGGGCGCGACCCCCGTGTGGTTCGAGCGTCTCGCTGGTGACGACCTCACCATCGAGCTCGAGGGCTGGCTCCGGCGCGGCGGACCGGGTGCGGGTCCCCTCCCTGCCACGCTCTCGGACCTGCGGATCCAGCGCGACACGACCCGCCCTGAGCCCGACTGACGCATGTCAGCCCAGCGGTTGCCACCTTGACCGCATCTTCAGGAGGCGTGAGCCATGCCTCTACCCTGCGCACGCATGATGGTGGGATGACCGCCGCACCGCTTGACGAGACGACCGACGCGTCGTCGGCAGAACGGAAGCCCCGGCGCACGGTAGCCACCGCCCTGACTGGCTTGCTGGGAGCCGTCGGCGGCATCGCGCCGCACGTTCTGCACCACGTCGGACCTCTCGTAGGCACGGCGTTCGTTGCCGGCGCGACGGGAACCGTCATCTTCGGAGTCGTCGGGTTCGTGGCCTCAGTGCCGATGCTGGTGCGGTTGAGGCGACGGTTCGGGAGCTGGTGGGCGCCGGCGATCGCCCTCGCGGTGTTCACCGCCATGTTCCTCGTCTCGTCCTTGGTCGTCGGGCCGCTCATCACTGGCGCCGGTAATGAGCCGGTCACGACAGAGGTGCCCGCGCACGACGACTCGCATCACGAGTGAGCTGAAGACCGAACGGGCCGAGGCTTCAACCCTGCCTCGCGAGCGTCCTGATCAGCCAGCGAGACCGTCCTTGGAGACTCCGCACCGCGGCGCACACGACGATGAGCGCCGCCAGCGCGTCGACGGCACGGCTCGGCCACGGACCCAACCTGTCCGCGAGGGTCAATGATGTGCGCAGCGGCACCTCCTCGAGCATCTGGTCGCTCGAGAAGAGACCCGTCTCGTCGAGGACCTGGCCGTCCGGCGTGATGATCGCACTGACGCCGACCGTCGACACCTGGATCGTTGCTCGAGCGTGCTCGGCCGCGCGGAATCGCGACATGGCGAGCTGCTGCGTCGACTCCTGCGTGTAGCCGAAGGAGGCGTTGTTGGTCGGGATGACGAGGAGCTCGCCCCCAGCCCGGACCGCCTCTCGGATCAGCTCGTCGTCGGCCACCTCGAAGCAGATGGCCGTCGCGATCGGCACGGAGCGGCCGAGCGATGCAATCGGGACTTCGACGAGCGCCACGGAGGTCCCGGCGGCCATGTCGACCGCGATGCGGTCGATCGCCGGCGCAACACGTCGCAAGAGCTCGCGGAAAGGTACGTACTCGCCGAACGGCACGGGGCGCTGCTTGGTGTAGACGTCGACCGCTCCTTCGTCAGGCGTCCACACGACGTAGTCGTTGTATCGGACGTCACGGACGAACCGCTGCGTCCCGAGCAATATCGGGACTCCCGCCTCGCGGGCGACCGCCGAGATCTGTGCGCCTAGCGCATCATCGGTCCGCGGGTCGATGTCGGAGGCGCTCTCGGGCCAGACGACGAGGTCGAGCGCCGCCGCAGAGGACCGCTGGAGCGCGGCCCTGGTGCCGTCGATATGGTTCGCCGCCACCGCTCGGGCTTGTGCCATGGCGTCCGCACCCCGTGTGGGCACATTGCCTTGCACGGCTGCCACGCGGAGCACTCCCGACTCGCTGGACCCTGCGAGCGGTAGTGCGCCTGGCACAGTTGCTACGGCGATAGCGGCAGCGAGCGGCGCGACGGCGGTGCGGAGGCGCGCCCCCCGGGTCTTCCTGACAGCAACGGCGAGCGACGCTCCGACGGCAACGGTCGCAGCGCTGACCAGTGGAGCACCGCCGAGCGGCGCCAGGCCGAGGAGCGGGCTGTCGTTCTGGGAGAAGGCGAGCAGTCCCCATGGGAACCCGCCGAACGGGACACGGGAACGTAGCTGCTCGACCGCGACCCAGAGGACGGCGAAGACCAGAACCTCGAACAGGGCATCGCGTCGAACCGCAGCCAGCTGTCGAGCGGCGGCCGTAGCGGCGCCGAGCAACGCCACGGCTGATGACTGCAGCAAGGTCAGCGCCAGCCACCCGATCGGGCCGCCGACCGCGACCTCCGCCCACCACAGGTGCGGGAGGAAGAACGCGAGCCCGAAGAGCCCTCCGACGACGAAGCCGCGACGGATGGTCAGGTCGTCCAGTGAGAGCGAGAGAAGGGCGATCCCGACGTACGCCATCACCCACCAGGACTTACCTGGGAACGCGGTCTCCGTCAGAAGGCCCCCGGCGACAGCGAGGAACAACGGCGCGGGCCACCCGACGGCGAACGTCCGACGGCCGGCGGCCCGTTGGGGCCGCGCTTCGGTGTGCATGCGCGGAGGGGGCCCGGGGCGCAGCCCGAGATCAGTGATGCTGGTGCTCCGGCGCGGTGTCGCTCGGGTGCACGGTGTTGCCCTGGTCCCGGGTGGCGCTGCCGTGCCCACCGTGCCCGCCCTGACCGCGGTTCATCGTCCACATCATGGCGACCATCATGAGCGGGCATGCCAGCAGAGCCGCCCAGGGCAGCGCCTTGCCGACGTCCACGCCGAAGACGAGCAGGAGGGCGAAGACGCCCACTCCGGCGATGACCATGTGCTTCAGGTGGTTCTTCATGACGTTCCTCTCGTCCGGGCCGCCGTCTCGGCTGCCAGCTCGTCACGGATGTCCCGGTAGGTCTCCGGGTCGATGTCGCCTGCTGCGAAGCGCGCGTCGAGGACGGCTCGGGCGTCCGGCTCCGCCTGCGCCGGAAAGAGCCGACTGACGCCCCACACGACGACGGCTACAACCACGACCCAGAAGGCGATCATGGAGAGCCACCCGCCGGCACCCATCTGACCGCACCACGGACCCATTGCCATCTCCCGCTGTTCCGTCCGGTGCCTCGTGGCACCTGTGTCCAGACTCGCGACCCCGGATCAAGAACCCACCCGCAATCCGGTGAAGAGTTGCTGAAGGTCGATGGCGGGGCGCAACGCAAGGCGACGACCCCGTCGGCGCTGCGACGTCACCGATTCGTGACAATCGGACGGACGCCTGCCTAGGATGTGCGCGCTCGGGGTCGTCCCGGGCGTCCCGAGGCGGACCGCCGAGTCCTGCCACCGCCGAGGGGACAGCTCGAACCGCCGGCAGGAGCGGGGGAACCACATCGCGGCCGCGACCCGTCGTCGGCCTTGGGGTGAAGCCGGAGACCATCCGGCCGGGCGCACTCCCGCCCGAACCCGACAGCTCACCTCGTAGGCGACCGGAGAGGCTGTCCATGCCCGCGATTTCTGCTTCGGCGCGCCACCGCGCCCCCGGCGCCCCCCACACCGTCCTGCACGACGTCGCCGCGAGCACCACGCGGATGGTCGAGAGCTCAGGGCGCCGGGCAACGGTCGCCGTCGGCGCATCGGGTCTTGTCGCCTCCATGCTGGCGGGGCCAGCCAGTGCCGCGCCGAGCGACCACCCGAACCTTCCTGCCGTCGACACGGCCCCGCTCACCGCCCCGGCCGAGCAGGCCCTGGCTGTCTCGGCGCCTGTGTCCGTGCCGCTCGATGCGGCGTGGACGTTCGACGTCCCGGCCATCACCGTGGTCGCCGACCCACCACCGCCTCCGCCCGCGCCCGAGCCCGAGCCCGACCCGGCACCGTCGCGCGGGGCGGAGCGGGAGGCGGCGCCAGAGACGCCGATCGGTGCGCCGGCGCCTGCCAGCGCGAACGGCAGCGCGATCGTCGAGATCGCTTCACGCTACGTCGGCGTGCCGTACCTGTGGGGCGGCACGACGCCGGACGGCTTCGACTGCTCCGGCTTCACGTCGTACGTCTACGCGGAGGTCGGCATCACGCTTCCCCGTACGTCGGCCGATCAGCGCTACGCCGGCACGGTCGTGCCGTTCGACCAGGCGCAGCCTGGTGACCTCATCTGGTCCCCCGGGCACATCTCGATCTACGCCGGCGGCAACCTACAGGTGGACGCCCCGGTTCCGGGCAAGACGATCCAGATCCGCGAGATCTGGCAGTCCGATCCGGTGTTCATCCGCGTGGGCTGAGCCCTTCGCGCCCCCGCGCCCGTGTGGGCCAGGCTTCATGGGATCTTCATCGCTCGGGAGCGCCCGGGCGCGCTTCATGACGCAGGCTTGATGCACGCCACCTTCCGGCGCAATTCGAGCCGTCGCCGCCACGGCGACCGAAGCGAGGAGCTGTACTTGATGACCCCTACCCGCCGATCCGCCGTCGCCGCGGGCGCCGCGCTGCTACTAGCCGCGTCGCTCACCGCGTGCGCAAGCGCCACCGAGGAGAGCGGGAGCCCGGCCACCGCCTCGTCAGCGTCCCCGACCGCTGACGAGCCTGCTGCGGAAGAGGTCCACAACGACGCCGACACCGAGTTCGCGCAGATGATGATCGTGCATCACGAGGGCGCGATCGAGATGGCTGAGCTTGCGGTCGAGCGCGCAGGCAGCGAGGAGGTCCGGGCGCTCGGTGAGCGCATCGCGGCAGCGCAGGGCCCCGAGATCGAGACGATGACGTCGTGGCTCGAGGCGTGGGGCGAGGAGACCCCCGACGGGATGGAGATGGGCGGCATGGACCATGGGGACATGCAGATGGACGGCATGGACCAGGAGATGGTCATGGAACAGCTCTCCGGGCTGTCCGGCGCCGACTTCGATCGCCGCTTCCTCGAGCTCATGATCGAGCACCACCGTGGTGCGATCGAGATGTCGGAGCAGCACCACGAAGCCGGCGAGAACCCCGAAGCGATCCAGCTGTCGGCCGAGATCATCGACGCTCAGACGCTCGAGATCACGGAGATGACGAACCTCCTCGCGGCGCTGTAGCGGATCGAGGGCGGTGCACGCCCGTGTACCGCCCTCGGCGGTCGGTTCGAGCCAAGGCCTGACACCGGATCTCTTCAGCGATCCTTGATCGGCGCAGCCGCAAACCTTCATCTCCACGCGGGACGCTGAGGTCCTCCGCATCGAGTGGCGCGCGTCCAGTGCCCCACCGACGGGCACGACCGTGGGACGCCTCATGCAACCTGTCCTCTTCACGATCCTCGGGCTCGACGTCCAGACGTACGGCCTGAGCAAAGCGCTCGCCGCTCTGACGGGCGCCTACCTGCTCGGGAGAGCGTTCGAGCGGCACGGGCTCGCCAAAGAGGTCGCGCACACCCTGGTGCTCTGGGCGACCGTCGTGGGATTCGTGGCCGCGAAGGCCTACTTCCTTGCTGAGCAGATGCCCGACGTGACCGTCCATGACCTCGGCGGTATGGGCTTCACCTGGTACGGCGGCCTGATCGGGGGCGTCGTGGCGGCAGCGGTCGTCGTCCACCGCCATCGACTTGACCTCGGGGACGTCGCGGGCCTCGCCGCCGTCCCGCTCGCGGTGGCGTACGGCATCGGCCGGCTCGGCTGCTTTGCCTCGGGCGACGGAACCTACGGCGCGCCCACGGACCTGCCGTGGGGTGTCGCCTTCCCGAATGGCGTCGTGGCGACCGACGTACCGGTGCATCCGACGCCTCTCTACGAGGCCCTGGCCGCTGCGCTCATCGCGTTCGTGCTCTGGCGGCTCGGTCAGCGGGTGCGGCTTCCCGTCGTCTTCGCTGCCTACCTCGTGCTGAGCGGCGTCGCTCGGCTGCTCGTCGAGTTCCTGAGGACCAACGAGGTCGCACTCCTCGGGCTGACGCAGGCTCAGCTGTGGGCGCTGCTGAGCATCGCCGTCGGAGCGGTGGCTGCAGTCCGCTTCTCGCGTCGCAGTGTCGAGAGGGACATCGCCGGTGAGGCGCAGCGCGAACGGGCGGACGATGGACCCACAGGCGCACCTGCAGAACCGTCGATGGCGTCGAGCGCCCCCTGATGGACGTCGACCTGCTCGCCCGCGTCCTGGTTGGTCGCCGAGCGCTCGCGCGCAGGGACATGTGGACGCGCGCTGAGCTCGTCGCACACCAGCAGCGGCGCCTCGATGCTGTTCGCCGAGCGGCGGCGGAGCGGTCGCCCTTCTACCGTCGCCAGCACGCCGGCCTTGACGCTGCACTACTCCAGGAGCTGCCCTCGGTCACCAAGGAGACCGTGATGGCGCAGTTCGACGCGGTCCTGACCACCCGCGACATCAACCTCGCGGTGATCGAGCAGCGGCTTCACGACCTGACCGCATCCGACGGCGACCCTGGTCAGCCGCTCGAGCGGCGCTGGTGGGTCGCCGCGACAGCAGGGACGACCGGGCGGCGAGGCGTGTTCGTGTGGGACCGCGCGGAGTGGGCGACCGTTCTCGTGTCCTACGCACGCGCAACCCAGTGGGCGGGTGTCCGTGCAGGGCTCTTGACTCCACTTCGGATGGCGGTGGTCAGTTCGCGCGTGCCCACGCACCAGAGCGCCGTCGTGGGCGCCTCCCTGCGGTCACGTACCGTGCCGACCCTTCGCCTCGACGCACGGGCGCCGATCGCTGAGATGGTCACTGCGCTCAACGAGTTCCAGCCACGGGTGCTTGTGGGGTACCCGTCGGTGCTGCGGCCGCTCGCCGGTGCGCAGCTTGTCGGGTCCTTGCGCATCGCACCTGAGGCGGTCATGTCGGCGTCGGAGGTCCTCTCCCCCGTCGCCGCGCTCGAGATGGAGCGGGCGTGGTCGTGCGCACCGAACGACGTCTACGCCGCGACGGAGACCGCAGGTATCTCCTCGCAGTGCAGACTCGGGCGCAGGCACGTCTACGAGGACCTCGTGATCGTGGAGCCGGTGGACGGCGACGGTGCACCGGTGTCCGACGGGACCCCCGGTGATCGCCTTCTGGTGACCGTGCTCTTCGCCCGCACGCTGCCGCTGATCAGATACGAGCTGAGCGATCGTGTGGCCCTCGATCCCGATCCGTGCCCGTGCGGGCTGCCGTTCCGCACCCTGGCCTTGGTCGAAGGTCGCCGGGAGGATGTCCTGACCGTCCAGGGCGGGACGTCACGCGTCCTCCTTCACCCGAACGTCTTCCATGCCGTGCTCGACACGCCGGAGGTGGTGCAGTGGCAGGTGGAGCAGCGGGACGGCGGGCTCCACGTCAGGCTCGTGGCCGCCTCGGGTGGGTTGGACCTCATCGCGCTGCGCAGCCAGCTGGCGACCGCCCTCGCGTCTGCCGGCGCGCGGGTCGAGATCGGCGTCGAGCTCGTCGCGAGGATTCCCCGCACTGCGCTGGGGAAGTCACCGTTGATCCGCCGTCAGGACTGAGCGTGGCACGCAGCAGGACGCCCCGGACCCTTGGAGAGGCCGGGGCGTCCGAGCATCGGGCCGTCAGTGCGTCGCGCTGTTGCCGCCTCCGCAGCAGCCGTGGCCCTTCTGGCTGGGAGCCTGCGCGACGCGCGTCGCTGGCTCGGCCGGCGTCGCTACGCCGGTACCACCACAGCACTGACCATCGGTCTCCGTGCAACACGTGCTCATCTCTTGCTCCTCCGTCGTGCGGTTCAGCGTGCGGGCTTCGTCGTTGGTCGCTACAGGCGGCTCTGCACCTCCCGGAGGAGGTCCTGCGGTGCGAGCCACATGGACGGGTAGTTGCCGTACCACTGCTGCACGCCCTCGGCGTCGATGAGGATGAATCCGTGGCCGGGCAGCCCTTCGTGCATGCCCGTCCCCAACGTGCCGTACTGCTCGGAGACCGTGCCGTCGTCGAGCAGGAAGTCGGAGGTGACGCCGAGCCGGGCGCGCTCGGCGTTGATCTGCTCGGCGGTGTTCATCACGATGGGCAGGACGGTGATCCCGGCCTCGGCGAAGGCTGGGTCCTTCTCGATCTCGGCCATCTGCATGAGGCATGAGTCGCAGCCGGCGCCCTCGTTGAAGTACAGGACGACGGGCGAGCCCTGCAGCTCGGAGAGGGTCACCGTCTGGCCGTCGGACGTCGGCAGCGTGAAGTCTGGCGCCACCCGGGCGTCGGACGACACGACCGGCCTGGACGCGAGGAGCGCCGCCACGACGAGCGTCACGATGATGACGAGCGCGACACCCCACGCCGCCAGGCTGATGCGGTGCCGACGCTTCGCCGCGTCGACCTGTCCCTGGCGGAGCTCGTCGAGCATCTGCTGACGCTCGGCCTGGCGGCGGACTGCTGTTCCGGAGGTCATCGGACCACCTCTTCCTCAGTGGCGCTGCTGTGGCAGCTGGGGGCTTCGACTGATCCGGCGGGTCCGCCGGTGAGCGAGGGGTGGCCCTCGACGGGCAGGACACCGGCCTCGGGAGACACGGGCGTCGCACCATGAGCGGAGCCCCGCGGGCGGCGGCCGGCGAGCGTCGCCCACACGAAGACGGCCGCGAGAGCGAGCAGGGCCATGCCGAGGACCGGCTCGGGGATCGGGCTCACCCAGGCCTGCACGGCGAGGAAGACGTCGGTCAGCGTGCTCGCGGCAGCGTCCTGAGCCGCTGTCCCGCCCGTCATGTCCGTGTCGCCGGCGAGCGCGATCACGAAGACGCCCATCACCACGAAGCCGACGGCGACCGCGATGTTCAGGCTGTTCGTCGCGATGACTCGGCCTGCGACGCGTACGCGCACGGGACGGGCGCGGAAGAGCTTCCGCTCGCCGAGCCGTGCCCGGTCCCAGACCAGCGCCATGACGAACAGCGGGAAGACCATGCCGAAGACGTACGCCAGGCCGAGGGCCAGGCCCCCGGCGGCCGACCCGGACAGGACCGAGAGCGTCATGACGCCGGCGAGCACGGGGGCGCAGCAGCTCGAGGCGACGCCGGAGAAGACGCCGAGGGAGAAGAAGCTCGCTGTGTCGCCTCGCGAGGTGTCCGGCGCACGCAGGAAGCTCGGCAGCGACCACATGGTCCCGGAGAACGAGAGAGCGGCCAGGGCGAACATGAGCACCCCGCCGGCGATGTAGAGGGGCACGTGGTAGCGCGCGATCGCGCCCGCCAGCAGGCTCATGCCGAGCGTGATCGGGACCAGCACGACCGCGAGACCGGCGGCGAAGATGAACGTCAGTGGAAGGAGCCGCCAGCGGCGGTTCTTCACCGCGCCGGCGAGGTAGCTGGGGGCCAGGAAGACGATGCAGCAGGGTGCGAAGAGCGCGACGCCACCGGCGAAGAAGGCCGCGAGGATGCTTCCCGTGGTGAGCAGCTCGGCGCCCATCAGGCGCTCACGACGCGGAGTGCGGGGCGTGCAGCGGCACGAGCGGCGAGGAGCTTCGCGAGCTTCCTGCGCGGGAGGCGCCCCGAGCTGAAGTACTCCCCCTCGACGAGCACCAGCGGGTTCATCGCGGGCCGGTGCCGCATCACCAGCTGCGCTCCTTCGGCGGACTCGAGCTCGACGACACGGACCGCCAGCGGCCATGTCTCGCCGAGCTCGGCCAACGTGCGGGTCGCGTCGTCGCAGAAGTGGCATGCCGGTGCGTGCACCACGGTCACGTGGACCGCAGCGGGGACGGGCGTCGGGGTCATCGGGCTCTCCGGGAGGTAGGGTGGTCGATCTCCACCAGCGTCCCGGGTGGATGCTGTGCTGCGGTCGTCGTTCGATCAACGTTCGGTGAAGACCTCGACGAACCGCCCGCAGCGGCTGGGTCCCCCGCGAGGACGCCCGCACAATGAGGACCATGGTTTCCCCGACGACACGCCGCGCCCTGGTCATCGACGACGAGCAGGCCCTCGCCTCGTTGGTCGGGGGCTATCTCGAGCGAGAGGGCTTTGAGGTCCACCTCGCGCACGACGGTCCCGACGGCCTGGAGCAGGCGCGATCCGTGGATCCCGATCTCGTCGTGCTCGACCTCGGCCTTCCCCAACTCGATGGGATCGAGGTGTGCCGTCAGCTCCGGACGTTCTCCGACTGCTACGTCGTCATGCTGACGGCGCGGTCGGAGGAGATCGACACGCTCATCGGCCTGTCCGTCGGTGCCGACGACTACATGACCAAGCCTTTCAGCCCCCGGGAGCTGGTGGCCAGGATCGCAACCCTGTTCCGCCGCCCTCGCCGCGCCGAGAGCTCCAGCGGGTCCGCCGAGCCGCTGTGCGTGGGACCCCTCACGCTCGACCTCGAGTCGCGTGAGGTGCGGATCGACGAGGCGTTGGTGCCGCTGACGAGGACGGAGTTCGACGTGCTCAGCACCCTGGCCCGGTACCCCAACCGGGTCTTCAGCCGTCGGGCGCTCATCGAGGAGGTCTGGGGACAGAACTGGGTCGGTGACGAGCACCTCGTCGACGTCCATGTGCTGCACGTCCGGCAGAAGCTCGGCGACTCAGCGGCTGAGCAGCGTTTCGTGCGGACCGTCCGCGGGGTGGGCTACCGCGTCGGGTCCGGCGAGTGACCCTCCCCCGGTGGTCGGATGCCCAGGGGCTCGCCGGGCGCCTGCTCGCGGCCTTGGCCCTCGTGGTGCTGGCAGGTGGGCTCACCGCCTGGCTCGTCGCCGGTGCCGTCGGTCCCGCGGTGTTCCACGACCACATGATCGAAGCGGGCCTCCACGAGGAGACCCCCGCGGTGCTGCACGCCGAGGAGGCGTTCCGTTCGTCGAGCGCGCTCGCGTTGACGATCGCACTGAGTGCATCCGTGCTGGCTTCCTTAGCGGTGAGCCTCTTCCTCACCCGGCGTATCGCCTCGTCGCTGCGCACACTCGCGACGGCTGCCACGCGTGTGGCGTCGGGCCAGTTCGACGCCCGCGTCGCAAGTCCGCGTCTGGGCAGCGAGTTCGAGCAGCTCGCGCACGCCTTCAACGACATGGCGGACCGACTGCGCGAGAGCGACGCGCTCCGTCAACGCCTGTTGTCTGATGTCGCGCACGAGGTGCGCACCCCCGTCGCGGTCCTCAACGCCTACCTCGAGGCGGTCGAGGACGGCGTCGAGAGTCTGAGCGCGGAGACTGTCGCGGTCCTCCGCGACCAGGGAGCACGCCTCACGCGTCTGGCGACCGACCTGGCGTCCGTGACCCGCGCGGAGCGCGGTGACCTCGCCCTCGTCCTCCAGTCGGCCACGGCGGCCGAGATCGTCGAGAGGGCACGCGCGGCAGCCCAGGAGCACTACGCCGGCCGCGGCGTGGTGCTCGACGTGGACGTCGAGAGCGGCCTCCCTGCAGTCACCGTGGACGTCGACCGCATCGGCCAGGTTCTGGGCAATCTCCTCGAGAACGCGCTGCGCCATACCCCCGCTCCGGGACGCGTACTCGTCAGCGCCACTCGGGCCGATGGCGAGGAAGTATGCCTCGCCGTCACCGACACGGGCGAGGGCATCGATCCCGAGCACCTGGCGCACATCTTCGAGCGGTTCTACCGGGTCGACACAGCTCGCGATCGTCACCACGGCGGCTCAGGGATCGGGCTTGCGATCGTCCGCGCCATCGTCACCGCCCATGGTGGCTCCGTCACCGCCTCGAGCCAGGGAGCCGGCACGGGGACACGCTTCGAGGTGCACCTCCCGGTCCGCAGTCGCGCCCACCGGTGAGGCCTGTCCGAGCTCATGAAGACTTGCTGAAGAAGCGCTCCGAGAGCCCCGCTGGCGCCCTCGACGCCCTCGGCGCTGGCTAGCGTCGTCAGGCACCTCGCACCCACGCGTGCAACGCCCAGGATGCGCCACGAGAGGAACGACGATGGAGACCACCTACCACGTAGTCGGGATGACCTGCGGACACTGTGTCTCGTCGGTGACAGGAGAGGTGAGCAAAGTGCCGGCGGTGACCGACGTCGCCGTCGACCTGCCCACCGGGACGATGACGGTCACGAGCTCGCGCGCGCTGGACGACACGCTGGTCGAGTCCGCGGTGACCGACGCCGGCTACACACTGAGCGGCCAGGCGTCATGAGAGCGACGGCGATGGTGCGCCTGGGCGCCTACCTCGTCGGACTGGTCGGTGTCTTCGCGGCGACCTACGCCCTCGGCCTTGCGCTGCGGGGTTGAGCTCGAGTGACCACCTCTCACGTCTCCGACGAGCCCGCCGCACCCCTGACGAGCTCGATCACGCTCGCCATCACGGGCATGACGTGCGCATCGTGCGCAGCCCGGATCGAGCGCCGCCTGAACAAGGTCAGCGGAGTGGAAGCCAGCGTCAACTTCGCCATGGAGTCGGCGACCGTGGCGTTCACCGCGCCCGCGACCGTCGCTCAGCTCATCGACGAGATCGCTGCGGCCGGCTACGGCGCCACGCTCCCACCGGAACCGGTGGAATCGACGGTCGACGGCGCCGAGGCCGCGGAGCCGGTCGACCGCGTCGACGTCGCGCTCATCGCGCTACGCCGTCGATTGGTGCTCTCCGGGCTGCTCACGACGCCGGTCCTGGTGCTCGCCATGCTCCCGCCGCTCCAGTTCGAACACTGGCAGTGGCTCTCGCTCACGCTGGCGAGTCCTGTCGTCGTCTGGGGAGGCATGCCGTTCCACCGAGCCGCGGCGAAGAACCTGCGGCACGCGACAGCGACGATGGACACGCTCATCTCCATGGGCGTCACTGCGGCCTACCTGTGGTCGGTCTGGGCGCTCTTCCTCGGTGAAGCCGGCATGCCGGGTATGCGCATGGAGTTCACGCTCTTTCCCGAGCCCGGGGCCGGGTCCGAGGAGATCTATCTCGAGATCGCCGCTGCGCTGGTCGTGTTCATCTTGCTCGGCCGGTACCTCGAGGCGCAGGCCAAGCGACGGTCAGGGTCCGCGCTCCGAGCTCTGCTCGAGTTGGGCGCCAAGGACGTCGCCGTCCTGCGGCCGGGGCAGGTCGGTGAGGTCCGCATACCGATCGACGCGCTCGCCGTCGGGGATCGGTTCGTCGTCCGGCCGGGCGAGAAGGTGGCCACCGACGGCGTCGTGGTGGAAGGCACGTCGGCGATCGACGCCGCGCTGCTCACCGGCGAGCCGGTGCCGGTCGAGGTCGCGCCGGGTGATGCCGTGACCGGCGCCACGGTCAACGCGGGCGGTCGCCTGGTCGTCGAGGCGACCCGCGTCGGCACGGACACCAAGCTGGCACAGATCGCACGTCTGGTGGTCGACGCGCAGTCGGGCAAGGCTGCCGTCCAGCGCCTCGCCGACCGGCTCTCCGCCGTCTTCGTGCCCGTCGTCATCGCGCTGGCCGTGGGCACAGCCGGCTTCTGGGTCGGTGCGACGGGCGATGTGGTGACCGCGTTCACCGCGGCCGTCGCAGTCCTCATCATCGCGTGCCCCTGTGCGCTGGGGCTCGCGACGCCCACGGCACTGCTCGTCGGCACAGGCCGCGGTGCCCAGCTCGGGATCCTCATCAAGGGCCCGGAGGTGCTCGAGTCGACCCGCAAGGTGGACACGATCGTGCTCGACAAGACCGGCACCGTCACGACGGGGCGGATGACCCTCGTGGACGTGGTACCGGCCGCCGACACGGACTCGGCGGAGGCGCTGCGTCTCGCCGGGGCCCTGGAGCACGCCTCGGAGCACCCGATCGCAGCGGCGATCGCCACCGGCGCCCGCGCCCTCACCGGCGATCTTGCGGACGTCGTGGACTTCAGCAACGTCCCTGGTCGCGGCGTCACGGGCACGGTCGACGGCCGGCGGGTCCTCGCCGGACGCGCCTCGTGGCTGACAGCGCAGGACATCGATCTCCCGATCGAGCTCGCCGACGCGGTGGACGAGGCGGAGAGCGCCGGCCGGACTGCCGTGACGATCGGCTGGGACGGGCGCGCCCGCGCGGTGTGCGTCGTGTCCGACACCCTGAAACCAACCTCGGCAGAGGCGATCACGCAGCTGAGGCAGTTGGGTCTGACGCCGGTGCTCCTGACCGGCGACAACCGGCGGGCGGCCGCCGAGGTCGCGCGCGGCCTGGGCATCGACGACGTCGTTGCCGAGGTGCTCCCGGAGGACAAGGTGGCGGTCGTGCAACGGCTCCAGCGGGAGGGCCGCGTGGTCGCCATGGTCGGCGACGGCGTCAACGACGCGGCCGCACTTGCGCAGGCAGACCTGGGCCTCGCGATGGGGACCGGCACGGACGCAGCGATCGAGGCGTCCGACCTCACCCTGGTGCGCGGGGACCTGCGTGCGGCGGCCGACGCCATCCGGCTCGCTCGACGCACGCTCTCCACCATCAAGGGCAACCTCTTCTGGGCGCTGGCATACAACGTCGCCGCGATCCCGCTGGCGGCCTCGGGGCGCCTCAACCCCCTGGTCGCGGGGGCGGCGATGGCGTTCTCCAGTGTGTTCGTCGTGTCCAACTCGCTGCGGCTGCGCCGTTTCGCGGCGTGGTCGCAGCAGGTTCCCTGATCCGCCGGCCCGATCGCCGCCCACCCCCGGTGGCCGTCGGGCCGGCACCTATCCGCGAAGTGCCGGCTGCCTCATGTCGCGCGGCTGACGAGAGCAGAGCAGGACGAATGGCGACAGGACGATCATGGCGAAGCTCGCGCATCGTCGTCGTCACTGCCTCCGCTGCGGCGATCTCGCGGGACGAGGCCACCTTCGCATCCCTCCGTACCACCTCGATGTGAGCACGACCCACGCCTTCGACGCCCCTCCACGACGGTCACGGCCGCGTCGGAGGCCGCTCACCCTGCTCGGCGTCGTCGGCGAGCTGCTCGTGACACTCGGCGCGCTGCTCGGGCTGTTCGTCGTGTGGCAGCTGTGGTGGACCGATGTCGTGGCGGCACAGGAGCAGGAGGCGGCGCTCCGCGAGCTCGACTGGGTCGTGGACACGCGGCCGGAGACGCGGCACGCGGACGACCACGCGCTCCCGGCGCCTCGGTCGCGTGACCTCGGCGCACCACCGGTCCTGGCCGAGCCAGCTGTCGGCGCGACCTTCGCCACGCTGCGGGTTCCCCGGTGGGGCACGGACTACCTTCGCGCCGTGAGCCAGGGCAGCTCCCGGGAGGTGCTCGACGAGCTCGGAATCGGGCACTACGAGGGCACAGCGATGCCAGGGGGCCTCGGCAACTTCGCGATCTCGGGGCACCGGACCACCTACAACAAGCCGTTCAACCGGATCGAGGAGCTGCAGGTCGGTGATCCGCTCATCGTGCAGACGGCCGACACCTGGTTCGTGTACCGGGTGAGCGGGATGGAGATCGTCTCTCCGGACCAGGTCGAGGTGATCGCGCCGGTGCCGAACTCACCCGGCAGCGTGCCGAGCGTCGCCATGATGACGCTGACGACGTGCCACCCGATGTACTCGGCGCGACAGAGGTACGTCGTCTACTCGGTCCTGGAGTACTGGATGCCCGTCTCGCAAGGCGTGCCGCCGGAGGTCGATCTGGTCCCGCCCCTCGAGTGACCGCCCGGAGCCGCGCCAACCCGAGAGGGACGATCAAGATCTGATGCAGTTCCGCTGAGGGGCAGCCGGACTCGCGGCGCAAGCGCAGCGCCCGCTGCACCATGGTCAGATGCCGACTCGCGCCCACGCACGCATCATGACGGTCCTCGTCGTGGCCCCCCTGCTCCTGGCATCCGCCGCCGCCGCGTCCGGCGCCCCGGGCGCGGATGACGACAGCGCACGCAACCGCGCCCAACAGGAGTCGGTCGGCCTCTCGGTGGCCGAGATCGACGAGCTTCTGGAGGACACCGACGCGGCTCTCGTCGCCGTGTACGCGGAGCTTGAGGTGCTCAACGCCCAGGTGCCGGTTGCCGAGGCGGAACTTGCGACGGCCCAGGCCCTGGTCGACCAGCTCCAGCGGGAGGCGAGCATCCTCGCGGAGCGGCTCGACGCGGCGGAGGCCGAGCAGGCGGGGCTCGTTGCCGCGAGCGAAGCCGACGCGGTGAGGGTTGGAGACCTGCGCAGCAACCTGGGGCAGATGGCCCGGGATGCGTTGAAGGGCACACCCGCGGCCACCACGGTCTCCGTCGTACTGGGCTCGTCAGACGTCGACGACCTCACCAGCGGGTTGGCCCTGACCGCGCGCTCGGCCGCCATCCAGGCGCGCACCCTGAGACAGCTGCAGGAGGTCGGTGGGATCAACCGCAACCGTGCTGCCCGGCTGGACGCCGTACGCGACGAGATCGCCGTGCTGAAGGCGGACGCAGACGCGACCCTCGCCGCCGCGGACGCCGCTCGCCAGGCCGCACAGGTCCGGGCCGACGAGCTGGCGGCGATGGTCGAACGCCAGCAGGCGAGCATCACGGCCCTCGAGACGCAGCGCGCTGCTCAGCTCTCCGAGAGGGACCGCTATGCGGCGCAGCAGGCTGCGCTGCAGGCAGAGCTCGCGGCCATCGTCAGAGCCGAGGCGGAGGCGCGCACCGCGGCGGGGCCCGCAGCGGCCCCTGGCGCGCAGCCTGCACAAGTCGGCGCTCCCCCCAACTCGGCACCCGGACCGCGTGGCGGCGTCCTTGCTTATCCGAGTCCGATGGAGACCCCGGTGATCACGTCGCCCTACGGCTGGCGGATCCACCCCATCTACGGCTACCGCAAGCTGCACGCCGGCACTGACTTCCGCGCCTACTGCGGCACGCCCATCATCGCCGCGGCTGCGGGCACCGTGCAGTGGGCCAAGTCGGTCGGCGGCTTCGGCAACCAGGTGATGCTCAACCACGGCCAGCAGAACGGTCGATCCCTGATGACGAGCTACAACCACCTGTCGACCTTCGCGGTGAGCTCAGGCCAGATCGTCGCGCAGGGCGATGTGGTGGGGTACTCGGGCACGACGGGCACCTCGACGGCGTGCCACCTCCACTTCGAAACGTATGTCGACGGGACGGCGGTCGATCCCGAGACGCTCTTCTGAGACGGCGGCTGCGCGGCCGCTTCTATGAAGCCTCGATGAAGATGTACGACGAGGAGGGCGCCGTCATCGAGACTCCACACGGCGCGACGTACGATCCGGCCTGGCGCGCTCGGTGCCGTCCACCACGCACGGAACCGTGCACAGCATTGGAGATGCCCATGAGCTCCCGAAGCAAGCGCCCGACCCAGGACGCCGAACGGCAGGCGCGCCTCGCCGCACTGCGTGAGGCCCAGCAGAAGGCCGACCGTCGCCGCCGGATCATTCTCGTCATCGCGGGCGCTGCCGTCGCCTTCGCTCTGATCGTCCCGACCGCGATCGTGCTGATGAACCAGACACGCCGCACCGCCGAGGTCGAGGCCGCCGCCGAGGCTCCCATCGAGGGCGAGGAGCAGGTCGAGGTGCCGTCGGCGACGCATGTCGCCGAGCCGGTGCCCTACGAGACCGTGGCACCGACCGCGGTTGCCGGTGGCTCTCTGCCGCCGCTCGGTGGCGACCATGACCCTGTGGTGCAGAACTGCGGCTTCTACACGGCGCCGGTGCGCAACGAGAACGCCGTGCACTCGCTGGAGCACGGTGCCGTCTGGCTCACCTACCAGGAGGGCCTGGACGCCGCCGCGGTGGAGCGGCTGCGGGCACTGGCGGAGGACAACTCCTACGTGCTTGCCTCGCCCTACGCCGACCTCGCGGCGCCGGTGGTCGCCACGGCGTGGGGTGTGCAGGTGGCGCTCGACTCGGTGGACGACGAGCGCCTGGCGCCGTTCGTCGAGCGGTACCAGCAGGGTGAGCAGACTCCCGAGCCGGGCGCCCCCTGCTCGGGCGGCATCGGAGAGTGACGCCGCGCGCCGGTCGCCCGAGCGAGCGACCGGCGCAGCCCGCCTCGATCAGTGGTCGTCGTCGTGCCCGTCACCGTGGGCGTCATCGCTGCCCGGCGCCGCGGCGGCGTAGTCCGGGAACTCGACCCGTGCACGCGACGGTGCGGAACCCGGCATCGGCACGGCGCTGAACGAGATGCCGTTGGGCTTGTCGCCGACCGGCACCGTAGCAACGGCCCGGTTCGTCGTGAGATCGATGACCGACACCGTGTCGTCGTAGAGATTGGTGACCCACGCCATGACGCCGGTCGGATCGATGACGACGCCGTGCGGACCGGACCCCGTCATGATGCTCGCCGTGAGCGACATGTCGGTCGGATCGATGACCGACACCGTCGTGCCCGGTGCTGCCTCGCTGCCCTGGTCCGCCGAGAGCAGCGTCTCCCCGTCGGCCGTGAGGTAGAGCTGGACGGGCGCGCTCGGGACGTCGACCGTCGCAACGACAGCACGCTCCTCGAGGTCGACCTTCGCAACCGCGCTGTCGCCGGCGAGGCTGACATAGGCGTAGCGCCCACCGGGCTCGACCGCGACCTGGACCGGTGAGGCACCCACCGGGATGCTCGCACGGACCGACATCGCCTGCGTGTCGACCACGTCGATCGTGCCCGCGCCCGTGTTCGCCACGACGAGCGTCGCGCCGTCCGCCGTGCCGCGAAGACCGTGCGGGCCCTCGCTCAACCCCACGGTGCCGAGCGGCGCGAGGTCGGCGGTCCCGTAGGCGCTCAGCGTGGCGTCCCCGGAATTCGTGACGTACGCCCGGGAGCCGTCCTCGCTGATCACGACGTGCGCCGGCCCCGGCCCGGTGGCTTGCGTGCCCCGCAGCTCCAGGGTCTCGGCGTCGATGGCGACGACGGCGTTCTTGTGGCCGCTCACGGCCCAGACCGTTGCGCCATCAGGGCTCGACTGGACGTTGTGCGGGCTGTCGACACCCTCGACCGTCGCCACGACGCTGCTCGTCGCCACATCGATCGCGCTCAACGTGCCGCCGTCCTCGTTCGCGACCCAGATGGTGCCCGCCAGCTCCGCCGCCGTTGCGGTGGTTTCCGGCTCGCCGACCGCCACGGCACGCGAGTCCTGGGCAGGGCTGCCGCAGGCGGCGAGCACCAGTGCACCGGCCATGGCGATCACCCCGGCCGTGAGCCGTCCGCTGATAGCGCGCTTCATCGTTCTCCTCCATGTCGTCCGGGTCACGTTGACCCTGGACGAGCATCGAGGCCCTTCCCTGCACTAACGCCGCTTGTTCCGTGAAGATCCGTTGAAAATCCCCGCGCGTCCCCGGTGAGCCCGGTCGACTCGCCGTCTTCGCGATCTAGGTGGCCCCAGTGCGAAGGCCAGCCCGCCACCTCGTGGTCTTGTTCCCAGCGACACCCAAAGCTGATCGAAAGTGCGGCCGGATCTTCATCACGCAGAGAAATGCTTGTCGGCGGGAACGCAGCGCACCGCCAGCGCGACGACATCAGAGCGGACGGGGAGAGCCATGGCACGTCGACCACCGAAGAAGCGCTCTCCTGAAGCGCGGCGCGGAGCATCGGCCGGGCGAAGAGGAGCGTCCCCGTCGCCCGCTGTCCCAGCACTTCCACAGGTACCGCGCACGCCGCCCGTGGGCCCAGTCCGCCTCCCGCTGGTGACGTCCGTGCCCTTGACGGGGCACCATCCGCCGGTACCCGCTCCGCTCGCGCAGGCGCGACCGGCCGCTTCGAGTGGTCTGGCCCAGGGCCCGGGCCCCGACGGCGCCGGCACTGGCGCGGGCTCACCACGCAGGCCGGACGCCCGCCCCTCGCCCGGTCCCTCCCCTCTGCCGTCGGCGCACCCGATGCCGACGCTCGCACGGGTAGGCGGCGCAGCAGGCACCGCCGGCGCGCTGGAGTTCGTCAAGACTCCCCTGTCGGCGCTCGGCCAACTGATGCCCCATGCCCTCGGCATGACGTACTGGTTCGACGCGCCGACGACGCCCGGGCCTCACAAGGTCGTGCTGCGACTGACCGGGCGACGACTCGACGTCGACCACGACCGGGTCGCCGCCGACGACTTCGTCACCACCACCACCCTTTCTGGAATCGAGCAGGGCAGCGGGCGGATCGCACTCACCCACCGCGTCGCAGGTAAGGCGGCGGGCAGGTGGCACGTCACCGCCGACGCCGTGGCCCTCCCGGAAGGGGCAGACCACTCCGAGGCCGTGAGACTGCCCTCCGCCGAGCGCGTGGGGGTGTCGACTTTCGCTCCCGTCGCGTTCATGCGCGCCCCCGGCGTGGTGCTCGGCTCCTGGCCGGCCATGGTCGGCCTCGGCGTCCTGCTGGCGCTCGTCGTGCAGAACACCCTTGCGCGGGCGCACGGGCTGCCGCCCGGTCGTCTACTCCTCCTCGCGTTGGTTGCCAGCCTGCTGGGCGCCGTCGGAGCCAGGGCGTACTACCGGCTCACCCACCGCAAGGAGCGCGGCGGCGTGGGCCTCGCGGGCATGAGCGTCCAAGGCTTCGTCATCGTGGCGACGGCGACCTTCGTCGTCGGCGGGGCACTCCAGGGTGCGCCCGTGGGCCACCTGCTGGACGGGACCATCCCGGCCCTGCTCGTCGGTCAGGGGGTCGGTCGGCTCGGCTGCCTTCTCGCGGGGTGCTGCGCCGGTAACCCGACTCTATCCCGCTGGGCCATCTGGTCCTCGGACCGGCGGGTGGCGGCCCGACGGGTGCCGGTCCAGCTGATGGAGTCGGCTGCCGCCGGGGCGCTCGCACTCGTCGCGGCCGTGATCTCAGCTCAGGCCCCATCGCCAGGAGGGCTGCTCTTCGCCGCAGGGGTGGCTGCGTACGTGGCCGTCCGTCAACTGCTGTTCCCGCTGCGCGGCATCCCTCGTAGCACCCCGTACGGACGCCAGGCCACGCTCCTCCTGGCCCTCGTGGTGCTGCTAGGCACGATGCTCGTCGCCCGGCTCACCTGAAACGTCAAGCACCACACGCTTTCGTCAGCGCGGTCGTCGTCCGCGGTGAATCGTCGGGATGGGAGCGACGTGGTCCTTGTGCACGTCTACATCCATGGGTCGCCGTGCGCCTCGTGGCCGCATTGACCGGGGCCGCCCCGATGATCCGGGTGGGTGACCTCCGTCCGCCGTTGCGGTCGGTTTCGGCCACCGGTGGCACACATGACCAGGTACCGGCTGGCCGGCACAGTGCTACCCGCGGTCGTTGACCCGTCTCACGAGCTGCGCGACCGAGGTCCGACCCGGGTCGTAGGCGACGGTTGCGGTCTGCGAGACGGCGCTCGCCTCGACGCCCCGTACCACCGGCTGGCGCAGCAGAGTTCTCTCGATGACGACTCGGAGGGGAATGCACGCCGCCGACCTGCAGCACTGTGGACTGACCGCCCATGATCATCCCCTTGCATGTCGCTCGCTCGGTCCCGGTGGCCGCCTCAGCTGCGCACGAGACGGGCGATGGCGTCCGTGGCCTCCTTGAGCTTGGCGTCCTTCTCGGGTCCGCCGGCTCGTGTGGCGTCGACCAGGCAGTGGCCCATGTGGTCAGCGAGCAGGCCCAGGGCCACGGACTGCAGCGCCCTGGAGGCGGCCGAGACCTGGGTCAGGACGTCGATGCAGTACTTGTCGTCCTCGACCATGCGTGCGATCCCGCGAACCTGGCCCTCGATGCGGCGCAGCCGGATGAGCAGGTCCTGCCGGTCTGTCTCGGTCATCAGGTCCTCCTTGCCTGATAGGGCCCGAGGCGCCACCGATGTCAGGCTCGGTGGCGCCCCGGGGGCTCGCCCGGTCAGCGCTCCGCCGCGGTCGCGTAGCGGGCCGGGTCGGCGCGGAAGCTCTCCGCGCAGTGCTGGGAGCAGAAGTGGTAGGTCTGGCCCCCGTGCTCGGCGGTAGCGGCCGCAGAGGCGGGCTCGATGCTCATCCCGCAGACCGGGTCGGTCACCGTCTGTGGCTTCTCGGACATGGAGTCCTCCGTTCCTTCGTGATCGTCTCTCCCAACCTCCACCACCGGGTCGGTGGCGGGGACCTGGACGGCCTCGGGCAGGGGCCGTGGAGTGAAGGCGCGCAGGCGGTTGGCGTTGGCGACCACCGACAACGAGGACAGCGCCATGGCTGCCGCGGCGATGATCGGGCTGAGCGTCCAGCCGAACGCCGGGTACAGCGCACCCGCCGCGATCGGGATGCCGATCGCGTTGTACATGAACGCGAAGACCAGGTTCTGGCGGATGTTGCGCATGGTGGCGCGGGACAGATCCACCGCGGTGACCAGGCCGGACAACGCGCCCGAGATCAGCGTGATGTCGGAGGACTCGATGGCCACGTCGGTGCCGGTGCCGATCGCCGACCCGACGTCGGCCTGGGCCAGCGCAGGTGCATCGTTGATGCCGTCCCCGACCATGCCGACCACCCGCCCCTCGGCTTGGAGCCGCTTGACCTCGGCCGCCTTGTGCTCGGGCATCACCTCGGCCACCACACGTGTGATGCCGACCTGACGAGCGATCGCTGCTGCGGTGGCCCGGTTGTCCCCGGTCATCATGATCACTTCGATCCCGCGCTTGCGCAGCGCGACGATGGCAGCCGTCGAGCCGTCCTTGAGGGTGTCAGCCACGCCGATTACCCCGGCGAAGCGCCCGTCGACGACCACGAACATCGGCGTCCTGCCGTCCGCAGCGAGCCGGTCCGCCTCACGGGCGGGGGCGGCGACACCGGCGCTGTCCAGCAGGCGCCGGTTCCCCACGAGCACCTCGCGGCCGCGAACCAGGGCGCGCACACCTTGACCGGTCACCGAGTCGAAGGCGTTGACCTCCGGCAGCTGGATCCCCCTATCAAGTGCGCCCGTGACGATCGCCGCGGCCAGCGGGTGCTCGGAGGAGCGCTCCACGGCCGCGACCAGGGTGAGGAGCTCGACCTCGGTGAGCCCATCTGCGGGCAGCACGTCGGTCAGCGCCGGGGCGCCCTTGGTGATCGTGCCGGTCTTGTCGAGCACGACGGTGTCAAGCTTGTGCGCTGTCTCCAGCGCCTCGGCCGAACGGATGAGGATGCCGGCCGTGGCGCCCTTGCCGGTACCGACGGTGATCGACAGCGGTGTTGCCAGCCCCAGGGCACAGGGGCAGGCGATGATGAGCACCGACACGGCCGCCACCAGGGCGAAGACCGAGGCCGGCGGGGGGCCTACCAGTGCCCAGATCACGAACGTCCAGACCGCGATTCCCATGACCGCCGGGACGAAGTAGCTCGAGACCCGGTCCACCAGTCGCTGGATGGGTGCCTTGGAGCCTTGCGCCTGGCGCACGAGGCGGATGATCTGCGCCAGCATCGTGTCGGCGCCGACCTTGGTCGCGTTGTACCGGAATGCTCCGGTCTGGTTGATCGTCGCGCCGATCACGGGGTCACCCGGGCCCTTGGTCACCGCGATCGGCTCACCGGTCACCATGGACTCGTCGACCGCGGACGTCCCCTCCACCACCTCCCCGTCCACGGGCAGCTTCTCGCCGGGCCGGACCACCACCACGTCACCCACGAGCACTTCGTCGATCGGCACCTCGCGCTCGTCGCCGGCACGGATCACTCGTGCGGTGCGCGGCTGCAGGCCGATGAGTGTCCGGATCGCCTCTCCGGTGCCGGCCTTGGCCTTGGTCTCCAGCAGCCGGCCGACGAGGATCAGAGTGATGATGACGCCGACCGCCTCGTAGTACACCTCCCGGGTCTCCTCCGGCAGCAGGCCTGGGGCGAACGTCACCACCAGGCTGTAACCGAAGGCCGCGATCGTGCCGAGCGTGATCAGCGAGTTCATGTCCGCGGTGCGGTGTGACAGCGCCAGCCAACCCGTCTTGTGGATGGGCCAGCCGGTGTAGAGCATCACCGGGGCGATGAGCACCATCTGGAGCCACGGGTTCATCAGGGCGTCCGGAACCCACATGGCCGTGAAGAACTCCATCGCCATCACCGCGACCAGGACGGGGAGGGTCAGCACGGCTCCGGCCAGCACCCGGCGGCGCAGATCGACGATCTCGGCTGCCCGCTCCCGCTCCTCGGAGTCGCCATCCTCGCTCCCGTCGGACACCGACACCAAGGGCCCCCGGGGACCTGTCCCGTGGCCGGCGGCGCCATGCTCGAGCGCACCGGCGCCCGCCACGTCGTCGTAGCTGAGCCGTGGCTCGGTGACAACACCGAGAGTCCCGGCCTGCCCGGACACGGGGTTCACGACTCGCACGCGGCCGTGCAGCATGTTCATCCCGCAGGCGAAGCCGTAGTCGCCGGCCACAGTGGGCGTGAACTCGACGGCGGTCCTCGCGTTCGCCGGCAGACTTTGGTTGATCTTGAAGTCAGGGAGCACCACACGCGAGGAGCAGTCGCCCGTCTCTTGGCGGTCGAACAGCAAGCGCACGGGAACCCCGGCCACGACCTCGACGAGGTCAGGGCTGTATCCGCCCCGCACGGTGACGACGACCTGCTGCAACCCGTCCGTCACGTCCGCCCGACGAGACTTCTTCGGGCCGAAGAAGTACCACCCAAGCAACACCGTGAGCAGGACGCCCACGACCACCGCTGACGCCTCAAAGCCGCTCATCTCGACACCTGCCCAGTCCCGGTCAAGCCCGGCCTCGTAGTGAAGAACCCTGCTTCCACGACCGCGTCCTGCACGGCCTGCCGATCGGGCATCGACGCCCCGACGACCACCAGGCGTGACGCCCCGTCGGTCACGAGCTCGACCTTGACTGACCGCACACCCGCCAAGGAGCGAACCTGGTCCATCAACTCGGCCAGGCATGCTCCGCACGTCAGGCCCCACACTTGATAGCTGTTCCGTCTCACGGCACTACCTCCCATACCCCCAGTGGGTATGAGCCCATGTAACGCCCACTGCTTCTGGAAAGCCCCCCTGAAGCGATAGAGGTTCGATGAAGAACGGTCCACTCACGGTGACGCCTTGCCGACATGCGCCAAGCACCACTGCAACGGGCCTTGACGACCTGACCTGCTCGTGGTTCGAGGCGGAGAGGTCAGCTCAGGTTCTCGAAGGCAGGCGCCCGCTCGCCTCGGGCGGACCGAGCGCGCCGCCCGCACATCGGTTCTGCTGCCATTCGCCGATCGGGCGTGCGGGACGGGCCCCCGAGTCACGGCGCGTCGAGGCCATCGCCCTGAGTCGCTCGCTGCGGTGCCGTGCGGGCCCATGGAGTGAGAGGTCGGAGCCTGGCGAGCCGACCTTTCCGCCGGCCTCGCGCAAACCGTCCTACGGAGCTTTTGGCGCCCAAGGATCAGGGAAGGACGCTTCACCCCCCTGAACCGGACGGGATGTGGAGGTCGAGGGTGTCCCTACTGGGTGACGAAGTTGGTGAAGACAACGTCCATGACCTCTCCGCCGTACGCTTCCGAAATCAGGGACACGAGCTGCGATTTGAGCGCCGCACGACCCTCAGCGTTGCTGACCTCCTCGAGCGTCCGGCCTGAGAGCACCGCGATCGCGATGTCGAGCGCCTTGGACGGCTCGATCTCCTCCTCGACCTCGGCGGTGAGCTGTAGACCCAACCCGACCAGGAGATAGCGGCCCTCCGCGAGGTTCAGGCTGATCGGCTCGAGGACTTGCACGACGCCCGGTTCGGGGACGTTCTCAGCGATTGCGACGTCGTTGCTCGCCCCAGGACCGGTCAGAAACCAGTAGCCGGCTCCGCCTCCGAGCGCTGCGAAGACCAGTGTCAGGAGAACGAGCCGCTTCCGCGTCCGGCGGGCAGGCGTGGTAGCTGCCTTCCCTAGGGTCGCCGCGGGCTCGGCCCGTCCCGGGATCTTCTGCTTGTTCGCGATCACGCGTTGTTGGGTCGTCATGAGCCGCATCCTTCGTCGGGACCCCTGAACCGGGGAACTCACCACACGGGTCGACAACCCGGGCTCGAGCGTGAGCAGCTCGCTGATGAAGGTTCGATTGAAGCCACTGACCAAGGCTGACGAACCCGACCCCGTACGACCGCACTTCGCCCGACGAGCCCCGGCATGCCGCCGGTGGCCGAGGCCAGCGCCGCGGGGGCGCGCGGAACCTGTCCGTCTGGCAGGCGGGCGCCCCTCGGCATCGAATTGCAACCACCTGACCGTGGGCGCTGCGGCGTGACACCAGCTCACGGGCGACATCAGCTAGCGGACGGGCACGACGCCGGGCCTTTGGCTGTTTTGACGCAAGCGGCGGGCACCTTCATCAAACCTTGTCCGCTAGCCAGGCGTTTCCGCAGTGTGAGTGCCCCAACCTGAGGATGCTCATGGCCGGCTCGACTAAGGAGGGCCCATCACCCGCCAAGACGCGCAGGAGTGCGCCTCCCTTTCCGACTGCCTGCTGTCCGACGGCGCGGCCTCGCGCAGTGCACGGCGAACCGTGGAGCCGACATGCGCTCGTAGCGCATGAGACAGGATGACGGTTCGCCGGGGCTCTATCTCCGGCGGCGCGACCTTCACGGGTCCGGACGACGCAGGCGTCCAAGGGCTGACCGCGCGCCCTGGCCGCGGCAGCTCGCGCGCGTGGCGCTTGTCGGGGCCATGGTGCTGTCGACCGTCGCGTTCGCGGCTCGACCCTTCGAACCACCGGCCGAGTTGCCAACCTCCGCTCCACCGCAGGGCCTCACCGCCTACGAAGTGCTGAGCAGCGACGCACGGCCCACGGAGGGCGGCGAAGCGGTGCTGGCCGACCATGGCACCGCCCCCCTGGCGGACCGAGCGGCGTTCTCCGTGTCGCGCTCAGCCGACCGTGCTCCGCTGGGTTGCAGCGGGATCGTGACGGAGACAGGGCCCAACGGACGTCTGCCGGACTCGGCGCTCTGTGACCTGTGGCAGGCGCCATTCCGCGACCGGCCAGATGCCGTCGTGGCCCTCTTCGAGCTGAACGACGCGTTCCGGGCTGCCTTCGGCAGCGACATGTGCCTGAGCTCGGCCTACCGCGACTTCGAGGAGCAGCTCGCGCTCGACGCGCGGAAGGGCGGCCTCGCGGCACCAGCCGGCGCGAGCAATCACGGGTGGGGCCTGGCCATCGACCTGTGCGAGAGCGCCTACACCGGGGAGCGAGGGCGGTGGCTGCACGATGTTGGCCCCATCTTCGGCTGGGAGAACCCTGACTGGGCACATGCCGGTGGTGCCGGCCCGTTCGAACCCTGGCACTGGGAGTTCGCCGACGCCGTCGCCGCGCTGGAGACACGGGGAGCCTCATGACCGCGCCACAGCGGTTCAGCTCCGCGATCCATGAAGGTCTGCTGAAGGTCTCCCCGCGGGGGACCTCTAGCGCCGGCGAACCTCTCCCCTCCTCGTACGGTCGCTCCTGCCCATGCAGGGTGGGCTGCCGTCACGCGAGGAGCACCATGAGGATCATCGTCTGCGTCAAGCACGTGCCCGACCCGCAGTCGGACCGTTCCTTTACCGAGGATGGCCACCTCGATCGCACCGCCGGTGACGGCTCCATGAACGAGATGGACGAGTACGCCGTCGAGGCGGCCCTCGCCCTCGCCGACGCCCGGGGCGCACGCGTCACGGCCGTGACGATGGGTCCGCCCGAGGCAGAGGACGCCGTGCGCCGCGCACTGCAGATGGGAGCGGACGACGCCGTTCTGGTCACGGACCCCGCGCTCGCCGGCTCTGACCTCTTCTCCACGGCGGCCGTGCTCGGCGCCGTCGTCACCAAGCTCGCGGCCGAGGAGCCCGTCGACCTCGTCCTGACCGGGACGGTGGCTCTCGATGCGCTCTCGGGCGTGATGCCGGCCCTGCTGGCCGCTGAGCTGGCACTGCCGTGCCTCACGCTCGCCACCGAAGTGGCGCTCGTCAACAGCAGCGTGCGGATCAAACGTGAGGGAGAGACCGTGGAGATCCTTGAGGCTCCCCTCCCCGCCGTGGTCTCCGTGACCGACCGCGCCAACAGTCCTCGCTTCCCCGACTTCAGGCGGATCGTCGCCGCTCGCAAGAAGCCGGTCACCACGTGGTCGCTCGCCGATCTTCCGCTCGACCCGTCCGCCGTGGGAGCAGCCGCCGCGCGCACCCACGTCGTCGCGGCGGCAGCCCGTCCTCCACGAACCGCCGCACTTCTCCTGGCCGACGACGGAACAGCCGGCGCAGTCCTCGCCGACTACCTCATCAAGAACGGACTCGCATGATGCCGACCGCAGCCCCGATCCTCGCCGTCCTCGCTGGACACGAGGGCCTCACTCCCACGGACCGAGAGCTGCTGACCCTCGCGCGAAGGCTCGGCGTGGGGCACGCCGTATGGCCCGGCTCGGGCAGCGAGGCACCCGCCGAGCTGTGCGCGCTTCACGGCGCGAGCGCCACTCACGTTCTCGCGGGTGGTTCCTCGGACTCGCTTTCGGCGGACTCGACCGCGGCGCTCGTCGCGGCCGTCGCCCGCGAGGTCGGGGCGAACGTGGTCCTGCTCGCGTCCGGCCCGTCCGCGCGGGAGGTCGCGGCCCTGTCCGCGCGTCTCCTTGGGGCTGGGCTGGTCCTGGATGCCAGCGAGATCCGCATCGGGGCCGACGACCACGTCAGCGCGGTGCGTTCGGCGCTCTCGGCAACCTGGGACGTCCACATCCACGTGAAGCGCCCTGCTGCCGTCGTGACGGTGGCGCCCAACTCGGTCACCAGGATCGAGGCCGACGACGCCCGCGCCGCGCGGCTGGTCGAGCACGCCGTCGACATCGCGCAGCCGTCCGCCGTCACGGTGATCGAACGTCATCGTCCAGACGTCTCGGAGGGGCCCGACCTGGCACGGGCATCGGTGGTCGTGGCGGGTGGACGAGGCACGAACGGGGACTTCAGAGCCGTACGGGAGCTCGCCGAGCTGCTCGGCGGCGCGGTGGGCTCGACCCGAGTCGCCACCGATGAAGGGTGGATCGCCCCAGCGACGCAGATCGGCCAGACCGGTCTGACCGTCGCACCACGGCTGTACATCGGTGCAGGCGTGTCCGGCGCGGTGCACCACCGCGGCGGGATGCAGGCCGCCGGGACGATCGTCGCGATCAACACGGATCGCGAGGCGCCCATCTTCGAGATCGCGGATGTCGGAGTTGTGGGCGACCTGCACACCGTCCTTCCTCAGCTCACGGCGGAGCTGAGGCGCCGACGGGGATGATGGACGCAGCTATCCACGCCCGCGAATGCGTGGTTGAAGACGGCGGGATGTGCCCGGGCTAAGCCATGACCGCGGCCGTCGTCGCTGCGAGCCACAAGCACGCACCGGCGAGCAGGATCCATCGGAACGCGGAGTGGATCAGGAAGTTGACCACCACCATGAGTCCCATGCCGACAGCTCCAGAGGCAAGCAGCGCGATGACCGCCGCCAGGTTTCCCTGACGTACCGCGGTCACGGCGGTGAACACCGTCAGAACACCAGACGCGAGAGCGTGGCCGCCCAGGACGACGAAGACGCGACGCAGCCACGTCTGCAGTCGCGGTAGGAGAGCGTCGATCTCGCGCTGCTCCCGGTCGAGGTACCGCAGATCCTCAGGCAGGAGCGGCGGGCGGGCGACGACGAAGAAGATCCCGATCCCGACCAGCACCACGCCCGCGCCGGCGAAGAGCCACGCAGCGGCCGTCATGCCCGACCCGGCCAGTCGTGCGCTCCCCGTACCTGCGTCCCGAGCGCCACCACGCCTCCGAGCGTCACGAGGGCTGCTCGTCCAGTGCGACCGCGAGCATGTCTTCCCGCGGGACGACCTTCATCCGCTCGCGGCCGCGCAGCTCGCCCAACGACCGCTCGTAGGCGTCCAGCAGCATCCATCCGGACCACTCGACGTAGCGGACGCCGCGCTCCATGAGCAGCGCCCGCACGGCAGCCTCGCTCCGCTCGGGCGCTCGAGGCAGCTCGCCGACGTCGGAGACCAGGTGCTTGATCGTCTCTGCGGCGTCAGACTTCGTGTGCCCGATGAGGCCCACCGGGCCGCGCTTGATCCAGCCGGTCGTGTAGACCCCGGCGATCGGTGCTCCCGCGCGCGTCGTCACCCTCCCCTCGTCGTTGGGGATCACGCCGGCGACCTCGTCGAACGGCAGGCCGGGCAGCGGCGAGCCGAAGTAGCCGACCGCCCGGTAGACGGCCTCGACCGGCCAGTCGTGCAGCTGGCCGGTCCCCGCGACGGACCCGTCGCCGGTGAGCACGGTGCGCTCGGTCCGCAGGCCCTCGACCCGGTCCTCGCCGAGCACCGCGACGGGCTTGTGCAGGAAGTGCAGGTGGATGCGCCGGCTCGCGGTCAGCTCCTCCGGCTCCTTGAGCGTCCAGTCGGTGAGGGTCTTGACGACCTGCTTGGTCTGGTTGGACGAGTGGATCGCCGCCATCGACCCCTCGTCGAAGTCGAAGTCCTCGGGGTAGACGATGACGTCGACGTCGCGCACGTGGCCGAGCTCGCGCAGCTCCAGGGGGCTGAACTTCACCTGCGCCGGCCCGCGTCGCGCGAAGACGTGCACGTCGGTCACCGGGCTCGCCAGGAGGCCCTGGTGGACGTTGTCCGGGATCTCGGTGGGCAGCAGGTCCTGGGGGTGCTTGGCCAGGATGCGGGCGACGTCGAGCGCGACGTTGCCCGCCCCGATCACGGCGACGGTCCGGGCCTCGAGCGGCCACGTCCGCGGCACGTCGGGGTGCCCGTCGTACCAGGACACGAAGTCGGCCGCCCCGAACGAGCCCGCCAGGTCGATGCCGGGGATCGGCAGCTCGGCGTCGCGGATCGCGCCGGTCGAGAAGATCACGGCGTCGTAGAACCGCCGCAGGTCGTCCAGGTCCAGGTCCGTGCCGTAGTCGACGTTGCTCAGCAGCCGGATGTCGCCGCGGTCGAGGATCTTGTGCAGCGCCACGATGATCTGCTTGATCCGCGGGTGGTCCGGCGCGACCCCGTAGCGGACGAGGCCGAACGGCGCGGGCAGACGCTCGAACAGGTCGATCGAGACCTCGAGGCCGGCCTTGGACAGGATGTCGGCGGCGTAGATGCCGGCCGGTCCCGCGCCGACGACGGCCACGCGAGCGGGGCCCACGTGCTCGTCGACGGGCGGCTCCGGAGCGGCGCACTGGGTGGGTCTCATCGAGGCGTCTCCAACAGGTTGCGGTCGGTCATGGTGCGCGTCGGGAACTGGACCTCACATGCGGTGGGCCATCGGGAGCAGGAACATCCAGACGTTCACGGCGCCGAGCAGGGCGATGATGACGACGAAGGGCATGACGGTCGCGCGGCGACGGGCGGCGGTCTGGTAGCGGCGGTGGGCGATCCGGCGTGCGGTGTAGATGGACCCGGCGATGCCCAGGGCGAGCAGTGCGAACTGCAGGATCTGGATCGTGCCGGCGCTGACGAGGGCGGGGTCGCCGGTCGCGGTGGAGCCGAACAGGGCGGCGGTCGTGTAGTAGACCGAGCCGCCCTCGGCGAGCAGGTGGAACAGGTTGTGCGCCAGGTGGCCGGCGACGTCGAGCGGGATGAGCGCGTACCCGAACCGCGCGAAGTTCATCTTCGTCGTCTCCAGGTTCCTGCCGGCCGCCACCTTGGAGGCGACCGCGAGGAGCCCCACCGGGACAGTCACCGCGACCGCGAACGCGACCGTGAAGATGACCGGGTAGCTGGTGATCCCCGTCGTCGCGGCGATCCAGGCCAGGACGTCCTGCCAGACCTCGAGCATGGTGATGTTCTGGATGAGGACGATGCCCATGATCGCCATCGCGAGGTAGGACTGCTCGAGCTTCGGCTTGGTGATGAACCACAGCTCGGAGGTCGGCTTGCGGAGCCGGACCTGGATGGCGTCGTTGGGGCAGCTCTTGATGCAGTTGGCGCACAGGTTGCAGTTCGCCGAGTCCTCCATCGTGCGGGGGAACGTGAACAGAGGGCAGCCGGCGACCTTCTCGTTGCCGTTGTAGCAGACGGCCTTGGCCTTGCAGGTCTTGCAGATCGCCGAATCCGCGCGGAGCTCGACCATGCCGACACGGGCGTAGTTGCCCGACAGCCCCCCGAGGAAGCACAGGTACCGGCAGAAGGTGCGGCGCTGGAACAGCGCGCCGGACGCGATCACCGCCGTGGTGAGGATCAGCAGGAGCACGCCCGAGCCCCAGGGCGACTCGACCACGCCCCAGACGTGGTCGGCCCACGTGATGAAGAGGAAGGACGCGTCGATGATCCAGATGCCGTAGTTCTTGAGGAAGTTGGGCACCGGCCGGTTGACGCCGACCCACTTCTGCGCGAAGTCCGAGATGGCACCGAACGGGCACACGGCGCACCAGAACCGGCCGAGCAGCACGAACACGATCGGGATCACCGGCCACCACAGCACCCACATGAGTGCGGTGCCGGCGTTCTCGTGGGCGACGTCGGGACCCACCAGCAGCTGGAAGGCGACCAGTCCGAACACGGCCGCGACGGGGATCTGCAGGATCTTGGGGTACCAGCCGCTGCGCAGCGTGCGCGCCACCCACGGGATGGTCATGAGGTTGCGCCCGACGGGCGGGGGCGTGGTGTCCGGGCCGGCGAGGTCCGGGTCCGGCACGGGCGCCGGGGCGTCCGTCAGGGTGGGGGCGGTCATGGTGGTCTCCTCGCGGACGATCAGGCGGTCGGGGTGGCGGCCGGCGCGCCAGCCGCCCTGGGGCGATGGCGCGGCTTGTCGCCGTCGCGCCGGCGGAGCCAGGCAGCGCCGATGAGGACGGCGGCGTTGACGCCGGCGAAGCTTCCGAGCACCGCGGCGCGCGGGCGTGGGGACGCGGCCTCGGTCTCGCCGTGGCTCTCGCCGCCCGAGTCGTGCTCGGCGCTGCCCTCAGAAGGGTCCGCGGTGCCCTCGGCGTGGTCGGTCGAGCCCTCGTGCTCAGCCATGTCCTCGTCGGTCATGTCCTCGTGCTCGGTCGTGCCGCCGTGCTCGGCCATGTCCCCGTCGGCCATGTCCCCGTCGGTCATGTCCTCGTGCTCGGTCATGTCCTCGTGCTCGGCCATGTCCTCGTCGGTCATGTCCTCGTGCTCGGCCATGTCCTCGTCGGTCATGCCCTCGTGCTCGGCCATGCCCTCCTGAGGCTCGACCGGCTCGGTGTGCGACGAAGAACCGTCCATCTCCTGGCTCTCGTGCGCTCCGTCGCCAGGGTCGGTCACCACCCGGCGGCCGACGCCCGGCGTCAGCGCGACGCCGAGGTCTGCCGCGGGTGCGTACCCGACCGCAGGCAGGGCAAGCAGTACTGCGACGGGCAGCGTGACGAGCATCGGTTGCATGAGCGTTCCTCCGGAGTGGTCCGGGGGAACGCTCCTGCCCTACAGGGTGCGCGTCGTAGGACCTGCCGGGCGGGACGCGCAACCTCCATCGAACCTTCATCGACCTGCGGTCGTGCCGGGGGCGGCCACCTTCATCGAACCTTCATGGCCGCCTGACCGCTCTGGTCGCGCGGGCGCGCGCTGCCCTCCGTAGCGTCGGAGAGGTCCCGCGGCGACCGGCCACCGGCAAGCCGCACCAGTTGCAGCCAGGAGGCCGTCATGAAGACCACGGAGATGCTCGAGACCTACCCCGCAACCATCAACCTCGACCGGCAGCTATTCGCCCGAGTCATCGAGACGCTCGTCGCCTGCTCCCAGGCGTGCACCGCGTGCGCGGACGCGTGCCTGAGCGAGGAGATGGTCGCGGACCTGCGCAAGTGCATCCGGTCCAACCTCGACTGCGCCGACAGCTGCGCGACCACCGCCCGGATCCTGTCCCGGCACACCGGCTACGACGCCACCATCACGCGCGCCCACCTCGAGGCCTGCATCGCGGCGTGCCGGGCCTGTGGTGACGAGTGCGAGCAGCACGCGGGCATGCACGAGCACTGCCGCGTCTGCGCCGAGGTGTGCCGGGACTGCGAGGCCGCCTGCGCCGAGCTCCTCGCGGCCATCCGCTGAGCGCGGTCACGCTGGTGCCGGCGGGCAGCCCGCCTGCAGCACCGCGTCAACCCGTCCAGAGCTCGAGCAGGTACCAGCGAGACGAGGAGGACCGACGATGTCCACGCAGCGCGAGCACGACCACGAGTCGATGAAGGGACACCACGACGGTGAGGGCGCCCGCCGCGACGGCCGGCACCATGGCGGTGAGCAGGGCCATCAGATGAAGGGCATGTACCTGCGCTTCGCCGCCATGATCCTCACCGCCATGGTGGTCATGTACTTCGTGATGTTCGTCGGCTCGTGGGAGCTCGACCACGTCCGGTTCAGCCAGAGCCGCGTCTTCATGGCGGTCACCATGGGCGGCACCATGGGGCTGATCATGCTCGCCTGGATGCTGAACATGTACAAGAACGCCAAGGCTAACATCGCCGTCGTCGCCGTCAGCGTGCTGCTCCTCGCCGGCGGCGTCGTGCTGGACCGCAGCCAGGTCACGGTCGGTGACACCGCGTTCATGCGCGCGATGATCCCCCACCACTCCCTGGCGATCACACGCTCCGAGCGGGCACAGATCGACGACGTCCGGGTGTGCGAGCTCGCCGTCGAGATCATCAAGGCCCAGCAGCGGGAGATCGCCGAGATGGACTGGCTCATCCAGGACATCGAGCGCAACGGCATCGCCACGTCGCCGGCCGACGCCGACTCGCGTGCGGTCCCGGACTTCGAGGGCACCGCGCTCCGCTCGTGCCCGACCTCCTGACCTGACCCACCGGGCGTCGAGGCGCTGCACACAGGGAATATCCGCCATGCGCCCACGGTTCGACAGTCACATACCCCCTGGGGGTATGGTCGGATGACGGGTGGAGGAGAAGAGCCATGAGCAACGCGCACCAGGGCCACGGCGTGCACGGCGATCGGCAGGGTCAGGCGGGTCAGCGGCACGAGCCGTCCGTCGACGAGACGGATCCGCCGGCTCACGACCGCCACGGCGGGCACGACGCCGGCCAGATGGAGCACGAGGGCCACCACACGCCTGCGCATGTGGACGGGCACGATGCCGAGCACCGGCCCTCAGCCGGCGACCACGGCGGGCACGTGGGCGCGGACGGCGGGCACGGGGCGCACGGTGGGGGTCACGGTGGCGGTCACGGTGACCACGTCGCGCTGTTCCGGCGTCTGTTCTGGATCAACCTGGCGCTGGCCGCGCCGACGGTCCTGCTCAGCGCGATGTTCGCCGACCTGCTCGGCTACACCCTTCCCGACGTCCCAGGGCTCACCTGGGTCGCGCCGATCCTCGGCACGGTCATCTACCTGTGGGGCGGACGGCCGTTCCTCACCGGAGCGATCGCCGAGCTCCGGGCGCGCAAGCCCGGGATGATGCTGCTCATCGGCATGGCGATCACCGTGGCTTTCGTCGCCTCGTGGGGCGCGACCCTCGGGGTGCTCTCCCACGAGCTGGACTTCTGGTGGGAGCTCGCCCTGCTGGTCGTGATCATGCTGCTGGGCCACTGGCTGGAGATGCGGTCCCTGGCGCAGACCTCCTCCGCTCTGGACTCCCTCGCGGCGCTGCTGCCGGACGAGGCGGAGAAGGTCGAGGGCGACTCCGTCGTCCTGGTCCCGCCGTCCTCGCTCGTCCTGGGTGACGTCGTCGTCGTGCGCCCGGGTGGCCGGGTCCCGGCCGACGGGCAGGTCGTCGAGGGCGTCGCCGACGTCGACGAGTCGATGATCACCGGTGAGTCGCGGCCCGCGCGCCGGAAGGTCGGCGACCAGGTCGTCGCGGGGACCGTCTCGACCGACAGCGCCCTGCGGGTGAGGGTTGACGCCGTCGGTGAGTCGACCGTGCTGGCCGGGATCCAGCGCCTCGTCGCCGAGGCGCAGTCGTCGACGACGCGTGCGCAGCTGCTGGCCGACCGGGCCGCCGGGTGGCTCTTCTGGTTCGCCGTGGTCGCGGCAGTCGTCACGGTCGCGGTCTGGAGCGCCGTCGGCACACCGGACTTCGCCGTCGTCCGGGCCATCACGGTCCTCGTCATCGCCTGCCCGCACGCCCTCGGGCTCGCCATCCCGCTCGTGGTGTCGATCTCCACCGAACGCGCTGCCCGCGGCGGCGTCCTGGTCAAGGACCGCGCCGCCCTGGAGCGGATGCGCGTGGTCGACACCGTCCTGTTCGACAAGACCGGGACGCTCACCAAGGGCGAGCCAGCCGTGCACGACGTCGCCACTACCGGGATGGGCGACGACGAGCTCCTTGCGCTCGCGGCCGCCGCGGAGGCCGACAGCGAGCACCCGCTGGCGCGTGCCATCACCGCTGCAGCACACAACCGGGGGCTCACCGTCCCCCGTGCCCAGGACTTCCGGGCCTCGACCGCGGTTGGCGTCTCCGCCACCGTGGACGGACGCCGCGTCGCGGTCGGCGGCCCGAACCTCCTGGCGGAGCACGGGCTCGCTCCCCTGCCGGCGACCCAGCCCTGGTCCGACCGCGGGCAGATCGTGCTGCACGTGGTGGTCGACGGCCAGGTGGCCGGAGCGCTCGGGCTCGCCGACGAGGTGCGTCAGGAGTCCCGCGAGGCGGTCGACGCCCTGCACGCGCTCGGCATCCGCGTCGTGATGATCACCGGCGACGCCGAGCCGGTCGCCAGGGCCGTGGGGGCCGAGCTCGGCATCGACCAGGTGTTCGCGGGCGTCCGCCCGGAGGACAAGAGCAGCACAGTGGCTTCCCTGCAGGGGGCCGGCCGCATCGTGGCGATGGTGGGTGACGGAGTCAACGACGCACCCGCGCTCGCGCAGGCCGACGTCGGCGTGGCCATCGGCGCCGGCACGGACGTGGCCATCGCCTCGGCCGGGGTCATCCTGGCCTCCGACGATCCTCGCTCCGTCCTATCCGTCATCCAGCTGTCCCGTGAGGGCTACCGGAAGATGAAGCAGAACCTCTGGTGGGCCGCTGGCTACAACATCGCCGCCGTGCCGCTCGCCGCCGGGGCCCTTGCGCCGGTCGGGTTCGTCCTGCCGATGGAGATCGGCGCGATCCTCATGTCCCTGTCCACCGTGGTGGTGGCCGCGAACGCCCAGCTCCTACGGCGTCTCGACCTGAGCCCGCAGGCCTCGACGGCCGCAGCACGCGGGGCTCGACGCGCCGAACCACGCACGGCAGTGCCGGCTGCCTGAGCGGACGGCCCCTTCATCGAATCTCTATCGACGGCGGGACGTGGGACGGCGGAGTCGCGGACGACTGTGAGCGAGGATCTGCACATGCGTTCTCGACTCCGCCTTGCCGTCGCCGTCGTTGCCGCCACCGCTGTACTCACCGGATGCTCCGCCACTCCGGATGACGACGTCCTCGCCGACCTCGGGCTCGACGGCCTGACCGGTCAGGAGATCGTCGAGCGTCTGGACACGTCGACGGACAGCCGGCCGTTGGACTTCACGGCCTCGGTGCGCGAGGACGAGGTGCTCGTCGGTGACGGCAGCAGAGAGGTGGCGGTCCCGCTCGAGGAGGGTCAGTTCTACGTGTCGATCGCCCCATACGTCGACACGACGCACGAGTGCTACTTGCACAGCCTCGCCACCTGCCAGGGTGAGCTGATCGAGGAACCGGTGGACGTGTGGATCACTGCGGCCGACGGCGAGGTCCTCGTGGACGAGAGCACGACCACCTACGCCAACGGGTTCGTAGGGTTTTGGCTCCCTGAGGGCATCGAGGGCACGATCGAGATCTCGCAGGGCGACCTGGGCGGCACCGTGCCGTTCACCACCACCGAGGGCAGCCCGACCTGCGTGACCACCCTTCAGCTGGCCTGATCGTGGCGACACGGTCGTGGAGACCGTGGGGAGCGCGGCCAGTGGTGATGCTCACGCGGGCTGTCGTCGACATGGCCAGGTCCGCGTGAGTCCTCGCGGCACACCCGTCCTGTACCCGATAGCCGGGTCGATGACGGCCGAGACGCCGCGGCTTGTGCCCGACGACGTCGTCCACAGAGCGGACGTTTTCGGTGACGGTCCACCACGCCGGGTCTGCGTCATCGCCACCTGTATAGGAGCTCAGCAGCGTCTTGTCTATCCGGCACACGGAGGAGGCCACGATGAACAGCCGCGACGCACTCGGCGCCGGTCGGCAACTCGCTGGGCCACGCTGGCCAGGTGCCCGCGAGCACAGCGCCCTAGGGCATGACGAACGGGTTCCGTGACGCCTATCCAGAGACGTGCTGCCAGCGTCCGTCTTCGTCCAGGGCGTACGTTGGCTCCCCGTGAGGCTCCGCGGCATGCAGAAGGCCCGCTCCGCCTAGGTGTAGTGCCTCGTGACGTTCTTGACGCGGTCGATGGGTGAGGCGCCGCCGAGCGCAGTGTGTGTGCGGTGATGGTTGTAGGAGTGCAGCCAGATCGGCAAGGCTGCGGCGCGATCGTCTCCGGAGGCGAACGGGCGGGCGTAGGCCCACTCCTCGAGCAGAAGTGCGGTTGAACCGCTCGGCCTTGCGGTTGGTCTGGGGCCGGTATCGGCGGGTGAAAGTCGCGTCGGCGCCGATGTCGGCCAACGCGTCGCGCCAGGCGGCAGAACGGCGGTAGGCCATGGCATCGTCGGTCATCACGCGCTCGATCTGGGCGATGCCGTGGGCGGCGACCCAGGCCGCGGCCCTGCGCAGGAACCCCGCGCAGGTCTGAGCGCGTTCATCGGGGTCGATCTCGGCGTAGGCCAGGCGGGTGTGGTCGTCGATCGCGCAGTGCACATATTCGTAGCCCGCTCGGACGCCCTCGCGGGCTCGACAACGTTCCAGGCTGTCGCGGCCGTGAACCCGCCAACCACCCCCGTCGCGCAGTCGGCCGATCTTCTTGACGTCGACATGGAGCAGCTCACCGGGCCGCGCTCGTTCGTAACGTCGGACCGGCTCACCGCTGGGCCTGTCCAGCCAGGCCAGCCGCGGCATCCCGTGGCAGACCAGCACCCGGTGGACGGTCAGGGCCGGCAACCCGACGATCCCTGCGATCCTGGCCGGCCCCAGGCGACGATCGCGTCGCATGGCAACGATCGTCGCCTCGAGCACCGGGTCAGTGCGGCTCGGCGAGCGATGGGGACGACTCGATGGGTCCCGCATCCCGGCGCTGCCCTCGGCTCGTTAGCGGCGCACCCACTTGTAGGCCGTCGCTCGGGAGACACCCATCTCGGCCGCTACGTGCGCCGCAGGACGACCCGCCAGGACCCGTTCGACCAGCTGCAGACGTGACCACGGCGACAACCGCGGCATAGCGTTGACCACGAGGACCTCCGGTCTCGAAGCGATGGCGTCAGACACCACTCACTTCGCCCGGAGGTCCTCCCTCATGTCAACAACGTCCGTGGGCACTACTGCTCGTGCGAGGCTGGTCGCGACGCTCGCGACACGTCGCGACCGACCCCGACCTGCGGTTGTTGTGGGCGTGGGCGGCGCCGGCTGGCGGAGCTCGGCTCGGCCCCGGGGGTGTTCATCTGTCGGTCGTGCGCGCTGTGGGCGTGGCGGCGGGCCTCGCGCCGCTGACGCCGGTCAGCCGGTCGGGATGACGTGGCAGACCCCGTCCTCGCCGCACGCCGAGGGGTCCAGGCTGGTGGCACGCTCGCGGAGCCGGTGGACCTCCGCGCGGGTCGCCTGCAGCTCGGCGATGCGCTGGTCGAGTGCGGCGACGTGCCGGTCCAGAAGGTCGGCGACGTGCTCGCACGGTCGGCCCTGGTCCTCGCGGACCTCGATGATCATGCGGATCTCGGCGAGGGTCAGCCCGGCCGACTGGGCGGCGCGCACGAAGCCGAGTCGCGCGAGCGCGGTCTCGTCGTAGTCGCGGTATCCCGACGCGGTCCGGGCAGGTCTGGGCAGCACGCCCGCTTGCTCGTAGAACCGCAGGGCCTTGGTGCTCAGCCCCGCCCGCTGCGCCAGCTCCCCGATCCGCATCCCCACACGCTACGGCCTTGACCTTGACCCGCGCTGGAACGTCTACGTTCCCGCGCATGGACACCACCTGGGACCTCGTCGTGGTCGGCAGCGGGGGCGCGGCGATGGCCGCCGGGATCGAGGCCCGCTCACGCGGCAAGTCGGTCCTCCTCGTCGAGCACGCGGCGCTGGGCGGGACGTGCCTGAACGTCGGGTGCGTCCCGAGCAAGACCCTGCTCGCGGCCGCCGGGCGCCGGCACGACGCGCTGGCCAGCCCATTCCCCGCCATCGCGACCAGCGCCGCGGGTGTCGACCTGCCCGCGCTGATGGCGCAGAAGCAGGACCTGGTCGACCGGCTCCGGCAATCCAAGTACGTCGACGTCGCCGCCGCGCACGGCATGGCCGTCCGAACCGGGCACGCTCGGTTCCTCGACGAGCACACGCTCGAGGTCGAAGGCCAGGCCGTCACCGCCGGCGCCTACGTCATCGCGACCGGGGCCACGGCGCACATCCCGGACCTGCCCGGCATGGCCACGGCCGACCCGCTGACCAGCACCACCGCGATGGACCTGCACGCCCTGCCCGCGTCGCTGGTCGTCCTCGGCGGCGGCGACGTCGGCCTGGAGCAGGCCCAGCTTTGGGCACACCTCGGGGTCCGCGTCACCCTCGTCGGCCGCCTCGCCCCCCACGCCGAGCCGGAGGCCGCGGACGTGCTCCGGGCCGTGTTCGCCGCCGACGGCATCACCGTGGTCGAGGAACGAGCCGTCGAGGTCGAGCGGAGCGCCGACGGGGACGTGCTGGTGCGGACCGAGCACGGCGCCGAGGTCAGCGGGCAGCGACTGCTGGTCGCGGCCGGCCGGCACGCGAACACCGACGGCCTCGGCCTCGACGCCGCCGGCGTCGTCACCGGCGCCCGCGGCTCCATCACCGTCGACGAGCACCAGCGCACCAGCAACCCGCGGGTCTTCGCCGCCGGTGACGTGTCCGGCGCCCCCCAGCACGTCTACGTCGCCGCCCAGACCGGCCACGCCGCCGCCGGCGGCGCGCTCGGCGAGCCCCGAGCCGTCGACTACCGCGCCCTGCCCGCCGTGACGTTCACGACCCCACAGCTCGCATCCGCCGGCCTCACCGAGGCCCAGGCCCTCGCCGCCGGGCACGACTGCGACTGCCGTGTCCTCCAGGCCCACGACATCCCCCGAGCCCTCGCCAACCACGACCCCCACGGGGTCCTCAAGATCGTCATCGACGCCCGCACCCGCAAGGTCCTCGGAGTGCACGCCGCCCTGGACGGCGCCGGCGACGTGATCCTCGCCGCGACCTACGCCATCAAGCACGGCCTCACCGTCGACGACCTCGCCGACACCTGGGCGCCCTACCTGACCATGGGCGAGGCGCTGCGAATCTGCGCCGGCCTGTTCCGCACCGACAAGCCCACGAGCTGCTGCGCATGACCAGCAACCCCACAAGGCGGCCCGAACCGCGGCACCTGGTGGCTCGCGCTGGCCGCCATCCCCGTCCTCTGCTGCGTCGGACCCGCCGCCCTGGCCGCCCTCGCGGCCGGCGGCGGACTCACCGCCGCCAGCGCCGCCACCGGCCACAACAGACTCACGGCCATCGGCGCGCTGCTGACCGCCATCGCCCTGGCTGTACTCCTACGCCGCGCGCGACGGCGACGACACCGGACGACCTCGCCCACGCCCACGCCGAACAGCAACGCTGCGACGCAGATAGGTGGGGCCAGATCAGACCGTCACACTGGGGCCGCTTCGGGTTGACACAGCCACGCGATCACCGCCGAGGTGTATCGCCACCCGATCGCACCTGTGCGCTCTGGTCACATGGCAGCGATGGACCTGCTGGTCGCGTCGGGCCGGCCCAAACCGGAACGCTGAGGCTGCGGCGACGACCGCCTGCACGTCTTTCCCCCGATGACCGGGACGATGACGGATTGCGGCAGGCGCGGAGTGTCATCGGTTCGGCTATCGGCTCTGACGAGCGTGGAGCGCCTCGCCCAAGGAGGTGGTCCCGATGGCCAGCACCAGTCCCCTTCGCCTGATCTCAACGAGCACTGAGCCCAAGCGACGGCGCGTCCGGGAGGTGGAGCAGCCGGTGATCAACATCACACTGCAGGCCGACGAGCGCCGGGTCTTCAACGTGGCCGAGGCAGCGGCCGTCCTCGGGATCGGACGCAGCATGCTCTACCAGTTGATCGCCGCCGGAGAGATCCGCACCATCCACATCGGACGCCTCTGCAGGGTGCCGGTCGAGGCGATCGATGAGTTTCTCGCAGCGTGCCCCTCGACTCCCCGTCGACCGCTGGACCGACAGGCCGCGGGCCCTGCGAGTGCCACCCGGGCCGGAGCTCGAACTCGACCGCCCACTGGCCTCCAGACGCAGAGACCACCGGTATGCAGGCGCGCCTTCGTTGCGCCGACGCGCGGAGCAATGCAAACATCGCCATATGACGATGCCACCGATGGTTAGCGATGCACCACCGCCGCAGCGGTCGTTGAGTGCCGCAGCGTGCTTGTTCCATGGGTTCTCCGATGCGTCACGCTTGGAGATCCTGCGCCATCTCTCCTTGGGTGAGCACCGGGTGGTCGACCTGACGACGCACCTCGGTCTCGCGCAGTCCACTGTGTCCAAGCATCTCGCCTGCCTTCGCGACTGCGGACTCGTGACCGTCCGCGTCGAGGGTCGGGCCTCCGTGTTCTCCCTGGCGCACCCCGAGGCTCTGATGGACGTGCTCGCCGCCGCCGAGCGCTTGCTGGGTCTCACTGGGGACGCGGTGGCCCTGTGCCCGGTATACGGAGTGGATGGTGCTGCGACCGCGGCCCACGCCGCGGGGAACGCGTCGTGACTGCGGTCGAGCTGAGTGCGCCGGAAGTCGAGCGGCTGACCCGCCGGGGGCTGCGCCTCGCGCAGTTCACTGTCGCCTACAACGTGGTCGAGGGCGTCGTCGCGATCACGGCCGGCGCATTGGCCGGTCTGGTGTCGGTGATCGGATTTGGCATCGACTCGGGCATCGAGTCCATCGCCGCGTTCCTCGTCGCCCTCCGCCTGTCTGCTCGGCTGCGCCACGGCGAGGCCGACGAGGCCAAGGAGCGGCTGGTCCTGCGCGCGGTCGCAGTGACCTTCTTCATCCTCGCCGCGTACGTCACCGTCGAGGGCATCCGCAGTCTGGTTGACGGCGAGACACCGGAGAGCTCCACGCTGGCCCTGTCCCTGTTGGCCGCCTCGATCGTGGTGATGCCCGTCCTGGCTGCGGCGAAGCGCCGCGTCGGCCTCGCCTTGCGGGACAATCTCATCCTCGCCGACGCCGCCGAGACGCGGATCTGCGTTCTGCTGAGCATCTCCACGTTGGCCGGAGTGGGCTTGTTCCAGCTGACCGGGGCCGCGTGGCTGGATCCGGTGGCCGGCTTCGTCATCGCTGCTTTCGCGATCCACGAGGGCAAGGAGGCCTGGGAGGGTGAGCTCGTCGAGGACGACGACGATCACGAGGCGAGCGATGACGATGACCGGTGAGCTCAGCGCCGTCGTGGCGCTCGTCCTGGACGTGCTCGGCCTGGTCGTCATCTTCGGTGTCCGGAGCTGGGCGCATCGCCGGACCACCGGAAGCGCAGGCTTCCGCGGCCTGTCCGGCCGCCCTTGGTCGGCGCCGTGGTGGGGCGGCGTCCTGTTCGCCGCGGCGTTGGTGCTGACCACGATCGGTGTGGTGCTCGCGGTCACGAGGACCGTTCCGGCGGCCGCGCCGGTCGGCGCGGGCTGGGTCGGCCTCGCCCTTGCGGTCGCCGGCTTCGTGGGGGTCGCGGTTGCGCAGAGCGGGATGGGCACCTCCTGGCGCATCGGGGTGGACGCGAAGGAGCGCACCACCCTGGTGACTGGTGGCCTGTTCTCGGCGGTCCGCAATCCCATCTTCACCGCGATGTGTGCGGCCCTTGCTGGCCTCGTGGTCATGGTCCCGAACGCGCTGACGGTCATCGGGCTGGTAGCCCTGGTGGTGGCGATCGAGCTGCAGGTACGCGTCGTCGAGGAGCCCTACCTGCTGGCCGCCCACGGCGAGGACTACGCCGCCTATGCAACCCGCGTGGGGCGGTTCGTGCCTGGCGTCGGCCTACTGCAGGCGACGAGCGTTCCCAAGCGCTGACCGAGAACACGTCGCCCATCAGACGGCAGCAGCGCGCTTGCCGTCGTCCCGCATGCCCGCGCCCAGCACTCCACCCTCACAGGCGGCACCAGGTGAACCGAGCCACCGAACCGCGTGTCAGGGCAACCTGTTCCACACCCTCCGGCGAACCTCACAGTTGAGCTCTCCGGTGCACCGACGGAGACCGCGCGATCGGGCATCAAGACAGCCGCCGACGACGAGGACGGACGTCGTCGAGATTGCATCGACGGTCCCGCTAGGTTCACCCTCCATCGGGAACCTGCAGAAGGGGGACGTCGTGCATGGGGTCCCCTCGGCCGCCGCATCGCAGGGCGGGCCCGTAGAACCGGCGCAACGGCGGTGGCGTAGCACCTGGGCCCTACTAGGGCCGGCGTTCGTGGCGGCCGTCGCGTACGTCGACCCCGGCAACTTCGCGACGAACTTCGCCGGCGGCGCCAGCTACGGATATCGGCTGCTGTGGGTGATCGTCGCGGCGAACCTCATGGCGATGTTGATCCAGTCCCTGACCGCCAAGCTCGGTCTGGCGACCGGCAGGGACTTGGCCTCCCTCTGCCGGGAGCATCTGCCGCGTCCGGTCACTTGGGGGCTATGGGTGCAGGCCGAGGCGGTCGCGATCGCGACCGATCTCGCTGAGGTGGTCGGCGGAGCGGTCGCCCTCAACCTGCTGTTCGGCATCCCCCTGCCCATCGGTGGGCTGATGACCGCGGCAGTCGCGTTCGGGCTGCTGAGCGCGCAGACCCGCGGCTACCGCCCGTTCGAGGCCGTCGTCACGGGGCTACTCGCCGTCATCGCGCTCGGCTTCGCCTACACCCTGCTCGTGTCCGGTCTCGACCCAGGCGGCCTCGCGCGCGGCTTGGTGCCAGGCTTCACCGATACCGACAGCGTTCTTCTTGCCTCCGGCATCCTCGGCGCCACCGTCATGCCGCACGTGATCTACGTGCACTCAGCACTGACCCCGGGCAGGTACCGGTCCGTCATCGGCTCGGCGGAGGTCGACGGTCCCCCCTCGACCAGCGCGGTGCGGCGAGTGCTGCGGGCGCAACGCCTCGACGTCCTGCTCGCGATGGGGGGCGCAGGGTTGATCAACGCGACGATGCTCATCGTCGCCGCCCAGCTGTTCGCCGGCAGCTCTGCCGCAGGCACCCTCGAGGGTGCGCACGCAAGCCTGGCCTCCACGGCGGGTTCTGGCGCCGCACTGGCGTTCGCGCTCGCCCTGCTGGCGTCGGGGTTCGCGGCCTCATCGGTCGGCACGTTCGCCGGCCAGGTCGTCATGGCCGGATTTCTGCAACGACAGATCCCGCTCTGGGTACGCCGTGGCCTCACGCTCGCACCCGCGCTCGTCGTCCTCGGCCTCGGCGCCGACCCGACCACCGCCCTGGTGTGGTCACAAGTGGTTCTGAGCTTCGGTATCCCGTTCGCACTCATCCCGTTGGTGATCTTCACCGCGCGGCAGTCACTGATGGGCGACCTGGTCAACCGCGCCGCGACGACGCTGGCCGCCTCTGCAGTCGCGGCTCTGATCGTCGGTCTCAATGCGTTCCTGCTCTGGGACCTCGCGACCTGAGCGAGGCCCGACACGTCAGCCAGTCCGGGGACGCGACGTCGGCGGAGATGGTGGGTCAGCACCCTTCTTGAGCCGCTCGGCACTACCGCGGCCGGAGCGATGCAGCAGAACTGACATCAACACTCGTTAGGATGACGCGGTGACAGCGGACGGGTGTGACCTTCTTTGCCTTGACCTTCCACGTGCACAGACGGTCCGCGCTGCCCTGCCGGAGGCGCGGGTCTCTCGAGCGAGGGCGACAACCGCACAGGCCTTCGCGGACCCGATGCGGGTACGAACAGCATCCGCCTTGGCGATCGGAGGCGAGCTGTGCGTGTGCGATCTTGCGTGGATCGTCGGTGCCGCGCCTAATCTCGTCTCGCACCACCTGCGCATCTTGCGCCGAGCCGGGTTGGTCGCCTCGCGTCGGCAAGGGAAGCTGGTCATGTGCCGCCTGACGACGCACGGCGCCACGCTGCTCGAGACGCTGAGCACCTGGTCAGAAGGCGACATGTCGTCACCGAGGACTGAGGCAAGTCCGATGCTCGTCGGCGGCCAGGAGCACAGCGACGGTGCGGCCCTCTCTCCTACCGACCCAGCGGTCCGGGCACTGACCGTCATCCACGGTGGCTGAGCCGAGTGGCCGAGGGACTCCGGCGAAGGAGCCCACGGGGTCGACGTCGTTCCCTCCGTCGCGCCGGCGTGCGCAGATCGCCACCCTCGTGCTCATCCTCATGGGCGGAGCCGTGGCTGCGGTCCAGCTCGCCGGCATCCAGTTCGGTGAGCCGCCCGCCGCAGCCGAGCTGAGCCCTTCGACGGTGACGAGCAGGGCAGTGACGGAGTTCGCGATCAAAGACCGTGCCGCCCCGGTGGACCTGTCGGGTACCGGGTTGAACGGTGAGGCGATCGACATCGCGGCATGGCGCGGCGACGTCGTGGTCATCAACGTGTGGGGCTCGTGGTGCGCGCCATGCCGCGAGGAGGCACCCACCCTCGCGGACACCTCATCGGCGTACGCCAGCGAAGGCGTGCGATTTCTCGGCGTCAACGTGCGTGACAACCCCGCGGCGGCGATCGCTTTCGAGGAGAGCTACGCCATCGGCTACCCGAGCATCGACGATCGTGATGGCGGAGCGCTGCTGAGCCTGGCCGAGCACCTTCCGGGCGCGGGCGTACCGGTGACCCTCCTTCTGGATCGCGAGGGCCGCCCCGCAGCGCGCGTCCTGGGATCGGTCGAGAGATCCACTCTCACCGCTCTGCTGGACGCAGTCCTCGCTGAGCGCACCGAGGGTCCGTCGTGACCTCGCCGGTGCAGGAGGTCGTCGCCACGGGTCCGATCCTCGTGGCCATGGCTGTCGCGGCGTTTGCGGGGCTGATCTCGTTCCTCTCCCCGTGCGTCCTGCCGGTCGTCCCCGGTTACGTGTCCTACGTCGCCGGTGGACCCCTCCTCGACGAGACCACGAGCGCCCGCTCCCGTCTCGTGGTGAAGGGCACCGCACTGTTCGTCCTCGGGTTCGCTGCGGTGTTCATGGCCTACGGCGCGCTCTTCGGCGGTCTCGGCGGCGCCCTGCAGTCGTCCCAGTCGGTGCTCACTCGCGGCCTGGGCGTCGTGGTCGTGCTCATGGGTCTCGTCTTCGCGGGCTGGCTGCCCCGCTTCCAGCGCCAGCTCCTGCCACAGCTGCGTCCGAAGGCAGGGCTGGTCGGTGCGCCCCTGATGGGTGTCACCTTCGGGCTCGGCTGGACGCCCTGCCTCGGCCCCACGCTCGCCACCGTCCAGACACTGGCGTTCACCGAGGCCAGCGCCGCCCGCGGCGCGGCCCTCGCCGGCGTCTACGCGGCCGGGCTGGGGCTGCCCTTCATCGTCGTGGGACTGGGCATGCGGCGTGCCCTGACTGCGACCGCGTGGGCACGCCGGCACACCGTCGGGATCAAGCGGGCGGGTGCCGTCATGCTGATCTCCACCGGTGTCCTGCTGGCGACAGGGGTGTGGGACCAGCTCATGCAAGACCTCCAGTCCACGATCTCCGGCTACTCCACTGTCCTGTGACCTCGAGAACGGAAGGTGCCCGACTCATGGGGAACCGCAAGCAAGAAGCAGCTGAGCGCGCTGCCCGGCTGGCCCAGGTGCGCGAGGAGCAGCGGCGTGCGGAACGCCGCCGTACGGCCGTCATCACCGGAACCAGTGTGGTCGTCGCCGGGATCCTCATCGGGGCGACCGCCGTGGTGATTCTCGGTGAGCAGCAGAGCACCGCGGAGGTCGCGGAGGCTGCCTCCGGCGAGATCGACGGCGTTCAGACCTTCAGTGACCTGTCGGCCAGTCACGTTCAGCAGCCCGTGCGGTACGAGCAGACGCCGCCGGTCGGCGGCGACCACGCGGGAGCGTGGGCGAACTGCGGCACGTACTCCGAGCCGATCACCAATGAGCTGGGTGTGCACTCCCTGGAGCACGGGGCCGTCTGGATCACCTATGGGTCCGACCTTCCCGAGGAGCAGGTGCGGCAACTGACCGAGCTCGCCGCGGAGAACGCCTACGTCCTCCTCAGTCCGTTCGACGGTCTGCCCGATCAGCCGGTGGTGGCGAGCGCCTGGGGGACGCAGCTCGCTCTGGAGACCGCGGACGACCCCCGCCTGGAGCAGTTCGTCGTCAAGTACCAGCAGGGCGAGCAGACCCCGGAGCCTGGCGCGCCGTGCACCGGTGGCGTGGACGCATGATGAACGAGGACGCCCCTGCCCCCCGCAGGGGCCCGACCGCTGCCCTGGCGATCTTGGCAGCCGCGGTGGTCGGGATCGCGGGAATGGTCGCAGGCTCGGCCCTCTCTGGCGGCGGTGACGCAGTTGCGCGGCCGGCGGAGGGGTCCGCAGAGGCAGGATTCGCGCGCGACATGCAGGAGCATCACGCGCAGGCGGTCGACATGTCCACCATGGTGCGGGACGCCACCGGCAACGCGGAGGTCCGTTCCCTGGCACTGGACATCGCGCTCACGCAGCAGCAGCAGGCCGGGCAGATGTACGGCTGGTTGGAGCAGTGGGACCTGCCACAGGCGAGCCTGGCGGCGCCGATGGACTGGATGAGCAGCGCACGCCCCGGCATGGGATCCATGGAGCACGGCGACCAAGCGACGCCCGACGCCCCGGCGGGGATGCCCGGGATGGCGAGTGACGAGGACCTGCGGCGGTTGGATGACGCGGCGGGTAACGACGCGGAGGTCCTGTACCTGCGGCTCATGGTCGCGCACCACCAGGGCGGCGTTGCCATGGCTGAGGCCGCTCTCGAGCTGGTTGAGGACGACGACGTGCGCCGGCTGGCCCAGGCGATCGTCACCTCCCAGACGGCCGAGCTCACGGTGCTCAGCGACATGCTCGACGCGCGGGACGCCGGGAACGCGGACGAGTGACGGAGCACACTGATGCTCTCCCCCGCGGCGCCGTCGCGCCGACGGCCCCATCCCCGTCGCCGGAGTCACGCGCGGAGGACGATGCGCTCCGCGACCACGCAGGCGAAGCCGCGGTCCCCGGCCTGATGGCGACCCCGCCGCGTCCGACCGGGCAGGGAGCCGTGGCGTGGTGGCGCTGGGCGTGGCGGACGTTGACCTCCATGCGGACCGCCGTGCTGCTCCTGCTCGCACTGGCCCTCGCGGCGGTGCCGGGGTCGCTGCTGCCGCAGCGCGGTGTGGCGTTCGACCCCGGTGCCGTCTCGCGGTTCCTCGCGGACAACCCGGTCCTGGGCACCTGGCTCGACCGCCTCGGGTTCCTCGAGGTCTACTCCTCGCCGTGGTTCGCCGCGATCTACCTCCTCCTGATGGTCTCGATGACCGGCTGCGTGCTGCCTCGAGCGGCGCGCCTGTGGAGGTCCGCGCGGGCTGAGCCGCCGCGTGCTCCGACCAATCTGGCGCGGCTGGACGACCACCGACAGGCGACCGTGCGCGGTGATCCCTCGCGAGCCGTGGAAGTGGCAGCCTCGTACCTGAGGGCGAGGAGGTTCCGCGTCGTGGTCGACGGCGCCTCCGTCCGGGCGGAAAAGGGCTACCTGCGCGAGGTCGGCAACCTCGTGTTCCACCTGTCGCTGCTCGTCCTGCTCCTCGGGGTGGCGGTCGGATCGCTGTTCGGCTTCGAGGGGCGGGTGATCGTCGTGGAGGGCGGCAGCTTCACGAACACGCGCCTCCAGTACGACGAGTTCACGCCCGGCCCTCTGACAAGTGACACAGCGCTGACCCCGTTCTCCTTCACGCTGGACGACTTCGCCGCGGAGTTCGAGCCGTCCGGCCCGCAACGGGGCAGCGCGCGCGACTTCCGGGCCGAGGCGACCGTCCTGCGTGCGCCCGGCGGTGGTCCCGAGGAGGTCACGATCGAGGTGAACCACCCGTTGCGGGTCGAGGGGACCAAGGTGTTCCTCACCGGCCACGGCTACGCACCGGTGGTCAGCGTCCGCGACGGGCGCGGGCAAGTGGTGTTCACCGGACCCGTCGTGTTCGTGCCCTTCGACGGCAACCTCAGTTCCGAAGGCGTGATCAAGGTTCCCGACGCTCGGCCGACCCAGCTGGGCTTCGAGGGCTTCTTCCTCCCGACCGGCTCAGTGGACCCGACCGCGGGTCCCCGCTCGCTGTACCCCGACCTCCTCGACCCCCAGCTTCTGCTCACCGCGTACACCGGGGACCTCGGCCTGGCGGATGGCGCCCCCCAGTCGGTGTACCGCCTGGAGAAGGCGGCGCTGGACCAGGTGATGAGCGACGGCGCGCCGTTCGCGCGCGCCCTGCGGCCGGGTGAGGTGATGACCTTGCCCGACGGGCAGGGAACTCTGACGTTCGAGTCCGTCTCCCGGTTCGCGAACTTCCAGGTCGCCCACGACCCGGGGAAGGAGATCTCCCTCGCGGCGGCCGTCGCCCTGCTGCTCGGCCTCACCGTGTCCCTGTCGGTACGCCGGCGCCGAGTCTGGATCCGTGTTACCCGCCCCGCCGGAGACGCGGCGTGCACCCTTGAGGCCGCCACCTTCGCCATGACCCGTCGCGGACCGGTCCCGGACGAGCTCACAGCGGTGCTCGCCGCCCTGCCGTGCATCGAACCGCCCACCGCGACCCGACCCCCGCACGCGCGAGAGGACTGACTGTGCCCAGCCCCACCCTCCTGGCGGAGCTCAGCGACCGGCTGATCTACAGCGCCATCGCGGTCTACGCCCTGGCGATGCTCGCCTACGCCTACCACGCCGCACGACGTCCACGTGTCCCCGTCCATGGTCAGGTCGTCCAGGAGTTGGTGTCCGTCGGCGTTCCCGTGTCCGGCGACGTCTCTTCTCGACCGGCTCCGGGCCTGCCCATGAGGGACCGGGTGGTGTCGGGCCGCTCCGCGCGGATCGCTCGGGCACTCACAACCCTGGCATTCGCGCTGCACCTGGCCGGTGTCGCCGCTCGGGGCGTGGCCGCGGGCCGAGCCCCGTGGGGCAACATGTACGAGTTCACCGCGGCCGCCACCCTCGCCGCCACGGCGGCGTACCTCGTCTTCCTGCGACGGCAGCCGGTACGCGATCTCGGCGTGTGGATCCTCGCGCTCGTCACCCTGTGCCTCGGACTGGCTGTGACCGTTCTCTACACGCCCGCCGGAGACCTGGTCCCCGCGCTGAACTCCTACTGGCTGGTCGTCCACGTCGCCGCGGCGATCATCGCAGGTGGCGTCTTCACCGTCGGCGCGGCCGCCACCAGCCTGTACCTGCTCCGTCGACGTGCCGACGTCCGTGACCCCGGCGGGCGGGCCACGCGCGGCTACGCGAGCCGTCTGCCCAGCGCCGCCACGCTGGAACGTGTCGCCCACACTGCTCACGTGTTCGCCTTCCCCGTGTGGACCTTCGCGGTACTGGCCGGCGCGATCTGGGCCGAGGACTCCTGGGGTCGCTACTGGGGCTGGGATCCCAAGGAGACGTGGGCGTTCATCACCTGGGTCCTCTACGCCGCGTACCTGCACGCACAGTCGACGGCCGGGTGGCGCGGCCCGAAGGCCGGGGGGCTCGCCCTCGCCGGATACGCCGCGTTCCTGTTCAACTTCGTGGGCGTCAACCTGTTCATCACGGGACTGCACTCGTATGCCGGCGTGTGAGAGGCGGGCAAGGGAACCGATCTCCAGGCCGACCTTGAGGGCGTCGACGGACGGCGGGGGCACCGATGCGACTCGCTCCTGGTGTCCGGCTCCTCTCCCGCCAGGTCGCCATGCAGACGTCCACGCCTTCTAGTCGCCCCGGACCTGTGCTTGCTGCCGAGGCGGATGGCGGGCGAGCATCGACACGTCGTGGCGCCCCGTCACTCGACCACCGATCCCGGGGTGCCGCGCTGGTCGGGTTCGTCACCGCGGCCGGTGGTGGTTGGCTGACCCACCTCGCCTTCCCAGATCGCAGCTGGTGGCCCCTCGCATACCTCGGTTTCGCGTGCCTGATGCTCGCGATGCGCAGTGTGACACCCGCCCGGGCAGCAGGTGTCGGCCTCGTGTGGGGCATGGCATTCTTCCTCCCTCTCGTGCACTGGGCTCTGACGGCAACGGGATCGGTGCTGCCCTGGGTCGCACTGAGCCTGTTCCAAGCGCTCTACGTCGCTGGCTTCGCCGCGCTCTGGACGTGGGCACGGCGGGCCCATTGGCTTGCCGACCGACCGGTCGCACAGGCCGCCACCGCGGCAGTGCTGTGGGTGGCGACCGAGCAGGTGCGCGGATCGTGGCCTTTCGGAGGCTTCCCCTGGGGGTTCCTGGCGTTCTCGCAGACGGACGCGCCGCTCCTGAGGCTCGCACCCTACGGGGGCGAGGTCGGCGTCTCAGCGTTCGTCGCCGCGACAGGGGCGCTGCTGGCGCTCACAGTCCAGATGCTGCGCCGACGCGCAATGGCGCCCGCGGTTCGGGCGCTGCTCTTCGCAGCGGCCCTGGCGACCGCGCCGGGACTTCTCCCCCGGGCCACAGCCCAGGAGACCGGCTCGCTGCTGGTCGGAGCAGTTCAGGGCAACGTGCCGCAGCGAGGTGCCGACTGGGCTGAGCAGGCGCGGGACGTCACTGCGAACCACGCGCGCGGCACCGAGCAACTCACGGAGGCCCTCGGAGGCCGGCAGCTCGACCTGGTGGTGTGGCCGGAGAGCGCCGCAGACATCGACCCCCGGACCGACCGCGCCCAGGCAGCCACGGTCGACCGCGCCGCCACGGCAGTCGGTGCGCCCGTGGTGCTCGGTGCCCAGCGATTCCCCGACGGGCGGCCGATCCGGTACAACGAGATCGTCGTGTGGGGCGCGGGCACCGGGGTCACGGACACGTACGCCAAGCAGCATCCCGTGCCCTTCGGGGAGTACGTGCCCTACCGCTCGTTCTTCCGCACGATCACTGCGCTGGTCGATCGAGTCGCCACCGACATGGTCGCGGGACAGGGCCCGGCCGTGATCGACGTCCAGATCGACGCCTTGGGTCGCGAGGTCCCCCTCGCCACCGGCATCTGCTTCGAGGTCGCCTACGGCGACATCATCCGCGAGGGTGTCGTCGACGGAGGAGAGTTGATCCTCATCCCGACCAACAACGCCTCGTTCGGCCGCACCCCCGAGTCCACCCAGCAGCTGGCAATGTCCCGCTTCCGCGCTGCCGAGCACGCCAGGTCGACCATCCAGGTCTCGACAGTGGGCGTCAGCGCCATGATCGGGCCAGACGGAACGGTCACCGCCCGAACCGGTCTGTTCACCAGCCAGGCGCTCGTCATGTCCATGCCCCTACGTACCACCCTCACGCCCGCGGCAGTGCTGGGGTCGCTGCCAGAGACGGGGACGTACCTCTTGGCGGCCGCCGCCGTCATCGGGGGGGCGCTGACCGCCCGCAGACGAAGCCGCCCCCGCCGCGACTCCCGACGATCACGGTCACCGTTTGGACCGGTCCGTCGTACGAGCTCTCACCGGCAACGAGGTGGACGCGCGCCCGACTCGGCCGCGCACAGCCGGCGCGCCGAGGTCCGCGGCCGGGACCGCTCGTACCCCGCGTGGCTCGAGTGGCGCCTTGTCGTCGGGCTCGCGCTCCTGATCGCTGTGGCCGTCTACGCCGGTGTCCGGGTGGGACAGGACATCCTCGGCCCGACGACGGGCACGACGGGCACGATGTCACGCGGAGTCGCACCGACCTGACCGTCACGCTTCCGGGACCCGTGGAAGTCCGCCAGGGGGCGCGGAGCCGTTCAAGCGTGCGAGGTACTCGTTGTACTCCTCTAGCTCGGCGTCAGCGCCGCCGTCCCGGTCGATTTGCCTATCCCTCGCGATGGAACGTGCGGCGTCGCTGCGTTGCCACCTGCTGGCGATCAGCAGGAGCATCAGCAGACCAGGCGCCTCGCCGTAGGACCATGCCAGCGCGCCGGCCACCTGCTGGTCGCGGAGGGGATCGATCGCCCACATGGCCGGCGGAGCGGCGAAGAGCGGCACCATCGGCACGGTGGCCATCATCACGATCACACCGAAGAACGCGTGCAGAGGCATCTCCAGCACCAGGTCCAGCAGACGACCCGGATGGGTCTGTCGAATCGGCAGCGGGTCGGCGGAGAGAACCGGCACCGTGAAGAGCAGCCCTGCGACGAGGAAGCCCACCTCGAGAAACAGGTGCCCCGACCATGTGCGCAACAGCGGAACGGCGAGCTCGCCCAGGTACAGCCCGTAGAAGGCCAGCAGGAAGAGAGGGACCATCACCGCCGGGTGCAGTGCGACGCGACTGACCGGACTGCGCAGCGACCGACGGGCCGCGACGAGGATCCAGCGTCCGAGTCCGTGATGCGGTGTCGCCCGAAGTAGGAGCGTCCCCGGGCGGCCGAGCACCAGCAGCGGAGGAACGAGCATCATCAAGGTCAGCTGCTGGAACATGAATGCCGAGAACAGACGCAAGCCGTACCCCTCGATGCCCGCGCCCGTCACGATCGCGAGCACGACGCAGCCCAGGACGAACCAGATCGTCGCGCCGATCGACCACCGCCGGCCGGACGACCAGAGGCGAACCGCACCGGCCAGGTACAGCACCAGCAGCGTGAGGGCCAAAGCCGGGAGTACCGGCACCGGTTGCAGCGTCGGCGCGAGCATTGTCTCCAATGACGGAGGCGACGTCGGCAGCCAGACCGGCCCGGTGACGCCCGGATCGTCGCTCATCCACCCTCCTTCGAGCGGCCAGTCGGACGGTTCTCATGCCGCCACGAGCTCACGGAGGTCTCGAGGACTCGGCGGCGCGCTATGGTGACGATATCTGAACATCCACGCAGATAAGGAGATCACGTGAGCAAGGTCCTCCCGTTGGACCGCTGCGTCGGCAGCGATCCTGCGTCGCAGCGGGCCGAGCTCGTCCGGTCCAGCGTCCCCGATGACAGCGAGGCGAGTGCATTGGCGGCTCTGTTTCGGCTTCTCGGAGACCCGCGCCGCACAAAGATCCTCTACGCCCTGCTCGAGGCCGGCGAGCTGTGCGTGTGCGAGATCTCTGCAGCGGTCCAGGTGCCGGAGGCGTCGGTGTCCCAGACGATGCGACTGCTGCGAGGCTCGGGAGTGGTGGACAACCGACGCGAGGGCCGCCGGGTGTACTACCGGCTGGCCGACGCCCACGTGCGGATGCTCCTGGACGTCTGCCGGCAGCACACGGGCCACGAGGTTGGCCGCTGATGGGCGGCGGACACAGTCACGGCCCGGTCGGTGAGCACGCCGGCGGGCGCTACCGTCGCAGACTCGCTGGCGCATTCGCCCTGACCGCGACGTTCTTCGCGGTCGAGCTGGCAGCCGGCCTGGTCTCGGGCTCGCTTGCGCTGATCTCCGACGCGGGACACATGGCGGCCGACGTCGTGGCGCTGGGGGCCAGCCTGTTGGCCACCCGGATCGCGACCCGTCCCGATCGCTCAGGCCGGCGGACCTACGGGTCTTACCGCGCGGAGGTCTTCGCCTCTGGTCTGACGGTACTGATCATGTTGGGCGTCGGCGTGTACGTGGTGGTCGAGGCGATCGGCCGCATCGGCGAGGACGCTTCCCTGCCGTCCGGTGTGATGCTCGTGGTGGGCTTCCTCGGGCTGGCGATCAACGTCGCCTCGATGCTCCTTCTGCGCAGTGGGTCCAAGGACAGCCTGAACGTCAAGGGCGCCTACTTCGAGGTGGTTGCCGACGCCGCGGGTTCGGTCGGGGTGATGGTCGCCGGCGTGCTGATCATCCTCACCGGGCAGTCGATCTGGGACCTGGTAGTCGCTCTCGCGATCGCCGTGTTCGTCATCGTTCGGGCCATCACGCTGGGCCGGCAGGTGGTCGCAGTGCTCGGCCAGCACGCGCCTGCCGGTATCGACCCGGAGGCGGTGAGCACGCAGCTCAGCACGGTGCCCGGTGTCAGCGCCATCCACGACGTGCACCTCTGGGTGCTCACGTCGGGGATGAACGTCGCAACGGCACATCTCGTAGCGAAGGCAGGGGCCGATCACGGCGCGGTCCTGGCCGGCGCGCGGGACGTCCTCCGCGGCGGTTTCGGCATCGCTCACGCGACCCTGCAGGTCGAGACCGCCGAGCAGCAGCACGAGTGCTCGGATCTCACCTGGTAGACGAGCTCGGCCCGGCCGGTGTGATGGGTAGCGCCGTCGAGCCGCCACACCGTGTGCTCGTCGGAGCTCGTCCGTACGAACGCGATGACGAACAGCGACTTCCACGCAGAAGCGGCGCCGGCCGACGCGGCTGAAGCCGGCCGACGCCCGCGCCCCCAGCCACTGAATCGCCACCGTTGACGAAGCGTATGCCACATATCGGGCGCCCACATGCGCCGTTTCTCGCCGCGCCGAAGGACCTACCAACGCGACCGCGGATGACCAGTGAAGGTACTCACATGAAGGTGACCCGGCTTCGCGCCGCACTGAGCGCACTCGCCATCGGTTCGGTCCTCATGGCTGGCACCCCCTCGGCGCCAGCACAGGCCGGTGAGTACGACGACCGTCGCGACGAGAACGAGTCACGCCAACAAGCCGTGGACGAGGCGATGTCCACGCTCGAGGAGGAGCTTGCTCACACCGACGCTACGTTGGTTCAGGCGTACGCCGAGCTGCAGGCGCTGGATGCCGCGATTCCCGTCGCCGAAGCAGAGCTCCTCGCCGCCGAGGCAGAGCTAGCCCGACTTCAGCGCGAGGCGGACCTGATCGCCCAGCGTCTGGTCGCTGCGGAGGACGAGGAGGAGAGCATCACGGCACAGGTCGACGCTGACACGGAGCGGGCCGGTGACATCCGCGTGGCCGTCGGTCAGATGGCTCGCGACGCATACAAGGGAGACATCGCTGAGTCGGCCCTATCGGCCGCCCTCGACGCTGAGAGCACCGACGACTTCGTCCGCGAGTCCGCACTTGCAGCGACGGCGTTGCGGACTCAGACCCAGGCACTGCGGGACCTCGAGCAGCTCAACGGCGTCAACCGGAACCGGGAGGTCAGGCTCGGCGCAGTGCGACAGGAGGTCGCAAGGCTGAAGAGCGAGGCAGACGCCAATGTGGTGGCTGCTGAGGCCGCTCGAGCGGAAGCCGAGACGAAGAAGGTCTCGCTGGAGCAGCTGCGCGACGAGCAGGCGCAGAAGGCGGCGTCGATCGAGAGCCAGAAGGCGACACAGGAAGCTCGGCAGGCGGAGCTCGAGGCGCAGCAAGCTGCACTCGAGGCCGAGCTGACGGCGATCATCCAAGCTCAGGAGGAGGCGCGCCGGCAGCAGGAAGCGGCAGCAGCGGCAGCAGCGGCCGCCGGCCAGGCCGGCGGTGGAGCGGCCGCTCCCGCACCACCGTCGGTGGCCGGCAGTCGACCGTTCGCCAATCCCACGTCCTTCACGCCGTGGGTCCGCACTTCCAAGTACGGCATGCGCTTCCACCCCGTGCTCAAGTATTGGCGCCTGCATGCCGGGCTCGACTTGCGCGCCTACTGCAGCACGCCCCTGTACGCCGCCGCTTCGGGCACCGTCGAATGGGCCAAGTCGCGCAACGGGTTCGGCAACCAGGTGATGATCAACCATGGATATTGGAACGGCTCGTCTCTGATGACCAGCTACAACCACATGACCAGCTTCACCGTCAGCGGCGGGCAGTCGGTCCAACAGGGTCAGCTGATCGGCTACGCGGGCAACACGGGATTGTCTGGCGCCTGCCATCTGCACTTCGAGACCTACCTCAACGGCGCCACGACGGACCCGGAACCGTTGCTCAACTAGGGCGTGTCTCCCAAGTCGATCGACCGCCGGCGGTGATGCTGGCCCGGTGAGTCGAGGCGCTGAGCTAAGCGATGCCCAGTGGGAGCGGATCGCTCCGCTGATGCCGCAGGTGAAGGGACGTTCACGGCCGTTCCGCGAGCATCGGCAGGTGGTCGAGGGGATCATCTACCGCTATCGGAGCGGGGTGGCGTGGCGAGACCTGCCTGAGCGGTTCGGACCTTGGCAGACGGTTTGGAAGCGGCACCGCCGGTTCAGCTACGACGGAACCTGGGACGAGATCTTCACCGCTGTCCTGACCGAAGCCGACGCCGCCGGGGACATCGACTGGGGCGTCAGCGTCGACTCCACGATCAACCGAGCGCACCAGCACGCCACGACCCTCCCGCGCACCACAGGGGGCCGACGCGAGTTACATGAATCCGGGACTCGAGCCAAGTGACCATGCCATCGGCCGTTCTCGCGGCGGCCTCTCGACGAAGATCCATCACGCCGTCGACGGGAAAGGCAAACCTCTGGCCGTGCTCATCGGCCCAGGGCAAGGCGGTGACGCCCCGATGTGCCTGCCGTTGCTGAACGCCATCCGCGTCGCCCGCCTTGGTCCTGGGCGACCACGCACGCGCCGCGACGCGGTCCTGGCGGACAAGGCGTACTCCTCGCGAGCGTTGCCGTCATCCCCGAACCCCGCGACCAGCAGGGGCACCGGAAGCGGCGAGGCTCACGCGGAGGCCGACCCGTGACCTACATCGCGGGTCTCTACAAGCAGCGCAACGTCGTCGAGCGGGCCTTCAACGCCCTCAAGCAGTGGCGCGGACTGGCGACCCGGTACGACAAGCACGCGCTCACCTACCGTGGCGGCGTGGTGCTCGCAGCGGTCCTCACGTGGCTCCGAACATGAGGTGCCGCACCCGACGTCGGGGTCACGCGCTCGGCTGACGACGCAGCGCCCGAAAGCCACGGCGCAGCGCGTAGAGAACGAACAGTCCACCGCCTACCGTCAGAACCCACGCCCCGGCGACGCCAACCACGGGCGCCGACGCGCAGTCAGCGCCAGCATCGATCCCGCTGGCGCAACTGCCGCCCTGTATTCCCCACACCAAGACGACCACCAGCGTGACGGCGACACCAGCGAGCAGCCAACGTCCGCCGCCGCCCGTCCGCTGAGCCATGAAGCGATGCTAGTCACTTGGAAGACGCGCCCTAGTGCGCCGACCTAGCTCTGCGGCCTACTGCGTCACGAACGTGGTGAAGAAGACGTCGATGACCTCGCCGTGGTAGGCCCCTTCGAGCACGGCGACGAGCTCAGCCTTCAGCGCGGCGCGGCCCTCAGCGCTGCTGACCTCCTCGATCGGGCGCCCCGAAAAGAGGGCGATCGTACGGTCCAGGGCGATGGAAGGGTCAATCTCGTCCTCGACCTCGGCCGTGAGCTGCAGCCCCAGACCGATCATGAGGTACCGGCCTCCCGCCAGGTTGAGACTGATCGGCTCGAGTTCCTGGACGACGCCGGGCTCCGGCGCGGGTGACTCCTCGGCCGCGGCCGGCCGACTCCCGGCTCCGGGGCCCGCAAGAAACCAGTAGCCGCCGCCTGCGCCGAGGAGTGCGACGATCGCCACGAGGACGACCAGCTTCTTGCTGCGCCACCCTGGAGGGCCAGCGACGCTCGATGGCTCAGCCGACGCCGAGCCCGCGCCGTCTCGGGCGCCGATCTTCGGCTTGTTGGCGATAACGCGCTGTTCAGTCACATCGTGGCCGCATCTCTTGTCGGACGGCTCCGGGCATCACCCGAGCCACTGGCCACATCGGCAGCGCACTTGGCAAGCTGAGGAGCTCGAGCGCGTCTTCCCGGCGAGGCGTCCGGCGGTCGACGCGGGCGCCTCAGCGCGGCAGAGCGGCGCGACCGGCAAGAGAGGTGCAGCGATACAGCATCCTCGGTCAGCGCAGCTCGAACACCAAAGAGATGACGTAGGCCGCGACGATCAGACCGAATCCGATCAGCGGAAGTACCAGACCGAGTCTGGACGGCCGCTTCCTCGGTTCAGTCATCAGTCACATCCTCGACCGAGCCACCGGACGGCGGCGAATTGGACAGCGTTGACCGCGCAACCTGTCGGGCGGCGGACCCCCGAGCTGGCTCGGACGCGTGCTCAGCCAGCTGTTGGCGATCGAGAGCGGCCTGGGCCACGCGCTCATTCCGATCCGCGTGGATCACCTTGCGCATAGCGAACCAGAAGATCAGCCCGACGCCCACGCTCGGGGTCAGGGCGCCGACAACTTCGAGGAACGCCTCCATGCCGACGCCCCCTCCGAACTGTTCCCTGGCACGCCCCGGATCGTGGCGCATCCTCCGCGACGCCACGATACCGGCGCGGAGGGGCGTGCACGGAACCGAACGTCGGAAGCGGTTCGAGGGCTCTGCCGGGTCCGAATCGTCAGGAGAGCGGCAGTGTCTCTTGGCATGCGCCGCCCGGCACTCATCCACAGTCTCCCGCTCCGCGAACGCGGCGCTACGGGGCAACTACATCTCGCACCCGCGCCGCCTTGACCTTAGACTCGACTCGAAGGTCTACGGTCGCGGACATGAGCTTCCGAATCGCCGAAGCGGCGAAGCTGGTGGGGTGCCGACCACCACCCTGCGGTACTACGAGGACATCGGTCTGGTCGAAGCGCCGGCGCGCGGCAGGAACGGGTACCGGACCTACGACGACGCCGACATCGCCCGGCTGAGGTTCATCAACGCCACCAAGAACCTCGGCATCCCGTTGTCCGACGTCGCCGAGCTGGCACGGGCCTACGACGTCGAGGACTGCTCGAGCGTCGCGCACCAGGTCGTCGAGATGGTCGCCGAGCGCCTGACCGAGACACAGGCCCGCATCGGCGAGCTGGTCGCCCTCGCCGCGCAGCTGCAGACGGTCTCCGCCCGGCTGGCCGGAGCGCCGACCGCAGGAGTGTGTGGCGCTGACTGCCCGTGCGCCACTGCGGCTCCGGCCCCCCTGGCCGCCCGCCGAACGTTCGTGCCCCTCACCCGGTCCCCGGCGCTGCAGGACCAGTCGGCCACACCGATAGCGTGCTCGCTCGACGCCGGCGCCGTCACCGACCGGGTCTCGGAATGGCAGTCGCTCGTCCGGCGGGCATCCTCTCGCGAGCCCATCTCAGGCGGCATGGCCCTGACCTTCGCCGTCTCCGCAGGCCTGGCCGCGGAGATCACCCTTCTCGCCGCCGCAGAGCAGGACTGCTGCTCCTTCTTCACCTTCACCGTTCGCCTGACCACCGGCGAGATCCGCCTGGAGGTCCAGGCACCTGCCGACGCGGCCGACGTGGTCGCCGCGATGTTCGGCACTGCCGCCTGAACCCACGCAGCTCGCTCCCCAGGCACCCTGCCTGGGGGCACCATCACGCCTGCCTACTTCGGGGAGAACCGATGACCAGCCCCACGACGGAGCACCACCAGGACGACACGACCACCGGGAGCACGGTGACCAAGAAGGGGGCGATCGCCGGGATCGGCGTCGTGCTCGCGTGCGCCATCGCGTGCTCCGTGCCGCTGATCGCGGCGGGCGGTCTGGCCGCCGGCGTCGGAGCGTTCCTGGTCGGCGGTGAGGTCGTCGGCCTCGCCGCGGTGGCCGTCCTCGGCGCGCTCGTGACCACCGCGATCTGGGTGCGCCGACGGCGGGCCGCCGCTGCCGCCGCGGCAGCAGGGACCTCCGCGTGCAGCTGCGGCGGCGGCTGCTGAGCGGCCTGGCCATGCCTGATTCCCACGGATACCCGACAGCCAGGAGAAGCGATGCCTACGCCCATCACCCGTGACGAACTCGTCGTCCAACTCGAGCACGACGAGGTCATCCTCGTCGAGGCGTTGCCAGTGGCGCACTACGCCGCCGAGCACCTGCCCGGCGCCGTCAACATCCCCGGAGCCCTGACCGCTGCGCACGCGGCGCGCATCGCACCCGACCGCGGCCGCACCGTGGTCGTCTACTGCTCGGGCCCCGCCTGCGGCCGCTCCACGACCACCGCCACCACGTTCTCAGCCCTGGGCTATACCGACGTCCGCGTGTACGCCGGCGGCAAGGCCGACTGGTTCGCCGCCGGCCTGCCCATGGAGCGTTCCCAAGCAGCGGGCTGACGACGGGCAGACTGGCGGCCATGACGACGCTGCGCTCCCTGCTCCTGTTCGCCGTCGCCGCGCTGGCCGAGATCGGCGGCGCCTGGCTGGTCTGGCAGGGCGTGCGCGAGCACCGCGGCGTGCTGTGGATCGGCGGAGGCGTCATCGCTCTCGGCCTCTACGGATTCGTCGCGACGCTGCAGCCCGACGCCAACTTCGGCCGCATCCTCGCTGCCTACGGCGGCATCTTCGTGGCCGGCTCGCTCGCCTGGGGCGTCGTGGTGGACAAGTTTCGACCCGACCGGTGGGACATCACGGGCGCGATCATCTGCCTCTTCGGCGTTGCCGTGATCATGTATGCACCACGCGGCTGAGGACGCGGGCGCGCGGCTCAAGAGTGCGCGGAGCCCAAGTCCTTCTTCTGCGCCGGGGTGGGGCGCGGGAGGTGGTGCCACGGGAAGACCCAGCGGAGGCGGTTCAGGCCCGGGCGGCGGCACCAGCACTCGTCAGCGCAGCCGCACGCCAGCGCCCCGAAGCGTTCCGCCAGCCCGCTACCGGCTGCTGCGAGCAGATAGAGGGCTGCGAGCAGCGCGAGGGCGCGCTTCACGAGAGCGCCGTGAGGAGCTGGTCGATGGTCGGCGAGCCGCGGAGACCGACCGGTGTCATGTACAGGCGGCAGGACAAGCCCACCTGCTCCTTGCCTGAGGCGAAGGGGTCCACGCCGTCAACACGGATGGACGGGGAGCCGATGAAGGCAATCGCTTCGGCTTCCGCGGCGCTCTGGACCAGGCGCCGCTCGACGGTGACGTCCTCACGACCCAGAGCCCGCAACGCCTCGGCGAGTCGTTGATCGGCGATCGTCCAGTTGGGGCATCCGTCGAAGTACAGCAACTCGACCCGCACCGCTCACCCTCCTGCCATCACGTTCTCCCGCCCCACTCTGCCACCCTGGGCTGCGGTCGGTGGTGATGTGCCACCTGAGCTGTCGCGGACGAGCATGGCCCACCAACTCCCAGTGGATGTCGGGCACCACGCTCCAGGCATCCGAGAGCCGCACCGATGACGGGACCGAGATCTCAGGCGTCGCCATCGATGACGCCCCGTCCACAGTTCGCGCGTCATCCATGACGTCCACAGCGCGGCCCCCTCCGTCATCGCCACGTGCATAGGTCCTGAGCAACGTCGTCTCCGACCGCCACACGGAGGAGGCCACGATGGACGACCGAGACACGCATGCCACCGCGCCGGGATGGGGCACAGCGCCGGCCGAGCTCCGGCGCGACCGCGACGGCCTGCTCGACCACCTCGCCGCCATCGACGTCGAGGGCTGGGACGGCCCGTGCGCGACGGCTCTCCTGACCTACCTGCGCAGCCACGTCGTCCGTCCGCTCGCCGTCGACGTCGGACTTCGAGGAGCCTGCGCCGCTCACGCCGAAGCGACAGCTTGGGAGGCGGTCTGGCTACAGCTCCTCGAACCGTCCCTGCGCACATCTCGTTCCCCGTGGGGAGTCCTCTGGCAGACGGCGCGTCGAGCGATGCTCGGCGAGATCCTCGCCGACCGATGGGGAGTGTCGGCGCGCCGGGCGTGGGAGCTCGATGCCGCCGAACGGGCCGGCGGCATCCGACGCCCGCTGTCCCTCGAGCCACTCCTCACGAGCGGCTGGGAACCACACGCCGAGGGCACGCCCGGAGTGCCCGGCGGCCTGCTCGCCGCGGCCGTCCATGTTGCCGCTCAGGCGCTCCGCGAGGCGGGATGGTCTACCGACGTCGCCGTGCGGATCGCACAGGAGACGGCCGAGATGGACGGCCCCATCGGCGCCGGCGCGACGGTCGTCGGATGGCGCCCGTTGGCCAGCCGGCTCAACCTCCCGCCGTGGCAGGCGCGGCGGCTCGTGCTGGTCCTCCGCGGTTCGGACGGCGCTGCGGGCCTCCTCGCCCGGCTGCTCACCGACGGCCCCTCTGTCGCCGAAGACCCCGAGATTCGACGGGCTCTTCAGGCGACGCGGAGGAGGCGACTGCGCTCCCCCATGCCGGACAGCGCATCGTCGGCCCGCCTGACAGCGGAGGCACGCGCCGCCTCATGACGGTGATCCACACATCGGAGCGCGGACGTGCGTCGTCTTCCCCTCTGCCTACGCACACCTGTAGTCATGACGACGCTCAAGCTCGCCCACCGCCGATTCGCAAGGGTTCACAAGTCCCGACAACGGGTGTCGAATGGTGGTCCGCGCCGTGATCGACGCGGACCTGGGCATTCTCGGCACCGTTTCTGGGGGGACGGTGGTGGCCCGATGACGAGCCGACCACTTCTGCACCGCCTCGCGGCGATGACCTTCGTCGCGATCGTCCTGTCGTCGTGCACCGCCGAAGCGCCCGATCCCACGCCCGTCCCGACCACACCGACTCCGTCATCGCCTCCCGTGACGACCTCGCCGACCCCGACCGCGGACCCGGCCGTCGAACAGGCAGAGGCTGCGGTGCTCGCCGCCTATGACAGCTATTGGGACGTCTCCGCCCAGGCGTTGGCCGACCCGTCGGCGCCGCTGCCGGACGACTTCGACCGCTACATCGTGGACAAGGCGCGATCCGGGCTGGCCGAGTCCCTCCTCTGGGCCGAGCAGAACGACGTCGTCATGGTGGGAGCGCCGGTGATTTCCCCAACGGTCGATTCCATCGTCATCGAGGGCGAGCGAACTGCCCATGTCGTCGACTGCGTGGACTCCACCGACTGGGTTCTCACCCACCGCGCGACCGGGGAGCCAGCATCGTCCGCGTCCCAGCAGAACCTGCGGGTGACGGCCGATGCCTGGGCGGTCTTCTACGAGGATCGCTGGGTCATCCGCGAGGTGACGCTCAACCGGGACCAGCCGTGCTGAGGACCATCGCGGCCGGTTTCGCCCTGGTCGCCGCGCTCATGGTCGTCGTCGCGGCGCCCGCATCGGGGGCGGCTCCGGTCGAGTGCCCTCCCACGATCATCAACTGCGAGATCGAGGTCGAGAACCCCGGCAAGCCGGGCACGGGGCCCGGAGACGCACCGGGAGTAAGCGCCGGCGCCGGCCAATGTGTCACCTTCCGAGGCAGCATCGTTCCGTGCTGGCACGATCAGTGGGGCTGGTTCAACGCGAGCGACTCCTGCTATTACAGGGTTCGCGATCCCCAGCCCGCCGGCACTGACGCGGTCTGGGAGGGCCACTATCCCGACGGCGCCATCTACGACGTCTCGTGCGCGGAGCCGCTTCTGGCCCCGGGGACGAACGGGGGCTGGACGTGGTTGCCGGCTCCGCCAGCCGGCTACGGCGGCGATCCCAGGCAGCTCGCCGATAAGGCAGTCGAGCAGATGGCTTTGGAGGGCCCGGCGATCCGCACCCCTCTCGACGCGGACGAGATCGGCACTGTGGGCGTTCCGTTGTGGCTATGGACCGAGCAGGGCGCGACGACGTGGGGCCCCAACAGTGCGACGGCGTCGGTTCCTGGCCTGTCTGTCACGGCGACCGCAGTGGCCAAGTGGATCGACTGGGACCTCGGTGACGGTTCGCGCATGCGCTGCGACGGCCCGGGCACGCCCTACATCCCCGGCCACGTCGAGTCGCCGACGTGCGACCACGTCTACACCGCTTCCTCCGCCGGGCGCCCTGACGACGCCTACACCGTCACCGGCACGACCACGTGGGATGTCACGTGGTCGGGCGGCGGCCTCGCCGGGAGCCTCGAGGTCACCCGGTCCGCCAGCACGTCCGTCCGCATCGGAGAGCTGCAGGTGCTCGGAACGAGCTAGCACCTGCTGATCGGGAGCCACCATGGCCACCAGCACCGAGACGTACCGCCGGGAGACACCGGCGACACCCAGCGCGCGTCCGCAGCGCCTGGCGCCGGTCGTCCCGCCACGCGGGCGCCGCCGTCCCGGGCTCATCACGGCGGGAATCGCCCTCTCTGCACTTGGGGCACTCCTTGCCGTCTGGCTCGTCGCCTCGGCCGGCGACCGGACCGACGTCGTGATGCTCGCGCGCGATGTCCCCTACGGAGCGGCGATCGCCGCCGACGACCTGACGACGACGGCCGTGGCGGTCGATCCCGCCGTCGCCACGGTCGCGGCCGACGCCGGTGCGGCCCTCGTTGGGCAGCTCGCCACGGCAAACCTCGCCGCCGGGAGCCTCCTGGCTCCCTCCGACGTCGCACCCACCGGTCCGCCCAGACCGGGCGAGGCGCTCGTGCCACTGCCGGCCACCGCGGACCGCCTCCCTGCTTCGGGACTCAGGGCAGGCGACCGACTCCTCGTCGTCGACACCCCGACCGAGGCCGCCGACCCTCCGACCGAGGACCCGGAGACCTTCGAGGTGGTCGTGGCACGTGTCGGCACGCCGGACCTCAACGGCGTCAGCGTCGTCGACGTCGTGGCGTCCGCGGCCGACGGTCCGGCGATCGCGGCACGCGCAGCCACCGGCCGGTTCGCACTCGTCCTCCTCGCTCACGAGGAGCCCTGATGGCCCTCTTCACGCTCTGCTCCGCGTCAGGCGCCCCGGGCGTGACGACGACAGCCCTCGCGCTCACCCGCACGTGGTCGGGTGCCATAGCGCACCGTGTTGCTCTGCTCGTGGACGCGGATCCGGTGGGTTCGGCGTTGATCCCCGCCTTCGTCGAGGGAGGAATCCCCACCGGGGGCGGCATCCTCGGCGTGGCCGCGGAGCGAGCCGCTACGGCTGACGACGTCCTTCGCCACGCGGTCGCCCTCGACGAGTCCGCCTCCTGCCTGATCCTGACGGGCGTGTCCGAGTCGGGGCAGGCCCGGCCACTCGGCGGGGTCTGGAGCACCTTGGTCGAGGTCGCCCACGAGCTGGAGCGCTCAGGGCTGGACGTGATCGTCGACGCGGGGCGACTCGGCCACCGCTGGGAACCTCAGCCCCTGATCGACGCTGCGGACGTCGCCGTCCTCGTGTCGCGCCCGACCCTGCCCGCGGTGGCTGCGGCGCGAACCGCCCTTGCCGAGCTTCGCTCAAGACGGCTTGCGGGGGCGGCCACCGGCGTGCTGGTCGTCGGCCGGCCCGCGCCCTACTCAGCGGGCGAGGTGGCTCGTGCGCTGGACGCGGAGGCCCTGCCCGAACTGCCGGAGGACGTGTGGGCTTCACGCGCCCTCTCGCTTCTCGGCCCGGTGACGCCGCGACTGCGGCGCTCGGCACTGGTTCGCGCCGTCACTCAGACGGCCGCCGCCCTGGCGCGCACCGCCGCACCGGCGAGGCAGGTGACCGCGCCATGACCGACGACCTGCGCCTCGCTTCCCGGAACGGACAGCACGTGCCGGGCGCACTCCCCCGCTGGATTGACGGTGAGCGTGTCATTCCCGTCGCAGCATCGGTCGACCTGGCAACCGTCCGGGACATCCGCACGACCGTCGCCGAGGCGTTGGCGACGCGTCTCCAGGCAGACGCCGTGCCGGACCCCGCAGCGCGTCGGGAGCTCGCCCGCTCGCTCCTCGCATCCGAGCTCAGCGCACGCGCTCGGGCACGCGTGCAGTCCGGTCTGGATCCCTGGCCCGTGGAGACGGAGATGGCCGTGGCCGCCGCCGTGATAGCGGCGTTGTTCGGCCTTGGTCGCCTGCAACCGCTCGTCGACGACCCGCTCGTGGAGAACATCGAGGTGGACGGGTGCGACTCGGTGTGGATCTCCTACGCCGACGGCCGCGACCGCAGGGCCGAGCCCGTCGCCGACTCCGACGCCGAGCTCATCGAGCTGCTGCAGCTGCTGGCGGCGCGGACCGGAGCCGACGAGAGGACGTTCACGTCCGCACACCCGTCGCTCCACCTCCGCCTGGAGGACGGCTCGCGACTCGCGGCGATGGCGTGGACGACGCCGAGGCCGCACGTCGTCATCCGTAGGCACCGCGTCAAGGACGTCGATCTTGACGACCTGGTCCGGCTGGGCACGCTCGATGCCGTCCTGGCCGGCTTTCTCAGGTCCGCTGTCCGCGCCGGCAAGAACGTCGTCGTCACCGGCCTGCAGAACGCGGGCAAGACCACTCTCGTCCGTGCGCTCGCCAACGAGTTCGGGCCGATGGAGCGCTTCGCGACCATCGAGAAGGAGTACGAACTCCATCTGCATGACCTTCCCGAGCGGCATCCGCGCGTCGTCGCCATGGAGGCGCGGGAAGGCTCGACGGAGCGCGACGCCCAGGGCAGACGCTCCGGCGAGGTGACCCTCACGGACCTGGTCACCGACGCCCTTCGAATGAACCTGCGGCGGATCATCGTCGGCGAGGTCCGCGGCGCCGAGGTGCTGCCGATGCTCGAGGCCATGTCGACCGGGGACGGCTCGATGTGCACGCTGCACGCGCGCTCGGCCCAGCACGGCATCGACCGCATCGTCACGTTGTGCCTCTCGGCCGGGATCTCCATGACGGAGTCCTTCGCGTACCGCCTCCTCGCCGGCTCCGTGGACCTGGTCGTGCACCTGAACCTGGTCGACGAGTCCGCGGAGGGAGGCCCCAAGCGGCGCTTCGTCACTGACGTCATCGCCATCGAAGGGCTCGGCGAGTCCTCGCGTCCGGCGACGACGACGGTCTTCGGCCCCGGACCGGACGGACGCGCGGTTCCCCTCCATCGGCCGGCGTTCCTGTCCGACCTCGTACGGGTCGGGTTCGACGAACATCTGCTCGACGACGACGGCTGGATCGACCGACGGGGTGCTCGATGACGACCGCCTTGCTCGCCGCCGCTGCAGGCATCCTGGTCCCGGCCGGCGTCATCGTCTGCGTCGCCGGCATCCGCCGGGCGGAACCTCGACAGCGTTCCGACCGACGGGGCCGGCGCTCAACGTGGCGTTCCTACGTCGCCTCGCGGCGCGCACGACTTCTCGTTGCCCTCTCGGTCGGGATCCTCGTGTGGGCGCTGTTCTCGTGGCCCGTCGCTGGGCTCCTCGCCGCAGCAACCGTCATCGGACTGCCTGTGGCTCTCGGGGCAGGAGCCAAGGAACAGCGGCGGATCGATCGGATCGAGGCGATCGAGGAGTGGACCCGCCGACTGTCGGACGTCCTTGTCGCTGGAGCCGGTCTCGAGCAGGCGGTCACCACGTCGGTGGCAACCGCACCCGAGGCGATCCGACGCGAGGTCTCGGCGCTCAGCGCCCGGTTGGCGGCACGCTGGCCGGCCGAACAGGCACTCCACGCCTTCGCGGACGACATGGATGATGCGTCGGCCGACCTCGTCGTCAGCGCTCTCATTCTCGCCGCTCGGCGCAGGGGCCCCGGGCTCTCCCGGGTGCTCGTCTCGGTCGCCGACTCCGTCGCCGAGGACGTCGGCGCTCGACGCCGCGTGGAGGCCGAGCGCGCGAAGCCTCGGGCGACCGCCCGGGCGGTCACGCTGATCACGCTCGCCGTCGTCGCGATCGGCTCGCTCAATACGGCATACGTCGCGCCGTACCGGAGTGCGCTCGGCCAGATCGTTCTCGCAGCAGTCGCCATTGGCTTCGCCGCCTGCCTCGCCTGGATCCATCGCCTCACGATCTCCGCGCCGGAGCCACGGTTCCTCGGTGGCACGAGCAACGACGCCCTCGCCGCGAGGTGGTCGCGGTGATCGGCTGGGAGGTCCTCCTGGCGGGGGCGCTCGTCGGTTCCGGCATCACCGTCGTCGCAGCCGGCCTGGTTCCGAGCCGTCCCCAACTGGCCGCCGCGCTCGCACGCCTGGATCCGCGGGTCTCGCGATCGGAGACACCGCCGGCCTCGGGAGCGCTCGCCGGGGTGCGCGCCCGCACGCTCCCGAGGCTCGTGGAAGGACTCGGCCTGCGCCGCTTCAGCGCCGAGCTGGCTGTGACGGAGCAGACCGTAGAAGCGCTCGCAGCCCGCAAGGTGGGCTACGCCCTGGTCGGGCTGGCGTTCCCGCCGATGATGGCCGCTCTGCTGGCCGTTGCCGGGGTTTCCGCTCCACCGGTGCTGCCCGTCGGTGTGGGCCTCGTCAGCGCAGGTGTGCTGTCGCTTGTGCCCGACGTCGAGCTCCGTCGTCGGGCCGCGACCGCGCGAGCGGCGATGCGGCGCGCGACCTGCGTCTACCTCGAGCTGGTCGCGCTGGAGCGGGCCGCCGACGCCGGCGCGACCGAAGCCCTCGAACGCGCCGCCACCGTGGGGCGATCTCGGGAGTTCCAGCGCATCCGGGAAGCCCTCCTGACCGCGGAGGTGACCGGTCGCCCGGCGTGGGACGGCCTCTACCGACTCGCGGACGACACCGGCGTCGTGGAGCTTGCGGACCTCGCCGACATCATGCGCCTGTCCGGCACGGACGGCGCCGCCGTCTACGGCACCCTGCGCGCCCGCGCGACCTCGCTCCGCACCCAGCTGCTCGCAACGGCCTCGGCCGACGCGAACGCGGCGTCCGAGCACATGACGATCCCCGTCGCCCTCCTGGGCGTCGCCTTCATGGCCCTCATCGCCCTCCCCGCCTTCGCACGCATCTTCACCGGATGACCGACCCCGCAAGGAGCCTCGACATGCTGCACACGATCGCCACGCTCACCGTCCTGCAGGGCTACGTCGCGACCGCCCGACGAGCCGTCCGACGCCGGCTGGGAGAGAACGACGTCGGCGCATCCACGCTCGAGCTCGTGATCATCGTGCTCGGGCTCATCGCCGTCGCGACCCTCCTCGTCGTCGCCATCACCGCCGCAGTCCAGCGCCGCGTCGACCAGATCACCTGAGGCAGCCGTGTCCCGCACTTCCCGTCTCGGCCGACGGGCCACCCGCCCGGCGGTCTCGTCCATGCGGGCACGCGATGACGGGTCGGTCACCATCGAGCTGTCCATCCTGTTCCCGGCACTGCTCCTTCTCGTGACGGCTCTCGTCCAGTACGGCCTGTGGTTCCACGCCCGTTCGGTCGCACTCGCGGCAGCCCAGCAGGGGGTCGTGGCCGCAGCCGCCTACCAGGCGCCGCCCGGTGCTGGGGTCGATGGCGCGACGGCCTTCGTCGTCGCCCACGGCTCGCAGACGCTCTTCGACGCAGCGGCATCCCAAGGTGTGCCGACCCCCGGGATGGTCAGGGTCGAGGTGAGCGGCCGGTCTGTCTCGCTCCTACCCGGGACGCCCGGTCCTGCCGTGGTCCAATCAGCCACCGCTCCGGTCGAGCGGTTCACCGTGGCAGGTGGACCATGACTCCGATCAACGGTCGCGATCCCGAGCGCGGCAGCGTGACTCTCGAACTCGCGGTCCTGACCCCGGCGCTGATCATGCTGCTGGCCGCGCTCGTCCTGGCGGGGCGATTGCAGGTGGCGGCGTCGGCGGTCGAGCACGCGACTGCCGCTGCGGCTCGCGCGGCGTCGATCGAACGCACGGTCGACGGGGCGCGAGCGGCGGCTCAGCAGACGGTCGACCGGGAGACGGCCACAAGTGATCTGCGGTGCAGCTCGACCGTCGCGCAGGTCGACCCCTCAGCGCTGGCTGCGCCGCTCGGGACGGCCGCGAGCGTGACCGTCCGGGCGAGCTGCACGGTGACCATGGCGGACCTGGCGGTGCCCGGCCTCCCAGGAAGCCGAACGCTCACCGCGGAGTCGACCTCCGCCGTCGACAGGTACCGCACCCGATGAACGGGCTCGCGTGGGTGCGGGGGCGGATGCGTGCGGACGAGCCGGACGCAGGTTCCGTGACGGTCTTCGTCGCCGTGACGGTACTTGGACTGCTCGTGCTGTGCGGCCTTGTCGTGGACGGCGGCGCGAAGCTGCGCGCCGCACAACACGCGGACCGCGTGGCGGTTGAGGCGGCGCGGGCCGCCGGTCAGGCGGTTGACCCGGCAGCCCTCGTCACGGGCGAAGTCACCGTCGATCGAGCGACCGCCGTGCGGGCCGCCCAGGAATACCTCGGGGCGACGGGCGTACGCGGGAGCGCCGCATTCTCCGCTGACGGCACCGCCGTCGAGGTGAACACCGTCGTGTCAGCGCCCACTGTCTTCCTGGGTCTGGTCGGCGTCGGCTCCTTCACGGTCACGGGCCACGGTCGCGCAGTTCTCGTCCACGGCGTCACAGGAGACGGCACATGATGGAACGCACCGAGACCCAGGTCCGACGACCCGAACCCCGCAAGGGCGGCGACCTGCTGCGCGGGCTGCTCGCCGCCGCGGCCATCGTTGCCTTCGTCATCGGCGTCCCCGCGGCGCTCTTGGTGGTCGCCCCAGTGCGAGTGCCCACGTCGCTTCCGACGTGGAGGGGCGTCATCGACGCTGCGAGCCGGCCCGATGACGGGAGCCTCCTCCTCGGCGTCGTCACCGTCATCGCGTGGCTCGCGTGGCTGGCGTTCGCACTGCCGCTCGTCATCGAGATCGCCTCGTCAGTCCGCGCAGTGCGGACGCCGCACCTCCCCCTCCTGGCGCCCGCTCAGCGGCTCGCGGCTGGGCTCGTCGCCACCGCTGGACTCCTCCTGACGCCCCCGGCCCCGACCGCTTCTGCGTGGGGACTCGGCCAGCAGACCGCTGCAGCGGTGGCAGCTCACGTCCTCCCAACCGTCGCAGCCGGCCCCTCGATGGGTCCGTCAGGGATGCCCGCTTCGCGCATGGAATCACCGGCCGCACCGTCGGTGGAGGACGGCCACGCCAGCCTGCCGTCTGTGACGGTGCTCCGCGGGGACACCCTCTGGGACCTGGCCGAGCGGCACCTCGGGTCCGGGCACCGGTACGCAGAGATTCGGGACCTCAACCTCGGCCTTCCGCAGCCCGACGGCCGAGCGCTCACGGACGCCCATTGGGTCTACCCCGGTTGGCGACTGCTATTGCCCTCCGACGCCGTCGGGGTCGCAGGCACGGCCGCGTCGCCGTCGACTAGCGCCACCACGCCGTACACGGTCGACGCCGGTGACACGTTGTGGGACGTCGCAACCCAAGAGCTCGGCGACCCGCTGCGCTATCCGGAGATCGTCGACCTGAACGTCGGGCGCGCGCAGCCGGATGGTGACGCACTGCGGGATCCGGACCTCATCCGGCCGGGTTGGCTCTTGGAACTGCCCGCGCCCCGGGAATCGACTCAGGCAGCGCGCGGCTCAACGGCGTCCCCCACCGATGACTCCCTCGATGACGGGACTGGCGCTCTCGATGGCGCGTCGAGGGCCGTCGATGACGCGCCGCCGAACCGTGCCAACCCCCAAGAGACGGACGATGGCGGGGCGGGCGCCGTCAGTGATGGAGCGGAGCGGACCGATGACGCGGCACCCGGTCGCCACCTGGCGATGCCGCCTGCTGAGATGTTCGAGGAAGGCAACGACGAGGAGACGATCACCGTCAGCGCCGAGGGCGACTCCGAAGTGGAGATGCACGGGCTGTTCCTCGGGCTCACCGCGCTCGCGGCCGCCGGCGTCGTCGGAGAGATCACGCGACGGCGTGTCATGCAGCAACGCGTGCGCCGAATCGGTCGTCGAATCCCGCTGCCGACTCCGGGCTCATCGGCCGACGACGCGGAGCGAGCCCTGCGTGCGGCCGTGCCGCCGATGACGATCGCTCGCCTCAAGGCCTCGTTCCTCGACCTGGCGACGCGCTGCTACCAAGCCGAGCGTGACCTCCCGCGCGTCGGCGCCGTCACCGTGACACCCGCTTCCGTCGTCCTGCACCTCACCGAGGACGACGACGCCCCCGTCGAGCCGTACACCGCGACGGACGCGCGGACCTGGACCGCACATGAGGCGCTCGCCGACAGGATCGACGCCGAAGACCCTGATCGCCCCGAGCCGTTCCCTGCGCTTGTCACGCTCGGCAACACGTCCGAGGGAACGGTGCTCGTGAACCTCGAAGCGGCCGGCACGCTGACGATCGCCGGTGACCGAACGGCAGCCACCGAGATCCTCCGCGCGCTTGTCGCCGAGCTCGCCACCTCCGACCTCACGGGCCGCATCGGGCTCGTCGCGACTCCTGACTTCGAACCGCTGGCGCAGGCGTGCGACCCGGCACGCCTGCAGATCGCTCCGGTGGAGGCCATTGGTCCAACCGTCGACCGGCGAGCTCACGAAGTACGCCAGGCCACCGCGGACGCGGGAGTGGACGACACCCTCCAAGCCCGCTCCGACCGGATCGTCGGTGATGTCTGGCTGCCGGTCGTCTTCGTGACGACCGCCGCGTCGGTGGCCGTCGCGTCCCCTTGGAGCGGGGCCACCGTCGTCGCGGCCGGCACGCCGGGGGAAGACGGCTGGACGCTCATCGCGGATGGGCCCGCTGCCCGACTCGAACCGCTCGGAATCGACGTCGCTCCGCAACGGTTGACACTCGAGGATTTTGACCGCTTGGTCGAGCTGCTGACCGTCGCTGCTCCACCCACCGGCGGTGAGCCGCCCGCGGGCCACCAGCCTGTCGCGGTTGAGATCCTTGAGGCGTTCGCCGCGATGCCGGCCGCCGTCGTGAACGAAGAAGCGGGTGATGACGCGGGAGATGAACTCGGCGGCGCCCGCTCGCCCGTCCGGATCTGCGTACTGGGACCCATCACCATCGACGGGCTGCCGAGCGGTGCTGCAAGCCTCAGTCGACGGTCGACCGAGCTCCTCGTCTACCTGGCCCTTCGAGGCCGAGCCACGGGGCCGGAACTCGACGAGGCACTGTGGTGTGGAGCACGCGTCGACAAGCAGACGCGCAACAGCCTCGTCTATCGGACTCGACAGCGTGTCGGCGCGAACGTCCTGCCGGTCGTCGGGGCCGATGGCATCTACCGGCTCGGCGACGCTGTGACGAGCGACTGGGCGGATTTTCAGCGGAACGCACGTCGCGGGCTGGCCGCGGGGCCCCCCGCCCTCGACGACCTTCGGGCTGCGGTGGACCTCGTACGGGACCGCCCGCTCCTCGGCGTCCCGGACTCGGCCTTCACCTGGGCCGAGCACGACATTCAAGAGATGATCAGCACAATCGCGGACGTGACCCATGTGCTGACCCGCCTCCTCCTCGAGCGCGGCGAGACGCGCGCGGGTCTAGAGGTGGCGACAAGAGGGCTCGCGGTCGACGCCTGGTCGGAGCTTCTTCTCGGAGATGCGCTGGAGGCCGCCGTCTCGATCGACGACACCACGACGGTCAGGCGGCTCCGGGCCAAGCTGACCGTCGACGCGGAAGAGCCTCAGCTCGAGGGCTGGCAGGCAGTCGACGCAGATTCATGGGCCGCACCAGTGGACGAGACGACCTCCCATTCTCACAGGGGTTGATCGCCGACCGTTCTCCATAGAATTGCTCAGGGACAGGCGCAGCCGAGTCAGCGAGCGGCGCACCCTCATCGTGTTCTAGAGCCCGAACGCGCCGCCCTCGACGAGGATGATGACGCCCAAGGCGATGAGGACCAGCGGGAACAAGACGTGTTCCCACCGCTCGAGGAGTTCGGCGACGGGTCGTCGGGTGGCGACGTACCTGGCGGCCAGAACGAGCGCGGCGACGAGTGCGAGGAACACGATGGCGTAAGCGGCCGTCGCTGCGGGGCCTACCGTGAGGAAGACGGGGACGTAGACGCCGATGTTGTCGCCGCCGTTGGCAAAGGTCACGGCTGCGACGGTCCAGACGGCGACGGCCTTTCCCGGGTCGTCGTCATCGTCGTCGCCGCGGTTGCGCCATGCCTGCCACGCGGCATACAGACCGAGTAGCAGGGGGATGAGCCCGAAGTACGCGATGGCATCTTCGGGCAGGAAGGCCTTCGCGCCGAGTGCGACCAGGACGGAGGCGATGAGGATGGCGCCGAAACCGAGGTACTGCCCGACGATGATCTTGGCAGTGGTGCCCGCGGTACCGGCGCCGCGCGCGAAGAACAGTGAAAGCACGATGATGTCGTCGATGTTGGTAACGAGGAAAAGACCGACGGCTTGCAGGGCAGCTACTGCCAGGTCCATCGAGGGCCTTCCGGTTGATTACGGTGCGAAGCGCCGGAGCGCTACTCGCTGCTGCGGCCGAGGCGGCCGATCAGCGGGAGAAAACGGCCCACGCGTGCGGCGTAGGTGGCGTAGGCCGTCCCGTGGATTGCGACCAGGTGCGGTTCCTCCACCGCGCGCACTTGCGTCTGGATTCCTGCGAGGACGACGGCGAAGCCGATCAGCGAGATCAAGTTTGGGCAGGCAAGAGCGAGGCCAGCGAAGGTGATGAGGGCGGCAGTGAAGATCGGGTTGCGGACGACCGCGAACGGCCCTGATGTGACCAGATCGGTGCGCTCGCTGGGGTCGACACCGATGCGCCACGCGGTGCCCATGGCCAGTTGTGCGGCGTAGGTGCCTGCCACGCCGACGGCGGCGACCACGACCGCTGTGGTCCGCATGGCGGTCGCGCTGAGGAGCGCGAGCGGCTCCAGTCCCACCATGTCGGCGATGGGGCCGGCGACGCCGGCAACCACGGAACCGGCTCCACTGATGCGGTTGTCCCACCACTGCACGGTGCCGCGGGGCGCGGCCGTGAACCGGAACCCGCTGTCACCGGTGCGCCTGCGCTGGACCAGCATGCGGCCGACCCCGGCCAGCAGCGCCCAGGCGAAGAACAGGGTCAGGGCGAGGATCGGGTAGCCGCTCACGAGCACACCCGGTCGGTGGGGGACGATTCCACGGCGACACCGCTGACGAAGCCACTGAAGAAGCGCGTCACCGGCGCGACCGGCAACTGCCATCGGTGCAGGCGCAGCTCGGCTCCCACACCGCGCCCGTAGCCGACTTCGACGGCGTGCCTGCCTGAGATGTGCGCTCCCAAGCCCTGGAGCGATGCCCGGGGCGCGATGTCGACGAGCATCGTCTCCACGCGGTCCATCAACACAGCCGCCTCCCAGGGCTCGACCCGGTCGAACTCACACCCGAAAGCCGCTAGCATCGACCCATGCCGATGATCGCCGCAAGTCCTGATGTGAGTGGCCGCGCGGAGCTCGCGCCCGCGGGGGCGTTGTTCCGAGGACTGGGCGACCCGACTCGTCTGGCGCTGGTGCGCCGTCTGGCGACGGGCGAAGCGCGGGTCGTGGACCTGTGCACCGAGCTGGGGCTGAGCCAGTCCACCGTGTCCTCGCACCTGGCCTGCCTGCGCGAGTGCGGGTTGGTCGACTACCGCGCGCAGGGACGCGCGTCGGTGTACCACCTGAGCCGCCCGGAGCTCATGGACCTTCTCGCGGTGGCCCAAGACCTGCTGGCCGCCACTGGCAACGCTGTGGCCTTGTGCCCCACCTACGCGGACCCCACCACTTCCGACCCAAGCCGGGTCGCCACGACGAAGGAGAGCGCACGATGAGCGACGCCTGCGGCTGCAGCGACGACGAGACCACCCCAGCCGGCGACGAAGCCGGGGAGCACGAGGCCGAGCGGCTCTGGGAGGTCAGCGAGCTTCGGTTCGCCGCCGTTGCCGGCGTGCTGCTCCTGGTGGGCCTGGTCGCGGCGTCGATGGATCAGCCCGCCGTCGCGACGGTGCTGAACTCGGTGGCTCTGCTGGTCGGTGCGTGGACGTTCGTCCCCAGCACGGTGCGGCGACTGGCCAGGGGCAAGATCGGCGTCGGGACGCTGATGACGATCGCAGCGATCGGCGCGGTGCTTCTGGGTGAGGTCGCCGAGGCGGCTGCACTGGCGTTCTTGTTCTCCATCAGCGAGGGCCTGGAGGAGTACTCCCTCGCCCGAACCCGTCGCGGCCTGCGGGCGCTGCTGGATCTCGTGCCCGCTACAGCGACGGTGCTGCGCGACGGTGCCGAGACCACGGTGGCTCCCGGTGAGCTGGGCATCGGGGACCTGATGGTCGTCAAGCCCGGGGAGCGGGTCGCCACCGACGGGGTCATCCGCACCGGTCGCACGGCCCTGGACGTCTCGGCCATCACCGGTGAGTCGGTGCCCGTGGAGGCCGGGCCCGGGGGGACCGTCTACGCGGGGTCGATCAACGGATCCGGCGTCCTCGAGGTGGAGGTGACCACCACCGCGCAGGACAACTCGCTGGCGCGGATCGTGCGGATCGTCGAGGCCGAGCAGTCCCGCAAAGGCGAAGCCCAGCGCCTGGCGGACCGCATCGCCAAGCCGCTGGTGCCCGGTGTGATGATCGCCGCGGCGCTCATCGCTGTCGCCGGCAGCCTCCTGGGTGACGCGGGCACGTGGATCGAGCGAGCCCTCGTCGTGCTCGTCGCGGCGTCACCGTGCGCCCTGGCGATCTCCATCCCGGTGTCCGTGGTCGCCGCCGTCGGTGCCGCCTCCAAGCAGGGTGTGCTCATCAAGGGCGGTGCGGCGGTTGAGGCCCTCGGTGCCATCCGCGGGGTCGCCCTCGACAAGACCGGGACATTGACCCGCAACGCCCCCTCCGTCGTCGCCGTCGTCGCGGCGCCCGGCCACACCCAGGAGCGCGTCCTGCAGGTCGCGGCCGCCCTCGAAGCACGCAGCGAGCACCCCCTGGCGCGGGCAATCTTGGCCGCCGTTTCCGCGGTCAGCCCGGCCAGCGACGTGGAGGCCGTCCCCGGTGCGGGCCTGACCGGGACGTTCGAGGGTCGGCCCGTCCGGCTCGGGCGACCCGGCTGGGTCCAGGCCGGGTCACTGGCCGGTGAGGTGGAGCGGATGCAGCAGGCGGGGGCGACCGCCGTCCTGATCGAAGAGAACGGCTCGCTGCTCGGTGCGGTCGCCGTGCGCGACGAGCTTCGGCCCGAGGCAGCGCAGGTCGTAGCCCAGCTGCGCCGCGACGGCTACCACGTCGCCATGCTCACCGGTGACAACAGCCTCACCGCGACCGCCCTGGCCCTCGAGGTCGGCATCGACGAGGTCCACGCAGACCTGCGCCCCGAGGACAAGGCCGCACTGGTCGCCCAGCTGCGCACCCAGCGCCGCACCGCAATGGTCGGCGACGGCGTCAACGACGCCCCCGCCCTGGCGACCGCCGACCTCGGCATCGCGATGGGCGCGATGGGCACCGACGTCGCGATCGAGACCGCCGACGTCGCGCTCATGGGTGAGGACCTGCGTCACCTGCCCCAGGCGTTCGCCCACGCTCGCAGGGCACGGCGCATCATGCTGCAGAACGTCGGGCTGTCCCTGGCGATCATCATCGTGCTCATGCCCCTGGCGCTCTTCGGTGTTCTCGGGCTGGCCGCCGTCGTGCTCGTGCACGAGATCGCTGAGGTCCTCGTCATCGCCAACGGCGTCCGCGCCGGACGCGCCCAGCCTCTGCCGACGGACGTGACCGAAGCCATCACGGCAAGGCCCGAGCAGCCCGCGCTGGCCGCCCAGTGATGGCGATCACCACGGACGAGAAACAACTCCGCGCTGCAGGCACGTCGGCGCGGCGACGCCTGACCGCCGGCCTGGTCGCGGCCCTGGTCACGGGCATCGACCTGAGCGCCAAGGCCTGGGCGGTGGCCCAGCTGCAGGACGAGGTCGTCGGCCTTGGCGTGGTGGATCTGCGGCTGGCGTACAACTCCGGGGTGGCGTTCTCGGTGGGCGCTGGGGCGCCGGGGTGGCTGGTACTGACCGCGACGGCGCTCGTCACCCTCGGAGTCGGTGTCCTGGCGTGGCGGACCGCCGCTAGCGGCCCGGGCTCGCGGCTCATCGCGTTCGCCCTGGTCTTAGGGGGCGCGATCGCCAACCTTGCCGACCGGGCCGTCGACGGTGTCGTCACCGACTACCTGCACACAGGTTGGTTCCCCACCTTCAACCTCGCCGACATCGCCATCGTGACCGGAGCCGGCCTTCTCGTTCTCCTCGCAGCTACGGGCCGCGGCGCGGCCGGTACAGAGCCCGAGCGGGAGTGACATGACGACCGCGACCCCGATCGGCATCGACGGGAGCACCAGCAGCCAAGCGCCGCCCCGAGCTGAGCGCCACGGCACTTTCGGCGTCCTGCTGGCGACGGTCCTCCTCGGAGCGCTTCTCGCTGGTTGCACGCCAGCGGTCACCGGGGGCTGGACCGAAGAAGGCACCGAGGCCGGGTACGTCTCCGGCGACGGCACCGTCACCACCTGGGACGCCGAGCAGCGCGGCGAGCCGGTCCGACTTGTCGGCAAGGACTTCGCCGGCGCCGACGTGGACACGGCCGCCTGGCTCGGTGACGTCGCAGTGCTCAACACCTGGTACGCAGCGTGCCCGCCCTGTCGCGCCGAGGCACCGGATCTCGTCGCCGCAGCACAGGACTACGGCCAGGACGGGGTGCACTTCCTTGGCATCAACGGCACCGACGACGCCGGAGCCGCCCAACCCTTCGAACGCACCTTCGCCATCCCCTACCCCAGCATCGCCGACCGAGACGGCACCGCGATCGCTGCCCTCCAAGGCCGCGTGCCGATCCAGGCCGTGCCCACGACCGTGATCCTGGACCGCCAGGGTCGCGTGATGGCACGCATCATCGGCCGCGCCGACCCCACCACGCTGCGCGAGCTCATCGACGCAGCCCTCGCCGAGACGTCGTGAGCGGCGGCTTCTGGCAGGACCTCGCCCAGGCGTTCCAGGAGACGGCCTTCGCCGGCCCGATGCTCCTGGCGATACCCGTCGCCATCCTCGCCGGCGTGGTGTCCTTCGCCTCTCCCTGCGTCGTCCCTTTGCTACCGGGATACTTCGCCTTCGTCACCGGTATGAGCGGAGCCGCCGCCGGGCAACGATCGAGAGGGCTCCTCCTCACCGGAGTAGGCCTCTTCGTCCTCGGCTTCTCCGTCGTGTTCGTCGTGCTCGGTGTTGCAGTCGGATCGCTGGGGGAAGCCATTCGACCCTGGCAAGGCGTCATCACCCCCGTCATGGGAGGTGTCGTCGTCCTCATGGGCCTGGCCTTCATCGGCTGGATTCCCGGACTCCAGCAGGAGCGAAGACTGCGCCTGGCGCCTCGTCAGGGCCTGGCCGGCGCCCCGCTCCTCGGCGCGGTCTTCGCTCTCGGCTGGGCGCCCTGCATCGGACCGACGCTCGCGACCGTCCTGTCGCTGTCGCTCAACGAGGCCAGCGCCTCGCGCGGAGCTCTCCTCGCAGCCGCCTACGCCGCCGGCCTCGGGATCCCCTTCCTGCTGATCGCACTCGGCGCGCACCACTCCACAGCCGCCGTGACCTTCCTGCGGAGTCACCGCCTCGCCATCATGCGAATTGGCGGTGCGATGCTCATCCTCATCGGCGCCGCCCTGATGACAGGGCTGTGGAACACCTGGACCCAGAGCCTCCAGGCGCTCATCGGAGGATTCGTGACCGTCGTCTAGGTCCGGGGGCGCCGGACGCGGCTGCTGTGAGGGTGCTGCCAGTAGGGCGGTCGATCATTCGGCGCACCGGATCGCAGAGTTCTCAGCGCGTCGGGGACGACGGCGTCGTACCTCGCCGACCGGGTCGCCGACCATCTTCTGCCGTCGGTTGCACACCTCAGTCTGTGCGCGCCACCGCAGGCGCAACGGAGGTCGGGAGTTGCGATGGTCACGTCTCGCTCAGCCGCCTGGTCGCTCCTCGCGGCTGATCCAGGGATCAGCCCGAACGAGAACGGGCTTCCCGGCCTTCCGGTGGTCCGTTCCATCGTCGGGGCGCTGCTGACATGGGGCCTCGTCGCCTGCGTCGCGGGCCTCGTCGTCTCGGTCATCGTCTGGGCTTTGGCCCATCAGCAGGGGAACTACCAGTACGCACAGGGCGGCAAGTCCGGTGTCGTCGTCTCGGCGGCCGGGGCGCTGCTGATCGGCGCGGCGAACGCAATCGTGGGCTTCTTCGCCGACCTCGGAGCTGGTGTTTGACGTGGTGCCCACCGAGCTCGACCCCTGCGTCGGACCGATCGTCTTCGTCTGCGACCTCGCCTCGAACGCCGCGGGCTCGGCCCAGGCCGCGGCGTCGGACTACGTCCTCGGCGGAGTCGCGGGTGCCTTCGTCAACGCGGCGGCGTACCTCGGTGAGATGGCGCTGCGTCTCCTCGACTCCTCGACGGCGGTCGACCTCTCCGCCGCCTGGCTCCGCTCGAACGTCGGCGTGATCGCTGCGGTGACCCTGCCTCTCGTGGTGGCGCTCTTTGTCATCCAGGTCATCGGCTCCGTCCTCCGGCGCGAGGGCGCAGGTCTGGGTCGTGCCGTCATCGGCGTGGGAAAGGCGCTCCTCGGAGGCGCGTTGGCGCTTGCGGTCACCCAGCTCGCCCTCACCGCGGTGGATGAGATGTGCGAGGCGGTCGCCTCTGCCGCTGGGACGACGGTCGGCGCGGCCGCGGCCCAGTTCTTCAACTTCACCGCGCTCGCATCGGGGCCGTCTCCTGGGCTGCAGCTCTTCGTCGGCTTCCTGCTCTGCGTGGCGTTCCTGCTTCTGTGGGGCGTGCTGCTCTTCCGGAAGACGGCGCTCGTCCTGATCGCCGTCTTCGCGCCCGTGGCGTTCGCCGGCTCGGCATGGGACCAGACACGCGTGTGGACGCGCAGGTGGTTGGAGATCGTCGCGGCGCTCGTGTTCTCGAAGCTCGTCATCGTCGTCGTGTTCGTGGTGGGCGCCTCGGCGTTCAGCGGGACCGGACCGGATCTCGCCGGCACAGCGGAGGCGACGCCGGACGCACGATCGTTCTCCGACCTCCTCGTCGGGTTGCTCCTCATGGCCATCGCGTTGTTCGCCCCTTGGCTCACGTGGCGGTTCGTGCACTGGTCCGGCATGGAGGCCGCCAGCCTCATGCACCAAAACGTCGCGGCGAACCCCATCTCGCGCGCCGGGCAGGCGACCGGTCGGACGGCCCGAGTCGCAGCCCAGCATGCGGCGCTCACGATGGTGACGCGCGGTGTCGGCTCCGGCGCTGCCGCCGCCCGGGGAGGGCGCGCGGCCGCCGGCGTCAAGCCCACGACAGCAGCGCCGCCACCCGCGCCACCAACGCAGCCCAGCGGAGCGTCCGGTAGGGCGGCAGGATCATGAGCTCAGCGACGTCCACGACAGATGCGCCCTCGGTCCGCTTCGGCAGACGCGAACGCCGCGGAGTGCTCCTCGGCCTGGGCGGAGTACAGTTTGCCGTCCTCGGCACGGCAGTCTGCGTCGCCGTCATGGGCGTCTACTCCGCCGGAGGTGTCGGGCTCGCCGCCTCCGCCCTGCTCTGGCTCCCGCTGACCGTGCTCGCGCTCGCCGGGGTCGGCGGACGACCGCTCGTCGAGTGGGTGCCGCTGGGCGGCACGTGGGTGCTCCGCCGGCTCACCGGCGGAGCACGGGAGATCACCCGGCCGGTCACGCGCCCCGGGCTCTCGCTGCCAGGAGTTGGCGAAGTCCCATTCGACGTCACACCGACGCTCGGCGCAGCCCTGCTCGTCGACCGACGCGGTGGGTCGATCGTCGCGGTGGCACGCGTCAGCGGTCGCGGGTTCGTGCTCGACGACCCCGGCACGCAGGCCGTGAAGGTCGACGGCTGGGGTCGGGCGCTGGCCGCCCTCGGCCGTCGACGCGCGGTCCGCCGGGTCCAGCTGGTCCTGCGCACGGCGCAGTGCAGCGAGACGTCCGTCCACCGGTGGTGGCGGGAGAACGCCGTCGCGGGCGGGTCGCCGGCCGGCTCCGTGCTCGCGGACCTCATGGCCGACGCCTCCTACGCGACGCGACGACCGGAGGCTCTGCTGGCGATCGCGCTGCGGCCGCCTCGCGGTGGGCTGAGACGACTTGGCCACTCGGACGTCACCACACTCGAGCAGGAGCTGACCGCCGTCGCTGATGCGCTGAGGTCGGCGGACGTCGACATCACTGCGTGGACCACGCCGGCACAGGCGCCCGTCCTACTGCGTTCCGCCTATGACCCGGCGACGCGTCCGCTACCGGACACCGACGTCGGCAGCACCGCCCCGCCGGCGATGGGCATCGCGGAGTCGTGGAACCACGTCACGACTGACGGCGCCGTGCACGCGGTCTACTGGATCGCCGAGTGGCCGCGCTCGGAGGTGCACCCGAGCTTCCTCCAACCACTCGTGCTCTCCCCCGACTCCGTCCGGACCATCACACTCATCGCCGAGCCGCTGCCGATCGCCGCGTCCCTGCGCGAGATCCGGAGGGCGAAGGCTGAGCACACCGCCGACGCCGCGCAGCGTGCCCGCATCGGACAGGTCGAGGACGAGTCGATCCGCGCCGAGCTCGACGACCTTCTGCGACGCGAGCAGGAGCTCGTGGCCGGCCACGGGGATCTTCGTTTCACCGGACTGGTCACCGTCTCTGCTCCCACGCTCGAGGAGCTCGACGCCGCGTGCTCCGCGACTGAGGCCGCTGCCGCACAAGCCTTGTGCGAGATGCGCAGGCTGGTCGGCCAGCAGACGACCGCCCACCTGGCCGCCACCGTCCCGCTCGCCAGGGGTGTGCTGTGATGCGCCGCGGTGCAGCGCCGACGACGGCGCCGCCGCACGGTCGTCTCCGCCTGGCCGAATCCCTGCACCTGCCCGCCCACCGGGCGTCATCGGTCACACTGGCGGGCGCCTACCCGTTCCTTGCCGGCCCACCCTGCACTACGGGGCCGCTCGTAGGTGTCGACGCGATGACCGGCGGGCCGTTCTGCTTCGACCCCTGGGCGCTGTACACCGCGGGCGAGCTCACCAACCCGAACACCGTGCTCGCCGGCGTCATCGGTCAGGGCAAGTCCGCACTGGCGAAGTCACTGGCCGTGCGCGCGATCGCCACCGGGCGCCGCGTCTACGTCCCTGGGGACCCCAAGGGCGAGTGGAGCTTTGTCGCCGAGGCCGTCGGCGGCGCCGTCGTCCGCCTCGGACCTGGCCTGCCGACCCGCCTGAACCCGCTCGACGCCCACGGCATGGGGACCGCCGAGGCACACGGACCCCGGCTCCGGATCCTCGGTGCGCTCGGCGCGCTGACGCTGCGCCGCGAGCTCCGCCCGTCCGAGCACGAGGCCATGGAAGCATCCCTCGCGGCCGTGGAATCGCACCCGGAGCCAACGCTGAGCGAGATCGTCGACGCCCTCGCGGTCCACACGACCCTCGACGGCGAGGGCCGCGACCTCGAATACGCGCTACGCCGCCTGGTGCGTGGTGACCTCGCCGGCATGTTCGACGGGACGTCCACGCAGCGGCTCGACCGGGCGGCACCCATGACGGTGCTGGACCTGTCCGGGATCGGCTCGGACGACGACGCCCTCGCGGTGGCGATGGCGTGCGCCTCAGCCTGGCTGGAGCACGCCCTGGTCGCGGGAAGTGCGAAGCGCTGGGTCATCTACGACGAGGCATGGCGGCTCATGCGGTCCGTTCCACTCGTCCGGCGGATGCAGGCGCAGTGGAAGCTCTCGCGTGCCTACGGCATCGCGAACCTGCTCGTGCTGCACCGGCTGTCCGATCTGGACGCCGTCGGACGCGCGGGCAGTGAGGCACGGGCGCTGGCCGAAGGCCTGCTCGCGGACTGCTCCACCCGCATCGTGTACCGCCAGGAGAGCGACCAGCTGGAGCCGACGCGGAGGGCGTTGGGCCTCTCGACCGCCGAACGCGACATCCTCACCACGCTCCCTCGGGGCACCGGCCTCTGGAAGATGCCCCGCCGCAGCCACGTCGTGCACCACCACCTCACGGCCGCGGAGCTCGCGCTGTTCGACACTGACGCTGCCATGCGGGACGAGCCATGATTCGCCCTGACGCGGCCGCCGAGCTCGCCGAGCGAGCACTGCTGGGCTCCTTGCTGCTGGATCCGGAGGGACTCCGCGCCGTTCGTCCTTGGCTGCGGACGGCGGACTTCACCGACCCCCGGCACGGCCAGCTGTACGCCCTCCTGTGCGAGCGGCACGTCGCGGGCGAGGCCACCGACCCGATGGCGATTTCAAGTGCCTTGGTGGGGCGGCTGGCCGGCCCCTCCCCCGGCGTCATGGTGCACGACTGCCTGGAGGCCGTGCCCGCGGTCGCGAGCCCGCAGACCTACGCGCGCATCGTCGCGGAGGCCGGGCTCCGTCGCGAGATCGCAGGGCTCGGTGTTCTGCTGCGCGCCGGCGCCCTGCAGTCCTGGCTGTCTCGCGAATCGGTCCCGATGGCGTCGACGTGCGCCCTGGTCGACGCCGCGCTCGTGTCCGTGGGCCGCAGATGGGATGCAGCCACCGGCGCACCGCGCTCGCGTCAGTCGACGAGTCCGATCCAGCTGAACGCAGCGTTGCGCAACCCCAACCTCCGCGTGGGCGCCGACAAGCTGCTGCAGGCGCACCCGGACCGGGACGTCGCCGCTGAGCACCTGCATGAAGCGCTCTTCGTCGGAAGCCTGATCACCCACCCGAGGGAAGTCCCCGCCGTCGGTCGCCATCTGCGCCCTCAACGCTTCTCGTCAGGGCCGTGGCGCACGGTGTACGGCGCGACCCTCGAGCTCGCCGAACTGGGCCAGCCCGTCGACCTCGTGACGGTGGCACACGCGACGGCGCGGCTGAGTCACCACGGCCAAGCGACGCCCTCCCTCAGGGAACTCCTCGAGGTGACCGATGCCGCCCGTCACACCGCGCCACGAGCGGCTGAGCAGGTCGTGTGGGTGGACCAACTCCGGCGGATCGCTGACAACGGTGCCGACCAGCTTCGGAAGGGCGCGGCCAACCCCGGCCTCAACCTCACCGACCTCGTCGACACCGGGCGACTCATCACGACGGCCCTACGCGACGGCGCCGGCATGCTGCCCGAGCACGTGGGCGCCGAAACCGGGCTCGTTGCCCGGGAACGCGCCCCACAGGCCACGCGGCACGGACCGGCCGCCGGATGAGCACCCGTCCGCGCCGCGCGAGCTACCCGCCGACCTCACGAGCTATGGGTGGGCTCGATCTGACCGGCTGGGCCTTCGCCGCGGGCTCTGCTGTCCTCGCGTTCGGCGGCGTCCTATGGTGCGGAGCCGCGCTGGCTTGCCTGCTCACGGGACTCCCCGCACCGGCCGGCGGGATCCTCGACGCCCTGCGCGCGTTGGGAGCCCCCGGCGATCCTGGTTCGGCATGGGCACAACCCTCCGAGATGCCGGGACCCGTTCCGTACTGGTCCTCCACCGGCGCGGTCATCCTGACCGCCGCCACAGGAGTAGGCCTCGCGTGGCGGTTCGCGCATCGCTGGACAGGCGACGCGACGGGTCCTGCCGCCGTGCGGTCACTGCCCGGCCTCGCGACCCCTGGTGAGGCCGGCGCAACCGCCGGTCGACGCGCACTGGTGCGGCGCGGGTCCGTCGTCCGCCCCTCCACCGGCACCCGACCCGCACCCGAGGAGGTCGGCTACCGCCTGGGCCGCTCCGGCAGCCGAGATCTCTGGTGCTCCGTGGAGGACTCGGCTCTGCTCGTGGGGCCGCCCCGGATGGGCAAGGGCCTGCACCTCGTCATCCCGTGGGTCCTGGACGCCCCGGGCCCAGTCGTGTCGACATCCACCCGCCCGGACACGCTCGCGGTGACGATGCACGCTCGGTCGCGGCGGGGGCCGGTGGCGATCTTCGACCCGCAGCGCCTGGCCGACCTTCCCGGTGGGCTGCGGTGGTCTCCGGTACGGGGCTGCGAGACGCCCCGCACAGCGCTCGTTCGCGCACGAGGGCTCGCCGCAGGCGCCGGGTTCGGGCGCACGGTGTCGGACTCCGACTTCTGGGCCGGACAGACCGAGACCGCGCTGCGTTGCCTGCTCCACGCCGCCGCGCTCGACGGACGGCGCGCCGTCGACCTGTACCGGTGGTCCCTGAACCCCGTACTCGCTGAGGACGCCGTCACGACGCTGAACCGCCATCCCGCGGCCGCATCCGGCTGGGCCGACGCCCTCGAGGCTGCCATCCACGCCGACCCGCGCACCCGCGACTCGGTCTGGCTCGGGGTCCGCCAGTCCCTCGCCGCCCTCGCCGACCCCGACGTCCTGGCCGCCGTCGACCCAGTACCCGGCGAGGAGTTCGACCCTGCCGGCTTCCTCCGCGACTCCGGCACCCTGTACCTGCTTGCCTCGGCCGTGACATCCGGCTCGTGCGCACCGCTCGTGGCAGCGTTCGTCGAGGACATCACCGAGACCGCCCGCGCCCTGGCAGCCCGCTCCCCCGGCGCCCGGCTGGACCCGCCGCTGCTGCTGGCCCTGGACGAAATCGCCAACCTCACGCCACTTCCGTCGCTGCCGCAGCTCATGGCGGAGGGCGGCGGGTCGGGCATCACCACGCTCGCGGTGCTCCAGTCGCTGGCGCAGGCACGGAACCGGTGGGGCGAGCACGCCGCCGACGCCATCTGGGACGCCGCCACCGTCAAGCTCGTCCTCGGCGGGCTAGCCAAGTACCGCGACCTCGACGACGTCGCACGCCTCCTCGGCGAACGCGACGAGCTCACTGAGACCCGCTCCCAGGGGCGCAGTGGCGAGCGATCGACGTCGACGTCGGTGCGCATGGTGCCGGTCATGCCCCCGTCAGCGCTCCGCACCCTTCCCTTCGGCACCGGCGTCGTTCTCCTGCGCCACAGCCGACCCGTCGTCATCGACCTCGCCGCCTGGACCACACGCCGTGATGCAGCGCCCCTGCGGGCGGACCAGAAGCGGGTGGAGGCCGCCACCGGCGGCTCCACACTCGGAGAGGAAGCCTCGTGATCAGGAAGGTCATCGCACTCGGCGGGGCAGGCTGTGTCGCCATCCCAGCCATCGCGCTGCTCACCGCCATCGGCGTCGGAGCAGGCGTGACAGCGTGCATCGGAACGTCCGCAGGCGGCGCCCTCGCTCCGGACGCCCCCGTGCCCGTGGAAGCGCGCGCGTGGATCCGTGAGGCCAAGGCGGCGTGCCCGGACTTGCCGGAGCCATGGATCGCGGCGGTCATGGCGCAGGAGTCCGGCTTCCGTCCCGATGCCTACGCGGACGACGTCAACGGCGGCACGTGGGGGCTTTTCCAGATCAACGAGTCGATCTGGACCGGCGTCTACGGCCACGGGTTCGACGCCGACCTCGACGCCAACGGCGTCCGTGACATCGCCGACCCGTCGATCCACGCCCGCGTCGGCGGGACCTACCTGTGCAACCGCCTGGGCGGGGTCCGCGAGATCCGCGCGGATCACCCCGACTGGGCGTCGTCCCGGCTACCCGTGCTGGACGCGCTGATCATCGCGCACAACGCCGGCGAATCGAGGCTTCGCACCTACCCAACCATCCCGACCATCACCGCAAAGTTCATCGAGAACGTCAACCGCCGTGTAGCCGAGTGGAGTACCGTCCCCGACGCTGGCCTCCGCAGCGACCTCCCCGACGACGCCGCCGGGACCGGCTTCGCTAACGTCCCGACGCCCGAGCCGTCTGGCCCCCTGGACACCTCGGGCGTCGGGTGCCTACCCGGCCTCGGTTCCGGCGACGTCGTCGTCCCGGCCGGCACCCCGCACGACGTCGCCACGGCCGTCCGCACGGCGATGTCGTACGTCGGCGTCACCTCCGGGTGGCATCAGCTCTGCGACCGCCTGGCCTGCCGCGCCTACGGGTACGTCGGGTCCGGCTACCCCACCGCCGCCGAACACTGGCGGCAGATGGTCGCCACCGGCAATGCCCACCCGGGCGACGCGTGCCCACCGCTCGGTTCGTTCGTCTTCTGGCGCACCGGCAGGCCCGCCGGCCACGTCTCGGTCGTCGTCCAGGCTGACCCGGGTTGCGACCCGGAGAAGATCATGGTGACGTCCAACGGCGTCTTCGACTCCGCGACCGGCAACCACGGCGGCGTCTACCTGCTCTCCTTCGCCCGACTCAACGCCGGGTATGTCAGAGGCGCCGGGTACCTCGGCTGGTCCAACCCGGTGTGCCAAGGTCCGGAGTTGCCCAAGAGCACTGTGCATCCGGCGCCCTCTCGGTGGTGACGCTAGAGATCGGAGACGGTCGCGGGGCATCGGCGGAGCGCAACGCTCAAGGCACTGCACCCTCACCTCGGGAGGCGAGGGCTGACCGCCACGGCTCGGCTGAAGGCCTACTCGCGCGCGAACGTCGACGCGAGAGCCGACGGACTTCGTCGAGTGTCATAGATCTCGCCTGGTGTGGGGCGCCTGAGGGAGGCGACACGCACCAGCCCTTGCCCTCGGTGCCGCTCTCGGTGGCGGGACGGTGCCGGCTGACGACGGCTCCATATTGGCGCCGGGTTGGCGACACGTGACGACGAGGCCAACGGCGTCCACGCTCCTCCGCAGCACTCCCCCGACGCACCAGCGACGAAGGAGGGTTGCGGCTCTGCGGTTGAGATGGCCCATGGCACGGCCCGAGCGGTGACCGTGCATCTCCAAACCTCCCGCGATCGGCGACGTGTGCGATCCCGATCCGGCCGCATCTCTATGGCGCTCCCAAACATCCCGGACGAGACTGTCAAGGAGTCGTCAGGTCCTGCCGATGGTTGCGAAGAGGGGAGGTGACGATCATGACCATCACGCACGCAACGTCGGTCCAGGGCGAGCCGGGTGTTGAGGTACGCATCGCTCAGCGCCGCCGACTCCCCGTCAGCCAGTACATGTCGATCCTCGGCCAGGTCAACCAGAGCCTCCTCGAGCTCGACCTCCGCTCCACAAGCCGCGGTACGCCGCGCCTCACCTGGGGCATAGCCGACCTCGGACGAAGCGGAGCCGAGCTCGTCGCGCAGCTGGCTCCCGTACACATCCCGCCTCGGCGCGACGCCACTACCCTCTCAGCTCCGCCACGCGATCTCGTCGCCGGCATCCGCGCGCTGGGTACGGCACCGGAGATCCCCGAGCAGTTCAGCGCCCAGACGGTGGAGAGGATCCTCTCTATCGGACGCGGTACCGATGACGGCACCGTCGACCACATCACCGTCACCGCCCTCGGCGACGTCGATCATGTCGACGCAGTCGTCACACACGACACCATCGAGAGCGCGAAGACCGCAGTTCGGGTCGCCAGGAGCGCATGGGGCAGCGTGACGGGAGAACTGACGGTGCTCGATAACCGAGGGCACCGGAACGTCCGAGCTCAGGTCTACGACGCCAAGCGGCGACAGGCCGTGGTGCTCAGGGCCGAGCTCAAGATGGCGGGTGAACTCCGGGACGCCTGGGGCAAGCGTGTGGCGGCCACCGGAACGCTGACACGCAATGCCGCCGGCCAGCCCTTGAAGCTCGACCTCGCGCAGCTGGTTCTCGTCGAGACGCAGGAGGAGCGCATCTCTCCTTGGTCGATTCTCGGCGTCGACGCCGGCGCGACCGGTCATCTCACGACCGAGGAATTCATGGAGATGATTCGTGGCCGGTAGCGCGCCAGCACCCTTCGTCTACATGGATACCTGCCTCTTCTTCAGCGTGATCAAGAAGGAGAAGGGGTTGTGGCAGGTGCCGCTCCAGGTTTTGCTGGCAGCAGCCAGAGGAGATGTCCGACTGACCGCATCCGCGCTCTTACTCGCGGAGCTCTCAAGCTTCAAGGGTGACGTTGCCCGGAGCGAGCAAGACCGGATCATCGAGCAGTACCTCGTCCAGGGTGACATCGAGTGGGTGGAATTGGACCTCTTCACCGCCCAAGAAGCACGGAGGCTCTGCGTCGAGTATCGCCTACGCGGCGCGGACGCGGTCCACCTCGCGAGCGCAGTGAGGCGCGGCGCCGACTATTTCATGTCGAACGACAAGCGCTTCCCCTACGGGCAGTCGATCCAGAACACCAAGGTGCGCCATCCCGAAGTGGTGTGGCCCAACACCCTTGAGGACGCTCAAGTCGAGCTCGAAGCCGGGCTCGAGCTCGACGTTTCGATCGAAGGCGGAGAGCCGGACCTCCGGTGACAGGTGTCACGCCGCCAGCCTTCGTCGACCTCCGATCCGACGGTTCCATCGCCAAACACCCGAGCATGTGCGGTGTCAGGCTCCGACTGTCCGCGCGGCTCCCAGTTCTTCTCTGAGTCAAGCGATCGAGCGGTGTTCTGTGCCGCGGCAGCCAGTCCGCGCGACCCACTCGGCGAGTCTCGGGCGGGCATGTCCGAGACGCTCGTGCCAGGTCAGCGGAGCGTCGGCATGCGAAGTGGTGGCGTAGGCGGCTTCCCATGCGAGATGTAGGGCAGAGAGCTCCTCGATGAGCTCCCAGTGCTTGGCCCAGCATTCCGGGATGTAGCGGCGGTCGAGTCGGTAGTGGTCGATCACCCAGGTGACCCAGAGGTCCAGTTCGTCGAGGTAGTGCCGTTGTTCCTCGGGAGAGTGCGCAGCCCACAGGAGCGGTATCGGGGGCCCGCTCGGCTGGTACAGCATGGGCTCCGGGAAGAACCCATCAGGGCCGAGTCGAGGTGACGTGGCGGTCATCGTGTGACGCTCCGTTCGGTGTCGACGGCTGGACTGTGCGTGCCCGCGATGTTGGTGGTCGCACTCCGGCGGTCCCCGTCGCGGCCTCATCGCGGACCACGTGCGCTGCGACGCGGGTGCGCCAGGCCGACCAGTCGGCCGGGTCGGCGGGCGCCGGGCCGAGTTCGACGAGCCAGTCCGGGCGAGCATCGATGGCCTGATCGGTGAGCGCTTCCGTTCGCTCAGCGATGAGCCGGTCGGCCTGACGCACGAGGTCCGCGATTTCGTCGGGCGCATCCAGCACATCGGGGATGACGCTGATCGTCGCGGGGTCGTCGACCTGGGTGCGCAGCCAACCGTCGACCCGGTGATGCAGGACGGCGGCGACATCATGCGCAGGGGATGCATTGTCTATCGGTCGGTCGGCGATGAGGCCGGCCACAACCTGTCTCATGGGATGTCCAAGCGCGCGGCCGCGCTCCAGGGCCGTGATGAGGGGGCCGCGGGCGGGTGAGGTGGTGATCTGCTGGCACTCCGCTGTGGTGAGGCCGAGGTCGGGGAAGGTGGCGTCCCAGCGGTGGCCGGCGGCGTCGGCGATCAGGGTCTGGCGGATGGGCTCGAGTCGTCTGAGGGAAGCGACGTCGTCCTGGGAGGCGGCGATGATCTCGGTGGCGGACAGTTCCGCGGCGGAGGTGGCGAGGATCGCTGCGAAGGCGTCGTGACCGTCGGGTCCGTACTGGCCTTCTGGCAGGTGGTCGCAGGTGGGGTCGACGTCGTCAAGGGCGAGGTAGAGGTGGTTGTCGTGGCGGCCGCGGGTCATCGCGACGTAGAGGTTCTCCCGGACCATGCCGGGTGACGCCAGGACGTGAGCCCGGTCCACGGTGATGCCTTGGGCGCGGTGCGTGGTGGTGGCGTACCCGAGCTCGACGTGCTCGGCGACGTACCAAGCCGGGAGCGTGACCTCTGCCCCGGTGGCGGTCATCGCGGAGCCGGGACGGGCGACAGGGGCGACGGTGAGTGCGCCGTCGGTGATCACGGTGACTTGCCACAGGTCGCCGTTGCGGACGTAACCGTGCGGAGCGCGCAGGCGCCGGTTGTTCGCACGAGTCAGGACACGGTCGCCGACGGCGATCTGGATCCCGTCGGCCTGGGTGAGGCCGTCGGTGGCGACAAGTCCATCGGTGACGCGGTCGTTGTGAGCGCGGGCGTTGAGAACCTCGACCGTGTGCGAGTCCGCAGCGATGAGGATCGCGGGGGTGCCGTTCTCGGTATCGGTCTGCCAGGCGGTGTAGGCGTCCTCGCACATGACCTCCGCGGGACCGGCGCTGACCCGCTCGTGCTCGGCGTAGGTCTCGATCACGGCGGGGTCACCGGTTCGCAGGCGGCGCGTGGCGGCCGCTTCCCAGGGTTGGCTGAACCGCCACAGGGAGGTCAGGGTGGCCGCTCGAGAGCGTTCGGCGAGCAGGTGGAACGCGCCGCCGGCGTCGACAGCGGACAGCTGCTTGTGGTCGCCGACCAGCAGAACCTTGGCTCCGGCTGCGGACGCCTGAGCGGTCAGGGCATCGAGGGTGAACGTCCCGGCGAGGGACGCCTCGTCGACGATGAGCAACTGGTCGCGGCGCAGCCGGTAGCGCTCGCCCTGGGCGGTCAAGGTGTTGATCGCGGTGTCGATCGTGCGCAGCCGGCTGCGCTGGTCGACGCCCATGGCAGCGGCGCGTTCGGCGTGCAGCTGCGCCAGGAGGTCGCCACGGCGCCTGGCGCCTGGGCCGGTGGACTCGTGCAGCCACTTGGCGGTGTTCTCGCACTCGATTCCGAGGGCGTGGCCGAGCTCTGCGGCGGCGGTCGCGGACGGGGCGAGGCCGACGACGGCGCCACGGCCGTAGGTCTGCTCCCACACGCTCTTCAACGCGGCCAGCGTCGTCGTCTTGCCCGTGCCCGCCGGCCCGACGAGGACGGTCAGCCGCGCCGGTGATGCGGCGACGTGCTCGACGGCATCGACCTGGTCCGAGGCGAGCGTCACCGCGCGCCCGTCGGTGCGGTGTACCGCTCGGGAGGTCACTGCCTTCGCGACCCAGGCCGGCGCCGTGGGTGCCCCTGCGTCGATGGTCGCAGCCTCGAGGAGCCGGGCTTCGGCATCCAGGATCTGGTGGTGGGTGTACCGGTCCTCCCCCGTACGGGTGAACTGCGAGGCGCCGTCGGGCCGCGTGTATGTGGCGGGCACGGTGAGCGGGTCGGGTGCCTGCAGGCTCACGCACGAGGCGAGGACGGCGTCGGTGACGCGCTCGAGCAGAGCGATGCGGTCGGCAGGGGTGGCCATGCGAATCGCCCTGGTGGACCGAGCTGCTTCGGCCATGACGTTCCACCGGGTCCAGGTCGAGCGGCGCGTCATCGCCTGTCCGGTCGTGTGCTCGGCGAGGCGGACGACGACGGGCGCAGGGATCTGCTCGGCGCGCTGCGCGACAGTGTGAGACAGGCGCAGGACGGCGGCGGTGAGCTCGTTCGGCGTCTTGCCGGTGCGGCGGGTCGCCCGCGCCCGCCACACCGTCATCAGGTCTGCGAGCGGGGTGACGTGCTTGTCGGGGCGGGTGGCGCGGGTGACCTGCTGGCGGAGCCGGGAGACCTCGATACGGTTCGGGCCTCGGCCGTGGGCTGCGTAGAACTCGCCGAGGACTCCCGACATCGCCTCGTCGATCTGCGTGGTGCGGGTCGAGAACTCCGTCATCAGCGCGTCATCGACGCCGTCCAGCTCGAACCCTGGGGTGCGGCGCGGTCCGCGATGACGCCACCCGAACTGCACGGGTAGACGGCGGGCGATCTCGTCGACCAGCAGGTCGTCGTAGACCTCCGAGATCATCACGACTGCGTGGTGCAGGGCGCGGGAGTCCACAGATAGCCACACGTCGCGCGGGCCCCTGACCTTGTTGGCGACCACGAGGTGGGTGTGCAGGTTCGGGTCCCCGGCGCGTGAGTCCCAGTGGTCGAACCCGGCAGCGATCAGGCCGCTGACGCGGTGCTGCTGGCATCCGTTGGTGCCCGTACGCGTGAACGCAGCTGTCTCCTCCAGGAAGGTGAGGGCCTGCTCGACGGCGGCCCGGTGGGCGCCCAGGACCGCAGCCTGGGTTGTCGATTCAGAGACGGCCCAAAGCGCCGAGATCGACTTCGGCGGGCTGAACGTGAGGTCGAACCCGGCCACCGCCGACGGCGTGTGCTTGGCCAGTTCGACGCGGGTGATCGTGGCGATCGCGGCGTCGCGGGCCTCACCGGTCAGCTGCCGCGGGAGGGCAGCGACCTGCGCGGCGATGCGCTCCGCTGCCGGCGTGTAAGTCCGGTAGGCGCGACCGAGCGGCGCACCGCTGACGGGGTCCTTGCCCTGGCCGTACAGGTTCGCCATCTGCGGCTCTGCCACCACGGTTCCGGCGGTGAGCCGCGGATCGCCCACGGCGTCCAAGCCGCGCCCGTACCAGCGGCCGGGTGGGTTGCCCGAGGCGGTGTAGTAGGCCGTCAGGTCATCCTTTGCCGACCGCTGGCAGTCGCCCGACGCAGTGTGCTTGATCAGGTACTGGTACCCGGCGCCGGCCGTCAGCCGGTGCATCGTCATGACCACGGCCGGTCACCGCGGACCTCTGCCGCGGATCGCACTGGCCGCGCCGTTGTGCAGGCGGGCTGCAGAACCCGTCCGCTGCGTCGTCGCTGTGGTTCTCACGCCACGTGGTGTGCAGACCAGGGCTACAAGATGCGCAGCGCCCGGCGCGGCCCAACCTCGAATGCCAGACGTGTCAATGGCCTCATCGCTCCCGGCTCCTCGCCTTCGAGTGGTTGTGCACCGGTGCCCCTGCAAGCCGGCTCGTCCACAGACGTTTCGGGCCGCCTTGCACCGACCACCCGGCCGCGCGCCGGTCATCTTCGCTCTCCGCCCCGCACACCTCAGAGCGAAGGCGGCGCGACGACGTCGCCCGCGACAAGGAGGGCGCGATGACGACCTGGACCGGCCCCGCCGAGGGCCTGCTGCACGACGCCGACACCGGGTGGTCGGGCATCTGGGCGCTGACGCACACCGCCGCGATGGGCGCGCTCAACCTGGCCATGACAGTGCCCCTGGGCGTAGGCGTGTCGATCTCCTACGCCGCCATGGACTTCCGGGAAGCCCAGGACGAGCTCGAGTGGGCTCACCCCGATGTGCGGACCACCGCTCCCCCAGTACGGCTGGGGGCCGTGCGTCCTGAGGACGCCGACCAGGCCCGCGCGGTCCTCGACCGGCTCGCCGCGGCAGCCCTGGACCGTGCAGCGGCCATGGCGGAAGTCGAGCCGGACCTCGCCGCACAGGCGGCTCTGTCCCGAGTGATGGCGCGGCTCATCACCGGTCGGGCCAAGGTCACCGGACGCTGGTCATGACCACCTACGCCGAGCTTCTGGCGCAGGCGACCGCGCACGTGCGTAACGGCAGCACCACCCTGCGTTCGGACCGCTTCTTGAGCCCCGGGGAAGCACTGGACGCGATCGGCGACTACCACGGGCTTCTTGATGCCCTTGCGTCTCACACTCGCCGCCTGCTGTGGCCGGCGCAGCTCGGACGGATCGGACTCGCACACCACCGCGATGGCCTACCCCCCGTCGAACGAGCTGCCGTCGACCTCGCCGTCGGCATCGAGACGCTTACCGGCGAGGCCAGACCCCACCCGTCCCAGATCGGCGGCGCAGCAACAGCGTGGGCACGGGCCGCTCTGTCTTTGCGCGCGGCCGCCGACCTGGTCGCCACGCACTTCACGAGCGAGGGGGAGCCTCGGACTCCAGACGCCGCTCAGACCACGACGGCGACCTTCGACGCCGGCCTCGCAGATCTCGGTCAGCTGGCGAAAGCCGTGCTGGCTCAAGCAGATCCGCTCGCTCTCCGCGCGCTCCAAGCCGGCGTGCCGCGCGGGCTCGTCACTCGGCAGATCCCCGAGCTTCAGCACCTCACCGATCTCGCCCGCGTCCTCACGACCGAGGCGCCACAACCCCTGAAGGCGCAGGTCGACGCCCTCAGTCAGGTCCCGCCGCGGCCTCGGACCGACGACCCCGCGACCGAGCTCACCGACCGGATGGTGCGGCTACGCCAGGCGACCTGGGAGCTCGCCGAGGACAGCGCAGACGCCGTGGCTTCATTGCGGACGATGGCCGGCCTCGGGGTCGCCGTCCACGCCCACGCTGCTGCTCTGCACGGGGCGGACCTCTCGGTGCGCGACGTTGTCTCCGACCGAGGAGTCGGTGCACTCGTTCAGCACGCGCGTGCGTGGCAGCGCCTCCACCACGCACTCTCCGAGTTCGCGGTGCTCACGCCCCCCTTGGCCAACATCCACGACGACGCCGCAGCGGCCGCACGCCTGCTGCGGGAGTTCGCCCCGATCGAACGCCCTCGGGCCCACGCGTCCTTCGCCCCCACTGAGCGGCACGTCGCGGCCGTTCTCAACGGCGCTGTACAGGTCATGGCGGACATCGCCGTTCACGAGGGAGCGACGTTCGATCGGCTGACCCGAGCAGGCCTCTTGTACATGCCGGCTAGCGTGTTGCCACGAGACCTGGTGAGTGAACAACCTGAGCTCGCCGCCGCACGCTTGGAACACCGCATCGTCCGCGCGCCCGACGCCGTCACCGCAGCCGCAGCACGGCTGTACGCCGAAGTGGCCGCTCATCCGGCCGGCGTCTCGACGCCACCGACCGCCGGCCGTGTGCCTGCCGTTCTGACGGGCGCTACCCCGATCTCCATGGCGTAGTCGGCGTCGACTACACGCCGGGTCATACCGATGACCGAGCGATCACGCCGTCCGACAGATTGGCGGATCGAACAGTGATTCGTCGAGACCCTCGCGAAGCCTCCTTGACGAGGCGTCGCAGCGTGACGTCGCCGGTGCGCTCGAAGTCCGGCTGGCGGCACTGGAGGGCGACGACGTCGCCGTGCCCGAGCCGGAACTCGAACACCTCGTCGCACGTGATGACCCGTTCGCGTGCGGGGATGGAACCGGCCAGCGGGCTGAGCATCGTGGTCTTGCCGACGTGTCGCAAGTCTGTCCCCATGTCAAAGCGCACCGCCGGTGCGATCTACGTGCGGTAGCCGCCCCCTCTTGGTGCCCGTCCGTCCCAGCGACGACTTGGTGGACTAATAGCGACGTACGGGGTCGGCGTGATGTGGGAGAGCGGCGACGGGCTGATCGAAAACCTGCCCGTCTCCTGAGAGCCGCATCGTGTAGTCGCCCAGCTGCTAGGACCTAATTGTCAGCGCTCAGGACCGAGCAGTCCAAGGACGGTGTTCGGGAGGGATGAGCGCCCTCCCTCACGGAGGAGTGCCGCGTACACGAACAGGAAGCGCAGCAGCAGGGCAACGCCGAGAAAGAACGCGGAGGTCACCGACCAGCGAAGCCATGGCTCGAGCGTCATTGGGCCCAGGCTCATCAGAACGACCGGAAAGCCTATCCCTAGCATTGCCAATACGGTGAGAACCTGTAGGGCTAGGCCGAAGCCCTCCGGTTGGCGCGTCGCGTCAAGCGTCTCGGTCGCTAGGCGCTTCTCCTGGTGCAAGGCGCGCACCCCGGCCCTCGCCTCGTCGATACGATTCGTAAGTGAATTTTCGAACGCGATCTGGCGCTGGCCCTCCGCGATGCGCTCGGTGGCGCGAACCTGCGGATTGCCGTAGGAAAGCGCCGGCATGCGGATTGTGTCAAAACCTAGGCCGCCGAACGGCGATGACTTTCGCGCCGCCCTGCGCTCCTCTTCCAGCACTTCGTCTTCGCGCTCAGAGCATACGCGGTCGTAGAGCCACTCCCAGGCATGGCGATGCTCGACCGGCAGTTCGTGGTCGCGGCGGAACGTAGCCCAGTCGGGGTGCTCCTTCACCTTGGGTACGAGCGGGACGATCGCGCTCATCGCCGCCCTGAGGTCGGATGACAAATCCGCGAGCTTCGCAACAAGCAACGCTTGATTTAAATCCTCCTCCTGTTCTTCTTGCGCGGCGTCGAGGACGTCCCGCAGTGCGGGATCAAAACCACTATCGACGATGACCTCAAACACATCTTCGTCATCCAATAACTCGTCCACGTAGTACGCGTCAAGCGCCTGTTCAGATGCCGCAAGGTGCGACTGAGCTTCCGTTTCGCGCCGCGCTAGGTCAGCCACCCTGCGGCGTGCACCCTGCTGCTCGGCGTGCAGAGCGACATAGCGGGACACCAGGAGGCCCCCGACGATGGCGATCAGGGCCGCCGAGGCTTGCGTCACCGCGCTCAGGAGCCAGTTGACGTCGGCGACTGCGGAGGCGGGCATGTGCGTCAGACTAGTGACGCGGCACCGGGGGGTTGGCTTTTCGCCGGGTGCCGGCCTGCTTCGCGCCCGAGACAAGCACGTTGAGCCTCGCGGCGACCGCCGCGGCGAGGAAGCGCGCGGCCAGGCGCATCAGCGAGCCGAGCGCGACCAGGTCGTCGAGGTGCCCGGCCGCACGACGTACTTGCGGATGTTCACGGCCCACGTCGATCGCGTCACGTCGGGATCGCGACGTGCAGGCGCTCGCCGCCGGGCAGCGACGCGTCGACGAATGGCCTAGTACCCGACGGCCACTCCTGGTCCGACCTGCGGAAGCGTCCCGTGGCGTCGCGCTCACGGAGCTCCGAGCGGCACTTGGCCTTCGCCATGAGCGTAGCCTCGCCGCGCGTCGAGACGATCCGCACCGAGTCCGGACCGACCTCGATCCGGTCGATGACCTTCGCGAGGACCATGTTCTCCTCGGCGGGCGAGGCGCCCTCGCCCAGCATCGAGTCGAAGATCCGCGCGTAGACGTCCGGCCCGGGGTCGAGGTCGTCGAGTCCGGTGAGGTCGTCGTCCAGATCCGTGCGCGCCGCGCCCCCTTGGCCTCGATCTCGGCGAGGGTGATCCGGTGCCCGGGGTCATCCAGGAACCCGTCGACCCACCCCCGCGCGAGTCTGCCCGACCGCTCGTCCAGTGACTCCAGCTGCCCCTCCAGGACCTCTCGCCGGCCCTACAGGACGATCCTGTCCCCGGACGCTGTCCGGACGATCGAGGACGCCTTCCAGAGCGTCTCGAGCGCACCCTCGACACAAGGAAGCCCGCCCGGTGGGATGAGCTACGGGGCGGGCGTCTTCTATGTTCTGATGCGGCCAGCGGGGTTGCTCCGAGGTCAAGGCGGAGCAACCCCGCTTGGCATCAGCCCCGCGGCGGGTGCGGGTCAGTGCCGTAGGTGTTGCGCTCGTTGATCTGGCCGTCGGCCTTGCGGTGTCCGAGCCACTCCGAGCCAGTGTTGCGCGCGAGCTGCTGCCCGCGCTCGGAGGCGTCTGCCTTCCCGTTGTGGGTGGAGGACGCTCGAGTGTTGCCCTCGCGCCGGTTCGCCCACCGCTCGTTGTCGCTGTCCCACGTCGTATGCACGTCGCCCTTGGCCACGTGAACCACCTCATTTCATGTCGTGCCCGGAGGTACCGGGCTGTGATCATGAGTCTAGGACGGTGGAACCACTAGATGTAGTGGCAGGAGCAAGATCTTCGGCCAGATGTAGGCGCCGGCGGTACATGCCCTGGTCAGAGGCATCGGCCAGTGGAGGGGACTGCTGCCGGATCGGTTGACACTCCATCTGTGGGACGAGGTCCCGCTGGAAGGATGTCGCTGTGCCCAAGAAGTTCCCTCCCGAGTTCAAGCGTGACGTCGTGCGGGTCGCCCGCCGCGGTGACCTGACGCACGCCGAGGTCGCCTCCGACTTCGACATCTCCGTGGAGTCGGTGCGGCGCTGGGTGCGCCAAGCCGACATCGACGACGGCGTCGTGGACGGCAAGACCACCATCGAGCAGAACGAGCTGGTTCAGCTGCGCCGGGAGAAGCGTCGGCTGGAGCAGGAGAACGAGATCCTGCGCCGCGCGGCGGCCTACTTCGCCGCCGGCTCGCTCCCAAAATGAGCTACCCGCTGGTCCGTGACCTGGCCGCCGAGGGCATCCCGGTGCGGTTGACCTGCGGGGTGCTCGGCCACTCGAGGCAGGCGTACTACGCCTGGCTCGCCGAGCCCGTCAGCGCGCGCGAGCTCGAGGACGCCTACCTGACGAACGCCCTGATCGACGCCCACGGCGACGACCCGGAGTTCGGCTACCGGTTCCTGGCCGACGAGCTCGAGCGCGCCGGCCACGACGTCGGCGAGCGGCGGGTCTGGCGACTGTGCTCGCAGCAGCGGCTCTGGTCGGTGACCGTCCGCAAGGGCAGGCGCGGGGCCGGGAAGTCGCCGGGGCCGGCGGTCCACGACGACCACGTCCAGCGCAACTTCACCGCCGCCGGGCCGGACCAGGTCTGGGTCACCGACATCACCGAGCACCCCACCGCCGAGGGCAAGGTCTACTGCTGCGCGATCAAGGACCTGTTCAGCAACCGGATCGTCGGGTACGCACTCGACGAGCGGATGACCGCCCAACTCGCGGTCACCGCGTTGCGGACCGCCGTCGCCCGGCGCGCCCCGAGCGGTGTTGTGGTGGTGCATTCGGACAGAGGATCGCAATTTCGAGCCCGGACGTTCCGGGCGGTCCTGACCGCCGCGGGGCTGCAGGGCTCGATGGGTCGCGTCGCCTCGGCCGGTGACAACGCGGCCATGGAGTCCTGGAACGCGCTGCTGCAGAAGAACGTCCTGAACCGTCGCCGCTGGGCCACCCGCGACGAGCTGCACGACGCGATCGTCTTCTGGATCGAACGCACCTACAACCGTCGCCGACGCCAACGCGCCCTCGGCAAGCTGACCCCGGTCGAGTTCGAGCTCGCCTTCACCGCCCAGAACGCCGCCCTTGCGGCATGATCACCACTCACCCGGTGTCAACTGGTCCTGCAGCAGTCCCGAGCGTCGCCCTGCGCCTGCGGCGTGTCCGCGTCTGCGGCGTGTCGCCGGGTCGTCTCAAACGAGAAGCCCGCCCCGGTGGTCCTACCCGGAGCGGGCTTCTCTATGCGTTGAGGGCCTCTAGGACCCTCGGATCACCGCGGGCGGATCGTCCGGGTGGTGGTGGTCGTGGTGATCCGGATGCGGATCGGTCCACGGGTGACGGTGCGGGTGATGCGAGTGGCCACGGGAGTGACCTCCGATCGGGCTTGCGCCCGTCTGACAGAGGAGGGAATCCACCCGCTCAGCCGGTGAGTCAACGTCTCGCAGACGTTGACTCCCGAGGTACGCTCAGGGTTCACGAGGCAAGTGAAGCGAAGAGCTCTGGTCGGGCGAAGAGTCCGTCTAGGGCTCTTCTGCTGTCAGGCACTAGGATCTCACGCCAAACCGACACCCCAGCGTCCCGGAACCAAGATCTTTTTATCTCTAGGTGGCCGGACGCACGCGTACGGCTCTCGCGACCAGCATCGTTGCAGGTCACGGGCTTGCGGGGGGATTTCCGAACAGACTACCGCCGTGTAAGACGTTCTTGCGGGACGCGAGTCGCCGGGCGTGTCGTAGGCCCCCGCGTGTCGCAGAACCTCCCCAGAACGCCTCTATTGCCCCTAGGGGCCGACTTGGGTCGCCCCACGACCAGTACCTCGTTACGCGTACGCGCAGGGACTCCTAGTGCCGTTTCCGGGCCTCGATCACGAGGTAAACGAGGGACCCGACTGACCACCCGATCACGATCACGAACCCCACCAACACCGGTACGAGATCGTGGCGCTGCGACTCGATCGCCCTCGTTCCAGGTCCGCCACGCCGAGACAGGCGTCGTCAGGGACGTGGGCTGACCGTCCAAGCGTGTCGCTATACCGCACGGAGATGCCGCTGACTGGGTGGTGTGGGGGAAGCGCCCTGCGCTCTTTGGCGGATGGAGGCCGTGGCGTTGCCGGTGTTCGATCGGGGACTGGCCGAACCCGAGCACGACGGGCGATCGCGTAGCGGCTCTAGCGCCCGCGCCGACCGGCGTCGCCAGTCATCGATGACCTCTGGACGCCTCATTGCCTCGGGACACAAGGTGTGCCGCGATTGCCAACATGGCGAGGTCACGCAGGCGCACCCGATCGGCTGTTCTCGGTGTGCCGGGTGGGTGACCACCCTCGAGACGCTCAAGCACCATGAGGTGCCGCCGTTGCCCCTCGAGCACTTCCTCATGTCGTTGACGCGCCTCGGCATCGGCTCTGTGGCCGATCGAGAGGTCAGCCCCGAACGTGCCCACAACGCCTACAAAGAGCGCCACCAACAGCGCGGTGAGGGAGCCGCCGTCGCGCTCGAGGGTGGCGTGCTCGACGACGATCCCAAACTCGACGGTGAACAGCGTGCCAGTCACCGCCAGCAGGATTCCGCCGAGCAGACGCAATGCGCGCATGGCGGCGGTCGAGGGCCACGGCATGAGACACAGGAGGGCGGCGATCCCATTCGCAGCGATGAGGCGGCCTTCAACTTCATGCTCCCAGAACTGTCCCGCGAAGATGGCCGTCAGCAGCGCGATCGCTGCGATGGTCGGAATCCGGAGAGTCCCGGCGTCAGTCACAAGCTGGCCTCCTCTGTCGAGCTGGGCGAGCGGCATCGTACGGTCTTGCCCCGAACCGCGCGTCCGCCGATGTGCGGTGTGCCAGCCGCACGTGCGGTACCGACGCCGGGCACCTCGTCGGGCCACGCTGGCCAGGTGCCCCGCGAGCACAGCGCCCTACGGCATCACGAACGGGTTCCGGGACGCCTGTCCAGAGACGTGCTGCCAGCGTCCGTGTTCGTCCAGGGCGTACTTAGGCCTACCAATAGGCCTACCGGACGCCGAGAGGCCCGCCCCGCCGAAGCGGTGCGGGCCTCTGACCTGCTAAAACACTGTCGGGATGACAGGATTTGAACCTGCGACCCCTTGACCCCCAGTCAAGTGCGCTACCAAGCTGCGCCACATCCCGATACGACCCCCGCTGCGCGGTGGGCCTGAAGAACTCTACCGCAGCCCCACGCGGGATCTGCACACCGGCGTGAGCCCGTGCCCGCCCGACCGAGGAGTCTCATGCGACGAACGAGCATCCCCAGCGGCGTCGCGGTGCCCGCCGTGCTCCCGGTGCTCGCGGCGAGCGTGGTGCTCGGCGGGTGCACCCCCGACCCCGGCGTGGACCGGCGCGACGAGGTCGGCCGGCTCGTGAGCTCCTGGTCCGAGGCCGACCACGCCGAGCTCGGTGACCTCGACCGGACGCGCCCGGCGCTCGTGCTCGACGCCGAGGACCTCGACGACGTCACGTCGCGCTGGCCCGACGACGTCACGCTCGACGGGCTCGACGTCGACCTCGACGCGCCGGTCCTCGTCGTCGGCGCGTGGGCGCGGTGCACCGAGTCGTCGCGCGTGGTCGTCGACGACGACCGGACCACCCTCACCTTGCAGGTCGTGGACCCGCAGGAGCAGGTCGCCTGCGGATGGTCCCCGGTCCGGCTCGAGGTCTGGGAGATCTCGCGGTCCGAGCTGGGCGACGGCACCCCGCGTCTGACGGGGTACGGCCGCGGTCAGGCGGCCGGCGGTGGGCAGGTCCGCTGCCCGGAGCCTGCGCGCTGCTGACCCCGGGCACCCGTACGCGCTCCCGTGGGGCGACATGCCGGAAATGGTGCGATTCTGGGCGGACCATCCACCGAGGTCGCTGGGAGGTCGCCATGACGACCGTCGAGGTCTTCGCCCCCACGTGGTGCCCCGCCGCCTACGTGCAGCACGACGACGAGCCCGAGGCGTGCCACTTCGCCGCCGACGTCGAGTGGCTCGCGGCGCACGGCGTCACCGTCGTCCGCGCCACGCTCTCGGAGCAACCGGGCCGGTTCGTCGAGCACGACGCGGTGCGGTTCCTCATGAACGTGCTCGGGCCCGCCGTGCTGCCGGTCGTGCTCGTCGACGGGTTCATGCGCTGGCACGGCTCGTTCCCGACGCGCGACCAGCTCGCGGCGTGGGCCGGGGTGGACGCCGAGCTCGCGGCGGAGCGGGCCGAGGCCGCCGTCGTGCACGAGCAGCAGGCGGCGAGCGAGGCGAGCCCGGCAGCGGCGACCGGACCCGCCACCGCGGCGTCCGGAGTGCCCGCTGCGTCCGGCGTGCTCGAGGCGGTCGCCCGCGACGCGGTCGCGGCGCTCGACCGCTTCGTCACGGGCCACGGCGGCGTGCAGCCGGTCCCCTCCTCGCTGCTGCACGCGAGCTGAGGCGGGCGCGCCCGGTCAGGCGCGCGGCGACCCGGACGTGCGCGCGGCGCCGCTCTCCCGGCGCTCACGCGCCTCGTGCATCTGCGCGATCTCGGCGGCGACGAGCCCCAGGACGAGCAGGTCGACCACGAGCCCGGTCGTCGCCGCCCATTCGACCAGCCGGAAGACGAACACCTGCGTCACGAGCAGGCTGATGAGGACCGCGCGCCGGAACCGCAGGTAGCCGCGCATCCGGTCGCGCCGGACGACGGCGAGCCCGCTCACGGCGACCCCGGCCGAGGCCGCGGCGCTGGCGAGCATCGCGACCACCATCCAGTCGGGCACGTCGGTCCCGTCGCGCCACGCGAGCACGCCCCGCGCCACGGTCCCGACGACCGTGAGGAGCAGGACGGCGACCGTCACGCGCGGCACCCACCGCGCGCTCACCATGCGCCGCGTCGTGCGGACCACGGCCCGCGCCACGGTGATCGAGGGGTTCGGGAGCTCGGTCGGCTCGTCCTCCACGGCGGCCAGCAGGGCCCGGACCTCGGCCAGGCCGGCCAGGCCTCCCCCGCCGCCCACCTCGGCCCGCTCGAGCGCCTCGCGCGCGTGCTCCCGGTGGTGCGGCGTGAATCCGCCCACCAGGCCGGCGACCGCCTCGTCCGCCGCCGCCGCGAGGTGCTCCGCGGGGTGGTGACGCACCCGACCGTGCAGCCCCTCCCCGAGCAGGACGAGCGCGACGACGACGACGTAGATGAGCGCCGCCGTCGGCTCGTAGAAGTAGTCGTTGTCCGAGGTGACGAACTTGCCCACCTCGTCGATGAAGAGCCCGAAACCCACACCGCCGAGCACCGCGCCGGCCGGCCGCACCACCGGTCCGGCGAAGGACAGGAGCACGAGGAACGCGAGCGCCATGAGCAGCCCGCCCCACAGGACGTGCGCCACGTGCAGCCCGCCGCCGCCGATCTGCGGGTAGCCCGCCGCCGCGAGGAACGCGCGCGTGAGCAGGACGGTGGCGACCGCCGCGACCACGAAGGTCGCGAGGTTGCGCGAGGCCCCCGGGTCCCGCGGCAGCCCCCAGCGCAGCAGCAGCCCGCGCCGGGACGCGCGGTCCGCCGGTGCGTGACCGCGACCCGGCGCCGCCGGCGGCGTCACCGCTTGCGCTTCTCCCGGACGCGCACCGAGATCGAGATCGGCGAGCCCTCGAAGCCGAACGTCTCGCGCAGGCGGCGCTCGATGAACCGGCGGTAGCCCGCCTCGAGGAAGCCCGTCGCGAAGATGACGAAGCGCGGCGGACGGGTGTCCGCCTGGGTGGCGAAGAGGATGCGCGGCTGCTTGCCGCCCCGCAGGGGGTGCGGGTGCGCGGCCACGAGCTCGCCGAGGAACGCGTTGAGACGCCCCGTCGGGATGCGCGTGTCCCACGACGCGAGCGACCGCTCGATCGCGGGCACGAGGCGGTCCTTGTGCCAGCCCGTCTTCGCCGAGACGTTGACGCGCGGCGCCCACTGCACCTGGACGAGGTCCTGCTCGATCTCGCGCTCGAGGTACGGGCGGCGGTCCTCGTCCATGAGGTCCCACTTGTTGTACGCGATGACGAGCGCGCGTCCCGCCTCGACGACCTGCGAGATGACCCGGGTGTCCTGCTCGGTCATCTTCACGCTCGCGTCGACGAGCACGACGGCGACCTCGGCCTTCTCGATCGCCGCCTGGGTGCGCAGCGACGCGTAGAAGTCGGCGCCCGACGTCTGGTGGACACGCCGCCGGATGCCGGCCGTGTCCACGAACCACCACGTCCTGCCCGCGAGCTCGACGAGCTCGTCGACCGGGTCCCGCGTCGTACCGGCCTCGGCGTCGACGACGACGCGCTCCTCGCCGAGGATCTTGTTGAGCAGGCTGGACTTGCCCACGTTGGGGCGCCCGACGAGCGCGACGCGGCGCGGGCCGCCCGGGCGCAGCGTGCCCTTGGCCGAGACCTCGGGCATCTTCTCGACGACCGCGTCGAGCAGGTCGCCCGTGCCGCGGCCGTGGAGGGCCGAGATGGGGTGCGGCTCGCCGAGGCCGAGGCTCCAGAGCTCGGCCGCGTCGGACTCGCCCCGCGGTCCGTCGACCTTGTTCGCGGCGAGGACCACCGGCTTGCCGGCCTTGCGCAGGAGGCGCACGACCTGCTCGTCGGTCGACGTCGCGCCCACGGTCGCGTCCACGACGAAGAGCACGACGTCGGCGAGGTCGATCGCGACCTCGGCCTGCTCGGCGACGCGCGCGTGGATGCCCGCGACGTCGACCTCCCACCCGCCCGTGTCGACGAGCGTGAAGTTCCGGCCCGCCCACTCGGCGGGGTAGCTCACGCGGTCGCGCGTGACGCCCGGCTTGTCCTCGACGACGGCCTCGCGGCGGCCGAGGATGCGGTTGACCAGCGTCGACTTGCCGACGTTCGGGCGGCCGACGACGGCGAGCACGGGCACCGGCCCGGCCGGCGCGGCCTCGCCCTCCCCCGCCTCGCCGCCGTCGAGCAGCGCGAGGTCCTCGTCGGCGAGCTCGAACTCGCTCAGGCCGGCGCGCAGGGCCTGCTCGCGCGCGAGCTCCTCGGGCGTCTGGGGCACCGACGCGTCGGGCGCGGTGATGCCGTCGTCGTCGGCCCCGACGACCAGGTCGTCGTCGGTCTCGCCCGCCTCCGGCGCTCCGGCCGGGTCGTCGAGGTCGAGCGCGTCGTCGTGGTGCTGGTCCGTCATGACGCCCATCCTCCCCTGCCGGACGCGTCCACGACGAACCGGCTCACGCGAGCGGCTCGCGCCCGCCCGTCGGTGGACGGTCGACGTCGTCCGGCAGCGCGAAGCCGGTGCGCGCGCTCACGGCCTGCACGTGCGCGCTCAGCGCGGCGCGCAGCACGTCGGTCGCGTGCGCGACGGCCGCGCGGCCGGACGCCCCGGCGGGCCGCTCGACGACCACCGGCGGTCCGAGCTCGACGTGCAGCCGGCGGCGGAACCCCGGGACGTGGCCGACCGACTCCCCCGTGCGCCGCGTGCCGAGGACGGCGACCGGGACCACGGGCGCACCCGAGTTCACGGCGAGCCAGGCGACGCCGGCGCGCGCGGTCGACGCGTCACCACGGCCGCGGTTGCCCTCGGGGAAGATGCCGACCGCTCCCCCGCGGCGCAGCACGGCGAGGGCCGCCGCGAGGGCGGGCCGGCCGCCCGTGCGGTCCACCGGGATCTGGCCCGCGGCCCGCAGCACCAGCCCCACCGGTCCGTGGAACATCTCCTCCTTGACGAGGATGTGGGTCCCCCGCGGCACCACGCCGTGCACGAGCGGCCCGTCGATCACCCCGAGGTGGTTCGCCGCGAGGATCACCGGACCCGTGGCCGGCACGTGCTCGCTGCCGACGACGCGCGTGTCCCACACGACGCGCGCGAGGAACCGCCCGACCCAGCGCGACCAGCGCGGCCCGGCCGGGCCCGGCGCGGCGACCGGCCGGCTCATCGCGCCGCCTGGGCGCCGGTCACGCCGACCGGCCGCTGACCTGCGCCACGACGGCGAGGACGGCGTCGACGGTCTGGTCGAGGTCCAGGTCGGAGGAGTCCACCGTGACGACGCCGTCGGCGGCCGTCCGGAACTCGACCACGGTCGAGTCCTGCTCGTCGCGCCGGACCACCTGGTCGCGCGTCGCGGCCACGCTCGTGGCGTCGTCGGACCCGTGCAGCTCGCGCGCGCGGCGCGCGAGGCGCGCCTCCTCGCTCGCGGTGAGCAGCACGCGCACGTCGGCGTCGGGCGCGATGACCGTCGTGATGTCGCGCCCCTCGACGACGACGCCGCGGCCCTCGCTGAACCCCTCGGGGCCGCGCTCGACCTCGATGACGCGGCGCTGGCGCGCGCCGAGGTCCGCCCGCACGTCGAGGTTCGTCGCGACCGCGCTGACGGCCGCCGAGATCTCGCCCGTGCGGATCGCCGTGCCGACGTCCGTGCTGCCGATGCGGAAGACGGGCAGGCGCGGGTTGAGGTCCAGCTCGAGCACCATGGCGTGCACCGCCGCGGTGACGGCGGGGCCGTCCGCGAGGTCGACGCCGCGCTCGAGGCACCACCACGTCGCCGCGCGGTACATCGCGCCCGTGTCGAGGTACGCCAGGCCGAGGCGCGCCGCGACCTTGCGGCAGACGCTCGACTTCCCCGAGCCCGAGGGCCCGTCGACGGCGATGACGAGCGCGCTCATCCGGCCAGCCTCCATCCGCGTGTCCGCAGCTCGTCCTCGAGCCGGCTGCCCAGTCCCTGCTGCACCGAGATCGCCGCGAGACCGACCGCGCGGTGCGGCGCGTGCTCGAGCTGCAGCTCCTCGAGGTTGATGCCCGCCGCGCCGATCTCGGCGAGCAGGCGCGCGAGCTCGCCCGGCTGGTCCGGGACGAGCACCGTGACGACGTCGTAGGCGGTCCGCGCACCGCCGTGCTTGCCGGGGATGCGGGCGACGCCCTGGTTCCCCGCGGCGATCGCGCCCGCGACCGACCCGAGCGCGCCGGCCGGCGGCGGGCTCCAGGGGCCGGTCGACGCGGCGCCGTCGAGCGCCGCGACGAGCGCGTCGAGGTCGTCGCGCAGCGCGCGCAGCACCGGCGCGACGGCCTCCGCGTTCGCCGCCAGGATCGAGGTCCACATGGCGGGGTCGCTCGCGGCGATGCGCGTGACGTCCCGCAGGCCCTGGCCGGCCAGGCCGAGCGCCGAGGGCTCGGCCTCGCGCAGCCGCGCCGCGACCAGCGAGGCCGCGATCTGCGGCACGTGCGAGACCAGCGCGACGGCGGCGTCGTGCGCGCCCGCGTCGAGCATCACGGGGATCGCGCCGAGGTCGGACGCGAGGTCGCGCACGGCGAGCACCGCGGCGCCGGACGACTCCCCCGAGCCGACGACGACCCACGGCCGGCCCGTGAACAGGTCCCCGCGCGCCGCCGTCGGGCCGCTGCGCTCGGAGCCGGCCATGGGGTGCGAGCCCACGTAGCGCGTGAGGTCCGCGCCGCGCTCGCGCAGCGCCTCGAGCACCGCGCCCTTGACGCTCGCGACGTCGGTCACGACCGCGTCCGGGAAGGCCGCGAGCTCGGCCAGCACGACGTCGTGCGTGACGTCCGGCGGGGCCGCGACGACGACGAGCCGCACGTCGCGGTCGTCCGGGGTGGCGACCCTGCCCGCGCCCACGTCCTGCGCGAGCAGCACGGTCGTGAGCGACGGGTCGTGCAGCACGACGTCGACGCCGAGCGCACGCAGCGCGAGCCCGATGCTCGCGCCCAGCAGCCCGGTGCCGACCACGCGGACGGGTCCGCGCGTGGCGGCGACCGGTCCGGGACCGACGTCGGCGAGCGGGCCCCGGGTCTGCCCCGTCACTGGGCGAGGTCGCGACGCAGCACCGTCGCGCCGTGCAGGTACACGTGGCGCACGTCCTCGCGCGGCCGCTCGAGGTTCGCGTGCGCCATGAGCCGCACGACGCGCGGCAGCGCGCCGGGGACGTCGATCTCGACCGCGCACATGAGCGGCACGGCGCCCAGCCCCATCTCGCGCGCGGCCGCGGCGGGGAAGTCGCTGCGCAGGTCCGGCGTGCACGTGAAGAAGACGGAGATGAGCTCGTCGATGCCGAGCTCGTTCGCGGCGAGCACCTCGTGGACGAGCTCCGTCGTGCGCTCGAACAGGTGCTCGCGGTCGTCGCGGTCGAGCTGGGTCGCGCCGCGGATCGCGCGGACCGTCATCGTGCACCCCCGTCCGGCCGGGCCCCGGGCGGGCGGCCGCCCGGCAGCGTACCCACGCGCGCGCTCACAGCCCGACCTCGGCCATGAGCGCGCCGAGCTCCTCCCGGCCGAGCACGCGCGTGCGTCCCGGCCGGAGGTTGCCGAGGCGGATGGGGCCGACCTGCGTCCGAACCAGGCGCGTCACCGGGTGCCCCACCTCGTCCATGAGGCGGCGCACGATGTGGTTGCGGCCCTCGTGCAGCACGATCTCGACGAGCGTCGAGTCCGGCGACGTGTCGACGACGCGGAACTCGTCGACCTTCGCCGGCCCGTCCTCGAGGCGCACACCCGCGCGCAGCTGCTGCCCGACGGCGCCCTTGACGCGCCCCTCGACGGTCGCGAGGTAGGTCTTGGGCACGCCGTGCGACGGGTGCGCGAGCCGGTTGGCGAGCTCGCCGTCGTTCGTCATGAGCAGCAGCCCCTCGGTCTCGGCGTCGAGGCGACCGACGTGGAACAGGCGCTCCGAGCGGTCGGCGACGAGCTCGGCCAGCGAGGGCCGGCCGCGCTCGTCGTGCATCGTCGACACGACGCCGAGCGGCTTGTTGAGCGCGAGCGTCACGAGCGACGTGTCGAGCTGCAGCCGCATACCGTCCACGTGCACGACCGCGCGCCGCGGGTCGACCCGCACGCCCAGCTCCCGCACGACGACGCCGTCCACCTGCACCCGGCCCGCCGCGATGAGGTTCTCGCACGCGCGGCGCGAGCCGAGGCCGGCGGTCGCGAGCACCTTCTGCAGGCGCACGCCGTCCGGGTCGTGCACGTCGCGCTGCGGCGCGGACGCCCGGGGGCTCATGCGCTCACCCCGTCCGTCGCACGGGCGTCGTCGTCGATCCCGAGCGTCTCGATGTCGGGCAGGTAGGGCGCGAGCGGTGGCAGCTCGTCGAGGCTCGTCATGCCGAGTCGCTCCAGGAAGTAGGACGTCGTCCCGTAGAGGACGGCGCCGCTCGGCTCGGTGCCGAGCTCGGCGACCAGGCCGCGCGCCGTGAGGGTGCGGACGACCGAGTCGACGTTGACGCCCCGGACCGCGGACACCTGGCCGCGGGTCACGGGCTGGCGGTAGGCGATGACCGCGAGGGTCTCGAGCGCGGCCTGGGTGAGGCGCGCCGTCTGCCCGTCGAGCACGAAGCGCCCGACGACGTCGGCGTGCGCCGCCGCCGAGTAGAAGCGCCACCCGCCGGCGACGTGGCGGAGCTCGAAGCCGCGCGGGCGGCCTCCCCCGCCCCGGTACTCCTCGGCGAGCCCGACGAGGAGCGCCTCGACCTCCCCGGTCGGCAGGCCCAGCACGGTCGCGAGCTGGACGGCGGTCACGGGCTCGTCGGCGACCATGAGGACGGCCTCCACCGCCGCCGCGGCACCGCCCGGGAGGTCGGCGACGTCGAAGGCGAGCTCGTCCACGGCGGCCGGCGCGGCCGTGACGGGCGCGCCCTCCTCCGCGTCGACGGTCGGGCCGTCCGGGGCGTGCCCGGTGTCCTCGCTCATGCCTGTCCCTCCTGGGTGTGGTCCGTGTCCGTCCCACCCGACGGCTCGTCGTCGTAGTCGTCGACCACCTCGACGTCGCCCTCCTCGGAGCCCGTCCACCGCACGGTCAGCTCGCCGAGCGGGTCGATCTGGTCGAACGCGACGACGCCCTCGCGGAACAGCTCGAGCAGCGCGAGGAACCGCACGACGACGACGAGCGTCGAGTCGGCGTCCTGCACCAGCGCGCGGAACGAGCCCGAGCCGGTGCGGCGCAGCCGGTCGACGAGCACCGCGGCCTGCTCGCGCACGCTCACGGCGGGCGCGTGCAGGTGCGACAGGTCGACGCCGGCCGGGGCGGCCTTGGGGCGCAGCGCGTGGGCGGCGAGGATCGCCAGCTCGGACGGGCCGATCTCGAGCACGAGCTCGGGCAGCAGCGCCGCGAGCCCGGGCTCCATCGCGACGGCGCGCGGCAGGCTCCGCGCCTGCGTGGCGAGGCGCTCGCCGAGCGCTCCGGCGACCTCCTTGTACGCCCGGTACTGCAGCAGCCGGGCGAAGAGCAGGTCGCGCGCCTCGAGCATCTCGAGGTCCTCGGCGTCCTCGACCACGCCCGCGGGCAGGAGGCGGGCCGCCTTGAGGTCCAGCAGCGTGGCGGCGACGACGAGGAACTCGCTGATCCGGCCGAGCTCCCACGGCTCGTCGCTGCGCTCGGCGGCGCGGACGGCGGCGATGAACTCGTCGGTCACCTGCGCGAGCGCGACCTCGGTGATGTCGAGCTTGTGCTTGGAGATGAGACCGAGCAGCAGGTCGAACGGCCCGGTGAAGTTGTCGAGGTGGACCTCGAACGCCGCCTGGCCGCCCCGTCCGCGGGCGTGGTCGGGCGCCGCGGCCGACGTCGCCGCAGGCGCGGGCGCGGGCGTGGGTCCGGTCGCGACCGCGACGTCAGGCGGCATCGCCGCGAGCCACCAGCTCGCGAGCGAGCTGGCGGTAGGCCGCCGCACCGGCGTGCGAGGGCGCGTAGCTCGTGATCGGCTCGGCGGCGACCGAGGAGTCGGGGAACTTCACCGTGCGCCCGATGACCGTGTGCAGCAGCTGGTCGCCGAAGGCCTCGTGCACGCGGGCGAGGACCTCGCGCGAGTGCAGGGTGCGCGGGTCGTGCATGGTCGCGAGGATGCCGTCGACCTGGAGGCGCGGGTTGAGCCGGTCGCGCACCTTCTCGACGGTCTCGACGAGCAGCGCGACACCGCGCAGCGCGAAGAACTCGCACTCGAGCGGGATGAGCACGCCGTGCGCCGCCGTGAGGGCGTTGACCGTGAGGAGCCCGAGGGACGGCTGGCAGTCGACGAGGATGACGTCGTAGTCCTGCTCGGCCGGGCGCAGCACGCGCGAGAGGATCGACTCGCGCGCGACCTCCCCGACGAGCTGCACCTCGGCCGCGGAGAGGTCGATGTTCGCCGGCAGGAGGTCCAGGCCCTCGACCGCCGTCGGGCGCACGATCTCCTCGAGCGAGGCGTGGCGCTCCATGAGCAGGTTGTACACGGTGCGCTCGAGCTCGTGCGGGCTCGTGCCGAGGCCTACCGAGGCGGCGCCCTGCGGGTCGAAGTCCACCACGAGCACGCGCCGGCCGTAGTCGGCCAGGGCCGCACCCAGGTTGATGGTCGTCGTCGTCTTGCCGACGCCGCCCTTCTGGTTGCACAGCGCGATGATGCGCGCGGGACCGTGGGAGGCCAGCGGCGCGGGCTCGGGGAAGTGCGGGAGGGTCCGGCCGACCGGGTCGGTCGCCGTGGCGACGGGGGCGTCCGGGTCCAGGCTGGTCACGGCCCCGAGGTTACCGCAGGGACCGGCCCCGGCCTCGCTGCAACGCCCGGCGCCGTCGGCCGGCACGCTGCCCGCCGCGGTCCGGCACGGGTCCGCGGCGGGTCAGCCGAGCGCGCGAGGGTGCGCCGCGGCGTAGACCTCGCGCAGCGTGTCGGGCGTCACCTGCGTGTAGATCTGCGTGGTCGTGACCGACGCGTGGCCGAGCAGCTCCTGGACGACGCGGACGTCCGCGCCGCCCGCCAGCAGGTGGGTCGCGAAGGAGTGGCGCAGGGTGTGCGGCGAGACGTCGTCGGCGCGGGCGAGGCCCGCGCGCTGCGCGGCCAGCCGCAGGACCGCCCACGCGCTCTGCCGGCTGAGGCGCTCGCCGCGCGTGTTGAGGAAGACGGCCGGCGTGCCGCGCCCCGCGGCCGCGAGCGCCGGCCGGGCCCGCACGAGGTATGCGTCGACCGCCTCGCGCGCGAACGAGCCGACCGGCACGACGCGCTCCTTGCGGCCCTTCCCGAACAGGCGCGCTGCGGCGGCCGCCGGGTCGAGCTCCAGGTCGTCGACGTCGAGGCCGACGACCTCGCTGATCCGGGCGCCGGTCGAGTAGAGCAGCTCGAGCAGCGCGCGGTCGCGCAGCGGCACCGGACCGTCGCCGAGGCCCGCGGCGGCGAGCAGGCGCTCGACGTCGTCGGTCGACAACGCCTTGGGCAGGCGCTTGGCCTGGGCCGGCGGACGCACGCCGCGCGAGGGGTCGTCGGCGGTGAGGCCCTCGAGCGCGCAGAAGCGGTGCCAGCCGTGGACGGCGGCGACGGTGCGCGCCGTCGAGGCCGCCGAGAGGGCCGCGGCCCCGTCACCGCCCGTCCGGACGGCGGTGACGAAGGCGCGCACGTCCGGCTCCGTCACGTCGGCGACGCGCGTGCGCCCGAGCGCCGCCAGGTGGCTCGTGTAGCGCCGCAGGTCCCGCCGGTAGGCGGCGAGCGTGTTGGCCGCCAGGCCGCGCTCCACGGCGAGGTGGTCGAGGTACGCCTCGACCTCACCGAGGAGGGCCGGCGCCGGCCCGTCGGGCGCCTGCGTGGCCACGCCGCTCAGACCGGCAGGAAGGGGTCGACCGCGATGGCGACGAAGAGCAGCGTGAGGTACGTGATCGAGCCGTGGAACACGCGCATCTCCCCCAGGCGCACGCCGGCGCGAGGACTCCGGGCGCGGCGCAGCAGACCCACCGTGGACGCGAGGAACCAGAGACCCAGGACGGAGGCGAGGGCCGTGTACACCCACGTCATGCCGGCGAGCGGGACGAGTGCGAGCGAGCACGCGACCATGCCGAGCGTGTACGCGACCATCTCGACCGAGACGCGCACGTCGGTCGCGACGACGGGCAGCATCGGGACGCCGGCGGCCGCGTAGTCGCGGCGGAAGCGCATGGAGAGCGGCCAGTAGTGGGGCGGCGTCCAGAAGAAGATGACGCCGAACAGCGCGACCGGGGCCCACGCGACGGAGTTCGTCACGGCGGACCAGCCGATGAGCACCGGCATGCACCCCGCCGCCCCGCCCCAGACGATGTTCTGCGGCGTGCGGCGCTTGAGGATCATCGTGTAGCCCACGACGTACAGCAGGATCGCGGTCAGCGCGAGGACCGCCGAGAGGACGTTGACGAACGCGAGGAACCACGCGATCGAGAACGCGCCCAGGACGAGGCCGAAGGTGAGCCCGGCCCGCGGGCTGATCTCGCCCGTGACGAGCGGACGCCGCTTCGTGCGGTTCATCACCTCGTCGATGTCCCGGTCGAGGTAGCAGTTCAGCGCGTTGGCCGAGCCCGCGGACGCCGCGCCGCCGACGAGGGTCGCGAGCACGAGCGCGACCGACGGGAACCCGCGCTCGGCGAGGATCATGGTCGGGACGGTCGTGATGAGCAGGAGCTCGATGATCCGCGGCTTGGTCAGCGCGACGTAGGCACCGACACGGGCGAGGACGCCGGCGAGCCCCGCGGCCCGCGCGCGGGCGGGGACGCCGACCGAGGGGACGGTGGCGCCGGGGGTGTCGACGCGGCCACTGGCGGTGCGCACGCGGAAGGACTCCGTTCCTACAGGGGGTGCTGGCGACCATGGTAGGCCCGCCGCGGGCCCCGGGGCGTCGTGCCGTGCGCGTGCGGGCTGCCTCCGGGGGCGGCGCGTCCACCTGGCGGCCCGGGATTCGCGGGCGCGTCGCCGCAGGTAGGCTCGCAGCGTGATCCGGCGCACACCGCCGGTCCCCTCCGGCGCTCGCCAACCGGCCACTCTCGGCCCCCGACGGCGCGCGCCGCACGCACCAGGCGACGACCCGGGCGACCGTCCGGGCAGGAAGAAGGCTCCGTGAACGCGTCCCCCACCTCGACCACCGAGCAGCAGCTCGAGTGGACGGATCTCGACCAGCGCGCCGTCGACACGGTCCGTGTCCTCGCCGCGGACGCCGTCGAGAAGGTCGGCAACGGCCACCCGGGGACCGCGATCAGCCTCGCGCCGGCGGCCTACCTGCTCTTCCAGCGGACGATGCGCCACGACCCGGCCGACCCCCACTGGCTGGGCCGCGACCGCTTCATCCTCTCCGCGGGTCACTCGAGCCTCACCCAGTACATCCAGCTCTACCTCGCGGGCTACGGCCTCGAGGTCGAGGACATCGCGGCGCTGCGCACCTGGGGCTCGAAGACCCCCGGCCACCCCGAGTACCGCCACACGGACGGCGTCGAGATCACGACGGGCCCGCTCGGCCAGGGCCTCGCCAGCGCCGTGGGCTTCGCGATGGCGGCCCGCCGCGAGCGCGGCCTGCTCGACCCGGACGCCGCGCCTGGCGCGAGCCCCTTCGACCACCACGTCTACGTCGTCGCGTCCGACGGCGACCTCCAGGAGGGCGTGACGTCCGAGGCGTCGTCGCTCGCCGGCACGCAGAAGCTCGGCAACCTCGTCGTGCTGTGGGACGACAACCACATCTCGATCGAGGGCGACACCGAGATCGCGTTCACCGAGGACGTCCTCGGCCGCTACGAGGCGTACGGCTGGCACGTCCAGTCCGTCGACTGGACCCGCACGTCGGACGGCAGCCCCTACGCCGAGGACGTCGAGGCGCTCGCCGCCGCGATCGAGACCGCCAAGGCCGTCACCGACCGCCCGTCCTTCATCCGCCTGCGCACGATCATCGCGTGGCCGTCGCCCACCAAGCAGAACACGCACGGCTCGCACGGCTCCAAGCTCGGCGGCGACGAGGTGCGCGCACTCAAGGAGCTGCTCGGCTTCGACCCCGAGAAGACGTTCGACGTCGAGCCGGCGGTCATCGAGCACACGCGCAAGGCCCTCGAGCGCGGCGCGCAGGCCAAGGCCGCCTGGCAGGAGGGCTACGACGCGTGGCGCTCGGCCAACCCCGAGCGCGCGGCGCTCCTCGACCGGCTCGTCGCGCGCGAGCTGCCCGAGGGCTGGGCGGACGCGCTGCCGACGTTCCCCGCCGGCAAGGCCGTCGCGACCCGTGCCGCGTCCGGCGAGGTGCTCTCGGCGCTCGCGCCCGTGCTGCCCGAGCTGTGGGGCGGCTCGGCCGACCTCGCCGGCTCGAACAACACGACCATGAAGGGCGAGCCGTCCTTCCTCCCGCCGGAGCGCTCGACGCACGAGTTCTCGGGCGACGAGTACGGCCGCACGCTGCACTTCGGCATCCGCGAGCACGGCATGGGCGCGATCCTCTCGGGGATCGTGCTGCACGGCCTCACGCGCGCCTACGGCGGCACGTTCTTCACGTTCAGCGACTACATGCGCGGCGCGGTGCGCCTCGCGGCGCTCATGGGCGTCCCGGCGATCTACGTGTGGACGCACGACTCCATCGGCCTCGGCGAGGACGGTCCCACGCACCAGCCGGTCGAGCACCTCACGGCCGTGCGCGCGATCCCCGGCCTGGCCGTCGTCCGGCCCGCCGACGCCAACGAGACGGCGCAGGCCTGGAGGGCGATCCTCGAGCGGACCGACCACCCGGTCGGGCTCGTGCTCACGCGCCAGAACGTCCCGACGTTCCCGCGCGGCGAGGACGGCTACACCACCGCGGAGGGCGTGGCGCGGGGTGCGTACGTGCTCCTCGAGGCGAGCTCGGGCACGCCCGAGGTGATCCTCATCGGCACGGGCTCCGAGGTCCAGATCGCCGTCGCCGCGCGCGAGGCCCTCGAGGCCGACGGCGTGCCCACGCGCGTCGTCTCCGCCCCCAGCCTCGAGTGGTTCGCCGAGCAGGACGACGCGTACCGCGAGCAGGTCCTGCCGTCGGCCGTCCGCGCCCGGGTGTCGGTCGAGGCCGGCATCGCGCTCTCGTGGCACAAGATCGTCGGCGACGCCGGGCGCTCGGTCTCGCTCGAGCACTACGGCGCGTCGGCCGACTACGAGACGCTCTACCGCGAGTTCGGCCTCACGCCCGAGGCGGTCGTGGCCGCGGCCCGCGAGTCGCTCGCCGCCGTCGCGGGCGACGCCGCGCCCGGCACGCGTGCGGTGCCGACCGAGAGCGGCACCGGCGACCTCTGACCTCCTGACCGCCTGCGGGCGGCTGCACGTGGAAGGGCCCCGGCCGACGTCGGCCGGGGCCGGGCCCGACCGAAGGAGCACGTCATGACCGAAGCCACCGGCACCCCGACCACCACGTCCGCGACCACCACGCCCGGGGCGACGGCGCCCGCGCCCGTCACCGCGCTGCGCGAGGCGGGCGTCGCGATCTGGCTCGACGACCTCTCGCGCGAGCTGCTGCGCAGCGGCGGGCTCGACCGCCTGGTCGCCGAGCGCGGCGTCGTGGGGGTCACCACGAACCCGACGATCTTCGCCTCGGCCCTGTCGAAGGGCAGCGCGTACGACGCCCAGCTGTCCGAGCTCGCGACCGAGGGCGTGGACGTCGACGAGGCCGTCTTCCGGATCACGACGGACGACGTGCGCGACGCGTGCGACGCGCTCGCCGCCGTCCACGAGGCGACGGGCGGCCTCGACGGACGCGTCTCGATCGAGGTCGACCCGCGCCTCGCGCGGGACACCGAGGCGACCGTCGCCACGGCCGAGCGGCTCTGGACGACGGTCGGCCGGCCGAACCTCTACATCAAGATCCCGGCGACGGTCGAGGGCCTGCCGGCCATCACCCGGGTGATCGCGCGCGGCATCAGCGTCAACGTGACCCTGATCTTCTCGCTCGAGCGCTACCGCGCCGTGCTCGACGCCTACATGGCCGGGCTGGAGCAGGCGCGCGAGGCCGGGATCGACCTCGGCGGCATCGCGTCCGTCGCGTCGTTCTTCGTCTCCCGCGTCGACGCGGCGGTCGACGCCGAGCTCGACGCGATCGGCTCCCCCGAGGCCGCCGAGCTGCGCGGGTCCATCGCGATCGCCAACGCCCGGCTCGCCTACCGGCTCTACGAGGAGGTCGTCGCGGGCGAGCGCTGGCAGTCGCTGGCCGCGGCCGGCGCGCACCCCCAGCGCCCGCTCTGGGCGTCGACCGGCGTCAAGGACAAGGCGTACAAGGACACGCGCTACGTCGACGGGCTCGTCGCTCCCGGCGTGGTCAACACGATGCCCGGGACCACCCTCGAGGCCGTCGCCGACCACGGCGAGATCCGCGGCGACACGGTCACGTCGGCGTACGACGACGCCGCCGCCGCGGTCGAGCGCCTCGGCGCGCTCGGCGTCGACCTCGACCGCGTGACCACCACGCTCGAGGAGGAGGGCGTGACCAAGTTCGAGAAGAGCTGGGCCGAGCTCCTCGCCACCGTGTCCGCCGGCCTCGCGCGCAGTGCCGTCTCGTCGAGCTCGCAGGAGGCCGCCCAGTGACGTCCGCGCCCGTCCGCCGCGCCGGAGCCGCGCGGTGAGCCCCGCGCGCGCCACGCCGCCCGCGAACCCGCTGCGCGACCCGCGCGACCGCCGGCTCCCCCGGATCGCCGGCCCCTGCGGGCTCGTGATCTTCGGCGTCACGGGCGACCTCGCCAAGCGCAAGCTCATGCCCGCGGTGTACGACCTCGCCAACCGGGGCCTGCTGCCACCCGGCTTCGCGCTCACCGGCTTCGCCCGGCGCGACTGGGCCACGCAGGACTTCGCCGAGGTCGTCCACGAGGCGGTGAAGAAGAACGCGCGCACGCCGTTCCGCGAGAGCACGTGGGAGCAGCTGGCCCGCGGCATCCGCTTCGTCCAGGGCGAGTTCGACGACGACGCCGCGTTCGACCGGCTGAGCAAGACGGTCGAGGAGCTCGACGCCGAGCAGGGCACGGGCGGCAACCACGCGTTCTACCTCTCGGTGCCGCCCGGCGCCTTCCCGCTGGTCTGCCGCCAGCTCGCCCGCTCGGGCCTGTCCAGGCAGCAGGAGGGCGCCTGGCGGCGCGTCGTCATCGAGAAGCCGTTCGGCCACGACCTGGCGAGCGCACGCGAGCTCAACGACGTCGTCTCCGAGGTGTTCGAGCCCGAGTCGGTCTTCCGGATCGACCACTACCTGGGCAAGGAGACCGTCCAGAACATGCTGGCGCTGCGGTTCGCCAACCAGCTGTTCGAGCCGATCTGGAACGCCAACTACGTCGACCACGTGCAGATCACCATGGCCGAGGACATCGGCATCGGGGGCCGCGCGGGGTACTACGACGGGATCGGCGCCGCTCGCGACGTCATCCAGAACCACCTACTCCAGCTCCTCGCGCTCACCGCGATGGAGGAGCCCGTGTCCTTCGACGCGCAGGACCTGCGGGCCGAGAAGGAGAAGGTGCTCTCGGCCGTCCGCGTGCCCAAGGACCTGGGCCGTCACACCGCGCGCGGTCAGTACGCCGCCGGGTGGCAGGGCGGCGAGGAGGTCGTGGGCTACCTGGACGAGGAGGGCATCGCGCCCGACTCGGGGACCGAGACGTACGCGGCGATCCGCGTCGACATCGACACCCGCCGGTGGGCGGGCGTGCCGTTCTACCTGCGCGCGGGCAAGCGCCTGGGCCGCCGCGTCACCGAGATCGCGGTGGTCTTCAAGAAGGCGCCGCACCTGCCGTTCGAGTCGACCGCGACCGAGGAGCTCGGTCAGAACGCCCTCGTCATCCGGGTCCAGCCCGACGAGGGCGTGACGATCCGCTTCGGCTCCAAGGTGCCCGGCACGGCGATGGAGGTGCGCGACGTCACGATGGACTTCGGGTACGGCCACGCGTTCACCGAGTCGTCCCCGGAGGCGTACGAGCGGCTCATCCTCGACGTCCTGCTCGGCGACCCGCCGCTCTTCCCGCGGCACGAGGAGGTCGAGCTCTCGTGGAAGATCCTCGACCCGATCACGTCCTACTGGGCGCGGCACGGCACGCCCGACGCCTACCGCTCGGGCACGTGGGGCCCGGCGTCGGCCGACGCGATGATGGCGCGGGACGGCCGGGCGTGGCGCCGGCCGTGACGCACGGCACGAGCGCCGGCAGGCGACGCCCGACCGCACCGACCCGAAGGGACCACCGATGATCATCGACCTCCCCGACACCACGACGACCGCGGTGACGCGGACGCTCGTGCGGCTGCGGGACGAGGGCGGCGCCGTCGCCCTCGGCCGCGTGCTCACGCTCGTCGTCGACGCCGAGGCCGAGGACGTCGAGCAGGCGATCGAGGCCGCGAACGACGCGAGCCGCGAGCACCCGTGCCGCGTCATCGTCCTCGCGCGCGACGCGAGCCGGACGACGGCCCGCCTCGACGCCGAGATCCGTGTCGGCGGCGACGCGGGCGCGAGCGAGGTCATCCTCCTGCGCGCCTCGGGCGAGATGCTCGCGCACAGCGACACCCTGGTGATGCCGCTCCTGCTGCCCGACGCGCCCATCGTCGCCTGGTGGCCCAGCGAGCTGCCCGAGCACCCCTCGGAGCACCCGATCGGCGCGATGGCCCAGCGCCGGATCACCGACTCGCTCGCCTGCTCGGACCCGCTCAGCACGCTGCGGCGGCTGCGCGAGGGCCACCGGGCCGGCGACACCGACCTCGCGTGGACGCGGCTCACGGCGTGGCGCGGGCTCCTCGCTGCGGCGCTCGACCAGCCGCCGTACGAGCCCGTCACGCACGCCGTCGTCAGCGGCCACGAGACCCACCCGTCGGTGCCCCTGCTCGCGGCCTGGCTCGCGCACGCCCTGCGCTGCCCGGTCGACGTCGTGCGCGAGAAGGACGTCCAGGGCATCACGCGCGTCGTGCTCGAGCGCGAGTCCGGACCGGTCGTCGTCACGCGCCCGGACGGCCGCGTCGCGACCATCCAGCAGCCGGGCCAGCCCGAGCGGACGACGGCGATGCCGATGCGCTCCCTGCGCGAGTGCCTCTCCGAGGAGCTGCGCCGCCTCGACCCCGACGAGGTCTACGGCGAGGTCCTCGTCGACGGCCTCGAGCGCGTGGGCGCCGCGTGACCGCGCCCGCCCGCGTCGTCGTCGTCCACCCCGACGCCGCGACGCTCGCCACGGCCACGGCGGCGCGCCTCCTGCTGCGGCTCGTCGACGCCCAGAGCACCCACCGGCCGCTGCACGTCGCGCTCACGGGCGGGACGGTGGGCATCCGGACGCTCGCGGAGGTCGCCGCGTCACCGCTGCGCCACGCGGTCGACTGGACCGGCGTGCACCTGTGGTGGGGCGACGAGCGGTTCCTGCCCGCGGGCGACGCGGACCGCAACGAGACGCAGGCCCGCGCGGCCCTGCTCGACGCGCTCCCGGTCCCCGCGTCGAACGTGCACCCCGTCCCCGCCGCGGACGCGGCCGCGACCCCGGAGGAGGCGGCGGCGGCCTACGCCGACGAGCTCGCCCGGTTCGCCGCTCCCGCCGCCGACGCGGTCGACGACGCGGGCCCGGCCGTCCCCGCGTTCGACGTCGTCCTCCTGGGCATGGGTCCCGACGGCCACGTCGCGTCGCTCTTCCCGGGCCACGAGGCGCTCGACGTCGTCGACCGCACGGTCGTGGGCGTGCACGGCTCCCCCAAGCCGCCGCCGCTGCGCGTGAGCCTCACGTTCCCCGCGCTCGAGGCCGCCGACGAGGTCTGGGTCGTGGCCGCGGGCGCCGAGAAGGCGGACGCGGTCGCGCGTGCGCTCGGGGGCGACGAGGTGAGCAGCACGCCCGCCGTGGGTGCCGTCGCCCGGACCCGCACGCTCTGGCTGCTCGACGCCGCCGCCGCCGGCTGAGCGGCGACGCGGCGCACCACCGGGTCGCGTCCGCCGACCCCGTCCACGCAGGAGGCACCGTGCACGAGTGGCAGGACGTCGACGACCACCTCGCGACCCTGTTCCCCGACGACCCCGACCTCGTGGCGGCCAACGCCGCCGCCGAGGAGGCCGGCCTGCCGGCGATCCAGGTCTCGGCGCCGCAGGGCCGCTTCCTCACGCTCCTCGCGCGCATCCACGGCGCCCAGCGCGTGCTGGAGTTCGGGACCCTCGCCGGCTACAGCACGATCTGCCTCGCGCGCGGGCTCACCGGCGAGCGCCACGTGACGACGCTCGAGCTCGACCCCGCGCACGCCGCCGTGGCGCGCGCGAACCTCGAGCGGGCCGGCCTGGCCGACGTCGTCGAGGTCCTCGTGGGACCGGCCGCCGAGACCGGCGCGGCGCTGGTCGACGCCGGCACGGCCCCGTACGACCTCGTGTTCGTGGACGCCGACAAGCCGAACAACGTCCGCTACCTCGAGCTCGCCCTCGCGCTCACCGCGCCGGGCGCCGTCATCGTCGTCGACAACGTCGTGCGCGCGGGCGCGATCGTGCGGGCGCCGTACGACGCCGGGGCGACGGGCGCCCGCGCCGTGCTGGAGCGCGTCGCGGCGGACCCGCGGCTCGAGGCCACGGCGCTGCAGACGGTCGGCAGCAAGGGCCACGACGGCTTCCTGCTGGTCCGCCGCACGGCCTGACCGCCCGGCGCCCGGGCGGGTGCGGCGGTCAGCCGCCGCGGCGCGCGCGCAGGGCCGCGAGGGCCTCGTCGAGGATGGCCGCGCCGTCCTCGTCGCTGCGGCGCTCCTTCACGTACGCGAGGTGCGTCTTGTACGGCTCGTTGCGCGTGGGCGACGGCGGGTTGTCCTTGTCCTGGCCGGCGGGGAACCCGCAGCGCGGGCAGTCCCACGTCTCGGGGGCCTCGGCGCCGCCCTCCTCGGAGAAGCTGGGCTTGGTCTCGTGCCCGTTCGCGCACCAGTAGGACACCCAGAAGCGGGGGGCCTGCTCGCCGCGCTCGGCCTCGCCCATGGGGCCGGCTCCGACGCGGGACCCCCGGATCGCACTACCGCTCGCCATCTGACTTCCCCTTCAGGCGCTGACGCGCTGGATCAGGCCGAGCAGCACGACGACCAGGGTCCACAGGAGGGCCAGGCCGATCGTGAGCCGGTTGAGGTTGCGCTCGGCGACACCCGAGCTGCCGGCGCCGCTCGAGACGCCGCCTCCGAACATGTCCGACAGGCCGCCGCCCTTGCCCTTGTGCAGCAGCACGAGGACGACGACGAGGAAGGAGGACAGGACCAGGATGACCTGCAGGATGATGCGCAGTGCGTCCACGTGCTCGTACGTCCCTCGCGTCGGAAGTGCGGCGCCGGCGGGCGCCCGGTCAAGGATAGGCGACGCGCACCCGCACGGACGACATCCGGGCCGGGTGAGAGTCGCCCGACCGGTCGGCGCCCCGCGCGTGCGGGACGCCGACCGGCGTCAGGCTGGGTCCGGGCGGGGCCGCTCGGGTCACAGACCCGTCTGGTGCGACTGGTACCGCACGATCTTGGCGAACTCCTCGGGGTCGAGGCTCGCGCCGCCGACGAGCGCGCCGTCGACGTCGGGCTGGTCCATGATCGCGGCGATGTTGCCGGACTTCACGGAGCCGCCGTAGAGCACCCGCACGCCCGCGGCGAGCTCGGGCGAGTACAGCTCGCCGAGCTTCTCGCGGATCGCGCCGCAGACCTCCTGCGCGTCCTGCGGCGTCGCGACCTCGCCCGTCCCGATGGCCCACACGGGCTCGTAGGCGATGACGACGTCCTTCGCCTGCTCGGCCGACAGGCCTGCCAGGCCGCCCTCGACCTGGGCGAGCGTGTACGCGACCTGGTCGCCCGCCTTGCGGATGTCGAGGCCCTCGCCGACGCAGAGGATCGGGACGATGCCCTGCCCGAAGGCCGAGGCGACCTTGGCGGCGCACAGCGCGTCGTCCTCGGCGTGGAACTGGCGGCGCTCGGAGTGGCCGACGGCCACGTAGGAGACGCCGAGCTTGGCGAGCATCACGGGCGAGATCTCGCCCGTGTAGGCGCCCTCGGTGTGCGCCGAGACGTCCTGCGCGCCGTACTTCAGCTCGTACTTGTCGGCGTCGACGAGCGTCTGCACCGACCGCAGGTCGGTGAACGGCACGAGCACGGCGACCTCGACGGCCGCGTAGTCGTGCTTGGCGTCCTTGAGCGACCACGCCAGCTTCTGCACGAGGTGCGTCGCCTGGTGGTGGTCGAGGTTCATCTTCCAGTTGCCCGCCATGAGCGGGGTCCGCGACTGCGTGGCCATCAGGCCTCCTCCTCCAGGACGGCGATACCGGGGAGCGTCTTGCCCTCGAGGAACTCGAGGCTCGCGCCGCCGCCGGTCGAGATGTGGCCGAAGCCGGCCTCGTCGAAGCCGAGCAGGCGCACGGCCGCGGCCGAGTCACCGCCGCCGACGATGGTGAAGGCACCCTGCTCGCCCGCGTCGACGAGCGCCTGCGCGACGGCACGCGTGCCGCCCGAGAAGGCCTCGAACTCGAACACGCCGGCCGGGCCGTTCCAGACGACCGTCTTCGCATCGAGGATCTTGCTGCGGAAGAGCTCGGCCGACGCGGGGCCGATGTCGAGGCCGATCCGGCCGTCGGGGATCGCGTCCGCGGCGACGACGTCGTGCGGGGAGTCCGCCGCGAAGGCGTCCGCCACGACGATGTCGGTCGGCAGGACGATCTCCACGCCGCGCTGCTCGGCGTCCGCCAGGTAGCCCTTGACCGTGTCGATCTGGTCCTCCTCGAGCAGCGAGCTGCCCACCGAGTAGCCCTTGGCCGCGAGGAACGTGAAGACCATGCCGCCGCCGATGAGCAGGCGGTCCGCCTTGGTCAGCAGGTTCGCGATGACGCCGAGCTTGTCCGAGACCTTCGAGCCGCCGAGCACGACGACGTAGGGACGCGCCGGGTCCTCGGTCGCCTTGCGGAGCGAGGCGACCTCCTTGAGCACGAGCGTGCCGACGGCGGACGGGAGCTCGCGGGCGACGTCGTACACCGACGCCTGCTTGCGGTGCACGACGCCGAAGCCGTCGGAGACGTAGGCGTCGGCGAGCGAGGCGAGCTCGCGGGCGAGCTCCTCGCGCTCGGCGTCGACCTTGGAGGTCTCGCGCGGGTCGAAGCGGATGTTCTCGAGGAGGGCGATCTGGCCGTCCTCGAGCGCCGCGACGGTGGCCTTGGCCGACTCGCCGACGGTGTCCTCCGCGAGGGCGACCGGCTGGCCGAGCAGCTCGCCGAGGCGGGCCGCGACGGGCGCGAGCGAGTACTTCGCCTCGGGCGCGCCCTTGGGGCGGCCGAGGTGCGCCGTCACGACGACGCGGGCACCCGCGGCGAGCAGGGCCCGGAGCGTCGGCAGGGCCGCGCGCACGCGGCCGTCGTCGGTGATCGTCGTGCCGTCGAGCGGCACGTTGAAGTCCGAGCGGACGAGGACGCGCTTGCCGCGCAGGTCCCCGAGGTCCTCGATGGTCTTCATGGTCCTCATTCCTGGTTCACGCAGTGGTCGGGCCGGTTCGTGCCGGCCCATGCCGGTTCAGGTGGGGTCGACGCGCGCGGCGCGACCCCGGACATGACAGCGTCCGCGTGCGCCCGGGACCCGAGGGCCGCGGTGCGCACGCGGACGCATGGTCGATCAGTCGCTCGTGCGCGACGAGGTCAGAGACGCTCGCCCACGTACGTCGTCAGCTTGACGAGCGAGTTGGAGTAGCCCCACTCGTTGTCGTACCAGGAGACGACCTTGACCAGGTCGCCCGAGACCTTCGTGAGGCCGGCGTCGAAGATGCTCGAGGCCGGGTCCGTGACGATGTCGGTCGAGACGATCGGGTCCTCCGTGTAGGTGAGGATGCCCTTGAGCTCGGGGCTCTCCGACGCGGCCTTGATCGCGGCGTTGACCTCCTCGACGGTGACCTCGCGGCCGGCCGTGAACGTGAGGTCCGTCGCCGAGCCCGTGGGCGTGGGCACGCGCATGGCGTAGCCGTCGAGCTTGCCCTTGAGCTGCGGGAGGACGAGCGACACGGCCTTGGCCGCACCCGTGGACGTCGGCACCATGTTGAGGGCCGCGGCGCGCGCGCGACGCAGGTCCTTGTGCGGGCCGTCCTGGAGGTTCTGGTCCTGCGTGTACGCGTGGATCGTCGTCATGAGGCCGCGGACGATGCCGAAGCTCTCGTCGAGGACCTTGGCGAGCGGCGCGAGGCAGTTCGTGGTGCACGACGCGTTGGAGATGATGTGGTGGTTCGCGGCGTCGTACTCGGTGTGGTTGACACCGACGACGAACGTGGCGTCCTCGTTCTTCGCGGGCGCGGAGATGATGACCTTCTTGGCGCCGGCGTCGATGTGCGCCTTGGCCTTGGTCGCGTCGGTGAAGATGCCGGTCGACTCGATGACGATGTCGGCGCCCAGCTCGCCCCACGGGAGGGCGGACGGGTCGCGCTCGGCGAGGGCCTTGAAGGACTTGCCACCGACCGTGATCGAGGTCTCGTCGTAGGTCACGTCCTGGGGAAGACGGCCGAGGATCGAGTCGTACTTGAGCAGGTGCGCCAGCGACTTGTTGTCGGTGAGGTCGTTGACGCCGACGATCTCGATGTCGGCGCCCGACTCGAGCACGGCGCGGAAGAAGTTACGTCCGATGCGGCCGAAGCCGTTGATTCCGACGCGGATGGTCACAATGCCTCCTCGGGGCGCGCCGGTTCCGCCGACACGCGATGGGTCACTATCGGATGCGTACGGCGCTGTACGCGCCTGGCCGGATCGTGACTGACGCTCGATCCCCAGATGAGACTCAGGTTACACGGCGGACACATGCGTCGCGTCGGGACGTCGGTCCTCCGGACGCCGCGGCGCCGGGCGGTAGACCCGGCCCGCGACGGGCCTGCACGTCAGACGTCGAGCATGTCGGCCGTGAGGCCGGCCTCCGTGTCGGGGATCCCCAGGTCGGCCGCCTTCTTGTCCGCCGTCGCGAGCAGGCGTCGGATGCGCCCCGCGACCGCGTCCTTGGTCAGCGGCGGGTCGGCGAGCTGGCCGAGCTCCTCGAGCGACGCCTGCTTGTGGGCGAGCCGCAGCTCGCCGGCCTCGCGCAGGTGCTCGGGCAGGTCCTCGCCGAGGATCTCGAAGGCGCGCTCGACGCGCGCCCCGGCCGCGACCGCCGCCCGCGCCGAGCGGCGCAGGTTGGCGTCGTCGAAGTTGGCGAGGCGGTTCGCCGTGCCGCGCACCTCGCGCCGCATCCGGCGCTCCTCCCAGACGAGGACGGCGTCGTGCGCGCCCAGCCGGGTGAGCATCGCGCCGATCGCGTCGCCGTCGCGGATGACCACGCGGTCGACACCGCGCACCTCGCGCGCCTTGGCGGCGATGCCGAGGCGCCGCGCGGCGCCCACGAGCGCGAGCGCGGCCTCCGGGCCGGGGCACGTCACCTCGAGCGCCGCCGACCGCCCGGGCTCGGTGAGCGAGCCGTGTGCGAGGAAGGCGCCGCGCCAGGCGGCCTCGGCCTCCGCGAGCCCGGCCGACACGACCTGGGGCGGCAGGCCGCGCACGGGCCGCCCGCGCCCGTCCAGGAGCCCCGTCTGCCGCGCGAGCGACTCGCCGTCCTTGACCACCCGGACCACGTACCGGGTCCCCCGCCGCAGGCCGCCCCCGCTCACGACGACGACGTCGCTCGTGTGGCCGTAGACCTCCGAGATGAACTGCCGCAGGCGCCGCGCGGCGACGCCGGTGTCGAGCTCGGCCTCGATGACGATCCGGCCCGAGATGATGTGCAGGCCGCCCGCGAACCGCAGGGTCGCCGAGACCTCCGCCTTGCGGCACGACGTCTTGTCGACGGTCAACCGGGCGAGCTCGTCCTTCACCTGTGCCGTCAGCGCCATGGGCGTCATCCTGCCATTCACGCGCCCACCCTCCCGACGTCACCCAGCACGCCCTCGAAGGCGTCCCGGTACGCGGCCGCGAGCCGGAGCGCGTCGTGCCGCGGGCTGCCGTCGCCCACCTGGACCTGCCGCAGGAGCACCTGGGCACCCAGCTCCCGCGCCTTGTCCTGGACCTGGCCGATGTCCTCGATCGCGGCCGGGTCGGCCACGACGACGTCGATCCGCAGGTCGGGGGCGTGGTCCTGGAGCGCGCAGAGGTGCTCGTAGCACGTCATGCCCGACTCGTCGCCGGCCGGACGGAGGTTGAGCGTCACGCACCGGCGCGCGGCGGTGCGGTGCAGGGCTGCCGCGAGCTCGGGCACGAGCAGGTGCGGCATGACCGAGGTGAACCACGAGCCGGGCCCGAGGACCACCCAGTCGGCCGCGTCCACGGCCTCGACGGCCTCCGCGCACGCCGGCGGGTCCCCCGGCAGCAGGCGCACGTGGCGGACCCGACCCTCGGCGACGGCGACCCGGCTCTGCCCGCGGACCACGTGCAGGTGGCCGTCCGGCGCCTCGATGTCCGCCTCGATCGCGAGGGGCACCGAGGCCATCGGCAGGACGCGGCCGCGCGCGCCCAGGAGCCGGCCCACCCAGTCGAGCCCGCCCACGGTGTCCCCGAGCAGCTCCCACAGGGCGACGATGAGGAGGTTGCCGACGGCGTGCTGGTCGAGCGCGCCGTCGGACGAGAAGCGGTGCTGGAGGACGTCGCGCCACGTCCGGCCCCAGTCCGAGTCGTCGCACAGCGCCGACAGGGCCATCCGCAGGTCCCCTGGGGGCAGCACGTCCATCTCCTGGCGCAGGCGCCCGGACGAGCCGCCGTCGTCCGCGACGGTCACGACGGCCGTGAGGCGGTCGGACATGAGCCGCAGCGCCGACAGGCTCGCGTAGAGGCCGTGGCCGCCCCCGAGCGCGACCACGGCCGGCCCGACGCCGCCCGCGTGCAGCGGGATCATCGGCCGGGTCGCGGGGTCCTCGGGCGGGCCGGGGCGTGCCTGGCGCCCCGACGGCGCGCCAGGGCCGGCAGTGCCCGCCCTGCCCGACGCCGCCGTCACTCGCGCCCCAGGTCGCGGTGCGAGACGACGACGCGGTGCCCCCTGTCGCGCAGCAGCTCGGCGAGGCGCTCGGACAGCGCGACCGAGCGGTGCTTGCCGCCCGTGCAGCCCACCGCGAGCGTCGCGTAGCGCTTGTCCTCGTGGACGTACCCGGCGAGCACCGGCTCGAGCATGTCCGCGTAGCGCTCGACGAACGTCTGCGCGCCCTCGAGCCCGAGCACGTAGTCGCGCACGGGCTCGTCGCGGCCGGTGAGGTGGCGCAGCTCGGTCACCCAGTAGGGGTTGGCCAGGAACCGCACGTCGACCACGTGGTCCGCGTCGAGCGGGATGCCGTACTTGAAGCCGAAGGACAGCACGTTGATCCGCAGGCGGTCCTCGTCCCCGCCGGTGACGGCGAGCCGGACGGCGCGCGCGAGCTCGTGGACGTTGAGCTCGGTCGTGTCGATCGCCACGTCGGCGCGCTCGCGGATCGACGCGAGGACGCGGCGCTCGCGCGCGATCCCGTCGAGGATGCGCCCGTCGCCCTGCAGCGGGTGGGGCCGGCGCACGGCCTCGAAACGCTGCACCAGCACCTGGTCCGAGGCGTCGAGGAACAGGGTGCGGAACGTGATGCCCGCGGTGCGGAGCGTGTCGACGACCGCGTTGAGGTCGGCGAAGAACTCGCGGCCCCGCACGTCGACGATCGCGGCGAGCCGCTGCACGCCGCCCGGGCCGTGGGTCATCATGCCGGCGAGCTGCGGCAGGAGCTGGGCGGGCAGGTTGTCGACGACGTACCAGCCCAGGTCCTCGAGGACCGCACCGGCCCGCGTCCGCCCGGCGCCCGACATCCCGGTGATGAGGAGGAGCTCGGGCAGCTCGGTCCGCGGTGCGGGTGTCGCGGCCTCGAGAGCGGGGATCCCGGTGGGCACGGTCGTGGGGGGCGGCTCTCCGGTCATGGTTCCAGCATGCCAGCCCGGCCGGGTTCGCTCCCGAGCGCCGTGAGGACCGCCTGCGCCGTGCGCGGCCCCATGCCCTTGACCTGCGCCACCTCCTCGACCGACGCCGCCTTGAGCCGCGCCACGGAGCCGAAGTGCTGGAGCAGCGCTGCCGTCCGGCTCGGGCCGAGCCCCGGCACGGCGTCGAGCGCCGAGACCGTCATGCCCTTGCTGCGGCGCGCGCGGTGGTGCCGGATCGCGAAGCGGTGTGCCTCGTCGCGCACGCGCTGGAGCAGGTACAGGCCCTCCGAGCTGCGCTGGAGGATCACCGGGTAGTCCTCGCCGGGCAGCCAGACCTCCTCGAGCCGCTTCGCGAGCCCGCACAGGGCGACGTCGTCGACGCCGAGCTCCGCGAGCGCCCGCGCGGCCGCCGCGACCTGGGGCGGGCCGCCGTCGACCACCACGAGGTTGGGCGGGTAGGCGAACCGGCCGCGCTGGCCCTCGACCTCCGCCGGGACCTCGCCCGAGCGCCGCCGACCGGACCGCGCCCTCGCCGAAGAGCCCGTGGGCGCGGCGGGCGCATCCTCGCCGACGTCCGGGTGGCCCTCGGCCGTCGCGTCCTCCCCGGCGCCGAGGTCGGGCGCGCCCGAGCGGGCCTGGTCGTCGAGGTAGCGACGGAAGCGCCGCGTGATCACCTCGTGCATCGCGGCCGTGTCGTCGCGCGCGCCCTGGCCGTCCTCGCCCCGGACGACGAACTGGCGGTACTCGGACTTGCGCGCGAGGCCGTCCTCGAAGACGACCATCGAGCCGACCTGGTGGGTGCCCTGGGTCGTCGAGATGTCGTAGCACTCGATCCGCAGCGGCGCGCTGTCGAGCCCGAGGGCCTCCTGGATCTCGCGCAGCGCCTGGCTGCGCGTCGTGAGGTCCGACGCGCGCTTGGTGCGGTGCAGGACGAGCGCCTGCTCGGCGTTGCGCCGCACGGTGTCGGCCAGCGCGCGCTTGTCGCCGCGCTGCGGCACGCGCACGTCGACGCGCGCCCCCCGCAGCCCCGAGAGCCAGTCGGCGACCTGGGCCACGTCGGGCGGCAGCACCGGCACGAGCACCTCCCGCGGGACCGCGCTCGTGCCCGCGACGGCGCGCTCGGGCCGTGCCGCCGTCGCGCCGGGGCTCGGCGGCACCTGCGGGGCGTCGCCGTCGCCGTAGACCTGCTGCAGGAGGTGCTCGACGAGCTCCGCGTCGGTGGCGTCCTCGACCTTCTCGACGACCCAGCCGCGCTGGCCGCGGATCCGGCCCCCGCGCACGTGGAACACCTGCACGGCCGCCTCGAGGTCGTCGCCCACGAGGGCGAAGACGTCGGCGTCGGTCCCGTCCGCGAGCACGACGGCGTTCTTCTCCGTCGCGCGCTGGAGGGCGCCGATGTCGTCGCGCAGCCGCGCGGCCTGCTCGAAGTCGAGCTCGGCCGACGCGGCCTGCATGCGCTTCTCGAGCCGACGGACGAAGCGCTGGGTGTCCCCCGCCATGAAGTCGCAGAAGTCCTCGGCGAGCGAGCGGTGCTCCTGCGCCGTGACGCGACCCACGCACGGCGCCGAGCACTTGTCGATGTACCCGAGCAGGCACGGCCGGCCCGACTGCGCGGCGCGCTTGAAGACGCCCGCGCTGCACGTGCGGACCGGGAAGACCCGCAGCAGCAGGTCGACGGTCTCGCGGATCGCCCACGCGTGGCCGTAGGGACCGAAGTACCGGGTGCCCGGGCGCTTGGCGCCGCGCATCACCTGGACGCGCGGGTACTCGTCCGCGAGCGTGACGGCGAGGTACGGGTAGGACTTGTCGTCGCGGTACTTGACGTTGAACCGGGGGTCGAACTCCTTGATCCAGGAGTACTCGAGCGCGAGCGCCTCGACCTCGGTGCCGACGACCGTCCACTCCACCGACGCCGCCGTCGTCACCATCTGCTGGGTGCGCGGGTGGAGCGCCGACAGGTCCTGGAAGTAGCTGTTGAGGCGGGAGCGCAGGCTCTTCGCCTTGCCGACGTACACGACGCGGCCGTGGTCGTCGCGGAAGCGGTAGACGCCCGGGGAGTCCGGGATCTCGCCGGGCCGGGGACGGTACGTCGCCGGGTCTGCCATGGGATCGAGCCTAAGCCAGCCCGCCGACAGCCCCGACACCGGCCGCAGGGCCGCCCGGACGCCCCGCGTCGGGGCCGGCGCTCGCTAGGTTGAGGCATGGGCATCATGCACACGTACGAGGCGACCGTCCGGTGGACCGGCGCCGGCACCACCGGCACCACGAGCTACACCGCCTACGGCCGCGACCACGAGATCGTGGTGCCCGGCAAGCCGCCGCTGCTCGGCTCGTCGGACCCCGGCTTCCGCGGCGATCCCGAGCGCTGGAGCCCCGAGGAGCTGCTGGTCGCGGCGCTCGCGCAGTGCCACATGCTCTGGTTCCTCCACCTCGCCGCACGGTCCGGCGTCGTCGTGTCCGCGTACGTCGACGAGCCGGTGGGCACGATGCGGGTCGAGGCGGCCGGCCACGGCCAGTTCACGTCCGTCGTGCTGCGGCCGCGCGTGACGGTCCGCGACACCCGGCCGGTCGGCGACGACGAGCTCGCCGCCCTCCACCGGAGCGCGGGCGAGCACTGCTTCATCAAGCGCTCGGTCAACTTCCCGGTGCGCACCGAGCCCACGCCCGTCGTCGTGGAGCTGCCCGCGTGAGCGTCGTCGACGACCAGGGCCGGACCGAGCCACCGGTGGCGGCCGACGAGGCCGCCACCCTGCTGGGCTTCCTCGAGTTCCACCGCGAGACGCTCGCGTGGAAGTGCGCCGGGCTCGACGCGGCCGGTCTGGCCACGACCGTCGGGCCGTCGGCGATGACGCTCGGCGGGATGCTCAAGCACCTCGCGTTCGTCGAGGACTTCTGGTTCGGCGTCCGGCTCCACGGGCTCGCCCCGGCGCCGCCGTGGGACGCCGTCGACTGGGCCGCCGACGGCGACTGGGACTGGCACTCGGCGGCCGACGACTCCCCCGACGCCCTGCGCGCCCTGTGGTCGGACGCCGTCGGGCGCTCGCGGGCCCTCGCCGACGCGGCGCTCGCCGACGGCGGCCTCGACCGGCTCGCGGCGACGCCGTGGCGCGACGGGCGCCGGCCGAACCTCCGCTGGGTGCTCGTGCACATGGTCGAGGAGTACGCGCGCCACAACGGCCACGCGGACCTGCTGCGGGAGCAGGTCGACGGGGCGACCGGCGAGTAGTCGCCGGGCCCCGCGACCGGCTCAGGCGCTGGCGAGCTCCGCCTGCGGCTCGAGCACCTCCGCGAGGAACCGGCCCGTGTGGCTCCCGGGGACCGACGCGACGTGCTCGGGGGTGCCCTCGGCGATGACCCGCCCGCCGCCGGACCCGCCCTCGGGACCCATGTCGATCACCCAGTCGGCGTTCTTGATGACGTCGAGGTTGTGCTCGATGACGATGACGGTGTTGCCCTTGTCGGCGAGCGACTGGAGCACGCCGAGGAGCTTGCGGATGTCCTCGAAGTGCAGGCCCGTCGTCGGCTCGTCGAGCACGTACGCCGTGCGGCCGGTCGAGCGCTTCTGCAGCTCGCTCGCGAGCTTGACGCGCTGCGCCTCGCCGCCCGACAGCGTCGGCGCCGGCTGACCGAGCCGGACGTAGCCCAGGCCGACGTCGACGAGGGTGCGCATGTAGCGCGAGATCGCCGGGACCGCGGCGAAGAACTCCGCGGCCTCCTCGATCGGCATGTCGAGCACCTCGGCGACGGTCTTGCCCTTGAAGTGCACCTCGAGGGTCTCGCGGTTGTACCGCGCCCCGTGGCAGACCTCGCACGGCACGTAGACGTCCGGCAGGAAGTTCATCTCGATCTTGATCGTGCCGTCGCCGGAGCACGCCTCGCAGCGGCCGCCCTTGACGTTGAACGAGAACCGCCCGGGCGTGTAGCCGCGGACCTTGGCCTCCGTCGTCTCCGCGAACAGCTTGCGCACGTGGTCCCACACACCCGTGTAGGTCGCCGGGTTGGACCGGGGCGTGCGGCCGATCGGTCCCTGGTCGACGTGCACGACCTTGTCGAGCTGGTCGAGCCCGGTGACCCGCGTGTGCCGGCCCGGGACCTGGCGCGCGCCGTTGAGCTCGTTCGCCATGACCGTGTAGAGGATCGAGTTGACGAGCGTCGACTTGCCCGAGCCCGAGACGCCCGTGACGGCGACGAGGCACCCGAGCGGGAAGGTCACGTCGATCCCCACGAGGTTGTGCTCGCGCGCGCCGACGACGGTCACCGTGCGGTTCGCGTCGTAGGGCCGGCGCGTCTGCGGCATCGGGATCTCGCGCCGCCCGGACAGGTAGGCGCCCGTCACGGACTCCGCCGACGCGAGCAGCCCCGGCAGGTCGCCCGAGTGGACGACGCGGCCGCCGTGCTCCCCCGCGCCGGGACCGATGTCGACGATCCAGTCCGCGGTGCGGATCGTGTCCTCGTCGTGCTCGACGACGATGAGGGTGTTGCCGAGGTCCCGCAGGCGCGTGAGCGTGTCGATGAGCCGCCGGTTGTCACGCTGGTGCAGGCCGATGCTCGGCTCGTCGAGGACGTAGAGCACGCCCACGAGGCCCGACCCGATCTGGGTCGCGAGCCGGATGCGCTGCGCCTCGCCGCCCGAGAGCGTGCCCGCCGGACGGTCGAGCGCGAGGTAGTCGAGGCCGACGTCGAGCAGGAAGCCGAGCCGCGCCTGGATCTCCTTGAGCACCTGCGTGGCGATCGCGCGCTCGCGCTCGCCCAGCTCGAGCGCGCCGAGGAAGTCCCGCGCCTCGCGGAGCGGCAGTCGGCACACCTCGGCGATCGAGCGTCCGCCGACGCGCACCGCGAGCACCTCGGGCTTGAGGCGCGTGCCCTTGCAGACCGGGCACGGGACCTCGCGCATGTAGGCCTCGTACTTCTCCTTCGACCAGTCGGAGTCGGTCTCCGCGTGGCGCCGCTCGATGAACGTCACGACGCCCTCGAAGCCCGTCGAGTACTGCCGCTCACGACCCCAGCGGTTCCGGTACCTGACGTGCACCTTGTGGTCCTGGCCGTAGAGGATCGCGTCGCGGGCGCGCTCAGGCAGGGCGCGCCACGGGACGTCCATCCCGAAGCCCAGCTCGGCGGCCAGGGCGGTGAGCACGCGCTGGAAGTACTCGGACGACGTCTGCGCCCACGGGGCGACGGCGCCGCCCGACAGGGTCGCCTCCTCGTCCGGGATGACGAGGTCGGGGTCGACCTCGAGCCGGCTGCCGATGCCGGTGCACTCCGGGCACGCGCCGTAGGGCGCGTTGAACGAGAAGGTCCGCGGCTCGATCTCCTCGAGCGACAGCTGGTGGTCGTTGGGGCACGCGCGGTGCTCGGAGAAGCGGCGCTCGCGGTTCGGGTCGTCCGCCTCCGCGTCGACGAGCTCGACGACGAGCAGGCCGTTCGCGAGCACGAGCGCGGTCTCGACGGAGTCCGTGAGCCGGCGCTGCACCCCCTCGCGCGCGACGAGGCGGTCCACCACCACCTCGATCGTGTGCTTGAGCTTCTTCTCGAGCGTCGGCGGGCTGGTGAGCTGGACGACCTCGCCGTCCACCCGGGCGCGCGCGAAGCCCTTGGCCTGGAGCTCCTTGAACAGGTCGGCGTACTCGCCCTTGCGGCCGCGCACCATCGGCGCGAGCACCTGGTAGCGCGTCCCCTCGGGCAGCTCGAGCAGCCGGTCGACGATCTGCTGGGGCGTCTGCCGGCTCACCTGCTCGCCGCAGACCGGGCAGAACTGCGTGCCCGCGCGCGCGAACAGCAGGCGCAGGTAGTCGTAGACCTCGGTGATGGTGCCCACCGTCGAGCGCGGGTTGCGGTTGGTCGACTTCTGGTCGATCGAGACCGCGGGCGACAGGCCCTCGATGAAGTCGACGTCGGGCTTGTCCATCTGCCCGAGGAACTGGCGCGCGTACGCCGAGAGCGACTCGACGTAGCGCCGCTGCCCCTCCGCGAAGATGGTGTCGAAGGCCAGCGAGGACTTCCCGGAGCCGGACAGGCCCGTGAAGACGATGAGGCTGTCCCGGGGGAGGTCGAGGTCGACGTTGCGCAGGTTGTGCTCGCGCGCGCCCTGCACGATGAGTCGGTCGTTCACCGGAGCATCCTACGTCGCCGCTCCGACATGCGTACAGGCGTTCGAACCCCTGAGGGCGCGCGACGGTCTGTGACATCGCCCACGGGCGCCGTGCGCGGTCGGGATGTGCGGACCACACTGTGGTGATGACGACGCCGCCCCCCGACCCCGGTCGCCCGCCCCCCGCCGTCGCGGTCCAGACGCCGAAGTCGACCCCCATCGCGGACTACGCCGTCCTCGGGGACGGCCGGACGGCCGCGCTCGTCTCGCGCGGCGGCTCTGTCGACTGGCTGTGCCTGCCGCACTTCGACTCCCCCGCGTGCTTCGCCGCGCTCCTGGGCACGCCCGACCACGGCCGGTGGCTGCTCACCGTCCGCGACGCGACGTCGGTCACGCGCCGGTACCTCGACGACTCGTTCGTCCTCGAGACGACCTACGAGACCCCGACCGGCACCGCCGTCGTCGTCGACGCCATGCCCCTCCTCGACGGCCGGGCGGACCTCGTCCGCCGGCTCGAGGTCCTCTCCGGGACCGTCACGGTCGAGCACGAGTGGGTCGTGCGGTTCGGCTACGGGAGCATCGAGCCCTGGGTCCGGCGCGTCCGCGACGGCGAGGGCAACCGCGCCATCCGCGCGATCGCCGGCCCCGACGCGCTGCTGCTGCGCGGTGAGCGGCTCCCGAACGCGGTCGACCACCGCCACCGGGACGAGTTCGACATGCAGGAGGGCGAGTCCGTCGAGCTCGGGCTCACCTGGACGCCGTCGTGGGACCCCATCCCCGACCGCATGCCCATCGGCGAGCGCCTCGAGGCGACCCGCATCCGATGGGCGCAGTGGGCCCACAGCGCGCGCTACGACGGGCCCTACCGCGACGCCGTCGTGCGGTCGCTGCTCGTCCTGCGCCTCCTCACCGACGGAAGCACCGGCGGCATCATCGCGGCGCCCACCACGTCGCTGCCCGAGGACTTCGGCGGCGAGCGCAACTGGGACTACCGGTTCTGCTGGCTGCGCGACGCGGCGCTCACGCTCGAGGCGCTGCTCGAGCACGGCTACCGCACCGAGGCCACCGACTGGCGCGACTGGCTGCTGCGCGCCGTCGCGGGCGACCCGCGGGACCTGCAGATCATGTACGGCACGGACGGCCGGCGGGACCTGCCCGAGGTCGTGCTCGACCACCTGCCCGGGCACTCGGGGTCCCGGCCCGTCCGCGTGGGCAACGCGGCCGTGGACCAGATGCAGCTCGACGTCCTGGGCGAGGTGATGTGCGCCCTGCACCTCGCCCGGGAGTGCGGGCTCGAGGAGACGCACGACTCGTGGGCCCTGCAGCGCCTCCTCGTCGAGGACCTCACGCACACGTGGCGCCACGCCGACCGCGGCATCTGGGAGGTGCGCGGCGAGCCGCAGCACTTCACGCACTCGAGGATCATGTCGTGGGCCGCGGTCGACCGCGCCGTGCGCGCCGTGGAGGACTTCGGGCTCGAGGGACCGGTCGAGCGCTGGCGGGCGGTCCGCGACGAGATCCGGGCCGACGTGCTCGAGCACGGCTACGACGCCGCCCGCGGCACGTTCGTCCAGCACTACGGGAGCACCCGGACCGACGCCTCGCTCCTGCAGATGGTCCAGGTGGGCTTCCTACCGCCCGACGACGAGCGCTTCCGCGGGACGGTCGCGGCGATCCGTGCGGAGCTCGAGGTGAGCGAGGGGCTCGTGCACCGCTACCACCCCCAGCGGACCGACGACGGCCTGGTCGGCGGCGAGCACCCCTTCGTCGCGTGCAGCTTCTGGCTGGCCGACGCGCTCGCCCGCTGCGGCGACGTCGAGGGGTCGACGCGCGTGCTCGACCGCCTCGTCGGGCTCACCAACGATCTCGGGCTGCTCTCGGAGGAGTACGACGTGGAGGGGGACCGGATGGCCGGCAACTTCCCGCAGGCGCTCAGCCACCTCGCGCTGGTGCGCGCGGTGCACAGCCACGAGGTCGCGGTCGAGAGGGCGCGCCGGGCCCCCGACGCCGCGTCGGTGCGGGCCTGACGGTGGCCTACACCGGCGACGTGGTGCCCGGCGGACCGAGCGACGTCCGCGAGCTCGACGAGCTCGTGATCCGCAAGGCGTCCGTCGGTCCGATGGACAACGACACCTACCTGCTCACGTGCCGCGGGAGCGGCGACCAGCTGCTCGTCGACGCTGCCGCCGACCCCGAGCGCCTGCTCGCCCTCGTCCGCGAGGGCTCCGGCTCGGCCCGGCTCGCGACCGTGGTCACGACGCACCGGCACCCGGACCACCACGGCGCGCTCGAGTCCCTCGTCGCCGTCACGGGCGCGGCGACCGCTGCCGGGGCGGCCGACGCCGACGCGCTGCCGGTCCACGTCGCGCGCCGGCTGGTGCACGGCGACGTCGTGCTCGTCGGCCACGTGACGCTCGAGGTCGTGGCCCTGCGCGGGCACACGCCCGGGTCGGTCGCCCTCGCCTACCGCGAGCCGACGGCGACCCGGGCGCCCGAGGGCGTCGCGCAGCGGGTCCACCTGTTCACGGGAGACAGCCTCTTCCCGGGCGGGCCTGGGCGGACGAGGGACCCCGAGGCCTTCGCGTCGCTCATGACGGACCTCGAGGAGCGCGTGTTCGGCCGCTTCGACGACCTGACCTGGGTGTATCCGGGGCACGGGCGCGACACGACGCTGGGCGCGGAGCGACCGCACCTCGCCGCGTGGCGCGCACGCGGCTGGTGAGCGCCACGGCTGGTGCGGGCACCGGCACCGTGAGGACATCGGCATCGTGAGGACACCGGTGCGCGGCAGGCGAGGGCGCCCACGACGGGGCGCCCGCAGGGGTCAGTCGTCGTCCTTGTCGTTCCCCCGGCCGTTGCCCTCACCCTCGCCCTCGCCCTTGCCGCCGCCGCCGCCCTGAGCCGCCTGCTCCGCCGCCGCCTGCTCCGCCGCCGCCTGCTCGGCCGCCGCCTGCTCGGCCGCGGCCTGCTCCGCCGCCGCCTGCTCGGCCGCCGCCTGCTCCGCGGCGGCCTGCTCCGCGGCCGCCTGCGCGGCGCGCGCGGCGGCGAGCTCGGCGGTGACGCGGTCCAGGGCGTCGTCGACCACGCGGTACCGCGCCGCGCTCACGTCCCCCTCGTCGACCGCGGCCTCGAGCGCGGCACGCAGCTCGGTGAGCTCGGTCTCGGCGACGTCGTGCCGGCCGTCGGCGACCGCCTGGGTGACCGCGAGGACGCCGTCCTGGAGCGTCGCGGCGGTCTCGGGGCGCAGGTCCGGCGACGCCCCGCACGCCGCGAGGACGAGGGCCGTGGCCAGCGCGAGGGCGGCGGCACGCCCGCGGCGGGAGTTCCGGGCGCCGAGGGCCGGAGCGGGCGCGCTGCGGCGACGCGCGCCGGCGCCGGCGGGTCCGCGCCTCACGGCTCCACGCTCTGCTGGAGGTCGGTGAGGGCGTCGCCGAGGGGTCCCTCGACGCTCGGGTACGTCGGCGGCTCGGGCGGCGCCTCGCCCTGGGTGAGCCGCGCGCCGAGCAGCCCGATCGCACCGAGCACGACGACGGCGAGGGCCACGAGGGCGGCACCGCGCCGGCGCCGCCGGTCGACCGGCTGCTGCCCGGTGACCTCGGCCGCCGTGGGTCGCCGGCGCGGGCTGCGCGCAGCCCTCTCCGCCGCCTCCCGGACCTCGTCGGGCGAGTACCGGTGCGTGTCGTCGGCGAGCGGGACCTCGCCCGTGCCCCGGCGCCGGGGCGGCGGCGGGGGGACGCGCGGAGGGATGCTCGCGGGGAGCGCGTGACGCGGGACCGACCCGAGATCGCCGCCGTCGACCGTGGGCCCCGCAGGCATCGCACGCGTCGCGAGCGCGTGCACGCCCGTCGGCACCTCGCCCGTCGAGATCCCGTCCTCGGCGAGCGCGGCGAGCCGGGTGGCCGCCTCCGCCGCCGTGAGCCGCTCCTCGGGCCGCATCCGCGTCATCCCCTGGAGCACCACGACCCACTCCGGGCCGAACTCCGTGGGGACGGCGGGCGACGTGTTGAGCCGCGCCGCGGCGACCTCCACGACCGTCCCCGTGAACGACTTGCGCCCGGTCAGGCACTCCAGCAGGACGAGACCGAGGGCGTACACGTCGGTCGCCGGGCCGACGGACTGGCCCGCGGCCTGCTCCGGGCTGAGGTAGGTCGCCGTGCCGAGCGTCGTCCCCGTGACGGTGAGGCGGGCGCCGTCGGAGAGCCGCGCGATGCCGAAGTCCGCGAGCTTGACGATCGGGCCCGTGGTCACCGCGGCGGCCGGGTCCTCCGAGGCGGCCGAGGCGAGTCGGTCACGGTCGACGAGCAGCACGTTGGCGGGCTTGACGTCCCGGTGGACCACGTCGGCGGCGTGCACGACGGCGAGCGCCTCGGCCACCTGGCGACCGAGGCGCGCGGTGTGGCGCGGGCTGAGCGGGCCCTCGGTGAGCCGGTCCGCCAGCGTCGGGCCGTCGACGAGCTCCATGACGAGGTACGTCTGGCGCGCCGGACCACCCGCGTGCGCCGCGCCGGCGTCGTGGAGGGTCACGAGCCCCGGGTGGCTCAGCTGCGCGAGCACGCGCATTTCCGACTGGTGGCGCAGGAGGTCGTCCGCGTCGTCGGGGACGGGCGGGAAGAGCTTGACCGCGACGTCGCGGTCGAGGACGAGGTCGTGGGCGCGGTACACCGTCGCCATGCCGCCTCGCCCGAGCACGTCCTCCAGGCGGTACCTGTCGTCGAGGAGGACACCTCGGGCCACATCTGCCCCTGGCGTCACCGTCTGCCTCCAGTCCGCGCCGTGCCGAGCGTGACGCCGCTCGCTACCGGTCCCCTCACGTCGAAACTAGGGGCGCCCCGCGGGGTCCGCATGTCGAGGGCGGCACCCGAGCGGGTGAAAGTCCGGGCAGGATCGCGCCATGAGCGTCTACGCCGTCCACTACACCTACGACCAGCGCACCGGCGAGCGCGACCGCGTGCGCCCGGCTCACCGCGCGTTCCTCGGCGACCTGCACGACGCCGGCACCCTGCTCGCGAGCGGCCCGTGGGCGGGCCCCACGCACGGCGTCCAGGCCGAGCCGGACGGCGCCCTCCTGCTCGTGCGCGCCGAGGACGTCGCCGGGGTCGAGCGCCTCCTCGACGCGGACCCGTTCGCGCTCGCGGGGCTCGTCGCCGGACGCTCGGTGCGTCCGTGGACGCCGGTGTTCGGCCCGTGGACCGACGACGACTGAGGGACGCCCCGGGTCGGGGGTGCGACGGGGCGCACGAGGTGCGACCCGGCAAGCTCCTGCCGGCCGGGTCAGGCCGTCGCCGCGTGCATGTCCCGCAGCTCACGCTTGAGCCCGGAGATCTCGTCGCGCAGGCGTGCGGCGAGCTCGAACTGGAGCTCCGCCGCGGCCGCGTGCATCTGGTCGCTCAGCTCAGCGATGAGCTCGGCGAGCTCGGCGGCCGGGACCGCGGCGAGCTTCGCCCGCGGTGACTGCGCCGCCGCGCCACCCTTGCGGCCCGGGACGGGGGCCTTGCCCTTGCCCGGGTTGCGGTAGCCGCCCTGCAGCAGCTCGGCCGTGTCGAGGTCCTCGCGCGCGAGCATGTCGGTGACGTCGCTGATCTTCTTGCGCAGCGGCGTCGGGTCGATGCCGTTCGCGAGGTTGTACGCGACCTGCTTCTCGCGGCGGCGGGTCGTCTCCTCGATGGCGAGGGCCATGGCGGGTGTCACCTTGTCCGCGTACATGTGGACCTGACCGGAGACGTTGCGCGCGGCGCGGCCGATCGTCTGGATGAGACTGGTCCCCGAGCGCAGGAAGCCCTCCTTGTCGGCGTCGAGGATGCTCACGAGCGAGACCTCGGGCAGGTCGAGGCCCTCGCGCAGCAGGTTGATGCCGACGAGCACGTCGAACTGACCGAGCCGGAGCTCGCGCAGCAGCTCGACGCGGCGCAGCGTGTCGACCTCGGAGTGCAGGTACTGGACGCGCACACCCTTCTCGAGCAGGTAGTCGGTGAGGTCCTCCGACATCTTCTTCGTCAGCGTGGTGACGAGCACGCGCTCGTCCCGCTCGGTGCGCAGCCGGATCTCGTGGAGGAGGTCGTCGATCTGCCCCGTGGTCGGCTTGACCACGACCTCCGGGTCCACGAGGCCCGTCGGGCGGATGATCTGCTCGACGACGCCGTCGGACTGCGCGAGCTCGTAGGCCCCGGGCGTCGCCGACAGGTAGACCGTCTGGCCGATCCGCTCGACGAACTCCTCCCAGCGCAGCGGGCGGTTGTCCATCGCGCTGGGCAGCCGGAAGCCGTGGTCGACCAGCGCGCGCTTGCGCGACATGTCGCCCTCGAACATCGCACCGATCTGCGGCACGGTGACGTGGGACTCGTCGATGACGAGCAGGAAGTCCTCGGGGAAGTAGTCGAGGAGCGTGTGCGGAGGCGTCCCCGGACCGCGGCCGTCGATGTGCCGCGAGTAGTTCTCGATGCCCGAGCAGCTGCCGACCTGGCGCATCATCTCGATGTCGTACGTGGTGCGCATGCGCAGGCGCTGGGCCTCGAGCAGCTTGTTCTGGCGCTCGAGCTCGGCGAGGCGCTCCTCGAGCTCCGCCTCGATCGACCCGATCGCGCGCTCCATGCGCTCGGGGCCGGCGACGTAGTGCGTCGCCGGGAACAGGTGCACGTCGAGCTCGGACCGCAGCACGTCGCCCGTGAGCGGGTGCAGGAGGTGGATCGCCTCGATCTCGTCGCCGAAGAACTCGATCCGGATCGCGAGCTCCTCGTACACCGGGATGATCTCGACCGTGTCCCCACGGACGCGGAACGTGCCGCGCGTGAACGCCATGTCGTTGCGCGTGTACTGCATCGTCACGAACTTGCGCAGCAGCTGGTCCCGCTCGACCTGGTCCCCCACCGAGAGACGCACCATGCGGTCGACGTACTCCTGCGGCGTGCCGAGGCCGTAGATGCACGAGACCGACGCGACGACGACGACGTCCCGCCGCGTGAGGAGCGAGTTGGTCGCCGAGTGGCGCAGGCGCTCGACCTCGTCGTTGATCGACGAGTCCTTCTCGATGTAGGTGTCCGTCTGCGCGATGTACGCCTCGGGCTGGTAGTAGTCGTAGTACGAGACGAAGTACTCGACCGCGTTGTTGGGCAGCAGCTCGCGGAACTCCGTCGCGAGCTGCGCGGCGAGCGTCTTGTTCGGCGCCATGACCAGCGTGGGGCGCTGGAGCTGCTCGATGAGCCAGGCCGTGGTCGCCGACTTGCCCGTGCCGGTCGCGCCGAGCAGGACGACGTCCTTCTCGCCCGCGCGGATGCGCGACGTGAGGTCGGCGATCGCGGTCGGCTGGTCGCCCGACGGGGTGTACTCCGACACGACCTCGAACGAGGCCGCGCGGCGCTGCAGATCGGTGACGGGACGCATGGGACCACCGTACGTCGACCCTCCGACACGACCGCGCCGCGGGTCCGCGCGCGCGGACACCGGACGCCACCCTCGGATGTGACGCAGGTCACACGAAGATCACCTCAAGCATGTCCGGTTTGCCGCCGATGGGTGGTGTGAGGCGGATCCCGGGAGTCCGGGACCGCCCCGGTCAGCGACAAGGGCAAACCCGTCGAGAGGCGGGGACGCAGAGCCAGGGGCCCACGAGGGCAGCCCAGCCACCGAACGACAGGACATCTCATGCAGAGCGCACCCTCCACCACGAACGTCACGAGCCTCCTCACGCCGGGCGAGGTGGCCACGATGTTCCGGGTCGACCCGAAGACGGTCACCCGCTGGGCCAACGCCGGGAAGATCACCGCCGTCCGCACGCTCGGCGGGCACCGCCGCTTCGTCGAGACCGAGATCCGCGGGCTGCTGTCGACGGTCCCCGCGCAGCAGGGCTGAGCACTCCCCCCGGCGGGGGGGGCCCCCCCCCGGGGGGGCCCCCCCCGCGGCGCCCCCCCCCCCCCCCCCCCCCCACCACCCCCCCCCCCCCCCCCCCCCCCCCGCGGCTCGTCCGCCCACGGAGCTCCACCCACGGAACTCCGACCCCGGAGGGCCGCGATCAGTCGAGGCGCCCCGCCACGAGGCGGTCGGCCCCCGTCGCCGCGCCGGACGCCGACGCCGCCCGGATCACCGCGGTGAGCACCTCCGCTGAGGCCTCGGCGCTCAGCGCCGGGCCCTCGCCGCCGACCTGCTCGGGCGTGCGCGGCACGTGGACGAAGCCGCCCACCACACCCGGGCGCGACGCGAGCAGGTGCATGAGCGCGTAGAACGTCGCGTTGCACACGTAGGTGCCCGCGGTGGTCGAGACCTCGACCGGCCGCCCCGTCGCGAGCCCCGCGGCGAGGCACGCCCGGACCGGGAGGCCGCTGAAGAACGCGGCCGGGGCGCCCGCGACGACCGGCACGTCCACCGGCCGGGACCCGTCGTTGTCCGCGATCGGCGCGTCCACGAGATTGACCGCGACCCGCTCGATGCCGACCGCGGCGCGCGAGCCTGCCTCCCCCACGCAGACGACGACGTCGGGCGCGTGGTCGCGCACCGCCAGGCGCAGCTCCTGGCGCGCCCCCCGGAACGAGACCGGGAGCCGCAGCGTGACCAGGCGATCCGGCCCGTCCCATCCGGCGGCCACGCGCTCGACGGCCGCCCACGACGCGTTGACGTCCTGCCCGCCGAACGGCTCGAAGCCGGTGACGAGGACCGTCCGCGTCACGCGCTCCACCGCTGCCACAGCGCGTCGACCTGCGCCTCGAGCGCCGCGACGTCGCCCGACCCGTCGAGCACGACGTCGGCCGCCTCGAGCCGCGCCTCGTCGTCCGCCTGGGCCGCAAGCCGTGCCCAGGCGTCCGCCTCGGTCATCCCCCGGCCGTCGACGAGCCGGCGCACCCGGAGCTCGGCGGGCGCGTCCACCACGACGAGCTCGTCGAAGTGGCCGGCCTGGCCGGTCTCGACCAGCAGCGGGATGTCGTGCACGACGACCGCGCTGCCGTCCGCCACCGCCCTGGCCTCCGCCTCGTGCGACGCCTCGCGCACGAGCGGGTGCACGACGGCGTTGAGGCGCTCGCGCGCGGCGACGTCGCGGAACACCACGGCGCCCAGCGCCGCGCGGTCGAGCTCGCCCGAGGCCGTGAGCACCTCGTCGCCGAAGGCCGCCGCGACCGCGGCGAGGCCGGGCGTGCCGCGCGCGACGACCGCTCTCGCGAGCACGTCGTGGTCGACGACGGCGGCGCCGTGGTGCGCGAGTCGTGCCGCGACGACCGACTTGCCGGCAGCGATCCCGCCGGTCAGGCCGACGCGCAGGCGGGGGCGGTGGTCACCGTGCTGCTCGTGGGTCACGCGCCCACCCTAGGACGGCGTCCCCGTCGCGGGCGACGGCGGGCCCGGCACGCCGACGGGCCGGCCACCCCGAGGGGTGACCGGCCCGTGCGTGCGACCGTGCTGCCCGCGCGAGGCGGGCGGCGGTCAGTTGCCGGTGAGCTTCTCGCGCAGGGCGGCGAGCGCCTCGTCCGAGGCCAGCGTGCCGCCGGCCTCCTCGACCGGGGCCGAGGAGTAGCTGGACGTCGAGCTCACGGAGCCGCTGTCCGAGCTGCTGCTCGACGCGTCCGCGTCGGCCTGCGCGGCCTCGGCGACCTGCTTCTTGTGAGCCTCCCAGCGCTCGTGGGCGGCGGCGTACTGCGCCTCCCAGGCCTCGCGCTGCGTCTCGAAGCCCTCGAGCCACTCGTTCGTCTCGGGGTCGAAGCCCTCGGGGTACTTGTAGTTCCCCTTCTCGTCGTACTCGGCGGCCATGCCGTACAGCGCGGGGTCGAAGTCCTCGCTGTGGGGGTCGAGACCCTCGTTGGCCTGCTTGAGCGAGAGCGAGATGCGGCGACGCTCGAGGTCGATGTCGATGACCTTGACGAACGTGTCGTCGCCGACGTTGACGACCTGCTCGGGCAGCTCGACGTGGCGGACCGCCAGCTCGGAGATGTGCACGAGGCCCTCGATGCCGTCCTCGACGCGCACGAACGCACCGAACGGGACGAGCTTGGTGACCTTGCCGGGCACGACCTGGCCGATGGCGTGCGTCCGGGCGAACGCCTGCCACGGGTCCTCCTGCGTCGCCTTGAGCGACAGCGAGACGCGCTCGCGGTCGAAGTCGACGTCGAGCACCTCGACCGTGACCTCCTGGCCGACCTCGACGACCTCGGAGGGGTGGTCGATGTGCTTCCAGGACAGCTCGGAGACGTGCACGAGCCCGTCGACGCCGCCCAGGTCCACGAAGGCACCGAAGTTGACGATCGAGGACACGACACCGGGGCGGACCTGGCCCTTCTGCAGGGTCTGCAGGAAGGTCGAGCGCACCTCGGACTGCGTCTGCTCGAGCCAGGCGCGGCGCGAGAGGACGACGTTGTTGCGGTTCTTGTCGAGCTCGATGATCTTCGCCTCGATCTCCTTGCCGACGTACGGCTGGAGGTCGCGGACGCGACGCATCTCGACGAGCGACGCGGGGAGGAAGCCGCGCAGGCCGATGTCGAGGATGAGGCCACCCTTGACGACCTCGATGACGGTGCCGGTGACGACGCCGTCCTCCTCCTTGATCTTCTCGATCGTGCCCCACGCGCGCTCGTACTGGGCGCGCTTCTTCGACAGGATCAGCCGACCCTCCTTGTCCTCCTTCTGGAGGACAAGGGCCTCGACCGCGTCGCCGACCTTGACGACCTCGTCCGGGTCGACGTCGTGCTTGATGGAGAGCTCGCGGGAGGGGATGACACCCTCGGTCTTGTAGCCGATGTCGAGGAGGACCTCGTCCCGGTCGACCTTGACGATGGTGCCTTCGACGATGTCGCCGTCGTTGAAGTACTTGATGGTCGCGTCGATCGCGGCGAGGAAGTCCTCGGCCGAGCCGATGTCGTTGATCGCGACCTGAGGGGCCGACTTCGTCGGGGTGGAGATGGTCATTGAGTGTCGAGCTCCGATGCGGACAGGGAGTAGTGCGGACAGGGATGGTGCGGGATGCGCCGGGCGGAGCGCGTCACCCGGTGGGCGAGCGCGGTCGGACCAGCAGACCAGCGCGACGAAGGCACGTCACGCCGACCTCGATCCTACGCGGTGCCGCGAAGGAGGGCAAAGACGTCGGTCGCGCGTGCGCTCAGGCGAGCACCTGGGCCGCGCGCAGCATGTCCGCCGGCACGTGCTTGACCCGACCTGCGACCTCGGACAGCGGCACGAGCTCGATGTGCTCGCCGCGCAGCGCCGTCATCACGCCCGTCGTGCCGGCGGCGATCGCGTCCATCGCGGCGACGCCGAAGCGGCTGCCGAGGATGCGGTCCGTCGGGGTCGGTGCACCGCCGCGCTGCACGTGGCCGAGGATCGTCACGCGCGTCTCGAACCCGGTGCGCTGCTCGATCTCGTGGGCGAGCCGCTCGCCGATCGCGCCCGCCACGATCTCGCCGAACTTGCCGAGCTGCGTGCGGTAGTCCATCGACCCGCCCTCGCGCGGGCTCGCGCCCTCGGCGACGACGACGATCGAGAAGCTCGCGTGCGCGCGGTGGCGGTGCTTGAGGAACTTGACCACCTGGTCGATGTCGAACGGCTCCTCGGGCGCCAGCACCAGCTCGGCGCCGCCGGCCATGCCCGCGTTGACGGCGATCCAGCCCGCGTGGCGGCCCATCACCTCGACGACCATGACGCGGTTGTGGCTCTCCGCCGTCGTGTGCACGCGGTCGATCGCCTCGGTCGCGATGTTCACCGCGGTGTGGAACCCGATCGACAGGTCGGTCCCGGCGACGTCGTTGTCGATCGTCTTCGGGATCGCGACGATGCGGACGCCCGCCTCGGCCACCTTGCTCGCGGCGTGGAGGGTGCCGTCGCCGCCGATGCAGATGAGCGCCTCGATCCGCTCGGCCTCGAGCGTGGCGAGGACGGCGTCGATGCCCCCGTTCTCCTCGTTCGGGTGGAACCGCGCCGTGCCCAGCAGCGTGCCGCCCATGGGCAGGACGTTGCGGATGTGCGGGCGCCCCAGCGGCATGACGTCGCCGTCGACGACGCCCTTCCAGCCGTTGCGGAACCCGATGATCGAGTGGCCGTAGGTGCCCTCGCCGTGCTTGACGACGGCACGGATCGCAGCGTTGAGGCCGGGGCAGTCGCCACCACCGGTCAGCAGTCCGACGCGCACGAACGAGCTCCTTCAGTCGAGGGGGACGGAGCGGGTCCGACGCCCCGCTGCGCGCCCGCGGCTCCACCCTAGCGAGGGGGACCACGCACGACGCGGGCCGTCGGTCCCGTGGACGACGTCGCGGACGTGCCGCGTCGCGGCCCCCTGAGGTGCCGGTCAGGTGCCGGTCACGCGCCCAGCGACAGGGCCAGGCTCCGGCCCGGGATCGCGTCGAGCAGCCGCTGCGTGTACTCCTGCTGCGGGTCGTCGAAGACGTCGTCCACGGTGCCCTGCTCGACGATCCGCCCGCTCTCCATGACGCACACCTGGTCGGCGATCTGCCGGACGACCGCGAGGTCGTGGCTGATGAACAGGTAGCTGAGGCCCAGCCGGTGCTGGAGGTCGGCGAGCAGGTGGAGGATCTGCGACTGCACGATGACGTCGAGCGCCGAGACGGCCTCGTCGCACACGACGAGATCGGGGTTGAGCGCGAGCGCCCGCGCGATCGCGACGCGCTGGCGCTGGCCGCCCGAGAGCTCCCCCGGGTAGCGACGCAGCAGGTCGGGCGAGAGCGCGACGTCGTCCATGAGCTCGAGCACGCGCGCGCGCCGGTCCGCGGCCGAGCCGGTGCCGTGCGCCCGCAGCGGCTCCTCGATGGTGCGGTAGATGGTGTAGAGCGGGTCGAGCGACGCGTACGGGTCCTGGAAGATCGGCTGCACCTGGCGGCGGAAGCGGACCTCGGCCTCGCGGTCGCCGTGCCCGCCGACGACCTCCCCGTTGAAGCGGATCGTGCCCGACGTCGGCTCGAGCAGGTCGAGCATCATGCGCGCCACGGTCGACTTCCCCGAGCCCGACTCCCCCACGATCGCGACCGTCGATCCGCGCGGGATCACGAAGCTCACGTGGTCCACGGCGGTGAACTCGGTGCGCCGCGCGAACAGGCCCTGCCCGCGCAGGTGGAACACCTTCGTCACGTCGTCGACCTCGACGATGTGGTCGGCCTCGGCGATCGCGGCGGGCTCGTCCGCGGAGACGGCGAGCAGGTCGGTCGCGACGGCGTCGGTCGCCCCCGTCTGCTTCGCGATCTGGATGCGGCGCGACGCGAGCGACGGCGCCGCCGCGAGCAGGCGCTTGGTGTACTCGTGCTGGGGGTCCGTGAGCAGCTGCGTGGCGGGGCCGGTCTCGACGACCTCGCCCCGGTACATGACGACGACCCGGCTCGCACGCTCGGCGGCGAGGCCCAGGTCGTGCGTGATGAGCAGCACCGCCGTGCCCAGGTCGGACGTCAGCTGCTCGAGGCGGTCGAGGATGACGCGCTGCACGGTGACGTCCAGCGCCGACGTCGGCTCGTCCGCGATGAGCAGGCGCGGCCGGCACGACAGGCCCATGGCGATGAGCGCGCGCTGGCGCATGCCGCCCGAGAACTCGTGCGGGTACTGCTCGGCGCGGCGCGCGGCGTCGGGCAGGCCCGCCTCCTCGAGCAGCTCGACCGTGCGGCGGCGCGCCTCGGCACCGCGCGCGACGCCGTTGTCCTCGAGCGCCTCGACGATCTGGGCGCCGACGCGCATCACGGGGTTGAGGTTCGACATCGGGTCCTGCGGGACCATGCCGATCCGGGTGCCGCGCATCCGCGCGAGTCCCGCGCCGCCGAGGGCCGCGACGTCCTGGCCCTCGAAGAGGATCTGGCCGCCGGAGACGCGGCCGTTCTCGGCGAGCAGCCCGATGACGGCCATCGCCGTCGTCGACTTGCCCGAGCCGGACTCGCCGACGATCGCCACGGTCTCCCCCGCGAGCACGTCGAAGGAGGCGCCGCGCACGGCGGTCGCGGTGCCCTGCTCCGTGCGGAAGGTCACCTCGAGGTCGCGGATGCTCAGCAGGGGCGTCTGGCCCGCGCCCCTGCGGTCGGCGTCCGACCCGGTGCCGGTGGTGGTCGTCATGCGGGTCAGCGTCCCCTCGTCCGTGGGTCGAGCGCCTCGCGGAGGGCCTCACCGAAGAGCGTGAACCCGAGGGCGGTGACCGCGATGCAGAAGCCGGGCCACAGGGCGAGCCGCGGGGCCACCTCGAGCTCGTTCTGGGCCTGCGTGAGCATGCGGCCCCACTCGGCGGTGGTCGGCGAGCCGCCGCCGAGGCCGAGGAAGGACAGCGCCGCGGCCTCGATGACCGCCGTGGCCAGCATGAGCGTCGCCTGCACGATGACGGGGCCGAGGCTGTTCGGCAGCACGTGGCTCATGGTGACGGTGCGGCGCGACAGGCCGAGCGACCGGGCCGCGAGCACGTAGTCCTGCCCGCGCTCGGCGAGCATCGTCCCGCGCAGCAGGCGCGCGAAGATCGGGATCTGCACGACCCCGATGGCGACGACCACCGCCGTGGGCGACTGCCCGACGACCGCGGCGATCGACACCGCGAGGAGGAGCGACGGGACCGAGAGCATGAGGTCCACCAGGCGCATCGTCGCGGTGTCGACCCAGCCGCCGAACGCGCCGGCGAGCAGGCCGAGGAGCGCTCCGCCCAGGAGCCCGAGCAGGGTGGACAGCACGCCGACGAGCAGCGACGCCCGCGCGCCCCAGATGAGCTTGGACAGCAGGTCGCCGCCGTAGCGGTCGAGGCCCAGCAGGTACTGGTCGGACGGGCCGGGGATGAACGTCGGCCGGATCTCGGCGCGGCCCGGCAGCGCGCCCTCGGCGTACGGCGCGAGGACGGGCGCGAGCAGGGCGACGAGCACGAAGAGGAGGACGATCACGGCGCCCGTGAGGGCACCGGGGTTGCGGCGCAGGCGGCGCGCGGCGACGCGCCAGATGCTCGCGCCCTCGTCCTGCGCGCCGCGGCGCGGGCCGGGGGCCGGTGCGTCGGTCGTCGGGGTGCCGGTGCCGGTCGGCAGCGCGACGCCCGACGGACCGCCCGCGGCGGGCGTGGCGCTCGTGGGGTCGGTCATCGGCGGGCTCGCATCCGGGGGTCGATGATGCCGTAGGAGACGTCCACCGTGAGGTTCGCCAGCGCGTAGACGACCGCGATGAACAGGATGAAGCCCTGCAGCACGGCGTAGTCGAGGTCGAAGACGGCGTCGGCCAGGAAGCTCCCGATGCCGTTGAACGCGAACACGGTCTCGGTCAGGACGGCGCCCGAGAGCAGCAGGCCGACCTGGAGGCCGATCGTCGTGGCGACCGGCAGCATCGCGTTGCGGAGGACGACCCGGCGGCGCAGGCGTGGCGGCTTGAGGCCCTTGGCCCGTGCGGTGCGCACGTAGTCGGCGCTCTGGACCTCGATCACGGACGCGCGCGTGATGCGGGCGATGATCGCGAGCGGGATCGACCCCAGCGCCAGTGCCGGGAGCACGAGGTGCAGGAGCGCGTCCCACGCGGCGTCCCACTCGCGCGTCAGCAACCCGTCGAGGACGTAGAAGCCCGTCGGGTGGGTGGCGATCATGGCCGGGCTCTGGCGTCCCGTCGACGGGAACCAGCCGAGCTGGACGGCGAACACGTACTTGAGCAGGAACGCGAGGAAGAAGACCGGGATCGTCACGCCGATGAGGGACGCGACGACGGTCGAGTGGTCGAGGAACCGGCCGCGGTACCGCGCCGCGACGTAGCCGAGCGGGATGCCGACGCCGATCGCGATGACCAGCGCGAGGGCCGTGAGCTCGATCGTCGCCGGGAACCGGGTGAGGAACTCCTCCAGCACGGGGAGCCGCGTGCGGCTCGAGACGCCGAAGTTGCCCTGGAGGAGCTGCCCGAGCCACCGGACGTACTGCTCGTGCAGCGGGCGGTCGAAGCCGTACAACGTGTTGAGCCGCTCGACCGCCTCCGGGGTGGCGCGCTCCCCCAGGAGGGCCGTTGCCGGGCCTCCCGGGAGAGCGCGCACCCACAGGAACAGCAGGATCGAGAGCCCGAACAGCGTCGGGATCAGCAGCGCGAGCCGCTGCAGGACGAGTCGGGCCATCGATCAGTCGTCGAGCGTGATGACGTTGAAGACCTCGTCCTGCACGGGCGACGCCGGGTAGTCGTGCACCTTCGGGCTGAAGGCGAGCGACGGGACCGGGTGCGCGAGCGGGACGCCGGGGAGGCGCTCGAGGATCGCCTCGTTGGCCGCCTCGTACGCCGCCGTCTGGTCCTCGACGCTCGTCTGGTAGCGCGCGTCGCCGATCATCTCGAACAGCTCGGGGTCGTTGAAGCCCCACTCCATCGAGGGCGCACCGAAGAACACGCCGATGAAGTTGTAGGTGTCGTTGTAGTCACCGGTCCACCCGAGCAGGTGCAGGCCGTGCTCGGCCGTGCCCTGCATGCGGTCGAGGTACTCCGGGTTCCACGGCTCGGGCACCGGGTTGACCGTGATGCCGACCTCCTGGAGGTCGGCGCTGATCGCCTGGAACGTCTGCTCGGGCGTCGGCATGTAAGGCCGCGAGACGTTCGTCGGGTAGTTGAAGTCGATCGTCAGGGTCGACTTGCCGGCCTCGGCGAGCAGGGCGCGCGCCTTGTCGGGGTCGTACTCGTACGTCGCGACCTCGTCGCTCCAGCCCGCGACCGACGGCGGCACGAAGTTCGTCGCGACCTCGGTGCCCTCGGGCAGCGTCTGGGCGACGAGCGCCTCCTTGTTGATCGCGTGCGCGATCGCCTGGCGCACCTTGAGGTCGGCGAGCTCGGGGTTCGCCTGGTTCATGCCCAGGTAGAGGATGTTGAAGGGCTCGCGGTTGACGATCTGGAAGCCCTCCTCCTCGAGCGCGGCGACGTCGGCCGGGCCGACGAGGTCGTAGCCGTCGATGTCGCCCGCCTGGAGCGCCTGGCGGCGCGCCGTGGCGTCGGAGATCACCGGGAAGACGATCCGCTGGATCTGGCCCGCCTCGCCCCAGTAGTCGGGGTTGGCCGTCAGCACGACCTCCTGGCCCGACGTCCACGACTCGAAGACGTAGGGGCCCGTGCCGGTCGGGTGCGCCGTCGCGTACTCCGGGAGGATCGGCGCGTCGGCCTCACCCGTGACGTCGTCCGCGCCGTACTCCTCCATCGCCGTGGGCGACTGCATGGAGAACGCCGGGAGCGAGAGCGCCGAGATGAACTCGGGCAGCGGGCTCTTCATGGTGATGACGGCCGTCGTCGCGTCGGGCGCCTCGCAGCTCTCGTACTTGCCCGTGCCGTTGAGCTCGGGGACGTCGCTCGTCGCGAAGCCGCCGTTCACCTTCTGCCAGTAGTACGAGAGGCTCTCGGACTGCTGGATGCCGGTGAAGTTGTTCCAGCGCTCGAAGTTGGCGCACACGGCCTCGCCGTCGAACGGCGTGCCGTCGTGGAAGGACACGCCCTCCTTGAGCTGGAAGGTGTACTCGAGGCCGTCCTCGCTCACCTCCCAGTCCTCGGCGAGCAGCGGCGCGGGGTCGGCCGTGCCGGGCTCGGTGCCGACGAGCCCCTCGAAGATCTGCCGCGCGACGCGGAACGACTCGCCGTCGTTGGCGAACGCCGGGTCGAGCGACGCGGGGTCCGAGGAGGCCGCGAAGATGAACGTGTCGCGTCCGCCCTCGCCGCCGCCCTCGGTCTCGCCGCCGGTGGTCTCCCGGTCACTTGCGGCGCACGCCGTCAGCGCCATCGCTGCTGCGGCGGCCAGCGCCGTCACCTTCACTACGGTCCTCACACGATCACCTCTCGTGGGTACTGCGAGTCGGGGGTCCTGCGTGCCCGGGCAGTCCGGACGGCCCGACGCTAACCACACCGTGTCACGCCTTTGTTACTGGTCGGTCACGTCAGGGACTCGGCGAAACTACTGCCATGGAACGCCTTTTGCCCAACCAGGCCCGTTTCGCCCACGTGCCCGTCGAGGCGGGCGGCGGGGCCGCACGCGGGTGGTGGGACGCCAACGCCGCCGACTACCTCGCCGAGCACGGGGACTTCCTCGGGCCGGCGGACTTCCGGTGGTGCCCCGAGGGTCTGCGCGAGCAGGACATGCGGCTGCTGGGCGACGTGACCGGCCGGCGCGTGCTCGAGGTGGGGGCAGGCGCGGCGCAGTGCACCCGGTGGCTCGTGGCGCGGGGCGTCGACGCGGTCGCGACCGACGTCTCGGGAGGCATGCTGCGCGCGGGTCTCGCCCTCGACGCCGCCGCCCCCGGCGTGCGCACGCCCCTGGTGCAGGCGGACGCCCGGCGGCTGCCGTTCGCGGGCGCCACGTTCGACGTCGCCTTCACGGCGTTCGGCGCCCTGCCCTTCGTGCCCGACGCCAGCGTCGTCCACCGCGAGGTCGCGCGCGTGCTGCGGCCCGGCGGGCGGTGGGTGTTCGCCGTGACCCACCCGCTGCGCTGGGCGTTCCCGGACGACCCGGGCGAGCGCGGCCTCACGGCGATCCGCTCCTACTTCGACCGGCGGCCCTATGTCGAGACCGACGAGCACGGTGCCGTCGCCTACGCCGAGTACCACCGGACGGTGGGCGACCACGTGGCCGAGCTCGTCGGCGCGGGCTTCGTCCTCGAACGTCTCGTCGAGCCGCCGTGGCCCGAGGGGCACGACCGCACGTGGGGCGGGTGGGGCCCGGTGCGCGGGGCGCTGCTGCCGGGCACCGCGATCTTCGTCTGCCGGCGCGCCGACCAGGTCCCCGGAGCGGGCCCCGCGGCGGCGGGACCCGCTCCGGGCCTGCCGGCGGGCTAGTGGACGGAGGCCTTCTCGGCGCCCGCCCCCGTCAGGGACCGCACCTCCATCTCCGCGAACTTCTCCGGGTGCGGCTGCTCCTTGCTGAGCATCGTCCCGACGATCCCGAGCAGGAACGCGAGCGGGATCGAGACGATGCCGGGGTTGGACAGCGGGAAGATCGCGAAGTCGACCGACGTGTCCTTGATCATCGACAGGCTCGCACCCGTCACCGGGTCGACCTTGCCCGAGACGACCGGCGAGAACGCGATGAGCACGATGCACGAGATCAGGCCGCCGTACATGCTCCACAGCGCTCCGGCCGTGTTGAACCGCCGCCAGAACAGCGAGTAGATGATCGTCGGCAGGTTGGCGCTCGCCGCGACGGCGAACGCCAGCGCGACGAGGAACGCGATGTTCTGCCCCTGCGCGAAGATGCCCCCGACGATCGCCAGGATCCCGATGACGACGACCGTGAGGCGCGCGACGCGCACCTCGCCGTCCGGGTTGACCTCGCCGCGCTTGATGACGTTCGCGTAGATGTCGTGCGCGAACGACGCCGCGGCCGTGATCGTCAGGCCCGCGACGACCGCCAGGATCGTCGCGAAGGCCACGGCCGAGATGAAGCCCAGGAGCAGGACGCCCCCGAGCTCGTACGCGAGCAGCGGCGCCGCGGAGTTGACCCCGCCCGGCGCGCTGCGGATCGTCTCCGGGCCCACGAGCGCGCCGGCACCGTAGCCGAGCACCAGCGTGAACAGGTAGAAGGCGCCGATGAGCCAGATCGCCCAGACCACGGACCGACGCGCCTCCTTGGCCGACGGCACGGTGTAGAAGCGCATGAGCACGTGCGGCAGGCCGGCCGTGCCGAGGACCAGCGCGAGGGCCAGCGACAGGAAGTCGATCCGCGTGAGCGCGGACACGCCGTACTGCTTGCCGGGCTCGATGAGCGCCTCGCCGCCCTCGCCGCCCGCGTCGACCGCCGCCTGGAGCAGGGCCGAGAGGTTGAGGCCGAACTTCGCCATGACCCAGATGCTCATGACGAGCGCCCCGGCGATGAGCAGCACGGCCTTGACGATCTGGACCCAGGTCGTGCCCTTCATGCCCCCGACGAGCACGTAGAGGATCATGAGCGCGCCGACGACGGCGATGACCGCGCTCTGACCGGCCGTGGTGTCGATCCCGAGCAGGAGGGCGACGAGCCCGCCGGCGCCCGCCATCTGCGCGAGCAGGTAGAAGAAGACGACCATGAGGGTCGCGAGCGCCGCCGCCATCCGGACCGGCCGCTGCCGGAGCCGGAACGACAGGACGTCGGCCATCGTGAAGCGGCCCGTGTTGCGCAGGAGCTCGGCGACGAGCAGGAGCGCGACGAGCCACGCGACGAGGAAGCCGATGGAGTACAGGAAGCCGTCGTAGCCGTTGAGCGCGATGGCCCCGGCGATCCCGAGGAAGCTCGCGGCCGAGAGGTAGTCGCCCGCGATCGCGGTGCCGTTCTGCGGCCCGGTGAAGGACCGTCCGGCGGCGTAGTAGTCCGCCGCGGTCCGGTTGTTGCGCGACGCCCGGAACACGATGACGAGGGTCACGAGGACGAACGCCCCGAAGATCCCGATGTTGACGCCCGGGTCGCCGATCTGCTCGGCCTCGGCGGCGGTGCGCAGGATCACCGGACCTCCCCCGTCTCGATGTGACGGCGGAGCCGGTCCGCGACCGCGTCCTGCTTCTTGTTCGCCCAGCTCGCGTAGATCATCGTGATCGCGAAGGTCGAGACGAACTGCGCGAGCCCGAAGAGCAGCCCGACCGTGATGGTCCCGACGACGCGCGTGCTCATGAAGTCGTGCGCGTACGCGGCCAGGAGGACGTAGAGGAAGTACCAGACGAGGAAGAACGCCGTCATCGGGAAGACGAAGTTGCGGAACCTGCGGCGCAGGTCCTGGAACTCCTGCGATCTCTGCACGCGTTGGTAGTCGGTCTCAGACGGTTCGAGGACCTCGGACATGCTGCCTCCGGGTGTGTCTGGGTGGCGACGCTGCCACTGCGCGAGCCAGTGTGGCCCAGGTCACTCCCGGACGCGACCCTCCGGCGGCGTCGCGTTCGCCATTTGGTCACTCACCGAACGAAACCCGTTCGGCCCAGTGACGCGCCCGGGCGACCCGCCCGCCGACCCGGCTCGACGACCTGGCTCAGTGACCCGCCTCGTGCCAGCTGCTCCCCGTGCCGACCGACACGTCGAGCGGCACGGAGAGGTCGGCGGCCGCCGCCATCTCGGCGCGCACCAGCGCCTCGACGGCCGCGCGCTCCCCCGGGGCGACCTCGAGCACGAGCTCGTCGTGCACCTGCAGCAGCATGCGCGAGGCGAGACCCTCCTGCCGCAGCCGCCGCTCGACGCCGAGCATCGCGACCTTGATGAGGTCCGCCGCGCTGCCCTGGATCGGCGCGTTGAGCGCCATCCGCTCGGCCATCTCGCGGCGCTGGCGGTTGTCGCTCGTGAGGTCCGGCAGGTACCGGCGCCGGCCGAGGATGGTCGCCGTGTACCCGCTGCGCCGGGCCTCGTCGACCACGCCCGAGAGGTACTGGCGCACGCCGCCGAAGCGCGCGAAGTAGTCCTCCATGAGGGTGGCCGCCTCGCCGACCGAGATGCTCAGCTGCTTGGACAGGCCGAACGACGACAGCCCGTAGGCGAGGCCGTACGACATCGCCTTGATCTTCGAGCGCATCGCCGGCGTGACCTCGTCCGTGCCGACGCCGAACACGCGTGAGGCGACGAAGTTGTGCAGGTCCTCGCCCGACCGGAAGGCCGCGATGAGGCCCTCGTCCCCCGAGAGGTGCGCCATGATCCGCATCTCGATCTGGCTGTAGTCCGCCGTGAGCAGCGTCTCGTAGCCCTCGCCGACGACGAACGCGCGCCGGATCTGACGCCCGGACTCGGTCCGGATGGGGATGTTCTGCAGGTTGGGGTCCGTCGAGGAGATGCGGCCCGTGGCTGCGATCGTCTGCTGGAAGGTCGTGTGGATGCGTCCGTCCGCGCCGACGGACCGGAGCAGACCCTCGACGGTCTGCCGCAGGCGGGACGCGTCGCGGTGCGCGAGCAGGTGCGCGAGGAACGGGTGCTCGGTGCGCTCGAACAGGTCGGTCAGCGACGCCGCGTCCGTCGTCCAGCCGCTCTTGATCTTCTTGGTCTTGGGCATGTTCAGCTGCTCGAAGAGGACCTCCTGGAGCTGCTTGGGCGAACCCAGGTTCACCTCCCGCCCGATGACGGCGTAGGCCTCCGCGGCCGCGTCCGCGACGGCGGCCGCGAACTCCTGCTCGAGGCCAGTGAGGTACTCGACGTCGGCCGCGATGCCCGCCTGCTCCATGCCGGCCAGGACGCGCACGAGCGGCAGCTCGACCTCGTCGAGGAGCCGGCGCGCACCCCGGTCCGCGACCTCGTCGCCGAGCATGGTGGTGAGCTCCGCGACCGCCGCGGCGCGCAGCCCCGTGCGGCGTGCCTCGGAGCTGTCCTCGAGGTCGAGGTCGAGCGCGCCCTGACCCGCGCCCGCCGCCCCGTCCTCGGCGCGGAGCTCGCGGTGCAGGTGGCGCACCGCGAGGTCGCCCAGCTCGTAGGAGCGCTGGTCGGGGTAGCAGAGGTACGACGCCAGCAGGGTGTCGAACACGACGCCCTCGAGCGCGAGGCCGCGGCCCGCGAGCGCGTGCCACGCCTCCTTCGACCCGTGCAGCGTCTTGGGCGCGGCCGGGTCGGCGAGCCAGGTCGCGAGCGCGGCCTCGTCCGCGGGGGCCAGCTCGGTGAGGTCGATGCTCGCCGCCTCCTCGGGACCGTCGGCGACCGTGACGGTCCACGCGTCGCCCGAGGCGGGCGTCGCGCGACCGCTGACGTCGACCGCGAGCGTGCGGCCTGCCCGGGCCGCGAACCACGCCCCGACCGCGCCGGGCCCCGGCACCGTGACGTCGAGGTCGAAGCCCGTCGTCTCGGGGGCGTCCTCGGGCACCATCGCGAAGAGGCGCTCGCGCAGCGTCCGGAACTGCAGGGCGTCGAACACCGACGACATGGCCTCGCGGTCCCAGGGCTGCACCTGCGTGTCGGCCACCCCGATGGGCAGCTCGACGTCCCGCACGGCACCGTTGAGCATCCGGTTGATCCGGACCTGGTCGACGGCGAGCCGGAGGTTGTCGCCGGCCTTGCCCGTGATCTGCGACGCGGCGGCGAGCACGCCGTCGAGGCCGCCGTAGGTCGTGATCCACTTCGCCGCGGTCTTGGGCCCGACGCCCGGGATGCCCGGCAGGTTGTCGCTCGACTCCCCCACGAGGGCGGCCAGGTCCGGGTAGCGCTCCGGCGGCACGCCGTACTTCTCCTCGACGGCCGCGGGCGTGAAGCGCACGAGGTCCGAGACGCCCTTGCGCGGGTAGAGCACGGTGACCGCGTCCCCCACGAGCTGGAAGGCGTCACGGTCGCCGGTGCAGACGAGCACGTCCATGCCCTGCCCGACGGCCTCGTCGGTCAGGGTCGCGATGACGTCGTCGGCCTCGAAGTTGTCCTTCTGGACCGTGACGATCCGCATGCTGCCGAGGATCTCCTGGATCAGCGGGACCTGGCCCTTGAACTCCGACGGCGTCGCGTCGCGGGTGCCCTTGTACTCGGGGTACTGCTCGGTGCGGAAGGTCGTCCGCCCGGCGTCGAAGGCGATCGCCACGTGGGTGGGCTGCTCGTCGCGGAGCAGGTTCGCGAGCATCGCCGTGAACCCGTAGACCGCGTTCGTCGGCTGGCCCGTCGTCGTCGAGAAGTTCTCCACGGGCAGGGCGAAGAAGGCTCGGTACGCCATCGAGTGGCCGTCGATCAGCAGGAGCAGGGGTCGCGTTCGCGCCAGGTCGGTCACGGGTGCCAACCTATCGGCCATGACCGACACGACCTCCCCCAGCCCGGCGACGACCGAGGCCGACGTGCTCGCGTCCATCCGCGCGTCGACCCGCGGCACGCTCATCGAGCGCATGGGCATCGAGATCCTCGAGGCGTCCCCGTCGGGTGCGCTGGGCACCATGGCCGTCGAGGGCAACACCCAGCCCTACGGCCTGCTCCACGGCGGCGCGTCGGTCGTGCTGGCCGAGACGCTCGGGTCGTACGCGGCGATGCTGCACGCGGGCGAGGAGCGCCAGGCCGTCGGCATCGAGGTGAGCGCGACCCACCACCGCGGCGTCCGCACGGGCCTCGTCACCGGGCGCGCGACCGCGCTGCACCTCGGCGGGACGACGGCGAGCTACGAGATCGTCGTCGAGGACTCGGCGTCGAAGCGCGTCTGCACCGCGCGCCTCACGTGCTTGCTGATCGAGAGGCGCGGCGCCTGAAGGGGCGACACGTCGGACGCGTGCGCGAGCGGAGCGGCCGACGGCACGGCGCGTGACTGCCGCCGCCGGGCGATGAGGTCCTCGATGCCACGCGGACCGGGCCGGCGGGAGGCCGCGGCGCCGTCGGCGGCGAGCCGACGCTGGAGCGCGCTGGTGCTGGTCATGCGGTGGGCCGCCGCGGGCGCGAAGCCCAGCTGGACGAAGAAGCGCTGCATGCCGCGGGCGCCCGGGATCGGCGCGGCGTAGACGTGCTCGGCGCCCGCCGCGGCGGCGAGGTCGGCCGCACCGACCATGAGCGCGTGGCCGACGCCCCGGCGACGCTGCCCGCTCGCCACGTAGAGGAGCTCGACCGCGAGGCTCACGTCGTCGGTGAACGGGTTGGGGCCGAGCACCCGCCCCAGCAGCAGGCCGACGACGGCACCCTCGGAGCGCGCGACGAGGACCGTGCCGCCGGGCGCCGCCGTGAGGGCACCGAGCTGCTGGGCGAGCGTGGCGGGCTCGGGGCTGCACACCTGGGAGCCGACCGACGACTCCTCGCGTGCGGCGAGGCACAAGCGGACCAGACCGTCCATGTCGGCCGGCTCGGCCGGCCCTACCTCGATCCCGGGACGCACGACGACGAGCCTCCTCCGGTGCAGGGCCCCGGCGCTCCCCGTGGGGGGTGGGAGGCCGGGTTCGATGACGAAAAGATAACGGCCCGAGGTCCCCGCGCAAAGCCCGAGGTCCTGGGTGTGCGCCACCCGCACGTGGGCTTGGGCCGTGGGCACTTCAGGTGCAAGGGTGTGGCGTGTCCGTAATGCGTCCGACACACGAGGTGCCTATCGTCCTGGTCCTCGGCGGGCGACCCCGCAGAACGGACACACCTCCGCGCAGCGCCGCGCGGACAACCGCGCACCAGCGCGAGAACGGACGGAGACCACACGTGCGACGAGCTGCGTCCTCGCGGGCACGGTCCTGGACATCGCGGCCCGCAGGGGCCGCCGGCACGGTCGGGCGGTGGCTCGCGCTGCTGCTCGTGACCCTCGCCGTCACGGCGCTCGGCCAGCAGGCCGCCGTGGCCGCCGAGGGGCCGTGCGTCGCCAGCGCCGAGAACGCCTGCATCAACGGCACCATCCGCACCGCGGCGGGCGACCCCGCGGTCGGCGTCGTGCTCACGGTCGAGGGCGAGGGCGAGGAGGTCACGGCGACCACGGGTGCGGACGGCCGGTGGTCGGCGTCGGTCGCGACGCCCGGCACCTACTCCGTGACGCTCGACGAGGCCACGCTGCCGGCCGGCGAGACCCTGCGCGACCCGGCCGCCAACCCGCGCGAGGTCACGGTCGAGCTCGGCGCGACGCGGCCGGCGCTCTTCCCCCTCGGGGCGTCGAGCGGCGAGCCCGCCCCGCAGGCGACGTCGGACCCCGGCGGCGGCGAGGAGCCGGACGACACCGCCGCCGAGCCGGGCGACGAGCCCGCGGGCGTGGGGACGAGCTCGGGCGGCGGCGTCACGATGAACCGCTTCGTCCAGCAGCTCGTCAGCGGCCTGGTCTTCGGCCTGCTGCTCGCGCTCGCCTCGGTGGGCCTCTCGCTCATCTACGGCACCACGGGCCTGAGCAACTTCGCCCACGGCGAGCAGGTCACGCTCGGCGGGATCTTCGCGTACATGGGCGTCCAGTTCTTCGACCTGCCGCTCGTGCTCGCCGGCGTGATCGCCGTGGCCCTGGCCGCGGCGACCGGCTGGTTCCAGGACGCCGCGATCTGGCAGCCGCTGCGCCGCCGCAACGTCGGGCTCACCCAGGCGATGATCGTCACCATCGGCTTCTCGATGGCGCTGCAGTACATCTTCCAGTTCTTCTTCGGCGGCGGGCCCCTGCGCATCGTCACCGCGACGCCCACGTCGGTCGCCCTCGGGCCCGTGCGCGTCACGGAGCAGACCATCGCGTCGGTGATCATCGCGCTCGTCACCCTCGCGGGGGTGTCCTACTTCCTCCTCCGCACGCGCTCCGGCCGCGCGACCCGCGCCGTGTCCGACAACGCCGCGCTCGCGGCGGCGTCGGGCATCAGCGTCAACCGCGTGATCCGGCTCGTGTGGACGCTCGGCGCGGGCCTCGCCGGTCTGGGCGGCGTGCTGCTCGGCCTGTACCTCGGCGCCGCGCGGTGGAACTCGGGCGGCGCGCTGCTGCTCCTCATGTTCGCCGCGGTGACGCTCGGCGGCCTCGGGGCCGCCTTCGGCGCTCTCGCCGGGTCGATCGTCATCGGCCTCGTCGTCGAGCTCTCGAGCCTCTGGATCCCGAGCGACATGCGCTACGGCGCGGCCCTCGTGATCCTCATCCTCGTCCTGCTGCTCCGTCCGCAGGGCATCCTCGGCCGCGCGACCCGCGTGGGATAAGGGAGACACCGGTGGACTGGACCAACCTCCTCGTCAACGTCGCGGGCGAGCTCATCGCCCCCACGACGGCCGCCTACGCCCTCGCGGCCATCGGCCTCAACATCCACTTCGGCCTCACCGGCCTGCTCAACATGGGCCAGGCCGGCTTCATGCTCCTGGGCGCCTACGGGTTCGCGATCTCGACCATCGCGGGCTGGCCGCTGTGGGCTGCGGTGCTCGCGGCGATCGTGTGCGCGGTGATCTTCGCGATCATCCTGGGCATCCCGACCCTCAAGCTGCGCGGCGACTACCTCGCGATCGTCACGATCGCGGCGGCCGAGATCGTGCGCATCGTCGGACGCTCGACGACGCTCACCGACCTCACGGGCGCCTCGAGCGGCCTGCGCGGCAACAGCTACAAGTCGACCTTCCAGGACGCGTCGCCGTTCCCCGACGGGACCTGGGAGCTGGGTCCGTTCGAGTACGCCGTCAACGCGTCCAACAGCTGGTGGATCCGCATCGTCGGCTGGGCGGTCGTCGCGCTCGCGTGCCTGCTCATCTGGCTCCTCCTGCGCAGCCCGTGGGGACGCGTGCTCAAGGGCATCCGTGAGGACGAGGACGCCGTGCGCTCGCTCGGCAAGAACGTCTACGCGTACAAGATGCAGTCGCTCGTGCTCGGCGGGGTGATCGGCGCGGTGGCCGGCATCATCTACGTGCTCCCACGCGCCGTCCAACCCGACGCGATGGGCCGGTCCATGACGTTCTTCGTCTGGACGATCCTGCTCCTGGGCGGCGCCGCGACGGTGTTCGGCCCGGTGCTCGGCTCCATGCTGTTCTGGGCGGCGCTCATGCTCATCAAGCTGACGATGCGCGGCACGGTCCCGGACACGGTGATGCGGAACGAGCAGATCGAGCAGTTCGGCTGGATCATCGTCGGCGTCACGCTCATGCTGCTCATCATCTTCAGGCCGCAAGGCATCCTCGGCGACAAGAAGGAGCTGGCGATCAATGTCCGCTGAGACCGCCGTCCGCGCCCTCGCCGGCGTGCCCCACGAGCCCGGCGCCCCCAAGCCCGACGCGATCGTCGTCGCCGACGACGTCGTCCGCCGCTTCGGCGGCATGACCGCCGTCGACGTCCGTCACCTCGAGGTGCAGCGCGGCGCGATCACCGCGCTCATCGGGCCCAACGGCGCGGGCAAGACGACCCTGTTCAACCTGCTCACGGGCTTCGACAAGCCGAGCTCCGGCAGCTGGACGTTCGAGGGCAGGTCGCTCCACGGCATGCCCGCGGCGCGCGTCGCGCGGCAGGGCATGGTGCGCACCTTCCAGCTCACCAAGGCGCTGTCGCGCATGACCGTGATCGAGAACATGCGCCTCGGGGCGAGCAGCCAGCCGGGCGAGAACCTCCTCACGGCCCTCGTGCCGCCGCTCTGGCGGGCGCGGGAGAAGGAGATCACGGAGCAGGCCGAGGAGCTGCTGGTCCGGTTCAAGCTCGACCACCACCGCGACTCCTTCGCCGGCAGCCTCTCGGGCGGCCAGCGCAAGCTGCTCGAGATGGCGCGCGCGCTCATGAGCAAGCCGACCATGATCATGCTCGACGAGCCGATGGCCGGCGTGAACCCCGCCCTCACGCAGTCGCTCCTGGGCCACATCCAGGCCCTGCGCGACGACGGCACGACCGTGCTCTTCGTGGAGCACGACATGCACATGGTCCGGCACATCTCGGACTGGGTGGTGGTCATGGCCGAGGGGCGCATCGTGGCCGAGGGCCCTCCCGAGACCGTCATGCAGGACGCCGCCGTCATCGACGCGTACCTCGGTGCGCACCACGACACGGACCTCGGCGACGACGCGCTGCTGAGCGACGAGGTCGCCGAGCGGCTCGAGGCCGAGGCTGCCGCCGAGGCGGCGGCCGAGGAGGGGAAGGCATGAGCACCACGTCCGAGACCACCGAGCTCCACCGCGGCGCGCCGGCGGGCACGCCGCTGCTCGACGCGAGCGACCTCGTCGCGGGCTACCTGCCCGGCGTCGACATCCTCAACGGCTGCAGCCTCGTGGTGCACCCGGGCGAGCTGGTCGGCATCATCGGCCCGAACGGCGCCGGCAAGTCGACGCTCCTCAAGGCGCTGTTCGGCCTCGTCACGGTGCGGTCCGGGACCGTCACCCTCGCCGGCGAGGACATCACCAACCACCGGGCCGACTCGCTCGTGCGCCGCGGCGTCGGGTTCGTCCCGCAGAACAACAACGTGTTCCCCTCGCTCACGATCGAGGAGAACCTGCAGATGGGCATGTTCCAGGCGCCCAAGCGGTTCGCGGAGCGCTTCGAGTTCATCACCGACCTCTTCCCCACCCTCGGCGACCGGCGGCGCCAGCGCGCCGGGTCCCTCTCGGGCGGCGAGCGGCAGATGGTCGCGATGGCCCGCGCCCTCATGATCGAGCCGTCGGTCCTGCTGCTCGACGAGCCGTCGGCGGGCCTGTCCCCCGTGCGCCAGGACGAGACCTTCATCCGGACGCGCAAGATCAACAAGGCGGGCGTGTCCGTCGTCATCGTCGAGCAGAACGCGCGCCGCTGCCTGCAGATCTGCGACCGCGGCTACGTGCTGGACCAGGGCCGCAACGCGTACTCCGGTCCGGGCCGGGAGCTCATGCACGACCCGAAGGTCATCCAGCTCTACCTCGGCACGCTCGCGACCGACGTCGAGGAGGCCGCCAAGGACCACCCGACGCCGCCCGACGCGCCGCGCGCAGGCGAGCCCACGTCGGGCACGGGCCCGGTGGTCTGACCCGCCCGACCGCCGCCGCACGCCTCCCGACGCCGCGGGTCCCCCAGGGGCCCGCGGCGTCGGCGTGCGCACCGCGGCGCGTCCGCGACCCCGCCCCCGACGGAGCCGCACGGGGCCTTCCTGCCGCGGCACGCCAGGAGGCCCGGTGCGGATCGCTCCGCACCGGGCCTCCTGGTGCTCAGCCGGTCACGCCGGCCGTCCGTGCTGCGAGGTCAGCCGACCTCACCGAACTCCGACTTGGAGAAGGTGTAGGTGTTGTCCTCGCCGAACTGGTAGACGCCGATGTACGCGGACGACGGGTCGTTGTCCTCGTTGAACGGGCCCACGCCGGACTGCGCCTCGTAGTCGATGTCCTCGCCGGCCTCGATGAGCTCGACGCACTCGGCGAAGGTGGCGCACTTCTCGCCACCGTCGGCACCCGAGACGGCCGCCATGTTCTCCTGGATGGTCGGACCGTCCGTCGCGCCGCCCTTGATGGCCGCGAGGGCCGCCAGGACGGTCGCGTCGTAGGACTCGGCCGCGTAGGAGAAGTCCTGCAGGTCGGGGTTGACCTCGAGGAGCCGACCCTGGAACTCGTCGCTCGGGAACGCGCCCGGGAGCGTGCCCTGGGCGCCGGTGAGCAGGCCGGGGTCGAAGGTGTCCGCGAAGTTCTGCAGGTTGCCGTCGACGAGGTAGACCTTCGACATGTCGAAGCCCTGCGTCGCGAGCTCCGGCAGGATGAGCGGCGTCTGGTCCGTGAACGCGATCACGGCGATCGCGTCCGGGCTCGTCGCGAGCGCGGTCGACACGATGGAGTTGAAGTTCTGCTCCGTCGGGTCGAACTCCTCGCCCTCGCCGCCGTAGACCAGCGTCGCACCGGCCTCCTCGACGACGCCCTGGACGACGTTGCGCAGGCTGATGCCGTAGTCGTCGTTGAAGACGAGCACGCCGACGTTCGTCGCACCGTCACCGAGGATGAGGTTGGCGAGCGCCGAGCCCTGGACCGTGTCCGGCGGGGCCGTGCGGAAGTAGAACGGGTCGTAGCCCGAGAGGTCGGTCGCCGTGTTGGCCGGCGAGATCTGGACGATCTCCGCTCCCGTGACGTCGTCGATGACGTTGCGGGTGACCGACGAGGACGCTGCGCCGATGATCACGGACACGTCCTGGCTGATGAGGTCGGTGACCGACTGCGTGGCGACCTCGGCGTGCTCCGCGTCGGAGGAGTCCGTGTGGACCACCTCGACGTCGGCACCGAGGACGCCGCCGGCCTCGTTGATCTCCTGGACTGCGAGGTCGACACCGGCGATCTCGGGGGGGCCGAGCTGCGCGAGCGAACCGGTCTGCGGCAGGAGCGTGCCGATGATCAGCGGGCTGCTGCTGCTCTCGCCCGAGTCGCCACCGGTGTCCTCGCCGCCGTCGCCCGTCTCCTCGCCGCCGCCGGAGCAGGCGGTGAGCACGAGGGCGACAGCACCGGCCAGCGCAGCCGCGCGGACCGCGTAGGTGGATCTCTTCATACGGAGCTCCCTTGTCGTGAGCACGAGTTCTCCCGCACCGACCGTGGGGACGCCCGGTGCGGGACTGTGCTCGGAAAGGTACCCCGGATGTGTGTCCGTAGTGTGACATGCGACATACCAGGCGCGGTCGTTGCAGAGTTGTGACCAACGTCCTGACCTGCGCCTGCACCTGCTGCGGCACCAGGACGGGCCCGGACGCACGGCCGCCCCGGCCGCGCGCATGGTCGCGGCCGGGGCGGTGCGGGGTCGGTCAGGAGCCGGAGCCGCCGACCTGCTCGATCACGGCGTCGGCGACCTCGCGCATCGTGAGGCGGCGGTCCATCGACGTCTTCTGGATCCAGCGGAACGACTCGGGCTCGGTCAGGCCCATCTTGGTCATGAGCAGGCCCTTGGCGCGGTCCACGCGCTTGCGTGTCTCGAAGCGGTCCGCGAGGTCCGCGACCTCGGCCTCGAGCGCGCTGATCTGGCTGTAGCGCGAGATCGCGATCTCGACCGCCGGGAGCAGGTCCGCGGGCGTGAAGGGCTTGATGACGTAGGCCATGGCGCCTGCGTCGCGCGCACGCTCGACGAGCTCGGTCTGCGAGAACGCGGTCAGCAGCACGACGGGCGCCGCGTGCTCCTTGCCGATCTTCTCCGCGGCGCTGATGCCGTCCATCACGGGCATCTTCACGTCCATGACGACGATGTCGGGGCGCAGCTCGACCGCGAGCTTCACCGCCGTCTCGCCGTCGCCCGCCTCGCCGACGACGTCGAAGCCCGCCTCGCGGAGCGTCTCGACGACGTCCATGCGGATGAGGGCCTCGTCCTCGGCGACGACGGCGCGTCGCGCGGGCCTGGCGCCGGACGCGTCGGGAGCCGGTCCAGGACCCCCCACCGGCAGGTCGAGGTCAGGGGTCTGCGGCGCGTCACTCTCGGTCACGGCGCTAGCCTAGTGGAGTCGGCACCGCCGTCAGCCCTCCGGCCGCCGGTGGGTCGACCTCGGCCGACGCGCGGCCCCGGGCCGCGGTGCCCCGATAGCCCAACCGGCAGAGGCGTTCGGCTCAAACCCGATCCAGTGTGGGTTCGAATCCCACTCGGGGCACAGCGTTGTCGCCGTCCGTGCCTTCACCGAACCCGGGGCGGTTCACCGCCGCCGTAGAGCAACCGAGTGCTTGCACCACAGGCCCGACTACCTGGCGATGGCTCTCGAGGTGGGCGTGGCGGGCAGAGGCCGGGCCGTCGCGCGCAGCACCGGGACAGCGTTGGCGACGCTCCGGCGCACCGTCTCCAGCGTGGTGGGCCCCAGTGAGCACTCCAAGGTGATCTGTGCTGTCTCGTCGGGCGTCGTGTCGTACTGCAGGTGATGGACGAGGACCCGGCGCGAGTGCAGGACCGAGAGGACTCTGAGGAGCCCCGCGGTGCCCTGGCTCGCGGCGAGGTGGATGACGAGCTCATCGGAGGGCACGTCGTACGCGCGGTCGCCGGCCGCACGCACGGCCTGCTCCCCGGCTCCAGCCGGGCGCCGTGCCACCGCGGTCAGGCGTGAGCGGAGTCGAGGACCGACGCGGCGCGGCCGTCGCGCATCTGGACGACGGCGTCCGCCGTCTCGAGGTGGTCGTGGTCGTGGGTGACCAGGACGGTGGCAGTACCTCGTGCCCGGGTCAGTGAGGCGATCAGGTCCAGGACGGCGGCGCCCCGTTCCTGGTCCAGGGCGCTGGTCGGTTCGTCGACGAGGAGGACCTCGGGGTTGTTCATCAGCGCCCGGGCGATGTTGACCCGCTGGCGCTGGCCCCCGGAGAGCTGGTGCGGTCGCCGGTCGGCTTCCTTCTCCAGACCGACGGCGGCGAGGAGCTCGCGGGCCCGGTCCCGTACCGCGGACGGTGTGGTGCCGTCGATGTGAGCCATGACCTGCAGCTGCTCGACAGCGGTGAGTGATCCGAGGAGGTTGGGCTGCTGGAACACGATGCCGATCAGGGTCCGGCGCAGCCTGGTGAGGGCGTCACGGTCGAGGTCCGCGGTGGGGGTGCCGGCGACGGTCACCGCGCCCTGGTCGGGGCGGATGAGGGTCGCAGCGACGGCCAGGAGGCTGGACTTGCCGGACCCGGACGGGCCCACGACAGCGGTGACCGTCCCGCTGGGCACCGTGAGGGTCACGTGGTCGAGGGCGACGAGGCGCCCCGCGCCATCGGGGTAGGTGAGGGTGATGTCGGTCAGGTGCAGGCTCATCGGGCACTCCCAAGCGCGGTCAGGGGATCGACGGAGGTGATCTGGCGGATGGACAGGGCGGCGCCGGCGGCGCCGAGGACGACCATCACGGCGGCTGGGAGCAGCACGGTGGCGGGGTCCAGCACGAAGGGCACCGAACCTTGGACGAGCCCGCCCAGCCCGGCGGCGGTGGCCGTTCCCAAGGCGGTGCCCAGGACGAGCAGCACCACCGCCTGACCGAGGGCGTCCCGCAGCAGGTAGCGGGTGGAGGCACCGAGCGCCTTGAGGACGGCGACGTCGCCGGAGCGCTGGATCGTCCAGACCATGAAGAACGCTCCGATGACCAGCGCGGAGATCGCGAACAGGAACCCGCGCATGAGCTGTAGGGAGCCGTTCTCCTCGCTGAACGACCCGATCGCCGACGCCGTGGCACCCAGCGGGAGGGTCTGCGTGCCGAGCCGGTCGTCGGTGGCGGCCAGCTCCGCGCCGTCGAGATCGATCGCGATCAGGGCCACGACGGTGGCGACCTGCGTGCTCGGGTCATCAGCGCGCAGGAGCGGCTGGGTGTCGGTGAGGTCGGCCCACACCACCGGGGTATGGCTGTAGGAGCCCTCCCCAGCCACGGCTCCGACCACCAGATCGTTGCCCGCGACGACCACGATGTCACCGGCCTGGGCGTCGAGAGCCTCGGCGGCGCCTGCCGAGAGCACGACGGTCCCTGCCTCGAGGGCCGCGCCGACCTCTGTCTGCGGCAGCAGGGGTGAACCCGGGCGCACACCGAAGACCGACACGGCGGCCGTCCGCTCCTGGTGCTCGACGCGGGTGGTCGCGATCGCCAGCGGCTCGGCCGCCTCCACACCGGGCACCTGGGCCCACTGCTCCCACGTCTCGGCCTCGAGGGTGGAGTCGGAGAACGACACGTCGCCGTCCTCCGGCGGGGCGGCGAAGGCCAGGTGGTCGGCCGGCAGATCCAGGACGGCTGAGGTGTTCTCCCTACCAAGGCCGGCCGTCAGGCCCGAGAGCATGACGACGAGCATGGTGATCAGGATGATCACCACACCCATGAGCGTGAACCGGCCCCGCGCGAAGCGCAGGTCTCTCCAGGCGACGAACACGTCGCGTCCCTTCTGTCTGCGGTGACGACCGGCAGGTCGACTCCCTCAGCGTGCGCCGCACGGAGCTGCCACCGCATCGCGCACCAGAGGGCTCCTGCGACGCCACAGGGTTGAGGGTCCGCTCAACCTTTTGAGCGATGGCCCCGGCTCGAGCGCGACCTACGCTGGAGCGGACGTGAACCCCCTCGACCCGACCTCGCTGTCACCCGTGCTGCGTACGCTGCGCTGGCTCCTGCATGCCTTGATCGGGGTACTCCTGCTTGTCGTGGTCGTGCGTGCCGTGCGCCTGACGGGCAGCAGCCCTTCCCTCGAGATCGTGTGGGCCGCTGCGGCGACGGCCGTGATCTACACGGCCGGGGCGCTGGTGCCGGTGGTCAAACGGTCCGCCCACGCGGCCGTCGTGTGGCTGGCGGTGCTGCTCGCCGCCTGGCTCTGGCTAGTGATCTTGACCCCGGACGCTGTGTGGCTCGCCTTCCCCCTGTTCTTCCTCGAGCTCCACCTGGCCGGCCGCTGGGGCCTACCGGCGGTGGTCGTGACGACCCTGGTCGCGGTCGGCGGGTCGGCTTGGCACGCTGACGGCCCGCAGATGGGCGGCCTCCTGGGCCCGGTCATCGGCGCGGCGGTCGTCGTGGCCACGGTGCGGGGGTACGAGGCGCTGCACCGCGAGAGCGAGCGGCGCCGGCTCCTGATCTCCGAGCTGACCGCTACGCGCAACGACCTCGCTCATGCGGAGCGCGCCGCCGGTGTTCTCGCCGAGAGAGAGCGCCTCGCCCGGGAGATCCACGACACCCTGGCTCAAGGGCTGTCCAGCATCCAGCTGCTCCTGCGGGCGGCGGAGCGCACCATCGGCACCGACCCCGACACCGCTCGCCATCAGGTCGTCACCGCCCGCGAGGCGGCAGTGGCGAACCTGGCCGAGGCGCGCCGCTTCGTCCACGACTGGGCGCCACCGGACCTGGAGTCCGGCTCGCTGCGCCACGCCCTGGAACAGCTCGCCCAACGCACGACGGCGAGCAGCAGCATCACCGTGGACCTCACCGTCTCGGGCACCGCCGTGCCGCTGCCCACCGGGCACGAGGTCGCCCTCCTGCGGATCGCCCAGCAGGCCGTCGCGAACGCGATCCAGCACGCCGACGCACGCCGCATCCACCTCACGCTCAGCTACATGGACACCGAGATCGTCCTCGATGCCGTCGACGACGGACGCGGCTTCGACGGCACGGACAGGAGTGATCGCACCACTGTCGGCAACCGGGCCGGGTCGACCACGCACCACTACACCCACGGCCCGCGGGGCTTCGGGCTGGCAGCGATGCGTGCCCGCGCCGCTGCCCTGAACGGGACCCTCGCGATCGAGTCCGCACCAGGGCACGGAACCGCCGTGGCCGTGACCCTTCCCCTCTCGGCGAGCGGCCATGACCGCCGAGGCTGACGTCCGCATCGTGATCGCCGACGATCACCCCATCGTCCGGGCCGGGCTGCGCGCCGTGCTGCAGACCGAGCCCGGCTTCGTCGTCGTCGCGGAATGCTCCACCGCCGAGCAGGCAGTCCAGCGCTGCGCCCAGGGGGACGCCGACGTCGTGCTCATGGACCTGCAGTTCGGGGCCGGCATGGGCGGCGCCGCGGCGACTGCCGCCATCACCCAGACGACCGGCGGTCCCCGGGTGGTCATCCTCACCACCTACGACTCCGACGCCGACGTCATGGCCGCGATCGACGCAGGCGCCTCCGGATACCTGCTCAAGGACGCACCACCGGAGGAGCTGGCCATCGCGGTCCGCACCGCTGCAGCAGGCGGGTCAGCCCTCGCGCCCACGATCGCCACCAGACTGCTCGAACGCCTCCGCGCTCCAGGGGTCGGACTCAGCCCCCGCGAGCTCGAAGTGCTCCAGCTCGTCGCCGAAGGACTGTCCAACCAGCAGATCAGCCAACGCCTCTTCCTCAGCCAAGCGACCATCAAGACCCACCTGGCCCACGTCTACGCCAAGCTCGACGTCGACTCACGCAGCGCAGCCGTCGCCACCGCAACCAAGCGCGGCATCCTGCGCCGCTGATACCGGTACGTCACGCCAGTCGGTCTGCCAGCCCGCCACTCATGCTCATCGGCGCCGGAGGCAGCACTGGCCACCAGGCGGCCACGACGACCGCCCGCGCGCTCTCGTCGAACGCGAAGCTCGGACCGCCACCCTCGGCACCGTCCTCGGCCTGGTCGGGCTCGCGATCGCATCGCTGATCCACGGTGCATCCGTCGGTGCTGTCATCGGGCTCACGCTGCTGGCGGACTGCACGTTGGCTGCCACGGTCGCCGGCGCCGTGCCGCTCCCCGCGACGGCCTTGCGCGCCGACACAGCCGGGTTCTCCAACCTCCTCATCACGACGTTCGTCGACGCGACCGGGCTGATCATCTCCCTCCTGGTCGCCCGCCTCGTCCTGATCGAGTGAGCTCTGCCGCACACCGGGGGCGAGGCCACTCCCAGTCCCTGGACGGAGGGGTCACACCTTGATGTTGACCTCAACTCCTCCCTGTTCGTGAGCCGTGCTCACACGGAGCGCGGCGGACCGGACGGGACGGTGATCGTCATGCGGACTCCTCGTCCTGCCGGTCCGAGACCCCGAGTTCCACCCTCAGCCGCCACGAGCGGCCCCGCGCCGAGAGGCGCGCGTCGGCAGGACGCATGCATCACCGGGGTCGTCGCGGGCGGGTGTCGCCAGGCCGACGCACCTGCGAGACGCCCCGTGCGCCGGACGACACCGTTGATGCGACGCCCCACGCCCAGGCGTCCGCCCGGGGCGCCCGGGGCGTCCGACCCTGGTTCCCCCCGCACGCCGACGCGAGCCTGGGGTCGGTGCCGCCCCTCCACCGGCTGGCCACGCCCAGGGATCGGCACCGGAGAGGTCGGTGAGTCCTGTGCGTCACCTCTGGAAGCCGGTCGCCACGGTGCTCGCGGCGGTGGGACTGGCCGTCGCACCCTCGGCAGCGCCGCTCGCGGGCGCCGCGGACGACGTCGAGCTCGCGGTCCAGCCGCCGGGCGGCGGGACCCCGGACCTCACCCTCGTCCACGCGCTCCCGGGCGGGATGAACCTGTGGCACATGCCGCTGGCCGAGGTCGGCGGCGCGTTCGCCGCGCCGCAGCTCGCGACCACCCTCGCCAGCGGCGGCTTCTCCTACGCCGCCTCGAGGACGCTCGCCGGCGACTTCGGCGACATCACCGGCTCGGACGACGGCACCGCGGACCAGGTGGTCTGGCACGCCCAGCCGGACGACGCGGTGATCCTGTGGGCCGTCCCCGGCGCCGCAGACCGCGCGCCCCGCCTGTGGGCCACCCTGCGCGGCGGGGGGTGGTCGTGGCGCGACTCGACGCCGGTGGCCGGTGACGTGAACGCCGACGGCTGGGACGACCTCGTCGTCCTGCACCGCAACGGGCCCGGCACGAACATCTGGGTGTTCCTCAGCGACGGCACGCGGCTGGCCGAGACGCCGAGCGAGGTCACGTACAACCCGTACCTGGCGTTCGGCACGGTCCGGGCGGCGATCGCCGACGTGTCCGGTGACGGCTACGGCGAGATCGTGCTCTTCCGCCCGGACCCGTCCTCGGGCGGCGTCCAGACCGTCGTGGCGTGGAAGCAGGCCGGCAGCTTCGCCGGTGCTGCCACCGGCGTCTGGGTCATCGGCACGGCGTCCGGCGGAGGCTGGTCCTACGCCGGCTCGCGGCAGCTCATCGGCACCGTGCGGCCCGGGGGCACGCCCAGCATCATCCACCTGCACGCGCAGGGCGCGAACCCCGGCATCCTCGTGTGGGAGCAGCCGCTGGTGCCCGCGCCCGGGGCGCCCGGTCCCGCGGTGCTCGCGGGTGCGCCCGAGGTCTGGCAGGACCTGCGGAGCGGCGGCTGGTCGTGGACCGGCTCCCGCCAGGTCCTCGCCGACACGAACGCCGACGGTCTCGACGACCTCGTGAGCGTCCACGACCAGGGGGCGGCCGGCGGCGAGCTGGTGTGGCGGCACGTCTCCACGGGTGCCGGCCTGCTCGCGCCTCAGGTGATCGCCGACCTGCGCACCGGCGGCTGGAGCTTCGGCGCGAGCCGTGAGGACGTCGCCGTACCGCGGCCGGCAGCACTCGGCTGAGGTCCCGGAGGCAGGCCAGGACGGCGTACCGGCGTCAGCCGGCCCCCGCGAGCGAGCACCATGGTGAGCAGCACGGGCTCGTGGACGCCGTCCTCGGCCTTCCTCGACCTTCCCGGGAGCAGGGAGATGGCGACGTCGCTCATCGATCAGGTCTTCCTCCGGCACGCCCACCCCGTCAGCGCGTGGAGCAGATGGGCCTCGACACCTCTCGTCGTCGTCCCGCTCTGGTCCCGCCGCGCCTGGACCGCGCTGCCCGTCGCGGCCTGGATGATCGTCAACCCCGTCGTCACGCCTCCCCCGGCCGACGACGGCGCCTTCGCGACCCGTGCCATCCTCGGCGAGCGACAGTGGTTGACGAGCCCCGGCGAGCACCACGACGTCCTCGCTCTCAACGCGCTCGGCACGGTCTGCCTCGCACTCGCGGGCGTGGCCGCCTGGCGGCGCCGCGCGCTGCCGACGGTCGTCGCGCTCGCGGCGGCGATGGGAGTGATCCTCGCGACCTGGCGCAGCTACGCAGGGATCTACGACCGCGCGGCCCGGCCACCCGACCGCCTCGGGCGACGGCCGTCCGAGGCCGGCGTCAGCGGTCGCAGCCGCACACGCCGTTGATCTCGAGGACCTGCTCGCCCTCGTCGGGCCGCGCCCACGCCTCGGCCTCGGCGCGGCTCGCGAAGGTGCGGCCCGCGAGGCGGCCGTTGGCCAGGAGGACGACCACCTCGAGCTCGTCCCGCGGGTCGACCCACCCGGTCTCCGTCGACGCCGTCACGGCCGCTCCTCCCTGCTCGCCCGGTCCTCGTCCGATCGTAGGCACGGGTGCGCCGCGGCGGCTCACGCGTCGTCGGGGTCGGGTGGCGGCTCCGCCTCCCCCGCGTGCTCGTCGCGCCCGGCCCACTCCAGGAGCGGGGCGAGGTCGAAGACGGCGTCGTCGATGCCCGCGTGCAGGTCGCCGAGCGCGGCGAAGCGCGCGGGCACCGTGCGGAGCGTGCAGTCGCGCGGGTCGACGTCGTCGACCTCGTCCCAGCGCAGGGGCGTGGAGACGGTCGCCTCCGGCGTCCCTCGCACCGAGTAGGCGCTGGCGATGGTGTGGTCCCGTGCGTTCTGGTTGTAGTCCACGAAGACGAGCGACGGGTCGCGGTCGCGGCGCCACCAGGTCGTGGTGACGTCGTCGGGCGCGCGCCGCTCGACCTCGCGCGCGAAGGCGAGCGCCGCGCGCCGGACGTCGGCGAACCCGTGGTCGGGCGCGACGCGCACGTACACGTGCAGCCCGTGCCCGCCCGACGTCTTCGGCCACCCGACGGCCCCCAGCTCGTCGAGCACCTCGTGCACGACGCCGGCCACGCGGCGCACCCGGTCGAAGGGGCAGTCGGGCATCGGGTCGAGGTCGATCCGCCACTCGTCGGGCCGCTCGGTGTCCGCGCGGCGGCTGTTCCAGGGGTGGAACTCGACGGTCGACATCTGGACCGCCCAGATCACGTGGGCCAGCTCGGTGACGCAGAGCTCGTCCGCGGTCCGCCCGTAGCGGGGGAAGAACAGCTCGACCGTCTCCATCCACGGCGGGGCGCCGTGGGGCAGGCGCTTCTGGTGCACCTTCTCCCCCGCGACGCCGGTCGGGTAGCGGTGCAGCATGCAGGGCCGCTCGCGCAGGGCGGTGACGATGCCCGGGCCGACGGCGAGGTAGTACTCGGCGAGGTCCCGCTTGGTCGCGCCGATCGCCGGGAAGTAGACGCGGTCGGGGTTCGAGAGGCGGACGGTGCGGCCGCCGACCTCGAGCTCGACGGCGGGGGCACGGTCGGTGGCCATGGCCCATCTCAGCATGCCACCCCGGGCCGGGGCGCGGTCACGGCGGTGCCGTGCCGCACCCCGGCGGGGGGCCGCCGCGCCGGTCAGCCGCCGACGCGGGCCGGGGGCCTCCCCGGACGGCGCCAGAGCGGCTCCAGCTCGGCCAGCTCCTCGGCGGTGGCGTCACGGAACGGCGGCTGCGCCGGCGCCTCCGGAGCGCGGCGGGCCTGGCCCCGCGTCGCACGCAGGCTCGCGACGACGGACACCGTGAGGATCGTCGCCACCACCGCGAGCGAGAGCGACGTCGGCACGTACAGCACGTCGATCTTGAGCATCATCTTGATCCCGACCCAGATGAGCACGAGCGCGAGCCCGACCTTGAGGTACACGAACCGGTGGATGAGGTCGGCCAGCAGGAAGTACATCGCCCGGAGGCCCAGCACGGCGAACGCGTTCGCGGTGAAGACGAGGAACGGCTCGGAGGTCACGGCGAAGATCGCCGGGATCGAGTCGACGGCGAACACCACGTCCGTGACCTCGATGAGCACGAGCACGGCCAGGAGCGGCGTCGCGAGCAGCACCCCGCCCCGGCGGACCAGGAGGCGCTGACCGTGGTACGCGTCCGTCATCGGGACCCAGCGGCGGAACGCGCGGAGCGCGCGCGAGCGACTCGGGTCCAGGTGGTCGGACCGCTGGCGGATCATGCGGTAGCCGGTCCACAGGAGGAACGCCGCGAAGACGTAGAGCACCCACGCGAAGCGCTCGATGACCAGCGCGCCGACCGCGATGAACGCGCCCCGGAAGACGAGCGCGCCGACGACGCCGAGGAACAGCACCCGGTGCTGGTACGCACGCGGGACCGCGAAGTAGGTGAGGATGATCGCCCACACGAAGACGTTGTCCACGGCGAGCGACTTCTCGATGAGGTAGCCGGCGAAGTACGCCTGGCCGTGCTCGGCTCCCCAGACCTGCCACACGAGGACGCCGAAGCCGACGCCCGTGGCGACCCAGAAGGCCGACCAGCCGGCGGCCTCCCGGACGCCGATGACGTGCGCGTGCCGGTGCGCGACGAGGTCGACGGCGAGCATGAGCAGGATGCCCGCCACCACGGCGAGCCAGATCCACAGGGGGACGTCCACGAGGGCACCTTCCGGTCGACGGACCGGAGGTCTCTCCCGACGGCCGACGAGCCGCCCGCGGCGCCGGGCCCGGGGTCGGGCCGTAGTGACGACGTCCGCGCTGAGGGTGGGGATACTCCCCTCCACGTAGATGAAGGGTGAACGATCCGCGCTGGGTCGTCAACCGCTGGCCGGCGGCGGGCCGAGAACGCGCCGCCCCCGCATCCCTGCCGGTCGGCTAGCGCCGGAGTGTGCGCGTTCCCAGCCACGGCAGCTCCAGGCCCTGTTGACCTCGAGCCCGACCCGCTCCTACCGTGGCCGTGAACCACTGTGCACGTGCACACCACGATGAGACGAGGACGTCCCATGCAGCCGCTCAGCCGACGCCGCCGACCCCTGCTCGCGGGCCTCGCCCTCGCGGCCCTCGCCCTCGCCGGGACGAGTCCCGCCTCCGCCGAGGAGCCCGACGGCGCCGTCCACTTCCCGCCCGTGCGCAGCAACCTCGCCGCCAAGCCCTGGGTGACGGTGAGCGCGACCCGCGCCGCCGACCTCGCGGCGCTCGCCGTCGACGGGGACCCGGCGACGGCCTGGACGGCGCGCGGCCGCGGGCCGCACTCGCTCGTCCTCGACCTCGGGGGTGCGTACGACGGCATCCGGAAGGTCGGCGTGCTCCTCCCCGACGCGCACGGCACGTACCGGTACGTCGTCGAGGCGTCCACCGACGGCACGTCCTGGGAGACGCTCGCCGACCGCTCCGACCAGCGCCACCCGGGGCGCGGCGAGGAGCACCTCGTCGCGCGGCCGGGCATCGCCTTCCTCCGCGTGACGATCACCGACGCGTCACCGGGCGCCGTCGTCGGCGTCAGCGAGCTGTCCGTCTGGAACTACCTGCGCGACGACGTCGTGCTCGGGGCCGACCTGTCCTACGCCGACCAGGACGACGCGCAGGGGCTCACCTACGTCGTGGACGAGGGCGCCGAGCCCGTGCCGCTCCTCGACGCGGCGGCCGACGCCGGCATGGAGTACGTCCGCCTGCGCGTCTTCAACGACCCCCGCGACGAGCGGACGGGCGAGTACCTGGAGCCCGCGTTCCAGGGTCCGGAGCGGACGCTCGAGGTGGCGAGCGAGGTCGTGGAGCGCGGCATGGGCCTCGGGATCGACCTGCACTACGCCGACTCGTGGGCCGACCCGAGCAAGCAGGCGAAGGCCACCGCGTGGCGCGAGCTGCCGTTCGAGGAGCTGACGCAGGCGGTCTACGACTACACGTACGCGACGGTCGACGCGCTGGTCGCGCGCGGCGCCGTCCCCGACAAGGTCGCGGTCGGCAACGAGCTCATCAACGGCTTCCTGTGGGGCAGCGAGCGCCCGCAGCCCTGGTTCGACGACGCCGCCTGGTGCGGCACGTGCTACTTCAACCACGACCCGTCCTTCGTCTCGCAGCCCGGCGGCGCCCTGCTGTGGGACTACTGGGGCTCGGACGACCCCACCGAGCAGGCCGCGTACGACGCCGCCTGGGACCGCTTCGTCACGCTCCAGGCCTCCGGCATCGCGGCCGTCCGCGACGTCGCCGCGGCGCACGGCGAGGAGATCCAGGTCGAGACCCACGTGATCATCGACGACGGCCGGGTCGACAAGACGCTCGAGTTCTGGGACCAGTTCCTCACCCGGCTCCACGCCCGGGGCCAGGACATCGACGTCATCGCGCACTCCTACTACCCGGACTGGCACGGGACGCCCGAGCACTACGAGGCGAACCTGCACGCCGTCGCCGCGGCGCACCCGGGCTACGCGATGGAGATCGCCGAGACGTCGCACCAGTCGAACGACTGGGACGGCCTGCCGGTCCCGAACTCGCCCTACCCCAAGACCGCGGAGGGCGCGGGCCTCTTCCTCCAGGACGTCTTCCGGATCGCCAACGACCTCCCCGACAACCGCGGCGCGGGCGTCCTGGTGTGGGAGCCGGCGAACTGGCAGGAGATGATCGACTGGTCGAGCAGCGCCTGGCCGGTGCTCACCTTCCACGAGACCGTCGAGGTGTACGAGGCGAGCGACGCCGAGCACGTCGTCGCCGACACGGTCCGCCGGACGGTCCGGGTCGGTGACCCGGTCCAGCTGCCGCCGACGGTCGACGTGCTCGACGCGGACGGCACGCTCCACGCGGTGCCGGTCGCCTGGGACCCGGTCCCCGCGGGCGCGACCTCCGCGCCCGGGGAGGTCGTCGTCGCGGGCACGACGGTCGGGCACGGCCCGGTGACCGCGGTGGTCGACGTCGTGCGCCGGTCGCTCGGCAGGTCCTGAGCGGCACGCCCGACGCCGCCGGCGGTGGCCCCACCCGGGCCGCCGCCGGCGTCGCCGGCCACCCGTCCGCCGCCGGGGGGGCCTCAGGTGGAGTCGCGCACCACGAGCGTCGTCGGCAGCGTGATCGCCGCCGGCTCGCTCCCCGCGACGACCTCGAGGAGGAGGCGCACCATCTCCTGCGCGATCCGGTCGAACGGCTGACGCATCGTGGTGAGCGGCGGGTGCAGCGTCGCCGCGAGGCCGGAGTCGTCGAACCCGCCGACGGCGACGTCGTCCGGCACGCGCCGCCCCGACGCGGCGAGCGCCGCGAGCGCGCCGGCCGCCATGAGGTCGGAGGCGACGAACACGCCATCCAGGTCCGGCCGCCGGGCGAGCAGGTCGCGCATCGCCGCCTCGCCGCCGGCGCGGGTGTAGTCGCCGTGCGCCACGAGCGACGCGTCGTGGTCGTCGCCGAGCTCGAGGCGGTACCCCTCGAGCCGCTTGCGCCCACCCGGGGTGTCGAGCGGCCCGGTGATCGTCGCGACGCGCGTGCGCCCGCGCTCACGCAGGTGCTGGACCATGCGCCGGGCGCCGCCCAGGTCGTCGGCCTCGACGAAGCCCACGCGGTCCTCGAGCCCGAGCGGGGCGCCGCAGGCCACGACCGGCAGGCCCTTGCGCAGGAGCGCGGGGATGATCGGCGAGCCCGCGTGCGACGAGACCACGAGGACGCCGTCGACGTGACCGGCGCCCACGTAGTCGGTGATGCGGCGCCGCTCGTCCGTGGTGCCGGCGACCATGAGGAGCAGCGGCATGCCGCGGGCGCCGAGGGCCTCCGCGGCCGCGCGCAGGAGGATCGCGAAGGTCGGGTCCTCGAAGAGCAGGTGCTGGGGCTCGGTGAGCAGGAACGCGACGGAGTTCGACCGTCCGGTCACGAGGCTGCGCGCGTGGCTGTTGGTCTGGTAGCCCGTGCTGCGGATGGCGTCCTGGACCGCGGCGAGCGCGTCGGGCGAGACGAGCCGGCCGCCGTTGAGCACGCGCGACACCGTGCCCCGCGAGACGCCCGCGACGGCGGCGACGTCCTTGATCGTCGGCCGGCGGCGCGGCTGCTGGTTCACGGGTCCCAAGCCTAGGACGACGCGGCGCGGGACGGACGCTGCCATCATCGGTGTCCATGCGCGACGGGGCGACGACGACCGGCACCACTCCCGACGACGACCGTCCGGGTGGGCCTAGCGGGCTCGACGGGCCGGAGGGGCGCACGCGCGCTCTCCACCTGCGTGCCGGCGGCACGAGCGTCGTGCTCGACCTGGGTGCGTGGCCGCACCCGGCGGTCGTCCACTGGGGCGAGGACCTCACCGGGCCCGGCGCGGAGCAGCTCGAGGACCTCGTGCTCGCGAGCCTCCCCCAGCGTGTCTCGGGCGGACTCGACGTGCCCGCCGCGCCGACGCTGCTGCCGACGCCCGCGGGCGGGTGGCTCGGCACCCCCGGGATCGAGGGGCACCGCGACGGCTCCTCCCCCAGCGTCCGGCTCGACCTCGTCTCGGTGCGGGCCGACGAGAGCACCGCCCTCCTGCACCTCGCGGACGCCGAGGCCGGGCTCGAGGTCGACCTCGAGCTGCGCGTCGGTCCGAGCGGCCTGCTGCACCAGCGCGCCGTCGTGCGCAACGTCGGCGCGACCCCGTACCGGCTCGCCTCGGTGCTGCTGGCCTTCCCCCTCCCGTGGGACGCGACCGAGGTGCTCGACACCACGGGACGTCACCTCCGCGAGCGGTCGCCGCAGCGGCGCGCCCTCACGCTCGGCACCCACCTGCGCGAGAGCCGTCGCGGCCGGCCCGGCGCCGACGCGACGCTCCTGCTGGCCGCGGGCCGCCCGGGCTTCGGCTTCGAGCGCGGCCGCGTCCACGGGATCCACGTCGCGTGGAGCGGCAACCACCGCGTCCTGGCCGAGCGCACGCCGACCGGCGACGCCTTCCTGGCGGGCGGCGACCTGCTCGCGGCGGGCGAGGTCGTCCTCGCGCCGGGCGCCGAGCTGGTGACGCCCGAGGTGATCGGCTCGTGGGGCGACGGGCTCGACGCGCTCGCGCACCGGTTCCACGACGCGTGGCGCCGTCGGCCGCACCACCCGCGCCGGCCACGCCCGATCACGCTCAACACGTGGGAGGCGGTCTACTTCGACCACACGCTCGCGCGGCTCACCGCGCTGGCGGACGCGGCCGCCGAGGTCGGCGTCGAGCGCTTCGTGCTCGACGACGGCTGGTTCCGCGGTCGACGCGACGACTCCGCGGGCCTCGGCGACTGGTTCGTCGACGAGGGCGTCTGGCCCGACGGGCTGCACCCGCTCGTCGCGCACGTCACCGGGCTGGGACTGGAGTTCGGGCTCTGGGTCGAGCCCGAGATGGTGAACGCGGACTCCGACGTCGTCCGCGCGCACCCCGACTGGGTGCTCCGCGGGCGGACGGCGCTGCCACCGGCGGCGCGCCAGCAGCAGGTGCTCGACCTCACCCACCCCGACGCGCACGCCTTCGTCGCCGGACGCCTGCACGCGCTCCTCGACGAGTACCCGATCGCCTACCTCAAGTGGGACCACAACCGCGACCTGCTGGACGCGGGCGGGACCGACGGCACCTCAGGCGTGCGCGCCCACACGCTCGCCCTCTACCGGCTGCTCGACGAGCTCCGGGCGGCCCACCCGGGGCTCGAGGTCGAGAGCTGCGCGTCGGGCGGCGCGCGCGTCGACCTCGGGATCCTCGACCGCACCGACCGCGTGTGGACCAGCGACACCCTCGACCCGCTCGAGCGGCTGACGATCCAGCGCTACACGGGGCTCGTCGTGCCGCCCGAGATGATGGGCATGCACCTGACCAGCCCCGTCGTGCACTCGACCGGGCGCACCGTCGACCTCGACCTCAGCGCGGCCGTCGCGCTGCTCGGCCACGCGGGCATCGAGTGGGACCTCACGCGCACCGACGGGCCGACGCGCCGGCGGATCGCGCAGTGGGTGGCCCACGCGAAGCGCCTGCGCCCGCTGGTCGCGACCGGGCGCGTGGTCGGCACCGACGGGACCGAGCCCGGGATCGACGTGCGGGGCATGGTCGCGCCCGACGGCGCGTCGGCCGTGTTCGTCCTCACCCAGACCGGCACGACGGCGTCCTACCCGCCCGGGCGCGTCCGCCTCCCCGGGCTCGACCCGGTGCGCCGCTACCGCGTCCGCGCGCTCGACCCGACCGCGGCGGCGCGCCACGCGGGCCAGTCGGGGCTCGCGTGGCTCGAGCGCGGCGTCACCCTGACCGGCCGCGAGCTCGACGCCGTCGGCCTGCGGCCGCCCGTCCAGCTCCCCGAGCGGGCGACCGTCCTCGAGCTCGTCGCCGAGGACGCCTGACCGCGCAGGGTCAGGGCACCGCGCGGACCGCGAGGTCGTCGTACGCGACCGTGAGCGGGCCGTTCGTCGCCGAGCCGAAGAGGTAGGTCGACAGGCCGACGGCCCCGGGCACCTGGAGCGACGCCGTCGTGTCCGTGGCCTGCGTGTGCCAGGCCGCCGGCTCCGGCGTGCCCGCGCGCCAGACCTTGGCGCGGACCGTCGTGGGTGACGAGCCCGTGGCCTGCACCCGGACCTGGAGGCGGTCGCCCGCGGCGTACGTGAGGCCCGGGACGACGACGCCGGCCACGGGCGACCCGTTGCCGCGGGTCACGTGGAGCTGCACGCTGCCGTCGGCCTGGAGCCGGACGCGCGCGGCGTAGGCGTCGGCCGCGGCGACGCGCCGCGCCTGGACCACGACGAACGCGCCGCCGCCCGTGGGCACGCGGTCCGGGCTGACGACCACGCTGACGTCCGTGCTCGTGGACGCGACCGCGAGCGCCGAGGTCAGCGTCGCGCCCGCGGCGACGACGTGGCGCCCCTGGCCCGTCCCCACCGCGTGCTGCGCGGCGGTGCCCGTCGCGGTCCACGTCCCGCCGAGGTCGGCCGTGCCCCAGCCGCCCGCGACCGTGCGCTCGAACGCGTCCTGGGCGAGGACGCCCGCGGGGGGCGCCGTGACCGTGACGTCGCGCGTCATGGAGGCGGTCGCCCCGCGGTCGTCCGTCACCGTGAGCGTCACGGGGTAGGTCCCGGCCGCCGCGTAGGCGTGGTCGACGACGGGCCCGGTGGCCGTGGCCCCGTCCCCGAACGCCCACGACCACGTGGCCACGCGCCCGTCCGGGTCGCTCGACCCGCCGCCGTCGGCCCGCACGGCGAGGCCCGAGGGCGTCGCCGCGAAGGACGCCGTCGGCGCCTGGTTGGCCGCGACCGTCCGGCCGGCCGTGTGGTGCGCCGCGACGCGCGCGGCGCTCAGCGCGCGCGTGTAGACGGCGACCTCGTCGAGGGTCGCGGCGAGGTTGTCCGACGTCGGGTCCGCGGGCCAGCCCAGCAGCCGGTCGCCGCCCAGGCGCCACCGTCCCCAGTACGGGCGCACGTAGACGAGGCCGGACCGCTCGGCGACCTGCGCGCCGTCGACGTAGAGCCGCATCGTCCCGTCGGCGTAGGTGCCCACCACGTGGTGCCACGCGTCGTCGTTGTAGGACCGCGAGCCGAGGACCGCCGTGAGCCCCGTGGTGTGGATGCCGAAGAGGAGCCGGCCGCGGTCGTCCATGTAGAGGTGCCGGTCGGCCTGGCTCGACGTCCCCGTGGCGAGGCTGCCGAAGCCGACGATCTTGCCGCCGGTCGTGGAGGTCGTCCGCACCCACGCCTCGACCGAGAACTCCTCGGGCGCGTTGCCCGCGACCGCGCTCGCGGCGGACGCCGTGGTCGCGCCGCTGAAGCGCGTCGCGCCGTCGGCGTCGCCCGCGAGCGCGCCCGGGCCCCCCGCCACGACGCCCGCACCCGCCGTGGCGGGCAGCGTGCCGGTGGTGTCGTCGAGGGTGGTCCCGGCGGTCTCGCCGAGCCGCCAGTAGGCGGCGGGCGCGTCGTCCATGACGGTCTCGGCGTACGCCGAGCGGGCGCCGGCGGCGCTCACCTGGACGCTCACCCAGGCCGACTCGGCGACGTTGCCGTCGGGGTCGCTCACCACGAGGCGGTACTGCTGCGTCGACCCGGGCGGCAGGCCGACGTCGCGGAAGGTCATCGCGTGGCGGTCCCAGAACGACGTCGTCAGCGTCTGCTCGTGGACCGGCGGCGCCGACGGCGAGCCGCGGAGCACGCGGTACGTGAGGGTCGCGTCGTCCGCGTCGGTGCCGGCGCGCCAGCTCAGCTGGACCCGGCCCGCGGCCGTCGAGCGCGCCACGAGCGCGGTCGTGCCGCCGGTGAGCTGCGGGCCGACCGCGTCCGGGGCGAGCGCGGGGACGGCGAACCGGACGAGGCCCTGCTGCGCGACCCCGCCGACGCGCGTGAACTCGCCGCCGAAGAGCGCGTACTCCGCGGTCCCCGTGACCGTCCAGGGACCCTGGTTCTTGCCCGTGTAGGTGCCGGCGTCGATCTCCGGGTACCACTCGAGGAACGTCGGGCCGGGCCGGCCGCGGTGGTCCGCGGCGCCGTCCGGGTCGGGGGTGTTGACCCGCGTCGCCGCGCGCGTCACCGCCGTCGCCCGGTGGTACGTGCCCGGGTTGGTGTGCGGGAAGCCGCCGGTGTTGCTGCAGTCGTGCTTGTGCGACGCCTGGTAGACGACGTCGCCGATCGGGAACGCCGAGTACGTGTCGCCGTGGCAGTCCTCCACCCAGACGAGGTCGCCCGTGGCCCACGACGCGGCGAACGACCCCTCGAGGTTGCCGCCCGTGCCGTAGTGGTAGCCGGTGCCGTAGAACGCCGTCCCGTCGGTCTCGAGGCTCATCACGGCCGCGTTCGCGCCCGCGTTGCGCACCGCGCTGTTGACCGGGAGCGGCAGCGTGGCGCCGCTCGCGAGGTCGAGGCGAGCGAGGCCGTAGCCCGGGGAGGACGAGCCGCCCACGCTCGTGAAGCTGCCGCCCACGACGACGGAGGCGGCGTCGGGCGCCACGGCGAGCGCGAGCACGGAGCCGCCCTGGACGTCGGCGCTCAGCGGCTGGGTGGCCCCGGTCGGGCTCACCGCGGCGACCTTGCTCCGGGGGACGCCGTTGAGCGAGGTGAACGTGCCGCCCATGACCACCGTCGACGCGGTCGCCCCGATCGCGCTGACCTTGCCGTTGAGGACCGGCCGGAACGTGGGCACGAGGGCGCCCGTGGCGACGTCGAACGCCGCGGCGCGGTAGCGGGTCTGCCCGTCGACCGACGTGAACTGGCCGGCGACGTAGAGCGTGCGGCCGTCGGGCGAGGCGGCCAGGTCGAGGACCTGACCGTCGAGGACGGGGGCGAAGCCGGGCACGAGCTCCCCGGTCGCGAGGTCGTAGGCGAGGAGGTTGCGGCGCGGGACCTCGCCCACGCCCGGAGCCGCGCCGGCGGGACGCGCCGAGGCGAAGCTGCCGCCGACGTACACGGTCCCGCCGAGGACGAGCTGGGTCCACACGACCCCGTCGACCTGCGTCGTCGGCAGCGGGTCCGCGGTCACGGCCGGCGGCGGCGGGACGGCCGCGGGCCCGACGTCGGCCACGGCCGGCGGCGCCACGGCGGCGCCGACCACCAGCAGGGACAGCAGGACCCAGGAGACCCGGCGTCGGGGGGCCGTCGGGGGAACTCGCATCGCACACTCCGCGGGACCGCCCGGATCACGGTGACCGTGGCGCCCACGAGGACGTTACGTGGCATTCGTCCGGATCCCCTGCGGTGGTCCGCCGGACCCACGACCGCTCGCACGGCGCCGTGCGCGGAGCCGGTCCGGGCACGTGACGAGGATCACTGCGGGGCGCCCGATCCGTGGACGGAGGGCGGGGACTCCACCCCGACGTCGCACCGGCGTAGCGTCGCGCCATGGCCGACCTCCTCGAGCGCGGGGTGCTGCTCGACGCGCTCACCACCGCCCTCGAGGGGGCGGCGACGGAGGGCCGGCTGGCCCTCCTCGCCGGCGAGGCCGGGATCGGCAAGTCCAGCGTCGTCGCGCGGTTCGTCGAGCAGGAGGCGGGGTCGCGTCGCGTGCTGCTCGGCGTCTGCGACCCGCTGCTCACCCCGCGGGCGCTCGGCCCCCTGCACGACGTCGCCCGCCAGGTCGGCGGGCGGCTGGCGGCGCTGCTCGCCCACGGCGGCGCGCGCGAGGAGCTCCTCGCCGCGCTGCTCGACGAGCTCGACCGGCCCGGCCCCCCGCAGGTCCTCGTCGTCGAGGACGTGCACTGGGCCGACGAGGCGACACTGGACCTCCTGCTCCTCCTGTCGCGCCGGGTCCGCCACGTCCGCGCGCTGGTCGTCGTCACCCACCGCGACGACGAGCTCGCGGCGGACCACCCGCTGCGCACGGTCCTCGGGCGCCTGCCGACGGACACCGTCGTGCGCCTCCACCTGGACCCGCTCTCCCCCGCCGCCGTCGCGGACCTGGCGAGGGCGGCGGGTCGCGCCGAGGCGGGGCTGCACACGCTCACAGGCGGCAACCCCCTGCTCGTCACCGAGGTGCTCGCGGCCGGGGACGCGGACGTGCCCCTCACCGTGCGCGACCTCGTGCTCGCCCGGGTCGCCGGGCTGCCGCCCGAGGCGCAGGACGCGCTGCGGGTGGTCGCCGTCGTGCCCACGCGCGCGGAGACCTGGCTCGTCGAGGCCGTGCTCGGCCCGTCGGCGGGCGCGGTCGACGACGCGGTCGCCGCGGGGCTGCTGGTCTCGACGCCGGACGCGGTCGGGTTCCGGCACGAGCTGCTGCGCCGCGCCGTGGAGGGCGCCACGTCCGGTGTCGTGCGGCGCGAGCTCAACCGCCGCGTGCTGGACGCGCTCACCTCGACGGACCGCCCGGTCGACGTCGCACGCCTCGTGCACCACGCGCGCGAGGCGGACGACGTCGCGGCGACGGTCCGGCACGCTCCCGAGGCCGCACGTCAGGCGGCGGCGGTCGGCGCGCACCGCGAGGCCGTCGGGCACCACCGGGTCGCCCTGCTCCACGCCGACCGGTTCACCCCGCACGACCGCGCCGACCTGCTCGAGGCGTGCTCGGTCGAGTGCTACCTCGCCGGCTTCTCGTCCGAGGCCGTCGCCGCGCGACGGGCCGCGGTGCTCCTGCGCGAGCAGCTCGCCGAGCCCGAGCGCGTGGGGTCCGGGCTCCGCTGGCTCTCGCGTCTGCACTGGTGGGACGGCGACCGCGCGGCGGCGGAGGCCGCCGCGGCCCGCGCCGTGGACGTGCTCGAGGCCGTCGGGCCCGGGCACGAGCTCGCGATGGCGTACAGCAACCGCGCGCAGCTCGAGATGCTCGCCCACCACCTCGCCCCTGCGGTCGAGTGGGCCGGACGTGCCGTCGCGCTCGCCGAGCAGCTCGACGACCGGCAGACGCTCAGCCATGCCCTGACGAACATCGGTTCCGCGCGCCTCCAGGGCGAGGACCCCACCGGGCGCGCCGACCTCGAGCGGGGCTTCGAGATCGCGGCCGCCGCGGGGCTCGAGGACGACGCCGCCCGGGCGCTGTGCAACCTCGCGACGATCCCCGCCGAGCACCGCGACTACGCGGCCGCAGCCGAGGACCTGGAGCGCGCGTTGCGCTACGCGCGCGAGCGCGAGCTCGGCGGGTACGTCCAGCACCTGCTCGGCCACCGGGCGCGGCTCCGGCTGGACCTCGGCGACTGGACCGGCGCGGAGCGCGACGCGCGCGCGGCGCTCACCGAGCGCGCGAGCGGCGGGGCGCGCGTGGTCGACGCGCTCGTCCCGCTCGGCCTGCTCCAGGCCCGGCGGGGCGACCCCGACGCGGACGCGACGCTCGACGAGGCCGCCGCGCGGGGCTTCGCGACGGCCGAGCTGCAGTGGACGGTGCCGGTCGCGGCCGCCCGCGCCGAGCACGCGTGGCTCGCCGGGGACCACCCGCGGGCCGCGGCCGAGGTCGCGCGGGTCTACGACCGCGCCGTGGCCGCGGCCCACCCGTGGTTCGTGGGCGAGCTGGCGCTCTGGCTGTGGGCGGCGGGTGCGCTGCCGGCGGTCCCCCGGACCGCCGCGCCGCCCTACCACCTCCTGGTGACGGGCCGGTGGCGCGAGGCCGCGGACGCCTTCGGCGCGCTCGGCTTCACCTACCACCGCGCGCTCGCGCTCGCGTGGTCCGGCGACGACGACGCCCGGCTCGCCGCGCTGCCTCTGCTCGACGGGCTGGGCGCTCACCGGACGGCGCAGCGGGTGCGCCGCGACCTGCGCCGCGACGGGCTCGGCGCGGTCCCGCGCGGCCCGATCCGCGCGACGGCGGCGCACGCCGCCGGCCTCACGCCCCGTCAGGCGGAGGTGCTGACGCTCCTCGCCCAGGGGCTCACGGACGCCGAGGTCGCGACACGGCTGTCCCTCTCGGCGAAGACCGTGGGCCACCACGTCTCGGCCCTCCTCGCCAAGCTCGGCGTCGCCTCGCGCCGTGACGCCGCCGCGGCCGCGCGACGGCTCGGCGTGGCCCTCGACCTCCCCGACCGCCCCCTACCGCGTGCAGCGCCCGGGCGTCAGGAGATGGGGAACGCGGTGCCCTGACCTGGGGAGCCGCTCCCGATCCGGGCGCGGCCGCGCCGTCCCTACCGTCGCCGTACGGCCTCGCCGAGGCCCCGAGGACGGAGGACTCCCATGGACACCACCACCATCAAGCAGCGCCAGCAGGCCACCTGGGCCTCGGGCGACTACGCGGCCGTCGGCTCGCGGCTCCTGCCGGTCGCCGAGCAGCTCGTCGAGGCGGTCGACCTGCGCGCGGGAGAGCGCGTGCTCGACGTCGCGACCGGGAACGGCAACGCCGCCCTCGCGGCCGCCCGCCGGTTCGCCCGGGTCACGGGCGTCGACTACGTGCCCGCGCTGCTCGAGCGCGCACGCCGGCGCGCCGACGCCGAGGGCCTCGACGTCGCGTTCGAGGAGGGCGACGCCGAGGCGCTCTCCTTCGGCGACGCCACGTTCGACGCCGTGCTGTCGACGTGCGGCGCGATGTTCGCACCCGACCAGGAGCAGACGGCCCGTGAGCTGCTGCGCGTGACGCGGCCCGGGGGCCGGGTCGGGATGGTCAACTGGACGCCCGACAGCTACGTCGGCGAGCTGTTCCGCACGATCGGCCGGTACCTGCCGCCGCCGGCCGGGCTGCGCCCGCCCGTGGAGTGGGGCGACCCGGCGCGGCTCGCCGAGCTGTTCGGGCCCGACGTCGCGGTCGACGCGCCGCGGCGCGCGTTCCGCTGGCGCTTCCCGTCCGCCGAGCACCAGGTCGAGTTCTTCACGACCTTCTACGGGCCGACGAACCGTGCGGTCGCCGCGCTCGACGCCGACCGCGCCGCGAGCCTCAAGGCCGAGATGGTGGACGTCGTGCGGCGCTTCGACGTGTCGGACGACGCCACGCTCGTGCTGCGGATGGACTACCTCGAGGTCGTCGCGCGGACGTCCCCCGCCTCGGACGGCGCCTGAGCCGGCGTCGTGGGCCGACCGGCGAGCACGCGCCCCGTCGCCAGCACGCCGACGCCCGCGAGGACGACGCCGAGCAGCGCGACGCGCAGGCTCGTCGCGTCGGCGACGACGCCGACGAGGGCGGGCGAGGCGAGGAAGCCGACGCGCAGCAGCCAGCTGACCACGGTGAGGCCGACGCCGTGCGGGAGCCCCGGGAGCTCGTCGGCCGCGTGCATGACGGCGGGAACCAGGGTGGCGACGCCGAGGCCGGCGAGCGCGAAGCCCACGAGCGTCGTCGCGACGGACGGCACCGCGAGCGCGAGGCCCATGCCCGCGGCGATGCCCGCGCCCCCGACGAGCGCGACGCGGCGTTGGCCCCACCGGTCGACGACCCGGTCGCCCAGAAGGCGCCCGACCGTCATCGCGACGGAGAGCGAGACGAACGCGAGGCCCGCCGTCGCGGCGTCGGCGCCGACCTCGCCGCGCAGGTACAGGGCGCCCCACGAGGACCCGGCGTCCTCGACGAGCGCCCCGCACGCGGCGAGCACGCCGAGCGCCGCGAGCGGGAGCAGCGCGGCGCGGGCGAGGCGCGGACGGGCTCCCCGACGACCGGCGGCCCCGTCGGACTCGGGCACGGGCTCGCGCTCGGCGTCCTCGGGGCCACGGAGCATGGATCGGTAGGCGACGACGGCGACCACGGAGAACAGCACGCCCGACGCCGCGAGGTGCACGGGCAACGGCACGCCGAGGCCCGCTGCCGCCGAGCCGAGCAGGCCGCCGACGACGGCGCCGACGCTCCACAGCCCGTGGAACGCGTTGACGATCGAGCGCCGGTAGGCGCGCTGGACCCGGAAGCCGTGCGCGTTCTGCGCGACGTCGATGACCGCGTCGAGCGCCCCTGCGAGCAGCAGCACCGCGGCGAGCGCGCCCCAGCCCGGGGCGAGCGGCACGACCGCGACCGCGACGGCCGACCCGACAAGGCCGAACGCGGCGACGCGCGCGGAGCCGAGGCGCTGGATCAGCGCGGGCGCCAGCAGGCCCGCGAGGAGCGCGCCGAGCGGCATCGCCGCGATCGCGGTGCCGAGCTGGGCGTTGCTCAGACCGAGCTGCTCCTTCACCTCGGGCAGCCGCGGCACCAGGTTCGCGTAGAGCACCGCGTTGACGAAGAACACGGCCGACACCGCGGCGCGCGCGCGGCGCAGGTGCGGTGGGGTCACGGGGGCAGCAGACATGCGGGGGCGCTCCGAGCGTCGACCGACGGGTATGTGGACGAGCGTACGCATAGCCGGGTGTGGCTGTCCACCCGCCGCCTGCGCCCGCACCACCCCGCGTCCCAGCCCTCGGAACGGAGCGGGAGAGACCTCAAGGCCGGCCCGCGCGCGCCGATGAGTCCTCGCGACGTCCCGCCGACCGTCGTGGCCGGCCGGGTGGAGGCCGTCGCAGCCGGCGAGGACGACCGCCCGAGGAGACCCATGGCGCAGGACGGGCAGACCCGTGCGACGACGACCGCTCTCGTCGCACCCCGCGAGTTCGGCCCGTTCGACGAGCTCTCCGACGTCGTGCACGCGCGGTACATCACCGGGTTCTCGCAGGACGCGGTCCGGATGTGCCGGCAGTGGCGCGCGCTGACCGTCGCGGCGGGCGACGACACGACCACCCGGTACCTGCAGTACCTCGAGGGCCTCGCCCTCGAGGAGCTCGGCCGCCACGACGAGGCGATCGCCGTCTCGCGCGACCTGCTCGCCGGCCTGCCCGGCACGGACGACGCCATCTGGCGCGCCAAGGCGCTGTCGATCGTCGCGCAGGCGAGCACGCGCACCGGCGACCACGCCGAGGCGACGCGCGCGCTCGCCGAGGCGGAGTGGCTCGTCCGCGACGTGCCCGCGGGCTCCTACGGCCACCTCTCGGCGAGCATGGCCGTCGGGCTCACGCTGCGGTCGTTCGACCTGCTCGAGCAGGCCGACGTCGTCCTCGGCGCGATCCGGGGCGGCGGCTCGCGCGAGGTCGACCTCTACGTCATGCAGGAGCTGGCCGTGCTCAGCGCCTACTGGGCGAGCCTGCTGCGCCTCATCGGACGCGACGACGAGGCGACGGCCCAGGACGCGCTGACGCTCTCGCGCGGACTGCACATGCAGCGCCTCGCCCGCGAGACGGGTCACGAGCAGATGCGTGCACGCGGCGAGGTCGTCGAGGCCTTCGCGACGCTCTGGCTCGGCGACCCCGGGCTCGCCGTCGCGCGCGCCCGCAGCGCCGCCGACCGCTTCACGGCGCGGCCCGAGCTCGTCGAGTCCGGGCTGCTCCGCTTCGTCCTCGCGCGCGGCGAGGCCGCCGAGGGCCGGTACGACGACGCGCGTGCGCACCTGCGCGCGCAGATCGCCGACGCCGAGGCGTCGGCGCGCGACGTGTGGGCCGCCGTCGGGCGGGCCGCGCTCGCGGACCTCGACGTCGAGCAGCACGGTGACCACGCGGGCATGTGCCTGTGGCGCAGCGTCGCGCGCTCGGCGTTCGAGCGGCTGTGGTCCGAGCGCGAGGCGCGCTTCGCCGCCCTCCAGGACCGCCACCACGTGCGCGAGCTGCGGGCCGAGACGCGACGCATCGGCGCCGCGGTCCTCACCGACCCCCTGACCGGCCTGGGCAACCGCCGCATGCTCGACGACCTCTCCGGCTCGAGCGCCGTGGCCGCCGCCGTCTTCATCGACGTCGACGACTTCAAGGACATCAACGACAGCTACTCGCACGCCGTGGGCGACGACGCGCTGCGCGCCGTCGCGCGCATCCTGCGCGCCGAGTCCCGGTCGGTCGACCAGGTCGTCCGCTACGGCGGCGACGAGTTCGTCGTCCTCACCGGCGAGGGCCGCGAGGGCGCCGAGCGCCTCGCCGAGCGCATCCACGGCGCGGTGCGCAGCGCGCCGTGGGACGACGTCGCCGCAGGCCTGCGGCTCACGGTGTCGGTCGGCGTCGGCGTCGTGGGGCCGCGGAGCCCGGACGCGCTCGCGGCCGCCGACGCCGCGCTGCTCGCGGCCAAGCGCGACGGGCGCGACCGCGTCGTCGTGGGCGTCTGAGCCCCGGCGCGGCGGCTACGCGGACGCGCGCACGACGAGCGTGATCGCCTCGGACCGCGGGGCGGCCGGGAGCGGCCTCCCCTCGATCCGCCGGAGCACCGCGGTCGCGAGGTACGCCGCGAGCGCCTCGACGTCCGTGCTCACGGTCGTGAGCGGAGGCGACGCGAAGGGCGCGAGCGGGATGTCGTCGACGCCGATCACCGCCAGGTCGTCCGGCGCGCGCAGCCCGGCCGCGCGCATGCCCGCGAGCAGGGCGAACGCCACCTCGTCGTTGTAGGCGCACACCGCCGTCACGCCCTCGGCGCGCCACGCGAGCGCGGCCCGCGCCGCGGCGTCGACGTCGGGCGGCACCACGCGGTCCGACGGGTCGGGCAGGCCGAGCTCGAACGCCGCGCTGCGTGCGCCGTCGAGGCGCGGGTCGCGGAAGACCGCGACCCGCGGGTCGCCCGGGCTCGCGTACCCGGTGCGCACGTGACCGGTCGCGGCCAGGTGCTGCAGCTGGAGCGCGCCGACGAGGAGCTGCGAGGTCGCGAGCACGCCGTCGCCAGAGCGACGCTCGCGCACGGCGGCCGAGATCACCGGGACGCCGGCGTCCTCCATCGCTCGCACCTCGGCGGCGTCGAGGCCCTCGAGCGTCACGACGGCGGCGGGCGAGACCGTGCGCCACAGCTCCGCGAGCGGCCGCGACGCCCGGACCCGCCGCGTGAGGAGGGAGAGCCCGCGGTCCTCGAACCCGTCCGACAGGCGCTCGATGATCGTGTCGAGCGACGGCCCCAGCGGCCAGTCCGGCACGACGAAGAGCACGACGTCGCTCCGGCCCGTGCGCAGCGCGCGCGCCGCGGCGTGCGGCGTGTAGCCGAGGCGCTCCATCGCCGAACGCACGCGCTCGCGCGTGCGCTCGGGGATGGTCTGGCCCGGGGTGTCGTTGAGCACGTAGCTCACGGTCGCCTGGGAGACGCCGGCCTCGCGCGCGACGTCGGCCGCGGTCACGCGCCGCCGCGTCGCTCCCCGCACGGTCCCCTGGCTCCTTGACGGCTCCACGGGCGCCAACCTACCGTTCGCCACTGATACGTCACAGTGACGGCGTGCTGCACGCCCCCTCTCACCACCCGTCCGCCCACCCCCACACCCCGGAGGCACGCGTGCCCGTCACCACCACCCCGCCGACGTCGCTCGACGTCCCGGCCCTGCTCGCCGGGCTGACGCTCGAGGAGAAGGTCGGCCTGCTCGACGGCGCCGACCTCTGGCGCACGCGCGCCGTCGAGCGGCTCGGCATCCCGAAGATCATGGTCTCGGACGGCCCGCACGGCCTGCGCGCCCAGCACGAGCAGGGCGACCACCTCGGCGGGCTCGAGGCCGCGCCCGCCGTGGCGTTCCCACCCGCCGCGGCGACGGCGTCGTCGTGGGACGTCGCGCTGCTCGGCCGCATCGGACGCGCGCTCGGCGAGGAGGCGCGGGCCCTCGGCGTCTCGGTCGTCCTCGGCCCGGGCGTCAACATGAAGCGGTCGCCGCTCTGCGGGCGCAACTTCGAGTACTTCTCCGAGGACCCCTTCCTCGCCGGCCGCCTCGCGTCCGCCATGGTCGACGGCACGCAGGGCGTCGGCGTCGGCGCGTCGCTCAAGCACTTCGCCGCCAACAACCAGGAGACCGACCGCATGTCGGTCTCGGCCGAGGTCGACGAGCGCACCCTGCGCGAGATCTACCTGCCGGCGTTCGAGACCGTCGTCACGCGCTCGCAGCCGTGGACCGTGATGTGCTCGTACAACCGCATCAACGGCGTCTTCGCCTCGCAGGACCCGTGGCTGCTCACGACCGTCCTGCGCGACGAGTGGGGCTTCGAGGGTCTCGTGGTGTCCGACTGGGGAGCGGTCTACGACCGCGACCGCGCCGTCGCGGCGGGCCTCGACCTGGAGATGCCGTCGTCCGGCGGCGTCGGTGCGTCCGCGGTGCTCCGCGCGCTCGAGGCCGGCACGCTCTCCGAGGCGGAGGTCGACCGGGCCGCGGCCCGCGTGCTCGAGCTCGTGTCCCGCTCCCTGCCCGCGCTCGGCGCGGGCCGGACGTACGACGAGGACGCGCACCACGCGCTCGCCCGCGAGGCCGCCGCCGACTCCGTCGTGCTCCTGGAGAACGACGGCGTGCTGCCCCTCGCCCCGACGGGCGGTGCGGTCGCCGTCGTCGGCGAGTTCGCCCGGTCGCCGCGCTTCGGGGGCGGCGGCAGCTCGCAGGTGACGCCGACGCGGCTCGACGACGCGCTCTCCGAGCTCCGTGCCGGGCTGGCCGGCCGGGAGGTGCGCTTCGCGCCCGGCTTCACCCTCTCGGACGAGACGCCCGCCGCGGAGGCCGCGCGCCTCCGGGACGAGGCGGTCGAGGCCGCGCGCGGCGCCGAGGTCGCCGTCGTCCTCCTCGGCCTGCCGGACGCGTACGAGTCCGAGGGGTACGACCGGCAGCACATCCACCTGCCGCCCCAGCAGGTCGCCGTCCTCGAGGCCGTCGCGCAGGTCGCGGCGAAGGTCGTGGTCGTGCTCACCAACGGGTCCGTCGTCGAGGTCGCGGGCTGGCGGCAGCACGCCGACGCGCTGCTCGAGGCGTGGCTGCTCGGCCAGGCGGGCGGCGGGGCCGTCGCCGACGTGCTGCTCGGCCGGGTGAACCCGTCGGGCCGCCTCGCCGAGACGATGCCGCTCGCGCTCGAGCACAACCCCGCGCTCGGCAACTTCCCGGGCACGGGCGACGTCGTGCGCTACGGCGAGGGCCTGCTCGTCGGGTACCGCTGGTACGACGCGCGGCGGCTCCCGGTCGCGTACCCGTTCGGCCACGGCCTGTCCTACACGACGTTCGCCTGGGCGGACCTCGAGACCGAGGTCGTCGAGGACGGCGCGGCACCGCGCGTGCGCGTCGCGCTCACGGTGACCAACACCGGCGACCGCGCCGGCAAGGACGTCGTCCAGGTCTACGTGCGCGACGAGGACGCGTCGGTCTTCCGGCCCGAGCAGGAGCTCAAGGGCTTCGCGAAGGTGGCCCTCGAGCCCGGCGCCTCGACCCGCGTCGAGCTCGAGCTCGACGCGCGCGCGTTCTCCTTCTGGCACCCCGTGCTCGGGCGCTGGGTCGTCGAGCCGGGAGCCTTCACGGTGCGCCTCGGCGCCTCGTCGCGCGACGTCCGCCTCGAGCGGACGGTCGACCTGGCCGGGGAGCCGGTCGTGCTCCCGGTCGACGCCGACTCGACGGCCGCGCAGTGGCTCGCCCACCCCGTGCTCGGCGACCGCCTCCGCGCGGTGCTCGACGGCACGAGCCACGGTGCGATCCTCGCGGACCCGGAGGTCGGCCAGATGATGAGCGCGATCCCCGTGCGGCGGCTGGCCCGGTTCCCCGGGTCACCCTTCTCCGAGCAGTGGCTCGAGGACACGCTCGCGGCGCACGCCGCGGGGTGAGCCCGGCCGCGCGCTCGTCGGCCCCGCGTCGCCCTGGGTGCGCGGGGCGGACGGCCGCCCGGCCGGGACGTTGTGCCCTCGACGCCCGGCGCACCCGCTCGCACGCTGGGAGTGCGCGCCGGACGTCGTCGTCCACCCCACCGATGGGGCGCGAGGCGGACGTCCCGCGCGGCGGGAGGGGCGATGGCTGCGGTCGAGGTCGAGGGCCTGCGGAAGACCTACGGGGACGTCGTCGCGGTGGACGACCTCTCCTTCACGATCGCGGAGGGTGAGGTCTTCGCCCTCCTCGGACCCAACGGCGCCGGCAAGACGACGACGGTCGAGATCCTCGAGGGGCACCGCGCGCGCACCGCGGGCTCGGTCCGGGTGCTCGGCCACGACCCGGGCGCGCGCAGCCGCGAGCTGCACGAGCGCATCGGCGTCGTCCTTCAGGAGTCCGGCCTCGACGAGGACTTCTCGGTGCGCGAGCTCGTCCGGCTGTACCGCGGCATGTACCCGCGGCGGCGGGGCGTCGACGCGGTCATCGCCCAGGTCGGGCTGGCCGACAAGGCCGACGCGCGGGTGAAGACCCTCTCGGGCGGGCAGCGGCGCCGGCTCGACCTCGCGCTCGGACTCGTCGGCGACCCGGAGCTGCTCTTCCTCGACGAGCCCACGACGGGCTTCGACCCCTCCGCGCGGCGCCGCGCCTGGGACATGGTCGAGGGCCTGCGCGCCCTCGGGACCACCGTGCTCCTCACGACTCACTACCTCGACGAGGCCCAGCACCTCACGGACCGTGTCGGGGTGCTCGTCCGGGGCCGGTTCGTCGCGCTGGGCCGGCCGGACCAGCTGACCGCCGGTCAGGCCGCCGCCGTCGTGACCTTTCGGCTGCCGGCTGGCACCACGGCCGCGGACCTCCCGGCGCTCGACGGCGCCCTCGACGCCGACGGCCCGGACCTGCGCCTGTCGACCCCGCGGCCGACGGCGGCGCTGCACGCGCTCACGGGCTGGGCGACGGCACGCGGCCTCGAGCTGCCCAACCTCGCCGTGGGCCGCCCGTCGCTCGAGGACGTCTACCTCGAGCTCGTGGGCGCCGCGCCCGACGGCGGCCCCGACGCCGACCCCGACGCCGAGCGCGCGACGGCGGCCTCGGGCGCCGTGACCGGGGAGCCCTGATGTCCGCGGCAACGGGTGACGTGCTCGACCGACGTCCGCGCGGCACGGCCCGGCTGCTGGGCGACCAGCTGCGCCACACCGCGACCGAGCTGTGGCGCGCGCGCGTGGTCCTCGTGTTCACCGTGCTGCTCCCGGTGGTGTGGCTCGTCGTCATCGGCTTCCTCGCCGGCGACGCGACGCTCGACGGCCCGGACGGGCCGCGCGTCATGCAGGTCGTCACCCCTGCGGCGGTCGCGATGGGCGTGCTGTTCGCGTGCTTCCCCACGGTCGCCATCGCCCTCGCGGGTGCACGCGAGCGCGGGACGCTCAAGCGCGTGCGCACCACGCCGCTGCCGGTGGCCGTGTTCCTCGCCGGCCGTGTGGGTGGCGCGGCCGCCTACGCGCTCGTCGCGGTCGCAGCCACGCTCGGCCTGGCCGTCGTCGCCTACGACGTGCGCCTCGTGGGCCGGACCCTCCTCGCCACCGTCGTGACGCTCGTCCTGGCCGCGCTGTGCTTCGCGGCGCTCGGCGTCGCGGTCGCGGTCCTCGCACCGTCGACGGCGCTCGCGCAGGCGGCCTCGATCGCCGCGGCCGTCGTGCTCACGTTCGCGTCGGGCCTCTTCTCCGTGGGTGGCGAGCTGCCGGACTGGCTCGAGCGGCTCGGGAGGGTCCTCCCGCTCGAGCCCTTCGCGACGGCGCTGCGGCACCAGCTCGACCCGTCGCGCCCCGGGAGCGGCTGGGACCCTCGCGCCCTGGCCGTCGTCGGCGCGTGGGGGCTCGCGGGGGCCCTCGTCGCGGTCCTCCGGTTCGACCGCGAGCCCCGACCACCGCGTCGGGCCGCCGTCGCGGACGCGGGCCGCGGCGGCGCCGCGACGCGCCCGACGGCCGGGCCTGCGGGCGTGCCGTCCCCTGGCGGGGTCGCGACGCGCGCGACGGCCGGGCCTGCCGGCGTGCCGTCCCCTGGCCCGGTCGAGACCGGCCGGCCGGGTCCGCTCCGGCTCGTCGCGGACCAGGCGCGCGCCGCCGACCGCTCGACGTGGCGGGACCCGGGCACCGTGTTCTTCACCCTGGCGATGCCCGTCGGGCTCTACGCCCTCATGGTCTCGATGCAGGGCCCGCGCAGCGCGACGCCGTCGGGCGTGCCGCTCGCCGTGTCCTTCGCCGCGGGCATGGTGACGTGGGGCGTCGCGGTCGCCGCCTTCATGAACCTGCCGGAGGCCGTGGCCTCGGCGCGCGACCGTGGCGTGCTCGCGCGGCTGCGGACGACGCCGCTGCGGCCCTGGCACCACCTCGCCGGCCGCGCCGCGGCGAGCCTGTGGCTCGTGGCCGTGATCGCCGCGCTCGTGCTCGTGACCGCGCGCCTCGCCTTCGACGCGGGTCCGACGGCCGCTGGCCTGCTCGTGGGCGCCCTCGTGCTCGTGCTCGGGACGCTGAGCCTGGCCGCGTGCGGGTTCGCGGTGGCCGCACCCGCCCCGAGCGCGCAGGCGGTGGGCGCGGTCGGGCTCGCCGTCCTGCTGCCGCTCTCCTTCTTCTCCGACGTGTTCGTCACCGACGTGCCGTCCTGGATGAGCACCGTCGGCTCGCTCTTCCCGCTCCAGCACCTCCAGCACGCCCTGGTCGCCGCGTGGGACCCGGCGGGGACCGCGGTGCCGTGGGGCGACCTCCTCGTGCTCGCCGCCTGGGCCGTCGCCGCCGGCGCGTTCGCGGTGCGCACGTTCCGCTGGGAACGTCGCGCGTCCGGCTGAGCCCGGCCGGTGCCGGCCGGGTCCGGACACCGTGGCGGGCCCGGACGAGCGTGGCGGGTCCGGACGACCGTGGCGGCGCGAGCCGCCGGCGGCGCACACTGGCCGGGTGACGAGCGCCGCAGCCGTCGCGCACCGCCCGCCGCCGGTCGTGACGATCTTCGAGCAGTACGGCGCGGGCGCCGACGCGGTCGGCCGGCGCGTGGCCGAGGCGCTGGCCGTGCCGTTCCACGCGCAGGCGTTCAGCTCCGCCGACCTCGAGGCCGGTGAGGCCGCGCTCGAGCAGAACACGGTCCTCGCGACCGTCTACGCGGCGCTGGGCGGGGCGTACGGCGGCTTCGACGGCGCCGACGTCGTCAGCACGCAGGAGCAGTGCCACGAGCTCGTCGCGGCGAACAACCGCACGGTGCACGAGCTCGCCGCGACGGGCGGCGTGCTCGTCGGGCGCAACGGCGCCGTCGTGCTCGCCGACCGGCCCGCGACCCTGCACGTCCTGCTCACCGGCGCCGTCGAGGACCGGGTCGCGCGCGCCGCACGGGAGGCCGGCATCGGCCTCGAGCAGGCCGCGCGCCGCCAGGCGCGCGAGGACGACGTCCGCGCCCGGATGTCGCTCGTGCTCTACGGGTGGGACCCGCGCCTGCCGGACCGGTACGACCTGGTGGTGAGCACGAGCCGCCTGCCGCTCGAGGCGGTCGCGGACGTGGTCGTCACGGCGGCACGCGCCGTCGCCGCCTGAGCGCCGCCGCCGGACCACCGGCGGGTCACTCCTCCTCGACCCACTCCAGGAGGTCGCCGGGCTGGCAGTCGAGCACGCGGCACATCGCCTCGAGCGTGCTGAAGCGCACGGCCTTCGCGCGACCGTTCTTGAGCACGGCGACGTTGGCGGGCGTGAGCCCCACCCGGTCGGCGAACTCCCCCACGCTCATCTTGCGTCGAGCGAGCTCGACGTCGATGCGCACGACGATCGGCATCAGATGACCGCTTCCATGTCGGCCCGCAGCGCGGTCGCCTGGCGCAGCAGCGCGCGCATGACGACGACGAGCAGGCCCAGGACCGTCACCCCGATGAGGAGCAGGAGCAGCAGCACGGGCGTCCCGGGGTCATCCGCCGTGAATGCGAAGTACCCGAAGGCGACGGCGAGCAGGAGCCAGGCCGCCGCGATCGCCCCCACGATCGTGTCGACCCAGACCAGCGACGTCTCGCTGAAGATGACGTCGTCCTTGACCATCGTCAGCAGGCGCCAGGTGCACACGATGACGACCTGGGCGCACAGCAGCTCGAGGACGAGGAAGACGAGCAGGGGCCAGCGGAGGTAGGCGTCCTCGGGCGACTCGGCGGCCTGGTACGCGAGCGTCCCCGGGACGATGAGCGTCTGCGCCGCGAGGAGCGCGAGGAAGGCCACCACGAGGACGACCCGCAGGAGCGCCACGGTGCGGTCGAGTCTCTTCATGCATCGAGTATCGATCACTTCCTGTCGACGATCGTGCTCGGCGCTCCGTGCGGTCCGGACGACCTCGCGTCGGCCTAGGCTGGCGGCGACGGGACGAGGGGGCGCGCATGAGCCGGGTGGTGGAGTTCGCTCTGGAGGACGGCGGGACCGTGCTGGTCCGGGTCGCCGACGACGTCGCGCCGCGCGAGGCGCCGCAGGGGTCCGTCACGCCGCGTGGCTGGGGGGACTCGTCCGTCGTCGAGCGGGCGCAGCACACGTTCGAGGGCGCGGTCGAGAAGGTCATGCCGGCGGTCGAGTCCGTCGTCGACCGGCTGCGCTCCGCGATCGACGCCCCCGACGAGGTCACCGTGGAGTTCGGCATCGAGCTGAACGCGCAGGCCGGGGCCATCCTCGCGGCCGCGGGCACCACGGCGAGCCTGTCGGTGTCGGTCACGTGGCGCGCGGGAACGGCGCCGCCACCGCACTGACGCACGACCGGTCCGACGGCGCCGGCGCGGACGCGTGCGGCACCCCGTGCGCCGCCCGCCCGGCTCCCTGACTCGCGCCGCGCCCCGTCCCTCCTCGCGGGCGTGAAGCGCTTAGGGTTGGCGCCGGGAGGTGGCCAGGTGCCCAAGCGTCCGACGGTGTACGACGTCGCCCAGGAGGCGGGCGTCTCGATCGCCACCGTGTCGTTCACGTTCCGCCAGCCGGGGCGGGTCAAGGCCAGCACGCGCGAGCTCGTGCTCGAGGCGGCGCGCCGCCTGAACTACGTGCCGAGCGCGAACGCGCGCGGCCTGGCCGACGGCCGGACGGGCGCGCTGGGCCTGTACTCGTTCGACATGTTCCTCGAGGCGACCGGGCCGGGTGCCGCGCGGCCGGTGCGCGAGGACCCCGGCGCCTTCTTCGGCCCCGGCGCCGCGGCCGTGGGCGACCGCGCCTTCGCCGACGACTCGGACGCCGAGGACTTCCGCGTCTTCCCGCTCTACGTCGACGAGGTCCAGCGCGGATTCGAGGTCGAGTGCGCGCGGCGCGGACGCGCGCTCCTCATCGGGAGCGGCCCGAGCGGCGACGGCGGCGCCGTCATCGACATCGCGAGTCGCGTGGACGGCCTCGCAGTCTTCCCCGGCGCGCGCTCGGAGGAGATCATCGCCCAGCTCTCGCACCGCCTGCCCGTCGTCGCGTTCGCGATGCCGTACGGCGCGGGCACGCTCAGCCACGTCCGGGTCGACAACCAGGGCGGTGCCGAGGCGCTGACCGAGCACCTCGTCGTCGACCACGGGATCACCGACGTGCAGTTCGTCGGGGACCCCGAGATGACGGACTACCAGGAGCGGTTCGCCGGAATGCGCGCCACGCTGGCCCGGCACGGGCTGCCCGTGCCCGACCGCGTGCTCGACGCGACCGCGCTCGTCGACGACGCGCCCTACACGGTCGTCCGGAGGTTGGCCGCCGAGGGGCGGCTCCCGCGCGCGCTCGTGTGCGCGAGCGACCAGCACGCGCTCGGGCTGCTCGACGTCCTCGCCGAGCTCGGCGTGGACGTGCCGGGGCAGGTCGCGGTCACGGGTTTCGACGGCGTCGTGGCCGGCCGCCTCTGCACGCCGCCGCTCACCACCGTGCGCCAGCCCATGGAGGCGATGGGGCGCCTCGCGGTCGACGTGCTCATGGCCTCCCTGGTCGACCCCGACGCCGCGCCGGTCGACCACACGCTCCCGGTCCGGCTCGTCGTCCGCCGCAGCTGCGGCTGCTGACGTCTCCCGCGGTCGCACCTCTCCGACCGTCCCCTCGTCCCGCGACGGCTGGCCTCTCGGCCGGCCGCACCGCTCCGGCCGTCCCGTCGTCCCAGGGCGCCGCGGACTCGGGACGTCTGGTCGAAGCACGCTCCGCGTGTCCGGCGCGCTCCGCGTGGCCGGCGCGCGCTCCGACCGCCCGCGGTGCGCTCCGACTGCCCGGGGCGCTAGAAGGGCGGCTCGTCGTGTCCGGGGTCGGGTGGTCGCGGGTCGCCGGTGGGCGTGTGCTCGTCGGGTGGGTCGTCGGTCCATGCGGGGCCGGGGTCGTCGGGGGGTGGCGGGTCGGGGTCGGGCCAGGCGGGTGGCCGGTCGTAGGCGTGGCCGGTCGGTGAGGTCCACACGGTGGTCCCGTCCGCCCCGCGGACGGGGGTCCAGCCGGCGTGGGTCTTGGCGCGGTGGTGGTGGCGGCACAGGGCCTGCAGGTTGTCCAGGCGCGTCTGGTCCACGCCCGCACCCGCAGCGCCCGAAGCACGGGCAGCACCCGGGGGGCTCGCGGGCCCGGACGTGCTCGCGGGGTCCGTCGCGCTGGCGGGGTCTGTGGCGCTGGCGGGGTCTGTGGCGGCTGCGTGATGGTCGTGGTTGAAGGGGTCGATGTGGTCGATGTCGCAGCGGGTGGCCGGGACGCGGCAGCCGGGGAAGGTGCAGGTGCGGTCGCGGGCGGTCACCGCGTTGCGCAGGGGTTGGGTCGGGGCGTAGCGGCGGGTCGAGCGGGCCAGGGGCTCACCGGTGGCCGCGTCGACCAGCAGCGGCTCCCACGTCGAGCGCGCGGCCAGGCGCCGCACGAGGTTCGAGGGGATCACCCCGTACCCGTCCAGCAGGCCGGGCTGGTCCTCCAGGCCCAGGACCGTCGCGGCGGTCGCGGTCAGCGTCAGGTGCGGCGCCCGACCCTGGGTGGTGCGCAGCGGGCGGCCGTCGGGGTGCATGCCGGCGTCCCACCACCGGGTGGCCAGGTCCACCAGCGCGTCGGCGCGGCGCTGATCCAAGGTCCGGGCATCGAAGCGGTCCCGCTCCTCCGGTGAGACGTCCCGCGCCAGCGCGGTCAGCGTGGCCTGGACCGCGACCGCGTCCACCGCGGGCAGGTACGCCGACAGCCACGCCATCGCGTCCGCCGCCGGCACGAGCTCCACCCGCCGCTGGTCGCACGCCCGCCGGTGACGCACCTCCGCACCATCGGGGTCCCGCAACAGCTCCATCCGCCGCAACCGCTGCCGCAGCTGCGGCGCCGTGCATCCCACGGCCTGCGGCAGCACCGCGGCCGCGACCTCGACCGCCACGTGCTCGGGGACCCGGGCCAGCTCATCGACCAGCACCGTCGCCCGCCGCACATCCAGACGACCCTCAGCCAGGGCATCGGCGACCACCGGGACCCGGTCCAGGCCGATCGCCAACCCCACCTTCCCCTCGGCCACCGCACGCGTCACCCCCAACCGCGCCGCGACCTCATCACCCACGAACTCCGCCCGCTCCCCCACCCGCCGCCGACCGAGCTCGGCCAGCGCCGCCGCCTGACCCGCCGCGGCCCACGAGGCGACCCGCTCCCACCCCGCGACCAGCTCCACCAGCGCCGCATCATCGACATCCGCCGGCTCACACCGCGCCAGCACCTGCGCCAACCCCACACCCGGCACCATCGCGTCCAACGCCGCCGCCAACGGATGACGCTCCGCCCAGGACGGCACCGTCCTCGCCTCCACGGCGCCCTCGTCGGTGGTGCCCGCGGCCCCGGACGTCGCGGCGTCGTCGAGCAGCGCGACCGCGCCCGCGCGCGTCCCCGCCACCGGCGCCTCGACCACGGAACTCGACATACCGGACACGCTAGAACCGACCACTGACACGACCCGCGCCCGGGTCGAGGCGCTCACCTCTGCGACTCCCGAGCCGCCCGCGGGCACCCGGGACCGACCGCGCCTCGAGGCCGTTCGCGCCCCAGCGAGCTCGCGCGCACGGCCTCTGCGGTTGCGACCGTCCGGTTAAGCGCTTAGTGTCCCCCTCGTCGACGGTTGCTAAGCGCATAGATCCACGAGGTCGCACGCATCCGGCGCAGTTCCCGCGCCGACAACCGACGTCGGTCGTACTCAACGAGGAGGACACCCATGAACAGGACCGTGCGCGTGAACAGGACTGTCCGCGCAGGCGCCGCCACGTTCGCACTCGCACTCGTCGTCGCCGGCTGCGGCCGCGGCGACGGCGAGGCCGGCGGCGAGGAGACCGCCGCCGCCGTCGACGAGGGTGCCGCGTCCGGGACCGTCGAGGTCTGGGCGATGGGCACCGAGGGCGAGATGCTCGGCGACTTCGCCGCAGCCTTCACCGAGGAGAACCCGGACATCGAGGTCGAGGTCACCGCGATCCCGTGGGACGCCGCCCACGACAAGATCGCGACTGCGATCGCCGCCGGGCAGACCCCCGACGTGTCGATGATCGGCACCACGTGGATGGGCGAGTTCGCCGCGACCGGCGCGCTCGACCCGACACCCGACCTCATCGACGACTCGACCTTCTTCCCGGGCGCGTGGGAGACGACGGACGTCGGCGGCACCAACTACGGCGTCCCCTGGTACGTCGAGACGCGCGTCCTCTACTACCGCTCCGACCTCGTCGCCGAGCCGCCGACCGACTGGGCGGGCCTCACGGCCATGGCCCAGGGCATGCAGGCGGCGGGCGCCGAGTGGGGCATCAACCTCCAGCCCGGGCAGACGGGGGCGTGGCAGACCTTCATGCCGTTCGCCTGGCAGGCGGGCGCGGAGATCGTCACCGAGGACCAGGCCGAGTTCACGCTCGACACCCCGGAGATGGTCGAGGCGCTCACGGCCTACCAGTCGTTCTTCACCGAGGGCCTCGCCCCGACCGAGCTCCCCCAGGGCTCGCTCGAGCCGGACTTCATGGCGGGCAAGATCGGCTCCTTCGTGTCCGGTCCGTGGCACGTCGGCATCTTGGAGGACACCGACGCCGCGGGCATGGCCAACGTCGCCCTCGCCCCGCTGCCGGCCGGCGCGGAGCAGGCCTCGTTCATCGGCGGCGCGAACCTCGCCGTCTTCAAGGACGCCGAGAACCGCGACGCCGCCTGGACGTTCATCGAGTGGCTGAGCCAGCCCGAGGTCCAGGTCCAGTGGTACTCCGAGGTCAACGACCTGCCGTCGGTCGCGTCCGCGTGGGAGGACCCGGCCATCGCCGACGACCCGTACCTCGGCGTCTTCGGCGAGCAGCTCGAGACCGCCGTCGCTCCGCCCTCGATCCCCACCTGGGAGGAGGTCGCGAGCGTCATCGACACCGAGCTCGAGCGCCTGTGCAAGTCGGGGGCCGACCCGCAGGAGGTCGCCACGACGATCCAGCAGCAGGCGTCGTCCATCGGCACCGGGCTCTGACGTGTCCACGGACACCACCGTCCGGCCCGGGGCTCACGCCCCGGACCGGACGGACCCCCCGGCGGTGCGCAAGCACGCCCCGCTCTACTGGCGGCACACCCGCGCCGCGTGGGGCTTCGCGCTCCCCTTCGTCCTGCTCTTCACGGCCTTCACCGCGGGGCCCGTGCTCATGTCCCTCGCGATGGCCGTGACGGACCTGCGCAGCCGCGACCTGCGCGACCCGTTCGCCGTGAACTTCGTCGGCATCGAGAACTTCGTCACGGTGTTCGAGGACCCGCTCTTCCGCAAGGCAGCCCTCAACACGGCGTACTTCGTCCTCGTGGGCGTCCCGCTGACCCTGTGCCTGTCGCTCGGCATCGCGGTGCTGCTCAACTCCGGCATCACGCGGCTCAAGACGTTCTTCCGGGTCGGCTACTACATGCCCGTGGTCACGAGCATCGTCGCCGTCGCCGTCGTGTGGCGCTTCCTGCTGCACCCCGACAGCGGCCTGCTCAACGAGGTGCTGGGGCTCTTCGGCGTCGAGGGCCCGCACTGGCTCGGCAGCACCACGTGGGCGATGCCGTCCATGATCGCCATGGCGACGTGGCGGTCGATCGGCACGCTCATCATCATCTTCGTCGCCGGTCTCCAGGGCGTCCCCACGTCGCTCCACGAGGCCGCGGCGCTCGACGGCGCGGGGGCCTGGCAGCGCTTCCGGCACATCACCATCCCGACGATCCGGCCGACGCTGCTCTTCGGCGCGGTCATCACCGGCATCGGCTACGTGCAGTTCTTCGAGGAGCCGTTCGTCATGACCCAGGGCGGCCCGCTCAACAGCACGCTCTCGGTCGCGTTCCACACGTACAACCAGTTCGGCTTCGGCAACTACGGCTACGCCGCGGCGATGAGCTACGTGCTCTTCCTCGCCGTCGTGCTGCTCACGCTCGTGCAGTTCCGCTTCCTCGGCGAGCGCGACGACCGGCCGCGCCGTCGACGTCGCCGGCCCGTGCCGGTCGCGAGCAAGGAGATCGGACGATGACGACCACCGACCGCACCGCCGCGCCGGTCGTCCCCGACGACGCCCCGGCCGCGCGCCGCACGAAGGAGCGGCCGATCGGCGAGGCGCGCCCCCACATCCTCGCCTACGTCGTCCTCGGGCTCGGGCTCGTCGTCGTCATGAGCCCGTTCTTCTGGATGGCGCTCAGCTCGGTCAAGGGCGAGGGCGAGATCCGCCGCGTCCCGCCGACCTGGTGGCCCGAGGCGCCCACGCTCGACAACTTCCGCGAGCTCTTCGCGCGCCTGGACTTCCCGCAGTTCTTCACGAACTCGATCCTCGTCGCGACCGTCGTGACCCTCGGCAACCTCGTGTTCTGCTCGATGCTCGGCTACGTCCTGGCCAAGTACGACTTCGCCGGCAAGAGGCTCCTGTTCCGGGTCGTGCTCGGGACGCTGATGATCCCCGGCATGGTCACGCTCGTGCCCCTGTTCGTCCTCGTGGCGAACATGGGCATGGTCAACACCTACTTCGGCCTGATCCTGCCGTTCCTCGCGGCGCCGTTCGGCGTCTTCCTCATGCGGCAGTTCTTCCTCGGCATCCCGGACGAGCTCATCGACGCCGCGCGCGTCGACGGCGCCGGCGAGGCGCGGATCTTCGTCCAGATCGTCGTGCCGCTCGCCAAGCCGGCGCTCGCGACGCTCGCGATCCTCACGTTCCTCGGCTCCTGGAACAACTTCCTGTGGCCGCTCGTGGTCGCGACCACGGAGGACAAGTACACGCTCCCGGTAGCGCTCGCGCTCTACAGCACCGGCCAGAACCAGACGGACTACGGCCTGCTCCTCGCGGGCGCGGTCGTCGTGCTCGTGCCGATCCTCGTGCTCTTCCTGCTGCTCCAGCGCTACTTCGTCCAGGGCGTCGCCATGACGGGGATCAAGTGATGGCTGCCGCCGGACCCCCGTGGGTCCTGCCTGCCCCCGCCGACGCCGGGATCGGTGCGGTGCTCGTCGACGGCGGCGCCCCCGCGTCGCTCACGGCCGGCCCCCTCGAGCTGGTCCAGCACGCCGCGTCGCCGTACGAGCCCGGCCTGCTCCAGCTCTGGCTCCGCGACCGCGGGACGGGCGACGTCCGGCCCCTGCTCGGCGCGGGCAGCGGGGGCCGGGTGCACGTCGCGGGGCGCACGGCCGTCGTCACCGGGCGCACCGACGGCCTCGCCTGGCGCGTGACCTTCGTGCCCGACGACGACCGCCCGGCCTGGGCCTGGCACGTCGAGGTCCGGGCCGAGGGCACGGACGGGTCCGGGGACGACGGCGCGCGCGAGATCGACGTCCTGCACGCGCACGACGTCGCCCTGTCGGGCACGGGCGCGCTGCGCGCCAACGAGCTCTACGTGAGCCAGTACCTCGACGTGCGCCCGCTGGGCGAGGACTCGCCCGAGGGGCCGGCGCTGGCCGTGCGGCAGAACCTGCCGCAGGACGGGCGGTACCCGTGGTGCGTGCTCGTGGCCACGACGCCCGTCGTGGGCTGGGCCACCGACCTCCTCGACGTCGGCTGGGCCGACCGGACCGGGCGGCGCCCCGGACCCGCCGGCGACCTGCCGTCGCGCCGGCGCCAGCACGAGCACACGCTCGCGACCCTGCAGACCGCGCGCGTGCGGCTCGCGCCCGGCGAGGTCCACCGCGTCTCGTTCGCGGGCCTCGTCCTCGCCGACCACCCGGCGGCGACGTCGGCCGACGACCTCGAGCACGCGCGCGAGGCGCGCGCGTTCGCGACGGCGAGCGCGCCGTGGGGCCGCCGACGCGACGACGCGGAGGAGCGCGACGTGGCGGCGGGGCGCCCGGCGCCGTCGGGCGTCTACGACAGCGGGCGGACGCTCGTCACCCGCGACCTCACGGCCGACGAGCTGCGGGCCCGGTGGCCCGGCCGGTGGCGTGCGGTCGAGGAGGAGGCCGACGGCCGCCCCTGGTCGTTCTTCACCGGCGACGCCCAGCACGTCGTCACACGCGCCAAGGAGCTCGCGGTCCTCCGTCCGCACGGCACGATCCTGCGCACGGGCGCGTCGGCGCTGCCCGACCCGGCGGGCCTCACGGCGACCGCCTGGATGACCGGGTCGCCGCTCTCCTACCTCACCCGCGGCCACGCGTCGTCGGGCCGGGTGCTCACGACGGTCCGCGGGTACCTCGGCCTGCACCGCGCCTACGGCGTGCGCGTGCTCGTCGAGGTGGGCGGCCGGTGGCGTCTGCTGGACCTGCCCTCGGCCTTCGCGATGACGCTCGACGCGGCGCACTGGACGTACGCGCTCGACGCGGACGTCGAGGGCGAGGCCGGCACGGTCGAGGTGCGCACGTCGGCCCCGCCCGGCGAGCACCGCGTCCGGCTCGAGGTGCGCACCACGGCCGGACCGGAGCGGCGGGTCCTCCTCGCGCTGCACCTCGCCACGGACGCCGACCCCCTGCCGTCGGCGCGCCGCACCGACGTGCGCGAGGACGGCGCGACCCTCGTCGTGCGCAGCCGCGACGGCGGGGCGCTCGAGGTCACGGCGACCGCGCCGGTCGAGGTGGGCGACGGCGGCGCCCTGGTCGACGACGGCGTGGCCCGCGACCGCTCGACCCTGACCCTGACGACGACCGGCGCGGTGACGCTCGACCTGCGCGTGCGCGCCGACGAGCCGGGACCTCCCGCCGCCCGGGCCGCGCGGACGCCCGCGGGGGCGTCCGGGCCCGCGGCCGCGTCCGACGACGTCGCCCGCGCGTGGTGGTCGCAGGTGACGGCCCTGCGCGTCGGGGACGCCCCCGCGGCCGAGCCGCTCGCGGTGAGCCTGCCCTGGCTCGTGCGCGACGCGCTCGTGCACTACCTCTCGCCGCGCGGCCTCGAGCAGTACACGGGCGGGGCGTGGGGGACGCGCGACGTGACGCAGGGACCGCTCGAGCTGCTCCTCGCGCTCGACCGGCCGCGCGACGCGCGGGCCCTCCTCCTGCGCGTGCTGAGCGCGCAGAACCCCGACGGGACGTGGCCGCAGGCGTTCGGGTTCCTACCCGGCGACGAGGGCTTCCGGCACGAGCCGCCGCACGGCGACGTCGTGCACTGGCCGGTGCTCGCGCTGGGCCGCTACCTGCTCGCGACCGGCGACGCGTCCGTGCTCGACGAGGTCGTGCCCTTCTGGGCGCCCGGGACCGGGCACGGGGCCGCCGACGCACCGCGCGGCGCGGGGCGGGGCACGAAGCGGGGCACGGAGCAGGGCACGGAGCAGGGCACGGTGCGCGAGCACGTCCGGCGCGCGCTCGACCGCGCGCGGTCCGACGTGCTGCCGGGCACGCGCCTGGTCGCGTACGGGCACGGCGACTGGAACGACTCCCTCCAGCCCGCCGACCCGGCGATGGCACGCACCCTCGCGAGCGCGTGGACGGTGACCCTGCACCACCAGGCGATGTCGACCCTGGCGGCGGGGTTGCGGACCGCCGGGACCGACGAGGACCTCGCGCGCGCCCTCGACGAGGACGCCGCGGCCGTCGCCGCGGACCTCGACCGCCACCTGCTCGTCGACGGCGAGCTCGCGGGCTACGTCCAGCTCGACCCGCCGGCCGCACCGGGCGCGACGCCCGAGGCGCGACGCCTGCTCGTCCACCCGCGCGACGCCGAGACGGGCCTGCGGCACGGGTCCCTGCAGATGATCCACGCACTGGTCGCCGACCTGCTCGACCCCGCGCAGGCCGAGCGCCACGTCGCGCTCGTCCGCGAGCACCTCTCGGGGGTCGACGGCGTCCGTCTGTTCGACCGGCCGCCGGCCTACCACGGCGGCCCGATGCGGCACTTCCAGCGGGCCGAGACGGCGAGCTTCGTCGGCCGCGAGATCGGCCTCATGTACGTGCACGCGCACCTCCGCTGGTGCGAGGCGATGGCCCGCTGGGGTGACGCCGACGCGCTCTGGCTGGGCCTGCTCCAGGTGCTGCCGCCCGCGGCGGCCGCGACCGTGCCGGGTGCGCGCCCGCGGCAGGCGAACGCCTACCCCTCGAGCTCGGACGCCGCGTGCCTGCACCGGGAGGACTTCGCGGCGCGCTACGACGACGTGCTCACCGGCGCGACGGGCCTCGAGGCCGGTTGGCGCGTCTACTCGTCCGGCCCTGGCGTGCTGGTGCGCGTCGTCGCGCAGTCGTTGCTCGGCGTGCGGCGCCGGGCGTCGGTGGTCGAGGTCGACCCCGTGCTCCCGGCCGCGCTCGACGGCCTCACGGCCGCGGTGCCGCTCGACGGCGGCGTGCTGCGCGTCCGGTACCGCGTGGGGCAGCGCGGGCACGGCCCCGCGGCCCTGCGGCTCGACGGCGCCGAGCTCGCCGCGACCCGCGTGGCCAACCCCTACCGGACCGGCGCCCTCGCGGTGGACCTCGTGGCCCTCGCGCCCGCGCTCCACCCGGACGGGCCGACGCTCGAGGTCGACCTGCCGTGACCCGCGCCTGGCTCGATGCGGGCCTCCCGGTGGCCGAGCGGGTCGACGCGCTGCTCGCGGCGATGACGCTCGAGGAGCGCGTCGCCCAGCTCCACCAGGTCGCGAACCCCGACCCGGTCCGCGACGCCGAGGCCCTGCGCTCCGGCGCCTTCGGGACGTGCATCGTCGCGAGCGGCGCGTTCGCGGGCACGGTCCGGGACGCCGGCACGCAGGCCGCGTCGGTCAACGCCCTCCAGCGCGTCGCGGTCGAGGAGTCCCGCCTGGGCGTCCCGCTGCTCGTCGCGCGCGACGTCGTCCACGGGCACCGGACGGTCTTCCCGATCCCGCTGGGGCAGGCCGCGTCGTTCGACGCCGACCTCGTGCGGCGGTGCGCGCGGGCCGCCGCGGTCGAGGCGACGGCCGACGGCGTCCGGTGGACCTTCGCGCCCATGGTCGACGTCGCCGCGGACGCCCGCTGGGGACGCGTCGCCGAGGGCTGGGGCGAGGACCCCTGGCTCGCGTCGGAGCTCGGGGCGGCCGCGGTCGAGGGCTTCCAGCACGGCCGCGGCGGCGGCGGGCTGGCCGACCCGGACGCCATGGCCGCGTGCGCGAAGCACTACGTCGGCTACGGCCTGGCGCAGGGCGGGCGCGACTACGCCGAGGTCGACGTCGGTCCTGTGACGCTGCACAACCGCCACCTGCGGCCGTTCGTGGCCGCGGTCGAGGCGGGCGTCGCGACCGTGATGACGGCGTTCCACACGCTCGACGGCACGCCGATGACCGCGCACGTCCCGCTGGTGCGCGAGCACCTCAAGGGCGCGCTGGGCTTCGCGGGCGCCGTCGTGAGCGACTGGGACGCGGTCGCCGAGCTCCTCCTGCACCGGGTCGCCGTCGACGGCGCGCACGCCGCGGCTCGCGCGCTGCGCGCGGGCGTCGACGTCGACATGGTCAGCGGGCTGTACGCCGCGCACCTCGTCCGGCTCGTGCGCGAGGGTTCGGTCCCGGCGGCGCTCGTCGACGACGCGGCCGCGCGCGTGCTCGCGCTCAAGGTGCGCCTCGGTCTCTTCGAGGACCCGTACACGGACCCCGGGCGCGCCGCGGCCGTCCACCTCTCCCCCGCCCACCGCGCGCTCGCGCGCGAGGCGGCGGCCGCCGCGGTCGTCGTCCTGCGTGACGACGGCGCCCTGCCGGTGACGTCCGCCGGCGGGGTCCGCGTCCACGTGACGGGCCCGTTCGCGACGGCGCGCGACGAGCTCTTCGGCACGTGGACGCTCGACGGGCGGGGCGAGGACGTGGTGACGATCGCCGAGGCCGCCGCCGAGCGCCTCGGTCCGTCCGTCACGGTCGACGACGGCCGGTTCACGGACGCCGCCCTCGTCGCGGCGCGCGCCGCGGACGTCGTCGTCGCGTGCGTCGGCGAGCACCCTGCGCGGTCCGGCGAGGCCAACTCGGTGACCTCCCTCGACCTGCCGCCGGGGCAGCGGGCCGCGCTCGAGGCCCTGCGGCGCGTCGCGCGCCGGCTCGTCGTGGTCGTCGTGACGGGTCGACCGCTCGCGCTCGACGGCCTGCCCGGCGACGCGGTGCTCCTGGTGTTCCACCCGGGCGTCGAGGGCGGTCACGGCGTCGTCGACGTCCTCACGGGAGACGTGCCGGCGCGCGGCCGGCTGCCCGTGAGCCTCCCCCGCTCGACCGGTCACGTGCCGCTGCACCACGACCACCTGCCGACCGGGCGGCCGCTCGACCCCGACGGCGACGTCGACCGCTACCGCGACGACCGCGACCCCCCGCTGCACGTGTTCGGCTCGAGCGCCGCGGCGAGCGACGTCGTCTACGGACCGGTGACCACGTCGGCACCGACGGTCCGCACGGGCGGCGTCGTCACGGTGCGCGCACGGCTGACCAACGGCGGGCCGACCGCCGTGGTCGAGACCGCCCAGCTCTACGTGCGCGACGACGTCGCCGAGGTCTCGCGTCCCGTCAGCGAGCTCGCGGGCGTCCGCCGGGTCGCGCTCGACCCCGGCGCGTCGGACGACGTCGTCTTCGACCTCACCTCCGCGGAGCTCGCCCACCGGGACGCGTCGGGCCGGCCCGCGGCGGTGCCCGGCACCTTCACCGTGCGGATCGGTCCCGACGCGCGCACGGGCCCGACGGCGCGGGTCGAGCTGCTCGACGCCGACGCCGACGCCGACGCGCACGACGACGACATCGCGCTCCGGCGCCCGGCCGACGCGGGGAGGTGAGCACCGACCCCCACGACCCTGATCGACCGACGACGTTCGACGGAGGGACACGACCATGACCAGAGCACGACGAGCACGGACGGCCGCGCTGGCCACCGTGGCGCTCGCAGCGACGGGGCTGCTCGCCCTGCCGACCGCGGCCTCGGCCGGCGGAGGGCACGGCGGCGGCCACGGCTGGGGGCACGGCGGGGGCGACGCCGACCGGGCCACGCTCTACGAGTACGCCGCCGACACCTGGGCGTCGTTCGAGGCGATGGCGCACCCGGACACCGGCCTGCCGGCGGACAACGTCGCGGGCGACCTCGACCCGGCGTCCCGCAGCGGGTACACGTCGCCGACGAACATCGGCGCCTACCTGTGGAGCACCGTGGTCGCGCGCGAACTCGGCCTCATCGACCGGCGTGAGGCGCGCGACCGGCTGACGCAGACGCTGGGCAGCGTCGCGACGCTCGAGCGCCACGACGACTCGGGCATGTTCTACAACTGGTACAGCGAGGCCACCGGCGAGAAGCTGCGCGTCTTCCCGACCGACGGCGGCACGGTCTACCCGTTCCTGTCGAGCGTCGACAACGCGTGGCTCGCGACCGCCCTCGTGCTCGTGGGCAACGCCGAGCCGCGGCTGCGCGACGAGGCCGACGCGATCCGCTCGACCATGGACTTCGGGTTCTTCTACGACCCGGCCGTGCGCCAGCTGCGCGGAGGCTTCTGGGACGAGCCGCCGGCCGACACCGCCGCGGTCGTCGGGAACTACCGGGACCGCGGGCCGGACGTCTGGTACACCGGCCACCACTACGGGACGCTCAACACCGAGCCGCGCATGGCGAGCTACCTCGGCATCGCGTGGGGGCAGATCCCGCCCGAGCACTACTTCTCGATGTTCCGCACCTTCCCGGACGCGTGCGACTGGAGCTGGCCCGAGCAGCGGCCCGTGGGCGAGACGCGCACCTACCTCGGCGTCGACGTCTACGAGGGCGCGTACCGCTACCGCGACATGCAGCTCGTGCCGACCTGGGGCGGGAGCATGTTCGAGGCGCTCATGGTCGACCTCTTCGTGCCCGAGGCGGAGTGGGGCCCGCAGAGCTGGGGCGTCAACCACCCGCTGACCGTGCGCGCGCACATCGAGCACGGCATGGAGGAGGCCGGCTACGGCTACTGGGGCTTCTCGCCCGCGAGCGACCCGCGCGGCGGCTACCGCGAGTACGGCGTCGACGCGATCGGCATGGACACGAACGGGTACACGTCCGACCACGAGCGCACGAGCGTCGACCCCGGCTGGGACGACCCCGCGTGCTTCCGCGCTCCGAGCATCCCGACGGAGTACGGCGACGGCACGGTGACGGCGCACGCGTCGTTCCTCGCCCTGCCCTACGCGCACGACGAGGCGATGGACAACCTCGCGAAGATGCGGACCGAGCTGGGTGCCTACGGCCCGGGCGGGTTCTACGACTCGGTCGCCGTGCGCAGCGGGATCGTCGCGGAGCGGTACCTGTCGCTCGACCAGGGCATGATCATGGCGGCGCTGGGCAACGAGCTCCGGCACGACGCCGTGCAGCGGTACACGGTCCAGGGCCCGATCCGGCAGGCGATCCGGCCGCTCCTCGCGATGGAGGAGTTCAGCGCCGCGGGCTGAGCGGCGGGCGGCGGCCCCGGGCCGCGGAGGGAGGACGGCCGCCGGGGCCGGCGCCAGGTGCGCCGGCCCCGGCGGCGTCGGCGCCGTCCGGGAGCGCCCCGCCGTGCGTCCCCGCCAGGGCCCCCGCCAGCTCGGCCCGGGAGCGCACCCCGAGCTTCTGGTAGACGTGCCGCAGGTGGTACTCGACGGTCTTCGGGCTCAGGAACAGGGCGGCCGCCGTCTCGCGTGTCGTCCGGCCGCTCGCGAGCATCGCGGCGATCTGACGCTCCTGCGGGGTGAGTCGGTCCGCCGCGAGGGCCGGGCGACGCGTCGCGGTCTCCCCGGTGGCGCCCAGCTCGTGGGCTGCGACGTCGGCCCAGGGCGTCGCGCCCAGCGACTCGAAGGTCGCGAGCGCGGAGCGGAGCAGCGGACGCGCCTCGGTGCGCCTCCGTGCGCGCCGCAGCCACGCGCCGAACGCCAGCTCGGTGCGCGCGCCCTCATAGCGGTCCGCCGTGCGCGCATGGAGCTCGAGCGCGCTGCGGAAGTGGACCTCGCCGTCCGCCGCGGCGAGGCCGAGCGCGCGCTGCGCACGCGCGCGGGACCAGGGCTGGCCCTTGGCGTCCGCCGCCGCGGCGAAGCGCTCGGCGAGCGCTCCGGCCTCGTCCGTCCGCGCGAGGTGCACGTAGGTCTCCACCAGCTCGGGCGCGCAGGACTGGTCCGGGTCCCCGAGGCCGCGCTCGGTCAGCTGCCCGAGGAGCTGCTCGTAGTGCCGCGCGGCGTCCTCGACGCGCCCGGCGCCCGCGGCGAGGTCGCCCTGCGCGAAGGTCGCCCAGAACGACGCGAGCCGGATGTGGTGGCGTCGCGCGAGGCCCAGCGCGGCCGTGACCGCGCGCAGGCAGTCCGTCGACTCTCCCCGACGCGCGTGCAGGCACGCGAGGCCTGCGAGCGCCACCGTGAGCTCGGTGGTGTGGCCGGCCTCGTGCGCGAGCCGCACGGCCTCGAGGTAGGCGGCCTCGGCGTCGTCCCAGCGGTCCGTCGTGGCCGCGTCGCGCGCGAGGTGCATGAGCAGGTAGGGCAGGGAGCCCAGCGCCGACTGCTCGCGCAGGCGGTCGATCGTCTCGCCGACGACGTCGCGCAGGTCTCCCGCGTCGCGCAGCCACAGCGCGCCCTGGATGCGCAGCGGGAGCCGGAAGCGGTCCCCGCGCTGCACCCCGCCGTCGGGGGCGACCAGCGCGTAGGCGGCGGCGCGCAGGCGTGCGACCCCGGCCTCACCTGCGCCCGCGATGACCATGGCCATGCCGGTCGCGATGAGCCCCAGGGCGCGGGCGTCCGCGTCGGTCGTGACGTCAGCGAGCGCGTCGATCGCCTCGCTCGCGCGCATCGCCGCCGCGGGGGCGCCGAGGTAGAAGGCCACGTGCACGGCGTCGGCGAACAGGCGGACGGCGGCGTCGGGGTCGGTCCCACGGACGGCCTCGGCCGCCTCGACGAAGGTCACGAGGGCCTGGTCGAGCGAGCCGCACCGCGTCTCGACGGCGCCCCGGCGCTCCTGGATCCGCGCCCGCAGCAGGGGTGGCGGATCGGCGGCGAGGGCGCGATCGAGCAGTGCGACGGACCGTGCGGTGAGCCCTGCGAGCCACGCCGCCTCGCCGGCGGCGGCGAGGCGGCCCACCCGGCGCGTCGGCTCGGCGGTGAGCTCCGCGGCGCGCTCGTGGGTGCTCGCCGCGAGCGCGTACGCACCGCGCGCCGAGGCCTGCGCAGCGACGCGGTCGAGCGTGGCGGCCGTGTCCTCGTCGGGCGCCACCGCGCTCTCGGACAGGTGCCACGCGAGGCGGTCGGTCTCCGACCGCGGCAGCACCGCGGCGACGGCACGGTGCACCGCCCGGCGCGCGGCCGGGCCGGCCGACCCGTAGACCGCGGACCGGACGAGGGGGTGCCGGAACGTCACCCGGTCCCCCGTGACCGTGATCAGCCCGACGTCCTCGGCCTGGCCGAGCCCGGGGTCGGGCACACCGAGCGCAGCGCACGCCTCGAGCACCACCGCGAGGCTCGCGCCGTCGGCCGCCGCGACGAGCAACCCCGTCCGCGTGGCCGGGGTGAGCTCGCCCACACGCCCGAGGAAGGCCCGGCTCAGCTGCTCGGACACCGCGACCGGCGCCCCGGCGGGCGCGTCCGCGGCGGTGCCGCGTGCGCCGAGCTCGAGCAGCGCCAGCGGGTTCCCGGCGGTCGCCAGGTGCAGCCGCTCGACGCGGTCGTCCCGCAGTGCGGCTCCCGCGGCGCGCGCGAGGAGCGCTGCGGTCGCCGCGAGGTCCAGCCCCACGACCACGAGCTCCGGCAGCCCTGCCCACGCTGCGGCGCCGCCCTCGCCCGTCCGCACCCCGACGAGCACCGCGACCGGGTCGGCGACCAGGCGACGCGCGGCGAAGACGAGCGCCTCGGCCGAGGGCGCGTCGAGCAGGTGGGCGTCGTCCACGAGGACGGCGAGCGGGGCGTCCTCGGCGGCCCGGCACAGCAGGCTGAGCGTCGCCGCACCGACGGCGAAGCGGCTGGGCGGTGCCTGCGTGCCCGGGCCGGGACCGAGCAGGAGCGCCGCCTCCAGGTGGCGCGCCTGCGCGGTCGGGATCTCGTGGAGCACGCCGAGCACGGGCCGGAGCAGCTGGTGGAGTCCCGAGAAGGGCACGAACTGCTCGGACTCGACGCCCTGCGCGCGCAGCACGCGCATGCCCTCGGCGTGACGCGCGGCCTCGTCGAGCAACGCGGTCTTGCCGATCCCGGGCTCGCCGCGCAGCACCAGGACCCGGCTCTCGCCCGCCCGGGCGGCGGCCAGGAGCGAGCCGACGGCCCGCCGCTCGGACTCCCGTCCGACCAGCACGTCTGCGAGCCTACGCCCGCCCTCCGCCGACGGCGGTTACTAGGTGGGCCCCCTGATGCGACCGTCGCGGGCGGCGTCCTACGGTCGGCCGATCCCGGGGCGACGACGTCCCGGACGGCAGAGAGGACCACGATGATGACCACCGTCGAGGAGCCCGTCGGACTCGACGTCGACACGCTCATGGCCTTCGTCCTCCGCGCGGTGGACGAGGTCGGTGCGACGCTCAACGCCGGCCTCGTCGTCATGGGCGACGAGCTCGGCTACTACCGCGCGATGGCGACCGGGCCGACCACGCCCGCGCGCCTCGCGCACGACACCGGTACGGCCGAGACCTACGCCCGCGAGTGGCTCGCGGCGCAGGCAGCCGGCGGCTTCGTGGCGCTCGACCCGGTCTCGGGCGAGTACACGCTCCCGCCCGAGCACGCCGTCGCGCTCACGGACGAGCAGAGCCCGGCGTTCCTGCCCGGGCTCTTCCAGCTCGCGCTCGGCACGCTCGCCGACACGGGACGCGTCGTCGGAGCGGCGCGCGCCGGGGGCGGGCTCGGGTGGCACGAGCACGGCCCGGACGTGCACGTCGGCTGCGAGCGCTTCTTCCGGCCGAGCTACCACGCGCACCTCGTGAGCGAGTGGCTGCCCGCGCTCGACGGCGTCGTCGAGCGGCTCGAGCGCGGCGCGCGCGTCGCGGACATCGGCTGCGGCCACGGCGCATCCACCGTGATCATGGCTCAGGCCTTCCCCGCCTCGACGTTCGTGGGGTCGGACTACCACGCCGCGTCGATCGCGCACGCGCGCCGGCGCGCCGAGGAGGCGGGCGTCGCGGACCGCGTGGACTTCGAGGTGGCCCCGGCCCAGGAGTTCGGCGGGTCGGGCTTCGACCTCGTCACGACGTTCGACGCGCTGCACGACATGGGCGACCCGGTCGGGGCGGCGCGTCACGTGCGCTCCGCGATCGCCGACGACGGCACGTGGATGGTCGTCGAGCCCATGGCCGGGGACAGCGTTCACGACAACCTCACGGCCGTCGGGCGCGTGTACTACGGGTTCTCGACGCTCCTGTGCACGCCTGCGTCGCTGTCGCAGGACGTGGGTCTCGCGCTCGGGACCCAGGCCGGGCCGGCACGCCTGCGGGACGTGGTCACGACCGGCGGCTTCACGCGCTTCGCGCAGGTCGCCCAGACGCCGTTCAACCAGGTGCTCGAGGTCAGGCCCTGACGGGCCGGCGGGCGGCGGCGCACCCGGCGCCGCCGCCGCCGGGCTCACCGCGACGCGAGCAGCGTGAGGAGCGCCGTGGCGAAGGCTTCCGGGTCCTCCATGAAGCCCGCGTGACCGCCCGGCAGCACGACCGACGTCGTGCCGAGCCGGTCCGCGAGCGCGTCCGTCGCGCGCCGCGCGATCTGCGCCCCGGACGTGGCGCCGACCGCGGGCACGACGTGCGGTGTGCCGTCGCGCAGCGCCTCGACCGGGGCGTGCCACCGCGTGAACGGCACGAGCATGCGGAGGAAGAAGAGCTCGTCGTCGGCGTCGTCCTTGGCCGTGCGCGGCGGGGCGGCCGCGGCGGGGTCGCCCGTGCTGCCCGGGTCACCGCCGTCCTGCCCAGCGCCGTCCTGCCCAGCGCCGTCCTGCCCAGCGCCGTGCGGCGGCCAGGCGGCGGGCGGCACGCCGTCGGGACCGACGGGCCCCTCGTGCACGACCAGCGAGACGAACGCGCCCCACGCGGCGCCGGCGCCCGCGGCGCGGTAGGTCGCCTGGACGGCGTCGACCGCGTCGCGGAGGTGCGGCGCGTCCTCGAGCAGCTCGCAGAGCGGTGGCTCGTGCGCCACGACCGTGCGCACGTGGCCCGGGTGGCGCACGGCGAGCGCGAGCGCGGCGACGCCGCCCCCGCTGCTCCCGAGCACGTCCGCGGGTCCCCCGCCGACGGCGTCGACGACCGCCGCGAGGTCGTCCGCCTCGTCCTCGGGCGTGACGTCGCGGGCCGGGTCGTCCACCGTGCTGCGCCCCACGCCGCGCGGGTCGTAGGTCACGACGGTCCGGTGCGCCGCGAGCAGGTCCGCGACGGCAGCGAAGGGTCCGCTCGTCATGGGCTGGGCGACCGTCAGCAGGAGCGGGCCCGAGCCGCGGACCTCGTAGTGGAGCTCGGCGCCCGGGACGCGGAGGCGGTGCTCCCGCGGCGTGCGCGCCGTCGTGCCCGTCGAGGTCGGGGTGGTGGTCATCGTCGCCTCCGTCGTCTCGGGGACGTCGCGCGTCCCGGTCACCTGTCGGACCCCCGCGCCGCGCGGATCTCATCGGGTCCCGCGACCACGTGCGGCGCGGGGAGCGCCGGGCCGTACCCGTGGCGGCGGGCGCGCAGCGCGGCGACGAGCAGTCCCGGCCGGACCAGCAGGAGGGGCGAGCCCACGAGGTGGTAGACGCGGGCGACGGTCGCGCTCGCGAGCGCGTCACCGTGGCTCGCGAGCCGGTCGAGCTCCTGGGTCCACCGGCCGAGGGCGGCCTGCACGCGCGTCGGCGTGCCCTCGGCGCTCGCGTACCTCAGGTCGCTGCTCGTCGCGATGGCCCACGGCAGGGCTGCGACGCGCACGAACCGGCGCAGCAGGCGGCGCTCCTGCCCGGGCCGCCAGCCGCGCGCGAGGGCGCGGCGCAGGACCAGCGCCTCGCACGCCGCGACCGTGACGCCCTGGCCGTAGACGGGGTTGAACGCGCACAGCGCGTCCCCCAGGACCAGCAGCCCCGCCGGCCACCCGCGCACGCGCTCGTAGTGGTGCCGGCGGTTGCCGGTCTGCCGGTGCACGACGACGTCGCCCACCGGGCGGCCGGCCCGCGCGAGCCGGGCGACGGCGTCGTGCCGCAGGCCCTCGAGGAAGGCGTCGAACCCCGCCGGGTCGCGCGGAGGGCGCACGCCGCCCGCGCCCGTGGCGCCGACGAGCCACTCGCCGCCCTCCACGGGCAGGGCGATGCCGCCGGACGGGTCGCGGGGCGTCTGGAGGACGACGACCCCGGGCACGGCGACGCGGGCGCCGTCGAGCGCGTACCGGCGCGCCGCGTACCCGAGGTGCGCGTCCACCTCGGACGTCGCGGCGGGCGCCACCCCGGCCGCGGCGAGCCACGCGGGCAGCCGCGAGGAGCGGCCGGTGGCGTCGACGACGAGGTCGGCGGGCAGGGGCGCGCCCTCGGCCGGGTCGACCCACCACGCGGGCCCGCCGGGGCCGCCGCGACGCAGCCCGGCGACCCGTGTGCCGTCGCGCACGACGACGCCCGGCAGCGCGCGCACGCGCCGCAGCACGACGTGCTCGACGAGCGGGCGCGACGCGGACAGCAGCGGCAGCTGCGGCCGTCCGGTCGGCGCCCAGCCGAACTCGCCCAGCCACGCGAGGTCGCCGGTGTCGAGGGCGACCGCGCCGGCCGCCTCGAGCTCGGCGCGGAAGCCGGGCAGCAGCTCCTCGATCGCGAGCAGTCCGCGGTGGAGGTACACGTGCAGCAGGCGACCCTGCGGGACGCCGGGCCGTGGCCGGGGCGCGTCCGGCAGCTCGTCCCGCTCCACGAGCGTCACGATCCGCCCGTGACCGGCGGCGGCGGCGGCCGCGCACGCCCCTGCGAGCCCCGCGCCGAGGACCACGACCCGCAGCGGTGCGGCGGCGCGCGCCGCACGCCGCCCGGCACCGTCGGCCGCCCCCGTCGCTCTCACGCACCCTCCCGATGCCGGACGTCCCCAGCATGGGCGGCGCCGGGTCCCGGCGCCAGGGTCGACGCGCGCCGGACCCGCGCGGGACGGGACCGTCAGCCCGCCGCGACCACCCGGTTGCGACCCGCGCGCTTCGCCTCGAGCAGCGCGGCGTCCGCCGCCGCCCAGCGGTCGCCCGGGGCGCCGTCCGTCGGGCCGACGCCGATCGAGACGGTGACCTCGAGCCCGGCGGCGACCGCGGACCAGTCGTGCGCCGCGACCCCGCGCTGCACGCGCTCGGCGAACGCCGCGGCCGCGTCGCCACCGCCGGCCAGGAGCACGAGGAACTCGTCGCCGCCGAACCGGGCGACGAGGTCCGTCTCGCGCGCCTGGGACCGGACGATCCCCCCGACGGCCCGCAGGACCGCGTCGCCGACGCCGTGCGAGTAGGTGTCGTTGATCGCCTTGAAGCTGTCGACGTCCACGAACACGGCCCACGGGTAGTCGGCGTGCCGCTCGGCCGTCATGTCGATGAGACGGCGGTTGCCCAGCCGGGTCAGCGGGTCCTGGACGAGCACGCGGCTGATCCGCTCGGTCTCGGCCGTGAGCTCGCGCAGCTGGTGCCGGTCGTGGAGCGCCGCGAAGCGGCCCTCGCGCTCGGACCACACGCGCTCGAGCGCGACACGCGCGAGCGTGAGCAGGGGCTCGAGCGCCGGGTGCGGCCCGACCTCCTCCTGGTGCACCTGCGCGAGCGCCCACCGCGCGCTCGCCGCCCACACCTCGCGGCCTGCGGCGTCGGCGTCGACCACGAGGTCCTCGAGGCCCTCGCGCGCCTCGGCCCAGCGGTGCTCGTCCGCCGCCTGGCGCGCGAGCACGAGCCGCAGCAGGTGCGTCTCGACGAGCTCGGGCCGCGTGGTGAAGCGCGTGGCCGCGTCCCGGACCCGCGCGGCGGCGAGGCGGACGGTGTCCCCCGAGCCGAGCTGCATGAGCGCGAAGGCCTCGATGACCTCGCCGCGCGCGACCATCGCGGGGTCGTCGTCGGCGGCGGCGAGCGCGATCATGCGCCGGGCGGTCGAGGCGGAGTCGACGAAGCGTGCGGCGGCGTCGTCCGCGCGGCCGATGAGGATGAGGCTCGTGCCCCAGTACGCGGCGAGGAGCGCGCGCTCCTGCGCGACGAGCACGTCGATGCCCGGTCCGCCGCCGCCCGAGATGGACCGCAGGACGGCGTCGGCCTCCTCGAGCAGGTTGAGGGAGCGCAGCGCGAGGCCCACGGCCATGCTCGCCGAGAGGTGGCCGTAGGTGCGGGCGGGGACGGCCCCGAGCAGCCAGTACGCCTCGGCCACGTCCCCGATCGCCCGCGCGTCGCCGACCCGCGTGCTCGCCTCCGCGACGAGGGCGAGCGCCTTGGCACGCCACATCGGCTCGACGTCGTCGCCCAGCTCGGCCAGGAGCGCCTCGCCGGCGGTGACCGCGTCCGCGTGGCGCCCCAGCTCCTGCAGCGCGATCGCCTCGATGTACCGGAAGTAGCGCGCGCTCACGACGTCGCCGCCCGCGACCGCGAGCGCGCGGCCCGTCCGGCAGGCCACGACGGCCCGTGCGGAGAACCCCTCGATGTAGAGGCCGTGCGCGACGTCGGTGAGCGAGTCGAACGGCCCGAACTCGGGCAGCGGCACGAGCGCGCCGCGAGCGGGCAGCGGCAGGGCCGCGGCGTCGTCGGCCGCGGTCCCGTCCGCGCCGCGGGCGCGCGGCTGCCGGGGGGAGGGCATGGCCCCACGGTACGGGCGCACACCGCGTCGCGTGGGCAGGCGCGGGCCGCCGGACGCAGCCGTGCGCGCCCGAGCGGTCCGACGTCACCCACCCGGGTGTCACCCGGGTGGCCCTCAGGGGTGCTGGCGCTCCCTCGCGACGAGGACGGGGCACGAGGCGTGCAGCACGACGGCGTGGCTCACGGCGCCGAGCACCGACGGGTCGCCGCCCGTCCGCCCGTGCGCGCCGACGACGAGCAGCTCGGCGTCGCGCGCGGCGTCGAGCAGGGCGCGCGCCGGGCGGCCGCGGACGACCCGCTGGACGATCGGCACGTCGGGGTGGCGGAGGCGGACGGGGCCGAGCAGCTCGCGCAGCGCCGCGGCCTCCTGCTCGCGCAGCGCGTCGGCGAGACCGTGCCGCACGTGCCCCACCGACTCGTGGAGCTCGGGCGCGTCCCACGCCCGCACGACCTCGACGCGCGCGCCGGCGAGCTCGGCCTCGGCGACCGCGACGGCGAGCGCCGCGCGCCCGTCCGGCGAGCCGTCCACGCCGACGACGACCGTGCGCGCCGTCGAGCCGCGCCGCGCGGGCACGAGCGCGACGGGGCAGCGTGCGGCCGCGGCCAGGCGGTACCCGGCCGACCCGGCCGGCCCCCCGAGGACGTCGGGACCGCGCGAGCCGACCACGAGGAGCGCGGCGTCGTGCGCGCGCGCGAGCAGCGCACCGGTGGGGGTGTCGGTGCTGAGCACCGTGCGCACCCGCAGCCCGGGCAGCGCGCGCTCGGCGCGCTCGGCGGAGGCCTCGAGGAGGTTCTTGCCCTGCTGCTCGAGCACGTGGTCGAGGTCCATGTCGAAGCCCCAGGCGGGCTGACGGACCGCGTGCACGACCTCGAGCACGCAGCGCCGCGCCATGGCGGCGTCGGCGGCCCAGTCGAGCGCTCCCTGGCTGGCCTCGCTCGCGTCCACACCGACGACGACGTTCGCTCCCATGTGCCCCTCCTCGCGCGACCCCGGCGGGGTCCCCGCCCCCACCCTCTGCCCGGGCGGGCGGGTGCACGAGGGCCCTAGGGCCCGGGCGGGGGCTCGCGGACCGGTCACGCGCCGCTCCCCGGGCACGCCGCTCCGGTTGCGGCGGCGCGGGGGCTCCCTACGATCTCGACCACCAGGGCGCTCACGGGTCGAGGCGGGACCGATGAACGATCGCGGTGGTCACGACACGGGAGGACTAGCCATGGCAGGGCGCGGCGCGCGGGACGACCGCCTGCAGGACCCGGACGACGCCGGCGGCGCCGGGCGGGACGACGGCCGCCGTCCGGCCGGGCGGGGGCGCCAGGCCCTGAGGGTCGTGGTCGCCTTCGTCACCGGTGTGCTGCTCACCGCGGCGGCCGGCCTGGTCCTCACGTCGTTCGGCGTCATCGGCGCCGGGCGTGCACCCGAGGCCGACCCCACGAGCACGCCCACCCCGGCGCAGGCCTCGGGCGACGTGCCCGCGCCGTGCGTCCAGGCCGCCGAGTACAACGCGACGCTCACGGCTGCGCTCGACGAGGTGGCCCTCGGGCTGCGGGACCAGGACGCGCGGCGCGCCGCCGAGGCGCTCGACGCGGTGCAGGACGCCCGCCCGGGCTCGGAGCAGGCGTCGCGCGAGTGCCGCGAGCTCGCGGGCCAGGACGTCGCGGCCGCGGACCAGGACGGCAGCGAGCCGACCGACGAGCCGAGCGAGGAACCCACGGACGGGCCGACCGAAGAGGCCGACGAGCCGTCCGAGAGCCCCAGCGCCGAGCCCCGCTCGACGCCGACCGCGACGCCGTGAGCGCGCCGACGACCGCCGGCCCCGAGGCCGGCGTCACGCCCCACCGCAGCCTCGGCACCCGGCTCTGGTACGGCTACGCGCGCGTCGTCGTCGCGCTGCGCTGGCCGGTCATCGTCGCCTGGGCGGTCGCCGCCGTGGCCTCGGCCGTGCTCCTGCCCCCGCTCGGCGCCTCGGGGGACGACCTCGAGCAGCTCGGCGCCGACGACGTGAGCCTCGTCGCCGAGCGTCGCTCCACCGAGGCGTTCGGGTTCCCGCTGCTCAGCCGCGTCGCCATCGTCCAGCACGACCCCGACGGCATGGCCCCCCTCGCCCAGGCCGAGGCCGTGCTGCGCGGCGTGGCCCTGACGCAGGGCTCGTACGACACGTCGGTCCTCGGGGCCATCCCCCTGACCAACAGCGGTGGCCTCTTCCCCGGCGCGGCCGCCGAGGACACGACGGTCATGACGTTCCTGTTCCTGGACCCGGCGGACTCCTTCTTCGCGCAGCGCGACGACGCCGAGGCCTTCGCGGCCGCCGAGCTCACCGATGCCGAGGACGCGTACGTCGGCGTGACGGGCTCCGTCCCGGCGCGCGCCGCCCAGGGCGACATCGTCAACGGCTGGGTGCACGTCGTCGAGCTCGTCACCCTCCTCGCGATCCTCTCGGTCGTCGCGCTGACCTTCCGGTCCGTCGCGGCGCCCCTCGTGACGCTCGTGTCCGTGGGCGCCGCCGTCGGCGTGACCCTGGGCGTGTCGGGGTCGCTCGCGCGCATGCTCGACGTCTCGGTGCCGGCGGACCTGCGCCCGCTCATCGTGGCGCTCCTGCTCGGCGTCGTCACCGACTACTGCATCTTCTACCTCTCGGGCCTGCGCACCCGGCTCGCGGAGGGCCACTCCCGGCTCGAGGCGGCGCGCCTCGCCACGGCGTCGTTCACGCCGATCGTCACGGTCGCGGGCATCACGGTCGCCGCGGGCACGGCGTCGCTCGTCGTCGCCGGCTCGGGCCTGTTCCGCGGCTTCGGCCCCGGCCTCGCGATCACGGTGGTGCTCGGCGTGGTCGTCGCGATCACGCTCGTGCCCGCGCTCCTCGCGGTGCTCGGCCGGCTCGCGTTCTGGCCGCACGACCCGACGACCGAGACGACGCGCGGGCCGCGCGAGCGGCCGTCGGTCGTCACGCGCGCGGTCACGCGCCGCGCGTCCGCGTGGGCGGTGGCCCTCGTGTGCATCGGCGCGCTCGCCACGGCCGCGCTCCCCCTGCGCGAGCTCGACCTCGGCCTCGGCTTCGTCCAGTCGCTGCCCGACGACCACCCCGCGGCGCTCGCCGCGCAGGCGGCCAGCGACGGCTTCGCGCCCGGCATCGTGTCCCCCACCGAGATCCTCCTCCAGGGCGAGGACGTCGGCGCGGACCCCGACGCGCTCCTGCGGCTCGGCGACGCGATCGACGCCCAGGAGGGTGTCGTGGGCGTGCTCGGTCCCGGCGACATCCCCGTGGACGACGAGGAGCTCATGGTCTCGCCGGCCGGGGACGCGGCGCGCTACCTCGTCGTGCTCGACTCCTCCCCGCTCGAGTCGACGGCGATCGGCCGCCTCGCGGACCTGCGCGAGGCGCTGCCCGGGCTCGCCGACGGCGCGGGCCTCGGCGCGGTCGACATCAACGTCGCGGGCGACACGGCCCTGGCCGCGGGGATCGTGCAGGACACCACGGACGACCTCCTGCGGATCAGCGTCGCCGCGCTCGCCGTGAACCTGCTCATGCTCGTGCTCTTCCTGCGGGCCGTCGTCGCGCCGCTCTACCTGCTGGCCTCGAGCCTGCTCGCGCTCTCGGCGACCCTCGGCATCACGGTCTTCGTCTTCCAGGGCCTGCTCGGTCACGACGACCTGACGTTCTACGTCCCGTTCGCCGCCGCGGTGCTGCTGCTCTCGCTCGGCTCGGACTACAACATCTTCGCCGTGGGGCGCGTGTGGCAGCTCGCGAAGGACCGCTCGCTCCGCGACGCCATGGCCATCGGCGTGCCGCAGTCGACGCGCGCCATCACCGCGGCGGGGCTCGCGCTGGCCGCCAGCTTCGGGCTGCTCGCGCTGGTGCCGCTCCAGCCGTTCCGCGAGCTCGGCTTCGCGCTCGCGGTCGGCATCCTCCTCGACGTGTTCGTCGTGCGCGCGCTCCTCGTGCCCTCGCTGCTGACGATCGTGGGCACGGCGAGCGGCTGGCCCTCGCGGCGTCTGCGCGCGTCGGCGGCCCGCGCGTAGGCCGGCGCGGGGCGTGTCCCGACGCGCCCCCGCAGCGATCGCGGCCTACCATCGTGGGTGCGCCCGGCGCCCCCGCGCCCCGACCCCCGAGGGGTGTGCACGATGCACGACATGCAGACCGACATCGACGAGTACGCTCGCGGCGCCGCCGCGCGCCTCGGACCGAGCACGTTCTGCAGCATCACGCTGCGCTACCACGGCGAGCTCGGGTTCGTCGCCAGCAGCGACGAGCGCGCCAAGCAGTGCGACATGGTCGAGGTGCGCGCCGGTGAGGGGCCGTGCGTGGAGGCGATGCGCACGCTCCAAGGCGTGCTCGTGCCGGACCTGCACCCGGACCCGCGCTGGCCCGTGTGGCGCCAGGCCGCGCTCGACGCCGGCTTCCGCTCGGCGGCCGCGCTGCCCGCCGTCGCGGACGACGTCACCACGGTCGCGATCAACCTCTACTCCGACGTGCTCGACCCGTGGGCGCACGAGCCCCTGCTCGCCATGGACGCGTACATCCAGGAGATCGCCGAGGCGATCCGTACCCGGTTGGGCAGCTGAGCGTGGGCGCGACCGGGGACGTCGCCGGGCGGCGGCGGCGATGATGGTCCATCCTGACCCGATGGCCGTGGCGGAGATCTACCTCGACGGCCGGCCGTCCTCGATCCGGACCGCGCGGCAGTGGGCGGTCAAGCACGCCCGGGACGCGGAGGCCTCCCCCGGCGTCGTCAAGGTCGTCGAGCTGCTGACCAGCGAGCTCGCGGCCAACGCCCTGGCGCACGGTCGGGCCGAGCCCGTGCTCGTGCGCGTGGGCGTCATCGGGGACCAGTACGTCGTGCGCGTGACCGACGAGGGCGACACGCTGCCCGTCGTGCGCGACGACGGACCGCGCGTCCCGGGCGGCCAGGGGCTGCGGCTCGTCGAGCGGCTCGCGAGCGACTGGGGCGTCGACGTGCACCCGCGCGGCAAGACCGTGTGGTTCGCCGTCGCGCTCGACGCGACCACGCCGCTCGGCTGACGGCGGTCACGGGCGGGGTCGTGCCGCACCCGGGGGTCGCTCGTCGCGGCGCCGCCCCGTGCCGGCCGCGCACCCCGGGCACACCCGCCCCACGTCGTCGGCGTGGGGTCCGCTCTCCGGCTGGGCGTCCGCCCGCCTGACGTGCGGGAAGCGCTCGAGCGCCGACCGGGCTCCCGGGGCGCGCCGGCACCCGTCGTCTCGCGGCGAGCGCCCCGGAGCACGATCATTGACCCGTCCCGTCCGACCGAGGAGGCGCTGTGCCCGACGACCCCCGGTCGCACGCGACGCGCCGCCGACGCGACCGTCCGAAGGACGAGCGTCGGCGCAGCGCCGAGCGGGCCGTCGTCGACCCGTCCGAGGTGCTCACGGACCTCGCGCTCGCGGCCGCGGGCATCGGGACGTTCGAGTGGGACCTCGTCGCGAACCGGCTGCACTGGGACGACCGGATGCACGAGCTCTTCGGGTACGCGCGCGGCGAGTTCGACGGGACGCTCGGCGCGTTCAACGCGCGCCTGCACCCGACGGACCGCCCGGTGGTGGGCCGCGGCGTCCAGCGGGCGATCGACACCCTCGGCGAGTTCGAGCTCGAGTACCGGGTCGAGGTCCCCGGCGGACCCACGCGGTGGATCGTTGCCCGGGGGCGCGCCCTGCCCGGCCCGGACGGCAGCGCGGTCCGGGTGCTCGGCGTCGGGTACGACAGCACGGCCCAGGGCGACGCCGAGGTGCGGGTCACGCGCGTCCTCGAGTCGATGCCGACGGCCTTCTTCTCGCTCGCGCGGGACTGGCGCTTCACGTACGTCAACGCCGAGGCGGAGCGCCTGCTCGAGCGGCACCGCGACGAGCTGCTCGGCCAGGACCTCTGGGCCGCGTTCCCCGAGGCGGTCGGGTCGCCCTTCGAGCACGCCTACCGCGAGGCCATGTCGACGGGGTCCGCCGTCGCGTTCGAGGCGTACTACCCCGCTCCGCTGGACCGCTGGTACGAGGTCCGGGCGTGGCCGAACCCCGACGGCCTGTCCGTCTACTTCCTCGACGTGACCGCCCGGCGCGGTGCGCAGGAGGCGGCCGACGCCGCCAGCCGGAGGCTCGCGCTCACGGCGAGCGTGACGCACGCGCTGTCCGAGACGCTCGAGGCCGAGGAGGCCGTGGGGCGACTGGCGCGCCTGCTCGTCCCCGAGCTCGGCGACTGGTGCGTCGTCACGCTCGTCGAGGACCCGAGCGACGGCGTGAGCGCGCGGCGGCGCCTGCGGGACATCGCCTCGTGGCACGTCGACCCCGAGCAGCGCCCGCTCGTCGAGCGGTACGCGAGCGCACGGCTCGAGGCGCTGCGTGACGAGTCCTTCCTCGGCCGCGCGCTCGAGACGAACGACGTCGTGAACCTGCCCGTCGACGCCACCGCCGCCGTCTCCGCGGTGCTGCGCGAGGGCGAGGCGCAGGACCTGCTGCGTGCGCTCGCCCCCGAGTCGGCCGTCGTGCTGCCGCTGCGCGCCCGCGGCCGCACCGTGGGCGCGGTGAGCCTCTTCAGCGGCCCGGGACGCGCGCCGATCTCGCCGGCCGACCTCGTCAACGCGCGCGAGGTCGCCGGACGGGCGGGCCTCGCCCTCGCCAACGCGCGCCTGTACCGCCAGCAGCGCCAGCTCGCCGAGGGCTTCCAGCGGTCCTTGCTCACGGAGCCGCCCGAGCCCGACCACGTCCAGGTCGTCGTGCGGTACCGGCCCGCCGCCGAGGCGGCGAAGGTCGGCGGCGACTGGTACGACGCCTTCCTCCAGCCCGACGGCGCCACCGTGCTCGTCATCGGCGACGTCGTGGGGCACGACGTCGCCGCCGCGGCGACCATGGGACAGGTGCGGTCGATCCTCCGCGGCGTCGCCGTCACGACGGGCGCGGGCCCCGCGCGGGTGCTCGAGGACGTCGACCGGGCGCTGCGCACCCTCCAGACGGACGCGATCGCGACCGCTGTGGTCGCGCGCATCGAGCAGACCGACGACGAGCGCGCCCGCGGCGTCACGCACATCCGCTTCTCGAACGCGGGCCACCCCGACCCGATGGTCGTCAACCCCGACGGCACCGTCGCGACGCTGTCCGCCGTCCGTCCCGACGTCCTCCTGGGGGTGCTGCCCGACAACCGGCGCACGGAGTCGGAGATCACCCTCGACCGCGGCGCCACGGTGCTGCTCTACACCGACGGGCTCGTCGAGAGCCGCCTGCGGACGCTGCGGGACGGCATGGTCGAGCTGCGCGACACGCTCGTCGAGCTCGCCGCGCAGGACCTCGACCTCGACACGCTGTGCGACGAGGTCATCGCCCGGCTCCTGCCGGGCCACTCGGACGACGACGTCGCGCTGGTGGCCGTCCGGCTGCACCGCCAGGACCGCCCGCGCCCGCCCGAGGCGGGGCCGAACCGCATCCCGCCGGACGTGCCCGACACGCCACCCGTGGTCCCGCAGCCCGGCTGACGCGGCGGTCCCGCCGCCGCGTCAGCCGCGCTCGTCACGCCCGGCACCCGCGAAGGGCCCGTCGAGCACCGCCCACTGGAGCAGCACGACCGTCTTCGCGTCCGCGATCCGACCGTCCGCGACCCAGCGGCGGGCCTCGTCGACGTCGAGCTCGAGCACCTCGATGTCCTCGCCCTCGTCGACGAGGCCGCCGCCGGACGAGGTCCGCTGCCCGGCCGTGTACGGCGCTGCGTAGAGGTGGAGGCGCTCCGTGACCGAGCCGGGGCTCATGAACAGGTCCATGACGTGGGTGACCTCGCCCAACGTGACCCCGAGCTCCTCCTCCGTCTCCCGCCGGACGGCGGTCTCCGGGTCGTCGGTGTCGAGCAGGCCGGCCGCCGTCTCGACGAGCATGCCGTCGGGGTGGCCGTTGACGTACGCAGGGAACCGCAGCTGACGGGTGAGCAGCACGGTCCGGCGCGCGACGTCGTGCAGCAGGATCGTCGCGCCGTCACCGCGGTCGTACGTCTCGCGGTGCTGGGTCGTCCAGCGCCCGTCACGACCGCGGACCTCGAGCGTCGTGCGCCTCAGCACGTGCCACGCGCTCGCCACGAGCTCGACGTCGAGCACACGGACGTCGGGGTTCCGGTCGAGGTCGAGGCCGGTGCGGTCGAGGTCGGTCCGCCCCCGTGCGTCCGGCAGCGCGAGGCCGGGGCGGGCGCGGTCACAGCGGGGGTCGGTGCGAGCAGACGTCGTCGGGTCGAGGTGCATGGCGCTACGCTAGCCGGAACGTGCAGTTTCCGGTATCACTCGGCAGGATCGAGGGTTGCTCATGCTCGCAGCGCACAGACGCGACCTCCTCGTCGACCGCCTGCGACGGGACGGCCGCCTCGTCGCCAAGGAGCTCGCCGCAGAGCTGGGCGTCTCCGAGGACAGCGTGCGGCGGGACCTGCGCGACCTCGCGGCCGCGGGCCTGTGCCAGCGGGTGTACGGCGGCGCGCTCCCGGTGTCCCCCGCCGTCGCGGACCACGCGACCCGCGCCGGGATCGGTCCGCAGGACAAGGCGCGCGTGGCGCGCGCGGCCGTCGGCCTCGTCCGGCCCGGCAGCACGCTGCTGCTCGACGGCGGGACGACCGCGCTCGCCGTGGCCCGTGCGCTCCCCCGCGCGTCCGCGGCGCTCGTGGTGACCCACAGCCCGGCGGTCGCGACGGCGCTCGCCGAGCACCCGGACGCGGACGTGCACCTGCTGGGCGGGAGGCTCTTCAAGCACTCCGTCGTCACGTGCGGCGCCGTCGCCGCCGAGGCGGCCGCGCGCGTCACGGCCGACCTGTTCCTGCTCGGTGTGACCGGCGTCCACCCGACCGCGGGCCTCACCACGGGGGACGTCGAGGAGGCGGCGATGAAGCGGCTGCTCGCCGGCCGCGCGGCGGAGACGTGGGTGCTCGCGAGCCACGAGAAGCTCGGCACCGCGTCCGCGCACACCGTGCTCGGCCTCGACGACGTCGCGGGCGTCGTCACCGATGCGGGCGCGGACCACGCGGTCGTCGCGGCCCTGCGCGAGCGGGGCGTGCGCGTCCTCGCGGCGGACTAGGGGGAGGCGTCCGCCGCGGGCCCGTCGCCGGGTGCCGCGGCGAGGCGCTTCTCGAACCGCAGGCACGGCGCGAGGCCGGCGACCGTGCGGTCCGCGACGCCGCGCTCGGCGTACCCGCGCGCCGCGTAGTAGGCGCGCAGCACCTCGTTGGTCGCGACGCAGTCGAGCCGCACGACATCGTGCCCGCGCCGGCGGACCTCGTCCTCGGCCCAGTGCAGGACCGCCTCCCCGCGACCGGCGCCGGAGAGCTCCCGGTCGACCATGAAGCCGTGCAGGTAGCCCGCCGGGAGCCGGTCGGGCCACACGAGCGGGTCCTCGTCGAGCACCCGGATCGCCGCGACCAGCCGGCCCTCGTGATCGTCGTGGTCCTCGTGGTCCTCGACGAACCACTCACCGGCGGCGACCTGCGCCGCGACGACCGCGAGCGTGACCTCGCCCGGGACCCACTGCCGCACGCCGCGGGCGAGCTGCCACCGGGCGCACGCGTCGCGCAGCGCGACCAGGGCAGCCGCGTCGTCCGGTCGGGCCGGGCGGAGGTCGAGGGTGGTCACGCGTCGTTCTACCACCGCCCCGCGACAGCCCGCCGGGTCGTCCCGCGCCGCTCCCCCGGTTGCCGCGCGGGACACCCGGGGTGACCGTGGAGGACCACGAGGGGGAGGTCGCCATGGCGTTCTCGGAGGTCGCGGACGGCGTGCACCGGCTCGACCACGCCTGGGTCAACCTCTACGTCGTGCGCGGCGACGGCGGCCGCGTCCTCGTCGTCGACGCCGGGCTGCCGGCCATGTGGCCGCTGCTGGGCCAGGCGCTGCGGTCGCTGGGCCACCGGCCCTCCGACGTCGCCGGCATCGCACTCACGCACGCGCACTTCGACCACACGGGGTTCGCCGCCGTCGCGCGGCGGCGCCTCGGCGTCCCCGTCTGGGCCGATCCCGCGGACTTCTTCATCGCCGCGCACCCGTACCGGTACGCGCACGAGAACGTCCGCGCCCTGTACCCGGTGCGGCACCCGGGCTCGCTGCGGATCCTCGGCGCGATGGCCGCGGCGGGCGCGCCGCGGGTCCCCGGCGTGCGGGACCTCACGCCCTACGCCCCCGACGACGCCGGCGCAGCGCTCGACCTCCCGGGCTCGCCCCGGCTGGTCCGTACGCCCGGCCACACGGCAGGCCACGTCGCGCTGCACCTGCCCGAGCGCGACGTCGTGCTCGTCGGCGACGCGCTCGTGACGCTCGACCCGTACACGGGTGTCGAGGGTCCGCAGATCGTGGCGGGTGCCGCGACGGCGGACAGCGCGCAGGCGCTCGCCTCGCTCGATCTCATCGCCGCCACCGGAGCGTCCGTCCTGCTCCCGGGGCACGGCGAGCCGTGGCGGTGGGGCGCGGCCGAGGCGGTCGCCGAGGCCCGCGCCGTCGGCGCGCACTGAGCCCGGCGTCAGCCGCCGGGCCGGCCGCTCGTCAGTCCCAGAACGGGGGGAGGTCGTCCTCGTCGTAGCCGACGGACAGGGTGCTGCTCTCGTTCACGGTGACCTCTCGCGCTCGATCGCCGCCGAGGGTTCGGCGGCACCTCTCCACCATCGGCCAGCGTCACGCGTCCTGAGTGGGACCTTCTGCCCGACCGCGGCGCGGCGGGGGCGGACGGACGCGTTTCACCCCCGGGCGCCGGCGCACGCGACGCACCGCCGCGCGGTGGGACGCGCCTCGAGCCGCGCCCGGGGCACCGCCCGCCCGCACCGCTCGCACGTGCCGTACGTCCCGTCGTCGAGCCGGCGGAGCGCCGCGACCGCCTCGTCGAGGTCGGAGCGCGCCTGCCGGGCCAGGGCCGACAGCTGGGCGCGCTCGAACGCGATGGTCGCCCCCTCCGGGTCGTGCTCGTCGTCGGCGTTGGAGAAGGCGGACGCCGCGACCACCTCGTCGAACGCGACGCCGAGCCCGAGCAGCCGGCGGGCGGCGTCGTCCCGGACGCGCTCGACGGCGGCGCGCGCCCCGGCCTCCCTGGCGAGCGGGTCGGCCGCCTCGTCTGTCCCCATGCGCCCATCGTCGCCCAGGCGGGCACGGGCGCGCCGCGGGTATCCTCGCCGTGCGCGGCCACGGGAACCCTCGGAGGACCCGAGCCGTTACCGGGAAGGCCGGCGCACGGGCGCCCGCCACGTCGTCACCGCACGACCCACCCACCGCTCGACTCCGGAGGACACGCGCACGATGGTCGTCACCCCCCTCGTCTGGACCCTCACGATCGTGGGGATCCTCGCGCTCCTGGCGTTCGACTACGTCTTCCACGTGCGCAAGGCCCACACCCCCTCGCTGCGCGAGGCGAGCATCTGGTCCGCGATCTACGTCGGGATCGCCCTGCTGTTCGGCGTCGGCGTCTGGCTGCTCGGCGGGCACACCGCCGGCCAGGAGTACTTCGCGGGCTACATCACCGAGAAGGCCCTCTCGGTCGACAACCTCTTCGTCTTCCTCATCATCATGACGAGCTTCCGCGTGCCGCGGGAGGACCAGCAGAAGGTGCTGCTCTTCGGCATCACGTTCTCGCTCATCGCCCGCACCGGGTTCATCCTCCTCGGCGCCGCGCTCATCAACTCGTTCGCCTGGGTGTTCTACGCGTTCGGCCTCATCCTGCTCATCACGGCGGGCAACCTGCTCAAGCCGGAGTCCTCCGACCAGCACACGGCCGACAACCTGTTCATCCGGCTCGCGCGGCGCGTGTTCCACACGACCGACCACTACGACGGCGACAAGCTGTTCACGCGCGTGGACGGGCGCCGCGCGCTCACCCCGATGCTGCTCGTCATGGTCGCCATCGGCGGCACGGACATCCTCTTCGCGCTCGACTCGATCCCCGCGATCTTCGGCCTGACCCAGAACGTGTACATCGTGTTCACCGCGACGGCGTTCTCGCTCATGGGCCTGCGCCAGCTGTACTTCCTCCTCGACGGCCTGCTCGACCGGCTCATCTACCTCTCGTACGGCCTCGCGGCCATCCTCGGCTTCATCGGCGTCAAGCTGATCCTGCACGCGATGCACGAGAACAACCTGCCGTTCGTCAACGGCGGCGAGCCGGTCGACGTCGTGGAGGTGAGCACGCCGCTCTCGCTGAGCGTCATCATCGGCGTCCTCCTCGTGACCATCGTGCTGTCCGTCCTCAGCCCGGCGGGGCGCGCGCAGAACGCGCTCAACACCGCCAAGCGCCACGCCACGGAGTACCTCGACCTCGAGTACACGGCGGACCCGGCCGAGCGCGAGCGCATCTTCGCCGAGCTCGTCGACGAGGAGGCCGAGCTGCGCCGGACCGCGGCCGACCACGCGTCCGTCGCCAAGGCCCTCGCGGAGATCGAGGAGCTCATCGCCGAGGCCAAGGAGGCGCACCGGGCGCACCCCGCGACCGGGCAGGGCGTCGGCACGGTCTAGGGTCCTCGGGCCGGCCTCAGAGCCGCACGACCTCGACCGCGAGGTCGCTCACGGGCCGGCCCGGCACGACGTCGAGCATCATGACGGTGCGGTACGGCTGACGCCGCCGGTCGGTGGGTGAGCCCGGGTTGAGCAGCCGCATGCCGCCCGGCGTCGTCGTGTCCCAGGGGATGTGGCTGTGCCCGAACACGAGCACGTCGAGGCCGGCGTGCGCGGCGTCCGTCCGGCGCTCGCGCCCCGCTGCCGCGCCGGTCTCGTGCACCACGCCGAGGCGCAGCCCCTCGACCGTGCGGCGGCCGACCTCGGGCAGCCGCGCGCGGAGCGCCGGGCCGTCGTTGTTGCCCCAGCAGGCGAGCAGGGCGCGCGAGCGCGCCTCGAGCGCGTCGAGCAGCGCGACGTCGACCCAGTCGCCGGCGTGCACGACGAGGTCCGCGTCGTCCACCAGGCGCCACACGGGCTCCGGCAGGTCCTTCGCGCGGACGGGGACGTGCGTGTCCGCCAGCAGCAGGACGCGCGCGCCCACGCGTCAGACGGTCTCGGCCGTGAAGCCGTCCCCGGCCGCCCGGACGCACCACACCCGCACGTCCTTCCCGGTGCCCGCGGCCTTCTCGTGGACGCGGACGGCGTCGCCGTCCTGGTGGCCGGTGCCCGTCACGGAGCGCTGGCCCGAGCGGTCCTCGACCACGAGGGTGGCGTCGCCGAGGAAGTCCTCGAGCGACGAGGGTGCGCGCCCGTCGACCTCGCGCACGGGGAACGGCACGCCGGAGACCACCAGGTCGGGTGTGGGGCTGGTCATCGCGTTCCTCTCGGTCGCGCCGGCCGGGTGCTCGACCGGACCTCCCCAGCATCCGGTGCGCGAGGGTGCCTGTCCACACCGGGCGCAGGGTCGACCACCACGCGGACACGGTCGCCGGGCCGGAGCTGCGCGAGCCGGTCGAGGTCCGGGTCGACGACGACGGCGACGACGGGGTAGCCGCCGGTCACCGGGTGGTCCACGCCGAAGACGACGGGCTCGCCCGAGGGCGGCACCTGGACCGCGCCCGCGACGACGCCCGCGCTCGGCCGCTCCCCCGCCCCGGAGGTCGTCAGGGGGACGCCGAGCAGGCGCACGCCGACGCGGTCCGCGGCGTCGCTCACGACCCAGTCCTGGCCCGTGAGCGACGCACCCGGCGCGTCGCGCACGAGGTCGCGGTCCGGACCGGGAACCGCGCGGAGGCGGACGACGTCTGCCGCGACGACCGCGGCCTGAGGCTCCTGCTCGCCGACGGCACCCGCGACGTCGGCACCGACGGCGACCGCGTCCCCGGCGACCAGGGGTGGGGGGCCCAGGCCCGCGAGCACGTCCCGGGAGCGGCTGCCGAGCTCGGGGACGGCGTCGACGCCGCCGCGCACGGCGAGGTAGGAGCGCAGGCCCGTCCGCGGCGCGGCGACGCGCACCACGTCCCCGGCGGCGAGCGCGACCGGTGCCCCTGCGGACCGCTCCCGCAGCACGCCGTCGCGCTCGACCTCGAGCGCGGGCGCCGCCCCGGTGAGCGCGACGACGGCCGGGAGCTCGGCGCGGAGCGTCAGCCCGCCGAGGACGGTCTCGAGGACCGCGGCGCCGCGCGCGTTCCCGACGAGCCGGTTCGCCAGGCGCGCCGAGGCACGGTCGGCGGCACCGCCGGGCGCGACCCCGAGGTCGCGCCGTCCGGGCCGGCCGAGGTCCTCGACGACCGTCGAGGCACCGGGTGACAGCACCGTCAGGGTCGCCGTCGTCGCGCCGGGCCGCGGGCCGGTGGCCCCCGCGGGCCCCGCGGCGCCCGGCGTCGCGGGCCGCGGCGTGGGCGCGGGCGCGGGCGCCGAGGCGGTCGCGGCGGCGCGCACCGGGCGGAAGGTGACGACGTCGCCGGGCCGCACGAGCGCGGGGACGTCCGCCGAGGCGTCCCAGAGCAGCGCGTCCGTGCGCCCCAGGAGGTGCCATCCGCCCGGGCTGCGCCGCGGGTAGACCGCGCTGTACGCGCCGCCGACGGCGACCGACCCGGGCGGGACCGCGGTGCGCGGGCTGTCCCGCCGCGGGACGGGCGGGAAGTCGCCCACGAGGTAGACGAAGCCGGGCGCGAAGCCGGCGAACGCCGCGGTCCACTCCCCCGCCGCGTGCGCGGCGACGACGGCGTCCGGGCTCAGGCCCGTGAGCCGGGCGACGTCGTCGACGTCCGGCCCGTCGTAGACGACGTCCAGGGCCACCGCGCGCCGTCCCGCGGCGGCGCGCGGCGGGGGCCGGAGCGACCGCAGGGCCGCCGCTGCGGCCGCGAGGCGGCGTGGCCCGTCGAGGACCACCAGCAGGCTGCGCTCGGCCGGCTGGAGGTCGCGCTGACCGGCGAGCGGGGCCGCGCGCAGCGCGGCGTCCAGGGCCAGGACCTCCTCGAGGTCGGCGCACGCGACGAGGAGCGCCCGGTCGCCCATGGCCTGCACGAGCCGCGCGCCCCGCCCCGTGGGCGGCGCCGGGGGTGCCGTCACGAGACGAACGGGACGACCGGCACGCCGCCGCGCTCGAGGCCGGCGCGCACGGCCGCCGCCGCGGCCACCGCACCCGGCGTGTCCCCGTGCAGGCACAGCGTCTCGACGTCGAGCCGCACGAGGGACCCGTCGACGGCCTCGACCGTGCCCTCCGTCGCGAGCCGGACCGCGCGCTCCGCGGCCCGGACCGGGTCGGTGACCAGCGCGCCGGGCTCGCTGCGGGGCACGAGCGAGCCGTCCGCGCGGTAGCCGCGGTCGACGAAGGCCTCCGCGACGGTCCGCAGGCCCGCCCCGCGCGCGACGCGCTCGACGACCGATCCTGGCAGGACGACGAGCGGGAGGCCCGGGTCGACGTCGCGCACGGCCGCGACGACCGCGGCCGCCTGCGCCTCGTGGTGCGTGACCGCGGTGTACAGGGCGCCGTGGGGCTTGACGTAGCGCACGGCCGTCCCGGCGACCCGCGCGACCGCCGCGAGCGCGCCCACCTGGTAGACGACCTCGTCGGCGAGCTCGTCGGGGTCGACGTCGAGGAACCGGCGCCCGAACCCGGCGAGGTCGCGGTAGCCCACGTGGGCGCCGACGGCGACACCGCGCGCCGCGGCGGTGGAGCACGTCCGGCGCATGGTCGACGGATCACCCGCGTGGAAGCCGCACGCCACGTTCGCGCTCGACACCAGCGCGAGGAGGCCGGCGTCGTCGCCCATCGGCCACACGCCGAAGGACTCGCCGAGGTCGCAGTTGAGGTCGATGGCCACGCCCCGACGCTACTGCCCGCCCGCACCGAGAGCAGGCCCGCCCGCCCGGGCGGGCGGGCACGCGCGAGCCCCGGGCGGCAGGGCCGCCCGGGGCTCGGGTCGTGCGGGCCGGGTCCGCTCGCGCGGGCTCCGGCCGGTCGTCAGGGCGTCACCGGGGTCAGTACGACGGCGACTGGTAGCCCGACGTCGTGCCGGACGTGTCGTCCTGGCGCGACCCCTGGACGGTGTCCTTCGCGTCCTGCGCCTGGCCCTTGAGGTCCTGCGCAGCCGAGCCGGCCTCGTCCTTGAGCGTCTGAGCCGCGCCGGCCGCCGCGTCCTTGACGGACTGCGCGGCCTGCTGCGCGGGCTCCTTGAGCTCGGCGGCCGCCGACTGCGCGACCGACTTCGCCTCCTCGACCACCGAGGACGCCTGCTCCTTGACCTTGCCGGCGACCTGCTGCTCCCGCTGGCTCGCCGGGATCAGCGAGCCCACGAGCCACCCGAGGCCGAAGGCCACGAGCCCGGCGGCGAGCGGGTTGCCCTCGGCCTGGCGCTGGACCGTGCCCGGCACGCTCCGCACCGCGCTGCCCGCGCTCGACGCGAGCGAGCTCGCCGTCGACGCGACGCTCGAGGCGGCGTCCGAGACGCCGTGGCCGACGCTGCTCGCGGCGCCCGAGACCGAGTCGCCCACGCCGTGGGCGGCGTGCGAGACGCCCCCGCCCACCCCGTGCGCCGTGCCCTGCACGTGCTCCTTCGCGCTGTCCGACACACCCATCACCTTGTCCTTCAGAGTGCTGGCCTTGTCCTTGACCGCCTCGACCTTGCGGTGGGCGATCTGGCTGGGGCTGATCTTCTCCTCGAGGGCGTTGACGTCCGAGCTCAGCTCGGCACGCGTGCGCTCGATCTCGGCGCGGATCTCGTCCGGGTCGCTGCTGCTCATCGGTTCTCCTCCTCGTGGCCCTTGAGGGCGTTCGGGATCTCGGCGACGGTCTCCTGCGTCTGCGGGACGCCCTGGACCTGCTTGAGCTCGTCGCGGCCCTTGAGGGCCAGGACGGCCGCCACGACCGCCCACAGCAGGGCGACGACGATGGCGGAGATGGTGTTGTTGTCCATGAGGTCGCCGAGGCCCCACCACAGGGCGATCGACAGGAACAGCAGGATGAAGTGACCGGCGACGCCGGCCCCGGCGAGCATCCCGCTGCCCTTGCCCGCCTTCTTCGCCGAGTCGGCGAGCTCGGCCTTCGCGAGGGCGACCTCCTGACGCATGAGCGTCGACAGGTCGCGCGTCACGTTGCCGATCAGCTCGCCGAGCGACGAGTCGGCCGGCGACGAGGTCGTGGCGCCCGGTGCGCCCGTCGCCAGGGGGTCCGTGGAGCCGCTCACCGGTTCTCCTCGGTCCACCGCTCCTCGGACTCGACGCCGGCGAGCGGGTCACCGGACGCGGTGCCGCCGTCCGGGTCGTCGAGGGACGACGTCCCGGTCGTGTACCCGGTGCCCGTGCCCTCGCCGTAGGTCGCGCCCGCGTCGCCGTAGGCGCCGGTGCCCGAGGCGGGCGTGCCGTAGGTGCCCGTCGTGCCGTACTCCTGCGACGTCGGGTACTCCGGGGCCGGCGGCGGCGGGGGCGTCTCGTAGCCGGTGCCCGAGGCGCCGTAGGAGGCGCCCGTCGCCACGCCCGCCGTGGCGGCCGTGCCGTACGAGCCCGTGGTCTGGCCGTAGCCCGTGCCGTAGGACTGCGTCGGCGTCGTGTCGGCGAGGCCGTACGAGCCCGCGGTCGCGGTCGACGTCGAGTAGCCCGTCGTGCCGGACGTCGAGGTGTCGCTCGACGCGTCGCGCACCCCGCGCGTCAGCCGCCCGGCGAGGAGGCCCGCGCCCGCGGCGATGAGCAGGAAGGTGCCGGGGTTGCGGCGCGCGAACTGCTTGACCTCGTCGAGGATGTCGGCGGGCTGCCGGTTCTCGAACCACGACGCGACGCTGCTCGTCTGGTCGGCGACGGTCCGGGCGATCCCGGACGCGAGGCTGCTCTCGGCGCCGTCGGCCATCTGGCTGAGGTCGCTGCTGAACGTGCGGAGCCCGCCCGCGAGGCGCTGCTGCTGGTCGCCCGCCGTCGAGGAGAGCTGCGTGCGCCCCAGCTCGAGGAGGTCCTTGGCCTGACGGCCCGCCTCGGCCGCGACGGTCTTCGCCTGCGCCCCGGCCTCACCGGCGAGGTTCTTGCCGCTCTCGGCGGCGCTGTGCGCGACGTTCGAGGCCTCGTCCCGCGCGGTCTGCGCGGTCGACGTGCCCTCGGACGTCGACGAGGAGCCTGTCGAGTAGTCGTACGTCATGTCGTCCTCCATCCGTTCCTCGGTCGGTCGCGCACGCGTCCTGGTCGGTCCGCGCCGTCCGTCCCGGGTTCTGGCCTGCATGCCCTGCGGGCCGTCGGGTGTCCCCGTTCGCCCTGGTCTGCCCCCTTGACAAACCTCGTCCGGGTGCAGTCCGTTGTCTGCGACGCTAAGCGGGTCCTGCGGGGTCCGCCACCTGAACGAGTGACGGGGGGTGGGACCGGCCCGTGACGCGCGCTCCGGCCCGTGGCCTGCGACAATGCCCGGCGGCGACGGCGCGCGAGCGCGTCCCGCGACCACCCCGCCGGGGTGGCGCAGCACCGCTCGCGATCGTCGCGGCCCTGGTCGCGACGCTGGTCGGGTGCGGGGTCGCGGGTCCCGGGGCGCCGTCGTCGCCGGGCCCGGAGGCGTCCTCCGGCGCCGACGAGGACGAGGACGCGGGCGCAGGCCCCGACGCGGTCGACGCCGACGCCCTGCACGTCGAGATCCGCCAGGGCCGGGCGTCGTGGGCGGGCCGCGTGGTCCAGGTCCGCGTCGTCAACGGCGGGGACGCCCCGGTGCCCGTGCGCACCGCCGCGCTCACGACGACGGCGGTCGAGGGCACCGCGGTCTCGGACCCCGGGCGCGGGCGGGACGTCCCGCCCGGCCGTCACCGCGACTTCTCGGTGCCCCTCGGTCCGCCCGTCTGCGGACCGGGCGCCGCGGTCCCCGTCGTCGCGTCCGTCGTGCTCGAGCTGGGCGCCGCCGACGAGGACGGGCGAGCGTCCCCCGCGACCCGGACCGAGCCCCTCGTCGCGAGCGACCCGCAGGGGCACCTCGAGCGGATCCACGCCGAGGACTGCGCCGCCGCGACGGTGCGCGCCGCGCTCGACGTGCGCGTGGACGGGCTGAGCACCGAGCAGACGCCCGGGGGTCTGCTCGCCGTGCTGCGGCTCACGGTGACGCCCGTGGCCGGCGGTCCCGCGGCCGGCGTGACGTCCGTCGACGGCACGATCCTGCTGGGCCCCGTGGTCGCGGGCGTCCCGGCCGACGCCTGGGCGCCGTCCGAGCTCGCCGCCCCCCTCACCGGGCCCGTGACCGTCCTGCTGCCCGCCCGCGCGAACCGGTGCGACCCGCACGCGGTCGCGGAGGACAAGCGCGGCACGTTCCTCGGCCTGCACGCGACGGTCGGCGGGGTCCCGCAGCACGTCGTCCACGTCGGTGTGGACGAGGGCCTGGTGCACGACTACGTGGCGGCCGCCTGCGGCTGGTGAGCCGCCGCGTCCCTGCGGCTCCGCGCGACGCGGCCGCGGCCGCGGCCCGACCCGGACCACGCCCCCCCCCCCCCCCGGGGCCGGGGGGGGGGGGGCCGCCCGGGGCGTCGTCGTGCGTCGGGGCGTCAGCGCGACGCGTTGACCTCGGTGCCGATCTTGTGGACGAGCAGCGAGTTGGTCGTGCCGGGCACGCCCACCGGGCCGCCGAACACGATGACGACGAGGTCGCCGTCCTCCGCGAGGCCGTTCGCGCGCAGCGTCTGGTCCACCTGCGCGACCATGGCGTCCGTGTGCGCGACCGTCGGCACCTCGTACGTCTGCACGCCCCAGCTCAGCGCGAGCTGGTTGCGCACCGCGACGTCCGGCGTGAACGCGAGCATCGGGATGGCCGAGCGCAGGCGCGAGACGCGCCGGGCCGAGTCGCCGCTCTGGGTGAACGTCACGAGGTACTTGACGCCGAGGGTCTCGCCGACCTCCGCCGCCGCGCGCGTGATGGCGCCACCGCGCGTCTTGGGGCTCCAGCCGAGGGGCGCGATGCGCTCCCGGCCGTGCTCCTCGGTGTTCTCGATGATCCGCGCCATGGTGCGCACGGCCTCGATCGGGTACTCGCCCACGCTGGTCTCGCCCGAGAGCATGACGGCGTCCGCGCCGTCGAGCACCGCGTTGGCGCAGTCGGACGCCTCGGCGCGCGTCGGACGCGGCGCCGAGATCATCGACTCGAGCACCTGCGTGGCGACGATGACCGGCTTGGCCGACCGGCGCGCGAGCTCGATGGCCCGCTTCTGGACGATCGGGACCTGCTCGAGCGGCAGCTCGACGCCGAGGTCGCCGCGGGCGACCATGATGCCGTCGAACGCGTCCACGATCTCGACGAGGTTGTCGACCGCCTGGGGCTTCTCGACCTTGGCGATGACGGGGACCGTGCGGCCCTCCTCCGTCATGATCCGCGCGACGTCCTCGTAGTCCGCCGCGCTGCGCACGAAGGACAGCGCGATGAGGTCCGCGCCCAGGCGCAGCGCCCAGCGCAGGTCCTCCTCGTCCTTGTCGGACATCGCGGGGACGCTCACGGCGACGCCCGGGAGGTTGAGGCCCTTGTTGTTGGAGACGGGGCCGCCGACCTCGACGCTGGTCACGACGTCGGTCGCGGTCACGTCGGTGATGCGCACCGCGACGCGGCCGTCGTCGATGAGGATCCGGTCGCCGACCTTCGCGTCGCCCGGGAGGCCCTTGTACGTCGTCGAGACGCGCTCCTTGGTGCCGGGCACGTCGTCGGTCGTGATGGTGAAGACGTCGCCGTCGGCGAGGTCGTGCTTGCCCTCGGTGAAGCGCCCCAGGCGGATCTTCGGTCCCTGCAGGTCCACGAGGACGGCGACCGCGCGGCCCGAGGCCTTCGCGGCGGCGCGCACCCGGTTGATGACGGCCTCGTGCTCCGACGCGTCGCCGTGGCTGCGGTTGATCCGCGCCACGTCCATGCCGGCGTCGACGAGCGCCTGGATCTGCTCGGGCGACTCGGTCGCGGGGCCGATGGTGCAGACGATCTTGGCTCTACGCATGTCTCCAGCCTATGTCCTCGGTACCGGGACCTTGAGGCCCCGGAGGGGCGCCCGGAGGCGCCATCATGTGCGCCCCGCGGACGGGGCGTGGTCCAGCCGTGCTCCCGCACGGCCCGTCTCAGGGGCGCATCGCCCGGTCGCTCGGCCGCACCGGGGCGGGCAGCTCGGTGCTGCCGCGCAGGTAGGCGTCCACCTCGGCCGCGGCCGCACGGCCCTCGGCGATCGCCCACACGATGAGCGACTGCCCTCGGCCCGCGTCACCCGCGACGAACACGCCGGGCACCGACGTGGCGTAGTCCTCGCCGCGCGCGATCGCCCCGCGGCCCGTGACGTCGGCGCCCGTCTGCTCGACCAGCGCGGCGGTCTCGGGGCCGGTGAAGCCCATGGCGATGAGCACGAGGTCCGCCGGGATGTCCCGCTCGGTCCCCGGCGTGGGCACGCGCCGCCCGTCGGGCAGGTACTCGGTCGTCGCGACCCGCAGCGCCGTGACGTGGCCGGACTCGTCGCCGACGAGCGCGACCGTCGACGCGAGGTACGAGCGCTCGCCGCCCTCCTCGTGCGAGGTCGACACCTCGAACAGCAGCGGGTCCGTGGGCCACGGCTGGTTCTCGGGCCGGTCCGTCGGCGGCTGCAGGCCGATCGCGAGCGTCGTGACCGACGCGGCGCCCTGGCGCAGGGCGGTGCCCAGGCAGTCGGAGCCCGTGTCGCCGCCGCCGATGATGACGACGTGCTTGCCGGTGGCCAGGACCTGGTCCGGCACCTCGACGCCGGCGACGACGTCGTTCTGCTGGTGCAGGTACTCCATGGCCGGGTGCACGCCCACGAGGTCCGCGCCCGGCACGGGCAGCGCGCGCGGCACGGGCGCGCCCGTGGCGACGAGCACCGCGTCGTAGCGCGTGCGCAGCTCGGTCCAGGTGATGTCCGTGCCGATCTCGACGCCCGGGCGGAAGCGGGTGCCCTCGGCCTCCATCTGGGCCACGCGGCGGTCGATGAGCTCCTTCTCGAGCTTGAAGTCCGGCACGCCGTAGCGGAGCAGGCCGCCGATGCGCGCGTCCCGCTCGAACACCGCGACGGTGTGACCCGCGCGCGTGAGCTGCTGCGCCGCGGCGAGGCCGGCCGGCCCCGAGCCGACGACCGCGACCGTGCTGCCGGTGAGGAAGTGCGGCACCTGGGGCGTGACGTACCCGCGCGCGAACGCCTCGTCGGCGATCGACACCTCGATGTTCTTGATCGTCACGGGCGGCTGGCTGATGCCGAGCACGCAGGACGACTCGCACGGCGCCGGGCAGATGCGGCCCGTGAACTCCGGGAAGTTGTTCGTCTGGTGCAGGCGGTCGCTCGCCTCGGCCCACTGGTCCTTCCAGACCAGGTCGTTCCAGTCCGGGATGAGGTTCCCGAGCGGGCAGCCCTGGTGGCAGAACGGGATGCCGCAGTCCATGCAGCGCCCGGCCTGGGTGTGCAGCATCGCGGCGTGCTCCGCGTGCTCGGCGGCCGTGCGGTGCTCGACGACCTCGCGCCAGTCCATGAGCCGGACGGGCACGGGACGGCTGGGCGGGAGCTCGCGCTCCCGCACCTTCAGGAAGCCGCGGGGGTCAGCCACGGGACACCTCCAGGATCTGGTCCCACACGCCGGGGGCCGCAGGGTCGAGACCCTGCTCCTCGGCGGCGGCGAGGCTCGCGAGCATGCGCTCGTACTCGGTCGGCAGCACCTTGGTGAAGCGCGTGAGGGATGCGGGCAGGTCGGCGAGGAGCTCGGCCGCGCGCGGCGAGCCGGTCTCCTCGTGGTGCGTGCGCAGCAGCCCTTCGACGACGACGGCGTCCTGCTCGTCGAGCGGCGAGAGGGAGAGCTCGCCGTTCGCGAGCGCCGGGCCGTTGACCGCCTCGCGGCGCAGGTCGAGCACGTAGGCGCGGCCCCCGGACATGCCGGCGCCGAAGTTGCGCCCGGTGCGGCCCAGCACGAGCACGGTGCCGCCCGTCATGTACTCGCACGCGTGGTCGCCGACGCCCTGCACGACGAGCGTCGCGCCGGAGTTGCGGACCGCGAACCGCTCGCCGACGACGCCGCGCAGGAAGATCTGCCCGCTCGTCGCCCCGTAGCCGATGACGTTGCCCGCGATGACGTCGCGGTCCCCCGACAGGACGGCCGCGTGGTCGGGCCGGACGAGGATCCGCCCGCCCGACAGGCCCTTGCCGACGTAGTCGTTCGCGTCGCCGAAGAGGCGCAGGGTCACGCCGCGCGGCAGGAACGCGCCGAGCGACTGGCCGGCCGAGCCCGTGAGGGTGACGTCGATCGTGCCGTCCGCGAGGCCGTCGCCGCCGTAGCGCTTGGTCACCTCGTGGCCCAGCATCGTGCCGACGGTGCGGTTGACGTTCCGCACGGGCAGCGCGATCCGCACGGGCTCGGCACGCTCGAGCGCGTCGGCCGCGAGCGCGACGAGCTGGTTGTCGAGGGCCTTGTGCAGGCCGTGGTCCTGGACCGCCGTGTTGCGCAGCGACGATCCCGGCACGGGCTCGGGCCGCGCGAGCACGGGCGCCAGGTCGAGGCCCGAGGCCTTCCAGTGGTCGACGGCCGCGCGGGTGTCGAGCGACTCGACGTGCCCCACGGCCTCGTCGATCGAGCGGTAGCCGAGTGCCGCGAGGTACTCGCGCACCTCGGTGGCGATGAACTCGAAGAACGTCTCGACGAACTCGGGCTTGCCGGTGAAGCGCGCGCGCAGCTCGGGGTTCTGGGTCGCGACGCCCACCGGGCACGTGTCGAGGTGGCAGACCCGCATCATGATGCAGCCGCTCACGACGAGGGGCGCCGTCGCGAAGCCGAACTCCTCGGCCCCGAGGAGCGCGCCCACGACGACGTCGCGGCCGGTCTTCATCTGCCCGTCCACCTGCACGACGACGCGGTCGCGCAGGTTGTTGAGCACGAGGGTCTGCTGGGCCTCGGCGAGGCCGATCTCCCACGGCGTGCCCGCGTGCTTGAGCGACGTCAGCGGGCTCGCGCCCGTGCCGCCGTCGTGCCCCGAGACGAGGACGACGTCCGCGTGCGCCTTGGCGACGCCCGCCGCGACCGTGCCCACGCCGAACTCCGACACGAGCTTGACGTGCACGCGCGCCGCCGGGTTGGCGTTCTTGAGGTCGTGGATGAGCTGGGCGAGGTCCTCGATCGAGTAGATGTCGTGGTGCGGCGGCGGCGAGATGAGGCCGACGCCCGGCGTCGAGTGCCGGGTGGCCGCGATCCACGGGTACACCTTGTTGCCGGGGAGCTGGCCGCCCTCGCCGGGCTTGGCGCCCTGCGCCATCTTGATCTGCAGGTCGTCGGCGTTCGTGAGGTAGTCGGCGGTGACGCCGAACCGGCCCGACGCGATCTGCTTGATCGCGCTGCGCCGCTCGGGGTCGCGCAGGCGCGCCGGGTCCTCGCCGCCCTCGCCGGTGTTGGACCGCCCGCCGAGCCGGTTCATCGCGACCGCGAGCGTCTCGTGCGCCTCGGCCGAGATCGAGCCGTAGGACATCGCTCCCGTGTTGAACCGCTTGACGATCTCGCTGACCGGCTCGACCTCCTCGAGCGGGACCGGCGGCCGCACGCCCTCGGCGAAGGTGAGCAGGCCGCGCAGCGTCGCCAGGCGGTTCGCCTGGTCGTCGACGCGACGCGTGTACTGGCGGAACACGTCGAGCTGGCGCGTGCGGGTCGAGTGCTGGAGGCGGAACACCGTCTCGGGGTCGAAGAGGTGCACCTCGCCGTCGCGGCGCCACTGGTACTCGCCGCCGACCTCGAGCCGGCGGTGCGCCTGCGGGTTGCCGCTCGCGGGGTACGCGTCGGCGTGCCGCGCGCGGACCTCGGCCGCGATGACGTCGAGACCGACGCCGCCGAGCCGGCTGGTCGTGCCCGCGAAGTAGCGGTCGACGACGTCCTGCGAGAGGCCGAGCGCCTCGAACACCTGCGCGCCGCGGTAGGACGCGATCGTCGAGATGCCCATCTTGCTCATGACCTTGAGCACGCCCTTGCCGAGCGCCTTGATGAGGTTGGCGACCGCCTTGTCGGGCGAGACGGCACCGAGCGAGCCGTCGCGCGCGAGGTCCTCGACCGACTCCATGGCGAGGTACGGGTTCACCGCAGCGGCGCCGAAGCCGATGAGCAGCGCGACGTGGTGCACCTCGCGCACGTCGCCCGCCTCGACGACGAGGCTCACGCGGGTCCGCGTGTGGCGGCGCAGGAGGTGGTGGTGCACCGCGCTCGAGAGCAGCAGGGACGGGATCGGGGCGTTGTCCGCGTCCGAGTGGCGGTCCGAGAGCACGATGAAGCTCACGCCGTCCTCGACCGCGCGGTCGACCTGCTCGAAGATCTCCTCGAGCCGTGCCGCGAGGGCCTCCTCGCCGCCCGCGACCTTGAACAGGCCGCGCACGGTGGTCGACCGGAAGACCCCGCCCACCGTGGGGTCGCGGTCGATCCGGACGATCTTGGCGAGCTGGTCGTTGTCGAGCACCGGGAAGGGCAGGACGAGCTTGCGCGCGTGCTCGGGCACGTCGGCGAGCAGGTTCGGCTCGGGGCCGATCGCGCCGCCGATCGAGGTCACGAGCTCCTCGCGGATCGCGTCGAGCGGCGGGTTGGTGACCTGCGCGAACATCTGCGTGAAGTAGTCGAAGAGCAGGCGCGGACGCGCCGACAGCACCGCGATCGGCGTGTCCGAGCCCATCGCGCCGAGCGGCTCGCCGCCCGTCGCGGCCATGGGCGCGAGGAGGATCTTGAGCTCCTCCTCGGTGTACCCGAACGCCCGCTGGCGACGGCGCACCGACGCGGGGCTGTGCTGGACGTGCTCACGCTCGGGCAGCTGGTCGAGGAACACCGAGTGGTCGGCGACCCACTGCGCGTAGGGGCGCTGCGCGGCGAGCTGCGCCTTGATCTCGTCGTCCGCGATGACGCGGCCCGCGCCCGTGTCGACGAGGAACATGCGGCCGGGCTCGAGGCGGCCCTTGTGCACGATCGTCGCCGGGTCGAGGTCGAGCACGCCGGTCTCGCTCGCGAGCACGACGAGGCCGTCGTCGGTGATCCAGTAGCGCCCGGGCCGCAGGCCGTTGCGGTCCAGCACGGCGCCGATGAGGGTGCCGTCCGTGAAGGTGAGCGCGGCGGGGCCGTCCCACGGCTCCATGAGGTTCGCGTGGTACTCGTAGAACGCGCGCCGGTCCGGGTCCATCTCGGTGTGGTTCTCCCACGCCTCCGGGACCATCATGAGCACCGCGTGCGGCAGGCTGCGGCCCGCGAGGTGCAGCAGCTCGAGCACCTCGTCGAACGTGCCCGAGTCGCTGCTGCCGGGGCTGCACACGGGGAGCAGCGGGCCGAGGTCGCCGAGCGCGTCGCTCGCGAGGGTCGACTGGCGCGCGGCGATCCAGTTGCGGTTGCCACGGACCGTGTTGATCTCGCCGTTGTGCGCGAGCAGGCGGAACGGCTGGGCGAGCGGCCACGACGGGAAGGTGTTCGTCGAGAAGCGCGAGTGCACGAGCGCGAGCTCGGACGCGTAGCGGGGGTCGGACAGGTCCGGGAAGAAGGGCTCGAGCTGCGCCGTCGTGAGCATGCCCTTGTAGGTCAGGGTGCGGGCCGAGAGCGACGCGAAGTAGACGCCCAGCTCGTGCTCGGCGCGCTTGCGCACCCGGTACGTGCGCCGGTCGAGCTCGAGGCCGGCGAGCGCGCGCGCCGGGTCGGCGACGACGAGCTGGCGGAACACGGGCATGCTCGCGCGCGCCGTCGGCCCCACGAGGCCCGCGGTCACGGGGACGTCGCGCCACGCGAGCAGCTCGAGGCCCTCGTCGACGACGAGCTTCTCGATGCCCTCGACGGCGTGGTGCTGCGCGTCCTGGTCGGTCGGCAGGAACGCCATGCCGATCGCGTAGCGGCCGGGGGCCGGGAGCTCGGCGTCGACCACGTCGCGCAGGAAGGCGTCGGGGATCTGCGTGAGGATGCCCGCGCCGTCGCCGCTGTCCGTCTCGGCGCCGACGGCGCCGCGGTGGTCGAGGTTGAGCAGCGCGGTGAGCGCGGCGTCCACGATGTCGCGACCGGGCGTGCCACGGAGCGTCGCGACGAACGCGACCCCGCACGCGTCGTGCTCGGCCGTCGGGTCGTACAGGCCCGCCGCCTGGGGTGCCGCGGTGTGGTGGAGCGCCCGGCTCATGTGCACCGTCCTCGCTGGACCCGGCCTCGAGAGACCGGGTTCGGGATCATGGGGAAGTACCGGGACGCCGTCGGCCCAAAAGCGTGGAGACGATACCGGCGCGGCCGGGGCCTCGTCTGCCCTGAGGACGGGTGACATATCTCACCCGTCCGGTGCGTGCTGCCTCGCGTGTCAGCGCTGGTCGGCGCTCGTCGTGGCCTCGTCCGTGTCGCGCGACGTCGGGGAGCCCGGGTCGGGCGAGGGCGTCGATGCGGAGCGCTCGTCGTCCGTCCGGTCGTCCACGGCGGGGCGCGCCGCGGGGTCGTGGGCGGCGCCGTCGGCACCGGCCGTCCCGTCAGCACTGTCCTGCTCGGTGGCACCGTCCTGCTCGGTGGCACTGTCCTGCACGGTGGTCTCGCGCCCGGGGTGGCGACGTCCGACCAGCACGAATGCTACCAGCGCCCCCACGAACACCAGTATCGACGTCCAGACGTTCAGGCGGAGCCCGAGCACCTGCTCGGCGGGGTCGATGCGGAGCAGCTCGATCCACAGCCGGCCGACGGTGTAGAGCATCACGTAGAGGAAGAACACGCGGCCGTGCCCCAGCCGCAGGCGGCGGTCGACCACGACGAGGACGACCGCGCACGCGAGGTTCCACACGAGCTCGTAGAGGAACGTGGGGTGGAAGAGCGTGTCGGGCGGGAAGCCGTCGGGGAACGTCGGCCCGTCGGGGTCGATGCGCAGGCCCCAGGGAAGCGTCGTCGGGCCGCCGAACAGCTCCTGGTTGAACCAGTTGCCGAGGCGGCCGATCGCCTGCGCGACCAGCAGTCCCGGCGCGACGGCGTCCGCGAACACCGCGAACCGCACGCCCTGGCGGCGCGTGCCGATCCAGGCGCCGACGGCGCCGAGCGCGATCGCGCCCCAGATGCCGAGGCCGCCCTCCCAGATCCACAGGGCCCGCACGGGGTCGCCGTCGGGGCCGAAGTACGCGTCGGGCGAGCTGAGCACGTGGTAGATGCGACCGCCGACGATGCCGAACGGCACGGCCCAGAACACGATCTCCAGCACGGTGTCCGCCTGGCCCCCCCGCTCGACCCAGCGCCGTCGCGTCAGCCAGAGGGCGGCGAGGATGCCGGCCATGATGGAGAGCGCGTAGGCGCGCAGCGGGAAGGGGCCGACGTACCAGGTGTGCTCGGGCGGGCTCGGGATCTCGGTCGGCAGGCGCACGAGCGCGGGGGCGGCGAGGTCGACGAGACCCGTGAGCACGGCGCTCACCGCGTGCTCACCGGCTGCGCCAGGAGCGTCACGCGCGCGCCGTCCGGACGCCCTCGGCGAGGTCGGCGACGACACGCGCGAGGCCGCGGCGGCCCTCCTCCGCGGTCGCGGACTCCACCAGCGGGCGCACGAACGCGCTGCCGACGATGACGCCGTCGGCGTACCGCCCGACCTCGGCCGCCTGCTGGGGCGTGCTCACGCCCAGGCCCACGCACACGTGCTCGGCACCGGCACGGCGGGTGTCGGCGACGAGGCGCTCGGCGTCCGCGCCCACCGACGCCCGGGTCCCGGTGACGCCCATGGTCGACGCCGCGTAGACGAAGCCGCGCGCGGCCCGGGCGGTCGTCGCGAGCCGCTCGGCCGTCGAGCTCGGCGCGACGAGGAACACCCGGTCGAGCCCGTGCGCGTCGGACGCGGCGAGCCACTCCCCCGCCTCGTCCGGGATGAGGTCCGGGGTGATCATGCCCGCGCCGCCGGCGGTCGCGAGGTCGCGCGCCCACGCGTCGACGCCGTACCGCACCACGGGGTTCCAGTAGGTCATGACGAGCACCGGCGCACCGGTCGCGGCCACGGCCTCGACGGCGCGCAGCGTGTCCCGGACGCGCACGCCGCCGGCCAGCGCGCGCTCGACGGCGCGCTGGATGAGCGGCCCGTCCATCACGGGGTCGGAGTAGGGCACGCCGAGCTCGACGACGTCGACGCCCGCGTCGACCATGGCGCGGGCCGCCTCGATCGAGGCGTCGACGTCGGGGAAGCCCACGGGGAGGTAGCCGACGAGCGCGGCGCGGCCCTCGGCGCGCACGCGGTCGAGCGTCGCCGCGGTGCGCGACGCCACCTCGGGCGCGGTCGTGGCGGGGGCGGCGTCGGGCGCTGCGCTCACCGGGCGGCCTCCTCGTCGAGCAGCGAGAACCAGGACGCGGCCGTCTCGACGTCCTTGTCCCCACGGCCGCTGAGGTTGACCAGGATGATCTCGTCCGTGCGTCCCTGCGCCGCGGCCTCGCGGCCGAGCGCCATGGCGCCCGCGAGGGCGTGCGAGGACTCGATGGCGGGGATGATGCCCTCGGTGCGGCACAGGAGCCGGAACGCCTCCATGGCCTCGGCGTCCGTCACCGGGCGGTACTCGGCGCGCCCGCTCGCCGCGAGCCACGAGTGCTCCGGCCCGACGCCGGGGTAGTCGAGGCCCGCAGAGATCGAGTGGCTCTCGATGGTCTGGCCGTCCTCGTCCTGCAGCAGGTAGGAGCGCGCACCGTGCAGCACGCCGGGCTCGCCACCCGTGATGGTCGCGGCGTGCCGGCCGGTCTCGACGCCGTCGCCGCCCGCCTCGAGCCCGACGAGCCGGACCGACGGGTCGTCGAGGAAGGCGTGGAAGATGCCGATCGCGTTGGACCCGCCCCCCACGCACGCCGCGACGACGTCGGGCAGGCGGCCGGTGAGGTCGAGCACCTGCTGGCGCGCCTCGACGCCGATGATGCGCTGGAGGTCGCGCACCATGGCGGGGAACGGGTGGGGCCCCGCGACCGTGCCGAAGACGTAGTTCGTCGTCGCGACGTTGGTCACCCAGTCGCGCATGGCCTCGTTGATCGCGTCCTTGAGCGTGCGCGAGCCCGTCGTGACGGGCACGACGGTCGCGCCGAGGAGCCGCATGCGCGCGACGTTGAGCGCCTGGCGCCGCGTGTCCTCCTCGCCCATGTAGATGGTGCAGTCGAGGTCGAAGAGCGCCGCCGCGGTCGCGGTCGCGACGCCGTGCTGGCCGGCGCCCGTCTCGGCGATGACGCGCTTCTTGCCCAGGCGCCGGGTGAGGAGCGCCTGGCCGAGGACGTTGTTGATCTTGTGCGAGCCCGTGTGGTTGAGGTCCTCGCGCTTGAGGACCACCCGCACGCCGCCGCAGTGCCGCGCGAAGCGCGGGACCTCGGTGATGATGCTCGGCCGGCCCGTGTAGGTGCGGTGCAGGCGGGAGAGCTCCTCGGCGAAGGTCGGGTCCGCCTTGGCCTTGCTGTACTCGGTGTCCAGCTCGTCGAGCGCCTCGATGAGCGCCTCAGGGACGAACCGGCCGCCGAACTCGCCGAAGTACGGCCCGGAGCCGGCCTCCGCCGTCACGGGGCCCGGCGCGTCCGGGGCCGTCTCGGCGAGGTGGTCGACGGGGTGCTCGCTCGTCGTCACTGGCGCACCGCCCGCAGGGACGGGTGCGCGCCGGCGGCGACGAGGTCCGCGACGGCCGCGCGGGGGTCGCGGCCCGTCACGAGGGTCTCCCCCACGAGGACCGCGTCGGCGCCCGACCGCGCGTAGTCCATGACGTCGTGCGGGCCGCGCACGCCGGACTCGGCGACGCGCGCGACGCCGTCGGGGATCATCGGCGCGAGGCGCGCGAACGTCGTCCGGTCGACCTCGAGGGTCTTGAGGTTGCGCGCGTTGACGCCGATGCAGCGCGAGCCCGCGTCGAGCGCGCGGCTGACCTCGTCGACGGTGTGCACCTCGACGAGGGCCGTCATGCCGAGCGAGTGCACGCGCTCGACGAGCGAGGTGAGCACGGTCTGCTCGAGCGCGGCGACGATGAGCAGGCACAGGTCGGCGCCGTGCGCGCGCGCCTCCCACACCTGGTACGGCGTGACGATGAAGTCCTTGCGCAGGACGGGCACGTCGACCGCGGCGCGCACGGCGTCGAGGTCGGCGAGGCTGCCGCCGAAGCGGCGCTGCTCGGTGAGCACGGAGATGGCGGTCGCGCCGCCGGCCTCGTACTCGGCGGCGAGCGCGGCCGGGTCGTCGATCGAGGCGAGCGCGCCCTTGCTCGGGCTCGAGCGCTTGACCTCGGCGATGACGGCCACGGCCTCGTCGTCGTGCAGCTGGCACTCCTTGGCGTCCGGGACGCGCGCCGCGCGCTCCTTGACCGCGGCGAGCGGCACGCGCTCCTCACGCTCGGCGAGGTCCTCGCGGACCCCCGCGATGATGTCCTCGAGGACCGTCATGTCGCCACCTCCCCCGCGGGCCCACCCCCGCGAACCCGTCCCGGCCATCGTAGGGCCGCGCGCGGGACGCCCCCGCCACGCCCACGTGCTGGGACCGTCAGGGCGCGAGCCAGGGCGCGAGGGCCGGCACGTTGCGGCCGACGGTGAAGGCCACGAGCACCACGAGGACGGTGGTGAGCGCCCAGGGCGGCGCGGCCCAGCGGCGGGGTCGTCCGGTCCACGCGCGCACCGTCCAGGCGACCCAGGTCGCGACGGCGAAGGGCGCGAGGAGGAGCAGGAGCGGGTTCATGTCCCACGCCCCGGCGAGGTCGAGGTGCACGAGGCTGTGCACCGCGCGCAGCGTGCCGCAGCCCGTGCAGAAGAAGCCCGTGAGGGCGAGCACCGGGCACGTCGGGAAGTGGCCCGGCTCGTAGGGGTTCGAGGCACCGACGACGATGGCCGCGGCGGAGGCCGCCGCGGCCATCGTCAGGGGTGCGAGGAGAGCTCGTCGCACGGTGTCCTGCGGGTCGTCCCGAGGATCAGTACGTCGTGGTGGACAGGCCGCCCGCCATGACGCCCGCCGCGAGCAGGCCGAAGTAGAGGACCAGGCCGACCGCGCCGACGATGGTCGCCCACAGCGCGAACTGCTTCGCCTTGCGGGACGACTCCTGCGCGCCCGCCGCGTCGCCCTGGGCCCACTTGGTGTTGACCTGCGTCGAGAAGATGATCGCCGGGATCGCCAGCGGCCAGCACAGGAACACCGAGATGATCGCCCACACCAGGTAGTTCGGGGGCGGGCTGCCGGCGGGCTGGTAGCCGCCGCCACCGCCGCCGTACGACGGGGGCGGCGGGGTCGAGCCGTAGGACGGCTGCTGACCGTACGGGTCCGCGCGGTTCGGGTCCTGGGGTCCGGGGGGTGTGCTCATGCACTCTCTCCTGGGTGTCGTGGGATCACGCCGCGGCCTTGTCCGCGTCGTGGGACCCGGCACGCTGGCCGGGCTGGCCGAACCCGAGCATCTTCAGCACGCGTCCGAGGACGAGTGCGACGACGACGACACCCAGGCCGACCCAGAACAACCACGCCTCGGCCACGACCACGCCGAGCGACGACACGACCGCACCGACCAGCACCAGGGTCACCGTGACCCAGGCGGCCGTGGTGTGGCCGTGGTTGCGGGGCGGAGCAGCCGGCGGGAGGTAGCTGACCTCGCCGGAGCCGTCGTGTGTCTCACGCATGCGTCGTGCCTTTCGTGGAGTGGTCGAGAGCCTAGCGAAACAGCCGCACGACGGCGTCCCGGCGCGCGGCGGTGGACACCGCGTGCCGCGCGGCGTCGTCGGCACGGTCTCAGGTCGGGTCCTCGCCGCGCGACAGCGCGTCCCAGGAGTCGTGGTCGTCGGGCGGCGCGTCCGCCGACGAGGCCCCCCGAGGCCGGGCCGGCGCGCCCGCCGCGGGCGCGGCTGGGGCGTCGTGCCGCGCGGAGGGTGCCGCCCACCGCGCGGCCCGCGCGAGCGCCCACGCCCCGGCGGCGACGAGCACCACGCCGGCCGCGACCGCGAGCCAGGGCAGCGCGGTCACCTCGACGTCGGCGGTGAGGGTGGCCACGCCGACCGCGTCCGACGCCGCGGACGCGGCGGCCCGCTCCGGGTCGGCCAGGCCGCCCAGGGCGGAGCCGACGACGAGCGCGCCCGCGAGCAGGATGCCCGCGCCCGCGAGCCGCGCGCCCCACCGGCCGCCCAGGGCGAGGGCGACCGCGGCGGCGAGGGCGAGGAGCCCGCCCGCGTTGACCCCGGGCGCGACGACGGAGCCGACGACCGCGACCGGCACCTCGCCCTCCACCGGGCTCGTCGTCGCCGAGCGCAGCCAGACGGCCGTGCCCGTGACGAGGGCCGCGGCCCCGGCGCCGAGCGCCACGAGCACGGTCCGGCGACGGCTCGGGCCGCGCGTCATCGCGCCGGGCGCAGCCGGGACGCCAGCTGGACCGCGCGGACCGCCGCGGCCGCCTTGTTGCGGGACTCGGCGTACTCGAGCTCCTCGACGGAGTCCGCGACGATGCCGCCGCCCGCCTGGACGCTCGCCCGGCCGTCGCGGATGAGGGCCGTGCGGATCGCGATCGCCATGTCCATGTTGCCGGCGAAGTCGAAGTAGCCGACCGTGCCGCCGTAGATGCCGCGACGCGCGGGCTCGAGCTCGTCGATGAGGGCGATGGCGCGCGGCTTCGGGGCGCCCGAGAGCGTGCCGGCCGGGAACGTCGCCGTGAGCGCCTGCAGGGACGTCGCCCGCTCGCGGAGCCGCCCGACCACGGTCGAGCAGATGTGCATGATGTGGCTGAACCGGCGGACCGCCATGAGCTCGACGACCTCGACGCTCGTCGGCTCGCACACCTTGACGAGGTCGTTGCGGCTGAGGTCGACGAGCATGATGTGCTCGGCGCGCTCCTTGGGGTCGGCGAGCAGCTCCTCCCCGAGCGCGGCGTCCTCGGCCGGCGTGGCGCCGCGCGGGCGCGACCCGGCGATGGGGAACGTCACGACCTGGCGGTCGGTCACCTTGACCAGCGTCTCGGGGCTCGAGCCCACGACGGCGAACGGCGCGCCCGACGCGTCCTGGAGCGCGAAGTAGTACATGTACGGGCTCGGGTTGATGGTCCGCAGCACGCGGTAGACGTCGAGCGGGTCGGCCGGGCAGTCGAGGTCGAGGCGTTGGGAGATGACGACCTGGAACACCTCGCCCTCGCGGATCGCCTCCTTGCCGGCGCGCACGGCGGCCGTGAACTCCGACCGCGGGCTGCGGAACTCGAGCTGCGGCTCGGGCTCGTCGACGAGCACGGCGGGCGCGAGGGGCACCTGGTCGACGAGCTGCGCCTGCATCGCGTCGAGCCGCGCGACCGCGTCGGCGTGCGCGTCGTCGACGCGCGCGTCCGTGTCGTCGAAGTTGATCGCGTTCGCGACGAGCCACACGGACCCGTCGACGTGGTCGACGACCGCGAGGTCGCTCGCGAGGCAGAGCGTCAGCTCGGGCACGCCGAGCTCGTCGGGCGCCTTGGCGGGCAGCGTCGGCTCCCAGTGCCGCACGACGTCCCAGCCCAGCGCGCCCACCAGGCCGCCCGTGAGGGGCGGCAGGCCGCCGATCGCGGGCGTGCGCAGCGCCTCGAGCGTCTGCGCGAGCACGTCGAGCACGTCGCCCTCGCGCGGCACCCCCACGGGCACGTCGCCGAGCCACGCGGCCTGCCCGTCGGCGACCGTGAGGGTCGCGCGCGACGCGACGCCGACGAAGGACCAGCGCGACCACGTCCCGTCCACCTCGGCCGACTCGAGGACGAACGTGCCCGGGCGGCCCTGGGCGAGCGTCCGGTAGAGACTCACGGGCGTGACCTCGTCCGCGAGGAGCCGGCGCACGACCGGGATGACGCGCCGGTCCCCGGCCAGCTCGCGGAAGAGCGGCAGCTCGGGCCACGTCGTGCCCCAGGGCAGGTCGCCGACCGCGCGGGCGTGGGCCTCGGGCGCCTCCGCGGGCACGGCGCTCACCGCGCGCCCTCCGCCGACGACCCGACCACGGCGCCCAGGTCGCCGCCGGCCTCGAAGCACGTGCGCGCGCCCGTGTGGCAGGCCGCGCCCACCTGCTCGACCTGCACGAGCAGCGCGTCACCGTCGCAGTCGATCGCGACCGACCGCACGTGCTGGGCGTGCCCGGACGTGTCCCCCTTGCGCCAGTACTCCTGGCGCGACCGGCTCCAGAAGGTCACGCGGCCGCTCGTCAGCGTGCGGTGCAGCGCCTCGTCGTCCATCCAGCCGACCATGAGCACCTCGCGTGTCGCGTGCTCCTGCACGACGGCGCACACGAGGCCGTTCGGGTCCCGCGTGAGGCGGGCGGCGACGGCGGGGTCGAGGGCGGAGGCAGCGGGTCCGGGCACCCGCGAATCCTGCCACGCACCGGCCGCCGGACGCCCCGCGCGTCCGTCCGGCCGACGGGCGCGAGCCGCGCTCAGCGTGTCTGGGCGAGCCAGGCCGCGTGCATCGCGGCGTACGGGCCGTCCTGCGCGAGCAGCGCGTCGTGCGGCCCGACCTGGACCACGCGTCCCTCCTCGACCACGACCACCATGTCCGCCGCCTCGGCGGTCGACAGCCGGTGCGCGATCGTCAGCGTGCTGCGGCCCGCCGTGAGCTGGTCGAGAGCTCGCGCGATGCGCACCTCGGTCGCGGGGTCCACGGCCGACGTCGCCTCGTCGAGGACGAGCACGTCCGCGCCCGCGAGGTGGGCGCGCGCGAGGGCGACGAGCTGGCGCTCGCCCGCCGAGAGGCGCTCGCCGCGCTGGCCCACGTCGCTGTGCACGCCGTCCGGCAGGTCCGCGACCCAGTCGGTGAGGCCGAGCTCGGCGAACGCGCGCGCGACGGCCGCGTCACGGTCCGGCAGTTCGTCCTCGCGCGCGCCGTACGCCACGTTCTCGGCGATGGTGCCCTCGAAGAGGAAGCCCTCCTGCGGCACGAGCACGACGCGGTGGCGCAGGTGCTCGAGCGTCAGCTCGCGCAGGTCGACGCCGTCGAGCAGGACCGCCCCGCGCGCGGGGTCCACCAGGCGCGTGACGAGCTTGGCGAGCGTCGTCTTGCCCGAGCCCGTCGCGCCCACGACGGCGACCTTGGCGCCCGCGGGCAGGTCGAGGTCGACGTCGCGCAGCACCGGCGGGCCGCCCGGGTAGGCGAACGTCACGCCGCGCAGCTCCACGCGCGCCGCGCCGCGGGGGGTCGTCCGGCCGCCGCCGACGGGGTCCGCGACCTCGACCTCGGTGTCGATGACGCCGAGCACGCGCCGCCAGCCCGCGATGGCGTTCTGGAGCTCGTTGAGGATCTCCGTGGCCATCTGCACGGGGCCCGTGAAGAGCTGGACGAGGAAGAGGAACGCGAGCAGCGCGCCGACCGAGATCTCGCCGTTGACGCCGAGCAGGGTCCCCACGACGACGACCGCGCCGAGCACGGCGTTCGCGACGAAGGACCCGCTCGAGAAGACGAGCGCGACGCGGACCTGCGCGCGCACCATGGCGTCACGCGTCGCCGCGACCGCCGCGTCGATCCGGCGCTGCGTCCGGCCGCCGACCCCGTACGCCCGGATGGTCTCGGCGCCGACGACCGCCTCGGAGATCGCGCCGAGCATCGCCCCGACGCGCTCGCGCACGACGCCGTACGCGGCGCTCACGCGCTTCTGCGCCGGCCGGAGCACGAGGAACAGGGGGACGAAGCACGCCCACACGACGAGCGTGAGCTGCCACGAGTACACGAGCATGAGCGCCGTCGCGACGAGGATCTGCAGCACCGAGACGAGCAGCATGATGCCGCCCCACTGCACGAACAGCGAGATCGTGTCGACGTCGGACGTCACGCGCGAGACGAGGCTGCCGCGGCGCTCGGTCCCCTGGGTCAGCGCCGAGAGGTCGTGCACGTGCCGGAACGCGCGCACGCGCAGCTGGGCCAGGCCGGCCTCGCTGCTGCGGAACAGCCGGATGTTGACGAGCGCCGAGCACGTCCCGGCGACCACGAGGCACAGGGCCGCGAGGCCCACGAGGACCGCGACCCGGTCCGTCTGCGGCCCGCCCGGCGCCAGGATCGCCGTGTCCATGGTCTGCTGCACGGCGACGGGCACGACGACGCGCCCCGCGGCCGCGGCGACCGCGAGCGCGGCCGTGACGCCGAGGCCCTGGACGAGCTGGGGCGAGACCTGCACGCCGCGCCGCAGCGTGGCCATGGCCCCGAGCGCGCTGGTGCGCTCGAGGCGCACGCCCTCGGCGCCCGGCGCGTCGCGGTCGTCCGTCGCGGCGCTCACTCGGCCACCCCCCGTCCGGCACGTGCGGGCGCGGGCACGTCGTCCTCGGGCATCCCGTCCTCGGGCAGGTCGTCCTCCGTGAGGTCGTCGTCGGCGCCGCGCTCGGCGGCGCGCCGCTCGGACTCTGCGAGGTAGGCGGTCGCGAGCTCGCGGTAGCCCGGGTCCCGCTCGAGCAGCTCGGCGTGCGTGCCGCGGTCGGCGACCCGCCCGCCCTCGAGGTGCACGACCTCGTCGGCGAGCAGGACGGACGACATCCGGTAGGCGACCATGAGGACGGTGGGCACGCCCGGCGCGCCGTCGGCCGCCTCCCCGGCGGCCCCACCCCGCCGCAGGCCGGTGAGGATCGCCTGCTCGACGCGCGGGTCGACCGCCGACGTCGCGTCGTCGAGCACGAGCAGCCGCGGGCGGCGGACGAGCGCGCGGGCGATGACGAGGCGCTGCCGCTGGCCGCCCGAGAGGTTGGCGCCGCGCTCGCCGAGCGGCGCGTCGAGCCCGCCGGGCAGCGCGCGGACGACGCCGTCGACGCGGGCCAGGCGCAGCGCGTCCCACACCGCGTCGTCGTCGGGCGCGTCGGGGTCGTCCGCGTCGGCGAGCGTGACGTTCGAGCGCACCGTGTCCTCGAAGACGAACGCGTGCTGCGGCACGAGCGCGACCTGCGCGGCGAGGTCGGCGGGCCGGACGTCGCGCAGGTCGACGCCGTCGAGGCGGACCGTGCCGGCGTCGGGGTCGCGCAGCCGCGCGAGGAGCGACACGAGCGTCGTCTTGCCCGAGCCGGTCACGCCCACGAGGGCGACGGTGCGGCCCGGGGCGAGCTCGAGGTCGACGTCGTGCAGCAGGGGCTGGGGGCCGTCCTCGCCCGGGACCAGCACGCCGACGCCCTCGAGCGTGAGGCGCGCCCCGGTCGGGGCGGGCGGCAGCGGGGTCGAGCCGGGCGGCATGGTCACCGGCGCGTCGAGCACGCGCGCGATGCGGTCGTAGCCCACGAGCCCGCGCGGGAGCTCGCCGAGCACCCAGCCGAACGCCCGCACGGGGACCGCCATGATCGTCAGGAGGTAGGCGGCCGAGACGACGTCGCCGGTGTCGACGGCGCCCGCCGCGACCCGGGCCGTGCCCACCAGCAGGACGAGCAGGGTCCCGAGGCTGGGCAGGAGCTCGATGACCGGGTCGAAGACGGCGCGCACGCGCCCGACGTGGATGTTCGCGTCGCGCAGCGTCCGCGTGCGCTCGGCGAACCGCCGCTCCTCGCGGTCCTCGGTGCCGAGGGACTTGACGAGCAGCGCGGCCTCGAAGCTCTCGTGCGCGACGTCGGCGACCTCGGCGCGCAGCTGCTGCGCGCGGGTCACGGCGGGCGACATCGCGCGCTGGAAGACGACGTTGGCGAGCACCGCGAGCGGCAGGACGCCGAGGGCGGTGAGCGCGAGCCACCCGTCGACGCGGAGGAGGGCGACCGCGGCGACGCCGATCATCACGACCACGCCGAGCGCGAACGGCAGCGGGTTGAACACGCCCGTCGCCGCCTCGACGTCGGAGCTCGCGTTCGACAGGAGCTGGCCCGTGGGGTGGCGGCGGTGCCACGACATCGGCAGTCGGAGGTACTGGCGCGTGACCGCGCGGCGGTGGTCGGCCTGGATGTCCGCGTAGCCGACGCCCGCGAAGATGCGCCGGCCGGCGACGGCCAGCGCGAGCGTGAGGGCGACGCCGAGCAGCGCGAGACCCGCGAGCCACACGCGCCCGCGCGCGTCGCCGTCCCCCTCGAGCGCCGGGACGACGACGCTGTCCGTGACCGCCCCGAGGGCCTGGCTCACGCCGACCATCGCGGCACCGAAGACCGCCGACGTCGAGATGGCGAGGAGGTACGTGCGCGGCTGGCTCCGGATGCCGCGCACGATGAGCTGCACCGAGCGACGCACGGCACCGCCGGTCAGCTCGGCGCGGCGCGGCGCGTCGGCCGGTACCTCGTTGGAACGATTCGAGCGCACGCGGACGCAGTCCTTCCCATCTCTCGTCGGGGGATGACCCATCCTCGCATGTGACCATGGACCCATGCCCTGGAACCCCCTGGAACGCTCCGCGCTCGTCGACGCCCTCACCGAGTCCGGGCCGGGCGCGCCCACCCTGTGCGAGGGCTGGCGCACCGAGCACCTCGCGGCGCACGTCGTGCTGCGCGAGTCGTCCCTCGTGGCCGCGGGCGCGGCGGTGCCGGCGCTCGCGCCGCGCGCCGAGGCGGCGATCCAGGACCTCGGCCACCGCTCGGCGTCGCCCGCCAACTACGCGGCGCTCGTGGCGCGGCTCGCGGACGGGCCCCCACGCCGCCACCCGATGCGGTTCGCGGGCGACACGGTGAACCTGCTCGAGCTCTTCGTCCACACCGAGGACGTCCGGCGCGGCGTCCTGGGCGCCGCGGCGCCGGCGCGGAGCCGATCGACCGAGCACGCCGCGGCGCTGTGGCACCACCTGCGTCGCATGGCCCGGCTCGCGCACGCCCGCTCCCCCGTCGGCGTCGTGCTCGCCGCACCGCAGGGCGAGGTCCGCGCCGCCCCGGCGCGCGGCCGCGGGGAGGTCGTGGTGCGGGGCGCGCTCGACGACGTCGTGCTGCACACCTTCGGCCGGCGCGGCGCCGCGCGGGTCGAGGTCGAGGGCGACCCGGCCGCCGTCGCGGCGTTCACGCGGCGCGACGCCCGCTGACGGTACGCCCGCGCGGCGCAGGCGCGTCAGCGGACCGCGACGCCCGCCTCGCGCAGCGCGGCCTTGACCTCGCCGATCGTCAGCGTGCCGAAGTGGAAGACGCTCGCGGCGAGGATCGCGTCGGCACCGGCGAGCGCGGCGTCGACGAAGTGCTGGGCGGTGCCCGCGCCGCCGCTCGCGATGAGCGGCACGCGCACGCGCGGGCGCACGTCGGCGAACATCTCGAGGTCGAAGCCGGCGGTGGTGCCGTCCGCGTCCATCGAGTTGAGCAGCACCTCCCCCGCACCGAGCTCGACCGCGCGCACGGCCCACTCGACCGCGTCGATCCCCGTGCCGCGGCGGCCGCCGTGGGTCGTGACCTCGTAGCCCGACGGCGTCCGGGCGTCCACGGCGCGCCGCGCGTCGACCGAGAGGACGAGCACCTGGCTGCCGAAGCGCTCCGCGATCTCGGAGATGAGCTCGGGGCGGGCGATCGCAGCGGTGTTGACGCCCACCTTGTCGGCGCCCGCGCGCAGGAGGCGGTCGACGTCGTCGGCCGAGCGCACGCCGCCGCCGACGGTGAGCGGGACGAAGACCTGCTCCGCGGTGCGCCGGACGACGTCGTACGTGGTCTCGCGGTTGCCCGACGACGCCGAGACGTCGAGGAACGTGATCTCGTCCGCGCCCTCGGCGTCGTACCGGCGCGCGAGCTCGACCGGGTCCCCCGCGTCGCGCAGGTCGGCGAAGTTGACGCCCTTGACGACGCGTCCGGCGTCGACGTCGAGGCACGGGACGACGCGTACGGCGGGAGCCATGCTCAGCCCTCCGTCGGGCCGCCGCTGGCGGCGAGGATGTCCACGACGAAGACGAGCGTCTCGGCCGCGAGCTCGTTGTCGGTGCCGCCGTAGCCCTGGCTCGGCGGGACGACGAGCAGGACCTGGCTGCCGACGGTCTGCTCGACGAGGCCGGCGTCCCAGCCCTCGATGACCGAGCCGACGCCGATCGGGAACGGCGCCGGGAGCTTGCCCGGGCCCCAGCTCGAGTCGAACTCCGAGCCGTCCGACCAGCGCACGCCGGTGTACTGGACCGTGATGACCTGGCCCGGGGCCACCTGGGGCCCGGACCCGCGCAGGAGCGGCTGGACGACCAGGTCGGCCGGCGGCTCGGTCGCGGGGATCGTGATGCTGGGCGCGCCGTGCTCGCCGAGCTCGACCGTGGGGATGCCCTCGCGCGGGGGGACGGGCTCGCCGTCGGCACGCGTCGGCAGGAGGTCGAAGACGGCCACCGTCGGCGCCGACTGGCCCTCGGCGGGCGGGACGAGGTGCAGCACACGCGCACCCACCCGCTGCCCGCGCAGCGCCTCGAAGATGTCGATCCCCAGGGCCTCGGCGGTGAGCAGGTACGCCTTGGGCTCCCCGCTGTAGGTCTCGCCCACGACGGCCCCGTCGCCGCCCGCCTCGGCGAGGTAGTCCACGAGGATCGGCTGGCCGTCGACGAGCTCCGGGCCCGTGCCCTCCCAGACGACCTCGACCACGGGCTCGACGACCGTGAGCGGCATCTCGTACTCGAGGTCGGGCATCGCGCCGGGCTCACCGGTGACGGTGACCTCGGGCGCGGGCTCGGGCTCGGGGGTGCAGGCCGCGGCGCTCAGGGCCGCCGCGGTCGCGACGAGCGCGGCACCCATGCGGGCCAGGGCACGACGGCGCACGGCGATCCCTCCTCTGCACGCGGGCGACCGCCCACGGCGGACCACTGTAACGGCCGCGGGAGCCGGCCCCGCGCGCCCGCCCGGACCGCCGGGCGTCCGCCCCGACCGCTCAGGAGCGGGCGGCGACGACACTCCGGCCCGGGACCTCCGGGGCCACGTCCGGGACGGTCTCCGTGGGGGCGTGCCACCCGCCCGAGCCGACGCGGCGCCACGCGTGGTCCGGCGCGACCTGCTCCGCGATGACCTGCTTGCGTCGCAGGCCGGCGCAGCGCACGCGCTCGTAGAGCTCGGGCGAGACGCCGCGGTACTCGTACGCCGCCCAGCGTGTGCGGCTCGGGGTCGCGTAGGTGGCCGTGAGGACGGTGGTCGACGGGTCGTAGGCGAGGGCGTCCAGCAGGAGCATGCCTCCAGCGTGGCCCGGTCACCGGCCGCGGACCTGGGACCTCTGTCGGGTCCCGGACGTCTCAGAGGGTCTCGAGCAGGCGGTCCACGCGCTCGTCGACGCTGCGGAACGGGTCCTTGCAGAGCACCGTGCGCTGCGCCTGGTCGTTGAGCTTGAGGTGCACCCAGTCCACGGTGTAGTCGCGGCGCGCCTCCTGGGCCTTGCGCACGAAGTCCCCGCGCAGCTTGGCGCGCGTGGTCTGCGGCGGGACCGCCGTCGCCTCGAACACGTCGAGGTCGTCCACGACCCGCTCGACCATGCCGCGGGCCGCGAGCAGGTTGTACAGGCCGTGCGTGCGCGAGATGTCGTGGTACGCGAGGTCGAGACGCGCGATGCGCGGGTCGTCGAGCGTGAGCCCGTGCTTGGCCTGGTAGCGCTCGAGGATCCGCAGCTTGATGACCCAGTCGAGCTCGCGCTCGACGAGCGAGAGGTCGCCGCTGCGCAGCGCGCGCAGCCCCCGCTCCCACAGCTCGAGCGTCTGCTTGATGACGGGCGTGAGCTCGACCGAGGACGCGACGTGGTCCTGGACGCGCGCGAGGAACTCCTCCTGGATCTCCACCGCCGTCGCCGTCCGCCCGTTCGCCAGCTGCACGGGCTTGGTGCCGGTCACGTCGTGGCTGATCTCGCGGATCGCGCGCATGGGGTTCTCGAGCGCGATCTCGCGCATCGGGAGGCCCGCCTCGACGAGCCGGAGCACGAGGTCGGTCGCGCCCACCTTGAGCAGCGTCGTCGTCTCGGACATCGACGAGTCGCCGACGATGACGTGCAGGCGCCGGTACGACTCGGCGTCGGCGTGCGGCTCGTCGCGCGTGTTGATGATCGGCCGCGACCGCGTGGTCGCGCTCGAGACGGACTCCCAGATGTGGTCGGCGCGCTGCGACAGCGTGTACTGCGCGCCGCGCGACGTCGGCAGGACCTTGCCGGCGCCCGTGAGGACCTGCCGCGTGATGAGGAACGGGACGAGGACGTCCGCGAGCCGGCCGAAGTCTCCCTGGCGGCGCACGAGGTAGTTCTCGTGGCAGCCGTAGGAGTTGCCGGCCGAGTCGGTGTTGTTCTTGAACAGGTGGATCGTGCCCGGCACGCCCTCGTGCTCGAGGCGCTGCTGGGCGTCGACGACGAGGCCCTCGAGGATCCGCTCGCCGCCGCGGTCGTGCGCGACGAGCTGGCGCACGTCGTCGCACTCCGCCGTCGCGTACTCGGGGTGCGAGCCGACGTCGAGGTACAGCCGCGAGCCGTTGCGCAGGAAGACGTTCGACGAGCGGCCCCAGGCCACGACCTTGCGGAACAGGTACCGCGCGACCTCGTCCGCCGAGAGACCGCGCCCGGACTCGACGGCGCAGGTGACGCCGTACTCCGTCTCGAGCCCGAAGATCCGGCGGTCCACGTCAGGCCCGCTCGTCCGTGCCGTGCTCGCCGGTCGGACGGCCGTCGTGCGCGGCGTCGGTCTCGAGTCCCGTCGTCGACGGCTCCCCGGGCGTGGGCCGCTGCGTGAGCTCGTGCGCGGCGTCGTCGCCCGGCCCGGATCCCTCGGCGGCGCCGGCCCGCCCGTCCCCGCCCGCTGCCCGTCCGAGGAGCTCGGCGAGCAGCGGCGCGTGCAGCCGCCGGAACGCGCGCCGCGGGCGTGTCCGGTCGAGCACCGCGACCTCGAGCTGCTGCGGCGCGAGGGTCCGGTCCTCGCCGTCGGCGACCGTGCCCAGCACGCGGACCGCGAGCCCGACCACCTCGGCGAGGTCCATGCCCGGTCGCCAGCTCTCCTCGACGGCGCGCGACAGGCTCTCGGCCTGCCCGCCCATGACCACGTGCCCGTGCTCGTCCGCGACGGACCCGTCGTAGCTGAGCCGGTAGATCTGGTCCGTGTCGGGCGAGCGGCCGACCTCGGCCACGACGAGCTCGACCTCGAGCGGCTTGGACTCGGTCGTGAAGACCGTGCCGAGCGTCTGGGCGTAGGCGTTGGCGAGGCCCCGCGCGTTGACGTCGGTGCGGTCGTAGGAGTAGCCGCGCAGGTCGGCGTACCGGACGCCCGCCACGCGCAGGTTCTCGAACTCGTTGTACTTGCCGACCGCGGCGAACGCGATCCGGTCGTAGATCTCGGAGATCTTGTGCAGCGCGCGCGACGGGTTCTCGGTCGCGAACGCGATCCCGTCGTCGTACTGGAGGACGACGACCGACCGGCCGCGCGCGATGCCCTTGCGCGCGTAGTCGGCCCGGTCCTTCATCAGCTGCTCGGGCGAGACGTAGAACGGCATGCTCATCGGGCTGCTCCCCCGTGGTCCTCGGCGCGGCGCAGACCCTCGATCTGGGTCACGACGTCGGACAGCGCGTGGTCGTCGACCCGCTGGTAGCCCGCGGCGCTCACGACCGCGACGACGGGCCAGATGCGGCGCGTCGCGTCGGGGCCGCCCGTGGCGGAGTCGTCGTCGGCGGCGTCGACGAGCGCGTGCACGGCCGTGCGGACGGCGTCGCCCGCGTTCATGCCGGGCCACCACAGCTTCTTGAGCGAGCCGCGCGCGAACGTCGAGCCCGAGCCGACGGCGTGGAACTCCGTCTCCTCGTAGCGCCCGCCCGTGACGTCGAACGAGAAGATGCGGCCGCGGTCCCGCTGCAGGTCGAACCCGCCGAAGAGCGGGACGACCGCGAGACCCTGCATCGCGAGGCCGAGGCTGCCCCGGACCATGGTCGCGAGGCGGTTGGCCTTGCCGTCGAGCGACAGCAGCGTGCCCTCGATCTTCTCGTAGTGCTCGAGCTCGAGCTGGAACAGCCGGACGAGCTCGAGCGCGAGGCCGGCCGTGCCGGCGATGCCGATCGCGGAGTACTCGTCCGCGGGGAAGACCTTCTCGATGTGCCGCGAGGCGATCATCGAGCCGGCGGTCGCCCGGCGGTCACCCGCCATGACGATGCCGCCGTCGTACGTCAGGGCGACGATCGTCGTCGCGTGCGGTGCCTGCGGCACCTCACCTGAGGGCAGCGTGCGCCCGTGCGGGAGCAGCGACGGGTCGTGCGAGGCGAGGAAGTCGAGGAACGAGGACGTGCCGGGCGTCGTGAAGGACCGCGGGAGGCGGCCGGTGAGGTCCTGGCTCATCGAGGGTCACTGACCGCCCTTCTGCACGAACCCGCGCACGAAGGACTCCGCGTTGGACTCCAGCACCTCGTCGATCTCCTCGAGCAGCGCGTCGACCTCGGCGTCGCGGGCCTGGGCGGCCGGGGCGGCGGGCGCCGGCTCCGGGAGGTCCGCGGGCTCCTCGTCGCGACGGTCGTGCCGCTGCTGGTCCTGACCGGCCATGGTGACCTCCCGGTGCTGCGTCGTGCGAGCGGCCGCTGCCGGCCGCTGCGGGCAAGGTCGCCGCGCTCCTCGATCCTAGGCGGGAGTGATCGACGGGGGCAGGTCGTCCCACCGCGTGTCCGCCCACAGCGCACCGCCCGCCCGCACGGCGGCGGGCGCGGTGGCGGGCGCCGCGGGTCGCCCGGCGGTCGACGCCCCGTCGCCTCAGGGGCCCGCGAGCCGCTCGACGAGCTCGCCGGCGTCCGCGCAGCCGTCGAGCAGCGCGGCCACGTGCGCGGCCGTGCCCCGGTGCGGGTCGCGCAGCGGGATGCGGCGCAGGCTCGGCAGCGCCGGCACGTCGAGCACGACGGAGTCCCACGACGCGGCGCGGACCTGGTCCCCGAAGCGGCGCACGACCGTCCCGCGGAAGTAGGCGCGCGTGTCCCGCGGCGGGTCCGTCACCGCCGCCTCGGCGTCGCCCTCGGGCACGAGCCGCTCGACCGCGCCCGCGGCGAGCAGCCGGTGGTACAGGCCGCGCTCCGGACGCACGTCCGACCACTGGATGTCCATCGCGGCGAGACGCGGGTGGTCCCAGGCCAGGCGGTCGCGCGAGCGCATGCCCTCGAGGAGACGCAGCTTGGCGACCCACTCGACCTCGCGGGCGCACAGCGCCGGGTCCCGGGCGAGCCGGTCCAGGACCGATCCCCACCGGTCGAGCACGGCCGCCGTCGCCTCATCGGGCTCGTCGCCCGAGGCGCCCAGGGCCGCCCGGACGGCGTCGAGGTAGGCGCGCTGGACCTCGAGCGCGGTCAGGCGCCGGCCGTCGGCGAGCTCGAGGCGCCGGCTCAGCGTGAGGTCGCGGCTCACCTCCTGCACGGCGCCCACGGGGTCGCTCAGGCGCAGCCCGACCAGGGCGTCGACGAGGTCGGCGTGCGCCTCGGCGTGCTCCGCGAGCCAGAGCACGAGCGACGTCGTGCCGAGGCGCAGGTAGGTCGCGACCTCGAGCAGCGTCGCGTCGCCGATGATGAGGTGGAGCCGCCGCCAGCGCGTCCGGTCGGCGTGCGGCTCGTCGCGCGTGTTGACGATGGGCCGCCGCAGCGTCGTCTCGAGGCCCACCTCGGCCTCGATGTAGTCCGCGCGCTGCGAGAGCTGGAAGCCCGCCTGCTGCCCGGCCTGGCCGAGCCCGACGCGCCCGGCGCCCGTGAACACCTGCCGCGTGACCAGGAAGGGCGTGAGCAGCGCCACGAGGTCCTCGAACGGCACCGACCGGTCCACGAGGTAGTTCTCGTGCGTCCCGTAGGACGCGCCCTTCCCGTCGACGTTGTTCTTGTACAGGACGACGTCGGGCATCGCCGGGTTGGCCGTGAGCAGCCGGACCGCGCGGAGCATGACGTGCTCGCCGGCCTTGTCCCAGCGCACCGCGTCGAGCGGCGTGGTGACCTCGGGCGAGGAGTACTCGGGGTGCGCGTGGTCCACGTAGAGGCGCGCGCCGTTGGTGAGGATCGTCGTGGCGGCGCCCGGGTCCTCGTACTCCTCGACCGCGGGGCGGTCGACGGCGGCGGCGTCCAGGCCGCCCTCGGCCGGGCGGTCGCCCGTGCCGTCGTCGCCCGCGGCGCCCGGGGCTCGCGACGCGGGACCCGCCGGGGCGGCGTGGTCCGGGTCGTCCGTGAGCAGCGACGGGTGCGCGGCGGCGCGCTGGAGCCGGAAGCCGCGCGCGTCGGCGAGCGGGTCCTCGTCCGCGTAGTCCCAGCGGGCGCGCGGGCCGTGGCCGTCCCGCGTCGCCCACGTGGCGTACGCGGCCACGACGTGGCTCGAGAGCAGCATCGGGTTGGCGAGGGGCCGGCCCGGCTGGACGACGCCGTACTCGGTCTCGACCCCCATGACCCGACGCACGCTCACCCGGTCAGGGTAGTGGCCGGGCCCCACCGCTCCGGCGCCGGGTCAGAGGTACTGGCCGGTCGGGGTGAGCGTCTCGATGGTGCGGCCGCTCTCCTTGCCGCTCTTGCCCTGGACGATCGTGCGGATGAAGACGATGCGCTCGCCCTTCTTGCCGGAGATCCGCGCCCAGTCGTCCGGGTTGGTCGTGTTCGGCAGGTCCTCGTTCTCCTTGAACTCGTCGACGCACGCCGTGAGCAGGTGCTCGACGCGGATGCCGCGCGTGCCGGTGGCGAGGAAGTCCTTGATCGCGGCCTTCTTCGCGCGGTCGACGACGTTCTGGATCATCGCTCCCGAGCTGAAGTCCTTGAAGAACAGGACCTCCTTGTCGCCCGAGGCGTAGGTGACCTCGAGGAACTCGTTCTCGGGCGACTCGGCGTACATGCGCTCCACCGCCGACTGGATCATCGCGTCGACCGTCGCGCGGGTGTCCCCCGCGTGCTCGGCCAGGTCGTCGGGGTGCAGCGGCAGGCCGCCGGTGAGGTACTTGGCGAAGATCTCGCGCGCCGCCTCGGCGTCGGGACGCTCGATCTTGATCTTCACGTCGAGGCGGCCGGGGCGCAGGATCGCGGGGTCGATCATGTCCTCGCGGTTCGAGGCGCCGATGACGATGACGTTGTCCAGCCGCTCGACGCCGTCGATCTCGCTGAGCAGCTGCGGCACGATCGTCGTCTCGACGTCGCTCGAGACGCCCGTGCCGCGCGTGCGGAACAGCGACTCCATCTCGTCGAAGAAGACGACGACGGGGTTGCCCTGCGACGCCTTCTCGCGGGCCCGGGCGAAGATCAGGCGGATGTGCCGCTCCGTCTCGCCCACGTACTTGTTGAGGAGCTCGGGACCCTTGACGTTGAGGAAGTAGCTCTTCGCGGGCGTGCCGTCGGTGCTGCGGCCGCGCGTGTCGGCGAGCGAGCGCGCGACGGCCTTGGCGATGAGCGTCTTGCCGCACCCGGGCGGGCCGTACAGCAGCACGCCCTTGGGCGGGCGCAGGCCGTGCTCGCGGAACAGGTCGGGGTGCAGGAACGGCAGCTCGACGGCGTCGCGGATCTGCTCGATCTGCGGTCCCAGACCGCCGATGTCGGCGTAGTCGATGTCGGGGACCTCCTCGAGCACGAGCTCCTCGACCTCGGAGCGCGGGATCCGCTCGAACACGAAGCCCGTGCGCGTCTCGACCGTGAGCGCGTCGCCGACCCGCACCGTGTCCTCGAGCAGCTGCCCGGCCAGGCGCACGACGCGCTCCTCGTCGGCCCGCCCGACGACGAGCGCGCGGTCCTGACCCAGCAGCTCCTTGACCGTGACGATCTCGCCCACGGCCTCGTAGCGCCCCGCCTCGACGACGGTGAGTGCCTCGTTGAGCTTGACCTCCTGGCCGGGGCGCAGGGCGGCGACGTCGACCGACGGTGACGTCTGGACCTGCATCTTGCGCCCCGAGGAGATGATCTCCACCGAGCCGTCCTCCCGTGCCGCGAGGAATGTCGCGAACGTGGCGGGCGGCTTGCCGAGGTCCTCGAGCTGCTGCTGGAGCTCGACGATCCGGTCGCGGGCCTGCCGCAGGGCGTCCGCCAGGCGCTCGTTCTTCGCCGCGAGCAGCGCCGCCTGCCGCGCGTCCGGCGCGTGGGGTGCCGACGACGACGCGTGGAACGGCGACGCCGAGCGCGCCGGGGCGTCCTGGGCGGTGCGTTCGGGGAGGGCACCGCCGACCGGCGTCGCGTCGTGACGGCCCGCGGCCGCCTCGTCCGTGCTGTGCCGCGCGGGCGCGCGGTCCGGTCCGTCGGTCATGGTGCCTCCCGCAGGCGCTCGGCGTGCTCCTCCGACCCTAGGCCGAGGTCGCCGCGCCGCGCAGGGACGTCCAGCCCGTGTCGCTCAGGGCGAACACGGCGCTGCGCCGTCGGCGCTCAGCCCTCGCGGTCCGCGTCGTCGGGGCCGGCCGCGCCCCGGCCCGCGTCGGAGCCGGCGTCCGGCAGCGGGGCCGCGCCGAGGTCGCGGCGCACGCGCCGCACCTTCTTGTCCGAGATGGCGCGCTCGCCCAGGTCCTCGGGCGTCCACTCCTCCTCCTGCGCGGCGTAGCCCTTCGACGGGCGCCGCCGGCGCACCGGCGCGGCGATCCCGCCCGCCATGCGCCGCGTGGTGAGCAGGAACCCGGTGTGCCCGACCATCCGGTGCTCGGGGCGCACGGCGAGGCCCTCGAGGTGCCAGCCGCGCACCATCGACTCCCACGCCTGCGGCTCGGTGAAGCGGCCGTCGTCGCGCAGGTCCTCGGCGAGGCGCGAGAGCTGCGTGGTCGTCGCGACGTAGGCCACGAGCACCCCGCCGGGAGCCAGCGCGTCGGCGACCGCGTCGACGTTCTCCCAGGGCGCGAGCATGTCGAGCACCACGCGGTCCACGCTCCCCGCGGGCGCCGTGCGCGGCAGGACGTCGCTGAGGTCGCCGACCGTGAGCGACCACGCCGGGTGCGGTGCCCCGAAGAAGCCCTCCACGTTGGCCCGCGCGATCGCCGCGAAGTCCTCGCGCCGCTCGATCGAGTGCAGACGGCCGCTGTCGCCGACCGCGCGCAGCAGCGACATGGTCAGCGCGCCGGAACCGACGCCCGCCTCGACGACGGTCGCGCCGGGGTAGATGTCGGCCATGGCGACGACCTGCCCCGCGTCCTTGGGGTAGACGACGGCGGCGCCGCGCGGCATCGACAGGACGTAGTCGGACAGCAGCGGGCGCAGCGCGAGGTACTCGACCCCGCCCGTCGAGGTGACGACCGATCCCTCGGGCGCGCCGATGAGCGCGTCGTGGCGGAAGTACCCCTTGTGGGTGTGGAAGGTGGCGTCCGGCGCGAGCGTGATCGTGTGCAGCCGGCCGCGCGGGTCGGTGAGCTGGACCCGGTCCCCGACCCGGAGCGGCCCGCGCCGCACGTCGGCGCCCGTGGGCCGCGCGGGGACGCCCTGCTCGGACTGCTGGGCCTGCTCGGACGCGTCGGACTGCTCGGGCTCGGTCACGGTGCGTGAGTCTAGGCGCCGGGCGGCGGCGGGCCGGCCGGGCCCGTCGGGGCGTCCGGCCGGAGAGCGGCGACGACGTCGCGCGCGTGCAGCAGGCCGAGCACCGCGCCGTCCTCGACGAGCACGAGCACCGGCGACGCCGCCGCGCCCTCGGCGACCGCGCGGAGCGCGTCGGCGCCCGCGAGGCGCGCGTCGACCACGCACCCCGCCGGCAGCGCGCGGGCGACCGCCCCGAGCGGCGTCGTGGCGCGCAGCGACGCCGGGACGCGCCCGGCCGCCGCGCGGTCGACGACGGCGACCGGCTCCCAGCCCGCGTCGAGCAGCACGACGTCGACGTCGTCGCCCAGCGCGTCGAGGTCGGCGAGCGCGTCGTCGGCCGGCACGCCCACCGCGGGCACGGCGAGCCGTCGCAGGTCGAGCGCCGCGACGCGCCGCGCGGACCGGCCCGCGCGCAGCGACGCCCCGGCGGCCGTCCAGAGGAACGCCGCGCCGATGGCGGCCCAGACGACGACGACGAGGTCCGGCCGCGCCCCCGCGAGGAGCGGGCGCACGACGAGGACGAGCGGCACGAGGACCGCGAGCACCCGCCCGCCCCACGCGCTCGCGACCGTCCCCCGCACCCGGTCCCCCGTCGCGCCCCAGACCGCGGCCGCGAGCACCTTGCCGCCGTCGAGCGGCGCGGCCGGCAGGAGGTTCATCGCCCCGGTCGCGCCGTTGACCACGGCGACGGCGAGCAGCGACCACCGCGCGATCCCGCCCGGCGCCGCGGCTGCCGCGGCCGCCCACGCGAGGCCGCCGAGCACGAGGCTCACGGCGGGTCCGGCGAGCGCGACGAGCGCCGTCGTGCCGGGGCGCAGCGCACGCTCGTCGAGCGCCACGCGCGCTCCCCATGCGGTGATCGTCACGCGCTCGACGGCGACGCCCGCGCGGCGCGCCACGACCGCGTGCGCGATCTCGTGCGCGAGCACGGACCCGACGACGGCGACGCCGACGAGGGACGCCGCGAGCAGCAGTGCGCCGAGCGGCGCGAGCACCTGCCCGGCGAGCAGTCGCAGCACGACGAGCACCACGACGACGAGGGTCGCGCCCGCCCAGGGGCTCACGACGAGCGGGGCGCCCGCGACCCGGCCGAGCGGGCGCGCCGGACCGCCCGGGCGCGGGCTCGTCGCGGGCGTGCGGTCGGCGGGATCCACACGCGCACCCTAGGCGGCCGCGTCGCCGGCAGCCGCCCGCGGGTCGCACCGGCGGTCGTGTCGGGGGCACGACGTACCCTGCTCGCGTGCTGACCGACCCGGCCCTCGACGTCCCCCTCGAGCTCGCCCCCGACGACGCCCCCGACGGCCCGCCCCGGGCGGGCGACGCGGAGCCCCGCAGGCGGCGGCCCGGGCTGTCGCCCTCACGCGCCAACGACTACATGCAGTGCCCTCTGCTCTTCCGGTTCCGCGTCGTCGACCGGCTGCCCGAGCCCCCGAGCGCGGCCGCGGTCCGCGGGACGCTCGTCCACGCCGTGCTCGAGCGGCTGTTCGACGCCCCCGCGGGCCGCCGCACGCTCGACGCGGCGCGTGCCCTCCTGCCCGGGACGTGGGCCGCGGTCGTCGCCGACGCGCCGGAGTGCGCGGCGGTGCTGCCGGACCCGACGGACACGGCGGCGTGGTTCGACGAGGCGGGCGCGCTGCTCGAGCGCTACTTCACGCTCGAGGACCCGAACCGCCTCCAGCCGGCCGAGCGCGAGCTCGCGGTGTCGACCGAGCTCGAGGACGGCTTCGAGCTCCGCGGCATCATCGACCGCCTCGACGTCGCACCGAACGGCGCGATCCGGGTCGTCGACTACAAGACGGGCCGCTCGCCCAGGCCCGGCTTCGAGGGCGGCGCGCTCTTCCAGATGCGCTTCTACGCCCTCGTCCTGTCCCGCCTGCGGGGCACGGTGCCCGCGATGCTCCAGCTCGTCTACCTCGGCGACGGCACGCTGCTGCGGCACGTGCCGAGCGCCGCCGAGCTCGAGACCACCGAGCGGCGCATCCGGTCCGTGTGGGCGGGCATCCGCTCGTCGGCCGAGAGCGGCACGTGGGCACCGCGGCCGGGTCCGCTGTGCGGGTGGTGCAGCCACCAGGCGCTGTGCCCCTCGTTCGGCGGCACCCCGCCCGAGATCCCGGCCGGTGCGGTCGAGGTCGCGCTGGGCATCCGCCCCCCGGCCTGAGCCGACGGTCTCCCCGCGGCTCCCGGGTCTCGGTCGCCCGGTCCGCGCCCGCCTCAGGCGGCGGGCGCCTCGAGCAGGTCGAGGACGTCGCCGCGGACGATCGCGCGGAGCTCGTCGAGGCCGACGCCGGCGAGCGTGCCGGCACGGCTGAGGCCGGGCTGCGCCTCCACGGGTGCGATGTGCTGGACACCGAGCGTCCGCGCGCCGGCGGCGAGCGCCGACGCGATGCCCGGAGGCGAGTCCTCGATCGCGACGCAGCGGGCGACGTCGACGCCGAGCAGCTCGGCGGCGCGGAGGTACGGCTCAGGGTGCGGCTTGCCGTGCGTCACCTCGTCCCCGGTGACGACGACGTCGAACGTCCCGGGCGGCCCCTGGGTGAGGACGGCCTCGGCGAACTCGCGGTACGACATCGTCACGAGCGCGCACGGCACGCCGGCGTCGCGCAGCGCGGCGAGCAGCTCGAGCGCGCCGGGCTGCCAGGCGAGGTGCCGCCCGACCGCGTCGACCACCGACGCGACGAGCCGCTCCCCGATGACGTCGACGGGCAGGTCCACGCCGTGCGCCTGGAGGATCGCGGCCGCCGGCAGCAGCGGCATCCCGATCATCTGGAGCGCGTCCTCGTGCGTCCAGACGCCGCCGAACTCCTCGACGAGCGACGCCTCGGCGGCCATCCAGGCCGGCTCGGTGTCCACGAGCGTGCCGTCCATGTCCCACAGCACGGCTGCCGGGAGGTCGGTCCCGGGGGCCGGGTCGACGGGACGGTCGGGCGCGAGCGGGAGGGAGGTCTCGGGGAGGGGCACCTGACCCATCCTACGTCCGCGCCGGGGACGGCCCCGGGGCGCCGGGCGAGCCGGGGAGGCGTCCGTCGCCGGGACCTCCGGGCACTTCCGCCGGGTCGCGGCTGGGTGTTCAGTGGCCTCAGAGGGGCCGACCGAGGAGCGCCCATGAGCACCACCGACCCACGCCCGCCCGCCCTCGTCGTCACCCGACGGACCGTCCTCAAGGCCGCGGGCACCGGGCTGGGGCTGTACTTCGTCACGACCGTCGGGGGCCGCGCCGTCGCGATGGAGGCGGCCGCCGGGGGCGCTGCCGCGACCCTGCTCGACGCCGCCTCGGTCCCCCAGTTCGTCTCCCCGCTCCTCGTGCCGCCGGTCATGCCCCGTGCCGGGACCGCCGTCGTGCGCGGTGGCAAGAACGCCGACCTCTACGAGGTCTCGGTGCGCCAGGTCGTCCAGCAGGTGCTGCCTCCGCCGCTGCCCGCGACGACCGTGTGGGCGTACGGCCCCCGGTCCGCCGCGCGACGGCGGGCCACCCTGCTGCACCACGCGCCGAGCCTGACCATCGAGGCCGACTGGCGGCGCCCGGTGCGCGTGCGCTGGGTCAACGAGCTCGTGGACGACGCCGGGCGGTGGCTCCCCCACCTCCTGCCCGTCGACCCCACGCTGCACTGGGCGAACCCGCCCGGCGGCGACGCGGGGCGCGACAGCCGTCCGACGTTCGACGCGGTGCCGGGCCCCTACCGCGGCCCCGTCCCGCTGGTCACGCACGTGCACGGGGCGGCGGGCGTCGGGGACGAGAGCGACGGCTACCCCGAGGCCTGGTACCTCCCGGCCGCTTCCGACCTGCCGCCGGGCCACGCCACGACCGGCACCTGGTACGCGTTCTTCCGGGCGCGCGCGGCGGAACGGTCGGGCACGCCGTGGGCCCCGGGGTCGGCCACGGCCGAGTACCCGAACGACCACCGGGCGTCGACCCTCTGGTACCACGACCACACCCTCGGCATGACGCGCCTCAACGTGTACGCCGGCCCCGCGGGCTTCTACCTGGTGCGGGGCGGCCCCGAGGGCGACGACGCCGTGCTCGACTCCCGGACGGGTGGGCGCGCCGTCCTGCCCGGTCCCGCACCCCGGGCGTCGGACGCGGGCCCGCGGGACTACCGGGAGATCCCGCTCGCGATCCAGGACCGCACCTTCACGACCGACGGTGCGCTGTTCTACCCCGACTCGCGCGCGTACTTCGACGGCACGGTGGGCCCCTACGTCCCGGAGGGCGACGTGCCGCCCATCTGGAACCCCGAGTTCTTCGGGTCGGCGCTCATGGTCAACGGCCGCACGTGGCCGTACCTCGACGTCGAGCAGCGTCGCCACCGCTTCCGGCTGCTCAACGGCTGCACGTCCCGGTTCCTCGTCCTGGACTTCACCGCGATCCCGGGCGTCGACGTGTGGCAGATCGGGTCCGAGGGCGGGTTCCTCGCGGCCCCGGTGCACGTCACGGGTGCGCTGGGGGGCGCCTCCTGCTGGGGCCGGCCGAGCGCGCCGACGTCGTCGTCGACCTCACGGCCGTCCCCGAGGGCTCGTGGGTGCTGCGCAACGTCGGGCCCGACGAGCCGTTCGGCGGCGGCGAGCCCGACGAGGACTTCGACGTCGCCGACCCGGCGACCACGGGCAGGGTCCTGCAGCTGCGCGTGCGGGCGTCGGCGTCCCCGGACGACACGACGCCGCCACGCTTCCTCGTCCTGCCCGTCGTCGCGCCGCTCGTGCCCACCGTCACGCGCCGGCTCGCGCTCGTCGAGGAGATGTCGACCGCGCCCGCGCTCGCGGACGACCCGCCGCCCGTCGCGGCGATGCTCGGGAGCCTGGACGCGGCCGGCCGCTGGACCACCGTGCCGTGGGAGGCGCCCGTGACGGAGTCGCCCGCCGTCGGCAGCACCGAGCTGTGGGAGATCCACAACACGACCGCCGACGCGCACCCGATCCACGTCCACGAGGTCCAGTTCCAGGTGGTCGACCGCGAACCCGTCGCCGTCGACGAGGCGGCACGCACCGTGCGGGCCGTGGGCGGCGCGCGCCCGCCCGAGCCCGGGGAGCGCGGGTGGAAGGACACCGTCGTGGCGTACCCGGGAGAGGTGACGCGCATCCGCATGCGCTTCGACCGGGCCGGCCAGTACGTCTGGCACTGCCACGTCGTCGAGCACGAGGACAACGAGATGATGCGACCGCTGCGCGTCGGCCCGAGGCAGCCCGGGCAGCCCGACGCCTGAGCCCCGTGCGGGTCCATGCGGTCGGTGCCCGGCGTCGCGGGGGGCGGGCGTGCCGCGCCGTCCGCTCCCGGGCACGCCCGCACCGACGGCCTAGGCTGCACCCATGAGCGACGCCCTGCCCGTCTCCGGACCCCTGCGCGGCCCCGTGATGCTGGCCGCCTTCGAGGGCTGGAACGACGCGGGGAGCGCCGCGACCCAGGCGCTCGTCCACCTGCACGAGGTGTGGGGGGCCGAGCAGGTCGACGAGCTGGACCCCGAGGAGTACCACGACTTCCAGGTGAACCGGCCGACGATCGCCCTGGGCGAGGACGGCCGCCGCGAGATCACCTGGCCGACGACGTCGATCGCCGTCGCCGCCCGCCCCACGTCGCGCGACGACGTCGTCCTCGTGCACGGCATCGAGCCGTCGATGCGCTGGCGCCGCTACAGCGCCGAGCTGCTCGACGTCGCCGAGCGCCTCGGGGTCACCACGGTCGTGACGCTCGGCGCGCTGCTCGCCGACGTGCCGCACACGCGCCCGATCCCCGTGACCGCGACGTCGGACGACCGCGCGCTGCAGGACCGGCTGGGCCTCGACGCGAACACCTACGAGGGGCCCACGGGCATCGTGGGCGTGCTCCAGCACGAGGCGCAGCGCCGCGGACTCAGCGCGCTCTCGGTGTGGGGCGCGGTCCCGCACTACGTGGCCCACCCGCCGTCGCCCAAGGCGACGCTCGCCCTGCTCGTGCGCCTCGAGGAGCTGCTCGGCGAGCCGGTGCCGCTGGGGGACCTCGCGGAGGACGCCGAGGCCTGGCAGCACGGCGTCGACGAGCTCGCCGCGGAGGACGCGGAGATCGCCGAGTACGTCGCGCAGCTCGAGGAGGCCAAGGACACCGCCGAGCTGCCCGAGGCCACCGGCGAGGCGATCGCGCGCGAGTTCGAGCGCTACCTGCGCCGCCGGGACCGCGGTCCGGGGTCGGGCGGCGGCGGGGCCTGACGGGCCCCGGCCCGCCGGCCGACGCGGTCGGCCGGGCGCCGCGCCCCCTCGGGCCGCCGCTCCTCGAGCCGGATGCCTAGAGCCGGATGCCGAGCAGCGCGTCGAGCGCGCGGGCGACCACGCCCGGCGCGCCCTCGACGTCCCCGCCGACGCTCGACGACGCGTCGGCCCAGGTGTCCATCGCCCGCAGCGCGGCGGGCGCGTCGAGGTCGGCGGCCAGCGCGGCACGGATGGCGGCCACGGTGCTGTCCGGGTCGGGGCCGCCGTTGCCGGAGACGGCGTCGCGCCAGCGCGCGAGGCGCGCCTGCGCCTCGGCGAGCACGTCGTCGTGCCAGGTCCAGTCCTCGCGGTAGTGGTGCGCGAGGACGGCGAGGCGCACGGCCATGGGGTCGACCCCCTGCCGGCGCAGCTCGGAGACGAGCACGAGGTTGCCGAGCGACTTGCTCATCTTCTCGCCGCCGAGGCCCACCATGCCCGTGTGCATGTGGACGCGCGCACCCGCGCCCCCGAGGGCCCGCGCGTGCGCGGTGCTCATCTCGTGGTGCGGGAAGACGAGGTCGCGCCCGCCGCCCTGGACGTCGAACGACGTCCCGAGCGCCTGCTCGGCGATGACCGTGCACTCGATGTGCCAGCCCGGCCGGCCGTCGCCGAGCACGCCGCCCGGCCACGAGGGCTCGCCCGGACGCTCCCGGCGCCACAGCGCCGGGTCGAGCGGGTCGCGCTTGCCCGGGCGGTCGGGGTCGCCCCCCCGCTCGGCGAAGAGCGCGACCGTCTCGTCGTGGTCGAGGCCCGCGACGGAGCCGAAGTGCGGGTCCGCCTGGATGTCCGCGTACACGTCGCCGAGGTCGGGGCGGTCGCCGCCCGCCCCCTCCTCGAGGGGCACGCGGTACGCGAGGCCCGCGTCCAGCAGGCTCGCGACCGTCGTCGCGATCGTCGGGATGGTCTCGACCGCCCCGAGGTAGGTGTGCGGGGCGAGGACGCCGAGCGTCGTCATGTCCTCGGCGAAGAGCGCCGTCTGGTCCGCCGCGAGCTGCTCCCAGTCGACGCCGGTCGCCGCGGCGCGCTCGAGCAGCGGGTCGTCGACGTCGGTGACGTTCGAGGCGTAGTGCACCTCGAGGCCGGCGTCGAGCCACGCGCGGTGCAGCAGGTCGAAGGCGATGTACGTGGCAGCGTGGCCGAGGTGCGTCGCGTCGTACGGCGTGATGCCGCACACGTAGAGGGTCGCGCTCGGCCCCTCGGCGGCGGTCACCAGGGTGCCCGTCGCGCTGTCGAGGACCTTCACCTCGCCACCGCGGCCAGGGATGCTCGGGACATGCGGCGAGGGCCAGGTACGCACGTGCGCAGCCTAAGCCAGTCGTGGGACGTCCACCGACGCGTCCGGGACCCCGGCTCCGCGCGGCCGCCCGTCAGACGGCCGCGTCGCTCACGGGCTCGAGGGCGCCGACCCAGATCAGCAGCACGACGACGACCGCGAGCGCCAGCCGGTAGACGACGAACGGCTGATAGCTGTAGCCCGAGACGATCTTGAGGAAGGCGATGATGACGAGGTAGCCGACGGCGAACGCCACGACCGTCGCGAGGACGATGAGCCCGAGCGACGGCGTCCCGGCCGAGCCGAAGTCGTCCAGGCTCGTCACGAGCTGCTGCAGGCCGGAGCCGAGCACGGCGGGGATGGCCAGCAGGAACGAGTACCGCGCCGCGGCCTCGCGCGTGTAGCCGAGGAGGAGCCCGGCGGTGATCGTCCCGCCCGACCGCGACACCCCCGGGACCAGCGCCATCGCCTGCGCGAGGCCGAAGAGCACCGCGTCGCGCCCGGTGAGCTGGTCGAGCGTGCGCGTCTTGGCGCCGACGCGGTCCGCCCAGCCGAGCGCGACCGCGAACACGGCGAGCGTCACGGCCACGAGGTAAAGGTTGCGGAACGGTCCCGTGATCGAGTCCTCGAAGGCGAGGCCGAGGACCACGATGGGCACCGACCCGAGCGCGATCCACCACGCCATCCGCGCGTCCGGGTCGCCCGCGCCGAGCCGCTCGCGCCGGCCGGTGCCGTGCGCCCCGGTCAGGGCGCGCCACCAGGCGACGCAGATCCGCGCGATGTCGCGCCGGAAGTAGAGCAGCACGGCCGCCTCGGTCCCGATCTGGGTCACCGCGGTGAAGGCCGCCCCGGGGTCGCCACCGCCGGGGAGCAGCTCCCCGACGATGCGCAGGTGCGCACTCGAGGAGACCGGGAGGAACTCGGTGAGTCCCTGGACCAGGCCGAGGACGACCGCTTCCCACCATGTCACGTGCGGCAACGTTACCGTCGCCCGGACCGGTAGCGTGCACGGCCATGGAGGAGCGACTGCTGGGCCGGACGGGCCTTCGGGTGTCCGCGATCGGCCTGGGCACGCTCACGTGGGCGCGGGACACGGACGAGCAGGAGGCCGCGGAGCAGCTGCGCGACTTCGTCGACGCGGGCGGGACGCTCCTCGACACGGCGGCGTCCTACGCCGACGGCGGCGCCGAGGAGCTCATCGGCTCGCTGCTCGGCACCGTCGTGAGCCGCGACGACGTCGTGCTGTGCACGAAGGGCGGCGTGCGGCGGACGGCTGACGGCGGCGTGGTCGACGCGTCGCGCGGCGCGCTCCTCGCCTCGCTCGACGCGTCGCTCGCCCGGCTCGGCACCGACCACGTGGACGTGTTCCTCGTCCAGTCGCCCGACCCGCGCACGCCGCTCGCCGAGACGGCCGCGGCGCTGCGGCACGCCGTCGACAGCGGCCGCGCCCGGTACGCGGGACTCTCCAACCACGCGGGCTGGCAGACGGCCCGCGTCGCGACGCTCCTCGAGCACGAGGCGCCCCTCGCGGCCGTCGAGGTCGAGTACTCCCTCCTGCAGCGCGGCGTCGAGCGCGAGGTGCTGCCTGCGGCGTCGGCCCTGGGCCTGGGCGTGCTCGCCTGGTCACCGCTGGGGCGCGGCGTGCTCACCGGCAAGTACCGGCGCACGGTGCCCGCCGACTCGCGCGCCGCGTCGGCGCACCTCGCGGGCTTCGTCGCGCCGTACCTCGGGGCGCCGTCGGCGCGCGTGCTCGACGCGCTGCTCACGGCCGCGGACGGCCTCGAGCGGTCCGCCCTGGAGCTCGCGCTGGCGTGGGTGCTGTCCCGACCGGGCGTGGCGTCGGCGCTGGTCGGCGCGCGCACCGCCGCGCAGCTCCGCACGGCCCTCGACGCCGACACCCGCCTGCCGTCCGCCATCGGGGAGGCGCTCGACGAGGTCAGCGTCCCCGCGACGGGCTACCCCGAGGCGCGCTGACGCCGGCCCGCGCGGGCGCCGCTCAGCGGTCGGCGCCGTCCAGCTCCGTGCCGTCGAGCAGGTCGTCCTCGAGGTCGTCGAGGTCGTCCTCGTCCACCTCGTCGTCGTCCTCGTCGGCCTCGTCGTCGTCGGCGTCGTCGTCGTCCGCCTCGTCGTCCGCCAGGTAGAAGGGCAGCGTCTCGCCGTGCACGCGCAGCAGCGCGTTGTCGTAGACCTCGAAGGCGTCCGCGAGGACGTCGTACGCGTCGTCGACCACCGGGTCGTCGTCGCCCCGCCGGGTGCTCACGGCGTGGAAGTGGGCCTCCAGTGCGGCGAGCAGGCGGTCGAGCGCGGCGCGCGGGTCGTCGGTCATGCCACCGACCGTAGCGCCGCAGCGTGCACAATGGCACGTGATCCGCGCGAGCCGGTGGAGGTACGAGCGTTGAGTCCGAGCACGGTGCCGGTCCGCGACGGCTGGCACGCCCAGGGTGGGCAGTACGAGTACCGCGTCCTCACGATCCCCCGCTCGACGAGCCGCGGCGACGCGCGCCGGCTCCTCACGGAGCAGGCGGAGTACGGCCGCTGGGAGCTCGCGCGCACGAGCCTCTACGCGGGCGGCGAGCGCAAGGTGTGGCTGCGCCGCAAGATCATCCGCGTCCGCAGCACGCTCTGACGCCGCGCGGCCGTCGGCCGCGCCCGCCGCCCCGGCTCAGCAGGTGGCCAGCAGGCGGTCGAGGACGCGCGTGCCGAAGCGGAGCGACTCGACCGGCACGCGCTCGTCGACGCCGTGGAACATCGCCGAGAAGTCGAGCGACGCGGGCAGGCGCAGCGGCGCGAACCCGTAGCCCGTGATCCCGAGCCGGGCGAGCGACTTGTTGTCCGTGCCGCCCGAGAGCGTGTAGGGCAGCACCGTGGCGCCCGGGTCCTCGGCGTGCAGCGCCGCGACCATGGCGTCGACGAGGCCGCCGCTGAAGGGCACCTCGAGCGCGATGTCGCGGTGCACGTCCTCGACCCGCACCCGGGGGCCGGCGAGCTCGGCGATCGTCGCGCGCGCCTCGTCCTCGTGACCGGGCAGGAAGCGCGTGTCGAGCACGGCCTCGGCCGAGCCCGGGATGACGTTGGCCTTGTAGCCCGCGCTGAGCTGCGTGGGGTTGGCGGTGTTCCGCACGGTCGCGCCGACGAAGCGCGCGGCGGGTCCGAGCGCGTCCACGAGGCGGGCGACGGCGTCGGGGTCCTCGAGGTCGAGCGGCAGCCCCGTGAGGTCCGCGACGCCCGTCAGGAGCGCGCGCACGGTCGGCGTGATCTGCAGCGGCCACGCGTAGGTGCCGATGCGCGCGACCGCGGCGGCGAGCTCCGTCACCGCGTTCTCGTGGTTCACCTGCGAGCCGTGCCCCGCTCGGCCCTCGGCGACGAGCCGCAGCCAGCCGATGCCCTTCTCGGCCGTCTGCAGCAGGTAGGCGCGCGACCCGCCGACGTCGACGGAGAAGCCGCCGACCTCGCTGATCGCCTCCGTCGCGCCCTCGAAGAGCTCGGGCCGGTGGTCGACGGCGTAGCGCGCGCCGAAGCGGCCGCCCGCCTCCTCGTCGGCGAAGAACGCCACGACGACGTCGCGCGCCGGACGCCGGCCCTCGCGCGCCATCTGGCGCACGACCGCCAGGATCATCGCGTCCATGTCCTTCATGTCGACCGCGCCGCGGCCCCACAGCAGGCCGTCGCGCTCCTCGCCGCCGAAGGGGTCGACGGTCCAGTCGTCCGCGGCCGCGGGGACGACGTCGGTGTGGCCGTGCAGCACGAGGGCGCCGCGCGAGGGGTCGGTGCCCTCGAGCCGCACGACGACGTTCGCCCGGCCCGGCGCGGACTCGAACAGCTCGGGCTCGAGGCCGACCTCCGTCAGGGCGCCCAGGACGTACTCCGCGGCCGCGCGCTCCCCCGGGCCGCTGCCGTCGCCGTAGTTGGACGTGTCGATCCGGAGCAGGTCCTGGCAGAGCCGGGCGACCTCGTCCTCGGCGGCGGGGTGGCCCGCGGGTGCGGCGGCGGTGAGCGTGGGTCGGGCGTCGGCCGAGGTCATGCCCGCCACGCTACCCGCCGCCGCGCGCGCTCAGGACAGCCCGCGGCGGGCCAGCAGCGGGGCGATCTCGGGGTCGCGCCCGCGCAGCTCGCGGAAGGTGTCCATGACGTCGAGCGAGCCGCCGCGCGCGAGCAGCACCCGCCGGAACCGGTCGCCGTTCTCGCGGCGCAGACCGCCGTTCTCCTCGAACCACGTCACGGTGTCCGCGTCGAGCACCTCGGACCAGATGTAGGAGTAGTACGCCGCGGCGTAGCCGCCGCCGAAGACGTGGTTGAAGTACGTCGTCCGGTAGCGCGGCGGCACCGCCGGCACGGCGATGCCGGCCGCCTCGAGCGCGCGGGCCTCGAACCCCTCCACCTCGTCGACGTCGGTCGGGACGTCCTCGGGCGCCAGGGTGTGCCACGCCTGGTCGAGCAGCGCCGCCGCGAGGTACTCGGTCGTCGAGAAGCCCTCGTTGTACTGGCGCGACGCGAGCATCGTCCCGACCCACTCCTGCGGCATCGCCTCGCCCGTGCGGTGGTGCACCGCGTAGCGCCGCAGGATCGACGGCTCCCACGCCCACATCTCGTTCACCTGCGACGGGTACTCGACGAAGTCGCGCGGCACCTCGGTGCCCGACTGGCTCGGCAGCCGCACGTCCGAGAACAGGCCGTGCAGCGCGTGCCCGAACTCGTGGAAGAGCGTGATGACCTCGTCCCACGTGAGCAGGGTCGGCTCGCCCGCGGGGGGCTTCGGGATGTTGAGGTTGTTGACGACGACGGGCCGGTGGCCGAGCAGCGCGCTCTGGTCGACGAGGTTGTTCATCCACGCCCCGCCGCGCTTCGACTCGCGCGTGTACCAGTCGGCGAGGAACAGGCCCAGCTCGCTGCCGTCCGCGTCGACCACCTCGAACACCTGGACGTCCGGGTGGTAGCCGACGAGGTCCGGGCGCGGCGCGAAGCGCAGGCCGTAGAGCTCGCCGGCCGCGGCGAAGACGCCGTCGTGCACGACGCGCTCGAGCTCGAGGTAGGGGCGCAGGACGGCGTCGTCCAGGCGGTACCGCTCTTGACGGACCCGCTCGGCGTAGTAGGGCCAGTCCCACGCCTCGAGGGTCGCGGCCGGGTCGCCGACGTCGGCGCGCAGGGCGGCCTCGAGGTCCGCGGCCTCGCGCGCAGCGTTCGCGGCGGCGGCGGGCGCGAGGCGCCCGAGCATGCCCGCGACCGCCTCGGTCGTCCGGGCGGTGCCGTCCTCCGCGACGTAGGCGGCATGGTGCTCGTAGCCGAGCAGCCGCGCGCGCTCCGCGCGGAGCCGGGCGAGCTCGAGGAGGGTCGCGCGCGTGTCGTGCTCGCCGCCCCGGCCGCCCCGCCCGACCGACGCCTCGTGGACGCGCTGCCGGACGTCCCGGCGCCGCAGCGTCGCCAGCACGGGCTGCTGGCTGTAGAGCATGAGCTCGACGAGGTACCCGCTCTCGTGCCCGCGGTCGGCCGCGGCCTGCCGGGCGGCCGCGACGGCGTCGTCCGGCATGCCCTCGAGGTCGGCGGCGTCCTCGAGCAGGACCGCGCTCGCGTTCGTCTCGGCGAGGAGCTCGCGGCCGAACCCGGTCTCGAGCGTCGTGATCCGCGCGTTGAGCGCGCGCAGGCGGACCTGGACCTCCTCGGGCTGGGCCGCGCCCGCCCGCACGACGTCGCGCCGCAGCTCGGCGAGCAGCCAGGCGGCGTCGGGCGCCAGCTCGACCTCGCCGGCCTCGACCCGCCCGTGCAGCTGCTCGAGCCGCTCGTAGAGGCGGCGGTCCAGGTAGATCGCGTCGTGGTGCTCCGACAGGCGCGGCGCGACCTGCTCCTCGATGGCGTCGAGCTCGGGCGTCGTGTCGGCGCTCGTCCGGTTGAAGAAGACCGTCGCGACGCGGTGGAGCAGCCGTCCCGACCGCTCGAGCCCGAGCAGCAGGCCCTCGTCGGGCGCGTCGGTCGACGCGAGGAGGGCCTCGACCTCGGCGCGCTCCTGCGCCATGCCCGCCTCGAAGGCGGGCAGGTAGTGCTCGTCGCGGATCCGCGCGAAGTCCGGCAGCGCGTACGGCAGCGTCGAGTCCTGGGCGAAGGGGTTGGTCGGGTCGAGGTCCGCCACGGTGGCGTGGGTGGTGTCGGTCATCGGGCCATCCTCTCAACGCACGCGCGGCCGGTCGCGCAGGAGCTGCGCGAGCGTGGGCACCCAGGTCGCCCCGCGCGGGCGCGCCCGACGACTCAGGCGAGCACCGACGCCGCGCTGCCCACGGGCAGCCCGTGCGCCTCGGCGACGCCGGGCTGCAGCAGCGCGCCGTCGTGCGTCGTCAGGCCGGCGGCGAGCGACGGGTCGTGCGCGACCGCGTCGCGCCAGCCGCGGCGGGCGAGCTCGAGCACGTACGGGAGCGTCACCGCCGTGAGCGCGTGCGTCGCGGTCACGGGGACGGCGCCCGGCATGTTGGCGACGCAGTAGAACGTCGAGCCGTGCACGCGGAACGTCGGCTCGGCGTGCGTCGTCGGGCGCGTGTCCTCGAAGCAGCCGCCCTGGTCGACCGCGATGTCGACGAGCACCGAGCCCTCGCGCATGCGCGCAACCGTGGCGTTGGTGACCAGCGTGGGGGCGCGGCGGCCGGGCACGAGGACGGCGCCGATGACGAGGTCCGCCGCGAGGACGGCCTCCTCGACCGCGAGCGGGCTCGACGCGATCGTCCGCACGCGCCCGCCGTAGGCGGCGTCGAGCTCGCGCAGGCGTGGCAGGTTGACGTCGAGCACGGTGACGTCCGCGCGCAGCCCCACCGCAATGTCCGCGGCGTGCCGTCCGGCGACGCCGCCGCCGATGACGACCACGCTCGCGGGCGCCACGCCCGGCACGCCGCCGGGCAGCAGCCCGCGGCCACCCTGACTGCGCATGAGGTGGTAGGCGCCGACCTGGGTCGAGAGCCGGCCCGCGACCTCGCTCATGGGGGCGAGCAGCGGGAGCGAGCCGTCCGCGGCCTGGACCGTCTCGTAGGCGATCGCGGTGGTGCCGGCCGCGAGGAGCGCGTCGGTGCACGCGCGGCTCGCCGCGAGGTGCAGGTAGGTGAAGAGGACCTGGTCGCGGCGCAGGAAGCCGTGCTCCTGCTCGACCGGCTCCTTGACCTTGCACACGAGCTCGGCGGCCCACGCGTCGGCCGCCTCGGGCACGATCCGCCCGCCGGCCGCCACGTACGCGTCGTCGGGGATGTTGGACCCGCGGCCCGCACCGGCCTGGACGAGGACCTCGTGGCCCTCGGCCGCGAGCGCGTGCACGCCGGCCGGGGTCAGGGCGACCCGGTACTCGTGGTTCTTGACCTCGCTGGGCACACCGACCTGCACCGTCATCCCACGCCCTTCGTCGGGTCCGATGGTGCGAGAATCGCACGTCGCGGGCCATCGCGACAGTCCCCCTCGCCCGTCCGGCAGACCAGGACCCACGGATTTCGTCGTCGCGCGGCGTCTTGCCCTCGGAATCGCGCCCCCGCGCGGGACGCGGCCGCCTCCTGCGTGGTCGACTGGCGCGATGACGACGCCGCCTGCCCGCCACGTCAAGCGCCGTGCCGACGCGCCCGCGGGGTTCTTCGCCTGCGAGGCGGCCGGCCTGCGCTGGCTCGCCGAGGCGCGCGGGGCCGCCGTCGTCCGGGTGCTCGACGTCGCCGACGACGCGCTCGTGCTCGAGCGGCTCGAGGCGGTCGCGCCCACGGCCGCCGCGGCGCGCGCCCTCGGTGCGGGCCTCGCCCGGACGCACGACGCCGGTGCGCCCGCGTTCGGCGCCCCGCCGCCCGGCTGGCCGCGCGACGGGTTCTTCGGACCGCTCGACGCGCCGCTCCCGATGTTCTCGGGCCACCACGAGCGCTGGGGCCCGGCGCTCGCCGACCTGCGGCTGGACCCGCTCCGCGAGCACCTGCGCGAGCGCGGCGCGGGCACGCCCGCGATCGACGCCGCCCTCGACCGCGTGGCCGACGCGCTGCGCGACGGCGCGTGGGACGACGACGACTCCCCCGCCCGGCTCCACGGCGACCTGTGGTCCGGCAACGTGATGTGGACCGCCGCGGGCGCGGTGCTCGTCGACCCGGCGGCCCACGGCGGCCACCGGCTCGCCGACCTCGCGATGCTGCACCTCTTCGGCCTGCCGCACCTCGACGACGTCGTCGCGGGGTACGTGGCGGTGCACCCCCTGCCCGACGGGTGGCGGTCGCTGCTCGGCCTGCACCAGCTCTACCCGGTCGGCGTCCACGCCGTGCTCTTCGGCGGCGGCTACGTCGGGCAGCTCGAGCGGCTCGCGGCGCGGTACGCCGACGGCCGCCGGCGCTGAGCGTCGGCGGCCGTCGGGCCCGCGGACCGGTCGGTCAGGCGCGGGTCGCCGCGGCGACCGCGGCGGGCCGGCGGCCCGGGCGCAGCTCGCGCAGGCGGCGGAGGTCCGCCACCGACGGGAGCCAGGCGACGCCCGGCGCCGTGCTCGGGTTCGAGCCGTAGACGAGGAGGGTGAGGAACACGCCGTACACCGGCAGGTGGCCGACGACCTCCGTCGTGCCGAAGAGGAGGAGGGTCGCGTTGAACGGCACCATCGCGACGAGCACGGCCACCTGGGGCATGGCGCCCGAGATGACGAGCAGGCCGAAGAGCAGCTCGACGGCACCGGCGACGGCGATGAACGTGTCGACCGGCACCTCGATGCCGACGAGAGCGAACACGTCGAGCTGCGGGTACGCCTCGAGGGTGTTGCGGGCGAGCTCGGGGTTGGTGAACTTCTCGCTGAACGCGAGCGTGATGAGCGCCGTGCCCACGAGGACGCGCAGGGCGAGCAGCGCGACGCGCAGCCGCTCCGGGCTGGGCTCGACGCGGCCGAACGTCGCGTCCGACGGCGGCACGACGGCGAGGAAGAGCGCGATGCCGAGCAGGCCGGCCGTCTCCAGCAGGGCCACGGGCCCTGCGGTGAGGAGGGCCGGCGGGCCGAGGAGCACGACCCCGAGCGCGGCGGCGCGCAGGCGGATGCCCGTGATGAGCCAGATGCCGATGACGGCCTGGACGACGCCGGCGACGTAGCGGCCCGGCACGTCGTCGAGGGGCAGCGACGGCGTGAGGAACGCGCCCGTCACCGAGAAGACGAGGAGCGAGATGCCGAGGTGGATCGCGAGCAGGCGCGGGACGTACGGCGCGAGCCGGCCGAGCGGGCGCAGCACCCCGAGCTCGGGCCGCGGCAGGCGGGTCGCGACCAGGCGCCAGACGACGGTCACGACGGCCATGAGCAGCGCGAGACCGAGCGGGAGCGCGGAGAAGAAGAAGCCCCAGTCGCCGCCGTCGGTGTTCTCGGTGAACCAGCGCTCGTGCGCCGAGGCGGGCACGGCGCCCGCGACGACGACGGCACCCGTGAGGGCTGCGGTCGCGACGAGCCGCGTCCGGCGGCGGGCGGGGGCGAGGAGGTGCGTCATGGTGGTCCCAGGGTCGGCGCGGGTTTGACCCGGCTGCTCCGGGGCAAAACCGAGGTTAGGAGCGAGCCGACGCGACGACCTGGGACGTTGGTCCGATCACAGCCCCGCCGTCGGTCGCCTCGCGCAGGGCGCGCAGCAGCACACGGTTGAACGCGAGCGGCGCGTGGCTGTTGACGTCGTGCCCGGCCCTCGGCACGACGTGCAGGCGTGCGCGGGGGTGCGCGAGGCGGAACCGCCACTCGTCGAGCCGGAGGGGGTCGCGCACCCCGTTGACGAGCCAGACCGGCATCCGCAGCCCCCGCAGGTCGGCGAGCGCCGAGTAGCCGCGCATCGCGGTGAGCATGTCCGCGACGACGTGCCACGTGTGCCCGGACGGGCGCAGCGTCCGCGCGACGCGCAGCGAGAGCGCACGGTACGCCGCAAGCGGCTTGCCCCGGATCTCCGTCGAGCAGCCCGCCAGCACCAGGCCGGCGACCTTGCGCGGGTGACGGGCCGCGAACGCGAGCGACGCGTACCCGCCCAGCGACAGCCCCACGAGGAGCACCGGGCCCGGGACGCTGTCGACGGCGCGGTCGATCGTCGCGAGCGCCTCCGCGAACGTGAACGTCTCGCCCGCGCGACGGCCGTGACCGGGCAGGTCGACGGCGAGAGCGGCGTGGCCGGCGTCCCGCACCGCGCTCATCTGCTGGTGCCAGATGGCCGACGACGTCCGGGTGCCGTGGACGAACACGACGGGGATCACGCGTCACGCCTCCGCCCTGCGCGCGGTACGGCCCGGCCACGCCGGGACTCGTCCGGCACGCGCGCTGTGTGCCGGTGGGGATCCGATGGTAGGTCGGTACGGCGCCCGGCGCCCGGCGGCGGTCCGCCGACGGCCCGGGTCCCGCGGCACGGGACAATGGCCTCATGAGCGCCACCGTGCAGGTCAGGAACGTCGGGGCGGCCTACGGCGACCGGACCCTCTTCACGGGGGCCGAGCTCGTCGTCGCGCCGGGCGACGTCGTCGGCCTCGTCGGCCCCAACGGTGCGGGCAAGTCGACGCTGCTGCACATCCTCGCCGGGCGCCGCACGCCCGACGAGGGCGCCGTGGCGGTCTCCCCGCCCGACGCGCAGCTGGGCCTGCTCACGCAGGAGGTCGAGCGGCGCGACGGCGAGTCGGTGTGCGCCCACCTCGAGCGGCGCACGGGCGTGGCCGACGCGCAGGCCGCGCTCGACGCCGCCGCCGATGCGCTCGCGACCGACGCACCGGACGCGGGCGACGCCTACTCGGACGCGCTCGAGACCTGGCTGCGGCTCGGCGGCGCGGACCTCGACGCGCGCATGGCGACGGTCGCCGAGGAGATCGGCCTGGGCGTCGACCTCGACCTGCCCATGACGGCCCTCTCCGGCGGGCAGGCAGCGCGCGTGGGCCTCGCCGCGCTCCTGCTCTCCCGGTACGACCTCTACCTGCTCGACGAGCCGACGAACGACCTCGACGCCGCCGGTCTCGCACTGCTCGAGGACTTCGTCGACCACGTGGAGGCTCCCGTCGTCGTCGTGAGCCACGACCGGGAGTTCCTCAGCCGGACCGTGACGGCCGTCGTCGAGATCGACCGGAGCCTGCAGCGGGTCCAGCTCTACGGCGGCAGCTACGACGCCTACCTCGAGGAGCGGTCCGTCGCTCGGCGCCGCGCCCGCGAGGCGTACGAGGAGTACGCCTCGCGGCGCGAGGCGCTCGAGGCCCGCGCCCGCACGCAGCGCGCCTGGATGGAGAAGGGCGTGCGCAACGCCCGGCGCAAGGCGACCGACAACGACAAGCACCTCAAGCACTTCCGCGGCCAGACGTCCGAGAAGCAGGCCGCGAAGGCCCGCCAGACGGACCGCATGATCAGCCGGCTCGAGGTCGTCGAGGAGCCCCGCAAGGAGTGGCAGCTCCAGCTCACCATCGCCTCCGGCCCGCGGTCCGGCGCGGTCGTGGCCGTGGCGCGCGGCGCGTCCGTGCGCCGTGGCGACTTCGTGCTCGGCCCGGTGGACGTGCAGGTCGACTGGCAGGACCGGATCGCCGTGACGGGACCGAACGGCGCGGGCAAGTCGACGCTCCTCGCCCTGCTGCTCGGCCGCCTGGAGCCGACGTCGGGCGCCGTGGACCTCGGCGCGGGCGTGCTGGTCGGCGAGGTGGACCAGGCGCGCCGGGCGTTCGAGGGCGACGAGCCCCTCGTGACCGCCTTCGCGCGCGAGGTGCCGGACTGGCCGACGGCGGACGTGCGCACGCTGCTGGCCAAGTTCGGCCTCGGCGGGCACCACATCCACCGGCCCGCCGTGTCGCAGTCCCCCGGCGAGCGCACGCGCGCCGCGATGGCCCTCCTCCAGGCCCGCGGGGTCAACCTGCTCGTGCTCGACGAGCCGACGAACCACCTCGACCTGCCGGCGATCGAGCAGCTCGAGGCGGCGCTCGACGCCTTCGACGGCACCATCCTGCTCGTCACGCACGACCGGCGGATGCTCGAGACGGTCCGGCTGACGCGGCGCCTGCACGTCGAGGACGGTCAGGTCACCGAGGTCACGCCGGGCTGAGCGGCGGACCGCCCGGGTCGGCGCGCGCACCCGCGACGACGCGGTCGAAGAACGCCGACTTGCGCTCCTCGTAGCCGGCGGCGTCGCCGGTCTTGAGGGCGTTGTACTCGGCCAGCAGGGCCGGCTCGGCGGCGACGCGGCGCCACGTCACGGTAAACCGGACGTCGTGCTCGCTGCCCACGGGCGTCACGGCGACGCCCGTGGGCAGGGGCGCGTCGGGCACCGCGAACGTCGCGAGCGTCGGCTGCCAGATCTCGGGGTGCACGACGTCGTACACCGTGCGGAGCGTCCGCACGGCAGCGGCGAGGAGCGCAGGCTCCACGCGCAGGTGCAGGTCGACGTCGCCCCGGGTCAGCGCGCCGGGGACGCTCGACCCGCCCACGAGCTCGAGGTCGCCGCCGACGCCGAGCGCCGCGAGGCGCTCGCGCTCGGCGGCGAGGATCGTGCGTGCCGTCGGGAGCAGGTCGTCCGACCGCTGCACGCCGCCTCCCCGGGTCGCCCGCGCGGGTGCGCGGTCGACGTCAGCGAACCACGCTCAGCCGACGGGCGCGCCGTCGAGCCCGAGCGCCGTCCGGATGAGCTGCGCGGCGGTGCCGGGCACGGGCAGCTCCGCCAGCCGGTCCGCGGTGTCCTGGTCGGTCCCGGCGTCGGCGATCGCCTGCCAGGCGGGGACCTCGGCCTCGAGCTCGAGGGCGAGCGCCTCGACCGCGGGCGCGACCTCGGCGGGCCAGACGGCCGTGCGCAGCCCCTCGACGAACTCCTCGTACCCCTGGGCGAGCTCGCCCGAGACGTCGCGCAGGCCGGGCATGTCGCTCACCGCGATCGCGGCGTCGAACTCGTCGAGCAGGGTGTTCGTCGGCTCGACGAGGACGAGGTAGTACTCCCCCGCCTCCTCGACCGTCATCGGGACGTCCGCAGCCTGCGTCGTGGCGTCCTCGTCCGACGTCGTCTCCGCGACGACCGAGCGCTCGACCGCGACGGTCGACGCGCTCTCGTCGGCGGCGGGCGCCGGTGTGCACGCGGCCAGCGCGAGGGCGACGACGGCGCCCAGCAGGGGCGCGGCGGCGACGGCTCGGCGGGTCATACCGTGTTCATCGACCCGCCCGACGGCGGTCTTGACCCGTCGGCGGGGGTGATTGTCCCGACGAGCGCCAGGGACGGGCGCCGCACACGACGAAGGCCCCCGACCGGCGGGTCAGGGGCCTTCGTCGTCGCTGTCTCAACGAGTGTCCGGAGGGGGACTTGAACCCCCACGCCCTATACGGGCACTAGCACCTCAAGCTAGCGCGTCTGCCATTCCGCCACCCGGACAGGTGGTCTGTCAGGACCTCGTCGGTCCCTCCAGCGCGGCAGCAAAGATAGCACGCGCCGACGCGGTCGGATGACCAGGCCGGCGGGGTCGGGCTGCGGCACACTGAGCCCGACGGCGTCGTGGGCGCCGGCCGAGCGGGAGGTGCGATGTCCGACCAGGACGACACGACGACGGCCACCGAGAGCGAGCGCGGACGGCTCTCCCTGCGGCACCTCGCGGCGGCGAGCCCTGCGGCGAAGCGCGTCGCCGGCGCCCGGCGCAACCCCAGCGTCGTCGGCTACGAGGAGACCGCTCCGCACTGGCTGCGGGTCGTCGCCGGCTGGTCGTGGCGCGTGCTCGTCGTCGTCGCCGCGGTCGCGCTCGTGTTCTGGGCGACGTCGCGCGTGCTGCTGCTGTTCATCGCGGTCTTCATGGCACTCGTCTTCACCGCGGTGCTGCGCCCGATCGTCGACTTCCTGGACCGGTTCATGCCGCGCGGGCTCGCGACGGCCCTGTCGATCCTCGGGTCGATCCTCGTCGTCGCGGGGCTCTTCACGTACGTGGGGCTCTCGGTCGCGAACCAGTGGGAGTCGCTCGGCGAGCAGTTCAACTCCGGCATCGGGACGATCCTGTCCTACCTCGAGGACAGCCCCCTGCACCTCACGGTCACGGCCGAGGACGTGCAGGGGTGGATCGCGTCCGGCCAGGAGTGGCTCCAGCAGAACAGCAGCACGGTCGCGAGCCAGGCCCTGACGAGCGCGGGCTCGGTGGCCCAGGTATTCACGGCCCTCGCCCTCGCGACGTTCTGCACGGTGTTCTTCGTCACGCGCGGCACGGAGATGTGGACGTGGTTCCTCAACCAGCTGCCCATGCGCAACCGGGAGTCGTGGCACGTGGGCGGCGGCGTGGCCTGGTACACGTTCTCGGGCTACACCCGGGGCACGTTCATCGTGGCGGCGGCCGACGGCGTCCTGGCCGTGATCATCCTGCTCGCCCTGGGCGTGCCGCTCGCGGCACCGCTCGCGGTCCTCGTCTTCATCGGCGCGTTCATCCCGCTCATCGGCGCGCCGCTGGCGATGGTCGTGGCGATGGTCGTCGCGCTCGCGGCGAACGGGATCGTCAACGCGATCCTCGTGGGCATCGGGATCGCGCTCATCGGCCAGTTCGAGGGGCACATCCTCACGCCGCTGGTCATGGGCAAGCAGGTCTCGCTGCACCCGGTCGCGGTCGCGCTGGGCGTGACCGCGGGCACGCTCGTCGCGGGCATCCTCGGCGCCGTCATCTCGGTGCCGCTCATCGCGGTGGCGTGGGCGGTGTTCGCGCGGCTGCGCCACCTCGACCCGCCGACGGACTTCAGCGACGAGGAGCTCGAGCACGAGCCGCCGCCCGAGAGCGACCGGATCGCCGACGGCGAGCCCGTCGGGGACGCCGCGCGCTGACGCCCGGGCGCTGCCGGTCCGGGCCACGTCGCGCGGCCTCCGGACGCCGGGCCGTCAGTGGAAGTCGCGCGACGCCGTCGGGACGCGCAGCGACAGCGGGGCCAGGTGCTCCGCGAGCAGGTTGGTCGCGCCGTCGGCCCGCTCCAGGCGTCCGCGCACCACGAGCGCCGCGGAGGTGCGGGCGACGGTCCGGAAGCGGCTCCACAGCCCCGACGTGCAGATGACGTTGAGCAGGCCCGTCTCGTCCTCGAGCGAGAGGAACGTCACCCCGCGCGCCGTGCCGGGACGCTGCCGGTGGGTCACGACGCCCGCGACGGCGACGCGGCGGCCGGGCTCGTGCTCGAAGGCCGTCGCGACCCGGAGGACGCCTGCCGCGTCCAGACCCTCGCGCACGTACTGGGTCGGGTACGAGTCGACCGAGACGCCCGTGGCCCAGACGTCGGCGACCGCCGTCTCGACGCGGTCCATGCCCGGGAGCACGGGGGCGTCGATGCCCACGGCCACGCCGGGCAGGGTGTCCGGCCCTTCCTGCGCGAGGGCCCCCGCGGCCCACAGCCCGGCGCGCCGGTCGACGCCCAGGGAGTCGAGCGCACCCGCCGTCGCGAGCGACTCGACCTGCGCCGTGGTCAGCCGCACGCGCCGGACGAGGTCGCGCAGCCCGACGAACGGCCCGTTGCGGGTGCGCTCGGCGACCAGCTCCTCCGCGAGGGCGTCGCCGATGCCGCGCACCGAGGCGAGCCCGAGGCGGACCGCCGGACCGCGCAGCGCCGCCTCGGTCGGCCGGGCGACCCCGACGACGGCGGGGCCCTCCGCCGGCGGCTCGTCGTCGGGCACGGCTGCGGCGTCGTCGGGCTTGACCTCGAGGTCCGCCTGCACCTGGGAGGCCTGGACGTCGGGCCGGAGCACGACGACGCCGTGCCGGCGCGCGTCGGCGACGAGGGACTGCGGCGAGTAGAAGCCCATGGGCTGGGCCGCGAGCAGGCCGGCACAGAATGCCGCCGGGTGGTGCACCTTGAGCCAGCAGCTCGCGTACACGAGGTAGGCGAACGAGAACGCGTGGGACTCGGGGAAGCCGAAGTCGGCGAACGCCTTGAGCTTGTCGTAGACCTGCTCGGCGACGTCGGGCGGGACGTCGCGCGCGGCCATGCCGGCCATGAGTCGCTCGCGCAGCGCCTCCATCTTCTCCATCGACCGCTTGGAGCCCATGGCGCGGCGCAGCCGGTCCGCCTCGGCGCCGCTGAACCCGGCGACGTCGATCGCCATCTGCATGAGCTGCTCCTGGAACAGCGGGACGCCGTGGGTCTTGGCGAGCGACTTCTCGAGGAGCGGGTGGAGGAACGTCACGGGCTCGCGCCCGCGCACGCGGTTGATGTACGGGTGCACGGACCCGCCCTGGATGGGGCCGGGACGGATGAGCGCGACCTCGATGACGATGTCGTAGAAGCACCGCGGCTGCAGGCGCGGGAGGGTCGCCATCTGCGCGCGCGACTCGACCTGGAACACCCCCACCGTGTCCGCCGCGCACAGCAGGTCGTAGACCGCCGGGTCCTCCTGCGGCAGCGAGTGCAGGCCGAGCCGGACGCCCTCGTGCTTCTCGATCAGCTCGAACGCGATGCGCAGGGCCGAGAGCATGCCGAGGCCGAGCAGGTCGAACTTCACCAGGCCCGCGTCGGCGCAGTCGTCCTTGTCCCACTGGAGCACCGTGCGGCCGGGCATGCGCGCCCACTCGACCGGGCACACCTCGATGACCGGGCGGTCGCACATCACCATGCCGCCCGAGTGGATGCCGAGGTGCCGCGGCAGGCGCAGGAAGCGCTCGGCGAGGTCGATCACGGGCTCCGGGATGGCGCCCTCCTCCTCGGCGGACGGCGGGCGGCGCTCGGGCACGACGTCGTGGCCGTCCTCGGTCACTGCGCCGACCGGGAGGTCGCTCGAGTGCCGGCGGGCGGCGGCACGCCCCGACGGCACCGCAGCGCGCGCCGGCGGCTCCGCGGCACGCCCCGACGACTCCGTGGCCACCGGGTCGACGACGGGCGCGACCGGCCCGGCCTTGGTCAGGTGCCACCACGACGTCGGCTTCTCCGGCCCGCGCAGCGACCCCCAGCGCTCGATGCTCTTGCTCCACGCGTCCTGCTGGCCGACGTCGTACCCGAGAGCGCGGGCGGCGTCGCGCACCGCGGACTTGGGCCGGTAGGAGATGACGTTGGCGACCTGCGCGGCGTGCCGGCGGCCGAACCGCTCGTAGACGTGCTGGATGACCTCCTCGCGGCGCACGGACTCGATGTCGACGTCGATGTCGGGCGGCCCGTCGCGCTCGGGGGCGAGGAACCGCTCGAACAGCAGGCCGTGCCGGACGGCGTCGACCGCGGTCACGCCGAGCGCGTAGCAGACGGCCGAGTTGGCGGCCGAGCCGCGGCCCTGGCACAGGATCCCGCGCTCGTGGCAGAAGGACACGAGGTCGTGGACGATGAGGAAGTACCCCGGGAAGCCGAGCGTCTCGATGACGTCCAGCTCGTGCGCGATCTGCGCGTACGCGCCCGGGACGCGCTCGGCGTCGGGCGGGCCGTACCGGTCGAGCGCACCGCGCCGGACGAGCTCGCGCAGCCACGTCGCCTCGGTGTGCCCGGGCGGCACGGGGTACGGGGGCAGGCTCGGCGCGACGAGCGCGAGGTCGAACGCGCACTCGGCGGCGAGCTCGGCCGCCGTGCGCACCGCCTGCGGGTGGCGCCGGTGCCGGGCGACCATCTCGGCCGCCGAGCGCAGGTGCGCGCCCGGGCCGCCGGGCAGCCAGCCGTCGACGTCGTCGAGGCTCGAGCGCGCACGGACCGCCGCGAGCGCGGCGGCGAGGTCCGCGTCGGCGGGGGTCGCGTAGTGCACGGTGCCCGTCGCGACGAGGGGCAGGCGCGCCGCCGCCGCGAGCTCGGCGAGCGCGTCGCAGCGCTCGGAGTCCCAGGGGTCCCCGGTGTCCGTGATCTCGACGGCGACGTTGTCCCGGCCGAACAGGTCGGTGAGGCGGTAGAGCTCGGCGCGCGCCGCCGCGAGGTCCCACCGACCCTCGGGCCCGTGCGGCTCGAGGGCCTGGCGCACGGCGCCCTTGCGGCACCCCGTGAGCACGAGCCACTGGCCGTCGGCGGCCTCGGCGAGCGCGGGCAGGCGGTGGTCGGCCATGCCCTTGGTGCCCGTCGCGAGGTGGGCCTCGGCGATCGCGCGCGACAGCGACCGGTAGCCGTCCGCACCGCGCGCGAGCACGAGCAGGTGGGTCGCGCGCGGGTCCGGTGTGCCCGTCGGCTCGTCGAGCACGCCGCCGGGCATCGGCAGGTGGAGCTCGGAGCCGAAGACCGTCGGGAGCCCGACGTCGCGCGCGGCCTGGGCGAACCGGACGACGCCGTACAGCCCGTCGTGGTCGGTGAGCGCCAGCGCGTCGAGACCCAGCCGGGCGGCCTCGCGCACGAGCTCCTCGGGCTGGCTCGCGCCGTCGAGGAAGCTGAACGCGGAGTGCGCGTGCAGCTCGGCGTAGCGCGCGCCCGTGCCGCCGTCAGTCATAGCGCGCCTCGACCGCCCAGACGCCCTCGCGCAGCACGAGCAGGACGGCCCGCCCGTCCCCCAGCGTCGCCTGGACGTACACCAGGCGGCGCGGCTCGGGACCCCACCAGCGCTGGACCACCGGCCACGGCCCCGCCCAGCCGGTGACCGGGGTCTCGCGCTCGGGCAGGTCGCCCTGGGCGGGCCACCACACGACCGCGGGCTCGGCGCTCACCTGCAGGCGCGCGTCGACCTGCACGCGGCGCCCGTCGGCGCCCACGAGCTGGACCACCTGCGGCTCGACGAGCACGGTCGCGGGCGCCGGCCGCGGCAGGCGGCCGGGCCACGGCGCCGTCGTGGGGCGGGACGACGGCGGCTCCTCGCCCCACGGGACGAGCCGGACCTGGTCGCGCACGTCGCGGCCGCCCTGGAGCGCCGGGCTGAGCACCTTCTCGGCCCCGATGAGGCCCTGGACGCGGTGCAGGGCGCGCTGGGCGCGCAGGTCCGAGCCGCTCGGGTTGCCCCACAGCCGCCCCTGCTCGGCGCCGACGGCGACGACCTCCTCGGCGCGCAGCCCGAGCCGCACGAGCGGCGCGGGCTCCGGGTCGTGACCGGCGCCGGCACGCGTGCCCTGGCGGGTCAGCCACCCCTCGAGCTGCCAGCGGACCCGGTCCGTCATGCGCGCCACCGACATGCCGCCGAGGGCGGCGTCCGTGCGCCACGTGCGGACCAGCTCGTGGCCGTCCTCGGTGCGCGCGGTGATCTGCAGCCGGCCGCAGCCCGCACCGCGCGCCTGGAGCTGGGCGTGGAGGTCCTCGGCGAGGCGCCGCGCGGCGAACGCCGCGGCCTCGACGCGCTCGACCGGCGGGTCCATCTCCTGCTCGACGGCGACGTCCGCCTCGAGCCGGCGCAGCGCGGTCGGCCGGTCGTCCCGGCCGGACGCCACCGCGTGCGCCCACGCGCCGAGCCGCCCGAACCGGGCCAGGACGTCGGCCGCGGGCAGGCGCGCGAGGTCGCCCAGCGTGCGCAGGCCGAGGCGGTGCAGCAGGTCGACCAGGTCCGGGACCTGGGCCGCGACGTCCCCCGTCGCGACGTGCAGCAGCTCGCCCACCGCGAGCGGCGCGAGGAAGCCCGCGGCGCGGCCCGGGGGCACGAGGCGTGCGGACCGGGCGGCGAGCACGGCCGCGCCGGAGCCGTCGGCGACCCCCACCTGCGCCTCGTAGCCCGTGAGCTCGGCGACCTGCGCGACCAGGCGCTCCGCGAGCACCTCCTCCGAGCCGTGGTACCGCCCCGCCCCCTCGGCCGGCAGCAGGAGCAGCCCGGGTCGCGCGACCTCGATGCCCGCCACCACCGTCTCCGCCGCGGTCGCGACGGGCTCGAACAGCCGCACGTCGCGGCCGGGGTCGGCCGCGAGCAGCGCGAGCTCGGGGCAGCACTCCTGCGCGTGACGCCGGCGCATCCCCCGGCGCACCCCGGCCCGTCGTGCGGGTGCCGAGACGGCGACGACGCGCCGCCCGTCGTGCACCGCGGCGGGCTGGTGGGCGTCGACGTCCTCGGCGGTCATCGCGGCGAGGACCGGCCAGTCGGGCACCCAGACCGCGGCCGTGCGCACGGGCACGGCCGAGGGCGCGGCACCACGCGTCCGGCCGGGCGCGGTCACCCCGCCCTCCGGACGCCCGCGGCCCCGGGCACGTCCGAGGTGGTCGACGTCCCGGGCGCCCCCAGGCCACCCGGTGCGCCGACCACCTCGAGCACGGGAACGGCCTCTGCTCGCCGTTCCGCCACCGCCCGCGCGTCGGCGGGCAGGTGCACCTGCGCCCGCACCGGCTGCGCGGCGCTGCCCCGCCCCTGGCGCTCCACGACCAGGCGACGCGACCGCAGCCGGCCGTGCCCGCGGCCGAGGCCCTCCCACTCCTCGGAGCGCGCGGTGAGGACCACGTGCGCCCCGGGCCACGGCGTCGTCGGCAGGAGCACCGACGAGCGCTCGCGCGCCCGCGCGCTCAGCCGGCGACGGTCGCCGTCGGCCAGCGCGGCACCCGGACCGACGACGACGACGTCCACGCCGTCCAGCAGGGCCGCCACCACGGTCGGGCCGTCCGCGCCCGGGTCGGGGACCAGGACCACGCGGTCCAGCGCGATCCCCAGCTCGTGCGCCGCGAGCACCCCCACGCCCGGCAGGCCGACCAGGGCGACCCAGCTGCCCGCGCGGGACGCCTCGGCGAGGAGGCCGAGGACGAGCGACGTCGACCCGGCGACGACGACGGTGCTCCCCCGCTGCAGCGCGCCGAGCGGGAGCAGGCCCGCGAGCGCGTCCGGCACCGCGAGCAGCCGCTCGGGCGCCTCGGGGTCGCTCAGCTCCACCTCGGGCGAGGGGCGTGCCGGTGCGAGGACCGGCAGGGTCGTCGTCGTCCCCCGCGCACGGACGAGCGCCTCGGCGCCACGCGCCCGCACCGGACGGACCCAGCCGGACGTCCCGGTACGCTCCTCGGCACGCGCCAGGGCCGCCCGGGCGCGGGCCGCCCGGTCGAGGAGATCCGGCTCGTCCGCCACCGCCGTCATGCGCGCGGGCCTCCCTCGTCCGGGGTGCGCGGGGGCGCACCGAGCCGTGGTGACGAACGTGATGTTCGAACACCTGTTCGATCCCCTCCAGTACACGCCGCCCCGCGCACGGTGTCAATCGGCCCGGCGTGGCGCCCGGCGCGCCGCTCACCCGGACGCCGCAGAGGCCCTGATCCCGCCCGCGCGACCGACCGGCGCCCCGTCGGTCACCACCCGCGACCTCCCGGCGCCCCGTCCCGGCCGCGGCCTCACCCATGCGCTAGCCTTCTGATGGTTTGATGGAAACACTTAAGTCGTCACACGAGGACCGCCGATGCCCACCGCCCGCGGCGAGACGCCGCTCCACGAGATCAAGGCCGAGCTGTTCAAGGCCCTCGGCCACCCGCTGCGCGTCCGGGTGCTCGAGCTGCTCGCGCCCGGCGAGCGGCCCGTCAGCGCCCTGCTCGCCGAGACCGGGCTCGAGGCGTCGCACCTGTCCCAGCACCTCGCCGTCCTGCGCCGCACCGGGCTGGTCACCGCGCGCCGGGACGGCAACGCCGTGCACTACGCGCTCGCGCACCCCAGCGTCGCCGAGCTGATGACGGCCGCCCGGACCTTCCTCCTCGACTCGCTCGCCGGGACGCGCGCCGCGCTCGCCGACCTCGAGGAGCCCTTCGGCCGGACCGGCTCCCGGTGAGCGCGTGGGCCCGGCGCACCGCAGGCACAGCAGGCACAGCAGGCACAGCAGGCACCGCGGTGGGCGCCGCCTGGTCCGCCGACCTGCGGGCCGCGCTCGGCACGGCCGCCCGGCGCACGCTCCCCCGGCGCTCCGACTACGCCGGGCTCGCGCGCTCGTGGCGGGCCGACGCCGTCGCGGGCGTGACCGTCGCCGTCGTCGCGCTGCCGCTCGCGCTCGGGTTCGGCGTCGCGTCCGGCGTGGGCGCCGCGGCCGGGCTCGTGACCGCGGTCGTCGCCGGCCTGGTGGCCGCCGTCCTCGGCGGCTCGTCGCTGCAGGTCTCGGGTCCCACGGGCGCGATGACGGTCGTGCTCGTGCCGATCGTCGCGCGGCACGGGACCGACGCGGTCGCGGCCGTCGCCGTCATGGCCGGCGGCCTGGTGCTCCTGGGCGGTGTGCTCGGCGTGGGCCGCCTCGTCGCCTACATCCCGTGGCCCGTGGTCGAGGGGTTCACGATGGGCATCGGCGTCGTCATCGCCGCGCAGCAGGTGCCGCTCGCGCTCGACACGCCGCGTGCCGAGGGCGAGAACGCGGCGCTCGTCGCGCTGCGCACGGTCGCCGCGGCGGACTGGTCCGCGGCGTGGCTCCCGCTGCTCGTCGTCGCCGGCGTCGTCGGCGTCATGCTCGTGCTGCCGCGGCTCCACCGGACCCTGCCCGCCTCGCTGCTCGCCGTCGTCGCCGCGACGCTCGCCGCCGAGGTGCTCCACCTCGACGTCGCGCGCATCGGCCCGCTGCCGTCCCTGGTCACGGCGCCGAGCCTGCCCACGCTCACCCCCGAGGCCACGAGCGCGCTCGTGCCCGCCGCCGTGGCGGTCGCGGCCCTCGCCGCGCTCGAGAGCCTGCTCTCGGCGCGTGTCGCGGACGGCATGGCCGACGACCTCCCGCGCACCGACCCCGACCGCGAGCTCACCGGGCAGGGCCTGGCCACGATCGCCGCGGGACTCGTGGGCGGCATGCCCGCGACGGGGGCCAACGCCCGGACCGCGGTCAACGTCCGCGCCGGCGCGCGCACCCGGGCCGCCGCGGCGGCCCACGCGGTCGTCCTCGCCGCCGTCGTGCTCGTTGCCGCACCGCTCGTCGCGCGCATCCCGCTCGCGGCGCTCGCGGGCGTCCTGCTGGTCACGGCCGCGCGCATGGTCGACGGGCGCACCGCGCGCGCGATCTGCCGCTCGGGCCGCTCGGGCGCGACCGTCTTCGTGCTCACGCTCGCGACGACGGTCGTGTTCGACCTCGTCGTGGCCGTCGAGCTCGGCGTCGCGCTGGCGGGCGTGCTCGCGCTGCGAGCCATGGCCCGGACCAGCGGGCTGCACCGCGAGGAGCTCGACCTCGGCGAGGTCGACGCCGAGTCCGAGCGCGCCCTGCTGCGCGAGCACATCGCGGTCTACCGCATCGACGGCGCGCTGTTCTTCGCCGACGTCCGACGCTTCCTCGACGAGCTCGCCGCGGTGACGGACGTGCGCGTCGTGGTGCTGCGCCTGTCGTCGGTGCGCGTGCTCGACGCGAGCGGCGCCAACGCGCTCGGCGAGATCGTGGCGGACCTCCAGCGCCGCGGCGTCGTCGTGCTGCTCAAGGGGCTGCGCCCGGAGCACCGGAGGCTCGTCGAGGCGGTGGGTGCGCTCGACGCCCTCCAGCACGAGGCGCACGTGTTCGACCGGCTCGACGACGCCCTCGCGCACGCGCGCAGCCACGTCCACCGGGCGGTCGCCGCGTCCCGGGCGCCCGCCGCCTGACGCGGCGACGCCACGCAGCCGACGTGCGGCACGCGACGTCGTGCGCGTGAATGGGGCCACGAGCCGAGTCCCGCCCGACGGCGGCTGACGCGGCGGACGAGGAGGAGCCGTGGACCTGTCCCGACCGATCGCGCCGGAACCGTACGGGCTGCTGCCCCGGCTGCCCGCCCTGGCCGTGCGCAGCGACGACCTCGTCGACGGCGAGGCGATGCCGCACCGGCACACGGCTGCCGGCGGGAGCACCTCGCCGCACCTGGCGTGGGAGGCGCCCGAGGGGACGCGCAGCGTGGTCGTCTCGTGCTTCGACCCCGACGCGCCGTCGCCCGCGGGCTACTGGCACTGGACCGTGTGGGACCTCCCGGCGGGCACGACGTCGCTGCCCGCCGGCGCGGGCTCGCCCGACGGCGCGGGCCTGCCCGCGGGCGCGCGGCAGGCCCGGAACGACGGCGGTGGCGTCGGGTACACGGGCGCGGCACCGCCCCGGGGCGACCACGAGCACCGCTACGTGTTCGCGGTCCACGCGCTCGACGTCGAGACGCTCGACCTCGGCCCGGACCCGACGCCGACGTCGGTGGCGATCTCCGCGCTCTTCCACGCGCTCGCGCGCGGGACCCTCACGGTGACCTGCCGGCCCTGACCGGCGCCGCCGGGGGCGGCCGTGGCATCGCGCCATGGAGTGCGGGGTGCTCGGCCCCTCGTCCTGCGGTACGCAGCCGGTGCCGTGACCGTCGAGGGCGCGCGCCGCCGCGCCCTGCTGGCCGCGCTCCTCGCCAGCCGACGGCGAGGTCGACGCCGACGTCTTCACGAGCGCCTGCGGCGCAGCGCCCCGGCCGGCCCCGCGGACGCCGTCCGGCTGCTCGACGACGGGCTCGCGCTCACCGCGCGCACGACCGCCGCGGCGCCCGGCCGACGGCGTCGCCGCGGACGCCCGCGCCTCCGCGGCGCTCGGCGAGCTCGGCCTGCTGCCCTCGGCCGACCTGCGCTCCGCGCACACCGAGGCCCTGCGCGCGCCGACCGGGACCCGGACGGCCGCGGCGCCCGGCGGACCGCCGGCGCCCTCGGCGCGCCCGGCTTGCGGGGTGCGAGCGCCCCGGCTTGCAGCGGTGCGAGCGCCCCGACGGGCGGCGCGCCAGGATGGGCGCATGCCGATCGACGCGCTCGCCTGGACGCCCGCCCTCGACCGCCCCGACCTCGTCGCCCCCGCGACCGCGGACGCCCTGCGCCGCTGGGCCGACGTCGAGCCCGCCGTGGCCACCGGCGTGCGCGTGGCCGCGATCGACCCCGACCTCGCCGACACGGCGGCGCTCACCGCCGCCTACGGTCTGGCGCTCGACGCCTCGGGCAACTGCGTGCTCGTCGCGGGGCGGCGCGCGGGCGAGGAGCGCGTGGCGGCCGCCGTCGTGCTCGCGAGCACGCGCGCGGACGTCAACGCGGCGATCAAGCGCCTGCTCGACGTGCGCAAGGCGTCCTTCATGCCGATGGACCGCGCGGTCGAGGAGTCGGGCATGGAGTACGGCGGCATCACGCCCGTCGGGCTGCCCGCGGGCTGGCGCGTGCTCGTGGACGCGCGCGTGCGCGACGCGGGCGACGTCGTCGTCGGCAGCGGGCTGCGTCGCTCCAAGCTGGCGCTGCCGGGCGACCTCCTCGCGACCATGCCGGGCGCCGAGGTCGTCGAGGACCTCGCGGTGACGGCGCCGTGAGCGCCGCCGCCTCCCCGGCCCTCGTCGCGGCCGCGCGCACGCGCTGGGCGCACCTCGCCGGCCCGGACGTGACGTTCCCGGACGACGGCGCCCGCGTCGTCGTCGCGCCCGCGTCGCGGCTGTGCCCGCCGGGCTGGTTCGGCGTCGTGCGCGTCGGCGGCGCGACGCTCGTGTCCGTGCCGGACGACGCGACGGCCGCCGCGGTCGTGCCGCTGCTCGCGCTCGACGGCGACGACCTCACCGACCCGGACGCGGTCGGCGCCGTGCTGCGGCTCGACGCCGTCCTCGGCCCTGCGCGCCTGGCGTACCTCGACCCCGCGGCCTCCCTGCCGTCCGCGCCCGCCTGCGAGGCCGTCGCGGTCGACGACCCGCGCGTGACCGCGCTGCTCGCCACGGACCCCGACGGCACCGACGAGAGCGGGCTCGAGGACGCGGGCTCGCCCCTGTTCGTGGCACGCGACGGCGACCGGCTGCTCGCCGCCGCCGGGTACCACCGGTGGCCGTCCGACACGGCGCACGTCGGCGTGCTCGTCGCACCCGAGGCGCGCGGGCGACGCCTCGCGGCCGTGGTCGGCGCGGCCGCGAGCACGCACGCCCGGGAGGCCGGCCTCCTGCCGCAGTGGCGCGCGCGCATCCCGGCGTCGATCCGGACCGCCGCCACGCTCGGCTACGCCGACGTGGGCGCGCAGCTCAGCGTGCGCCCGGCCCCCTGAGGCGCGGACCCCGGACGGGCGTGGGGCGCCGCCCCCCGGCGACCTGCGCCCAGGCGACGCACGCGAGCCCGAGCAGGCCGAGGGCGAGCGCCGCCCCTGCGAGGCCGACGTCGGGGCCCGTGGCGGGGAGCTCGGGGCGGCAGCCGCGCAGCGCGAACCCCACGGACCGGGCGCGCTCCACGCCGTCGACGAGCACGGCGCCCCAGTAGGTCCCGGACGGCGGGCTCGCGAGCGCCACGGCCGCCGGCGCGATCGCCCCGGCGGCGTCGGGCAGCACGGAGACGGGCCCCGCTACGACGGCGCCGCGGCTGTCGACGACGGCGACCGCCACCGCACCGCCCCCCGCCCAGCCCGACCCGGCGACGGACACGGTCGTGCAGCTCGGCGCGGAGACCTCGACCGTCGGCGCCGCGGGCGGCGGCTCGGGCGCGGCGGTCACGGTGACGACCCGCTCCCACCACACGAGCGCCCCGTCGAGGAGCGCCCCGAGGCGCAGCGTCGACGGGCCGGGCGTCGCGCCGACCGGCAGCCGCACGGAGGCCGGCGCCGCCGCGAGGTCCTGCCGCACGGGCACCGCGCGACCGTCGAAGCACGCGACGGCCCACAGGGTGTCGTACTCGTCGAAGTAGATCCGCGCGGCGTCGCCGAGGTCGGTCAGGCCGACGGTGAGTGCACCACCCACGACGGCGGCGTCGTCGCCCGTGAGGCTCCCCCGGGGCGCCGGGGCACCGGGAAGGGCGCACGCAGGGCCCGCGACCGCGTCGACCGGTTCCGACGTGACCGTCACCGACGCACTCAGGCGTGCGAACGTCCGCTCCCCGGGCGGCGCCTCGGGACCCTCGAAGAAGACGACGCTCACCGCGTAGGTGCCCGGGGGTGTGCCCGCCGGGACGTCGAGGAGGAACAGCCCGACGTCGGCGGTCGTCACCAGCGCCTCGGCGTCGCCGAGCGGCAGCCAGGGCGCGCAGCTGAGGAACGTCTCGCCGGACCCGCCCCCGATGAGCCCCGCCGGCCACTGCGCGAAGTCGCTGAGCACGCCGAGGATCGGGGTCCCGGCCTGCACGACGTCGGCGTCCAGGGTGAGCGTGCCGTCGATGGCCACGGGCACATCCGTCGCGCAGGCGGGTTGCACCGCCGCCGGGAGCACCGCCGGGGGCCCGGGGGCGGCGGCAGCCGCAGCCGGGGACGCCAGGGCGGCGACACCCACGAGGACCGATGCGATGCGGCGGACCGGACGCATACCTCGACGCTACGCCGGGCGGACGCCCCGCGGGGTCACTTCAGCGCCCAGAACGCGACGGCCGAGGCGGCCGCGACGTTGAGCGAGTCGACGCCGCCCGCCATGGGGATGCGCACGACGACGTCGGCGGCCTGCACCGCCGCCCGGGACAGGCCGTCGCCCTCGGTCCCGAGCACCATCGCGAGGCGCTCGGGCGGGTCGGCGGCGAGGGCGTCGAGCGTGACGGCGTCGTCGGCGAGCGCGAGCGCGGCGACGACGAACCCGTCCGCGCGCAGGTCGTCGAGGCCGCCCGGCCACGACCCGAGCCGGGTCCACGGCACCTGGAACACGGTGCCCATCGAGACGCGCACCGACCGTCGGTACAGCGGGTCCGCGCAGCGCGGCGACACGAGCACCGCGTCCACCCCGAGCCCCGCCGCGCTCCGGAACACCGCGCCCACGTTGGTGTGGTCGACGACGTCCTCGAGCACGGCGACGCGCCGCGCCCCGGCGCCGCCCCGGGCGCCCGCGAGCAGCGCGTGGACGTCGGGCAGCGGCGGCCGGTGCATCGCCGCGAGCGCGCCGCGGTGCAGGTGGAAGCCCGTGATGCCCTCGAGGACGTCGGGCTCGCCGACGTAGACCGGGACGTCGCCGTCGGGGCCGGCGCCGACCTCGTCGAGCAGCGCGGCCAGGTCCGGGAGCCATCGCTCCGCCATAAGGAACGACCGCGGCCGGTGCCCCGCGGCGACCGCCCGGCGGATCACCGTGGAGCTCTCGGCGATGTACAGACCCTTGGCGGGCTCGTGCTTGGCGCGCAGCGCCACGTCGGTGAGCCGCGTGTAGTCCGCGAGGCGCTCGTCGTCGGGGTCGGTCACTCGCAGCACGGGCACCGGAGCATCCTCCCAGCCCGCGACCTCCCCACGGTCCACCGGTTCTGGAACGGATCCTGCACGGGGACGCCGGATCCGTTCCAGAACCGGCCCGGGCGTCAGTCGACCGAGGCCGCGGCCGCCGCGAACTGGCTCGCGTAGAGCGCGGCGTACGCGCCGCCGGCGGCGAGGAGCTCGTCGTGCGTGCCCTGCTCGACGATCGCGCCGCCGTCCATGACGAGGATGGTGTCGGCGTCCCGGATCGTGGAGAGCCGGTGGGCGATGACGAACGACGTGCGCCCGTGCCGCAGCGCGGCCATCGCGTGCTGGACGAGCACCTCGGTGCGCGTGTCCACGGACGACGTCGCCTCGTCGAGCACGAGGATCGGCGGGTCGGCCAGGAACGCGCGTGCGATGGTGATCAGCTGCTTCTCCCCCGCGCTGACGTTGCCGCCCTCGTCGTCGATCACCGTCGCGTAGCCGTCCGGCAGGGTCCGCACGAAGCGGTCGACGTGCGTGACCTCGGCGGCCGCGACCACCTCGTCGTGCGTGGCCCCCGCGCGGCCGTAGGCGATGTTGTCCTCGATCGTGCCGCCGAACAGCCACGTGTCCTGCAGCACCATGCCGATCTGGCTGCGGAGCACCTCGCGGTCCATCGCCGCGACGTCGACGCCGTCGAGCGTGATGCGCCCGCCGTCGAGCTCGTAGAACCGCAGGAGGAGGTTGACGAGCGTCGTCTTGCCCGCGCCCGTCGGCCCGACGATCGCGACGGTCCGCCCGGGCTCGGCGACGAGGTCGAGGTGCTCCAGGAGCGGCGCCTGGGGGTCGTAGGAGAACGACACGTCCTCGAACGCGACGCGGCCGCGCACCGGGTCGGGCCGGGGCCCGTCCGCGGGCTCGGGCGACTGCTCGGGGGCGTCGAGCACCTCGAACACGCGCTCGGCCGAGGCGACGCCCGACTGGAGCAGGTTCATCATCGCGGCGACCTGGGTGATGGGCTGCGTGAACTGGCGCGAGTACTGGATGAAGGCCTGGACCTCGCCGAGGCTCAGCGCGCCGGACGCCACCCGCAGCCCGCCCACGACGGCGATCGCGACGTACGTGAGGTTGGAGACGAACATCATCGCGGGCTGGATGAGGCCGGAGATGAACTGCGCCCGGAAGGTCGCGTCGTGCAGCGCCTCGTTCTCGGCGTGGAAGGCGGCCGACGCCTGCTCCTGACGCCCGAACACCTTGACGAGCGCGTGCCCCGTGTACATCTCCTCGACGTGGGCGTTGAGGGTGCCGGTGCGCGCCCACTGGGCCGTGAACTGCGGCTTCGACCGCTTCGCGATGGCGGCCGTGACGAAGCCCGCGACGGGCACCGTGACGAGCGCGATGACCGCGAGCAGCGGCGAGATCCAGAACATCATGACGAGCACGCCGACGATCGTCAGCACCGCGGAGACGAGCTGGCTCAAGGTCTGCTGGAGCGTCATCGCGAGGTTGTCGATGTCGTTGGTGACGCGCGAGAGGAGGTCGCCGCGGGGCTGCCGGTCCACGTGCGCGAGCGGCAGGCGCGCGAGCTTGGCCTGGACGTCGGCCCGCAGCCGCAGCACGGTCCGCTGCACGACGCCGGTCGTCAGCAGGCCCTGGAGGTACCCGAACGCCCACGCGCCGACGTAGAGCGCCAGCACGAGGAGCAGCACGCGCGCGAGGGCGCCGGTGTCCACGCCCTGTCCCGGCACCGCGTCGCTCGCGGCGACGACGTCGGCGAGCGCGTCCTGGCCGCGCGCGCGCAGGCCGGCGACCGCCTCCTCGCGCGTGAGGCCTGCGGGCAGCGACCGGCCGAGCACGCCCGTGAAGACGAGGTCGGTCGCGTGGCCGAGGATCCGCGGCCCGAGCACCATGAGCGCGACGCTCACGACGGTGAGGCCGACGACGGCGAGCAGCGCGCCCCGCTCCGGACGCAGCACGCCGAGCAGCCGACGGGCCGAGGTGCGGAAGTCCGTCGGCCTCGCCATGGGCATGCCGAGGGCACCCATCATGCCCATGGGCCCGCGCGGCGGCGGCGCGGCCGGCGGCGCGCCCGCAGCGCCGCCCGCGCCGGGCGTCGGCGTCCCGGGCCGCGTCACGGGTCCCGCGGGTCCGGTGCTCATGCCGTCGCCTCCTGCTCGCTGAGCTGGGACAGCACGATCTCGCGGTACGTCTCGCTCGTGGCCATGAGCCCGGCGTGCGTGCCCGTGCCGACGACGGCGCCGTCGTCGAGCACCACGATCCGGTCCGCCGTGCGGATGGTGCTCACGCGCTGCGCGACGACGATCACCGTCGCGTCGCGCGTCTCCGGGACGAGGGCGGCGCGCAGCGCGGCGTCGGTCGCGAAGTCCAGGGCCGAGAACGAGTCGTCGAAGAGGTAGACCGCCGGGCGGCGCACGAGCGCGCGGGCGATCGCGAGCCGCTGACGCTGCCCGCCCGAGACGTTGGTGCCGCCCTGCGCCACCGCGGCGTCGAGGCCGCCCATCGCGCGCACGAAGTCGGCGCCCTGTGCGACCTCGAGCGCGTGCCACAGCTCCTCGTCGGTCGCGTCCGGCTTGCCGTCGCGCAGGTTGGACGCCACCGTCCCGCCGAACAGGTACGGCTTCTGCGGCACGACCGCCATCGAGCCCCAGAGCGTCTGCGGCGCGAGGTCGCGCACGTCGACGCCCCCGACGAGCACGGCGCCCTCGGTGACGTCCGACAGGCGCGGGATCATCTCGAGGAGGGTCGTCTTGCCCGACCCGGTGGAGCCGATGATCGCCGTCGTGCGCCCGGGCTCGGCGAGCAGGTCGACGCCGCGCAGCACCGGCTCGTCGGCGCCGGGGTACCGGAAGGACACGCCCCGCAGCTCGACGCTCGTCCGCGCGGGGAGCGACGTCACGGGCTCGGCGGGCGGGACGACGCTCGAGGGCGTGCGGAGCACCTCCATGACCCGCTCGGAGGAGACCTCGGCACGCGGGACCATCATGAACATCATCACGGCCATCATCACGGCCATGAGGATCTGCATGATGTAGCTGAGGAACGCCGTGAGCGACCCGACCTGCATGGACCCGTCGGCGATCCGCTGGCCGCCGAACCACAGGATCGCGACGCCCGAGACGTTCATGACGAGCATGACGGTCGGGAACAGGAAGGCCATGAGCCGCCCGACGGCGATCGCGACGCGTGCCAGGTCCTCGTTGGCGTCGCGGAACCGCTCGCGCTCGTGCGTGTCCCGCACGAAGGCGCGGATGACGCGGATGCCGCCGATCTGCTCGCGCAGGATGCGGTTGATCTGGTCGATCTTCTCCTGCATCGAGCGGAAGAGCGGCCGCATGCGCACGACGGCGATCCCGAGCACCACGACGAGCAGGGGCACGACGACGAGCAGCAGCCCGCTGAGCGGCACGTCCTCGCGCAGCGCCATGACGACGCCGCCCACGACCATGACCGGCGCGGCGACCATGATCGTCAGGCTCATGAGGACGAGCATCTGGATCTGCTGGACGTCGTTGGTCGTGCGCGTGAGCAGCGACGCCGCGCCGAACCGGCCGACCTCGCGCGCCGAGAACGTCTGCACGTGGTCGAAGACCTCGGCGCGCACGTCGCGCCCCAGCCCCGCCGCGACGCCGGCGCCCGCATGGACGGCGCCGATCGCGCACACGACCTGGACGAACGTCACGCCGAGCATGAGCGCGCCGAGCCGCAGGATGACGCCCGTGTCCCCTTGTGCGACGCCGTCGTCGATGATGTCGGCGTTGAGGCTGGGCAGGTAGAGGTTCGCGACCGCCTGCACGAGCTGCAGCAGCACGACGACGGCGAGCCGGCGCGCGTAGAGCGAGAGACGGACGCGCAGGAGCGCGACCAGCATGCTCGGTCCCCGGCCGGCGGCGGTGCTCACCGTGCGAACCTAGACCCGGTCGGACGCGAACGGGCGCGTGTTTTCCCTGGGCGAACCGCCCGCACCGGCCGGACGGAGCCCGCCCGAGCCCGCCCGAGCCCGGGCCTGGCCGGTGCCCGCCGGCTCAGGCCTGGTACGGCGGCGGCGTGAAGCCCTGCTCCGGCGGTCGCGGGGGGCCGTCGGGGGTGTCCGCGGGCGGCGTCGTCGGGTGCGGCGCGGGCGCGCCCTCGTGCTGGCCGGCCTCCGTCGAGCGCTCGAACGGCCGGCCGCTGAGCGTCCCCGAGCGCGTGGCGTCCTCGGTCGCGGCGGCCGACTGGCGTCGCGCCTCGGCGAGCGCCTCGGACGGGTCCGTGAGCGACGTGGGCGGCAGGTCGTCGCCCAGGGGCGAGGTGCCCGCGGGCCGCCCGGAGTCGAACGCGAGGTCGTCCCCCGCGGTCGCGCCCGGTCCGCCGAAGCCCTTGCTGATCGCGCCCAGCGCGGCCGTGAACTCGGTCGGGATGAACCACACCTTGTTCGACTGCGTGCGCGCGACCTCGGGCAGCATCTGCAGGTACTGGTACGCGAGCAGCTTGGGGTCGGCGTCGCCGCGGTGGATCGCGTCGAAGACCTGGAGGATCGCACGCGACTCGCCCTCGGCGTTGAGGATCGCGGCCTGGGCGGAGCCCTCGGCGCGCAGGATCGCGGCCTGCTTCTCGCCCTCGGCGGTGAGGATCTGGGACTGCTTGACGCCCTCCGCCGTGAGGATCGCCGCCCGGCGGTCGCGCTCGGCGCGCATCTGCTGCTCCATCGAGCCCTGGATCGACTGCGGCGGGTCGATCGACTTGAGCTCGACGCGGTTGACGCGCACGCCCCACCGGCCGGTCGCCTCGTCGAGCACGCCACGCAGCTGACCGTTGATCTGGTCACGGCTGGTCAGCGTCTGCTCGAGGTCCATCGACCCGACGACGTTGCGCAGGGTCGTCACCGTGAGCTGCTCGATGCCCTGGATGTAGTTGGCGATCTCGTAGACCGCCGACCGCGGCTCGGTCACCTGGAAGTAGATGACCGTGTCGATGCTCACGACGAGGTTGTCGGACGTGATCACGGGCTGCGGCGGGAAGGAGACGACCTGCTCACGCAGGTCCACGGCGGCGCGTACGCGGTCGACGAACGGGATGAGCAGGTGCAGCCCGGCGTCGAGCGTGCGCGAGTAGCGGCCGAGGCGCTCGACGATGAGCGCGACGGCCTGCGGCACGATCCGCACCGAGCGGACCAGCGCGATGACGACGAAGAGGAGCAGCAGCCCCAGGATGAGGTACCCGGCGACTCCGGCGGGGCTGGTCGTGCTCACGGGCTCTCCTCGGTGGGTCGGGGCCGGGCCGGCCCGGGTGTGGGCGCGTCGTGCGGGTGGTGCAGGTGGGCCGCGCGGCTCACGACGGCGGTCGCGCCGTCGATCCGCATGACGACGACCTCCTCGCCCTCGGGCAGCAGGTGCTCGCCGTCGGTGCGCGCGGACCAGACCTCGCCCGCGAGCTTGACGCGACCCGCGCGGTCCGAGACCTCCGCGACGACGACGGCCGTGCGGCCGACGAGGGCGTGGACGTTCGTCTCGACGAGCGGCACGCGACGCCGCAGGTGGCGCAGCAGCCAGGGGCGCAGCGCGAGCAGCAGCCCGGCCGACGCGACGGCGAACCCGAGGATCTGCACCCACAGCGGGAAGCCCATGGCGGCGAGGAGCGCGGCGACGGCGGCGCCGCCCGCGAACATGATGAGCACGAGGTCGAGCGAGAGGATCTCGACGACGGCGAGCAGCAGGGCCGCTCCGAGCCACCACACCCAGTCCACAGCGCCTCCCTCGTCGATGCCCCATGCTACCGGGAGGGATGAGGCGGCGGAGACGTTTTCTTTGCGCAGTCTTGGCGCGGTCGGCGCCAACCCGGACATCGGGTGCACGGCGCCGGAGAGGGTGCGGTCAGACCTTCCCGCGCAGGAGCCGGTGCCAGTACACGGGCGGCTCGAGCCACCGGTCGAACACCAGCAGGCTCCGCCTCGGACGCGCCAGGTCGGGGAACCGCAGCGTCGGCTCGGGACGCCCGTCCCGGTCGTGCTCGGCGAGCAGGAGGTGGCTGCGCGAGGTCGTCACCGGCGCCACCGTGTAGCCGTCGTAGCGGCTCAGGGTCCGGCCCCGGCGCCGCGCGGCGATGTTCTCCGCGACGACGGGCACCTGGCGACGCAGCGCGCCGCCCGAGGGCACCGTGCGCACCTCGGCCGCGTCGCCCAGGCCCCAGACCCGGGGGTGCGCCACGTGCTGGAGCGTCTCCGGGTCGACGGCGACGAAGCCGTCCGTGCCCTCCGCGTCGAGGCCGCTCCCCGCGATCCACGCGGGCGCGCGGTGCGGCGGCGCGAGGTAGAGGGCGTCGTAGGCGAGCTCCTCGACCCCGTCGGCGCCGCGGACGCGCAGCGTGCGGCGCTCGCCGTCGACCTGCTCGACGGTCGTGCCGGTCCGGACACGGACGCCGTACGCGTCCGCCGCGGCGCGCAGCTCGCGGTCGGCCTCCGCGTGGTCGACGAGGGCCGGGCCCGCCACGAGCAGCTCGACGTCGACGGCGTCGAGGACCCCGGTGCGGCGCCAGTGGTCGCACGCCGTGAACAGCGGCTTGAGGCCGACGGGCGCGCAGGGCACGTGCCGGTCGGAGATCGCGAAGACGGCCCGCCCCGTGGTGAGCGCCGACAGCATGGCCCAGGTGCCCTCGGCGTGCTCCGGCAGGTAGCTGGTCGACGCGTGCGGCGTGGCCATCGCCTGCTCCGCGCCCGGCACGGCGTCCCAGTCGACCTCCGACCCCGGGCACAGCGCGAGGTCGCCGTAGGTGAGCTCGAGGCCACCGGCGAGCCGGACGACCGAGCGCGCGGCGTCGACCGCGACGACGTGGTCGGGGTACCAGGGCACGCCCTCGGGCACGACGTCCGCCTGCGGCCGGCGCAGGTCGTCGAGGGTCGCCATGCCCGACGCCACGTAGGAGAGCAGCGGCCGGTAGTGGTGCACGCGCCGCGGGTCGACGACGGCGACGTCGCGGCACCCGTCGCGCCGCAGCCGTGCCGCGAGCGAGATGCCGGCGTTGCCGCCGCCGACCACCAGCACGTCGTGGTGCGGTCGAAGGTCCATGCCGGCCGGCTCCGCTCTCGGGGGGCACCGCCTGTCGGGGCGACACCGCCACGCTAGGCGACGCCCTCGGCGCGCGCGCGTCGGAGCGGCACGCGCGCCGGAGCGGCGGGCGCGTCGGGTCAGCGGGCGCGCGCGCTCCAGCGGTCCCCGTGCCGGTCCGTGTGCCGGTCGACGGTGAGCTCGACGTCGAACGTCTCGGACAGCCTCTCCGTCGTGAGCACCTCCTCGAGCGGGCCGGCCGCGTGCACGCGGCCCTCGCGCAGCAGCAGGCCGTGCGTGAAGCCCGCCGGGATCTCCTCGACGTGGTGGGTGACCAGCACGAGGACCGGCGAGCGGTGGTCGCGCGCGAGCTCCGTGAGCGCGCCGACGAGCTCCTCACGGCCGCCCAGGTCGAGGCCCGCGGCGGGCTCGTCGAGGAGCAGGAGCTCGGGGTCGGTCATGAGCGCGCGCGCGATCTGCGTGCGCTTGCGCTCGCCCTCGCTCAGCGTCCCGAAGGTGCGCTCGGCGAGGTCGCCGACGCCGAACACCTCGAGCAGCACGCGGGCGCGCTCGTGGTCGAGCGCCTCGTACTGCTCGCGCCACCGCCCGGTCATGCCGTAGGCGGCGGTGAGCACGACGTCGAGCACGGTCTCGCCGCCCGGGATGCGGTCGGCCAGCGCGGCCGAGGCGACTCCGATCCGCGGCCGCAGCTCGAACACGTCGACCGCGCCGAGCCGCTCGCCCAGCACGTGCGCCGTGCCGCTCGACGGGTGCATGCGGCCCGCGGCGATCTGCAGCATGGTCGTCTTGCCGGCGCCGTTGCGGCCGAGGACCACCCAGCGCTCGCCGTCGGCCACCGTCCACGACACGTGGTCGAGGATCGTCTTGGCGCCGCGGCGGATGGACACGTCCTGCAGGTCGAGCACCGGCGTCATGGTCCCCGACCCTACCCGCGCGGCGCGCGCGCCCGGCCCACCGCCGCGACGGCGGCAGACTGGTTCTCGTGAACCCGCTGCTCGAGCTCCCCCGCTCCGTGCTGCTGTCCCTCTGGGTCCAGGGGGTCGGCTCCGGCTCGGACCCCGTCCGGCGCGCGGCGCGTGCCGTGCAGGGTGATGACGAGCCGCACCTCGTGGCCGACGCGGACGACGGCGCACCCGCTCCGGTCGAGGACGGTGCGAGCCTCGAGGACCTGCTCGCGGCCTGGGCGAGCGGCCCTCGCACGTCCGCCGCGCTGCTGCCCGTGCCGGGCGACGTCACCGGCCTGCCCCCGCTCGTGGCGGCGGCCGCCGTCGACGCCGGCGAGTGCGTGCTCGCGCACGCCGCGGGGCGGGCGTGGGCCGCGGTCCCCGAGGTGACCGCCTTCGGCTCCGTGCACGACACCGGGCACCTGGTGACGTGGCGCGTGCACGAGGTGCCCGACTGGCGGCCGCGACTGCCGGGTGTGGTCGGGACCCTCAGCGAGGCGGAGATGAGCCTGCGCGAGGCCCTCCGGGACGCGACCGAGGCGCTCGCCCAGCTCGACGTCGCGCGCTGGCGCGACGACGCGGCGGACGCGATCGCCGCCCTGCGGTCCGACGCCGACCCGGGCTGGCTGCTGCCGAGCGGCCTCACCCCGCGCGCCCTGCGTGTCCTGGTGACCGCCGTCCGGCTGCGCGCGGTCGTCGAGCTGGCGACCGCGGACGACGGCGGCGCGGTCAACCTGTGGCAGGCCGACCAGCGCTCCGCCGCCCTGCGTCACGTCGACCACGCGGCGCGCCACGCCGTCGCGGCGGCGACCGCGAGCGCGGGCGCAGCGGGCCGGCCGGCCTGAGGGGGCGACCCGGGGCGGCCGCGCGTCCGACGCGGCGTCGCCGCGAGGCTCAGGCGAGGACGGAGCGGTAGACCTCGACGGTGCGCTCGGCGATCGCGTCCCACGCGAAGTGGTCCTCGACGCGTCGTCGTGCGGCGCGGCCCATCTCGGCGGCGCGCTGCGGGTCGGTCGCGAGCGCGGTGAGCGCCGCCGCGAGGTCCGCGACGAACCGGTCGGGGTGGACGGGCGTGCCGGTCCCGTCCTGCACCTGCTCGATGGGGACCAGCAGCCCGGTGACGCCGTCGTCGACGACCTCCGGGATGCCTCCGGTCGCCGTGCCGACGACGGGCAGGCCGCAGGCCATGGCCTCGAGGTTGACGATCCCCAGCGGCTCGTAGACGGACGGGCACGCGAACACGGTCCCCGACGAGAGCACGGCGACGAGCTCGTCGCGCGGCAGCATCTGCTCGATCCACACGACGCCGTCGCGCTGCTGGCGGAGGTCGGCGACCAGCCCGGCGACCTCGGCCGAGATCTCGGGGGTGTCCGGCGCGCCCGCGCAGAGGACGAGCTGGACCTCGGGCGGCAGCGCCTCGGCCGCGCGCAGGAGGTAGGGCAGGCCCTTCTGGCGCGTGATCCGGCCGACGAACACCACGGACGGACGGTCGGGATCGATGCCCAGGGCGCGCACGACGGCGTCCGCCCGGTCGACCGCCTCGTGACCCTCGGGCCGGCGCCAGCCCGACAGGTCGATCCCGTTGTGCACGACGTGGACCTTGGCCGGGTCGACCTGCGGGTAGCAGCGCAGGATGTCGGCGCGCATGCCCGCGCTCACCGCGATCACCGCGGCGGCGCCCTCGTACGCCGTCTGCTCGGCCCAGCCGGACAGCGCGTAGCCGCCGCCGAGCTGCTCGGCCTTCCACGGGCGCAGCGGCTCGAGGCTGTGCGCGCTCACGACGTGCGGGATGCCGTGCAGCAGGCCCGCGAGGTGCCCGGCGAGGTTGGCGTACCAGGTGTGGGAGTGGACCAGGTCCGCGCCCTCGACGTCCCCCGCCATGAGCAGGTCGACGCCGAACGTGCGCAGCGCGGGGTTGTGCCGGCTCAGGCCGCCGGGCACGTCGTAGCCCGTCACGCCCTCCTCGGACCGCGCGCCGTCGAAGCAGCGCACGCGCACGTCGAGGTGGCGCCGCAGCACGGAGCTCAGCTCCGCGACGTGCACGCCGGCTCCGCCGTACACGTGCGGTGGGTACTCCCGGGTCAGCAGGTCGACGCGCACAGCGACACGCTAGCGCGCCGGGTGGCGATCGTCTGGCCGGACGGCGTCCGCGCCCCTAGGGTCACGGGTATGGCAGCGCCGCGCGTCCTGGCAATCGTCCTCGCCGGTGGCGAGGGCAAGCGACTCATGCCCCTCACGGCGGACCGGGCCAAACCCGCGGTCCCGTTCGGCGGCATGTACCGGCTGGTCGACTTCGCCCTCTCGAACCTCGTGAACTCGCACTACCTGCAGATCGTGGTGCTCACGCAGTACAAGTCGCACAGCCTCGACCGCCACGTCGCCAAGACGTGGCGCATGTCGCCGCTGCTCGGCAACTACGTCGCACCCGTCCCCGCGCAGCAGCGGGTCGGCAAGCACTGGTACCTGGGCAGCGCCGACGCGATCTTCCAGTGCCTCAACATCATCACCGACGAGCGGCCCGACGTCGTCGTCGTGGTCGGTGCGGACCACGTGTACCGGATGGACTTCGAGCAGATGGTCGACGCGCACCTCGCGTCGGGCGCCGAGTTCACGGTCGCGGCGATCCGTCAGCCGATCGGGCTCGCGGACCAGTTCGGCGTCATCGAGACCAAGGCCGACGACCCGACCAAGATCAACGCGTTCCTCGAGAAGCCCACGGACCCCGTCGGGCTCGCGGACTCCCCCGGCGAGATCCTCGCGTCGATGGGCAACTACGTCGCGAACGTCGACGCGCTCGTCGAGGCCGTCACCAAGGACGCGGCGAGCCCGACGTCGCGCCACGACATGGGCGGCGACATCGTGCCGTACTTCGTCGAGCGCGGGACGGCCGGCGTCTACGACTTCATCCGCAACGACGTCGCGGGCTCCACCGACCGCGACCGCGACTACTGGCGCGACGTCGGGACGCTCGACTCGTACTACGACGCCAACCTCGACCTCATCTCGGTCAACCCGGTGTTCAACCTGTACAACACCGACTGGCCCGTGTTCAGCGGGTACGCCCAGCTGCCGCCCGCCAAATTCGTCCACGCCGGCCCCGGGCGCCTCGGTCACGCGGCGGACTCGCTCGTCTCGCCCGGAGTCATCGTCTCCGGCGCGACCGTGACGGGCTCCGTGCTCTCCCCCGGCGTCTACCTGCACTCGTGGGCGTCGGTGAGCGACTCGGTGGTCATGGACGGCACGACGGTCGGCCGGCACGCGCAGGTCCACCGCGCGATCCTCGACAAGAACGTCGTCGTGTCCGAGCGCGCGCGCGTCGGTCTCGACGCCGAGCACGACCGGGCGCGCGGGTTCACCGTGAGCGAGAGCGGCATCACCGTCGTCCCCAAGGGCACGGTCGTCCAGGCCTGACCGACCGGAGGGTGGGCGGTCCCGCGGCGCGTCCGCGGGCCGCGGCTACCCTCCACGCGTGACCTCCGCGGCCCCCGACCAGCGCGTCGTCGTGATGGACGTCGACTCGACGCTCATCACGGGCGAGGTGATCGAGATGCTCGCGGGCCACGCGGGGTCGCGGGCCGCCGTCACGGCGATCACCGAGAGCGCGATGCGCGGCGAGATCGACTTCGCGACGTCCCTGCACCAGCGCGTCGCGACGCTCGCCGGCCTCCCGGAGGCCGTGTTCGACGCCGTCCGGGCCGAGATGACGCTCACGCCCGGGGCCGAGCGCCTCGTCGCCGAGCTGCACCGACGTGGCTGGCCGGTCGGGCTCGTCTCGGGCGGCTTCCACGAGCTCGTCGACCCCCTCGCCGAGCGGCTGGGGATCGGGTTCGTCCGCGCCAACCGGCTCGAGGTCGAGGCCGGCCACCTCACCGGCCGCGTCACCGGACCGGTCGTCGACGCCGAGGCCAAGGCGGTCGCGCTGCGCGAGCTCGCCCGCGCGCACGGCGTGCCGATGGAGCGCACCGTCGCGATCGGCGACGGCGCCAACGACCTGCGGATGCTCGCGGCGGCCGGCCTCGGCATCGCGTTCAACGCCAAGCCGGTCGTGTGCGCGCAGGCCGACGTCGCCGTGCTCGACGCGCCGCTCGACGCCGTGCTCGAGCACCTCGACGCCCCCGCCTGAGGCGCACGCGCGCCCGTCCGTCGTCGGCGACGCGGGCGTCGCCGACCCCTCACCCGAGCGCGTCGACCCGTCGCTCGGCCGCGAGCGCGAGCAGGAAGAACGCCTGGGCCTCGGCCGAGCGCCCCGGCCGGTCGAAGTGCGGCGCGCCCGCGACGGGGCGGACGAGCCCGTCCGCGTCCACGCCGCGCGCCGCGGCGGCGCGCAGGTCGCGTCCGACGTCGGCCCAGCCGGCGTCGAGCCAGCCGTCCGCGACGCCCGTGAGCACCGCGTAGGCGAGCATCTGGGCGAGGTTCGCCTCGACGAAGCTCCCGGGGTCGTCGACGACGTCGTGGAAGAGGCCGTCGGCGCGGCGGTGCGCGAGGCACGCCGTCACGACCGCGGTGGCCTCCGCGGCGAGCGCCGCGCGGTGCGGCGCCGCGGCGCGCTCGCGCCAGGCCCGGGCCAGGCCGGCCGCGACCCAGCCGTTGCCCGTCCCCCAGCGCTGCGGCGCGACGAGCGTCGCCGTCGGCTCGTCCCACCGCGCGGCCCAGAGGCCGTCGTCGCCGCGCAGCCGGGAGCGGTGCCCCGCGAGCTGCACGAGCGCGGCGTCGGCCCGGTCGAGGCGGAGCAGCGCCGGTACGAGCATGTAGACGGAGTCGGTCCACACCTGGGCGGACCCCGCGAGGTGCAGCAGCGTGCCGTCGGCCGCACGCGGGCAGCCCGCGTCGAACCACGCCGCCTGGCGCGCGAGCGCGGCGGCCAGGTCCACCCGCCCGGTGCGCGCGGCCTCGACCGCGACCACCTCGACGAGCGCGCCGCAGTTGACCAGCCCACCGCCGTCGACCTCCCCGAGCCGGCCCTGCGCGTCCTGCCGGACGACGGCGTCGTCGGCCAGGGCCGCCACGAGGTCGCCACGCGCGTGGTCGAGCGCCGCGTGCGCGACGACGCCCTGCTCCCAGGACAGCCGCTGCATCGCGAGCAGCGCCGTCCAGACCGCCCCCTCGCGCGTCGCGGTCACCGCGCGGGTCGCACCGCGGCGGTCAGCGTGGCGCCGCGCGGCTCCAGGCCCGCCCAGTCCGGGACCTCGAGCACCGCGTACGCACCCGTCGAGAGCCCGGTGCGCACCGTCGCCACGGCGGCGTCGTCGCTCCCCGGTCCCGCGAGCGTCGCGGCCAGGCTCGACATCGTGGGCTCGTGCCCGACGACGAGGAGCGTCGCGACCCGCGGGTCCACCGCGCGGACCATGTCGAGCACGTCGGAGGTCCCGGCCTCGTAGAGCCGGTCGGAGACCTCGGCCTCGGGCTCCGGGCCGCCGAGGGCCGAGCGCACGAGGTCCCAGGTCTGGCGCGTCCGCACGGCCGACGAGACGAGCGCGAGGTCGGGCACGAGACCCGACGAAGCGAGGCTCGCGCCGACCTGACCGGCCTGGCGGCGGCCCGTGAGCGCCAGCGGACGGAGCGCGTCCGTCGGGGCGTCCGGCTCGGCCTTGGCGTGCCGCAGCAGGACCAGCCGGCCGCCGCCCGCTCCGGCGCTCACAGCCCCATCGCGTGGAAGCCGCCGTCGACGTGGACGATCTCGCCGGTCGTCGCCGGGAACCAGTCGGAGAGCAGGGCCGCGACGGCGCGCGCCGTCGGCTCGGGGTCGTGCGCGTCCCAGCCGAGCGGGGCGCGCTCCGGCCAGCCGCCCTCCATCGCCTCGAAGCCGGGGATCGACTTCGCCGCCGTCGTCCGCACGGGTCCGGCGGACACGAGGTTGACGCGGATGCCCTCGGGACCGAGGTCGCGCGCGAGGTACCGGGACGTCGACTCGAAGGCCGCCTTCGCGACGCCCATCCAGTCGTAGACCGGCCAGGCGTAGCGCGCGTCGAACGTCAGCCCGACGATCGAGGAGCCCCGGCCGAGGAGGGGCCGCGCGGCGACGGCGAGCGCCTTGAGCGAGTAGGCCGAGACGTGCAGCGCCGTCGCGACGTCGTCCCACTCGCCCGCGAGGAAGTTGCCGCCCATGACGGACTGCGGCGCGAAGCCGATCGAGTGGACGACACCGTCGAGGTGGTCGGTGTGCTCGCGGACCCGGTCGGCGAGCGCCGCGAGGTCCTCGGCCGACGTCGCGTCGAGCTCGACCACGGGCGCGGCCTGGGGCAGGCGCTTGGCGATCGCCTGGGTGAGCCGCAGCTGGCGGCCGAACGAGGTGAGGACGACCTCCGCACCCTCCTCCTGGGCCAGCCGCGCCACGTGGAAGGCGATCGAGCTGTCCATGAGGACGCCGGTGACCAGGAGCTTCTTGCCGTCGAGCAGACCCATCGAGCCGCTTCCCTTCGTGGTGTGCTGAGTGCCGGCGGGCGCGGGGCGCCCGCGCCGTGCTGCCCGGCGGACCGGGCGGGGCGGGGTGGGCCCGGGTCAGTGACCCATGCCCAGACCGCCGTCGACCGGGACGACCGCACCCGAGACGTACGCGGCGTCCGGCGAGGCGAGGAAGTGCACGACGCCGGCCACCTCCTCCGGCTGGGCGAACCGCCCGGCCGGGATCGCTGCACGGTAGGCCTCCTGGCGCTCGGCGGGCAACGCCGCCGTCATCGCGGTGTCGATGAAGCCCGGTGCGACGACGTTCGCCGTGATGCCGCGGCCCCCGAGCTCGCGCGTGATCGAGCGCGCCATGCCGACCAGCGCCGCCTTCGACGCCGCGTAGTTCACCTGACCGGCGCCGCCGTAGAGGCCCACGACCGACGAGATGAGGACGATCCGCCCGCGGCGCAGCCGGATCATCCCCTTCGAGGCGCGCCGGACGCAGCGGAACGTGCCCGTGAGGTTGACGTCGATGACCTGCTCGAACTCCTCGTCGGTCATGCGCAGGAGCAGCTGGTCGCGCGTGATGCCGGCGTTCGCGACGAGCACCTCCACGGGGCCGTGCGCCGCCTCGACCTGCGTGAACGCGGCGTCGACGGCGGCCGTGTCGGTGACGTCGCCCACGACGCCGAGGACCCCGTCGGGCAGGTCGCCGCTGCGGTAGATCGTCGCGACCTTGTCGCCGGAGGCGACGAACCGCTCCGCGATCGCGCGGCCGATGCCACGGTTCGCGCCGGTCACGAGCACGCTGCGAGGCTCGGTCTGCACGGGGGCTCCACTCGTTCAGGGGATGTTGCCAGGCCGGACGCCTGACCGGGCGCGACGGCCCGGGGGCGACCCGCCGAGGCCGAACCTAGCCGACGGGACGGGCGCCGGTCCCGCTCGGCCCGCGGACCGAACGACGGGTAAACTCGTGAGGTGAACCGCTCCGGTCCCCCCGCGCACGAGCCCGTGGCGCGGCTGCGCCGCGTGGGCGGTGCGAGCACGGCGCCGCGCCACGAGCCCGTCGCGTCGATCACGGGGGCGGCCGAGCCCCTCACGGCCGACATCGCGCGCCGCACGCACCGGTACCTCCTGCAGATGACGATCCGCGTCGTGTGCTTCGTGGGCGCCGTCGCGATCGACCACTGGACGCGCTGGCTCCTGCTCGTCGGCGCCGTCGTGCTGCCCTACGTCGCCGTCCTGCTGGCCAACGCCGGCCGCGAGCGGACCGCGACCCCGGACCCCTTCGTCGCCCAGCAGGCGCTGCCCGCGGCCCCGTCGCCCGGACGGCTCCCCGGCGGCACGGGAGGGCCGCGGCCGTGAGCACGACCGACGATCTGTTGTGCAGCGCGCGCGGCTGCCGCGCCGACGCCGCGTGGGGGCTGCGCTGGAACAACCCCGCCCTGCACACGGCCGACCGCCGCAAGGTCTGGCTCGCGTGCGACGACCACCGCGCGCACCTCGAGCAGTTCCTCGGCGCGCGTGGGTTCCACCGCGACACCGTCGCGGTCGCCGACCTCGAGCCCAGCGACGGGTGAGCCGGGGTGACCGACGTCGCCCGTGACGCGAGGCCCCCGGACGCCGACCCCGCGCGAGGGCTCGCAGGGCCGGCCGCGCCCGGGACCCTGGGCCACGCGGTCCGGGTCCTGCTCGTCGCGGTGCTCGTGGCCGCGGGCTGCGTCGCCGCGGGGGTCTGGCAGTGGGGCCGGCACGTCGACCGGAGCGCGGCGATCGCCGTCGTCGAGCGCAACTACGACGCGGCCCCCGTGCCCCTCGGCGACGTCCTCGACGGCACGGGGGTGCTCGCCGCGTCCGACGTGTGGCGCACCGTCGAGGTGCGCGGCGCGTACCTCCCCACGTCCGTGCTGCTGCGCAACCGGCCGGTCGCCGGCACGCCCGCCGTCCACGTGCTCGCGCCGTTCGTCGTGGCCGACGGGCCGCTCGCCGGGCGCGTCCTCGTCGTGGACCGCGGCTGGGTGCCGCCGGGCGACGAGAGCGGCACGGTCGCGGCGCCGGCACCGCCGGGCGGCGCGCTGGAGCTGCTCGTCCACCTGCGCGTGGCGGAGCGCGCGTCGACCCGGGACGCCCCGCGCGGCCAGGTCCAGGCCGTCGCGCCCGGCCAGGTGCGCGAGGCGGCCCTCGACGGGGCGGCCGACGAGGCCGCGTGGCCGCGGGCCGCGACCCTCGAGGCCTACGGCGCGCTCGTCAGCGAGGACGGCGCCCGGCCCGACGGGCTCGGCGCGCTGCCGGCCCCGAGCCGCGACCCGGGGTCGCACCTGTCCTACGCGTTCCAGTGGTGGGTCTTCGCCCTCGGCGCGCTGGGCACGGGCGTGGTGCTCGTGGTGCGGGGCGTGCGTGAGGGCGCAGTCCCGCCGGACGGCGCGGGGTGCGAGCCCCGGCCCGCCGCCCGGGCCCGGCGCCGGCCCACGGCCGAGGAGGAGGAGGACGCCCTCCTCGACGCGCAGACGGGTGGGGCGTCAGGGTCAGGCGTCAGGAGCGGCCCTGCTTGAGCGCCGCGCGTCGGGCCTCGGCCGCGGCACCCCGCGTCGCACCACCGCGCGTGCGCATCGTCACGCCCTGCTCGACGAGCACGCCGTGGACGAAGCCGTAGGAGCGGCCGATGTCCTCGGCCATCGCGCGGATGCTCTCGCCGCGGTTGTACCGGTCGACGAGCGAGGCGGCCAGGTCCTGCCGACCCTCGCCGGTGATCCGCGATCCCTTGGGGAGCTTTGCAGTCATCGTCGTCCTCCAGACCCAGGTCCAGCGGCCCGTCGCACCGGACGGGAGCCCGGCCGACGTCGCCCGCGTCCGGTCGCTGCCGGCGCGGGACGAGCTCACGCGAGCGAGATCAGATCCGCGTAGCTGTCGTTCCACAGATCTTCGTCGCCATCGGGCAGGAGCACCACCCGTTCGGGCGACAAGGCCGTCACGGCGCCCTCGTCGTGCGTGACCATGACCACCGCGCCGGCGTACCCGCGGAGCGCCTCGAGCACCTCGGCGCGGCTCGCCGGGTCGAGGTTGTTGGTCGGCTCGTCGAGCAGGAGGACGTTCGCCGCCGAGACGACGAGCGCCGCGAGCGCGAGGCGCGTCTTCTCGCCGCCCGAGAGCACGCGCACGGGCTTGTCGGCGTCGTCGCCCGAGAAGAGGAACGAGCCGAGCACCGAGCGCACCTGCGTGTCGGTGAGGTCGGGCGCCGAGTGGCGCAGGTTCTCCACGACCGTGAGCTCGGTGTCGAGCGTCTCGTGCTCCTGCGCGTAGTAGCCCAGCTTGAGGCCGTGCCCGGGCACGACCTCGCCCGTGTCGGCCTTCTCGACGCCGGCCAGCAGCCGCAGCAGGGTCGTCTTGCCCGCACCGTTGAGCCCGAGGATGACGACGCGGCTCCCCCGGTCGATCGCCAGGTCGACGTCGGTGAACACCTCGAGCGAGCCGTAGGACTTGCTGAGCCCGGTCGCGGTGAGCGGCGTGCGGCCGCAGGGCGCGGGGTCGGGGAAGCGCAGCCGTGCGACGCGGTCGGACGCACGCTCGGCCTCGAGCCCGGAGAGCAGCCGCTCGGCGCGGCGCGCCATGTTCTGCGCGGCCGTCGCCTTGGTCGCCTTGGCCCGCATCTTGTCGGCCTGGGCGAGCAGCACCGAGGCCTTCTTCTCGGCGTTGGCGCGCTCGCGCTTGCGCCGGCGCTCGTCCGTCTCGCGCTGCGCGAGGTACGCGTCCCAGCCGAGGTTGTACTGGTCCAGCTCGGCGCGGTTGGCGTCCAGGTGGAAGACCTTGTTCACGGTCGACCGCACGAGGTCGACGTCGTGGCTGATGACGAGGAACCCGCCGGAGTAGGTGGAGAGGTAGTCGCGGAGCCAGACGATCGAGTCGGCGTCGAGGTGGTTGGTCGGCTCGTCCAGCAGCAGCGTCTCCGCGCCCGAGAAGAGGATCCGCGCGAGCTCGACGCGGCGGCGCTGGCCGCCCGAGAGCGTGCGCAGCGGCTGGGCGAGGATCCGCTCCGCCAGCCCGAGGTTGGACGCGATCCGGCCGGCCTCGCTCTCGGCGGCGTACCCGCCCGCCGCGGTGAACCGCGCCTCGAGCCTGCCGTAGCGCTCCATCGCGGCGTCGCGGGTCTCGTCGTCGGCGCTCGCCATCTCGCCCTCGGTGCTGCGCATCCGGCGCACGACGTCGTCCAGCCCGCGCGCCGAGAGGATGCGGTCCATCGCGACGACCTCGAGGTCGCCCGTGCGCGGGTCCTGCGGGAGGTAGCCGACGTCGCCGGAACGCACGACCTGGCCCGACGTCGGCTGACCCTCACCCGCGAGGACGCGCGTCAGCGTCGTCTTCCCGGCGCCGTTGCGGCCGACGAGGCCGATCCGGTCCCCGGAGGCGATGCGGAAGGAGGCCTTCTCGAGCAGGACGCGGACGCCGACACGCATCTCGACGTCATGGGCGGTGATCACTGAGGTTTCCTCCGACAGGCGCCCAGCCGCCTTGTGGGCGGGCACAAACGTCGCTCATCCTACGACCGGCTAGCGTGACGACCGACCTGAGCGCCGTCGCCCGACGTCGCACCGCGGCCCGTCGACCATCCGACGGTACGCCCAGGCCCGCGCCGGCCGAGCGGCCGGCGCCGCCGGTTGCCGCCGGCGCGCCGAGACCCGGAGGACCCCATGGCCCAGACCCACGAGGCCGCTCTGCCCGACGACGGCGCGCCGCTGCCCGTCGTCCGCTCGTCCGTCGCGACCGACGTCGCGCTCGTCTCGACCTTCGCGGCCTTCATCGCCGTCTGCGCGCTCCTGCCCGGGATCACGCTCCCCGGGATGGCGGTGCCGATCACGCTGCAGACCTTCGGCGTCATGCTCGCGGCGCTCGTGCTCGGGCCGCTCCGCGGCACGCTCGCGGTGCTCCTCTACCTCGCCGTCGGGTTCGCCGGCATCCCGGTGTTCTCCGAGGGCACGGGCGGGCTCGCGACCTTCGGCAAGGTGTCGCTCGGCTACCTGCTGGCCTTCCCGCTCGCGGCCGCGCTGGCCGGGTTCCTGGCGTCGCGCGCGGTGCGGGTGCGTCCCGCGCTGCGGCCCGTCGCCCTGTTCGCGAGCGCGACGGCCGGCAGCCTCGTCTTCATCCACCCGCTCGGCATCGCGGTCATGGGCGCCCGGCTCGGTGTCGACGCGCAGGAGGCGATCGGCCTGGGCGCGGTCTTCCTGCCCGGCGACGTCGTGAAGAACGTGCTCGCCGCTCTCGTCGCGACCGCGGTCCTGCGCGCGTTCCCCGACCTGCTCGACCGGCGCCGCTGAGCCCGGCCGGGGTCGGGCGCGCGCCCCGGGGCGCACCGCCGCACGGCCGTAGGCTCGTGGCGTGATCGAGCTCCGCGACGCGACCGTCACGGCCTGGGCCGCCGACGACGCCGACGGCCCGGGGCGGCGACACGACGCCGCGCGCGGGCGCCGGGCCGGGCACGGCCACGACCGCGTCGTGACCCTGCTCGAGCCGACGACGCTGCGGCTCGGGGAGCGCCGCGTCGCGGTCGTCGGGGCGAACGGGTCCGGCAAGTCGACGCTCGCGCGCATGGTCAACGGCCTCGTCCTGCCGTCGGCGGGCAGCGTGGTCGTCGACGGCCTGGACACGGTGCGCGACGGCGCGGCGGTGCGCCGCCGGGTCGGCTTCACGTTCACCGACCCGGACGCGCAGATCGTCATGCCGACGCCCCGCGAGGACGTCGCGCTCTCGCTGCGCCGCCTCGACCTGCCCGCGGCCGAGCGGGACGCCCGTGCGCTCGACGTCCTCGCGCGGTATGGCCTGGGCGACCGCGCGCACGTCCCCGTGCACGCGCTGTCCGGCGGGCAGAAGCAGCTGCTCGCGCTCGCGACCGTGCTCGCGACGGAGCCGGCCGTGCTCGTGTGCGACGAGCCGACGACGCTCCTCGACCTGCGCTGGCGCCGGGCGGTCGACGCGCTCCTCGACACGCTCGACGTCCAGCTCCTGCTCGTGACGCACGACCTCGACGCCGCGCGGCGCGCCGACCGCGTGCTCGTCGTCGACGACGGCGCCGTGGTCGCGGACGGGGAGCCCGCCACGGCCGTCGACCACTACGTCGACCTCATGACGGCGCGCGCCCGGTGACCGGACCGCAGGCCCCACGGGCTCCCGGGTCCCCCGCCCGCCCGCGCCGAGGGCGGGTCCCCTGGGCGGGCCCGCTCGGGCTGCACCAGCCCGGGACGACGTGGCTGCACCGGGCGCCGACCGGCGCGAAGCTCCTCGGGCTCGCGGTCGTCGGCGTCGCCGTCGTCCTGCTCACGGGGGCCGCGGCGTCGCTCGGGCTGCTCGCCCTCGCGGCGGCCGTCGCGGCGAGCGCCCGGCTCCGGTGGCGCCCGACCGCGCGCGCGGTCGCGCCCGTCCTGCTCGTCGCCGCCGTCGTCGGCGGGTACCAGTGGTGGCGGCGCGGGCCCGCGGTGGGCGTGGAGGTCGCGGCGGACCTGCTCACGGTCGTGCTGGTCGCCGTCGTGCTCACCGCCACGACGCCGGCCGACCGCCTCCTCGACGCGCTGGCGCGCGCCGCCCGGCCGCTGCGGCACGTCGGGCTGAGGCCCGAGACGGTGGCCCTCGCCGTCGGGCTCATGCTGCGCGCCGTGCCCGCACTCGTGCGGACGTCGCTCGAGGCGCGCGACGCCGCCCGGGCGCGCGGCCTCGAGAGCGACCCGCGGGCCGTCCTCGTCCCGGCCGCCGTCCGCGCCGTCGGCCGCGCGCGGCGCACGGGCGACGCCCTCGCGGCCCGAGGCATCGGCGACTGAGCCCGGTCCCCCCGGCCGCCCGCCCCGCACTCCCCGGGGTTCGACGGGCCGGGTCGGGGGCTCGGCAGTACCGTGACGGCCATGACCTTCAACGAGGGTGGGAGCTTCGAGGGCGGCCGGGTCGGCACGCGTCGCGGGGGCGCGATCGCGGGCGGCGGCGCCGGCCTCGCGATCGTCGCGTTCCTCATCTACCAGTTCACCGGCATCAACGTGGGCCCGGCGCTCGAGGGCGTCGCCGGCGGCGGGGGCGGCAGCGAGGAGCAGGGCACGGTGGGCGAGTGCACGGCCGAGGAGGCCAACACCACGCGCGAGTGCCGGCTGTCGGCGACGGTGCAGTCGCTCGACGCGTACTGGGCGGAGGCCGTGCCGGCGCAGGGCATGGAGTTCGTCCAGCCCGACGTCTGGATCTTCGAGCAGGCGACGTCGACCGGGTGCGGCAACGCGACGTCGTCGACGGGGCCCTTCTACTGCCCGCCGGACCAGGGCATCTACCTCGACCTCGGCTTCTACGACCTGCTCGAGAGCCAGTTCGGCGCCTCGGGCGGCCCGCTCGCCGAGATGTACGTCACCGCGCACGAGTACGGCCACCACATCCAGACCATCACCGGCGTCATGGACAAGGCCGACCGTCAGGGCAGCGGTCCCACGTCCGACTCGGTGCGCGTCGAGCTCCAGGCCGACTGCTACGCCGGGGTCTGGGCCGGGCAGGCGTCGCAGCAGGTCGACCCCGACACGGGCGAGGTCTTCCTCGAGCCGATCACCCAGGAGCAGCTCGCGGACGCGCTCTCGGCCGCCGAGGCGGTCGGCGACGACCACATCCAGGCGCAGTCGGGCGGGGGCGTGAACCCCCACACGTGGACGCACGGCTCGAGCGAGCAGCGCCAGGCCTGGTTCATGACCGGCTACGAGTCGCGCGACCCCGCGACCTGCGACACGTTCAGCGCCCCCGAGCTCTGACCGGGCGCACCGCGACGCACGACGACGGCGCCGCCCCCGCGGGGTGGCGCCGTCGTCGGTCGGTCGACGGGTCCGATGGTGGACCGGCTCAGATGTTGAACCCGAGCGCGCGCAGCTGCTCGCGGCCGTCGTCGGTGATCTTCTCCGGGCCCCACGGCGGCATCCACACCCAGTTGATCCGGAAGCCGTCGACGACGCCGTCCAGTGCGGTCGCCGACTGGTCCTCGATGACGTCGGTGAGCGGGCAGGCCGCGGACGTGAGCGTCATGTCGATGACCGCGTGGTTGTTCTGGTCCAGCACGACGCCGTAGATGAGGCCCAGGTCGACGACGTTGATCCCCAGCTCGGGGTCGATGACGTCGCGCAGCGCCTCCTCGACGTCGGCCGCCGTCGGCGGTGTCGGGAGCGGGGCCGAGCCCGGCGTGGTCGTGGTCATGCGTCCTCCTCGGTGGGGGTGGCGGCACCCGACTGGATCAACGCGTCACGCAGCGCCGACCATCCCAGCAAGGCGCACTTGATGCGTGCGGGGTAGCGCGCGACGCCCGTGAAGGCCGTCGCGTCGCCGAGCCGGTCCTCGGACTCCTCGTCGAGGCCCTCGCCGCGGGCGCGCATGAGGCGGCGGAAGGTCTCGCCGAGCTCCTCGGCGGTCGTGACCGGCTCGCCGCTGACGAGCTCGGACATGACCGACACGGACGCCTGCGAGATCGAGCAGCCCTGGCCCTCCCAGCTCACGCGCGCGACGGCGTCGCCGTCGAGGTGGACCCGCAGGCGCACCTCGTCCCCGCAGGTGGGGTTGACCTGGAACGACTCGGCCGTGAAGCCGTCCGCGAGGCCGCGGCCGTGCGGCGACTTCGCGTGGTCGAGGATGAGCTGCTGGTAGAGCTGCTCCATGGGGCTGCTCATGCGCCGTCCCCCAGTCCGAAGAAGGGCCGGACGGTCGCGAGCGCGGCACCGAAGGCCGCGACCTCGTCCGGCGTCGTGTACACCGCGGCGGACGCGCGCGCGGAGGCGGCGACGCCGAGGCGCCGGTGGAGCGGCTGCGCGCAGTGGTGCCCGACGCGGACGGCGACGCCCGCGTCGTCGAGCACCTGGCCGACGTCGTGCGCGTGCACCCCGTCGACGACGAACGACACGGCCGCGAGGCGGTCACGCGTGTCGGTCGGGCCGAGGACGCGCACGCCCGGGACGGCAGTCACGGCCTCGAGCAGGAGGCCGGCGATCTCGCGCTCGTGCGCCGCGACCGCCTCCATGCCGAGCTCGCGCAGGTAGCGCGCGGCGGCGCCCATCGCGACGGCCTGGGCGACCATCTGCGTCCCGGCCTCGAAGCGCTGGGGCGGCGGCGCGTACGTCGTCGTCTCCATGGTGACGACCTCGACCATCGAGCCGCCCGTGACGACCGGCGGCATCGCCGCGAGCAGCTCGCGCCGGCCGTAGAGCGCGCCGACGCCCGTGGGGCCGAGCATCTTGTGGCCCGAGAAGGCCGCGAGGTCGACGCCGAGGGCGTGCAGGTCCACGGGCAGGTGCGGCACGCTCTGGCACGCGTCGAGCACCGTCAGCGCGCCGACCTCACGGGCCCGCGCGACGAACGCCGCGACGTCGGTCACCGCGCCCGTGACGTTGGACGCGTGCGTGAACGCGAGCACCTTCGTGCGCTCCGTGACGGTGGTCGCGAGCTCCTCGGTGCGCAGCCGGCCGTCGTCGTCGACGCCGATCCACCGCAGCACCGCGCCGGTGCGTGCGCACAGCTCCTGCCACGGGACGAGGTTGGCGTGGTGCTCCGCCTCGGTGACCACGATCTCGTCGCCCGGCGCGAGCGCGAACCGACGCGCGGCCGCTCCCCCACGCCCCAGGGTGGCGTTCGACAGCGCGTAGGCGACGAGGTTGAGACCCGCGGTCGCGTTCGTCTGCCACACGATCTCGTCGACGTCGGCGCCGACGAGCTCCGCCACCTCGCGCCGCGCGTCCTCGAACGCCTCCGTCGCCTCCTCGGCGAGCTGGTGCGCACCGCGGTGCACGGCGGCGTTGCGCTGCAGGTAGAAGTCCTGCTCGGCGTCGAGGACGACGTCGGGCTTCTGGGACGTCGCGCCCGAGTCGAGGTAGACGAGGGGACGCCCGCCGCGCACGGTGCGCGCGAGCAGCGGGAAGTCGGCCCGCACCGCCGCCAGCTCCGCCGGCGTGAGCACATGCCCGGTCCGACCGGAGCCTGCGGCGTGCGGCTCGAGGACGGTTGTCATGGGTTCCTCCGGCGGAGCGTGCGGATGGTGCGGACGGGTCGACCTCGTCGTGCGGACGTCAGGCCGACGGCGCCAGGAAGCGGTCGTAGCCCTCGGCCTCGAGGCGCTCGGCGAGCTCGGGGCCGCCCTCCTCGGCGATCCGGCCGTCGACGAAGACGTGCACGAAGTCGGGCTGGATGTAGCGCAGGATGCGCGTGTAGTGCGTGATGAGCAGGACGCCGACCTCGCCGGTGGAGCGCACGCGGTTGACGCCCTCGGACACGACGCGCAGCGCGTCGACGTCGAGGCCCGAGTCCGTCTCGTCGAGGATCGCGATGCGGGGCTTGAGGAGCTCCATCTGGAGGATCTCGTGGCGCTTCTTCTCGCCGCCCGAGAAGCCCTCGTTGACGTTGCGCGCGGCGAACGTCGGGTCCATGCGGAGCTGCTCCATGGCGTTCTTGACGTCCTTGGCCCAGTGGCGCAGCGCGGGCGCCTGGCCGTCGATCGCGGTCTTGGCGGTCCGCAGGAAGTTCGTGACGCTGACGCCCGGCACCTCGACGGGGTACTGCATGGCGAGGAACATGCCGGCGCGCGCGCGCTCGTCGACGCTCATCGCGAGGACGTCGACGCCGTCGAGCAGCACGGTGCCCGAGGTGATGTCGTACTTCGGGTGGCCCGCGAGGGAGTACGCGAGGGTCGACTTGCCGGACCCGTTCGGACCCATGATCGCGTGCGTCTCGCCGCTGCGGACCGTGAGGTCGACGCCGCGCAGGATGGGCTTGGGGCCCTCCTTCGTCTCGACGCTGACGTGCAGGTCCTTGATCTCGAGCGTGGTCATGGTGGTTCTCCTCAGACGTTCGCGGTGACGTCGACGTCGACGAGCACACGCTCGCCGTCGACGGTCACGGGGTAGACGGGGACGGGTCGGGTCGCCGGCAGGGCGAGGGGTGCGCCGGTGCGCAGGTCGAAGGTCGAGCCGTGCAGCCAGCACTCGATCGTGCAGCCGTCGACCTCGCCGTCGGACAGGGACACCTGCCCGTGGGAGCAGATGTCGCTCACGGCGTGCCAGGCGCCCTCGGAGTCGCGCACCACGGCGACCTCCACGGGCCCGGACTCGCCCTCCAGCTCGACGCGCAGCGCCGTGCCCGGCGCGACGTCGTCGGTCATGCAGGCCAGCTGCGCGGTCATGCCGAGATCACCGGGTTGCTCGCCGACACGTCCGGCGCCTCGGAGTCGGTCACGGTGCCGGGGACGCCGACCGGACCGGCGGGCGCCGGGGCGCCCTCGGCGGACGCCGCCGCGGCCATGCTCCTCTCGAGCTCGGCCTCGATCGCGCCGATGAGGCGCTCCTCGACCTCGGGCAGGCCGATCTGCTGGACGAGCTCGGCGAAGAAGCCGCGCACGACCAGGCGCCGCGCGTCGGCCTCGGGGATGCCGCGCGCACGCAGGTAGAACAGCTGCTCGTCGTCGAAGCGGCCCGTCGCCGAGGCGTGGCCCGCGCCCTCGATGAGACCCGTCTCGATCTCGAGGTTGGGCACCGAGTCGGCGCGCGCGCCGTCGGTGAGCACGAGGTTGCGGTTGAGCTCGTAGGTGTCGGTGCCCTCGGCGTTGGCGCGGATGAGGACGTCACCGACCCACACCGTGTGCGCGCCCGCGCCCTGGAGCGCGCCCTTGTACGTGACGCGCGACCGGCAGGACGGCACGGCGTGGTCCACGAAGAGCCGGTGCTCCTGGTGCTGGTCGGCGTCCGCGAAGTACAGGCCCAGCGCCTCGACCGAGCCGCCCTCGCCCGTGAACTCGGCGTCGGGCGTCACGCGCACGACGTCGCCGCCGAGCGTCACGAGGATGTGCTTGACGGTGGCGTCGCGGCCCAGCCGGATGCGGTGGGACGCGGCGTGCACGGAGCCCTGCGCCCAGTCGTGGATGGTGACGACCGTGAGGTGGGCGCCGTCCTCCGCGACGATCTCGACCGTCTCCGTGAGGTCGACCCGGCCGACGTGGTCGACGACCACGACGGCCTCGCTCAGGGGCTGCGCGTGCACCAGGAGGTGCACGGCCGACGCCTCCGGCAGGCCGTCCGCGGCGTCCGCCACCGGCAGGCCCTCGACCCGGACGCTCGTCGCGGTGGACGCGACCGCCTGGGCCGGGATCGTCACGACCGTCGCCTCGCGGAACGAGCTCCACGCGACGGCGGCGGTCCGGTCCCCCGGCTTGCCCGCGGTGCCGAGCCGCGCGTCGTCGCGGCCGACGATCTCGACCCGGACCTCGGGCGCCTCCACGACCGTGACCTGCGTCCCGGTCCCGGTGAGGCCCGTGCCCGCGGCGTCGAACAGCGGCGCGAGCCGGCTGACCGGCGAGAAGCGCCACTCCTCCTCGCGCCCGGTCGGGACGGGGAACGCGCCGAGGTCGAACGACGTCGTGCGCGCCGCACGCGAGCTCTGGGGCGTGCCGCCCCGGCCGTGCGTGTGCGCGCCGTCGGCGACGGCCCGGCTGTGGTCGGTCGTCAGGTCGGTGGCCATGTCGGTGGTGGGGGCCTCTCGGGTCGGGGTGCCGCGGGGACGCGGCGGGGTGGGAGCCGGCAGTGCGGAGGGCGTCGGCGCGTCAGCCGACGGAGCCCTCCATCTGCAGCTCGATCAGCCGGTTGAGCTCCAGGGCGTACTCCATGGGCAGCTCGCGCGCGATGGGCTCGACGAACCCGCGCACGATCATGGCCATGGCCTCGGTCTCCGCCATGCCGCGGGACATGAGGTAGAAGAGCTGGTCCTCGCTCACGCGGGACACCGTCGCCTCGTGACCCATGGAGACGTCGTCCTCGCGGACGTCGACGTAGGGGTACGTGTCGGAGCGCGAGATCTGGTCGACGAGCAGCGCGTCGCACAGGACCGTCGACGCCGAGTGCTCGGCACCCTCGAGGACCTGGACGAGGCCGCGGTAGGACGTGCGACCGCCACCGCGCGCGACCGACTTGGAGATGATCGACGACGACGTCCGGGGCGCGGCGTGGACCATCTTGGCGCCGGCGTCCTGGTGCTGGCCCTCGCCCGCGAACGCGATCGACAGCGTCTCGCCCTTGGCGTGCTCGCCCATGAGGTAGATGGCCGGGTACTTCATGGTCACCTTGGAGCCGATGTTGCCGTCGACCCACTCCATGGTCGCGCCCTCGGCGGCCGTGGCCCGCTTCGTGACGAGGTTGTAGACGTTGTTCGACCAGTTCTGGATGGTCGTGTACCGCACGCGCGCGTTCTTCTTGACGATGATCTCGACGACGGCGGAGTGCAGCGAGTCGGTCGAGTAGATCGGCGCGGTGCAGCCCTCGACGTAGTGCACGTACGAGCCCTCGTCGGCGATGATCAGCGTCCGCTCGAACTGGCCCATGTTCTCGGTGTTGATCCGGAAGTAGGCCTGGAGCGGGATCTCGACGTGCACGCCCGGCGGCACGTAGACGAACGAGCCGCCCGACCACACGGCGGTGTTGAGCGCGGCGAACTTGTTGTCGCCCGACGGGATCACGGAGCCGAAGTACTGCTCGAAGATCTCCGGGTGCTCGCGCAGGCCCGTGTCGGTGTCGACGAAGATGACGCCCTGCTCCTCGAGGTCCTCGCGGATCTGGTGGTACACGACCTCGGACTCGTACTGCGCCGCGACGCCCGCGACGAGGCGCTGCTTCTCGGCCTCGGGGATGCCCAGGCGGTCGTACGTGTTCTTGATGTCCTCGGGCAGCTCGTCCCACGACGTCGCCTGCTTCTCCGTGGACCGCACGAAGTACTTGATGTTGTCGAAGTCGATGCCGGACAGGTCCGATCCCCAGTTCGGCATGGGCTTCTTGTCGAACAGGCGCAGGGCCTTGAGGCGCGTCTTGAGCATCCACTCGGGCTCGTTCTTGAGCGTGGAGATGTTCCGGACGACCTCCTCGGACAGCCCGCGCTGGGCGGACATGCCGGCGGCGTCGCTGTCGTGCCAGCCGTACCCGTAGCTGCCGATCGACGCGATGATCGCCTCGTCGGTGGTCATGGGCTCGGTGGGTGCGCTCATCGTGTTCCCTCCACGGTCCCGCTCGCGGGACGGTCGGATGCTGGTGCCTGGGCCGTGCTGGTCGGCGTCGTACTGGTCGTGCTGGTCGTGCCGGTGGGGCTGGTCGTACCGTTCGGGCTGGTCGTGCCGGTCGGGCCGGCGCTCGGGACGCCCGGCAGGACGGGCACGTGCGTCGTGCACACGTGCCCCCCGGACGCGAGCGTCGAGAGGCGCTGGACGTGGACGCCCAGCAGCCGGGAGAAGAGGCGCGTCTCGGCCTCGCAGAGCTGCGGGAACTGCGCGGCGACGTCCTGCACCGGGCAGTGGCCCTGGCAGAGCTGGACGGCGCGGCCCCCGGGCACGGGACGCGCGGACGCCGCGTACCCCTCGACCGCGAGGCCGGCGGCGAGCGCCGCGACGCGGTCGGCGACGGGTGCGTCCTGCGCGGCGAGGCCCGCGAGCCGGGCCTCGAGCTGGGCGACCCGCTGCTCGGCGAAGCCCACGACGGCGTCGGCGCCGCCGAGCCGCGCGAGGAAGCCGAGCGCCTGGCCGGCCAGGTCGGAGTAGGCGTTGCTCAGGGCGGCCTGGCCGCGCTCGGTCGCGACGTACCGTCGCGCCGGCCGACCGCGACGCGGGGCGCCCGCGGGCGCGGCCGTGTGCACGACGATCTCGCCGGACTCCTCGAGGGCCGCGACGTGACGCCGCACGCCGGCGGTCGTGAGGTCGAGGTCGCGCGCGAGCTCGACGACGGAGACCGGGCCGGCCTCGACCACGAGGCGGAGGATGCGCCGCCGGGTCGTGTGCTCGGCGGGGTCCGCCGCGGCGGAGGCGCGCGCCTCGAGGACGAGCGGGGTGGGTGCGGCTGCCGGCACGTCCCACCTCCCGTCGTCCGTCGTGCTCGTCGGGCCCCGGTCGCGGAGGCCCGTGCCGCGGCCGAGGGCCGCGCCGTGCAGGGCGGCCGTCGTCCGGCCGCGATATAGGCAACATCCTTGTTGCTGAATTGCTTCCCTGCAACGAAGGCGTGCCTCACCTGGACCGGGACGACTCGCGCGACCGCGGAGGACGGGTCACCCGGGGTCGCGACGCCCGCCTAGACTTCCCGCTCGTGCCCCCCACCCCCGTCGTGAGCGCCCCGTCCGGCGTACGCGACGCCGTCGAGGTCGACGGGCTCGTCAAGCGGTACGGCCGGCACGAGGTGGTCCACGGGCTCGATCTCGCCGCGCCCGCGGGTGCGCTCACCGCGCTGCTCGGGCCCAACGGCGCCGGCAAGACGACCACGGTCGAGTGCTGCGAGGGCCTGCGCCGGCCCGACGGCGGCAGCGTCCGCGTGCTGGGCCTCGACCCGGTGCGCGACGCGACGCGCCTGCGCCCGCGCGTCGGCGTCATGCTGCAGGACGGCGGCCTGCCCAGCACGGTCCCGGCGGGCGAGGCGCTGCGCCACGTCGCCGCGATGTACGCGCGCCCGCGTGACCTGGGGGAGCTCGGCGAGCGCCTCGGGCTGCCGGCGTTCGCCCGGACCCAGGTGCGCCGCCTCTCGGGCGGGCAGCGCCAGCGCCTCGCCCTCGCGGCCGCCGTCGTCGGCCGGCCCGACATCGTCTTCCTCGACGAGCCCAGCGCGGGCATGGACCCGCAGGCCCGGCTCGCCGTGTGGGACCTCGTGCGCGAGCTGCGCGCCGAAGGGACCACGATCGTGCTCACGACGCACCAGATCGCCGAGGCCGAGGCCCTCGCGGACCACGTGGTCGTCGTCGACGACGGCCGCGTCATCGCGGCGGGCACCACGGCCCAGCTCGTCGGGGCGCACGACGTGCTCCGCGTGACCGTCCGACCGCTGCACGCCGCCGCACCGACCGACGGCGGACCGGTGGGACGCGACCTCGCCGGCGCCGCGGCCACGCTGCGAGCCGCCCTCGCCGCGCACGGCGCCCCCGACGTGCGCGACGCGCCCTCGGCGGCGCCCGGCACCCTCGAGGTGCTCGCGAGCGCCGACCCCGCGCTGGTCCACGCGGTGACCGGATGGGCCGCGGCGCACGGCCTCCTGGTGGTCGCGCTCGCCGCGGGCGAGCGCACCCTCGAGGACGTCTTCCTCGACCTCACCGGACGGCGCCTGCGATGACCACGGCTCCCCCGCCCGCCGGCAGCCCGGCCAGGACCGCGCGACCGCAGGAGGCTGCACCGCTCGCGCGTCGCGTCGGTGCCCAGGCCGCGGCGGAGGTGCGGACGGTGCTGCGCAACGGCGAGCAGCTCGTCATCACGCTCGTGCTCCCGCTGCTCATCCTCGTCGCGCTCGGCCGCACGTCGCTCGTGGACCTGGGCACGTCCGACGCGGAGCGCATCGACGTGGTCGCCCCGGGCGTGCTCGCCCTCGCCGTGATGTCGACGGCGTTCACGTCGCAGGCGATCGCGACCGGCTTCGACCGGCGCAACGGCGTCCTGCGCCTGCTCGCGACGACACCCCTCGGACGATCCGGCCTCGTGGCGGGCAAGGTCCTCGCGGTGGTCGCGCTCGAGCTGCTCCAGGTCGCGGTGCTCGGCGGGGCGGCGGTCGCGCTCGGCTGGCGCCCCGACCCCGCGGGCGTCCCGGCCGCCCTCGTCGCCCTCGTCCTCGGCACGGCCGCGTTCACGTCGCTCGCCCTGCTCGTGGCGGGCCTGCTGCGCGCCGAGGCCGTCCTCGCGGTCGCGAACCTCGTCTGGGTGCTGCTGCTGGCGGGCGGCGGCGTGGTGCTGCCCGCGTCGATGCTCCCGGGGCCGCTCGGCGCGGTGGCGCCGCTCCTGCCCTCCGGGGCTCTCGGCGAGGCCCTGCGGACCGCGCTCGGGGGCGACGGCGTCGCCGTCGGTCCGCTGCTCGTCCTCGCCGCCTGGTCGGCGGTCGTGTCGGCCCTCGTCGCGCGCACCTTCCGCTGGTCCTGACGCGTCGGGACCGCCGCGTCGGGGCGACTACCGTGGAGGCGTGAGCAGCACGACGACCCCGGCCCCGGCACCGCCCGCACCCGTCGGGTCCTGGCGACACCCGTCGCCCACGTGGCGGCGGCGGGTCCTGGTGGCGAACCTCGCCGCCCAGGTGCTCATCGTGGGCACCGGTGGCGCGGTCCGGCTCACCGGGTCCGGGCTCGGCTGCTCGACGTGGCCGCAGTGCGAGCCGGGCGAGTTCACGCCGGTCATGCACGAGGCCGCGACCTTCCACCCGTTCGTCGAGTTCGGCAACCGCACGCTCACCGGGGTCCTCGCGGTGCTCGCGCTGGCGGCCGCGTGGGTCGTCTGGCAGCGCACGGACCGCTCGCGCGCGTTCCGCTGGCTCGGGCTCACCCCTCTGCTCGGCGTCGCCGTGCAGGCCGTGGTCGGCGGGATCACGGTGCTCGTCGACCTGCACCCCGGCGTCGTCGCGGTGCACTTCCTCATCTCCATGGCACTCGTCGCGGCGTCGACGGTGCTGCTCGTGCGGGACCGCGAGGGCGACGGCCCGCCCGTGCCCACGGTGGGTGACGCCGCGCGCCGCGTCGGACGCGCGCTCGGCCCGCTGCTCGCCGTCGTGCTCGTGCTCGGCGTCGTGACGACCGGGGCCGGGCCGCACTCGGGCGACGAGGAGGTCGCCTACCGGTTCGCGCTCGACCCCGTCGCGGTCGCCCGCGCGCACTCGGCCTCGGTGTGGCTCTACGTCGCCGCGGTGGTCGCCGTGGTCGTGCTGACGCGCCGGGGGTCCGGGGCCGTCGCGTCGGCGGCCACGGCGGACGCCCGGCGGGCGGCGGTGGTCCTGCTCCTGGTGGCGCTCGCGCAGGGCCTCGTCGGGTACGTCCAGTACCTCACCGGGCTCCCGGCGGTGCTCGTCGGGGTCCACATGGTCCTGGCGAGCCTGCTCGTGGTCGCGCAGGTGCGCCAGGCGGTCGCGCAGCGCACACGCGCCTGACCTCCCCGGTCGCCGCGGGAAGCCGGACGCTGATCGTCCGGGTGCGCCGCTAGCGTCGGGCAGCACGGGGCCGAGGGGCCCCGACGACGTGGAGGCGACCATGACCGAGCACACCGACACCGCCGAGTTCCGCGACGCCGTCTTCCGTCGCGCCGACCTCAGCGGTGCCCGGTTCCGCGACTGCAACCTCGCGGGCGTCCGGATCGCGAGCTCGTGGGTCGAGGACCTGAGGATCACCGGGTTCGACGGGGGCGTCGCCTCGGTCGTCGTGGACGACGTCGACGTCACCGCCTACGTCCGGGCCGAGCTCGACCGTCGCCACCCCGAGCGCGTCGTCGTGCGCACGGCGCGCACGGCGGACGAGCTGCGGGCGGCGTGGGACGAGGTGGAGCGGCTGTGGGACGCGACGGTCACGCACGTCGCGACGCTGCCCGAGCCCGTGCTGCACGAGCGCGTCGACGACGAGTGGTCGTTCGTCGAGACCGTGCGGCACCTCGTCTTCGCGGTCGACTCCTGGCTCGGCCGGATGATCCTCGGCGAGGCCGCGCCGAACGACCCGATCGGCCTGCCGCCGACCGACTTCGGCGCCGCCGCGTGGGCGGGCCTCGGTCTCGACCCGGGTGCGAGACCCACGGCGGCGCAGGCGCTCGCGACGCACGCCGGCCGTCGGGAGCGGGTCCGTGCCACGCTCCGCGACCTGCACGACGACGTCCTGGACGAGCCCCGCCGCGCGGTGCTCGACCCACCCGACGGTGTCGAGGAGCGCACGGTCCGGGAGTGCGTGACGACCATGCTGCGCGAGCACGTCGAGCACCGGCGGTTCGCCGTGCGCGACCTCGCCGCGATCGCGGCGCGCGCCACGGAAAGCTGACGACGCGCGCACCGGACGCCTCACCCCGGGGGCCCGACGACGGACCGCGGCGCAGGGCAGGCCCGCGCCGCGCGTCAGCGCCCGGCCGGCTCCGCGTCCGCGGGCCGCAGGCCGCGCCAGCCGTCGGCGCGCGCCACCGCGGCGGCGAGCACGCCGTTGACCGTGGACGGGTTCCGCAGCGCGCCCGCCTGGACCGCGGCGACGGCCTCGTCGAGCGGGACCCAGCGGAGCTCCATGTCGCGCTCCTCGCCCTCGCGGACGTGCCGCTCGGCCTCGGGCACCTCGCGCAGGTCCCGGGCGAGGAACACCCGGATCGCCTCGTCGCTGCCGCCCGGGGACGTGAGGTAGTCGAGCAGCACCCACCACTGGCCCGCGACGAGGTCGGCCTCCTCCGCGAGCTCGCGTGCGGCGGCGTCGCGCAGGTCCTCCCCCGGGACGTCGAGCAGCCCGGCGGGGGGCTCCCACAGCGCGCTGCGCACCGGGTGCCGGTACTGGCGCAGGAGCAGCACGCGGTCGTCGTCGTCGAGCGCGATGACCGCGACCGCGCCCGGGTGCCGGACGAACTCGCGACGGACCGTCCCCGCCTCGCCGAGGTCGACGGCCTCGCGCACGACGTCCCAGACCATGCCGTCGTGCAGCAGCTCCGACCCCAGGAGCGGACGGTCGACCCGTGCGTCCGCGAGCGGCGCGCCCTCGCCCGGACCCGTCACCGGCCGTCGGCGCGGCGCTCGAGCGCGGCCTGCACGAGCCCCGCGAACAGCGGGTGCGCGCGCGTGGGCCGCGACTGGAACTCCGGGTGCGCCTGGGTCGCGACGTAGTACGGGTGCACCTCGCTCGGGAGCTCGACGAACTCGACGAGCGAGGAGTCCGGCGAGACGCCCGAGATCACGAGGCCCGCCTCCTCGAGCGGCGCGCGGTAGGCGTTGTTGACCTCGTAGCGGTGGCGGTGCCGCTCCTCGACCCGGTCGGTGCCGTAGGCCTTGGCGACGACGGACCCCGGCGTGAGCACGGCCTCGTAGGACCCGAGGCGCATCGTGCCGCCCATGTCCCCCTCGCCCTCGACGATCGCGAGCTGCTCGGCCATCGTCGCGACGACCGGGTGCTCCGTCCCGGGGTCGAACTCGGACGACGACGCGTCCGCGAGGCCCAGCACGCTCCGGGCGTACTCGATGACCATGACCTGCAGCCCGAGGCAGATGCCGAGCGTCGGGACGCCGTGCGTCCGCGCCCAGGTCAGCGCACCGACCTTGCCCTCGATGCCGCGGACGCCGAAGCCGCCGGGCACGAGGACGGCGTCGACGCCCGCGAGCGAGCGCTCGGCACCCTCGGGGGTCGCGCAGTCGTCGGACGGGACCCAGCGCACGTCGACCTTCGCGTCGTTCGCGAAGCCGCCCGCGCGCAGCGCCTCGGTCACGGAGAGGTAGGCGTCGGGCAGGTCGATGTACTTCCCGACCATCGCGATCTCGACCGTCGTGCTCGGCTGGTGCACGGCGTGCGTGACGCGCTCCCAGCTCGCCCAGTCGACGTCGCGGAAGGGCAGGTCGAGACGGCGGACGACGTAGGCGTCGAGCCCCTCGCCGTGCAGCACGCGCGGGATGTCGTAGATGCTCGGCGCGTCGGCTGCGGTGACCACCGCCTCGGCGTCGACGTCGCAGAACAGCGCGATCTTGCGCTTGGTCGACTCGGGCACCGCCCGGTCGGCGCGCAGCACGAGCGCGTCGGGCTGGATGCCGATCGAGCGCAGGGCCGCGACGGAGTGCTGGGTCGGCTTCGTCTTGAGCTCGCCGCTGGGGCCGATGTACGGCACGAGCGAGACGTGCAGGAAGAAGACGTTGTCCCGGCCCAGGTCGTGGCGGACCTGGCGGGCCGACTCGAGGAACGGCAGCGACTCGATGTCGCCGACCGTGCCGCCGATCTCGGTGATGATGACGTCGACCTCGGGGCCGGCCTGGGCGCGCATGCGCGCCTTGATCTCGTCGGTGATGTGTGGGATCACCTGCACGGTGTCACCGAGGTACTCCCCGCGCCGCTCCTTGGCGATGACGGACGAGTAGATCTGCCCCGTCGTCACGTTCGCCTGCGCGGTGAGCGGTACGTCGAGGAACCGCTCGTAGTGACCGATGTCGAGGTCGGTCTCGGCGCCGTCCTGCGTGACGAACACCTCGCCGTGCTGGAAGGGGTTCATCGTGCCGGGGTCGACGTTGAGGTACGGGTCGAGCTTCTGCATCGTGACCCGCAGGCCCCGGGAGCGGAGGAGTCGGCCCAGGCTCGAGGCCGTCAGGCCCTTGCCGAGAGAGGAGGCGACGCCTCCGGTGACGAAGATGTGCCGGGTCGTGTTGTCCGACCGCCCGGAGAGTCGATTCGCGCGCTCTGCCACGGGCTTCCACTCTACCCGACGTCGGGGTCCCGGCTGCCGCGACCCGGCCGCGTGCCGCGCGCCGCGTCCCGCCAGACCCGCTCGAGCTGGTCGAGCGTGTCGTCCGCGGTGGGGAGCGTCGCGGCGCGGGCGAGGGCCGCGCGACCGAGCGCGGCACGGCGTGCCGGGTCGTCGAGCAGGCCGCGGACCGCCGCGCCGATCGCCGCGGCGTCGGGCGGCACGAGCTCGGCCGCGTCGCCCGTGACCTCGCGCGTGCCGCCCACGTCGGTCGCCACCACGGCGGCGCCCGCGGCGAGCGCCTCCTGGACGCCCAGCGGCTGGCCCTCCCAGCGCGCGGCGCTGACGACGACGTCGGCCGCGGCGAGGAGGTCCGCGACGTCGGCCCGGCGACCGAGGAGCCGCACGGGCAGGCGCTCGGCCGCGATCCGGCCGGCGAGACCGTCCTCGAGCGGGCCGTCGCCGGCGACCGCCCACAGCGCGCCCCCTCCGCCGGGGTGGTCGGCGCCGAGCAGGGCCGCGGCGTCGCACAGGAGGTCGAGGCCCTTCTGCGGCGCGAGGCGAGCGACCGTGAGCACGAGCGCGACGCCGTCCGGCACGCCGAGCGCGGCGCGCACCTCGGCGGCCGACGTCGCCGCCGGGCGGTGCGGCGGGGCCGGGACGAGCGCCCGCTCGGTGCGCCGCGCGCCCCGTCCCCGGGCACGATCGACGAGGTCCCCCGACACCCCGAGCACCGTGTGCGCGCCCCGCGCGACGACGACCTCGAGCGCGGCGGCGACCGCGCGGATCGCCGGACCACCCACGGGCAGGTTGTGCAGCGTGACGACGACCTCCGGGCCCCCGCGCAGCCCGCGCGCCGCGAGCACCGCCAGCGCCCCGGCCCGCAGGCCGTGCGCGTGCACGACGTCGGCGGACGCGGCCAGCGCGCGCAGCCGGCGCAGCGCGACGACGTCGCCCGGCCCTGGCCGGTCGGTGATCTCGACGGGGACGTACGGCACGTGGTCGCGACCCACCTGCCCCGCGAGCGCGGCCGGGCCGGCCACGGCGACGCGCGTGCCGCGCCCGGCCGCGCCGCTCGCGACCTCCGCCACGTGCCGGGCGACGCCGCCCGCGCTCGAGCCGAGCACCTGCAGCACGCGGGGGCCTGGGGGCGTGGGGTCAGCCATGGGTCTCGTCTCCCTCGGTGACGGTCGGGCGTTCGGCGCCGACGGCGGCGGCGACGGGGCGGCCGGGGCGGCCGTGCCACCCCGCCGGCGCAGGGCCGCGACGGTGCCGCGGTCGAGCGCGAGCGCGGCGAGCGCGAGCGCGAGGACGGCGACGACCCCGCCGGCGACCCCACCCAGCAGCGCGACGCCGACGGACTCCCCGGTCGCCAGCACGGCGTCGGCCGCGACGCGCCCGAGCACCCCACCGACCGCCGCGCCGAGCCCGGCGACGGCGACCGTGCGACCGGTGCCGGCGCCGGCGCCGGGCCCGGCGGCGCGCACGGTGAGGACCAGGAGCACCACGCCGGCGACGGTCATGCCGGCCGTGCTGCCCACCGCGAGGCCCGCGAGGGTCGCGGCGCCGTCGCCCCCGTCGGGGGCCAGCACGAGCACCGCGAGCACGGACGCCCCGGCGACGGTGAGCCAGCCCGCCGCGACACCCGTGACCGACGCGCGGCCGCGCTCGAGCGCGAACAGGACGCGCGAGAGGTGGAAGAGGAGGGCGAACCCCACGAGGCCGGGTGCGAGCAGGGTGAGGGTCGGTCCCATCGCGGCGATGGCGTCGGCGTCGTCGCTCGCGTCCGTCGCGATGAAGACGCGCGCCACCGCGGGCGCCGCGGCGGCGAGGGCCGCCGCGCCGAGCGCACCGACGAGCACGACGGCGCGGGTGCTGCCCGCGACGAGCCGGCGCGTCGCCGCGCCGTCGCCGCGGGCGTGGTGCTCGGCGATGCGCGGGAAGGTGGCGGTCGCGAGCGGCACCGCGAGCACCGCGTAGGGCAGCAGGTACACCGCCTGCGCGTACTGGAAGAGGTTGAACGTGCCGAGGTCCGCGTCGCCGCGGTCGTTGGCGAGACGGATCGTGGCGAGCACGGCGAGCTGCTGCGCGACGAGGCCCCCGACGCCCGACAGCGCCAGGTGGCGCGCGCGCCGCGCGACGCCCTCGGGGAAGCGCAGGGTCGGCCGCAGGCGGACGCCCGAGCGCAGGACGGGCACGAGGAGGGGCAGGCTCATCGCGGCGACCCCCGCCGTCGTGCCCCAGCCGAGCCACGCGACGGCGACGTCGGGCAGCGCGGACGGGTCCTGGACGGCCTGGACCGCGAGGCTGCGGAACACGAGGTAGGACGTGATGACGACGACGCTCGAGGCGAGCGGCGCGGCGGCCGGCCACGCGAACCGGCGCTGCGCCTGGAGCACGCCCGTGAGCACGATGCCGACGCCGTAGAGGACGACCTGCGGCGCGAACACCACGAGCAGGTGCGCGGCGAGGTCGACCGCGTCACCCGTGCGGTCGGTCGCGGGGATGAGCAGGCTCACGAGGGGCCGGGCGAGCAGCGCGAGCAGCGCCGCCGCGGGGACGAGCACCACGAGGGTCCAGGTGAGCATCGCCGAGGCGATCCGGTCGACCTCGCGCCGCGTCCCACGGCTCAGCGGCCCCGCGAGCAGGGGCACGACCGCGCCCGCGAGCGCTCCGCCCGCGACGACCTCGAAGAGGACGTTGGGCAGCAGGTTCGCGGTCGCGTACGCCGTGCCGGTCGCGGTCTGGCCGACGGCGTAGGACTGCGCGAGCCAGCGGCCGAAGCCGAGCGCGCGCGAGAGCACGGTGATGCCCGCGATGAGGGCGGCCGCGCCGGCGATCCCGGTCAGGGCCCGCCGCGCGGCGGGGCTCACGCGGGCGGGTCCTCGCGCCGGCCCCAGCGGTCCAGCGCCCGCAGCGCCGGCGTCCGCTCGATGACTGCCGTGAAGCTGACCCGCTCGCTCGCGAGCGTCAGCGCGACCACGCCGGCCAGCACCGCCAGCCGCGCGCGCCGCGGGAGCGCCTGCACGAGGGCGGTGCCCACGAGCGCGCCGACCGCGTTGGCGCCGCCGTCGCCGAGCATGTCGCGCTCGTCGAGGTCCGCCGGCAGGGCCGCGCCTGCCGCACCGACGACGACCGCCGCGGCCGGGGCGCCACGCGACAGGAGGACCGGTGCGGCGAGGGCAGCGCCGGCCTTGAGCGCGCGACCGGGCCGCAGGTCGAGGAGGTTGACGAGGTTGGCCGTGCCGGCGACCAGCGCGCCCGCACCGAGCACGTCGGCGAGGTGGGCGGGACGGCTCGTCCCGGGGGCCCGGTGCAGCGCGAGCGCCGCGGCGACGACGCCCGTCGCGCCGATGCCGAGCACCTTGAGCCCGCCCGTGGTGAGCTCACCGTGGGCGAGGGCGCCGAGGTGGCCGCGCAGGCCCTTGCGGGTGCGGCCCACGTCCTCCGACAGGTCGTCGACGAGCCCGAAGACGGCGCCGCCGGTCGCCGCGAGCGCGCCCGCGAGCGCGGCCCGGCCACCGGCGCCGCGGGTCGCCAGGGCTCCCGCGACGAGCCCGGCCCCGACGGCGGGACCCTCGAGCAGGCTGATGGGTGCCCCGCGGTGGTTCGTCCGGGTCCAGCGCGGGTGCTCCCCGCCGACGACGCCCGCGAGGACGGCGCGTGCGCCGACCGTGACGGCGGCCGCCGTGACCGTGCCGCGCGCGGTCGCCGCGACGAGGCGCGCCTCGCGTGCCGCGCGGCTCATCCCTGCTCCGTCCCCGTCTCGGTGCCCGTCCCCGAGCCGGTGTCGGTGCCTGTGCCCGTGCCGTCCGTGCCGGTGAGCGCAGGGTCGACGGCGGTGCGGTCGAGCACCGGCAGGACGACGCGCTCGGGCACCGGGGCCGTCGCGCCCTCGCTCGGACCGTAGTGACCGACCGTCCCCCCGATGCGCGCGCTGAGCGCGAGCGGGACGGACACCTGACCGACGAGCGTGTGCACCGACTCGACGGTGCTGATCCGGCCCTGCGCGTCCTCGTCCTCGCGCAGCCGCTGCACGAGGCCCCCGTCGGTGAGCTCCCCGCCCGCGACGACGGCGCCGCCCGAGCGCTCCTGCGCGGCGCGCGCGATCTGCGCCGCCGACGTGAGCCTCGCGTCGGCGAGCTCCTGCGCGGCCGGCTCCTGGTCCGCGGGCGTGGCCTCGACGGCCTCCTCCGCCTCGGCCGCGCTCACCGTGGGACCGGCCAGGACGACGACCGCGTCCGCGGGCGCGGTCACGCCCCCCTCGCCGACGGTCACCAGCCCGGACTCGACGAGCAGGTCCATCACCGTGACGGCGTTGGCGGAGACCGTGCCGGGGTCGGTCGGCTCGGCGGTGGCGAGCGACTGGATGAGGGCCTCGGCCAGCTCGGTGCCCGTCCCCGCGTCCTCCGAGGGGACCGGGTCGAGCCACTGCACGAGGCTCCCGGCGATGCTCTGGCGGAACGACCGCTGCTCGGGGTCGTCCCACAGCTCGGTGACCTGGACCGTCGCGCTCACCGACGCGCCGGCGGCGCCCAGCCGCTCCGCCACCTGGTCGCGCGCCTCCGGCAGCACCTCGCCCACCTGCACGATCGCCACGCGGCGGCCCGCGAGCACGCCCTCGAGCAGGTCGGGAGCCGACGCGGCGAACGCCGCCTGGCTGTCCGCGAGCTCGGCCGACGCCTCGTCGAGCTGCGTGCGCAGCTCCTCCTTCTCGACGCGCAGCTGCTCGACCTGGCCCGTGAGCGTGTCCCCGATCGTCTCCTTCAGGGGACCGGCGCCGAGCGCGATGCCCACCGCGAGCGCGAGGAACACGGAGATGAGGGAGACGAGGTGGTAACGGAAGTCGATCACGATGAGGTCTCTCGGTCGGTGGCGGCCGGAGGCATCATGCCCCACCGCCGAACAGGCCCCGGACGGACGACCAGACGTCGTCGAACCAGGCGAAGAACAGGCCGAACATGGTCTGGCCGGCGGCGGTCGAGGCCAGGGCGACCCCCAGCGCGAGGAGCCCCGCGACGACGAGCCACGCGAGCTGCCAGTTCGAGATCCGCTGGCGGTAGAGGCGCGAGACGCCCTTGGCGTCGATGAGCTTGCTGCCCACGCGCAGGCGGGTGAGGAACGTGCTCGCCATGCCCGACCGGCCCTTGTCGAGGAACTCGACGAGCGTGGCGTGCGTGCCGACCGCGACGATGAGCTCGGCGCCCTTGTCGTCCGCGAGCAGCATCGCGACGTCCTCGCTCGTCCCCGTCGCGGGGAAGACGACGTGGCGCACGCCCAGCTTCTCGACGCGCTCGACGCCCGGCGCCCTGCCGTCGCGGTACGCGTGGACCACGACCTCCGCGCCGCACGCGAGCGCGCGGTCCGAGACGGAGTCCATGTCGCCGACGATGAGGTCGGGCTTCCAGCCCATCTCGAGCACCGCGTCCGCGCCGCCGTCCACGCCGATGAGCACCGGGCGGTACTCCTTGACGTAGTGCCGCAGCGCGACGAGGTCCTCCTTGTAGTGGTAGCCGCGCACCACGATGAGCACCTGACGGCCGTCGATGACGGTCTCGATGTCCGGGACGCCGACGCCGTCGAGCAGCAGCTCCCGCTCGCGGCGCAGGTAGTCCATCGTGTTGCCGGCGAACGCCTCGAGCTGCACCGCGAGACCCGCGCGCGCCTCCTCCATCGCGGCCGCGACCGAGGCCTCGTCCTGCACCGTGCCCTCGGCGACCACGCGGTCGCCGTCGTACACGGCGCCGTCGACGACGCGGACGTGGCGTCCCTCGGTGAGCGTGAGGACGTCCGGGCCGAGGTCGTCGACGAGCGGGATCCCCGCCGCGAGCAGGATGTCGGGCCCGAGGTTCGGGTACCGGCCCGACGTCGACCGCGCCGCGTTGAGCACGGCCGCCGGGCGGCACGCGGCGAGCGCCTCCGCCGACACGCGGTCGATGTCGAGGTGGTCGATCACGGCCACGTCGCCGGGCCGGAGGCGCTTGGTGAGGTTCTTGGTCCGGGGGTCCACCCGGACCGGCCCGTGGAGGCCGGGTTCGTCAGGCGCGGCTCGACGCTGGCGCAGGCTCAGTCTCATCGGGCCTCATCGTCCCACGACGGAGCGGTCGAGGAGCTCAGCGGCGTGCTGCCGCGCGGCGTCGGAGTCCTCCTGGCCCGAGAGCATGCGGGCGAGCTCGGCGACGCGCTCCTCGTCCTCGACGTGCCGGACGTCGGACGCGGTGACGACGTCGGCGCCGTCGGCCGCCGACTTGGTGACGACGAGGTGCCGGTCCGCGAACGCCGCGACCTGCGCGAGGTGGGTCACGACGACGACCTGAGCCTGGCGCGCGAGCTCGGCGAGGCGCCGACCGACCTCGACCGCGGCCTTGCCCCCGACGCCCGCGTCGACCTCGTCGAAGACGAACGTCGGGGGCCGCGCGGCGCCCGAGCCGGGGGCCGTGGCGAGCGCGACCTCGATCGCGAGCATGACGCGGGACAGCTCACCGCCGGAGGCGCCCTGGCCGAGCGGGCGGGCGGGTGCGCCGGCGTGCGCCACGAGGAGCATCTCGACGTCCTCCGCGCCCCACGGCCCCGGCTCGGGCAGCGTGCGGAGCGCGACCTCGAGCGTCGCCGACGCCATCGCGAGACCGGCGAGCTCGGCGGTCACCGCCTCCCCCAGACGTCGCGCGGCGTCCGTGCGCGCGGCGGTCAGCGACGTGGCGAGCGCGGCGAGCCGGCCGTCGAGCTCCGCGAGCCGGTCGCGCAGCGCGGAGGTGCGGTCCTGGGTCCCGTCGAGCTCGAGCAGGCGCAGCCCCGCCTCCTGCGCCCAGGCGAGGACGTCGTCGACTGTGCCACCGTGCGTGCGCGCGAGCGTCGTCAGCTCGGCGCGCCGCCGGTGCACCTCCTCGAGCCTCGCCGGGTCGGCCTGGAGGCCGTCGACGTGGCCCACGAGCTCGGCCGCGACGTCGTCGAGCAGGTAGCGCGCCTCGGCGAGGCGCTCGGCGAGGCCGGCGAGCACGGCGTCGTGCGGGGCGACGGCCTCGAGGCTCCGGCGCGCGGTCTCGACGGCCGCCGAGGCCCCGGGCGCGCCGTCGTCGTCGCCGCTGAGCGCGAGGTGCGCGGACGCCGCCGCCGTCCGGAGCTCCTCGACGTGACCGAGCCGTGCGGACTCGGCCGCGAGCTCGAGGTCCTCGCCCGCGACCGGCGCCACGCGCTCGACCTCCGCGAGGCCCAGCCGCAGCAGGTCCGCCTCGCGCGCGCGCTCGGCGGTGGTCGACACCATGGCGTCGAGCTCGTCGGCGGCGCGCTGACGCTCCGCCCAGGCGGCGCGGTAGTCGGCGAGGACGGCAGCGTGCTCGGGCCCGGCGAACGCGTCGAGCGCCTCGCGCTGGCGGCGGGGCGACCGGAGCCGCGCCTGGTCCTGCTGGCCGTGGACGGTGACCAGGTCCTCGGCGATCTCGGCGAGGACGCCCTGCGGCACGCTCCGGCCGCCGAGGAAGGCGCGCGAGCGGCCGGCCGCGGCGACGGTCCGCAGCGCGACGAGCGCGCCGTCGTCCTCGACGTCCGCGCCGGCCTCGCGCGCGCGCTCGGCGACGGCGGAGGTCGGGTCGACGACGAAGCTGCCCTCCGCGGTGGCCTGCCGCGCCCCGGTCCGCACGACGGCGGCGTCGGCGCGCGCGCCGAGGAGCAGGCCGAGGCCCGAGAGCACCATGGTCTTGCCGGCGCCGGTCTCGCCGGTGATGGCCGTGAGCCCGGGGCCGAGCGGGACCGTCGCGCTCCCGATCACGCCGAGGTTCTCGATCCGGATCTCCTCGATCACGCGGGCTCCTCCACCGGGCCGCCGAGGCCGCCGCGAGCGACCCCGTCGACGTCGGCCGCAGCACGGGCGGCCGACCCGTTGGGCGCGCGCCCGCGCCAGCCCGTGACGGGCAGCGCGAACCGCGACACGAGCCGGTCGGTGAACGGCGCGTGGCTCAGCCGCGCCAGGCGGACCGGGACGTCGCTGCGGCGCACCTCGACGCGCGTCCCGGCGGGCAGGTCGAGCTTGCGCCGCCCGTCGCACGTGAGGACGCCGTCGCTCGGCGAGCGCCCGAGCACCTCGACGGCCAGCACCGACCCGGGCCCGACGACGAGCGGACGGGCGAACAGCGCGTGCGCCGAGAGCGGGACGAGCAGCATCGCGTCGACGTCGGGCCACACCACGGGGCCGCCCGCCGAGAACGCGTGGGCCGTCGACCCGGTCGACGTGGCCATGACGACGCCGTCGCAGCCGAACGACGACAGCGGGCGGCCGTCGACCTCGACGACCACCTCGACCATGCGCGCCCGGTCGGACTTCTCGACGGTCGCCTCGTTGAGCGCCCAGCCCGTCACGGGCTCGGCGCCGGGACGCAGGACGCGCACCTCGACCGTGCCGCGCTCCTCGACGTCGTACTCGCCGGCGGCGATGCGCCGCACCGCCTCCTCGATGTCCTCGCGCTCGCTCTCGGCGAGGAACCCGACGTGGCCGAGGTTGACGCCCAGCAGCGGGACGTCCGAGCCGTGCGTGAGCTCGGCCGCCCGCAGGATCGTCCCGTCGCCGCCCAGGACGACGACCATCTCGAGGCCGTCGATGTCGTCGAGCTGGTCCTCGCCCACGGGCTCGAGGCCCGCAGCGCGCAGCGCGAGGACGGCCTCCTCGGCGGCGTGCACCGCCTCGGGCCGACCGCCGTGGCTGACGACCAGGACCCTGCGGCTCATGCGGTCCTCCGCGGCACGCCGTGGACGTCCTCGACGACGAGCGCGGTCGCGCCGTCCACGACGGCGCGGCGGACGGCCTCGCGCACGCGCAGCGCCACCCGCTCCGTGCCGCGCGGGGTGTCGTCGCTCCCCTGCACCGCCGCGGGACGCGTGAGCCAAAGGAAGTACTCGTGGTTCCCGTTCTCCCCGGGAAGCAGGCTCGGCACGACCGCCCGCAGCTGGGCGCCGGCCGTGCGCGCGGCGTCCGCGACCGCAGCCACGGCCTCGTGGCGCAGGTCGGGGGACGTCACGACACCGGTGCGCGCGAGGCGCTCGCGACCGACCTCGAACTGGGGCTTGACCATGACCAGGAGGTCCGCGCCCGGCGCCGCCGCGTCGACGAGCGGCCCCACCACGAGCCGCAGGGAGATGAAGGACAGGTCGGCGACCACCAGGTCCGCGGGCCGCGGCAGGTCGCCCACACGCAGGTCGCGCACGTTGACGCCCTCGCGCGACGTCACGCGAGGGTCCGCCGCCACCACGGGGTCGAGCTGACCGTGCCCGACGTCGACCGCCCACACGTGCGCGGCACCGCGCTCGAGGAGCACCTGCGTGAAGCCGCCGGTCGAGGCGCCCGCGTCGAGGCACCAGCGCCCGTGGGGGTCCGGCGCGCCGGGCACGTCGGCGAGCGCGTCGAGCGCACCCGCGAGCTTGTGCGCGGCGCGCGAGACGTAGGCGGACCCCGGCTGGTCGACGTCGAGGACGTCCGTGACCTCCACCGGGTGCGCCGCCCGCGTCACCACGGCGCCGCCGACCCGGACGTGCCCGCCGGCGACGAGCGCCGCCGCGCGCGTGCGCGACCGGACGAGCCCGCGGCGGACGAGCTCGGTGTCGAGGCGTGCTGGCGTCACGGCCCCTCCGCGAGCCGGTCGGCGAGCGCGCCGTGCACGGCCTCGAAGACCGCCACGTGCTCCCGGACGGGGCGGTCGGCCAGGCCCCCGAGCGCGGTGAGCGCCTGGTCGACGGCGTCGTCGCCCGTGCCGTCCGGCGCCTGCTCGTGCTCCACGTGACCTCCTCCGCGCGCCGCGAAACGGCCCGCACGTCCTGCCGACCTGCTCCGCCCGTGCTCTCGTCCTCCTGCCGACCTGCCCGACGCGGCGCTGGCGCCCGCCCCGACCGCGCGCTGCGCGGTCCAAGGTGCGTCGGTCACGGTGCCGCCACCCCCGGGCAGTCCCGGCGGTGAGGACCCGCGTGGCACCGAGCCCCGCGTCAGGACGGGCACGCCCGCCTCCCGACGGCGCGTGCCGCGTCCGCTCCCCACGCTACCCGGCGGCGACCGCCCGGGCCCGGAGCCCACAGGTCCGAGTCGCGCGGGGCCGCCGCCGGCTCAGCCCTGCGGTGCTGCGAGCTCCGGCACGCTCGCCGGGTCGACCGAGCCGCCCGCGTCGTGCTCCGCCCACACGGCAGCGCACGCCGCACGCGCGACGTCAAGCGCGTCGCTCGCGTCCCCGTCGCGGAGCTCGAGCCGGCCGTCCCGCACCGTCGCGGCTGCGCGGCCGCACGTCCACCAGCCGTCCCGCAGGGCGGGCGCCTCGTGGCTCGTGTGCAGGCTGCGCAGGTCCGCGCCGAGGAAGGAGGGTCGTTCGCCCGGCGCGGCGAGCACCGCGTCGCGCGCCGAGCTCACGCCCGTGAGGACGTGCAGGCCGGCGAAGCCGGCCGCGCGCGCTCCCCCGAGGTCGGTGTCGAGCCGGTCGCCGACGACGAGCGGCCGGACCGCTCCACGCCGCTCGGCCGCGAGGGCGAACATCGTCGGCTCGGGCTTGCCCGCGCTCACGGGGTCGACGCCCGTCGCCGCACGCACCACGCCGACCAGGGACCCGTTGCCGGGCGCGATGCCCCGCTCGTTCGGGAGCGTGAGGTCGAGGTTGCTCGCGACGTACCAGGCGCCACGCTGCACGGCGTAGGCAGCCTCCGCGAGCTGCGTCCACCCGACCTCGGGCGCGAACCCCTGGACGACGGCGACCGGCCGGTCATCGGCCGAGGTCACGACCTCGAAGCCGGCGGCGCGCACCGCGGTCACGAGCCCCGCCCCGCCGACGACGAGCACCCGGTCCCCGGGCGAGAGCCTGCCCGCGAGCACGGCCGCGGCGGCCTGCGCGGCCGTCATGACCTCGTCCGGACGTGCCGGGATCCCGAGCCCGGTGAGCTGGTCCGCGACCGTCTCCGGTTCGCGCGACGCGTTGTTGGTCACGAAGACGAGGCCCATCCCGGCGTCGCGGGCGGCGCCGAGGCTCTCGGCGGCGTGCGGGATCGGCTCCGGACCCCGGTAGGCGACCCCGTCGAGGTCCACGAGCGCGACGTCGTACTCGCTCGCCAGAGTGCGAGCGCAGGAGAGCAGCGTCACCGGTCGCCCTCCTGGTCCTCGCCCGCGGCTCCGACACGCTCGGCCCCGCCACCACCGTCGGCCCGCTCGTCCCCGTGCGCACCCGCGGCGGCCACCGCGACTCCTGCTCCCGCGGCGTCGCCGGCGCCCTCGTCGCTCCCGACCCCGGCGTTCCCAACCCCGGCGTTCCCGACCCCGGCGTTCCCAACCCCGGCGTTCCGGACCCCGGCGTTCCCGACCGCGGCGCTCCCGGCCTCGGCGTCCTCGTGGAGGTCGTAGACGACGACCTCGTCGTCCTCGTCCCCCAGGTCGGGCAACGTCGCCAGGAGGGCGTCGGCCTCGTCCTCACGCCCGGCGGCCCGCAGCGCATCGGCACGCGCACGGGCGACGCGCTCGGCCGGCTCGCCGACCGCCGCCTGGACCACGGGCGCACCGAGCGCCGCCAGCGCAGCGTCGGGGTCGCCGAGGTCCAGCCGAGCCCCGGCGACGACGATCGCGAGCTCCACCTTGAGGTCGTCGGGCAGGGCCCGCGCGGCGTCCTCCTGGGACAGCGCGATCGCCCGCTCGGGACGGCCGAGCCCGCGCTCGCAGTCCGCGAGGAGAGGCAGGTGCTCGTCGGACCCGTTGAGCCGCCGCACCGTGCGCAGCTCCCGCAGCGCCTCGGCGTAGCGCCCGGTCCGGTACGCCGTGATGCCCGCGGCCTCGCGCACGACGTCGACCCGCCCCGCGCGACGCACCGCCGCCTGGGCGTGCTCGTACGCCAGCTCGGGCTCGGTGTCGAGCAGGCGGCCGGCCATCACGAGGTGGCGCGCGACGCCGTCGGCGTTGTCCTTGCTGAGCGTCCGGAGGCGACCCCGCGCCGCACGGTCCAGGTCGGCCGCGACGACGTCGTCCGGGAGGGGCGGGGGCACCGGGCCTCGCCCGCCCTCCGTCCCGGCGCGGATCACGCCTCGCGAGCTCGGGCTCTCGACACCCCGCGGCGCCCCGGCCCGGTCCGGCCGACCCCCGCGAACGGCACGCGTGCCGCCGCGCGGCCCACCGGAACCCGGCGAGGTCGGTCGCCGCGGACCACCGTCACGGTCACCCGTCGCACCGCGCTCGGGACGCGAGCCACGCCCGGCGACGCCGTCGCGCGCGCCTCGTGCACGCTCGGCGGCACCGCCCGCACGATCTGCGCCCCCGCCGCCTCCTGCACCCGTGGCACGGTGGGCACCCGACCCCCTGTGGTCACCGGTGCGCGCACCCGCGTCGCGGCCCCCGGCGTCGTACCGCGGCCCCGCCGCACGGCGCCCGTCGGACGTACCGCGGGACCCCGGCGCACCGCCGCGCTCACCACCACCACCACCCGACGTCCACGACGACCTGCCGCCGCCGCCCCCACCACGGCCACCCGCGGCCCGGTCCCCTGACGACGACCGGGAAGCCGCTCCACGCTCGGGGCGCGATCCTGGCGCTCGTCCGCCCGCCGCAGAACCCCGCACCGGGCGGTCCTCGGGCGATGCGCTACCCGTGCTGTCCTGTGACACCGACGGCACGTCCTCTCTTCTCGACTGATCTCATGGTCTCACGCAGCGCGGTCGCGCCTTCCGCCGCGCGACGCCGGCCTCGCTCGACACGATCCGGACGAGCCGAGCGACGGCCCACGCGCAGAGCCGGTCCACGCGCAGAGCCTCTCCAGGCGCAGCGTCGGTCCGGACGCGGCGCCGGTCGACAGGCTGCTCATCGCCGGAAATGCGCGCGGGATCGTGCCTGGAATGCACGAAGGCCGCCCCCGTTTCCGGGGGCGGCCTTGTGAAGGAATGTTCGGCGGCGACCTACTCTCCCACACAGTCTCCCGTGCAGTACCATCGGCGCAGAGGGGCTTAGCTTCC
>NZ_JADDKQ010000031.1 GCF_016464425.1 Actinotalea solisilvae
CGACACGCGCGCGTGTCGGGGCCGCTCCGCTCCGGTCCGCGGACGGGGAGGGGCGGTCAGGCCGCCGGGTCGAGGACGACCTTGATGCAGCCGTCCTGCTTCTTCTGGAACGTCTCGTAGTACTGCGGGGCCTGCTCGAGCGGGACCCGGTGCGTGCGCAGGTCGAGGACGGCCAGCGGGTCGTCGTCGCGCTGGACGAGCGGCAGGATCTCGGGCACCCAGTGCTGGACGTTCGCCTGACCCATGCGCACGGTGACCTGCTTGTCGAAGAGCTCCATCATCGGCATGGGGTCGGCCGAGCCGCCGTACACGCCGGACAGCGAGAGCGTCCCGGCTCGCGCGACCACGGAGATCGCCGTGTGGAGCGCCGCGAGCCGGTCGATGCCGCCGACGTCCATGACCTTGCGCGCGACGGCGTCCGGCAGGAACGCCGCGACCTTGTGGGTCGCCTCGGCCACGGGCGACCCGTGCGCCTCCATGCCGACCGCGTCGATGACGGACTCGGGACCGCGCCCGTCCGTGAGGTCGCGGATCGCCGCGGGCAGGTCGTCGTGGTCGCGCAGGTCGAGCACCTCGATGCCGTGCCGGCGGGCCATCTCGAGCCGCTCGGGCACGAGGTCGACCGCGATGACGCGGCCCGCTCCCCGGTAGGCCGCGATGCGCGACGCCATCTGGCCGATCGGCCCGAGGCCCAGCACGACGACGGTCCCGCCCGCGGGGATCGCGGCGTACTCGACCGCCTGCCACGCCGTGGGCAGGACGTCGGACAGATAGAGGTACTTCTCGTCGGGCTGACCGTCGTCCGGCACGACGACGGGCCCGAACTGGGCCTGCGGCACGCGGAGGTACTGCGCCTGCCCGCCCGGGACCTGCCCGTAGAGCTTGGTGTACCCGAACAGCCGCGCGCCCTTGTGGTGCTCGTGCACCTGGGTCGTCTCGCACTGCGTCGTGAAGCCTCGCCGGCAGTTGTGGCACGTCCCGCAGGCGATGACGAACGGCACGACGACGCGGTCGCCGACGCGCAGGCGTGACGCCTCGGGGCCGACCGCCTCCACGACGCCCATCGCCTCGTGGCCGAGCACGTCGCCCTTGTCGAGGAACATCCCGAGCGTCGAGTACAGGTGCAGGTCCGAGCCGCAGATCGCGGTCGACGTCACCCGGATCACCGCGTCGGTCGGTTCCAGGACGGTCGGGTCCGCCACGGTCTCGACGCTGACCTTCTCGTTGCCCTGCCAGGTGAGCGCGCGCATGCATCCTCCAGTGGTCGGTGACGCCCGGCCTGCTGTGGCCCGGGCCGTCCCGCCCAGGCTCTCCCGGGGGGTGCGGTGCCGCACCTCGGACGGTCCCCGGCCGCGTCCGGCCCGGGGTGGCAGGATCAGCGCGTGGCGACCACGACCTCCGACGCGACCGCCCCCGCCGCCGCGGTGCCGGACCTTCTCGCCGCGCTCCGCTCGGCCGTCGGCGGTGTCGAGGCGGTCGACGCGTCCACCCGCCGCCGCGCGGAGTACAGCACCGACGCGTCGAACTACCGCGTCGTGCCGCAGGTCGTCGTCTTCCCGCGCGACGTCGACGAGCTCGTCGCCGTCACGGAGGTCGCGCGGTCGACCGGGACGCCGCTGACCGTGCGCGGCGGGGGCACGTCCGTCGCGGGCAACGCGGTCGGCCCGGGCATCGTCGTCGACACCTCGCGCCACCTCACCGCGATCGGCGAGATCGACCCGGAGGCGCGGACCGCCGTCGTGCAGCCCGGCGTCGTGATGAGCAGCCTCCAGGCCGCCGCGCGGCCCCACGGCCTGCGCTTCGGACCCGACCCCTCGACCCAGAACCGCGCGACGCTCGGCGGGATGATCGGCAACAACGCGTGCGGGCCGCACGCCGTCGCCTACGGCCGCACCGCGGACAACGTGGTCGCGCTCGACGTCGTCGACGGGCACGGCCGGCGCTTCACCGCGCGCAGCGGCGCGGGCGCGCTCGACGTCGTGCCCGGGCTCGGCGACCTCGTCACGACCCACCTCGGAACCATCCGCACCGAGCTCGGCCGGTTCGGCCGCCAGGTGTCGGGCTACTCGCTCGAGCACCTGACGCCCGAGCGCGGCGCGGACCTCGCGAAGATGCTCGTCGGGACCGAGGGCACGCTCGTGACCGTCCTCGGCGCGACGGTGAACCTCGTCCCGATCGCCGACGCCGCCGTCCTCGTCGTGCTCGGCTACCCGGACATGCCGTCGGCCGCCGACGCCGTCCCCGCCCTGCTCGCGCACGCCCCGCTCGCGGTCGAGGGGCTCGACGCGCGCCTGGTCGACGTCGTGCGCCGCCACCGCGGCGAGGCGCACGTGCCCGCGCTGCCGCCGGGTGCGGGCTGGCTCATGGTCGAGATGGGCGGCGCGACGCGCGAGGAGGCGCTCGAGCGCGCCCGTGCGATGGCGGCCGACGCCGGCACGACGGCGGCACGTGTCATCCCGCCCGGGCCCGAGGCGTCGTCCATGTGGCAGATCCGCGCCGACGGCGCGGGCCTCGCCGGCCGCACGCCCGAGGGTGCGCAGGCGTGGCCGGGCTGGGAGGACGCGGCGGTCCCGCCCGAGCGGCTCGGGGCGTACCTGCGCGACTTCGACGCGCTCATGGCCGAGCACGGCGTCGAGGGCCTGCCCTACGGCCACTTCGGCGACGGCTGCATCCACGTGCGCCTCGGCATCCCGCTCGAGCGGCGCGACGACGTCCCGGGCTTCCGCGCGTTCATGACCGACGCCGCGCGGCTCGTCGCCTCGCACGGCGGCTCGCTCTCGGGGGAGCACGGCGACGGCCGCGCGCGCTCGGAGCTGCTCCCGCTCATCTACTCGCCCGAGACCCTGGGCCTGTTCGGCGCCGTCAAGCAGCTCTTCGACCCGGGTGACGTGCTCAACCCGGGCGTGCTCGTCGACCCCCGGCCGATCGACGCGGACCTGCGGCGCCCCCACGCGCTGCCGATCGCCCGCAGCACCGGCTTCGCCTTCCCGCACGACGACGGCGACCTCACGACGGCCGTCCACCGCTGCGTGGGCGTCGGCAAGTGCCGCGCCGACTCGGGTGCGTCCGGCGGGTTCATGTGCCCCTCGTACCTCGCGACGCGCGACGAGAAGGACTCGACGCGGGGCCGCGCGCGCGTGCTCCAGGAGATGGCCAACGGCACGCTCGTGACGGGCGGTGCGCGCTCGGCCGAGGTGCACGAGGTGCTCGACCTGTGCCTGTCCTGCAAGGCGTGCTCGAGCGACTGCCCCGCCGGCGTCGACATGGCGCAGTACAAGGCGGAGGTCCTGCACCGCGCCTACCGGGGGCGTCTGCGCCCGCGCACGCACTACGCGCTGGGCTGGCTGCCGCGGTGGTCGAGGCTCGTCGCGCGGCTCGGCGTCGGCCGCCTCGCCAACGCGGTGCTGGGCGTCCGGCCGCTCGCGAAGCTCGTCCTCGCGGCGGGCGGCATGGACACGCGCCGCTCGATCCCGGCGTTCGCCCCGACGTCGTTCCGGCGGTGGTGGTCGGGGCAGGACGGCCGCCACCACAGCACCGAGGGCATGGGGGAGGCGACGGCGGGGGCGACGTCGCACGCCACCGGGGCGACCGACCCCGTCCGTCGCGTGGTCCTGTGGACCGACTCCTTCAGCGACGGGTTCGACCCCGACGTCCCGCGCGCGATGATCCGCGTGCTCCAGGCGGCGGGCTACGAGGTCATCGTCCCCGACGAGGACGCGTGCTGCGGCCTCACCTGGATCAGCACGGGCCAGCTCGACGGCGCCAAGGGGCGCCTCGGCGGCCTGCTCTCCGTGCTCGGCCCGTACGCCGTCAACGGCATCCCGATCGTCGGCGTCGAGCCGTCCTGCACCGCGGTGCTCCGCTCGGACCTCCTCGACCTGCTGCCGGAGGACCCGCGCGCGGTCGCCGTCGCCCACGCGACGCGCACGCTCGCCGAGCTGCTCACAGCGCCGCCGCCCGTCGGGCCCGACGCGTGGGAGCCGCCGAGCCTCGCCGACGTCACCGTCGTCGCGCAGCCGCACTGCCACCACCACTCGGTCATGGGGTACGACGCCGACCGCGCCCTGCTCCGGGCCGCGGGCGCCCGGGTGACGACCCTCGCGGGCTGCTGCGGGCTCGCGGGCAACTTCGGGATGGAGAAGGGGCACTACGAGGTGTCGGTCGCCGTCGCGGAGCACGCGCTGCTGCCGGCGCTGCGCGCGGCCGACCCCGACACCGTGCTGCTCGCCGACGGGTTCTCCTGCCGCACGCAGGCGCAGGACCTCGCGGGCGCGCAGATGACGCACCTGGCGCAGCTGCTCGCGGCGCGCCTCCCGTAGGACGGACCAGGGCGGGTTCGGGTCGCCCGGAAGGTGGTGCACAGGGCCCCGGGGGTCACTCGTGTCACCCGGCCCTCACCTGCGCCTTCGCGCACCTTCGTCACGGAGCAGTAACGTCCACCGATCGGGGCATTCCGGACAGACCCCCGCAGACCATAGGCTGCGGGCGGTCGAGGAGCGTCAGCTCAGTCGGGAAGTGCATCCCCCATGTTCCAGGTCGAGACCACCAGGTCGGTCGCGGTCCATCCGCTCGAGCCTGCCCCTGGTGCGTTCGCGCCCGCCGCCTCGAGCGTGCTCGCGCAGCACCTCGACACCCTGCTGGGCGAGCAGCTGCTGCCGCTGCGCCTGCGCGACGGCGACGAGGACGCGCCCTACCTGCTCGCGGTGGACGCGTCGGGCCAGCCGGTCGTCGTCGAGATCGTGCCGGTCCTCGACGAGGTCGCGGTGCTCCGCGCGCTGCGGCACGCGGGCCGCGCCGCCGGCATGAGCGCCCAGGACCTCGCCGCCGTCTACCGGGGCGGGCCGACCCGGTTCGCCGCCCACCTCGCGGCCTTCCGACGCACCGTGCCCGCGACGTCCCTGCTCTCGACGACCGTCCGGAGCGGCGCGCGCCTGCTGCTCGTCTGCTCGGCGATCGCCGAGGGCATCCAGGACGTCGTGGAGTTCCTGCTCCAGCCCGGCTGGCAGGTCGACATCCTCCAGGTCGGTGTGGTGCCGGGCGCCGACGGGGCGCGCATCGTCGACGTCTACCCCCTGACGCGCACGCCCCCGCCGCGCCGCGCGATGGAGCCGACGTCGTTGCGGGTGGTGCGCGACGACGGCTCGGCCGGTCGCGCGCCGCGCCTCTCGACACCGCCGTCGGGCGAGGCGCTGCCCGGGCACCACGGGCCGTCCGCGCACCGGCCGGCGACGCTGCCGCACGCGACCCTCCGCGCCGACCCCGGGCGCCGCATGCCGAGCGTCGCCCCGCCGCCCTTCGCGGTGCGCGTCACGACGCCGGCCGCCGGCCAGCCGCTCGTCCGTGAGAGCGCGGCCCCACGGACGCCGCCGCCCGACGGCGCGTGGACGTTCGCCCGCACGCCCGGGGAGGGCGCGCCGCACGAGCGCGGCACGGCCGCGTCGCGTGGGGACGTTCCCCCGGCCCCGGCGTGGGTGCCCCGTGACGACGTCACGTCGCCCGAGCCCGCGTGGGACGGCGGCCCGTCGGCCCACACGGCGCCGCTCGCGTCCGAGCCGGCTGCGGCGTCCCTGCCCTACGCCTTCACCGGCGTCGCGCCCGCCCCGGCGGCGGACGGCCCGGACCCGCGCCTCGTCGTCGTCGCCGCGCACTTCGGCGCGCCCGTCGCCCTGGTGTGGTCACGGGACCGGCGCGGGGAGTACTACGAGGCGCTGCTGCACGAGGACGGGTGGATCGAGCTGCCCGACGGGTCGTGGTTCCAGGACCCCGACGTCGCCGCCGAGGTGGTCAGCGCCGCCGAGGCGCCGGTCGACGGCTGGGCGGTGTGGCGGCTCGACCGGCCGACGGGTCCGTCGCTCGCCGACCTCTACGACCAGGCGGCCGCCGCCGGCTCCTGAGCCGGCCCCCTCCGCGGCCGCCGCCGGCTGCTGAGCAGGCCCCCTTGCGGCTGGTTGTGTGAAGGGTTGGTCGCACGAGGCGCGACCAACCCTTCACGCCTGCGTGCGGTCCGGCGGCGCGGCGAGCACCGGGAGTGGGCCCAGGGCGCCCAGGGCGTCGTCCACCGTCAGACCCAGCCGTAGGCGGACGTCCAGCGCGCGACCTCCGCGTAGAAGCGCGAGCGCGCGGGCTCCTTCGAGAGGGCGAGGTCGTGCAGCCCGCCCGCGACCCGGACGACGGTGACGACCGGGCCGAGCAGCACCGCGCGCCGCGCCAGCAGGTCGACGTCGAGCACGGTGTCCGCCTCGCGCATCTCCTCGCGCCAGCGGGGCAGCACGAGGCTGCGGTCGGACAGGGCGACCAGCACGGGGACCTCGAGCCCCAGCCCGCGGCGCACCTGCGCGTGGCCGCTGAGCACCGCCTGGACCCAGCCGGGCCGGACGGGGAAGTACGGCGTCGGGCGCCAGGCGGTGTCGTAGGTCCACTCGCCGCCGTGCTCGGTGAGCAGCGTGCGGGCGTAGAAGCCGGGGTCGATCGTCAGGAGCGGCACCTTGGGCTGGCGCCGGGCGAGGCCCTGGACGACGGGCATGCTGAGGTTGCGCGCGAACGACGCCCCCGTGAGCTCGAGCCAGGGGCTGTTGAGGACGAGGCCGGACACCGCCCCGGGGTGCCGCCGGGCCCAGAGCGCACCGACGAGGCCGCCCGTCGAGTGGCCCATGAGCATGACCCGCGCGCGCCGGCCGAGGTCCTTGCGGACCTGCGCCATGGCCGCGTCGAGGTCCTCGTCGTAGACCGCCAGGTCGTCGACGTAGTTGGGCGTCTGGTGGGGCCGCAGGCTGCGTCCGTACTTGCGCAGGTCGAGCGCGTAGAACGCGGCGCCCTGACGGCGCCAGAACTCGGCGAGGCCCGTCTGGAAGAAGTAGTCGTTCCAGCCGTGCAGGTAGAGCACGGCGCGCGCGTGCCGCACGCCCTCGTCGCCCGGCGGCCGGTGCCGCACGAGCGTCGCGACGACCTCGCCCTCGTCGTCGTCGGCCAGGGGCAGCGTGCGGGCCTGGTAGTCGGGACCGAGGACGTCGGTCACCCAGGTCGGCGTCATGCGCGACTCATCGGGATGTCACCACCACCTTGCCGAAGTGCGCGCCGGACTCGAGGCGGGCGAGGGCGTCGCGCGCGCGCTCGAGCGGGAACGTCGTGTCGACGACCGGCCGCACGCCCGTCCGGGCCAGGAACCGCAGCAGTGCCTCGAGGTCCGCCTTGGCGCCCATCGTCACGCCCACCACCCGCAGCTGGGTGAAGAAGATCCGCGTGAGCTCCGCGCCGGGCATGTCCCCGCTCGTCGCGCCCGCGACGACGATCGTCCCCTCCGGCCGGACGGACCGCACCGAGTGGGACCACGTGGCCGCGCCGACGGTCTCGAGCACCGCGTCGACCCGGAACGGCAGCCGCGCGCCGCTCTCGACCGCGTGCGCCGCGCCCAGGCCGAGCGCGCGCTCGCGCTTGCCCGCGTCGCGGCTCGTCACGACGACCTCCACGCCCGCCGCCGCCCCGAGCACGACGGCGGCCGTCGCGACGCCGCCGCCCGCGCCCTGGACGAGCACGCGGTCGCCCGGCCGCGCGCCCGCGGCGACGAAGAGCATCCGGTACGCGGTGAGCCACGCCGTCGGCAGGCAGGCCGCCTCCTCGAAGGTCAGCTCCGCGGGCTTGGGCACGAGGTTCCACGTCGGCACCGCGACACGCTCGGCGAGCGTGCCCGGGTACTTCTCGGACAGCAGCGTGCGGCGCTCGGTCGGCCCCACGCCGTGCCCGGTCTCGCCGATCACCGAGTGCACGACGACCTCGGTGCCGTCGGCGGTGACACCGGCCGCGTCGGTGCCGAGCACCATGGGCAGGCGGTCGGCGGGCAGGCCCACGCCGCGCAGCGACCACAGGTCGTGGTGGTTGAGGCTCGCGGCCCGCACGTCGACGACCGACCAGTGCTCGCGCGGCGTGGGCTCGGGGACCTGCGCCAGCGCGAGGCCGTCGAGCGGCCGCTCGGCGTCGGTGCGGGCGGCGACGGCGGCGAGCATGGTCATGCGCCCACCGTAGGACAGCCGCGGCTGCAGTGGCCGGCTCGGTCGCTCCGTACGCCTGGTGGGGGGTAGCGTCCAAGGTCATGATTCCGGACGCGCTCGACCTGGAACCGCGTCTCACAGCTACCAGTGCGATATCGGTGGGACGACCGTGATCATCTTCATGCCTTTCGAGCCACTCCTCGATCGCTCCGTGTTCACCTGCGGCAAAGCGTCGTTGGATGACTGGTTTCATCACTACTCAGGTCAGCAGGAGAAGCGGAGCACGGCACGGACAACCTTCGGCGTCGATGAGAAGGAGGCGCGGATCGCGTCGTTCTTCTCGTTGGTCACGTACCGCCTCGAGGTTGACCAGTTGGTGGGGACGCCTCTCGGCGCGAGGGTGCGGTACCCCATGTCCGCGATGTTGCTCGCTCGTCTAGCGGTCGACCAGCAGTACCAGGGGACCGGTCTCGGCGGCCTGACGTTGGCGCACGCGCTCGGCCGACTGGCCGAAGCTTCGGTCGACATCGGATTCGAGGTCGTGCTCGTCGACGCCATCGACGATGAAGCGGCGGGCTTCTACCGTCGATACGGCTTCCAGACCCTCAGCGACGATGGCGCGCGCCTCTTCATGCGCACCGACGACCTACGTGCCACCTTCGCCGAGGGTGAAACGAGTTGACCCGTACATCCGCGGTACGTACTGTGGCTGTACACCAACAGGAGCGGGCCATGGATACGATGACGGCTGCCACCACCTCGGAGCGATCTTCCAGACTTAACATGCGGATCGCCCCAGATGCACTTGAGACTCTGCGTGAGGCTGCTGCTGCACAGCAGCAGGACCTCACCTCGTTTGTGCTCGGCGCCTCGATGGAGCGCGCACGGGCTGTACTGATGGAGGAGCGGGTCATGCGACTCACTCCGAGCGAGGTCGAGCGACTTGAGGCGGCGATGGATCGCGATCCGATCGTTGTTCCGGAGTTGGCTGCGCTCGTCCGTCAGGTGCAGGACCTCAAGGTCTCGCGTCGCGCAGCGGCGCACTCGACTCGTTAAAGAGGCCTAGGACTCAGAGCAGCGGCAGCATCGTCCCGAGGTCGGGCACGGATTCGGACGTGTGCCGTGCCTGGAGCGCGGCGCTCAGCGCGCCCGTGTCGTAGGGCACGCGGCCCGCGGCGAGGCGCACCCAGCCGAGCGGGTCGACGACCTCGAGGTCCCACCCGCCGCGGTCGACGACGACCTCCAGCAGCGCCTCGGCGACGAGCCGGACGGCGTCGGGCTCGAGCGGGCTCTCGCCCGCCGGCACCGGTCGTCCGAGCGAGCGCACGAGGTCGTCGCCGTGCACGACGAGCTCCACGAGCCGGGTGACGAGCATGTCGGACAGGTGCAGCGGCCCGCGCAGCCCGTGCACGACGGGGTCCGGCGCGAGCTCGCGGAGCTGCGTGACCTGGGCGAACGCGGTCGAGGCGAGGGCGTCGAGCCCGTGCATCGGGTCGGCGGCGATGCGCTCGGCGAGGTCGCGCGTGAGCCGGTCGATCTCGTCGGCCCCGTCGCGGTACGCGCTGACGTACTCGCCCAGGCTCAGGGGCACGGTGCCCGCCGCGGCCGGCTGGACGCCCGCGAACGCCTCGAGGCCCCGGCCGAGGTGCGCGACGAGCTCGGTGACGGTCCAGCCCTCGACGGCGCTCGGCCGGCGCAGCGCCGCCGGCTCGAGCATCCCGACCCAGCGCCGCAGCCGCAGCCACTGCCGGCGCAGCACGTCGTCGATCGCGGTCAGCTCGGTCGCGTCCACGGGTCCGCCCATGGTCGACATGCTAGGGACGACCGGCCGGCGCGGCAGGGCGAGGGCCCGGCGCCGCGTCCGGGGCGTGGCGGGCTCAGCCCAGGAAGTCGCGGACGAGCGCGCCGACCTGGTCCTCCTCGATGAGGAACCCGTCGTGCCCGAAGTCGGACCGGATGAGGTGCACGCCGTCCGCGCCCGGGAGCGCCGCGGCCATCACCTCGGACTGCTCCGGCAGGTAGAGCCGGTCGGTGTCGACGGCGACGACGAGCGCGCGGGCCGGGACGCCGGCGAGCGCGGCCGCGACGCCGCCCCGGCCGCGGCCGACGTCGTGCGACAGGATCGACTCGGTGAGCACCACGTAGGTGTTCGCGTCGAAGCGCCGCGCGAGCTTGCCCGCGTGGTGGTCGAGGTAGGACTGCACCGCGAAGCGCCCGCCGCCGCCGAGCGGCTCCTCGCCGTCCTGCGGCGCGCGGCCGAAGCGCTGGTCCAGCTCGAGCGCGCTGCGGTACGTGGTGTGCGCGATCTGCCGCGCGACGCCGAGGCCGACGTGCGGTCCGTCGCCGTCGGGCGCGTCGTAGTAGTCGCCGCCCCGGTAGCGCGCGTCCCCGCGGATGGCCGCGACCTGGGCGTGCGCCCACGCGATCTGGTCGCCCGTCGTCTGCGCGGTGGTCGCGATGGGCGCGATGCCGCGCACCCGGTCGGGCGCCATGACCGCCCACTCGAGGACCCGCATCCCGCCCGCGGAGGCGCCGACGACGAGAGCCCAGTCGCGGATCCCGAGGGCGTCGGCGAGCGCGATCTCGGCGGTGACCTGGTCGCGCACGGTGACGTAGGGGAAGCGCCCGCCCCACGGCCGGCCGTCCGGCGCGGTGGACGCGGGCCCGGTGCTGCCCTGGCAGCCGCCGAGCACGTTGGGCGCGACGACGAACCACCGGTCCGTGTCGATCGGGCGGCCGGGCCCGACGAGCGACTGCCACCAGCCCGCCGTCGGGTGGCCCGGCCCGGCGGGACCGGTGACGTGGGAGTCGCCGGTCAGCGCGTGCAGGACGAGCACGGCGTTGTCGCGCGACGGCGACAGCGTGCCCCACGTCTCGTAGGCGAGGCGGACCACCGGCAGGTGGCCGCCGGCCTCGAGGGCGAGCGGACCGACGTCGACGAAGCGGCGGTCCCCGACCGGGTCGCCCGCGCGCCCCCCGGCGCGCGCG
>NZ_JADDKQ010000032.1 GCF_016464425.1 Actinotalea solisilvae
GTCTGCACGACGCGCAAACCTACGGCGCCGGCACGGCCCCCACCCGTCGTGTCCACGGGAGGGGCGACCCGGTCGGGGACGGCCATCAGGCGCCCTTGGCGGCCCGGAAGCCGGCGTCGAGGTCGGCGAGGATGTCGTCGACGTGCTCGATCCCGACCGAGAGGCGCACGAGGCCCGGCGTGATGCCGGACGCGAGCTGCTCCTCCGGCGTGAGCTGGCTGTGCGTGGTCGACGCCGGGTGGATGACGAGCGAGCGCACGTCGCCGATGTTCGCGACGTTCGAGTGCAGCTCGAGCGCGTCGACGAAGCGCTTGCCGGCCTCGGCGCCGCCCTCGAGCTCGAAGGACACGATCGCGCCCGCGCCGCGCGGCGCGTACTTCTGGGCGTTGGCGTGCCACGGGCTGGACGGCAGGCCGGCGTAGTGCACGCGCACGACGTCGTCGCGCGCCTCGAGCCACTCCGCGACCGTCTGCGCGTTGGCGACGTGGCGCTCGATCCGCAGCGAGAGGGTCTCGATGCCCTGGGCGATGAGGAACGCGTTGAACGGCGAGATGGAGGAGCCGAGGTCGCGCAGCAGCTGGACGCGCGCCTTGAGGATGAAGGACAGGTTCACCGGGAACAGGCCGCCGACGCCGAGGTCGCGCGCGAACACGAGGCCGTTGTAGGACGGGTCCGGGGTGTTGTAGTTGGGGAAGCGCTCCGGGTGCTTCGCGTAGTCGAACGAGCCGCCGTCGACGATGACGCCGCCGATCGCCGCGCCGTGCCCGCCGAGGTACTTCGTCGCCGAGTGGACGACGACGTCGGCGCCGTGCTCGAGCGGGCGGATGAGGTACGGCGTCGCGACGGTGTTGTCGACGACGAGCGGGACGCCCACCTCGTGCGCGACGGCGGCGACCGCCTCGATGTCGAGGACGTCGGACTGCGGGTTGGGGATCGTCTCGCCGAAGAACAGCTTGGTGTTCGGCCGGACGGCGTCGCGCCAGGCCTGCGGGTCGTGCGGGTCGGTGACGAACGTCGTCGTGATGCCGAGCTTGGGCAGCGTGTAGTGGAGCAGGTTGTACGTGCCGCCGTAGAGGCTCGGGCTCGCGACGACGTGGTCGCCGGCCTCGGCGATGTTGAGGATCGCGAAGGTCTCGGCGGCCTGGCCCGAGGAGAGCAGCAGCGCGCCGACGCCGCCCTCGAGGCTCGCGATGCGGTCCTCGACCGCCTGCGTGGTCGGGTTGCCGATGCGCGTGTAGATCGGGCCGAGGTCCTGCAGCGCGAAGCGCGCCGCGGCGGTGTCGGCGTCCGGGAAGACGAACGACGTCGTCTGGTAGATCGGCAGGGCGCGGGCGCCGGTCGCGGCGTCCGCGGGCTGGCCGGCGTGGATCTGGCGGGTCTCGAAGGACCAGGACTCGTTGCTCATGGTGCGGGCTCCTCGTTCGTGGGAGTACCGCGGGTGACCACAGCCAGCGCACTGACCCCGGCCAGCCCGCGACGGGACTGGGTGGGTGTGCACGTGAGGGAGGTGCCCTGCCGGGGGATCAGGGACGACGGGACGTCCCGGTCGAACCGGTCAGCGGGCACACCACCGAACGTGCGCGGGTCAGCGACACATTCGGCAGTACATGTCGGCCAGCGTAGGGCGGCCGGACCAGCAGGCGATATCGCCGTCTCGCGATCCGGACCGGGCGGGGCGTCGCCGGGTGCGCGGGCCCGGTCCGCACGCGGCCGTTCGGGTGATGCGGTGCTCCCGCCGTGGCCCCGGCCGCACGCGCGGACCGCCTGGGGCGCTCGGGAGATCCCGTGCTGCAGCGACCGGACGAATCGGACGGTTCGGGCGCGCGGCGGGCCGGCTCGGTGTGACTGGAGTGACTGGTGTGACGAACGTTGTCGGAGTGACACCTGTTGCTCCCGTGACTGCTGTGAGTACCGTGCGACAGGACCTGCAGGACCGCGGGGCCCCGAGCGCGCACGAGCGCGCCGACGAGCACGGCCGGCGCCGACACGGCGCCCCGTACGGGAGGACGCACCGGATGAGGACCTGGGGTGCCGGCGCACGGCGGGCTGCCGCCGCGACGACGCTCGTCCTCCTCCTGGGCACCGCCACGGCGGGCGCCTCCTGGGCGGACCCCGACGTCAGCACGGACGACGTCGCCGCGGCCCAGGACGCCGTCCGGACCGCAGCGCGCGACGTCGCCTCGCTCGAGGTCGCGCTCGCGACGCAGTCCGCCGCGCTCGAGACGGCGTGGACCGACGTCGCCGCCGCCGCCGAGGACTACACCGAGGCCGTCGGCGCGCGCGACGCGGCGACCGCACGGTCCGAGGAGGCGGCCGCGCAGGCCGCGGCAGCGGCCGAGGACGCCGAGGTCGCCCGCGACGAGCTCGGCCAGATCGCTCTCCAGGCGTACCGCTCGGGCGGCACGCTCGACGGCCTCGGCGCCTTCCTCTCGGCGGACGGCTTCGAGGACCTCGTCGCCCGCCGGACGGCGATGGACCAGCTGGGCAGCCAGGCCCAGCGTGCGGTGCAGCGCTTCGACGCCGCCGACCTCGTCGCACGCACGCTCCAGACCCGCGCCGACGAGGCCGCCGCCCGGGCGGAGGCCGCAGCGCAGGCTGCCGAGGACGCGCTCGCGACCGCCCAGCAGCTGTACGCGACGGCGGAGGAGCAGGTCGCGGCGATCGCGGCCGAGCGTGAGGTGCTGCTCTCCGAGCTCGCCGCGCTGCGTCAGACGTCGCTCGAGGTCGAGCGCGCGCGGCAGGCGCAGGTCGACGCCGAGCGCGCGGCGCGCGCCGAGGCGGCCGCAGCCGCCCAGCGCGGCGTCACCCCGTCCCCCCCGTCCGCGACGCCGCCGCCCACCCCGTCCGCGGCGACGCCGCCGGTCACGGCCCCGCCCGTCGTCGCCCCGCCCGTGTCCGCGCCGCCCGTGACCGCGCCGCCCGTCGTGGCGCCCCCGGTGACCGCGCCGCCCGTCACCGCACCCCCGGTGACCCCTCCGCCCGTCGTCGCGCCGCCGGTCACCGCCCCGCCCGTCGTCACCCCGCCGCCGGCGTCCGACCCGTACGGGCTGGGCACGGGCTCGCAGCGGGGCACGGCCGCGCAGGGCCAGAGCGCCGTAGCGTGGGCGGTCTCGCAGGTGGGCAAGGCCTACGGCTGGGGCGCCGCCGGGCCGGAGGCGTTCGACTGCTCCGGCCTCACGAGCAAGGCGTGGGCCGCGGCGGGCCTGAGCATCCACCGCACGTCGCGCGACCAGTACCGCCAGGTGCAGAAGATCTCCTACGACTCGATGCGCCCCGGGGACCTCATCTTCTACGGCTCCGTCGGCAGCGACCCGGGCAGCATCACCCACGTCGCGATGTTCGTCGGCAACGGACAGATGGTCGAGGCGCCGCGGCCCGGCGTCGCGGTGCGCGTCACGGCGATCCGCTGGTCGGGCACCATGCCCTACGCCGGCCGGCCCTGACCGCACCGCCCGGCACGCACCACCCCCTGACGACGACGAGGGCGCCCGGACCGCGGTCCGGGCGCCCTCGTCGTCGGCGGGCGCTCGGGGCGCCCCGTCGGGTCAGTGCTTGCCGTGCTTCTCGTAGTAGCCCGTGTCGATCGCGCGCTGGATCGAGTTCTGGATCTCCGCCTCGGCCGCGGCCTTGTCGACCCAGTGCGCGCCCTCGACGGACTTGCCGGGCTCGAGGTCCTTGTAGACCTCGAAGAAGTGCTGGATCTCGAGGCGGTGGAACTCGCTCACGTCGTCGATGTCCTGGCGCCACGACGCACGCTGGTCACCCATCGGCACGCACAGCACCTTGTCGTCGCCGCCCGCCTCGTCGCGCATGCGGAACATGCCCAGCGCGCGGCACCGGATGAGGCAGCCGGGGAAGGTCGGCTCCTCGAGCAGGACCAGGGCGTCCAGGGGGTCGCCGTCCTCGCCGAGCGTGCCCTCGATGAACCCGTAGTCGTCGGGGTAGCGCGTCGAGGTGAAGAGCATCCGGTCGAGCCGGATGCGACCCGTCTCGTGGTCGACCTCGTACTTGTTGCGCTGCCCCTTCGGGATCTCGATGGTGACGTCGAACTCCACGGGCGCTCCCTCGGGTGTGGCCGCCCGGACCGGCGGCGTGCTGTGACTAGTGTGGCCCACCGGCAGCGCGAGCGCTGCAGCCGCGGCGCGCACGGCACCCGCGGGACCAGGAGGTGGCATGGGGACGGCAGCGCGGGTCGCGGGTGCGGTCGTCGTGACGCTCGTCCTCGGGGCGGGCGGCTACGCCGCCGCGGACGCGTACGACGTCGTGCCGGGGCTCGTGACGCTCGAGCCCGAGCCCGCCCCGCCGGCCCCGTTCCCGGCCGTCCCCGGCGCGGTGCCCGCGCCCGAGGTCACGCCCGTCGTCGCGACGCTCGACCCGTCGGCGCCGGTGCCCCCGGCGCCGGAGGTCACGGCCCTCGCGCAGGCGCTCGTGGCGGACGCCCGGATGGGCGCGTCGACGGGCGTCGTCGTGCAGGACGTGCTCACCGGGGAGGTCCTCGCGGACCTCGGCGGCGCGGCGCCGCGCGTGCCCGCCTCGACCGCCAAGCTGCTCACCGGGCTCGCCGCGATGACGGCGCTCGGGCCGGACCGGACCCTCCCGACCACCGTCGTCCAGCCCGAGCCGGGCCGCCTCGTGCTCGTCGGCGGCGGCGACATGATGCTCGGCGCGGGTGCGGGGGTCCCCGACGCGGTGAGCGGGCGCGCGGGGCTCGTCGACCTCGCCGCGCAGACGGCGCGCGCGCTGCGGCTCGCGGGCGTCGCGGAGGTCACGCTCGGCCTCGACGACCGGCTCTTCAGCGGACCGCTGCTGCACCCCGAGTGGAAGCCGTCCGACGTCGCCCAGGGGTTCGTCGCGCCGGTCGCCGCGCTCGCGGTCGACGTCGCGAAGATGCGCGAGGGCGAGTACCCGCCGCGCTGGCCGGACCCGGCGCTCCAGGCGGCGGAGACGTTCGCCGCCGCGCTCGCGGCCCAGGGCATCGCGGTGACGGGCGCGCCCGTGCGGCAGGAGGCGCCCGCGGGGGCGCTCGAGGTGGGTCGGGTCGAGTCCGCGCCCGTGCGGGAGATCGTCCGGTACGCGGTCCAGGTGTCCGACAACGCGATCACCGAGGTGCTCGGGCGGCTCGTCGCCGTCGAGCACGGTCTGCCCGCGAGCTTCGAGGGCGCGACGGCGGCCGTGCTCGCCGAGCTCGGTCGGCAGGGGCTCGACACGCAGGGCGCCGTGCTGCGCGACTGCAGCGGCCTCTCCGCCCTGTCGGCCCTCCCGCCGTCGCTGCTCGTCGGCCTCGTCGCCGCCGCGGCCGACCCGGCCAACCCGCAGCTGCTGCCCGTGCTGCTCGACCTGCCGGTCGCGGGCTGGCAGGGCACGCTCGCCGACCGGTTCGAGGAGGGCCCGGCCGAGGGGCTGGTGCGCGCCAAGACGGGCAGCCTCCCGGGCGTGACGTCGCTCGCGGGGACGATCCAGACCTCCGGCGGCCGCCTGCTCGCCTTCGCGGTGCTCGCCGACGCGACCCCGCCCGGCGGCCAGCCCGGGCCGCGCGCGGCGGTCGACGCCTTCGTCCAGCAGGTCGTGGGGCTCGCGTGACGCCGGCCCGCGCGGTGAGGTCCGACGCGGCCCCCGGCGCGCCCGGGGGAGGCCGCGTCAGCGACCTCCTCGTCGTCGACTGGGACCGGGCGGCGCGCTGGGCCGGCCGGCTCGCCCCGCCCGGTCCGGCCGTGACCCGCGACGAGGCCGCGGAGGCCGTCGCGGCGCTCCGGGACGCCGCCGAGCGTGCCTACCCGCTCGCGCTGCGCGCGTCGCGGCTCGGGACCGCCGTCAAGGCGGCCGGTCGCGAGGACCAGCGCGCCGCCGTCGCGGTCCTCGACCGGCCGGGCTGGGCGCTCGCCGCGGCGCGGTCCTTCCAGGGCCTCGCGCCCGTGCCCGACCGCGCGCCCGACGGCGTCGTGGACCACCTGCGGGCCGGACCCGCGACCGGGCAGGCGGCCGGGCTGCTGTCGCTGCTGGCAGCGCGCGTCCTTGGGCAGTTCGACCCCTTCGCGACCGACGCCCCGGCCGGCGGCCGGCTGGTCCTCGTCGCGCCCAACGTGCTGCACATGCGCGCGCGGCTGAGCGCCGACCTGCACGACTTCGCGCTGTGGGTGTGCGTGCACGAGCAGACCCACGCGCTCCAGTTCGCCGCGGCGCCGTGGCTCGCCGACCACCTCCGCACGGAGGTCCGCGGCCTCGTCGCCGAGCTGTCCGCGCGCGGGCCCGAGCTGACCTCGGCGGTCGAGCGTGCGCTGAGCGCGGCGCGGCGCCGTGGGTCCTCCCGCCCGGCGGGGGTGGCCGACGGACCGGCCGACGACGACCTGGGCGTCCTCGGGCTGGTCCTCGACCCCGCGCAGCGCGAGCGGCTCGACGCCGTCACGGCGACGATGTCCCTGCTCGAGGGGCATGCCGAGGTCGCCATGGACTCCGTCGGCGCGCGCAGCATCCCGAGCGCGCGCCGCCTGCGGGCGCGCTTCGACGCGCAGCGCCGACGCCGCGCGTCCCCGGCGGACCGCGTGCTGCGCCGGCTGCTCGGGCTCGAGGCGAAGATGGCCCAGTACCGGCGGGGCGCCGCGTTCGTGCGCGCGGTGCGCACGACGGGCGGCTCGGCGGCGCTCGACGCGGTCTGGGCCGGGCCGCACGCGCTGCCGTCCGCGCGCGAGATCGCCGACCCGCGCGCGTGGGTCCGGCGCGTGCACGGCTGAGGTCGTCGTGACCGGGCCCGACCCCGCCGTCGCCGCGCTGCGGGCGGCCGTCCGGCGTGAGCTGGACGGCGTCGCCGGTGGCGGCGCCGGCCCGGCGCCGCTGGTCCTCGTCGCGTGCTCGGGCGGGCCCGACTCGCTCGCGCTCGCGGCGGCCACCGCGTTCGTCGCGCCGCGGCTCGGCCTGCGCGCGGGCGCCGTCGTCGTGGACCACGGGCTGCAGGCGGGCAGCGACGCTGTCGCTGTGCGCGCGGCCGGCGCGTGCCGCGCGCTCGGGCTCGACCCGGTCGACGTGGTGCCGGTCGCGGTGGACGTGGCGGACGGGGGACCCGAGGCGGGCGCGCGGTCCGCGCGGTACGCGGCGCTCGAGCACGTCGCCGCCCAGCGCGGGGCGGTCGCGGTGCTGCTCGGGCACACCCTCGAGGACCAGGCCGAGACGGTGCTCCTGCGGCTCGCGCGCGGGTCCGGCGCGCGGTCGCTCGCCGGGATGCCGCGGCGGCGCGGGCTGCTGCGGCGGCCGTTCCTCGGGGAGCGCCGCGCGACGACCGAGCGCGCGTGCGCCGCGCTGGGCCTCGACCCGTGGCACGACCCGACGAACACGCCGGCGCCGGCCGGCGCGACGTCGGGCGCGGCGCCGGTGCGCAGCCGCGTACGCGGCGAGGTGCTGCCCGTGCTCGCGGACGTGCTCGGCCCCGCCGTCGTGCCGTCCCTCGCCCGGACCGCGGACCTGCTGCGCGAGGACGACGACGCCCTCGCCGCGCTCGCGGCGGACGCCCTCGCCGCGGCGTGGGTGGCGCCCGACGGCGGCGTGACCGTGCCCGGACCGGCCGCCGGGGACGGGGCGGGGCCGGGTCCCGCGCTCGACGTCGCGGCGCTCGCGGCGCTCGCGCCGGCCGTCCGGCGGCGGGCCCTGCGCGCGGCCCTCGTGGCGTGGGGAGCGCCCGCGGGCGACGTCGGGCGCGTGCACGTCGAGGCGGTCGACCGGCTGGTCACCGACTGGCGCGGGCAGGGTGGCGCGGCCGTCCCGGGTGGCGGCGTGGTGCACCGGCGGTGTGGCAGGCTGACGTGCGTCCGGCCCGCTCCACCGACGAGCGCGGCGCGCGACGAGCACGACGAGCACGACCAGCACACAGGGCACGACGGCTGAGGCACAGGGAGCGGCGAGCGGTGGATCCGGCGGACATGGGTGACGACCTCGAGCGCGTGCTCCTCACGGAGGAGCAGCTCCAGGCCCGGCTCGACGAGATGGCGGCGCAGATCGACGCCGACTACGCGGGCCGCGAGCTGCTGCTCGTCGGCGTCCTCAAGGGCGCGGTCATGGTGATGGCCGACCTCGCGCGCCGGCTGCACACGGCGGTGCAGATGGACTGGATGGCCGTCTCGTCCTACGGGGCGGGCACGTCGTCGTCGGGCGTCGTGCGGATCCTCAAGGACCTGGACGCGGACCTCACGGGCCGTCACGTGCTCATCGTCGAGGACATCATCGACTCGGGGCTGACGCTCTCCTGGCTGCTCGCGAACCTGCGCAGCCGCGGTCCGGCGTCGGTCGAGATCGCGACCATGCTCCGCAAGCCCGAGGCCGCCAAGGTCGAGGTCGACGTGCGGTACGTGGGCTTCGACATCCCGACGGACTTCGTCGTCGGGTACGGGCTCGACTACGCCGAGAAGTACCGGAACCTGCCGTTCGTCGGCACGCTCGCGCCGCACGTCTACGGCGACTGAGCCCGGAGCCCCGCGCGCACGCGGGGGCGACCTCGGGACCCAACGTGCGGGAACCCTCCACGGTTCCCGCTCGCGCCCTGCGCGAACACGGCGGGGGCGCCGCGGGCCCAGCGGGTAACGTGCACGTCAGACCTGCCCCGCGACCAGGAGGGATAGGGCTCCGGCCCCGTCACCCATGAACGTCAAGCGCCTCACCCGTGGCCCCGCCATCTGGATCCTCCTGGCCGTCCTCATCCTGTGGCTGGGGGCGTCGTCCTTCATGTCCACGGGCATCCAGCGGATCGACACGTCCGACGGCCTCGAGCTCCTCCGGGGCGACACGGTCGAGCAGGCCAAGATCGTCGACGGCCAGCAGCGCGTGGACCTCACGCTCTCCGAGGACTTCGGGGACAAGGGCCGGAACGTGCAGTTCTACTACGTGCAGCCGCAGGGCGAGGCCGTGGTGGAGGCAATCGTCGACGCGGACCCCGAGGGGGGCTTCAACTCCGAGGTCCCGCGCACGTCCTGGTGGGCGAGCCTGCTCGGCCTGCTCCTGCCGTTCGTCATCATCCTGGGCCTGTTCTGGTTCCTCATGTCGCGCATGCAGGGCGGCGGCTCGCGGGTCATGCAGTTCGGCAAGTCGCGGGCGAAGCTCGTCTCGAAGGAGACGCCGCAGGTGACGTTCGCCGACGTCGCGGGCGTGGACGAGGCGGTCGAGGAGCTCCAGGAGATCAAGGAGTTCCTCGCGGACCCGGCCAAGTTCCAGGCCGTCGGCGCCAAGATCCCCAAGGGCGTGCTGCTCTACGGCCAGCCCGGTACCGGCAAGACGCTCCTCGCACGCGCCGTCGCGGGCGAGGCGGGCGTGCCGTTCTACTCGATCTCGGGCTCGGACTTCGTCGAGATGTTCGTCGGCGTCGGCGCGTCCCGCGTGCGCGACCTCTTCGACCAGGCCAAGCAGAACGCGCCCGCCATCATCTTCATCGACGAGATCGACGCCGTCGGCCGTCACCGCGGCGCCGGCCTGGGCGGCGGCCACGACGAGCGCGAGCAGACGCTCAACCAGATGCTCGTCGAGATGGACGGCTTCGACGTCAACGCGAACGTCATCCTCATCGCGGCCACCAACCGGCCCGACATCCTCGACCCCGCGCTGCTGCGTCCGGGCCGCTTCGACCGCCAGGTCGCGGTCGACGCGCCCGACCTGCGCGGCCGCGAGCGCATCCTCACGGTGCACGCCAAGGGCAAGCCCATGGCGCCCGACGTCGACCTGCACGCCGTCGCGAAGCGCACGCCCGGCTTCACCGGTGCCGACCTGGCGAACGTGCTCAACGAGGCCGCGCTGCTCACGGCGCGCGGCGGGCTCCAGGTGCTCGGCAACCGCGAGCTCGACGAGGCGATCGACCGCGTCATCGCCGGCCCGCAGCGGCGGACCAGGCTGATGAACGACAAGGAGAAGAAGATCACCGCGTACCACGAGGGCGGCCACGCCCTGGTGGCGGCGGCGCTGCGGTACACCGACCCGGTGACCAAGGTGACGATCCTCCCGCGCGGCCGTGCCCTCGGGTACACGATGGTCATGCCGGCCGAGGACAAGTACTCGACGACGCGCAACGAGCTGCTCGACCAGCTCGCCTACGCCATGGGCGGGCGCGTGGCCGAGGAGGTCGTGTTCCACGACCCGACGACCGGCGCCTCGAACGACATCGAGAAGGCCACCGCGATCGCCCGCAAGATGGTCACGCAGTACGGCATGAGCGAGCGCGTCGGCGCGGTCAAGCTCGGCCAGGACAGCGGCGAGGTCTTCCTCGGGCGCGACGTCGGCCACGGGCGGGACTACTCCGAGGACGTCGCGTCGGTCGTCGACGTCGAGGTCCGCCGGTTCATGGACTTCGCGCACGACGAGGCCTACGAGATCCTCAACCACTACCGCGAGGTCCTCGACACCCTCGTCGTCGAGCTCCTCGAGCGCGAGACGCTCAACCAGGCCGAGCTCGCCGAGATCTTCGCGCCCGTGACGAAGCGCGAGCCGCGCGAGGTGTGGCTCTCGAGCCCGGACCGCACGGTCTCGAGCATCCCCCCGGTGCAGACGGAGCGGGAGAAGGCGGCGTCGAACGGACACCCGGTCATCCCGCAGGACGAGGCCGCCGCGGCGAAGCCCGAGCACCCGGCCGACCCGGTCGGCGAGGTGCCCCCGGGCGGCCAGGTCGGCGGCGTGACGCCGCGGGCCGACGGCTGACGGCAGCGCGCGCATGACGCACACGGCTGACGACCTGCCGCTGCCCGCCGACGCGGGACTCGAGGACGACGTCGTCGTGGCCGACGGCGTCTCGATGGCGGTCCGGTACGACCACGAGCGTGCCGAGCGCGCGGTGCGCGAGCTGCTGCTCGCCGTCGGCGAGGACCCGGACCGCGACGGCCTGCGGGACACCCCCGCGCGCGTGGCGCGGGCCTACGCGGAGACGTTCGCCGGCCTGCACATGGAGCCGCGCGACGTCCTCACGACCACCTTCGACCTCGGCCACGAGGAGATGGTGCTGGTCAAGGACATCGAGGTGTACTCGACGTGCGAGCACCACCTCGTGCCGTTCCACGGGGTCGCGCACGTCGGCTACATCCCGGGCGCGGACGGTCGCATCACCGGCCTGTCGAAGATCGCCCGGCTGGTCGACCTCTACGCGCGCCGGCCGCAGGTCCAGGAGCGCCTCACGTCCCAGGTCGCCGACGCGATGGTCGAGATCCTCCAGCCGCGCGGCGTGCTGGTCGTCATCGAGTGCGAGCACCTGTGCATGTCGATGCGCGGCGTCCGCAAGCCGGGCTCGCGCACGGTGACCTCGGCCGTCCGCGGCCAGATGCGCGACGGCACCACGCGCGCCGAGGCCATGAGCCTCATCCTCGGCCGCTGACGCCCCCGCGCCCGCCCGCTGACCGCGCCCGCCCGAGCACCGCGCCCGCCCGCGCACCGCGCCCGCCCGCGCACCGCGCCCGCCCGCGCACCGCGGGTGTGCGCGCACTGCCGGTGTGCGCCGTGGCCACCCCGTCGGGACTGGGCCGCGGTCGGCGTGAAGGGTTGGGCGCGGCGCACGCGACCAACCCTTCACACGCTCACGCCGACGCCGACGCATCCGCGTGGTGGCGACGCGGTCCCGCCCGCGCGGCCCCGCGGGTGGTGCCGTGGCGCACCCGCCGGCGTGAAGGGTTGGTCGCTGAGCGCGCGACCAACCCTTCGCATCGCGGGCCGCTGAGCCCAGCGAGCGCCGCGGCGGCCGGTCGTCCACCACCGATCCGGGCTCTGCCCTGTCCACAGGCCGAGCGGTCCGGCGACGGCGCGGCACCGCCGCTCGACATGCTGGCGGCATGGCTCGCATCCCTGGGTCGGTACTCCGGCTGGCGGCCCGTCAGAACGACGCGATCACCGTTGCCCAGGCCGACCGCCTCGGGCTCACGAAGCACCGGGTGGCACGCCTCGTCGCGGCCGGTCACTGGCAGCGCCTGCATCGGGGAGTCGTCGTCGTGCACTCCGGGCCGCTGCCCTGGCTGACGAGGGCGCGAGCCGGCCTCCTCTACGCGGGGCCGGGCGCCGCGCTGAGCCACGCCAGCGCCGGGTACCTGCACCGGTTCCTCCGGGCGGAGCCCTCCCTCGTCGACGTGAGCGTGCCGGCGCACCGGCGGGTGATGCGGTCCGACGGTCTCGTCGTCCACCTGCGTCGCGCCATGCCGTCCACGACCGCCGGGATCGTGTCGGTCGGCCGCGCGGACACCGTGGTGGACCTCGTCGCGTCGAGGGGGGACGTCGACGAGGCGGTCTCCGTCGTGTGCGCCGCCGTCCGCGCGGGGACGAGGCCGGACGAGATCCTCGCCGCGCTGTCGGCGCGGCCGGCCGTCGGACGACGACGCCTCCTCGAGGAGCTGCTCGGCGCGGTCCGGGACGGTGTCGAGTCGGCGCTCGAGCTGAGGTACCAGCGTGACGTCGAGCGACGGCACGGGCTCCCGCGCTCGCGGGCGCAGGCCCGGCGCGTGGTGGGCGGCCGGTGGACCCGGGCGGACCGGCGGTACGACGACGTCGGGCTGACGGTCGAGCTGGACGGCGAGGTCGCGCATCCCGGCGGACGCACGGACGACGACGTCTGGCGGGACAACGCCGTCCTGCTCTCGTTCGGTGACCTCACCCTGCGCTACCGGTGGCGGCACGTCCTGCGTCCGTGCGCGACGGCGGTGCAGGTCGGCGTCGCCCTGCGTCGGCTCGGGTGGCGGGGGAGTCCGCGCCCCTGCGGCCCCACGTGTTCCGTCGCGCCCCGCTGACCACCGCGTGCCCGGAGCGGTCCCGCGCGTCCCGTCTCCCTGCCCGGGCGGGGACGGTCGAGTCGCGTGTGGAGGGTTGGTCGCGCGGAACGCGACCAAGCCTTCGCGTCCTCGGCAGGGCTGCTCCCGGGGCGGGGAGGGGAGCGGGGACGCCGGCCGGCGTGGCGGACCCAGGACGTCGGGCGGTCGGGGGAGTCGGTGGGCGGCTCTAGGGTGGATCCGTGACGCGCCTGCACCCCGAGCCGCTGCCGGAGCGCCTCACGGTGCTCGACCGGACGCTCGTCATGGGTGTCGTCAACGTGACACCGGACTCCTTCAGCGACGGCGGGCGGTGGTTCGAGCCGGCCGCCGCCGCGGCCCACGGGCTCGCGCTCGTCGCCCAGGGCGCGGACGTGCTCGACGTCGGCGGCGAGTCCACCCGCCCGGGCGCGGAGCGCGTCCCGCCCGACGAGGAGCGGCGTCGTGTGCTCCCGGTCGTGCGCGAGCTCGTCGCGGCCGGCGCCGTCGTCAGCGTCGACACGACGCGGGCGGCCGTCGCGCGGGACGCGGTGGCGGCGGGCGCGCACGTCGTCAACGACGTCTCGGGGGGCCTGGCGGACCCGGCGATGGTCGACGTCGTCGCCGAGACCGGCGTCGTCTACGTCGCCATGCACTGGCGCGGCCACGCCGACGTCATGGACGACCACGCGACCTACGACGACGTCGTCGTCGACGTCCGCGACGAGCTCGCCGCGCGCCTCGCGGCGCTCGAGGCCGCGGGCGTGCGTCGCGAGCAGGTCGTCCTCGACCCGGGTCTGGGCTTCGCGAAGCCGGGTCGCGACAACTGGCCGCTGCTCGCGCACCTCGACGCGCTGCAGGCCCTCGGCCGGCCCGTGCTCGTCGGCGCCTCGCGCAAGCGGTTCCTCGGCCACCTGCTCGCCGGGCCCGACGGGACGCCCGCCCCGCCCGACGCGCGCGACGGCGCGACGGCGGCCATCAGCGCCCTGTCCGCCCTCGGCGGAGCCTGGTGCGTCCGGGTGCACGACGTGGCAGGCTCGGCGGACGCGGTGCGGGTGGCGGCCGCCTGGTCGGCGGCCCGGGACGAGCGGCAGGACCAGCACAGCCACACCCAGGACGGAGACCATCGTGCATGAGTCGACCGCGGGCCACCCCACCCGCGACCGCATCACCGTGTCCGGCATCACCGCGACGGGCCACCACGGCGTCTTCGACCACGAGCGACGCGACGGGCAGACCTTCGTCGCCGACGTCACGCTCCACGTCGACACCCGCCCGGCCGCGGCCGAGGACCGGCTCGACCTCACGGTCGACTACGGCGTCCTGAGCGAGCAGGTCGCGGGCGTCCTCGCGGGGACGCCCGCCGACCTCGTCGAGACGGTCGCCGAGCGCATCGCGGCCGTCGCGCTCACGCACCGCGGCGTGGAGGCCGTCGACGTCGTCGTGCACAAGCCCCAGGCGCCCGTGACGGTGCCGTTCGGCGACGTCAGGGTGCAGATCCACCGAGACCGCACGCACGTGCCCTCGGTCGGCGCGCCCCCCGTGGTCGTCGACGGCCTCGGCCACGTGCCCGACGAGGTCCCCGCGCCCGAGGCGGGACCCGACGCCGCGCGCTGGGCCGAGCCCGCGGTCGCGCGCACCGCCCCGCGGCACGACGCCGGCATCCCGCAGCCCGAGCCGACGGAGGCCACCGCGCTCTTCGTGCCCGACTGGGCGAGCGTCGAGGGCGTGGCGCCGCTGGGCGCCACGGCCGGTGCCGCCGTCGCAGGCGCGGGCGTGGGCCCGC
>NZ_JADDKQ010000033.1 GCF_016464425.1 Actinotalea solisilvae
CCGGCGCCGCCCGCGCCGGGCGTGGGCATCCCGCAGCTGCCCCCGCCGGACGCGACTGCGGTCCTCACCGCACCCGCGCCGGACCCGGCCCGCCCGGCGCCCGTCGTCGACGGCCCGCCCGTCGACCGGCTCGACGCGGCTCCCGCTGCGCCCGTCGGCGCCGTCCTCGCGCTCGGCTCCAACATCGGCGCGAGCCACGACGTCCTGCGTCAGGTCGTCTTCGACCTCGCCGAGGCCCCGGGCATCGAGATCACGGCCATCGCGCCCCTCGCGCGGACCCAGCCCGTCGGCGGCCCCGAGCAGCCGGACTTCCTCAACACGGTCGTCCTCGTCCGCACGACGCTGAGCCCGCGCGCGCTCCTCGCCGCGTGCCACCGCCTCGAGGACGCGCACGGCCGGGTGCGCACCGAGCACTGGGGCCCGCGCACCATCGACGTCGACATCGTCGTGTACGACGGCGTCGTGGCCGCGGCCGACGACCTCGAGCTGCCCCACCCGCGCGCGCACGAGCGCGCCTTCGTCCTCGAGCCGTGGGCGCAGGTCCAGCCCGACGCCGTCCTGCCCGGCCTCGGCGGGGGACCGGTCGCCGCGCTCGCCCAGACCGCGCCGGACCGCGGCGGCATCCGCTGGATGGCGCTCGACTGGTGGGCGGCACCCGAGTGAACCGACGCTGATGCGCCGCACGCCCTGGCCGCGTCTGCTGCTCATCGCCGCGCTCGCCGCGGTGGTGGTGTTCGCGGGGCTCCGCGCCGCCGAGAGCCGCGGCGCCTCGCTGCTGCCCGTGCCGCTGCTGTCGTCGGTCGTCGTGCTGCTCATCGCCGGCGTGGTCCTGAGCCTCGGCTGGTCGGTCCGGCAGTTCACGCAGGGCAACCGCCCGGGGCTCGACCCGCTGCTCGCGGCGCGCACCGTCGTCCTCGCGACGGCGTCGGCCTACACGGGCGCGCTGCTGAGCGGCTGGTACGCGGCGCACGTGCTCGTGGTCCTCGGCGACCTGGAGATCGCGGCGCGGCGCGACCTCGCCGTGAGCGCAGGCCTCGCGATGCTCTGCACGGTCGCGCTCGCCGTCATCGGCCTGGTCGTCGAGCGCTGGTGCGAGGTGCCGCCGCCCGACGACGAGCCGGGCGGACCGGGGGCGTCGGCGGCCTCGGGCAGCGCTGCCTGAGTGCAAGGATGGTCGGCATGACCCAGCCCGTCCCGCCGGAGCCGCACGGGCAGCACGGCCCCTGGACCGGGGGGTCCGCCACGACGCCCGCGGCGTCTGTGCCGCCCCCGCCCGCGCCGCCGCCCCCGCCGCCCGCGCCCGCGGTCGCGGTCCCGGTGGAGCCGCTCGCGGTGGACCCTGCCGTCGGGCCGTTCGACCCGGTCGGCGTCCGGTGGCAGTCGGTGTCGCCGCGGCTCGTCACGGTGCGCCTCGTCACGGCGGGTCTCTCGCTCCTGCTCCCGCTGGCGGGCGGCGTCGTCGCCGCCGTGCTGAGCGGCCTCGCGGGCCTCTGGGCGGTCCCGGCCGTCGTCCTCGCGGTGCTCGCGCTCGTCGCGTTCGTCGTGCCGCGGCAGGTCCGCGCGTGGGGCTACGCCGAGCGCGAGGACGACCTCCTCATCCGCAAGGGCGTGATGTTCCGGTCGATCGTCGTCGTGCCGTACGGGCGCATGCAGTTCGTGGACGTCCAGGCGGGCCCGCTCGACCGCTGGTGCGGCATCGCGCGCGTGCAGCTGCACACCGCCTCGCCCGGCACGGACGCCGCGATCCCCGGCCTCCCGCCCGCCGAGGCCTCGCGCCTGCGCGACCGCCTCGCCGCGCGCGGCGAGGCGCAGCTGGCGGGGCTGTGACCGCGCAGGACCCCCTGCCCGCGGTCCCCGAGGCCGACCCGGCCGCGGCCGGACCCGTCGGCGAGCCCGTGTGGCACCGGGTCCACCCGGTCACGCCCGCGGTCAAGGGCTGGAAGATCATCGCTGTCCTGCTCGTGATCCTCGCGCAGCAGGTGGGTCCCAACCTCCTCGACGCGGGCGACCTGGTCCGGTCGGTCGGCTGGCTCCCGGTCGTCGGGGTGATCGCCCTCGTCGCCGCGCTCGGCTTCGGCTACGCCGCCCTCGCGTGGCGCATGACGCGCTACGGCGTCGACGCGGAGGCGGTCTACCTCAAGACGGGCGTCCTCTTCCGCCAGCACCGCACCGCGCGCCTCGACCGGGTGCAGGCGATCGACGTCGTGCAGCCGGTGCTCGCGCGGCTCCTCGGCCTCGCCGAGCTGCGGTTCGAGGTGGCGGGCGGCTCCGACTCGACCGTCACCCTGTCGTTCCTCCGCGAGGACGCCGCGCAGCGGCTGCGGAACGAGCTGCTGGCGCGCTCCGCGGGCATCGAGTTCGGCACCGAGGACCAGCCCGAGGCGCCCGCGGCGCCCGAGCGCGAGGTGCTCGCGGTCCCCGTCGGCCGACTGCTCGGCGCGCTGCTGCGGTCGGTGACGATCGTCGTGCTCACGCTCGGCATCGTCGGCGCGGTCGTCGCGACGGTCGCGTCGGGCGAGATCTCGGTCGCGTTCTCGCTCCTGCCCATGGTGCTCGGCGTCGGCGGCTACCTGTGGCAGCGGTTCGCGGGCGAGTTCAACTTCCGCGCCGCGCAGTCGCCCGACGGCATCCGGCTGCGCCACGGCCTGCTCGAGTCCCGCTCGCAGACGCTCCCCCCGGGTCGGGTGCAGGCCGTCCGGCTCAGCCAGGCGTGGCTGTGGCGGCGCAAGGACTGGTGGCGCGTCGAGGTCAACGTCGCCGGGTACGGCAAGGCGGAGAACCAGCAGACCGAGAACGTCCTGCTGCCCGTGGGGGACCGCGACGACGCCCTCCTCGCGCTGTGGCTCGTGCTGCCCGACCTCGGCGTCGAGGACCCGCGCGCCGTGCTCGACGAGGCGCTCTCGGGGACCGGGGCCGCGCCCGGGTCCGTGGGGTCCCCGCGGCGGGCCCGCTGGCTCGACCCCCTCGCGTGGCGCCGGACGGCCGTCGTCTCCACCGAGCGCGCCGTCCTCGTGCGGTCCGGCCGGTTCGTGCGGCGGCTCGTCGTCGTGCCGCACGAGCGCACGCAGTCGCTCGGGCTCACGCAGGGACCGCTCCAGCGGCGGCTGGGCCTCGCGACCGTCGTCCTGCACTCGACGCCCGGGCCGGTGCGGCCGTTCGTGCCCCACCTCGACGCCGCGACGGCGGGCGCGCTGCTCGGGCAGCAGGCCGACCGCGCGCGCCGGGCCCGCGCCGCGGCCGGACCCGAGCGCTGGATGCGCCGGGTGCCCGCGTGACGGCGGGCGGCCAGCCGGGGCGCCTCGGGGTCGGCGTCGTCGGCGCCGGACGTGTGGGCGCCGTGCTCGGCAGCGCGCTGCGCGCGGCCGGCCACGCCGTCGTCGGCGCGAGCGGCATCTCGGCGGCGTCGCGCGAGCGGATCGAGATCATGCTCCCCGGCGTGCCCGCGCTCGAGGTGCCGCAGGTCGTCGAGCGCGCCGAGCTCGTGCTCCTCACCGTGCCCGACGACGCCCTCGCGGACCTCGTGGCGGGCCTCGCCCGGCTGGGCGCGTGGCAGCCGGGGCAGATCGTCGTGCACACCGCGGGCGCGCTCGGCACCGACGTGCTCACGCCGGCGCGCGAGCGCGGCGCGATCCCGCTCGCGCTGCACCCGGCGATGACCTTCACGGGGACCTCGCTCGACCTCGGCCGGCTCAGCGGCTGCACCTTCGCCGTGACCGCGCCGGGGCCCGTGCTGCCCATCGGCCAGGCCCTGGTCGTCGAGATCGGCGGCGAGCCCGTCGTCGTCGCCGAGGCCGACCGCCCGCTGTACCACGCGGCCCTCGCGCACGGCGCCAACCACCTCGTCGTGCTCGTCGCGCAGGCCGCGCAGGCCCTCGCCGCCGCCGGCGTCGAGCGGCCGGACCGCGTCCTCGGGCCGCTCCTGGGGGCCGCGCTCGACGGCGCCCTCGGCTCGGCCTCCGCGGCCGGCGCGGGCACGGCGGCCGCCGCGAGCGGGGTCGGGGGGCTCACCGGCCCGGTCGTGCGCGGCGACGCCGGCACGCTCCGCGCCCACCTGCGCGAGCTCTCCGCGCTCGCCGGGCGGGAGCCCTCGGCCGCGGACCTGCCGCCCACCTACCGCGCGCTCGCGCGCTCCGCGGCCGCGCGGGCGCTCGCCGGCGGGCGCCTCACCACGTCCCAGGCCCAGGACGTCCTCGACGCCCTCGGCGAGACCCCGGAGGACCGATGACCACCCCGCGCCTCGTGCGGACCCGGAGCGAGCTTGCCGACGCCCTCGGCCCGGCGCGCGCGGGGCGCACGCGCGCCGTCGTCATGACCATGGGCGCGCTGCACGAGGGCCACCTCAGCCTCGTCCGCGCCGCGCGCGAGCGCGCCGACGAAGTGGTCGTGACGATCTTCGTCAACCCGCTGCAGTTCGGCCCGGCCGAGGACCTCGACCGCTACCCGCGCGACCTCGAGGGCGACCTCGCGCTGCTCGCGGGCGCGGGCGCCGACCTCGTCTTCGCCCCCGACGTCGCGCAGGTGTACCCGGACGGGGACCCCGTGGTGCGCGTGAGCGCGGGCGCGCTCGGCGAGCGCCTCGAGGGCGCCCACCGCCCCGGCCACTTCGACGGCGTCCTCACGGTGGTCCTCAAGCTGCTGCACCTCGTCCGGCCCGACGTCGCGCTCTTCGGCCGCAAGGACGCCCAGCAGCTCATGGCGGTGCGGCGCATGGTCGCGGACCTCGACGTGCCCGTGGAGGTCGTGGGCGTCGAGACCGTCCGGGACGACGACGGCGTCGCGCTGTCCTCGCGCAACGCGTACCTCGACGCGGAACAACGCGCGTCGGCGCGGGCGTTGAACAGAGCGCTCCGTGCCGCGCAGGCGGCCGCCGGGGCGGGTGCTCCGGCCGACGAGGTGCGGCGCGCGGCGGCCGACGTCCTGGCGTCCGAGCCGGGGGTCGTGGTCGACTACGTCGCCCTCGTCGACGACACGGCGACGGACGTCGCCGCGGACGCGACCGGGCCGGCCGTGCTCGCCGTGGCCGCCCGCGTCGGGACGACGCGCCTGATCGACAACGTGACGCTCACCCTGGAGGGGCGATGACCGACAGCTGGCTCCGCACGATGATGACGGGCAAGATCCACCGCGCCACCGTCACCGCCGCGGACCTCGACTACGTCGGGTCCGTCACGGTCGACGCGTCCCTGCTCGAGGCCGCGGACATCCTGCCCGGCCAGCAGGTCGACGTCGTCGACGTCACCAACGGTGCGCGCCTGACCACGTACGCGATCGCGGGCGAGCCCGGGTCGGGCGTCGTCTGCGTCAACGGCGCCGCCGCGCACCTCGTGCACCCGGGCGACGTCGTCATCCTCATCGCCTACGCGCAGATGCCCGACGCCGAGGCGCGCACGTACAGCCCGCACGTGGTCCACGTCGACGCGGACAACCGCATCGCCGACGTCGGGCACGACCCGGGCGCCGCCCCGGCGGGGCTGCGCACGGCGGCCGTCGCCTGGGCCCGGTGAGCGCGACCGGCGTCCCGCGCGGCGCGGCGCGGCTCGCGACGCGCCTCGCCGCGCCCGCGCCGGGCTGGACCGCCCAGGCCGACGTCGTCGTCGTCGGCTCGGGGATCGCGGGGCTCACCGCAGCGCTGCGGCTGCGCACGCGCGTGCCCCGCGTCCTGCTCGTCACCAAGGACGTGCTCGCGTCCGGCTCGACCGTCTGGGCGCAGGGCGGCATCGCGGCCGCGCTGGACCCCGAGGACTCGCCCGAGGCGCACCTCACCGACACGCTCGTGGCGGGCGCGGGCCTGTGCGACCCGCGCGCGGTCGAGGTGCTCGTCACCGAGGGCCCGGCGCGCGTCCGCGAGCTCGTCGCCCTCGGCGCGAACTTCGACACGGACGACGACGGCTCCATCTCGCTCACCCGCGAGGGCGGCCACGGCGCGGACCGCATCGCGCACGCCGGCGGCGACGCGACGGGCGCGGAGATCTCGCGCGCGCTCGTCGCCCAGCTGGAGGCGGTGCGCGCGGACCCGGGCATCGAGGTGATCGAGCACGCGCTCGTGCTCGACCTGCTCACCGCCGCGCCCGACGCCGAGGGCCGCCCGGGGCCCGTGTGCGGCGTGACCCTGCACGTCATCGGCGAGGGCAGCCGCGACGGCGTCGGCGCCGCGCTGGGCCGCGCGGTCGTGCTCGCGACGGGCGGCATCGGTCAGGTCTTCCAGTCCTCGACCAACCCGGCGCAGGCGACGGGCGACGGCCTGGCCGCGGCGCTGCGCGCGGGCGCCGCCGTGGCAGACGTCGAGTTCGTCCAGTTCCACCCCACCGTCCTGTGGCTCGGCGCGGGGGCCAAGGGCCAGCTGCCGCTCGTGTCCGAGGCGGTGCGCGGCGAGGGCGCGATCCTGCTCGACACCGACGGCGTGCGGTTCATGCCCGACGTCCACCCGCTCGCCGAGCTCGCGCCGCGCGACGTCGTCGCGCACGCAATCGTCCGGCAGATGGCGCGGACGGGGGAGGACCACGTCCTGCTCGACGCCCGCCACCTCGGTCCCGACTTCCTCCGCGAGCGCTTCCCGACGATCCACGAGCGGCTGCTCGCCGAGGGCATCGACCTCACGACGGGCCTCGTGCCCGTCGCGCCGGCGCAGCACTACCACTCGGGCGGTGTCGTCACCGACCTGCGCGGGCGGGCCGACGTCGACGGCCTGTACGCGGCCGGCGAGGTCGCGTGCACAGGGGTGCACGGCGCCAACCGGCTCGCCTCCAACTCGCTGCTCGAGGGGCTGGTCTTCGCGCACCGCGCGGCCCAGGACATCACCGAGCGCGTGGCCGACGGCGACCTCCCGCAGCGCGAGCCCGTCGAGCGCCCGGGCGAGCCCGGCCTCGTCGCCGGCGCCGCGCGCAGCCGCATCCAGCGCATCGCCCAGAACGGTCCCGGCGTCATCCGCACGGGCGCGGGCCTCGAGGCGGCGCTCGACGCGCTCGCCGCGGTCCCGACGCGCGCGCACGAGCAGCCGGGCGTCGTCGCCGCGCCGCAGACCGCGGAGTGGGAGACGACGAACCTGCACGCGGTCGCGACCGTGCTCTCCGCGGCCGCGCTGGAGCGCGCCGAGAGCCGCGGCGGCCACTACCGCCAGGACTTCCCGGAGCGGGACCCGCACTGGCGCCGACGCGTCGTCGTGCGGCTCAGGCCGGACGGCGCCGTGAAGGTCGAGGCCGGCGCGCTGCTGCCCGAGCCGGGCGAGCCGGCGGTGCCTGCGCCGGTGTGACCGGCATGGTTCCCGGCACTCCCCTCGACGAGGTCGAGCGGGGCTGGAGCGCAACGCGGGCCGTGTCGCTGCACCAGCGCCCCGGGGAAACCCGCATCGGTGGCGCACGACCGCGGGGCGTGATTCCGTCGCATCGTGACGGGGACCGTCAGTCGCCTCGACGAAGGAGTGGTGGGATGCGCCGCCCAGCGGGGTACCGGCTCAGGGACATGACTCTCATCGGCAAGCTTTCGCTCGCCGTCGGCGCGCTGGCGCTCGCCGGTCTGATCCTCCAGAGCGCCGTCACGGACGAAGGCGCATGGTGGGGGCTGCTCGTCGTGGCGTCCGTCGGCGTCGTGGTCGGCTTCATCTCCGAGGTCCGTCGCCTCGCGCGCCAGGGGCTTCCCTTCACGTGGCGGTGACGGGAGCCGGGGAACCAGTGAAGCGACCCGAGCCCATGCCCCGGTGGTGGAGACTCAGCACGCGCGCGCAGAGCCTGTACCTCCTCACGGTGGCTGTGAGCGGCCTTGTCGGGCTGACCACACGAAGCTTCGTGTGGGGAGCCGTCACCGCGCTCGCACTGGGCAGTCTCGCGGCCCTGCTGCTGTGGCGCACCGGTCGTCGGCCGTAGGCCGTGTCGCTGGGCCACGTGCGGTGTGAAGGTCCGGCCCAGAACAGGAGTAAAGGCCGAGAGCCGTGGCGGCCACTACCGCCAGGACTACCGGAGCACGCCTCGCGCTGGCGGCGCCGCGTCGTCGTGCGTCGTGAGCCGACGGCGTCCTGGATGTCGAGGCGGGCGCGCCGCTCCCGCGGCCGAGCGAGGCGGCGGTGGCGGCGTCGGTCTGACGGGCGCAACCAGGTCTGGAGTGGAAGGGAGATCGCCCAGGCATGCCGGCGACCGGATGGGCGCGGTCGGCCTGTGTTGGAGCAGTGGCAAACATCGAGCGAAGACTCGCGGACGACTTCTGGGACCTGCGGGACGACGCCTCGGACCATCCCGAACGATGGCAAGGGGTCGCAGCCGAAGTCCTACTTCAACACCTCACCGCGTGCGTCGAAGAGGCGGAGGGGCGCGGGAGTCCGTGCCAGCTTCGACATGTGCGACGGCGAGCGCCCCTGCGTCGCACCTGACGTCCGCAGGCGAGTCGGGTGCGCACCGGCACCCACGCCCACGGCACCGAAGCGAGCATCGAAGAGATCGGCACCCCGCAGATCCACGCCGGTCAGGTCGCACCCGGCGAACGAGGCGCCGCGGGGCGACGCACCGCGCAGGTCCGCACCCGTGAAGTCGCAGAGCTTGAAGTGGCTTCCATCGAGCGTGGCGTGGCGCAGGTCAGCGCCGACGAAGCGGCAACGGTCGAACCACACCGAGCGCGGCAGAGCGAGGGACACCAAGCTCACACCGCTCACGTCGAGCCGACGCACGTGCTGTCCGTAGCGCAGGCGGGACAGGCGTTCCCGCCACTCCGTGCCGTTCTCCGAGTCAGCGCTCACGTGCCGCAGTGTCTCGCACCCCTGGGCGTCGCACGGTCGTGCAGATGACACGAACGCGGGGGCTCACGGATGGTGGAGTCTGCGGCGCTCCAGTCCTGGCGGTCAGTCCCGGGCCCGCCGCAGAAGCCGTCCGTTGACGTCCGCGTCGAGTGCGCGCGCGAGGTCCGCGTTCCACCCGAGGTCCGGCGCTGTCCAGACCTCCTCCGGCACGACGACGGCCTCGGGCTCACCCCAGAAGACCGACCAGAGCCGCGCGGCCTCGGCGAGCACCTCCTCGGCCGGCCCGCCGAGCTCCAGCCCAGGCGCCGCCTCGACGAGCGGCCGGTGGTACGCGCGCCCCGCGTGGTGCGCGCCCTGGTCGTAGCGCGGCGTGCGGACCCAGACCTGCGTGAGGTCGCCGAGCGACAGCGGGAACACCGTGCGCGCGGCGGCGAGGTCGAGCAGCCCCGACGCGGCGACGTGCGCGAAGGCGTCCTCGCGGTACGCGCCCGTGGTGATCCGCACGGCCGGCTGCAGCGCGCGCGCGACGTGCTGGCACACGGGCACGAAGAGCCGCCCGGCGGCGGGCTGGAACGCACCGCCGGGACGGAGCCCAGCGATCGCGCGCTCGATCTCGCGCACGCGCGCCTTGATGACCGGCTCGCCGTCGTGCCACGCGTCGAGCAGGTCGAACGCGCCGTCGGCCCACTCGAGGAGGCGCGCGGTGGCCGATGCGTCGTCGCGCAGGCGGCCGTGCTCGTCGAGCCCGCGTCGCCACACCGGCACGAGGGTCCGCGCCCAGCCGAGCCAGGCACCGCGGACGTCGAGCGGCTCGGCACGCGTGAGGGCGTCGACGACGTCGCCGCTGTCGTAGGGCGTGCGGTCGGCGCTCACACCGCGGCCCGTCCCGCGCGCGCCTCAGGCGGAGGGCAGGTCGACCGGGAGGCCCGCCGCGCGCCACGCGCCCGTGCCGCCCGCGACGTTGGCGACGTCGTACCCCTGCTGGCCGAGCCACGCGGTGACCTGCGCCGAGCGGCCGCCCGACTCGCAGATGACGAAGACCTCGCCCGGCAGCGTGGTCACCTCACTGACGCGCTCGACGAACTCGCTCAGCGGGATGTTCACGGCGCCGGGCACGTGGCCGGCCGCGAACTCGTGCGTCTCGCGCACGTCGACGACGGTCGTACGCGCGGCGTCAGGGGCGGCGGCGTCGTCGAGCGCGGCACGCAGGGTGGGGATGTCGATCTCGCGCACGGGTGTCTCCGGGGGCTGGGGGAGCGAGGTCCGGTGGTCAGGGTCTGCGCCGACCGTACCTCGCGGACGGCGCGCGGTCGCCGCCCCTCGCTGCCGGCGTAGGCGGCTACCGTGACGCCCGTGACCGACATCCCCGGCCTGACCGCGCTCGTCTCCGTCGCGCTCGACGAGGACCTGGGCCCCGCACCCGGCCGCGACGTCACCACCCAGGCGACCATCCCGCCGGACGCCATCGGCACCGCGCACCTCGTGGCGCGCGCCGACGGCGTCGTCGCCGGGCTCGAGGCGGTCGCGCTGGTCGCGACGCAGGTCGCGGACCGGCTCGCGCTCCCCGCGGTCGACGTCGTCCTGCGCGTGGTCGACGGCACGCGCGTGCGCCGCGGCGACGTCGTCGCCGAGCTCACGGGGCCGGTCCAGGTGCTCCTCGTCGCCGAGCGGACGCTGCTCAACCTCGTGAGCCGCGCGTCCGGCGTCGCGACGCACACCCGCCGCTGGGCCGACGCGCTCGAGGGCGCGGGCGCAACCGTGCTCGACACGCGCAAGACGACGCCCGGCCTGCGCGCGCTCGAGAAGCACGCCGTCCGCGCGGGCGGGGGCGGCAACAAGCGCATGGGGCTCTACGACGTCGCGATGGTCAAGGACAACCACGTCGTCGCCGCGGGCTCGGTCGCCGCCGCGGTCGCGGCGGTCCGGGCGCGCTTCCCGGACGTCGAGATCCAGGTCGAGGCGGACACCCTCGCGCAGGCGATGGAGGCGCTCGACGGCGGCGCGCGGTTCCTCCTGCTCGACAACATGGCGCCCCCGGTGCTCGCCGAGGTCGTCGCCGCGGTCCGGGCGCGCGAGCCCGAGACCGGGCCCGTGCTCCTCGAGGCCACGGGCAACCTCACGCTGGACCGGGCCGCGGAGGTCGCCGCGACCGGCGTCGACCACCTGTCCGTGGGCGGGCTCACCCACTCGTCGCCGATCCTGGACCTGGCGCTCGACCTCGTAGGATCGGCCGGTGACCTCCCCGGCTGACCCCGCCACCTCGACCCCCGCCGCCCCGGCCGTGCCCGACGCGGCCCCTGCGCCGGTCGAGGCCGACCTGCCCGAGCAGATGCGCGTCCGGCGGGAGAAGCGCGAGCGGCTCATCGCCGAGGGCCGCGAGGCCTACCCGGTCGGCGTCCCGGTGACGACGACGGTCGCGCAGGTGCGCGCCGAGCACGCGGGCCTCGAGGCCGGCGAGGAGACCGACGTGGAGGTCGGCGTCGCCGCGCGCGTCGTCTACCTGCGCACGACGGGCAAGCTGTGCTTCGTCACGCTCCAGGACGGCGAGGGCAACCGGCTCCAGGCGATGCTCAGCCAGGCCGTCGTGGGCGAGGAGTCGCTCGCGCGCTTCAAGGCCGACGTCGACCTCGGCGACCACCTCTTCGTCCACGGCCGCGTCATCAGCTCGCGCCGCGGCGAGCTGAGCGTCTTCGCCGACGACTGGCGGGTCGCCGCCAAGGCGCTGCGCCCGCTGCCCGTGCTGCACAAGGAGCTCTCGGAGGAGGCGCGCGTCCGGCGGCGCTACGTCGACCTCATCGTGCGCCCGCAGGCGCGCGACACCGCGCGCCTGCGGGCCGCCGTCGTGCGCTCGCTGCGCGAGAACTTCCACCGCCGCGGGTACCTCGAGGTCGAGACGCCCATGCTCCAGGTGGTCCAGGGCGGCGCGACGGCCCGGCCGTTCACGACGCACATGAACGCGTTCGACCTCGACCTCGTGCTGCGCATCGCGCCCGAGCTCTTCCTCAAGCGCGCCGTCGTCGGCGGCATCGAGCGCGTCTTCGAGATCAACCGCAGCTTCCGCAACGAGGGCGCGGACGCGACGCACTCGCCCGAGTTCGCGACGCTCGAGGCCTACGAGGCCTACGGCGACTACGACACCATGGCCGCCCTCACGCGCGACCTGGTCCAGACCGCGGCGCTCGACGCGCTCGGCACGACGACGGTCACGCTCGCGGACGGCACGGAGTACGACCTGGGCGGCGACTGGACGGACCTCAGCCTGTACGGCTCGCTGTCGCAGGCGCTGGGCGAGGAGATCACGCCGCAGACGTCCGTCGACCACCTCATGGGGCTCGTCGAGCGGTTCGACCTGCAGATCGACCGCGCGCGCATGAATCACGGAAAGCTCGTCGAGGAGCTGTGGGAGCACCACGTCGGCGACCACCTCGTCGCGCCGACATTCGTGCGCGACTTCCCGGTCGACACGAGCCCGCTCACGCGCGACCACCGCACCATCCCGGGCGCGGTCGAGAAGTGGGACCTGTACATCCGCGGCGTCGAGACGGCCACGGCCTACTCCGAGCTCGTCGACCCCGTGATCCAGCGCGAGCGATTCGAGGCGCAGGCGCGCCTCGCGGCGGCGGGCGACGACGAGGCGATGCGGCTCGACGAGGACTTCCTCGAGGCGATGGAGTTCGCGATGCCGCCCGCGGGCGGGATGGGGATGGGCATCGACCGCCTGCTCATGGCGCTCACCGGGTCGAACATCCGCGAGACGATCCTGTTCCCGCTGGTCAAGCCGCTGTCCTGAGGCCGGCGGCGGGGCTCGCCCGCGGCCGGACGTAGCATGGGGACGTGCATCCCGCCGCCCAGGTCGCCGCCGCGCTGATCCCGTCGATCGGCGTCGGCGCGCTGTTCTGGTTCGCGATGCGGTCGATCATCCAGGCGGACCGGAAAGAACGTCAGGCGCTCGCGCGGCTCGACGCGCAGACGCAGGAGAGCGACCGCTCCCAGGAATGATCGGCGTCCCTCGCGTGCAGAATGTGTAATGGCGCGCGCGCACGCGCATCAATTCCCTGTAGTGTGCCGAACATCTCGTCCCCCAGCGGTGAAAAGAGAATGTCATGGCACAGAAGGTCCAGGTCGTCCTCGTCGACGACCTCGATGGTGGAACAGCCGAGGAGACCGTCTCGTTCGCGCTCGACGGCGTCTCCTACGAGATCGACCTCAGCGCCGCGAACGCCGCACAGCTGCGCGACTCGTTCGCGCAGTGGGTCGGCCACGGGCGTCGCGTCGGCGGTCGCTCCCGCAGCACCGGCCGTCGCGCCTCGGGCTCCGGCTCGTCGTCGTCCGGCTCGCGCGCTTCGGGCGGTCAGAGCCAGGAGATCCGCGAGTGGGCGCGCGCCAACGGCTACACGGTCAACGAGCGCGGCCGCATCCCGGCCGAGGTGAAGGCGGCGTTCGACGCCCGCTGAGCCACCCGCACCACGCACGACGAGGGCCCGCCTGCACCGCAGGCGGGCCCTCGCTCCGTCCGGGAGACGCCCCGGCCCGAGCGCGGAGCGATGTGCCGAGCGCGGAGCGATGTGCCAAGCGCGGAG
>NZ_JADDKQ010000034.1 GCF_016464425.1 Actinotalea solisilvae
GAGGTCGCTGGTTCCAACCAGCGACCTCGACGTAGACCAGCGACCTCGGCGCTCGTGTGGATCGCGTCCGGTGGCCGCCCACCGGGGCACGGGGGTCCGGGTGGGTGCGTGAGGGCGGGACGTTGGGCCCGGGTGGGGCGTGCCCGATGCCCGCATTCTTGACACCGGACACAAACGGAACTAGACAAAGCCATACCAACATCTGAACGGGCAGAGATCGGGGTCGGCGTGTACGCGACGGAGCGGCAGCAGGAGATCCTGACCCGCGCGCGCCTCGACGGCCGCGTCGAGGTCAAGGACCTCGCGGACGCCCTCGACGTCACCCCCGAGACCGTCCGCCGCGACCTCACGGCGCTCGAGCGCCGCGGCGTCCTGCGCCGGGTGCACGGTGGCGCGATCCCCGTCGAGCGCCTCGGCATCGAGCCGGCCATCGCCGACCGCGAGGGCCGGATGGCGGGCCAGAAGGAGCGCATCGCCAAGGCCGCGCTCGACGAGCTGCCGGACGGCGGAGCGATCATCCTCGACGCCGGCACCACGACGATCCGCCTCGCGGAGCTGCTGCCGACCGACCGTGAGCTCACGGTCGTCACGCACGCGCTGCCGATCGCGATGCTGCTCGCGTCCCGGCCCACCATCACGCTGCACCTCCTCGGCGGGACCGTGCGCGGGCGCACCCTCGCCGCCGTCGGGCCGTGGGCCGAGCGCTCCATGGCCGACGTCTACGCCGACGTGACGTTCCTCGGCACCAACGGCCTCACGGTCCAGCGCGGGCTCACGACGCCGGACCTCGCCGAGGCGGGCGTCAAGCGCGCGCTCGTGGCCGCGGCGCGCCGGACCGTCGTCCTCGCCGACCACACCAAGGTCGGCCGCTCGGACTTCGCCCAGGTCGCGCCCCTGTCCGCGATCGACACGCTCGTGACCGACTCCGAGCTCGAGCCCGACCTGGCCGACGAGATCGAGGCCGCCGGCCCGCGGGTGGTGCGCGCATGAGCGCCCCCACGCCGACGGGTGCCCCGGCGCAGGCCGAGCAGCACGCTGCACCGGGCACCGGCACGGCCGGCGCCGCCCACCCCGCAGGCGGTGCCGACACCGCCACGACGTCCGACGACGTCCGACGAAGGAGAGAGATGAACGTCTTCCGCTTCTACGCCCCCGGTGACGTGCGCACCGAGGAGGCCCCCGAGCCCACGCCCGGTCCCGGCGAGGTCAAGATCCGCGTGCGCGCCTGCTCGATGTGCGGCACGGACGTCAAGATCTCGACGTCGGGCCACCAGCGCATCGTGCCGCCGCGCGTCATGGGCCACGAGATCGCGGGCGAGGTCGTCGAGGTCGGCGAGGGCGTCGAGGGCTGGGTCGCGGGCGACCGCGTGCAGGTCATCGCGGCCATCCCGTGCGGCACGTGCGAGTACTGCGCGGCCGGTGCCATGACGATCTGCCCGAACCAGGTCTCGATGGGCTACGACTTCGACGGCGGCTTCGCGCCGTTCATGATCGTGCCGCAGGTCGTGCTCGCGGTCGACGGCCTCAACCGCATCCCCGAGAACGTGTCCTTCGCCGAGGCCAGCGTGGCCGAGCCGTTCGCCTGCGCGATCAACGCCCAGGAGATCGTCGACGTGCACGAGGGCGACGTCGTCGTCGTCGTCGGCTCGGGCCCGATCGGCTGCATCCACGTGCGCCTCGCCCGGGCCCGCGGCGCGGCGCGCGTCTTCCTGGTCGAGCTCAGCCGGTCCCGGCTCGACCTCGCCGCGTCCGTGGTCAACCCCGACGCCGCCATCTGCTCGGCCGACCAGGACCCCGTCGAGGCCGTCAAGGCCCTCACGGACGGCCGCGGTGCGACCGTCGTCATCACGGCGGCGGCCTCCGGCGCGGCGCAGGAGCAGGCGCTCCAGATGCTCGCGCCCCAGGGTCGCGTGAGCTTCTTCGGTGGCCTGCCCAAGGACAAGCCGACGATCACGCTGGACTCCAACCTCGTGCACTACAAGGAGCTGACGATCGTCGGCGCGAACGGCTCGAGCCCCGAGCACAACCGCCGGGCGCTCGCCCACATCGCCGACGGCAGCGTGCCCGTCGCGGACCTCATCACCCACCGCCTCCCGCTCGACCGGGTCGCGGAGGGCATCGACATCGTCCGGTCGGGCGAGGGCATCAAGGTCACGGTCGAGCCGTGACGTCACGACGCCGGCCGCACGTGCGGCCGGCGTCGAGCAGGACCCGGTCCGCCCCCGGACCGGCAGCGACGCAGCAGGTCAACGACGATCCACGCCGCCCCGGGCGCCATGCCCGGTCGCGCACACCAGATGGGAGTGTGAGCCCGTGTCCGCTACGACGGCACCGGCACCAGGCACCGCCACGAGGGGCAAGGCCGTCCAGGTCAAGCTCCAGAGGTTCGGCGCCTTCGCCAGCAGCTTGATCATGCCCAACCTCCCGGCCTTCCTGGCCTGGGGGATCATCACCACCCTGTTCATCGCCGTGGGCTGGATGCCGAACGAGATCCTCGGCGGCTACGGCAACGCCGACACCGGGACCTGGCAGGGCGCGGCGACGCAGCTCGCGCTCGCCGAGGACGGCACGACGTTCCACCAGTACCTCGGCCTCGTCGGCCCGATGATCACCTACCTCCTGCCGCTGCTCATCGCGAACACCGGCGGCCGCGTGGTCTACGGCGCCCGCGGTGCGGTCGTGGCCTCGATCGTCGCCATGGGCATGATCGTCGGCAGCACCATCCCGATGTTCCTCGGCGCCATGATCATCGGCCCGCTCGCGGCGTGGGTCATGAAGAAGATCGACTCGATCTGGGCCGGCAAGATCCGTCCCGGCTTCGAGATGCTCGTCGACATGTTCTCGGCCGGCATCGCGAGCGCGGCCATGGCCGTGGGCGCGTTCTTCGGCTTCGCCCCGATCATCACGGGCGTCTCGAACTGGCTCGGCTCGCTCGTGAGCTCGCTCGGCGACGCCGGCCTCCTGCCGGTCATGAGCATCATCGTCGAGCCGGCCAAGGTGCTCTTCCTCAACAACGCCATCGGCAACGGGGCGCTCGTCCCGCTCGGCGCCCAGCAGGTCGCGGAGCAGGGCAAGTCGCTGCTCTTCCTCGTCGAGGCGAACCCCGGCCCCGGCCTGGGCATCCTCATGGCGTACACGCTCTTCGGCGTCGGCATGGCCAAGAGCAGCGCACCCGGTGCCGCGATCATCCAGTTCCTCGGCGGCATCCACGAGGTCTACTTCCCGTTCGTCCTCATGAAGCCGACCCTCATCCTCGCGGCCATCGCTGGCGGTGCGACGGGTGTCGCGACCAACGCGGCGTTCGGCAGCGGCCTCACGGGTCCGGCCGCGCCCGGCTCGATCTTCGCGGTCTTCGCGACGACGGCGCGCGACTCCTACGTGGGTGTGGCGCTCTCGGTCCTGCTGTCCTTCGCGGTGACGTTCGTCATCGCGGCGGTCATCCTCCGGGCCACGCGCAAGCGTGACCTCGCCAAGGGCGGCGGCGACCTCCAGGCGGCCATCGCGCAGACCGAGGCCAACAAGGGCAAGTCGAGCAGCGCGCTCGGCGCGCTCGCGGGCACCACGTCCTCGAACGGCACCGCGGGCACGCACCCGATCCACTCGATCGTCTTCGCGTGCGACGCCGGCATGGGCTCGTCCGCGATGGGCGCGAGCATCCTGCGCGACAAGCTGAAGAAGGCCGGTCGCGGGGACATCACCGTGGTGAACAAGGCGGTCGCGACGCTCGACGACTCGGCCGACGTCGTCATCACCCACGTCGAGCTCACGGACCGTGCCCGCGGGCACGCTCCGAGCGCGCGGCACATCTCGGTGGAGAACTTCCTCGCGAGCCCCGTGTACGACGACATCGTGCGCGAGGCCGTGGCGAGCCGGACCGAGACGGCGCCGGCGTGAGCGAGGTCCTGTCCCGGGACGACGTCGTCGTCGCGCACTCGGCCGCCTCGAAGGAGGAGGCGATCCGGCAGGCCGGCGAGATCCTCGTGCGGGCCGGCGCGGTGGAGCCCGCCTACGTCGACGCGATGCTCGAGCGCGAGCGCTCGATCTCGACGTACATGGGCAACTTCCTCGCCATCCCGCACGGGACGAACGAGGCGAAGGGCACGATCCAGCGGTCGGCCCTGTGCCTCGTCCGGTACGACGAGACCCTCGACTGGGACGGCAACCCCGTCCGCGTCGTCGTGGGGATCGCCGGCGTCGGCGACGAGCACCTCGAGATCCTCTCGAAGATCGCGCTCGTCTTCGCCGACACCGAGCAGGTGCAGCGCGTGCTGGACGCACCGTCCGCCGCCGCGCTGTACGAGATCCTGCAGCAGGTGAACGAGGCCTGACCGGTCGGTCCCCGGTGGCGCACGCGCCGCCGGGGACCGCCGCCCCTCGTCACCGCACCTGCACCGGCCCGCAGCCAGCCGCAGCCAGCCGTAGCCCAGGAGGCCCGCATGATCGTCACGGTCACCCCCAACCCGAGCGTGGACCGTGCGCTCGACCTCGACGCACTCGCCGTCGGCGAGGTCAACCGGGCGCACGCCACCCACGTGCACCCGGGCGGCAAGGGCATCAACGTCTCGCGCGCCCTCGTCGCTCAGGGCCACGCGACCCGCGCGGTCCTCCCGGCCGGCGGGCCCGACGGCGAGCTGCTCGTCCGGCTGCTCCAGGAGCAGGGCGTGCCCGCGCGTGCCGTGCCCGTGACGGGCGAGACGCGCTCCAACATCACGCTCGTCGAGCGCACGGGCGTGACGACCAAGGTCAACGCGCCGGGGCCACGGCTCGGCGCCGCCGACGTCGACGCGCTGCTCGCGGCGGTCGAGCTGGAGCTCGCCTCCGGCGCGCGGCTCGTCGTCGGCGCGGGCAGCCTCCCGCGCGGCGCGGGGGAGGACTTCTTCGTGCGGCTCGCCGCGCTCGCGGGCCGGCACGGCGTCCCCTGCGCGCTCGACACGTCAGGCGCGCCGCTCGAGGCGGCGGTCGCCGCCGGCGGGCTCGCCGTGGTCAAGCCCAACGACGAGGAGCTCGGCGCGCTCGTCGGCCGGGACCTGGTGGTGGTGGGCGACGTCGTCGACGCCGCCCGTACCGTCGTCGCCCGCGGGACGCACGAGGTGCTGGTCAGCCTCGGCGCCCACGGCGCGCTGCTCGTGGCCGCCGACGCGGTCTGGTGGGCGGGCGGCCCCCCGCTCGTGCCGGCCTCCACCGTGGGTGCGGGTGACACGACGCTCGCCGGCTTCCTCGCCGCCGCCGACGACGACGCGCCCACCCGGCTCGCCGCCGCCGTCGCGTGGGGACGCGCCGCCGTGCTGCTGCCGGGGACCGCGGTCCCCGCGCCCGCCGACCTCCACCTCGACGACGTGCGCGTCGTCGAGGAGCCCGACCCCGACCTCGCGCTCAAGGAGCTGTGAGGCCAGCACCACCCACGCGGCCGCCGGCGTCGACGGCCGCCCCACGGAAGGACACCGCCATGCCGCAGCGCACGGTCACCATCGGCTCGAGCGTCGGGCTGCACGCCCGGCCCGCGAAGCTGTTCACCCAGGCCGCGGCCGCGTCGGGCACCGCCGTGCGGCTCGCCAAGGGCGACGGGCCCGCCGTCGACGGGGCCAGCATCCTGCGCGTCATGGCGCTCGGCGCCAAGCACGGCGAGCAGGTGACGGTGAGCGTCGAGGGCGACCGCGCCGAGGAGGTCCTCGACGAGCTCGCCACGATGCTCGCGTCGGACCTGGACGCCGTGGAGGCGGTGTGACCACGATGGGGTCGATGAGCACCTCGACCGCCGCGGGTGACGCGGCCACCGGACACACCCCCTCGACCCCGGACGGCGCACGCGCGGTCCTGCACGGGTTCGGCGTCGGCCGCGGGGCGGTGGTCGGCCCGGTCGCACGGGCGCACCCCGCGCCGCGCGCGGACCCCGAGGCCCCCGCGCCCGACGACGCCGACGCCGCCGTCGTGCGCGTGGAGGAGGCGTTCGCGACCGTCGCGGCCGCGCTCCAGGCGCGCGCCGACGCCGCGGGCGGCACCATCGCCGAGGTCCTCGGCGCGACGGCGATGATGGCCGGCGACCCCGAGCTGATCGGCGGCGCGCGCACGCGCGTCCGGGGCGGGACCGCGCCGGAGCTCGCCGTCGAGCGCGCGGTCGACGAGTTCGTCACGACGTTCCGCTCCCTCGGCGGCTACTTCGCCGAGCGCGTCACCGACCTCGTGAGCGTGCGCGACCGCGTCGTCGCGCGCCTGCTCGGCCTGCCCGAGCCCGGTGTCCCCGCGCTCGCCGAGCCGTCGGTGGTCGTCGCGGACGACCTCTCGCCCGCGGACACCGCGGCCCTCGAGCTCGACAAGGTGCTCGGCATCGTCATCGAGCAGGGCGGGCCCACGGGGCACACCGCGATCATCGCGGGCCAGCTGGGCATCCCGTGCGTCGTGCAGGTCGTGGGTGCGTCGGCGCTCGAGGTCGGCGAGGTGGTCGCGGTCGACGCGGCCGCCGGCACGATCACGCGCGACCCCGACGACGACGTCCGCGCGCGCGTCGCGACGCGCGCGGCGGGCCTCGCGCGGCTCGCCGAGGCGACCGGTCCGGGCGTCACGAGCGACGGCCACCCCGTCGCGCTGCTCGCCAACATCGGCACCGCCGAGGACGCCGAGCGTGCGGGCGACGGCGTCGAGGGGGTGGGGCTGTTCCGCACCGAGGTGCTGTTCCTCGGGCGCACCACCGCGCCCACCGAGGACGAGCAGGCCGCCACGTACGGCCGCGCGCTCGCGGCGCTCGGCGGGCGCAAGGTCGTCGTGCGGACGCTCGACGCCGGCGCCGACAAGCCGCTCGCCTTCGTCACGCGCTCGGGCGAGGAGAACCCCGCGCTCGGCGTGCGGGGCTACCGCCTCGTCCGCACGGCCGAGGACCTGCTCCGCACCCAGCTGCGCGCGATCGGGCGCGCGGCGGCCGAGACCGAGGGCGACCCGTGGGTCATGGCTCCCATGGTCGCGACCGTCGAGGAGGCGGCCCGGTTCGCGGCGATCGCGCGCGAGGAGGGCGTCGGCACGGTCGGCGTCATGGTGGAGGTGCCGTCCGCGGCGCTGCGCGCGCGCGACCTGCTCGGCGAGGTGGACTTCATCTCGATCGGCACCAACGACCTCGCGCAGTACACGATGGCGACGGACCGCCTGCTCGGCGAGCTCGCCGACCTGCTCGACCCGTGGCAGCCCGCGGTGCTCGACCTCGTGGCCGCGGCCGCCGCGGCGGGCGTCGAGGCCGGCAAGCCCGTGGGCGTGTGCGGCGAGTCGGCGTCCGACCCGGCGATGGCGCTCGCCCTCGTCGGGCTCGGCGTGACGTCGTTGTCGATGTCGCCGTCGGCGGTGCCCGGGGTGCGGTTCGCCCTGTCCCGGCACGACGTCGCCCGGTGCCAGGAGATCGCCGCGGCCGCGCGTGCGGCGCGCACGGCGGGTGACGCTCGGGCCGCCGCGCTCGCGCTCGTCGAGGAGGACGTGCGGGAGGTGCTGGCGCTGGCGTAGGTCAGAGGCGTCTGGGGACCGTCGGACGGGCTCGCGCGGGTGTGCCGCGCGGGCCCGTCGGCGTCTCAGGTGCGTGGACCGGTTCGCGCGGATGTGCCGCGCGGGCCCGTCGGCGTCCTGTCGGTCCCACGCGCCGGGCGGCGGCGGACCCCTCCTCGCCCGGACGCCGTCCACAGGGGTGGGGTCGTCCCCAGGCCCGAGGGTCCGGATCGACGCCCGGTCGGTGCTCGCTCCTACCGTTGCCGCACACGACATCTCGGGTGGGCGAGGAGGCCGGCATGACGGAGGCGGTGAGCGGGTCGGGGGCATGGGCCACGCTGCTGGCCCGCCTCGACGCCGACGCGGCCGCACTGGCGTCCGCGCCACTCGACGGCATGGACGGTCCGGCCGCGCAGACCGCGCGTCACTCGCTCCGCGGCGTGCTGGACCGGCTCGGACTCGTCTCCGCCGCGCTGCTCGCGCGCATCGAGGCCGACGGTCGCTGGGGCGCGTCCGGCGGCGCGCGCGACGTGCCTCAGTGGGCCGCCCGTCGCGACGGCGTCTCCTACGGCGCGGCCCGACGGGAGGTCACCCTCGGTCGGGCGATCGAGCCCGCGGGCCCGTTGGCGGCGACGCGGGCAGCCGTGGTCCAGGGCGAGATCACGCTCGAGCATGCGCAGGTGCTCGCGGAGGTCGCGCCGACGTCCGACGCGCGGCGGGCCGCGCTCGCGTGCGACCTCCCGGACCGCAACGAGGCGTTCCTCCTCGGGCACGCGCGGCGGCTGCCGGTCGACGACTTCCGACGGGTCGTCCGGCGGTGGGCGGCGACGGTCGACGACGAGGCCGCCGAGCGCGAGCACCGCGCCGCCGCGGCTCGCGAGCACCTCACGCTCGCACGGCGTCGCGACGGGCTGGCCCTCTCCGGCTTCCTCACGCACGAGCACGGCGAGCTGCTGACGACCGCCCTGCGGTCGGTCGCCGGGGTGCCCGCGCACGACGACGAGCGCGGGACGGACCAGCGCATGGCCGCCGCGCTGACCGGCACGGCACGGCTCGTGCTCGAGCGCGGCCTCACCGGCGAGGGTGCGCTCGTCCGGCCGCACCTCGACGTCCACGTGTCGTACGAGACGCTCGAGCGGCTCACGGCGGAGGCCGCGGAGCGCGAGGCGGCGCACCGTGAGGCGGCGCACCGTGAGGACCAGGGTGCTGGTGCTGATGCGGGTGCTGATGCGAGTGCTGCTGATCCGCGTGCCGGCGCGGGCTCGGGTCGCGGTGACGGTGCGGGTCGTGGCGCGGGCCCGGGTGCTGGTGCCGGCGCCGGTCGGGGCCGCGGTGCGACCGCGAATGCGGGTAGGGGTCCTGGTGCGGACGCGGGTGCGGGTGCCGGTGCGGATCGTCGCGCAGGTGCCTCGAGCCACCGGGGTGGTTCCCACGGCGACGGCGCGTCCCCCGCGGCGCACGTGGCCTCACGCAGCCGCTCCGGGATCGAGCCGCGACTCGCGGCGCCGGCCGAGCTCGGCTCGGGCGTGCCGCTCCCGCCGTCGGCGCTCGAGCGCCTCGTGTGCGACTCGGAGGTCAGCCGGATCGTGTTCGGCCCTGCGGGCGAGGTGCTCGACGTCGGGCGTGCGCAGCGGTCGTACTCCAAGCAGCTGCGTCGCGCCGTGGTGGCGCGGGACCGGACCTGCGCGTACCCGGGCTGCTCAGCGCATCCGAACCTGGGCGAGGTGCACCACGGCCGCTGGTGGAGCCGAGGCGGCGGGACGTCGGTCGAGAACGGTGTGCTGCTGTGCTGGTACCACCACGACCTCGTGCACCAGCGCGGGCTCCGGATCGCGAGGCTGCCCTTCGGCTGGGACTTCCGCCGCGCCGACGGTTCCGCGCTGCGCGACGAGTCCCGGCATGCCGAGGGCGGTGTCGTGGCGGGCCCGCCGGGCAGAGCACCCGGGCCGCGCGGGGCGAGCCGGCCGTCGTCGCCGGACGACGGACTGTCGGGAGATCCACCCGACCGGCCGGACCTCCTGGACCTCGCGAGCGCCTGACGAAGGCCGATGCCGTCGCAGGCTCATGCCCCGCCGGCGCCTGCCGGTGCGGGGCGGCGACCGATCCCCCTGGTGTCCGCGGTGCGCCGGACGCCTCGCTGGGCGTCCTGGGCCTCCTGGGCCTCCTGGTGCGCCGGTCGCCTCGTTGGGTCCGGTGGTGCGCCGGTCGCCTGCTGGACCTCCTGGGCCTCCTGCGCCTCCTGGTGCGCCGGTCGCCTCGTTGGGTCCGGTGGTGCGCCTGCGCCCCGACCCCGCCGGGCTTCCTCGCGGTCCTCCGACCTCGGGCGGATGGGCGCGTCAGCGCGGCGTCGTAGCCTGGGCGCCATGCCTGACGCCGACGTCGTCGATCCCGAGACCGACCCGACCGCGACCTGGGGCCTCGAGCCCGAGGAGGCCTGGCGCCTCACGAGCCGGCTGGTCGCGAGCGGCCCGACCACCCTGGTGCGCAGCCCGCTCACGGGCGCGCCGCTCGCGGAGGTCCCCGTCTCGACGACCGACGACGTGCGTGAGGCGGTGCGCGCCGCACGTACCGCGCAGCGGGCGTGGGCGCGCGTCCCCGTCGCCGAGCGCGCCGCCGTCCTGCTGCGCCTGCACGACCTCGTCATCGACCGGCAGTCCGAGGTGCTCGACCTCGTCCAGCTCGAGAACGGCAAGGCGCGCAGCAGCGCCTACGAGGAGGTGGCCGACGTCGCGCTCCTCGCGCGGCACTACGGTCGGCGGGCCGGCGCCTACCTGCGCCCGCGCCGTGTGCCGGGCCTCATCCCGGGCGCGACGTCCGCCCGCGTGCTCCGGCACCCCGTCGGCGTCGTGGGCGTGGTCGCGCCGTTCAACTACCCGCTCAACCTCTCGATCGGCGACGCGCTGCCGGCGCTGGTCGCGGGTGACGGCGTGGTCGTCAAGCCCGACCCGCAGACCACGCTCACCGCGCTGTGGGCCGCCGCCCTGGCCGAGGAGGCCGGCCTCCCCGCGGGACTGCTCCAGGTGGTCGCGGGCGGCGGGGACGTCGGCGAGGCGCTCGTCGCGTCGGTCGACCACGTGGTCTTCACCGGGTCGCCCGCCACGGGTCGCCGGGTCGCGGCCCAGGCCGGCCACGCCCTCGTGGGCGCGACGCTCGAGCTCGGCGGGAAGAACGCCGTCTACGTCACCGAGGACGTCGACGTCGAGGTCACGGCCGAGGGCGTCGTGCGTGCGTGCTTCTCCAACACCGGCCAGCTGTGCGTGTCCATGGAGCGCCTCCTCGTCCACGAGACCGTCGCCGACGCGTTCCTCGCGGCGTTCCTGCGGCGCGTGCGGGCGCTGCGCCTCGGCGCCGGGCTCGACTACTCCGCCGACGTCGGCTCGCTCACCTCCGCGGTCCAGCTCGCGCGCGTCCAGCGCCACGTCGAGGACGCGATCGGCCGGGGTGCGACCGTCCTCGCGGGCGGCGTGCACCGCGGGGACCTCGGCCCGTTCTTCTACGAGCCCACGGTCCTCGACCGCGTCCCGCGCGAGGCGGCGGTCGCGACGGAGGAGACCTTCGGTCCCGTCGTCAGCGTGCAGCGCGTGCGCGACGACGACCACGCGGTCGCACTCGCGAACGACAGCGAGATGGGGCTGGCCGGGAGCGTCTGGTGCCGGGACGTCCCCCGCGCGCACCGCGTCGCCGCGCGGCTCGAGGTCGGCGCCGTGGGGATCAACGACGGGTACGCGGCCGCGTGGGGCAGCACGGCCGCGCCGATCGGCGGGGTCAAGGCGTCCGGCCTCGGCCGCCGCCACGGCGCGGAGGGCATCCACGCCGTGACCCGCACCCAGGCCGTCGTCGCGCAGCGCGGCGCGCAGCGAGGCCTCGGGCTCGGCCGGCTCTACGAGATGCCGGCCGAGCGCTGGACCGAGGTCTTCACGGGGGTCCTGCGCGTCGCCAAGCGGCTCCGCCTGCCCTGAGACCGGGCGGGCGCCCCCCCCCCGGGGGGGCGGCCCCCGACCCGGGGGGGCCCGGCGGGCCCCCCGGGGCCCCCCGCCACGGCTCGTCCGCCCGGGTCCGGGGCGGGCCGAACGGCTCCGCGGGCCGGGCAGCGCCGGCGGGCCTACTCCGGCGCGACGAGCGCGAGCGCCTGGCGGGCGATCGCGAGCTCCTCGTTCGTGGGCACGACCATGACGAGGGTCCGCGTCCAGTCCGGCGAGATGATCGTCGGCTGCGACTTGCGGCCCGCGTTCCGCTCGGGGTCCACCGCGATCCCGAGGCCCTCGAGCCCCTGGAGCGCGAGCCCGCGCACGATGTCGTCGTTCTCGCCGACGCCCGCCGTGAACGCGATGACGTCGACGCGCCCCAGCACCGCGTAGTAGGCGCCGATGTACTTGCGCAGCCGGTGCACGTAGACGTCGAGCGCCAGGCGCGCGGCCTCGTCGCCCGCCTCGACGAGGTTGTGGAGCTCGCGGAAGTCGTTCTCGCCCGCGAGGCCCTTGAGGCCGCTGCGCCGGTTGAGCAGGTCGTCGATCGCGTCGATCGACATGCCCGCGTTGCGGTGCAGGTGCACGATGACGGCGGGGTCGATGTCGCCCGTGCGCGTGCCCATGACGAGCCCCTCGAGCGGGGTCATGCCCATCGACGTCTCGACCGCGACGCCCCCGCGCACGGCCGACGCGGACGCGCCGTTGCCGAGGTGCAGGACGATCGTGTTGAGGTCCTCGAGCCGCCGCCCGAGCACGCGCGCGACCTTGCCCGAGACGTACTGGTGCGACGTCCCGTGGAAGCCGTAGCGGCGCACGCCGTGCTTCTGCGCGACCTCGTGGTCGAGCGCGTAGGTCGAGGCCGCCGCGGGCAGGCCCTGGAAGAACGCCGTGTCGAACACGACGACGTGGGGCACGTCGGGCAGCAGCTCGCGCGCGACCTGGATGCCGCGGAGGTTCGCCGGGTTGTGCAGCGGCGCGAGAGGCGCGATCTCCTCGATCGCGGCGACGACGTCGTCGTCCACCAGCGCGGGCTCGGAGAAGACCGCCCCGCCGTGCACCACCCGGTGCCCGACGGCGACGACGTGCGCCTCGTCGAGGTCCGGCCCGACCTCCTCGAAGACGGCCAGCACGGCGCGGAGCGCCGCCCCGTGGTCGGCGATCGGGTCCGTGCGCTCGGTCTTGTTCCCGCCGTACGTGTGCTTGAGCAGGCTGCTGCTCTCGCCGATCCGCTCGACGAGCCCGGACGCGATCGCCTCGCCGCCCACCGGGTTGACCAGCTGGTACTTCACCGACGACGAGCCCGAGTTGATGACGAGCACGCTGCCGTGCGCGCCGAACGCGCTGTGGCTGCTCGGGCGCTCGCCGATGCCGGGGACGGGGTTCATGCGGTGGCCTCCTCGGGCGACGGCGCGGGCGCCGACGCGGGCACGGTGGGGGACGCGGCCGCGAGTGTCGCGACCTCCTGCTGCTGCGCCTGGATCGCGGTGATCGCGACGGTGTTGACGATGTCCTGCACGAGCGCGCCGCGCGACAGGTCGTTGACGGGCTTGCGCAGGCCCTGGAGCACGGGCCCGATGGCGACCGCGCCGGCCGAGCGCTGCACGGCCTTGTAGGTGTTGTTGCCCGTGTTGAGGTCCGGGAAGATGAACACGGTCGCCCGGCCCGCCACGGTGGAGTCGGGCATCTTCGTCTTCGCGACGGAGGCGTCCACGGCGGCGTCGTACTGGATCGGGCCCTCGACCGAGAGGTCCGGGCGGCGCTCGCGCACGAGCGCCGTGGCGGCGCGCACCTTCTCGACGTCGGCGCCCGTGCCGGACTCGCCCGTCGAGTACGAGAGCATCGCGATCCGCGGCTCGATGCCGAACTGGACGGCCGTCGCGGCCGACGAGATCGCGATGTCCGCGAGCTGCTCGGCCGTCGGGTCCGGGTTGACCGCGCAGTCGCCGTAGACGAGCACGCGGTCCTCGAGGCACATGAGGAACACGCTCGACACCACGGAGACGCCCGGGACGGTCTTGATGATCTCGAAGGACGGCTTGATGGTGTGCGCCGTCGTGTGCATCGCGCCCGAGACCATGCCGTCCGCGAGGCCGAGCTGCACCATGAGCGTGCCGAAGTAGGAGACCGAGCCCACAATCTCGCGCGCGCGCTCGACCGTCATGCCCTTGTGCTTGCGCAGCTCGGCGTACTCGTGCGCGAACCGCTCGAACAGCTCGCCGTCCTTGGGGTCCACGACCCGGGCCGCGCTGATGTCGAGGCCGAGCTCGGTCGAGCGCGCCCGGATCGCCGCCTCGTTGCCGAGGATGGTGAGGTCCGCGACCTCGCGCTGGAGCAGCGTGCTCGCCGCGCGCAGGATGCGGTCGTCGCCGCCCTCGGGCAGCACGATGTGCTTGCGGTCGCTGCGCGCCCGGTCGAGGAGCTCGTACTCGAACATCAGCGGCGTGACGACCGCGGGCCGCGACACGTCGAGGCGCGCGAGCAGCGTCCGGCCGTCCACGTGCCGCTCGAAGAGCGCGAGCGCCGTGTCGATCTTGCGCTGCGAGTCGGCCGAGAGCCGCCCGCGGGTCGAGGCGGCCGCGTTCGCGGTGCGGAACGTGCCGAGCTCGGTCCGGATGATCGGCAGGCGCTGACCGAGGCCGTTGACCAGGCGCGCGATGGGCGACGGCGGGTAGAAGCCGCCGTTGAGGATGATGCCGGCGAGGGACGGGAAGCCCTCGGCGGCGTTGGCCATGAGCAGGCCGAGCAGGATGTCGGACCGGTCGCCCGGCGTGATGACGACGGCGCCGTCGGTGAGCTTCTCGAGCAGGTGCTCGACCGACATCGCGCCGACGAGCAGGTCGAGGGCCTCGCGCGAGAGGAGCTGCTCGTCGCCCGCCGCGAGCCGGCCGCCGACCGCGTCCATGAGGGCGCGCACCGTCGGCGCGTTGAGCAGCTGGTCCTCGGGCAGCGCCCAGGCGGGGATCTCGGTCGCGATGGCCGCCCGGACGCGCACGAGCTCGTGCGGCTCGCAGCGGTTCGCGACGACGCCGATGACTTCCGCGTGCTGCGTGCGCAGCTCGCCGAGGCACACGTCGACCATGCCGCGCACCTCCTCGGGGCGGCGGTCGAGCCCGCGCACGACGAGGAGCACGGGAGCGCCGAGGTTGACGGCGATGCGCGCGTTGTACGCGAGCTCCGTCGGCCCTGCGACGTCGGTGTAGTCGGTGCCGACGATGACGACGACGTCGCACTGCCGCTCGACCGCGTGGTAGCGCGAGACGATCTGCGAGAGCGCCGCGTCGGGGTCCGCGTGGACCTCCTCGTACGTGACGCCCACGCACTCCTCGTAGGACAGGTCGACGCCGTCGTGCGCGAGGAGCAGGTCGAGCACGTAGTCGCGCTCGGTCGTGGACCGCGCCACGGGACGGAAGATGCCGACGCGCTGGACGCTGCGCGTGAGGAGGTCGACCACTCCGAGGGCGATCGTCGACTTGCCGGTGTCGCCCTCGGCGCTCGTGATGTAGATGCTGCGGGCCACTGGTGCCTCTCCGGTCGCGCGGTCCGCTCGGCGTCCCGCGACGCGAGCGGGGGCCCGGTCCCCAGGACCGGGCGGACCCCTCACACTACCCAGCACGCACGCGCGTGCCCTGGTGACCATCCGCCCAGACGAGGGCCCCGGACGTGTGCGTCGGGGCCTGTCGGGTGCGTGACGTCGATCACGCAGGTGGCCCCCCCGCGCCGGAGCGCCGGGGGGCCACCTGGTGCTGCGGGCGGGCGCGCCTACTCGTTGTCCCCCGCCGTCGCGGACGTCGCGGAGATGCCCTGCGGGCCGCCGCGCTCGGTGCCCGTCTCGCCCGCGTCGGGCCACACCCAGTCGCGGACCTCCGGGATGTCCTCGCCGTGCTCGCGCGTGTACTGACGCGCGTGCAGGCGGGCGTCGACCATCTCCTGACGCAGCTCGGCCGCGCGCGTGCCGAGGCCGGGAACGCGGTCGATGACGTCGATCACCAGGTGGAACCGGTCGAGGTCGTTGAGCATGACCATGTCGAACGGCGTCGTCGTCGTGCCCTCCTCCTTGTAGCCGCGCACGTGGAGGTTCGCGTGGCCCGTGCGGCGGTACGTGAGGCGGTGGATGAGCCACGGGTACCCGTGGTACGCGAAGATGATCGGCTTGTCGGGCGTGAAGATCGTGTCGAACTCCCGGTCCGTGAGCCCGTGGGGGTGCTCCTCGGCGTTCACGAGGCGCATGAGGTCCACGACGTTGACCACGCGCACGTTGAGCTCGGGCAGGTGCGTGCGCAGCAGGTCGGCGGCCGCGAGCACCTCGAGCGTCGGCACGTCGCCCGCGCACCCGAGCACGACGTCGGGGTCCTCGCCGCGCTGCTCCGTGCCAGCCCACTCCCAGATGCCCAGGCCGCGCGCGCAGTGCGCGATGGCCTGGTCCATGGTGAGGAAGGTCGGCGCCGGCTGCTTGCCCGCGACGACGACGTTGACGTACTGGCGGCTGCGCAGCACGTGGTCGTACGTCGACAGCAGCGTGTTGGCGTCCGGCGGCAGGTACACCCGGACGATCTCGGCCTTCTTGTTGACCACGTGGTCGATGAAGCCCGGGTCCTGGTGGCTGAAGCCGTTGTGGTCCTGGCGCCACACGTGCGAGGTCAGCAGGTAGTTGAGCGACGCGATCGGGCGGCGCCACGGGATGTCGTTGGTCACCTTGAGCCACTTGGCGTGCTGGTTGACCATCGAGTCGATGATGTGGATGAACGCCTCGTAGCAGCTGAACACGCCGTGGCGGCCCGTGAGCAGGTACCCCTCGAGCCAGCCCTGGCACTGGTGCTCCGAGAGCATCTCGACGACGCGGCCGGCGCGGGCCAGGTTGTCGTCCTGCGGCAGGATCTCGGCGGCCCACTGCTTGTCGGTGACGTCGAAGACGGCCTGGAGGCGGTTCGACGCCGTCTCGTCCGGGCCGAAGATGCGGAACGTCTCGGGGTTCGCCTCGACCACGGCCGAGAGCCACTGGCCGAGCACGCGCGTCGCCTCGACGACGCTCCCGCCCGGCGCCGAGACGTCGACCGCGAAGTCCTTGAAGTCCGGCAGGCGCAGGTCGCGCAGCAGGAGACCGCCGTTGGCGTACGGCGTCGCGCTCATCCGCAGCGTGCCCTCGGGGGCCAGCGAGGCGACGTCGTCCACGAGCCGGCCCGTGGGGTCGAACAGCTCCTCCGGGCGGTAGGACCGCAGCCAGCCGTCGAGCACGTGCAGGTGCTCCTCGGTGTCGCGCGCGCTCGCGAGCGGGACCTGGTGCGAGCGCCACGAGTCCTCGACCTGCTTGCCGTCGATGACCGGCGGGCACGTCCAGCCCTTCGGCGTGCGCAGGATGATCATGGGCCACTTCGGGCGCTCGGTGAGCGTGCCCTCGCGCGCCGACCGCTTGATGTCGGCGATCTGGTTGAGGCACTCGTCGAGCACCTGCGCCATGCGCTGGTGCACCTCGGTCGGGTCCTCGCCGTCGAAGCCGCCCGAGACGACGTACGGGGTGTGCCCGTAGCCGCGCATGAGGTCGAGCAGCTCGTCCTCAGGGATGCGCGCGAGCACCGTCGGGTTGGCGATCTTGTAGCCGTTGAGGTGCAGGATCGGCAGGACGACGCCGTCGGCCAGGGGGTCGACGAACTTGTTCGAGTGCCACGACGTCGCGAGCGGGCCGGTCTCCGCCTCGCCGTCGCCGACGACGGCGGCCACGAGCAGGTCTGGGTTGTCGAACGCCGCGCCGTAGGCGTGCGAGAGCGCGTAGCCCAGCTCGCCGCCCTCGTGGATGGAGCCGGGCGTCTCGGGGGCGACGTGGCTCGGGATGCCGCCCGGGAAGGAGAACTGGCGGAAGAGCTTGCGCATGCCCTCCTCGTCCTGGGTGATGTCCGTGTAGACCTCGGAGTACGTGCCGTCGAGGTACGCGTTCGCGACGAGGCCCGGGCCGCCGTGGCCGGGGCCGGTCACGTAGAGCGTCTGCTGCGAGCGCTCCTGGATCGCGCGGTTGAGGTGCGCGTAGAGGAAGTTGAGGCCCGGCGTCGTCCCCCAGTGGCCGAGCAGGCGCGGCTTGACGTGGTCGCGGTGCAGCGGCTGCGACAGCAGCGGGTTGTCCAGCAGGTAGATCTGGCCCACCGAGAGGTAGTTCGACGCGCGCCACCACGCGTCGACGCGGGCCAGGGTCTCGGGCGACAGGGGCGCGACGTCTCGTCGGCCCCAGCTCGTAGGACGGTCCAGGACCGATGTCATCTGCGCTCCTCCTCGACGTGCCGGACGGGAGCCGGCGGCGGTGCAAGCGTGCCCGCGGGCGTGCCGCAGACATGGGACGTCCGTCCCGCGGTCGTGCGCCCGCAGGGGGAGGACGACGTCGTGCCCATGCCACCACATCGCGCGCGCGAGCGCAGCGGTCTGCGGCGGACTTCTCGCGGCGTTCCCCGCGGCGACGCCGGGCCGTCGTGCGGTCGGGCGACGCCGGACCTCGGGCGACGTCCGCGGGTGCCGGCCGGCCCGCGCCGCGCGGGTACCGTGACGAGGTGACCCCGGACCGGCCCGCGCCGTCGTCGCCGTCCTTCTTGAGGACGGCGACGAGCCCGCGCATGCTGCTGGTCCTCGTGCTGCTGCTCGGCGCGGCGGCGGTGTGCGGGCGGCTCGGTGTCTGGCAGCTCGACCGCGCCCAGCTGCGCGGCGACGCGGCCGAGGAGGAGCGGCGGGCGGAGCTCGCCGACGCCCCGACGGACCCGCTGGCCGACGTCCTCGCGCCGCAGACGTCGTTCCGGTCCGAGCTCGTCGGCCACAAGGTCGAGGCTCGGGGCGTCTACGAGGACGACGAGCTGCTCGTCCCGGGGCGCGCGCTCGACGGTCGCACGGGCTACCTCGTGCTCACGCCGCTGCGCGTCGACGACGCCGCCCGGCCCGTGCTCGCCGTCGTGCGCGGCTGGGTCGCGGACGCGGGCGACGCGGCGGCCGCGCCGGCGCCCGACGGCACGGTGACGATCACGGGCTACCTCCAGGTCGGCGAGGCGGCGGGCGGCGAGACCGGCGCGCCCGACCAGGTCGAGGCGGTCAGCCCCGCCGAGCTCGTCAACCGCTGGGGCGGGCCGACCTACTCCGGCTACCTCGTGCTCGCAGCGAGCGAGCCCGCGCAGTCCGGTGAGCTCGCACTCCTGCCCGCGCCGACGCTCGCGGGCGGCGGGCTCAACATCCAGAACCTCGCGTACGCGCTCCAGTGGTGGATCTTCGGCGGGTTCGCCGTGCTGCTCTGGGGGCGCCTCGTGCGCGACGAGACCCGCGCCGCGCGCGAGGAGCTCGAGGGGGAGGACGACGCCGGGGACGACGTGGCGGACGACGCGGGGGACCACGACCCGGCGAGGGTGGACGCCGGGCAGGAGCGCCCGGGTGCGGTGGACCCCGGCACGATGAACCCGCACCCGGTGGACCCGGGCACGGTGCACGCGGGGGAGGACCCGGCCGGCGCGCCTACTGCTCGCCGGTCCGCCGTGGAGGCCGACGCAGCTCCTTGACCGCGCGCCGCTGCCGCTCCGCGGTGGTGCGCCGCGTCCGCGAGGCACGGCTGGGCCGCGACGCACGCCGGGGCGTGCGCTCGACCAGCGTCTCCTCGACGAGCGCGACGAGGCGCGCGGCGGCGGCCTGACGGTTGCGCAGCTGCGACCGGTGCTCGGACGCCGCGACCGTGACGACGCCGTCGACCAGGCGGTGCCGGAGGCCCGCGACGACGCGCTCGCGGACGTCCTCGGCGAGCGACGGGCTGCGCGCGACGTCCCACGACAGCTCGACGCGCGAGTCGGTCGTGTTGACGCCCTGCCCGCCCGGCCCGCTCGACCGCGAGAACCGCCAGCGCAGCTCGGCGTCGTCGACGACGACGACGTCGCGGCGCACCCGGATCTCCATGCAGCCATCGTCGCGCACCGGGACCTGCGGCGGGCTCCGCGACGGGAGGTGCGGCGGATGGTGCTCGTGCGGCGCGTGGGCCCCGCGTGACGGCCTCGGGGTCACCACGTGCACCTGTGGTCCCGTGCGCCGCACCTCCCGGCGGCTTCCGGTCGTCGGACTGCTGCGCGCGCCCCGTGCGCTGCGGGACACTCGCCCTCGTGCAGATCCGCGCCTACCGACCCGCCGACCGCGACGACGTCTACGACGTGTGCGTGCGCACCGCCGACGCGGGCGGCGACGCGCGCGGGCAGTACTCGACCGACGACTTCATGCCCGACCTGTTCGCCGGCCCCTACCTGCACCTCGAGCCCGAGCTGGCCTTCGTGCTCGACGACGGCGACCGCGTCGTCGGCTACGTCCTCGGGGCTGCCGACACGGCCCGGTGGGCGGCCGAGCACCGCGCGCGGTGGCTGCCGCTCGTCGCCGACCGCTACCCGCGCGCGACGGGTCCGGGGCCGCGCACGCCGCAGGAGGACCTCACCGAGCTGCTCCACCACCCCGAGCGCAACGTCCACCCAGGGCTCGAGGCGTACCCGGCCCACCTGCACATCGACGTGCTGCCGGAGCACCAGGGCGCCGGGCACGGGCGTGCGCTGATCCGGACCTACCTCGCCGCGCTGCGCGCCGCCGGCGTGCCCGCGGTCCACCTCGGGATGGTCACCGCGAACACGCCGGCGCGCGCCTTCTACGACCGGCTCGGCTTCCACGAGCTGCCCGTGCGGGTGCCGGGCCTGACGTTCCTCGGCGCGCGCACGGACCTGGTGGTCTGACGATCCGACCGACCGCCCTGCCCATGGGCGCCGGGCCCGACGGGCACGACCTCGTCAGTCGCGCTGCCAGGACCGCCAGAGCGCGGCGTAGTCGCCGCCCGCGGCGACGAGCTCGTCGTGCGAGCCGATCTCCGTGATCCGGCCGCCGTCGACCACCGCGACGCGGTCGGCGTCGTGCGCGGTGTGCAGGCGGTGGGCGATCGCGACGACCGTGCGCCCCTCGAGCACGGCGGAGAGCGACCGCTCGAGGTGCCGCGCCGCGCGCGGGTCGAGCAGCGACGTCGCCTCGTCGAGCACGAGCGTGTGCGGGTCGAGCAGGACGAGCCGCGCGAGCGCGACCTGCTGCGCCTGCGCGGGCGTGAGCACGACGCCGCCCGAGCCCACCTCGGTCGCGAGGCCGTCGGGCAGGGCGTCGACCCAGTCCGCGTCGACCGCGGCCAGCGCGCGCCGCAGCTCGGCGTCGTCGGCCTCGGGCTTCGCGAGCCGCAGGTTCTGCTCGACCGTCCCGACGAACACGTGGTGCTCCTGCGTCACGAGCGCGACGTGGCCGCGCAGCTCGTCCAGCGGCAGGTCGACGAGCGGGGCGTCGCCGACCGTGACCGTCCCGCCGGTGGGCGGGTGGATGCCCGCGAGCATCCGGCCCAGCGTCGACTTGCCGGCCCCCGACGGCCCGACGACGGCGAGCCGCTCGCCCACCGCGAGGTCGAGGTCGATGCCGTGCAGCACGTCGTGGCCCTCGCGGTAGGCGTACCGCACGCCGCTCGCGACGACGTGCTCGTCCATCGGCCGGCTCTCGCGCCGTGCGACGCGGTCCGGCGCGACGCCCTCGACCCCGATGATGCGCGCGAGCGACGTCGCACCCACCTGGATCTCGTCGAGCCAGTAGATGAGCTCGCCGATGGGGTGCATGACCTGGAGCGCGTACACGGCGATGGTCGTCACGGCGCCGACGCTCGCCGAGCCCGTCGAGACGAGCCACGCCCCCCACGCCACGGTGGCGACGACGGGCAGGACGAACGACAGGTCGACGCCGGGGAAGAGGACGGTCCGCAGCCGGAGCGTGTAGCTCTCGGCGTCGAACGCCTCGCGCAGGTCGGCGTCGACGCGCTCGCGCCGCCGCCGGCCCAGACCGAGCGCGTCGACGGTGCGCGCACCCTCGACCGACTCGGTGATGGTCCCGTTGAGCCGCGCGTACGACGCCGACTCGCGCAGGTAGCCGGCCGCCGCGCGCCTGAGGTACCACCGCGTCGTCACGAGCAGCAGCGGCAGGCCCGCGAGGAGGGCGACGGCGACCTGCCAGCTCACGGCCACGGCCGCGGCGACGGTGAGCACGATCGTGGCGGCGGTGACGAGCACGCGCGGGACGCCGAACCGGATCGTGTGCTGCACGCGGTCGATGTCGTTGGTCGTGCGCGCGACGAGGTCGCCCGTGCCCGCGCGCTCGACGGTCGACAGCGGCAGGCGCGTCACCGTGCCCACGAACTGCTCGCGCAGCTGGGCGAAGACCGTCTCGCCCAGCACCATCGCGCCGCGCTGGGCGTAGCGGATGAGCACGGTCTGGGCGAGCACCGCGAGCACGAGCAGCGCCACGGCCTGGTCGACGAAGGCCGTCGTGGTGCCCTCGGCGACCGCGTCGACCATGCGGCCGAGCAGCCACGGCCCGGCGAGCCCGGCGGTCGCGGCGAGCGTGTGCAGGAGCAGCACGCGGCCGAGGCCCGCGCGGTGCCGGCGCAGCAGCATGCCGGTGTGCGCGCGCAGCGCGGCGCCGTCAGCGACGGGCAGCTTCACGGGTCCCCACCTCCTCGGTCCGGTCGTCGTGCGTGTCCTCGTCCGCGGCCGCGCGGCTCACGACCGCGCGGTACGCCGCGCCCTGCGGCCCGGCGTCCGCGGCGAGCAGCGCGCGGTGCGTGCCGCGCGCCCGCACGACGCCGTCGGCCACCAGCAGCACCTCGTCGACGCGGTCGAGCACGAGCGGGCTCGCCGTGACGACGACCGTCGTCCGGCCCGCGCGCAGGCGCACGAGGCGCTCGGCGATGCGCGCCTCGGTGTGGGCGTCCACGGCCGACGTCGGCTCGACGAGCACGAGCACCTCGGGCTCGGTGAGCAGCGCGCGGGCGAGCGCGACGCGCTGCCGCTGGCCGCCCGAGAGCGAGCGGCCCTTCTCGGCGATCTCGCCGTCGAGGCCCTCGGGCAGCGACTCGAGCACGTCGTGCGCGTCCGCGACCTCGAGCGCCGCCAGCACGCGCGCGGCGCCCACGGTGCCCAGGGCGCCCACGGTGCCGTTGCCGTCGCGCACGTCGAGCTCGTCGCGCAGGACGCCCGTGAACAGGTGCGGCGTGGACTCGGCGACGACGACGCGGCGGCGCACCTGCGCGAGCCCGAGGTCGGCGAGCGCGACGCCGCCGAGCGTCACGCGGCGGCCGGCGCCCGCGTTCTCGCCGCCCAGCACCCCGAGGCGTCGCGCGATCGCCGCGGTCTCGTCGGGGTCGGCGCTGACGAGCGCGACCGTGCGACCCGCGGGGACGGCGACGCCGGAGTCGTGGTCGACGAGGTCGCCCTCCGGACCGGGCGTGGCCGGCTCGGGTGCCTCGGCCCCCGTCGCCGGCACCTGCAGCACGCGCAGGATCTTCTTCACGCCGATGAGCGCGCGCGTGAGGCTGTGCACGAACTCGGTCGCCGCCTGGAGCGGCTGCGTGAGGAACGCGGCGTACCCGTAGAACGTCACGAGCTGGCCGGGCGTGATCTCGCCGGTGATGGCGAGCCGCGCGCCGAACCAGACGACGGCGGCGAGGAAGAGGCCCGGGAGCAGCGCCTGCATCGCGTCGAGCAGCGACTGCGTGTGGGCGACGCGCACGCCCGCGTCGCGCACCGCGCGGGACTGCTCGCGGTAGCGGCCCGCGAACACCTCCTCGCCGCCGATCCCGCGCAGGATGCGCAGGCCCGAGACGGTGTCGGCGCCGAGCGTCGTGAGGCGGCCCGCGGCCTCGCGGTGCGACGCCTGGCGCCGTTGCAGCGGCCGGACGATGAGCGCGAGCACCCCGGCGACCGCCGGGAGCCCGACGAGCACGGCGACGCCGAGCGTGACCGAGCTGTCGAGCAGGAGGAACGCGACTGCGACGTAGGCCACGACGCCGCCGACGAGGCGGGACGTCGTGAAGAAGACCTCGCCGACGCGCAGCGAGTCCGAGGCGACGGTCGCGACGACCTCGCCCGTGGGGAGCTCGGCGGTCACCGCGTCGCCCGTGCGGCTCACGTGGTGGCCGACGAGCTGGGACGTCCGGAAGGCGGCGCGCAGCCAGTTCTCGACCTCCAGCCGGTGACCCACGACGTTGCTCACGACCAGGACCAGGCCGACGCCGAGCAGGACGAGGCAGCCCAGCCAGAGCTCGCGCGAGAGCCCGTCGTCGAGGCCGCCGTCGACGACGCGGCCGAGGACGTAGGGGAGGGCCGCGAGCGAGACGGCCGAGCCGATGCCCGTGAGCGACGCCGCGAGCAGCAGGCCGCCCTGACGCCGGGCGACCCACCAGAGGTAGGCGACCGGGGTGGTCAGGGGCGGGGTGCCGGGGTCGGCATAGGGCAGGGGACGCACGAGGGTCAACGCTACGTCCGCCATCCGACACGGGCCGACGTGTTTTCGGGCCCGCGGGGTGCGCGAGGATGGGTGCGCGGCGCGCCGGACGGCGGCCGGACGACGGCGGACCCGGGGAGGGGCACGCGTGGCGAGCAAGGACTGGCAGGCCAAGGCGCGGGGAGCGCTGCAGCGGTACCGCGTCATGGCGTGGGTCACCGGCGTGATGCTGCTCGTGCTCGTCGTGGAGATGACCCTCAAGTACGGCGTGCAGCCGGGCGACGGCGTGATGCGGTGGATCGAGTGGATCCCGTTCGCGCACGGGTGGATCTACGTCGTCTACCTCGTCACGGTCATCGACCTGTGGTCCACGATGCGCTGGCGGTTCGGCCGGCTCGTCGCCATGGTGCTCGGCGGCGTCGTCCCCGTGATGTCGTTCGTCGTCGAGCGGCGCGTGCACCGCGACGGCGAGGCGCAGCTCGCCCACGGCCGGCCCGCGGCCCGTACCGCGGCGGCGGCCCGGTGAGCCTCGGTCCCGCCCACGGCGGACCGCCGGCCGGCGGTCCGCACCACGTCGGGGGGTACGCGCACGCGGACGCGCCAGGTCCGTGGCCGGGGCCCGTGCCGGCACCCCGGCTCGAGGTGGGTCGGCTGGTGCTCGCGTGGCTCGCCGCCCTCCTCGTCGTCCAGGTCGTCACCACGCTGGTGACGGGGCTCCTCTTCGCGGTCGCGCCGATCGAGCTGCTCTCCGTGGTCGCCGCCGTGAGCTCCGTCGTCGGGCTCGTGGTCGCGGCGCTCGCCGTCGTCGTCGCCGTCCTCGTGCTCGCCGCGGGCGGCCGCGCCGTGGGGCGGCCCGCGTGGCACTGGGTCGCGGCGGGCGTCCCGCCGCTCGTCCTCAGCGTGCTCGTCGGCCTGGTCGTCCAGGTCGCCTCGCTCGGTCGCGTCCACCAGGACCTGCTCAACCTCGCGGTGCTCGTGCTCGAGCTCGGCATCGCGGTGGGCGTCGCGGTGGCGGTCGGGACGGCGCTGCGGCGCTCGGCCGAGCGTCGCGCGGGGTGGACGCCGCCGCCGGGCCCGCCGCCCTCTCACTAGACTCCGGCGGGTGAGCGACACCGCGCAGCCCGCAGCCGCCGACCGTCCCGACCCCTCCCGGCCCGGCGCCGCGCGCAGCGGTGCGCACGACGAGGCGCCCGTGCTCGTGGTCGACTTCGGCGCCCAGTACGCGCAGCTCATCGCGCGCCGCGTGCGCGAGGCCCACGTCTACTCCGAGGTCGTCCCGCACACCGCCTCGGTCGAGGAGATCCTCGCCCGCCGGCCCGCCGCGGTGATCCTGTCGGGCGGCCCGTCGAGCGTCTACGAGGAGGGCGCCCCGCGCGTCGACCCGGGCCTCTTCGAGGCCGGCGTGCCCGTGCTGGGCATCTGCTACGGGTTCCAGGCGATGGCGCAGGCGCTGGGCGGCGACGTCGCGCAGACGGGCTCGCGCGAGTACGGCGGGACCCACGTCACGGTGCCGAACGCGGGCGTGCTGCTCACGGGCTCGCCGACGGAGCAGTCGGTCTGGATGAGCCACGGCGACGCCGTCCACGCCGCGCCGGAGGGCTTCAGCGTGCTCGCGACGTCCACCGGCTCGCCGGTCGCGGCCTTCGAGGACCGCGAGCGCCGGCTCTTCGGGATGCAGTGGCACCCCGAGGTGAAGCACTCACCGCTCGGCCAGCACGCGCTCGAGAACTTCCTCTACCGCGGCGCGGGCCTGCGGCCGGACTGGACCGCGGGCAGCGTCGTCGCCGAGCAGGTCGAGCGGATCCGCGCCCAGGTCGGCGACGCGCGCGTCATCTGCGGCCTCTCGGGCGGCGTCGACTCGGCCGTCGCGGCGGCGCTCGTGCAGCGCGCGGTGGGCGACCAGCTCACGTGCGTGTTCGTCGACCACGGGCTGCTGCGCAAGGGGGAGGCCGAGCAGGTCGAGACCGACTTCGTCGCGGCGACGGGCGTCCAGCTCAAGGTCGTCGACGCGCGCGAGCAGTTCCTCGGCGCGCTCGCGGGCGTCACCGACCCCGAGACCAAGCGCAAGATCATCGGCCGCGAGTTCATCCGCACGTTCGAGGCGGCGGCGCGCGAGGTCGTCGCGGAGAGCGGCGAGCACGGCGAGGAGGTCCGCTTCCTCGTGCAGGGCACGCTCTACCCCGACGTCGTCGAGTCGGGCGGCGGCGAGGGCGCGGCCAACATCAAGTCGCACCACAACGTCGGGGGGCTCCCCGACGACCTGCAGTTCGAGCTCGTCGAGCCCCTGCGGGCGCTCTTCAAGGACGAGGTCCGCGCCGTGGGCACCGAGCTCGGCCTGCCCGACGCCATCGTCTGGCGCCAGCCGTTCCCGGGCCCGGGCCTCGGCATCCGGATCATCGGCGAGGTCACCGCCGAGCGCCTCGACGTGCTGCGCGAGGCCGACGCCATCGCGCGCGAGGAGCTCACGCGTGCCGGCCTCGACCGGCACGTCTGGCAGTGCCCCGTGGTGCTCCTCGGCGACGTCCGCTCGGTGGGCGTCCAGGGCGACGGCCGCACCTACGGCCACCCGGTCGTCCTGCGCCCCGTGACGTCCGAGGACGCGATGACGGCCGACTGGGCGCGCGTGCCCTACGACGTGCTCGCCACCATCTCGACGCGCATCACGAACGAGGTGCGCGAGATCAACCGCGTGACGCTCGACGTCACGAGCAAGCCCCCGGGCACCATCGAGTGGGAGTGACCGCCACGTCACGGCGCGCCCGTCGCGCCTGAGCGGCGGGCTCGGGGCCGACGGCCCGGGCGCGGCGCACGCCCAGCGTCGCGGTGCGCCGGCGACCGCCCGGCGCGGTTCAGCGCGGCAGCGCGCTCGGGGCGGCGTCGTCGGCGTCGTGCCCGCGTGCGCCGGCCAGCGCGGCCGCGCGGCGACGCCGCTTGCTCGCGTACATCGCGGCGTCGGCACCCGACAGGAGCTGCTCGGCGGTCACCGCGTCACCCGGCCGCACCTCGGCGGCGCCGACGCTCGCACGCGCCGAGGCGACGACGCCGTCGAGCCGGACCGGCGTCCGCAGCGCGGCGTCGATGCGCGCCTCGGCCTCGGGGCGCACGACGCCCGGCTCGCCCTCGAGCACGACGACGAACTCGTCGCCGCCGAAGCGCCCGACGAGGTCTTCCGCGCGCACGGCGGCGCGCAGCCGCCGCGCCACCGCGACGAGCAGGCGGTCGCCGAGGTGGTGGCCGTGGTCGTCGTTGACCGCCTTGAAGTCGTCGAGGTCGAGGAAGAGCACGACGAGCCCGGCCGCCCCGCCCTCGGCCACGCGCGCGAGCCCCGCCTCGAGGTGCTCGTCGATCGCGCGGCGGTTGGGCAGGTCGGTGAGCACGTCGTGCGTCGCGAGGCGCTCGAGCCGCTCCTCCGCCGCGTCGTGCAGGCGCGCGAGCTGCGCCACGCGCAGCATGACGAGCGGCACCACGAGCAGCGTCACGAGGAGGAGCAGCGGGGTGTCCACCGTGCCCGTCGCGGTCTGCACGGCCGCGATCGCGGGGTTGAGGACGAGGGCCGTCCCGAGGAGCACGAGGCGCAGCGTGGTGAGACGGCCCGTGACCTGGCGGCGCGGCGCCGACAGGTGCACGTGGGAGGGGTGCGCGGCCGCCGCCGCGAGCGCGACGTACCCGGTGATCCACAGCAGCCCCACGGCCCGCGTGCCCGCCCCGGTCGAGGGCTCGGTGGTGAGGACGCCGACGACGTTGCCCGCGAGCGTCGCGAGCACCGCGACGAGCAGGTAGGCGAGCGCGGGCCGCGCGGCGTGCGACGTCGTCACGGCACGCACGACGGCGCCGGCGATGCCCGACACGAGCACGACGACGACGAAGGTGTAGAGCATCGTGCCGCGCGTGGCGCCCTGGGCGACGAGCGCGGGCGCGACGAGGACCGCCCACAGCAGGCTCGCGGCGCCGATGCCGATGAGGACGCCGTCGACGATGCCGCCGACGTCGTTGCGCGCGAAGCGGGAGGACACGAGCAGCGCCGCGACGAGCAGCCCGAGGTACCCGAGCGGGAGCGTCACGAGGAAGAGCGGCCCGCTCGCCGCCGTACGCCCCTCGAGCCCGACCTGCCGGAAGGCCTCGAGGTTGTGGACGGTCAGCGAGGTCAGGGCGCCGACGACGAACCACCACGGCATCGGCGCGATGATCCGGCCCCGGCACAGCAGGACGAGCAGGAGGACGCCCGGCAGGAGGCTCGCGGCGAGCACGGTCGCGACCCGCACCGGGCCGGACGTCGCCGCGTACAGCCCGCACAGCACGGCGGTGACCACCGTGAAGCCCACGTGCACGTGGGTCGGGTGGGTGCGGCTCATGGTGAGGACATCGGCACGCGCGGCTGCGCGCTGGACGGCCGGGCCGTCCCGGGACGGGCCGCGACCGGGTGAAGATCCGTGCGGGGCGCGGGGCGGATAGCCTGCCGGGGTGCGGATCTTCCACGTGTCGGACTGCTACGCCCCCCGCACCGGCGGCATCGAGTCGCAGGTCCGGGACCTCGCGCGCGCGCAGGCGGCCGCGGGCGACGACGTGCACGTCCTCACGGCCACGCCCGGCGCGGGCGGCGAGCGGGGCGGCGTCGTGCAGGACGACGACGGCGTCGCGGTGCACCGCCTCGGCACGCACGTCCCGTTCGACCTGCCGGTCAACCCGCTCGCCCCGCCGCACGTGCGCGCGCTGCTCGACGACCTGCGGCCCGACGTCGTCCACGTGCACGCGGGAGTCGTGTCGCCCTTCGCGTTCGACGGCGCGCGCGTCGCGCTCGACGCGGGCGCGCCGCTCGCGGTGACCTGGCACTGCATGCTCGACGGGGCCGTCCCGACGCTCGGCGCGCTCGTCCGGCGCACGCGGTGGGGCAGCGCGCCGATCGCGCTCTCGGCCGTGAGCGCGGCGGCCGCGGAGCGCGTCCACGACGTCTTCGGCGCCCCGGTCGCCGTCGTGCCCAACGGGATGGACCTCGAGGGCTGGGCGCCGTCCGGGGAGCCCCGGCGGCGCGAGGGACCGCTGCGGTGCGTCGCGACGATGCGCCTCGCGCCGCGCAAGCGCGGTGGCGCGCTCGTCGGCGTCGTCGAGGACGCGGTGACGCAGCTGCCCGAGGGCTCGCTCCGGCTGGACGTGCTCGGGGACGGGCCGCGCCGCGCGGCGATGCAGCGCAGCATCGACCGTCGCGGGCTGGGCGACGTCGTGACGCTCCGCGGCCGCGTGCCGCGGGCGCAGGTGCGCGCCGCCTACGACGACGCCGAGGTCTTCGTGGCGCCCGCGGTCCTCGAGGCGTTCGGCATCGCGGCGCTCGAGGCGCGCACGGCCGGGCTCGTCGTCGTCGCGCACCGGGGGACGGGGATCGAGGAGTTCGTCACCGACGGGGTCGACGGCGTGCTCGTGGACGACGACGCCGCGATGGCGCGCGCGCTCGTCGGGCTCGTGCGGGAGCCCGAGCGGCTCGCCCGGCTGCGCGAGCACGCGCTCGAGCACCTCCCGCGGTTCGACTGGGCGACGACGCTCGACGCGGCGCGCGCCGAGTACGAGCGCGCGCGGCACCTGGTGCGCGTCGACGCCTGAGGCCCCGTCCCGGGCGAGGCGCGCACGTCAGGACCAACGGCCCCTGGACCATGGGCCCACGAGGCCGTCGTCGCTAGCGTCGATATTTGTCACGGAGCCACGGAGGCTCCGACGGACCGGTGCGACCGGCCCGCAACGTTCCTGGGAGAGGCCCTCGCATGTCCACCACCGTCAGCACCAAGCCCGTCCGCCTCGTCGGCCTCGTGGCGATCATCGCCGGCGTCGCCCTGATCGTCGCCGGTGCGGCGACGTGGATCATGGTCCGCAGCCAGCTGGTCGCCGAG
>NZ_JADDKQ010000035.1 GCF_016464425.1 Actinotalea solisilvae
AGAAGCACGGCAAGCACTGACCCGACGGGGCGCCCCGAGCGCCCGCCGACGACGAGGGCGCCCGGACCGCGGTCCGGGCGCCCTCGTCGTCGTCAGGGGGTGGTGCGTGCCGGGCGGTGCGGTCAGGGCCGGCCGGCGTAGGGCATGGTGCCCGACCAGCGGATCGCCGTGACGCGCACCGCGACGCCGGGCCGCGGCGCCTCGACCATCTGTCCGTTGCCGACGAACATCGCGACGTGGGTGATGCTGCCCGGGTCGCTGCCGACGGAGCCGTAGAAGATGAGGTCCCCGGGGCGCATCGAGTCGTAGGAGATCTTCTGCACCTGGCGGTACTGGTCGCGCGACGTGCGGTGGATGCTCAGGCCCGCCGCGGCCCACGCCTTGCTCGTGAGGCCGGAGCAGTCGAACGCCTCCGGCCCGGCGGCGCCCCAGCCGTAGGCCTTGCCCACCTGCGAGACCGCCCACGCTACGGCGCTCTGGCCCTGCGCGGCCGTGCCCCGCTGCGAGCCCGTGCCCAGCCCGTACGGGTCGGACGCCGGCGGCGGGGTGACGACGGGCGGGGCGGTGACCGGCGGCGCGACGACGGGCGGAGGGGTCACCGGGGGTGCGGTGACGGGCGGCGCGGTCACCGGGGGCGCCACGACGGGCGGCGCGGTCACGGGCGGCGCGGACACGGGCGGGGCGACGACGGGCGGGGCCGTGACCGGCGGCGTCGCCGCGGACGGGGTGGGCGGCGGCGTCGCGGACGGGGGGGACGGGGTGACGCCGCGCTGGGCGGCTGCGGCCGCCTCGGCGCGCGCCGCGCGCTCGGCGTCGACCTGCGCCTGCCGCGCGCGCTCGACCTCGAGCGACGTCTGACGCAGCGCGGCGAGCTCGGAGAGCAGCACCTCACGCTCGGCCGCGATCGCCGCGACCTGCTCCTCCGCCGTCGCGTACAGCTGCTGGGCGGTCGCGAGCGCGTCCTCGGCAGCCTGCGCTGCGGCCTCCGCCCGGGCGGCGGCCTCGTCGGCGCGGGTCTGGAGCGTGCGTGCGACGAGGTCGGCGGCGTCGAAGCGCTGCACCGCACGCTGGGCCTGGCTGCCCAGCTGGTCCATCGCCGTCCGGCGGGCGACGAGGTCCTCGAAGCCGTCCGCCGAGAGGAAGGCGCCGAGGCCGTCGAGCGTGCCGCCCGAGCGGTACGCCTGGAGAGCGATCTGGCCGAGCTCGTCGCGGGCGACCTCGGCGTCCTCGGCCGCTGCCGCGGCCTGCGCGGCCGCCTCCTCGGACCGTGCGGTCGCCGCGTCGCGCGCGCCGACGGCCTCGGTGTAGTCCTCGGCGGCGGCGGCGACGTCGGTCCACGCCGTCTCGAGCGCGGCGGACTGCGTCGCGAGCGCGACCTCGAGCGAGGCGACGTCGCGCGCTGCGGTCCGGACGGCGTCCTGGGCCGCGGCGACGTCGTCCGTGCTGACGTCGGGGTCCGCCCAGGAGGCGCCCGCCGTGGCGGTGCCCAGGAGGAGGACGAGCGTCGTCGCGGCGGCAGCCCGCCGTGCGCCGGCACCCCAGGTCCTCATCCGGTGCGTCCTCCCGTACGGGGCGCCGTGTCGGCGCCGGCCGTGCTCGTCGGCGCGCTCGTGCGCGCTCGGGGCCCCGCGGTCCTGCAGGTCCTGTCGCACGGTACTCACAGCAGTCACGGGAGCAACAGGTGTCACTCCGACAACGTTCGTCACACCAGTCACTCCAGTCACACCGAGCCGGCCCGCCGCGCGCCCGAACCGTCCGATTCGTCCGGTCGCTGCAGCACGGGATCTCCCGAGCGCCCCAGGCGGTCCGCGCGTGCGGCCGGGGCCACGGCGGGAGCACCGCATCACCCGAACGGCCGCGTGCGGACCGGGCCCGCGCACCCGGCGACGCCCCGCCCGGTCCGGATCGCGAGACGGCGATATCGCCTGCTGGTCCGGCCGCCCTACGCTGGCCGACATGTACTGCCGAATGTGTCGCTGACCCGCGCACGTTCGGTGGTGTGCCCGCTGACCGGTTCGACCGGGACGTCCCGTCGTCCCTGATCCCCCGGCAGGGCACCTCCCTCACGTGCACACCCACCCAGTCCCGTCGCGGGCTGGCCGGGGTCAGTGCGCTGGCTGTGGTCACCCGCGGTACTCCCACGAACGAGGAGCCCGCACCATGAGCAACGAGTCCTGGTCCTTCGAGACCCGCCAGATCCACGCCGGCCAGCCCGCGGACGCCGCGACCGGCGCCCGCGCCCTGCCGATCTACCAGACGACGTCGTTCGTCTTCCCGGACGCCGACACCGCCGCGGCGCGCTTCGCGCTGCAGGACCTCGGCCCGATCTACACGCGCATCGGCAACCCGACCACGCAGGCGGTCGAGGACCGCATCGCGAGCCTCGAGGGCGGCGTCGGCGCGCTGCTGCTCTCCTCGGGCCAGGCCGCCGAGACCTTCGCGATCCTCAACATCGCCGAGGCCGGCGACCACGTCGTCGCGAGCCCGAGCCTCTACGGCGGCACGTACAACCTGCTCCACTACACGCTGCCCAAGCTCGGCATCACGACGACGTTCGTCACCGACCCGCACGACCCGCAGGCCTGGCGCGACGCCGTCCGGCCGAACACCAAGCTGTTCTTCGGCGAGACGATCCCCAACCCGCAGTCCGACGTCCTCGACATCGAGGCGGTCGCCGCCGTCGCGCACGAGGTGGGCGTCCCGCTCGTCGTCGACAACACCGTCGCGACGCCGTACCTCATCCGCCCGCTCGAGCACGGCGCCGACGTCGTCGTCCACTCGGCGACGAAGTACCTCGGCGGGCACGGCGCGGCGATCGGCGGCGTCATCGTCGACGGCGGCTCGTTCGACTACGCGAAGCACCCGGAGCGCTTCCCCAACTACAACACCCCGGACCCGTCCTACAACGGCCTCGTGTTCGCGCGCGACCTCGGCGTCGGCGGCCTGTTCCCGGTGAACCTGTCCTTCATCCTCAAGGCGCGCGTCCAGCTGCTGCGCGACCTCGGCTCCTCCATCTCGCCGTTCAACGCGTTCCTCATCGCCCAGGGCATCGAGACCCTCTCGCTGCGGATCGAGCGCCACGTCGCCAACGCGCAGACGGTCGCGGAGTGGCTCGAGGCGCGCGACGACGTCGTGCGCGTGCACTACGCCGGCCTGCCGTCCAGCCCGTGGCACGCCAACGCCCAGAAGTACGCGCCGCGCGGCGCGGGCGCGATCGTGTCCTTCGAGCTCGAGGGCGGCGCCGAGGCCGGCAAGCGCTTCGTCGACGCGCTCGAGCTGCACTCGAACGTCGCGAACATCGGCGACGTGCGCTCGCTCGTCATCCACCCGGCGTCGACCACGCACAGCCAGCTCACGCCGGAGGAGCAGCTCGCGTCCGGCATCACGCCGGGCCTCGTGCGCCTCTCGGTCGGGATCGAGCACGTCGACGACATCCTCGCCGACCTCGACGCCGGCTTCCGGGCCGCCAAGGGCGCCTGATGGCCGTCCCCGACCGGGTCGCCCCTCCCGTGGACACGACGGGTGGGGGCCGTGCCGGCGCCGTAGGTTTGCGCGTCGTGCAGACCTCCGCCGCCCCGCGCCTCGTGCCCGCGAGCGCCGCGTGGCGCGAGGGCGACCCGGTCGGGGACCGCCGCTTCGTCGACGTCGGTCCGCTCGCCCTCGAGGCCGGCGGCCACCTGCCGGTGGTCCGCCTCGCCTACGAGACGTGGGGCACGCTGTCGCCGTCGCGCGACAACGCCGTGCTCGTCCTGCACGCGCTGACCGGCGACTCCCACGTCACCGGTCCCGCCGGGCCGGGCCACCCGACGGCGGGCTGGTGGCAGTCGCTCGTCGGGCCCGGCCGCCCGATCGACACGGACCGGTGGTTCGTCGTCGCGCCCAACGTGCTCGGCGGCTGCCAGGGCAGCACCGGGCCCGCGTCCACCGCGCCGGACGGCCGGCCGTGGGGCGGGCGCTTCCCCTACGTCACCGTGCGCGACCAGGTCACCGCCGAGATCGCGCTCGCCGACGCCCTCGGGATCCGCGACTGGGCTCTCGTCGTCGGCGCCTCCGCGGGCGGGATGCGGGTCCTCGAGTGGGCGGTCATGGCGCCCGACCGGGTGCGCGGCATCGCGCCCATCGCGACCACCGCGCAGACGACGGGCGACCAGATCGCGTGGGCGCACGCCCAGGTCGCGGCCATCCGCGGGGACGCGCGCTACCGGGGCGGCGACTACTACGACGCGCCCGACGGCGACGGACCGCACGTCGGCCTCGGCGTCGCGCGGCAGATCGCGCACACCACGTACCGCAGCGCGCTCGAGCTGGACCAGCGCTTCGGCCGCGCGCCGCAGGACGGCGAGGAGCCGCTCGGCGGCGGCGGGCGCTTCGCGGTGCAGTCCTACCTCGACCACCACGCGGGCAAGCTCGCGCGGCGCTTCGACGCGAACACCTACGTGGTGCTCACCGAGTCGATCCTGTCGCACGACGTCGGCCGCGGCCGGGGCGGCGTCGCGGCCGCGCTCGCCGGCGTCCCGGCCCGCGCGCTCGTCGTCGCCGTCGACACCGACCGGCTCTACCTGCCGGAGCAGTCCGAGGTGATGGCCGCGGCGCTCCCGGGCGCGGACGGCGTGCACCTCATCCGGTCCGACTTCGGGCACGACGGGTTCCTCATCGAGGAGGACCAGGTCGGCGCGCTCGTCCGCGACTTCCTGGGCTGAGCCCGCCACGCCCCGGACGCGGCGCCGGGCCCTCGCCCTGCCGCGCCGGCCGGTCGTCCCTAGCATGTCGACCATGGGCGGACCCGTGGACGCGACCGAGCTGACCGCGATCGACGACGTGCTGCGCCGGCAGTGGCTGCGGCTGCGGCGCTGGGTCGGGATGCTCGAGCCGGCGGCGCTGCGCCGGCCGAGCGCCGTCGAGGGCTGGACCGTCACCGAGCTCGTCGCGCACCTCGGCCGGGGCCTCGAGGCGTTCGCGGGCGTCCAGCCGGCCGCGGCGGGCACCGTGCCCCTGAGCCTGGGCGAGTACGTCAGCGCGTACCGCGACGGGGCCGACGAGATCGACCGGCTCACGCGCGACCTCGCCGAGCGCATCGCCGCCGACCCGATGCACGGGCTCGACGCCCTCGCCTCGACCGCGTTCGCCCAGGTCACGCAGCTCCGCGAGCTCGCGCCGGACCCCGTCGTGCACGGGCTGCGCGGGCCGCTGCACCTGTCCGACATGCTCGTCACCCGGCTCGTGGAGCTCGTCGTGCACGGCGACGACCTCGTGCGCTCGCTCGGACGACCGGTGCCGGCGGGCGAGAGCCCGCTCGAGCCCGACGCCGTCCGGCTCGTCGCCGAGGCGCTGCTGGAGGTCGTCGTCGACCGCGGCGGGTGGGACCTCGAGGTCGTCGACCCGCTCGGCTGGGTGCGCCTCGCCGCGGGCCGCGTGCCCTACGACACGGGCGCGCTGAGCGCCGCGCTCCAGGCACGGCACACGTCCGAATCCGTGCCCGACCTCGGGACGATGCTGCCGCTGCTCTGAGTCCTAGGCCTCTTTAACGAGTCGAGTGCGCCGCTGCGCGACGCGAGACCTTGAGGTCCTGCACCTGACGGACGAGCGCAGCCAACTCCGGAACAACGATCGGATCGCGATCCATCGCCGCCTCAAGTCGCTCGACCTCGCTCGGAGTGAGTCGCATGACCCGCTCCTCCATCAGTACAGCCCGTGCGCGCTCCATCGAGGCGCCGAGCACAAACGAGGTGAGGTCCTGCTGCTGTGCAGCAGCAGCCTCACGCAGAGTCTCAAGTGCATCTGGGGCGATCCGCATGTTAAGTCTGGAAGATCGCTCCGAGGTGGTGGCAGCCGTCATCGTATCCATGGCCCGCTCCTGTTGGTGTACAGCCACAGTACGTACCGCGGATGTACGGGTCAACTCGTTTCACCCTCGGCGAAGGTGGCACGTAGGTCGTCGGTGCGCATGAAGAGGCGCGCGCCATCGTCGCTGAGGGTCTGGAAGCCGTATCGACGGTAGAAGCCCGCCGCTTCATCGTCGATGGCGTCGACGAGCACGACCTCGAATCCGATGTCGACCGAAGCTTCGGCCAGTCGGCCGAGCGCGTGCGCCAACGTCAGGCCGCCGAGACCGGTCCCCTGGTACTGCTGGTCGACCGCTAGACGAGCGAGCAACATCGCGGACATGGGGTACCGCACCCTCGCGCCGAGAGGCGTCCCCACCAACTGGTCAACCTCGAGGCGGTACGTGACCAACGAGAAGAACGACGCGATCCGCGCCTCCTTCTCATCGACGCCGAAGGTTGTCCGTGCCGTGCTCCGCTTCTCCTGCTGACCTGAGTAGTGATGAAACCAGTCATCCAACGACGCTTTGCCGCAGGTGAACACGGAGCGATCGAGGAGTGGCTCGAAAGGCATGAAGATGATCACGGTCGTCCCACCGATATCGCACTGGTAGCTGTGAGACGCGGTTCCAGGTCGAGCGCGTCCGGAATCATGACCTTGGACGCTACCCCCCACCAGGCGTACGGAGCGACCGAGCCGGCCACTGCAGCCGCGGCTGTCCTACGGTGGGCGCATGACCATGCTCGCCGCCGTCGCCGCCCGCACCGACGCCGAGCGGCCGCTCGACGGCCTCGCGCTGGCGCAGGTCCCCGAGCCCACGCCGCGCGAGCACTGGTCGGTCGTCGACGTGCGGGCCGCGAGCCTCAACCACCACGACCTGTGGTCGCTGCGCGGCGTGGGCCTGCCCGCCGACCGCCTGCCCATGGTGCTCGGCACCGACGCGGCCGGTGTCACCGCCGACGGCACCGAGGTCGTCGTGCACTCGGTGATCGGCGAGACCGGGCACGGCGTGGGGCCGACCGAGCGCCGCACGCTGCTGTCCGAGAAGTACCCGGGCACGCTCGCCGAGCGTGTCGCGGTGCCGACGTGGAACCTCGTGCCCAAGCCCGCGGAGCTGACCTTCGAGGAGGCGGCCTGCCTGCCGACGGCGTGGCTCACCGCGTACCGGATGCTCTTCGTCGCCGCGGGCGCGCGGCCGGGCGACCGCGTGCTCGTCCAGGGCGCGGGCGGCGGCGTCGCGACGGCCGCCGTCGTGCTCGGGGCGGCGGCGGGCGTGGAGGTCGTCGTGACGAGCCGCGACGCGGGCAAGCGCGAGCGCGCGCTCGGCCTGGGCGCGGCGCACGCGGTCGAGAGCGGCGCGCGGCTGCCGTTCCGGGTCGACGCGGTGCTCGAGACCGTCGGCGCGGCCACGTGGTCCCACTCGGTGCGGTCCGTCCGGCCGGAGGGGACGATCGTCGTCGCGGGCGCGACGAGCGGGGACATGCCCGGCGCGGAGCTCACGCGGATCTTCTTCACCCAGCTGCGGGTGGTGGGCGTGACGATGGGCGCCAAGGCGGACCTCGAGGCACTGCTGCGGTTCCTGGCCCGGACGGGCGTGCGGCCGGTCGTCGACACGACGTTCCCGCTCGAGCGCGCGCGCGACGCCCTCGCCCGCCTCGAGTCCGGCGCGCACTTCGGCAAGGTGGTGGTGACATCCCGATGAGTCGCGCATGACGCCGACCTGGGTGACCGACGTCCTCGGTCCCGACTACCAGGCCCGCACGCTGCCCCTGGCCGACGACGACGAGGGCGAGGTCGTCGCGACGCTCGTGCGGCACCGGCCGCCGGGCGACGAGGGCGTGCGGCACGCGCGCGCCGTGCTCTACCTGCACGGCTGGAACGACTACTTCTTCCAGACGGGCCTCGCCGAGTTCTGGCGCCGTCAGGGCGCCGCGTTCTACGCGCTCGACCTGCGCAAGTACGGACGCAGCCTGCGGCCCCACCAGACGCCCAACTACGTCGACGACCTGGCGGTCTACGACGAGGACCTCGACGCGGCCATGGCGCAGGTCCGCAAGGACCTCGGCCGGCGCGCGCGGGTCATGCTCATGGGCCACTCGACGGGCGGCCTCGTCGGTGCGCTCTGGGCCCGGCGGCACCCCGGGGCGGTGTCCGGCCTCGTCCTCAACAGCCCCTGGCTCGAGCTCACGGGGGCGTCGTTCGCGCGCAACCTCAGCATGCCCGTCGTCCAGGGCCTCGCCCGGCGCCAGCCCAAGGTGCCGCTCCTGACGATCGACCCCGGCTTCTACGCCCGCACGCTGCTCACCGAGCACGGCGGCGAGTGGACCTACGACACCGCCTGGCGCCCGACGCCGTACTTCCCCGTCCGGCCCGGCTGGGTCCAGGCGGTGCTCAGCGGCCACGCGCAGGTGCGCCGCGGGCTGGGGCTCGAGGTCCCCGTGCTGGTCGCCCTGTCCGACCGCAGCCTCGTGCTGCCCCGCTGGCGCGAGGAGATGCGCGAGGCGGACACCGTGCTCGACGTCGACCTGCTGGCGCGGCGCGCGGTGCTGCTCGGCCCGGTCGTCACCGTCGTCCGGGTCGCGGGCGGGCTGCACGACCTCGCCCTCTCGAAGGAGCCCGCGCGCTCGCGCTTCTACGCGGAGGTCGCGCGCTGGACGTCCGCCTACGGCTGGGTCTGACGGTGGACGACGCCCTGGGCGCCCTGGGCCCACTCCCGGTGCTCGCCGCGCCGCCGGACCGCACGCAGGCGTGAAGGGTTGGTCGCGCCTCGTGCGACCAACCCTTCACACAACCAGCCGCAAGGGGGCCTGCTCAGCAGCCGGCGGCGGCCGCGGAGGGGGCCGGCTCAGGAGCCGGCGGCGGCCGCCTGGTCGTAGAGGTCGGCGAGCGACGGACCCGTCGGCCGGTCGAGCCGCCACACCGCCCAGCCGTCGACCGGCGCCTCGGCGGCGCTGACCACCTCGGCGGCGACGTCGGGGTCCTGGAACCACGACCCGTCGGGCAGCTCGATCCACCCGTCCTCGTGCAGCAGCGCCTCGTAGTACTCCCCGCGCCGGTCCCGTGACCACACCAGGGCGACGGGCGCGCCGAAGTGCGCGGCGACGACGACGAGGCGCGGGTCCGGGCCGTCCGCCGCCGGGGCGGGCGCGACGCCGGTGAAGGCGTAGGGCAGGGACGCCGCAGCCGGCTCGGACGCGAGCGGCGCCGTGTGGGCCGACGGGCCGCCGTCCCACGCGGGCTCGGGCGACGTGACGTCGTCACGGGGCACCCACGCCGGGGCCGGGGGAACGTCCCCACGCGACGCGGCCGTGCCGCGCTCGTGCGGCGCGCCCTCCCCGGGCGTGCGGGCGAACGTCCACGCGCCGTCGGGCGGCGGCGTCCGTGGGGCCGCGCTCTCACGGACGAGCGGCTGGCCGGCGGCCGGCGTCGTGACGCGCACCGCGAAGGGCGGCGGGGCGACGCTCGGCATGCGGCGCCCGGGGTCGGCGCGGAGGGTCGCGTGCGGCAGCGTCGCCGGCCGGTGCGCGGACGGCCCGTGGTGCCCGGGCAGCGCCTCGCCCGACGGCGGTGTCGAGAGGCGCGGCGCGCGACCGGCCGAGCCGTCGTCGCGCACCACCCGCAACGACGTCGGCTCCATCGCGCGGCGCGGCGGGGGCGTGCGCGTCAGGGGGTAGACGTCGACGATGCGCGCCCCGTCGGCGCCCGGCACCACACCGACCTGGAGGATGTCGACCTGCCAGCCGGGCTGGAGCAGGAACTCCACGACGTCCTGGATGCCCTCGGCGATCGCCGAGCAGACGAGCAGCAGGCGCGCGCCGCTCCGGACGGTCGTCGAGAGCAGGGACGTCGCGGGCACGGTGCGTCGGAAGGCCGCGAGGTGGGCGGCGAACCGGGTCGGCCCGCCCCGGTAGACGGCGGCGAGGTCCTGGGCGCTCATGCCGGCGGCGCGGCCCGCGTGCCGCAGCGCGCGGAGCACCGCGACCTCGTCGAGGACCGGCACGATCTCGACGACGACCGGCTGGCCCGACGCGTCCACCGCGAGCAGGTAGGGCGCGTCCTCGTCGCCGTCGCGCAGGCGCAGCGGCAGCAGCTGCTCGCCCAGCAGGGTGTCGAGGTGCTGCGCGAGCACGCTCGAGGCGGCGGGCGCGAACGCACCAGGGGCAGGCTCGAGCGGATGGACCGCGACCGACCTGGTGGTCTCGACCTGGAACATGGGGGATGCACTTCCCGACTGAGCTGACGCTCCTCGACCGCCCGCAGCCTATGGTCTGCGGGGGTCTGTCCGGAATGCCCCGATCGGTGGACGTTACTGCTCCGTGACGAAGGTGCGCGAAGGCGCAGGTGAGGGCCGGGTGACACGAGTGACCCCCGGGGCCCTGTGCACCACCTTCCGGGCGACCCGAACCCGCCCTGGTCCGTCCTACGGGAGGCGCGCCGCGAGCAGCTGCGCCAGGTGCGTCATCTGCGCGCCCGCGAGGTCCTGCGCCTGCGTGCGGCAGGAGAACCCGTCGGCGAGCAGCACGGTGTCGGGGTCGGCCGCGCGCAGCGCCGGCAGCAGCGCGTGCTCCGCGACGGCGACCGACACCTCGTAGTGCCCCTTCTCCATCCCGAAGTTGCCCGCGAGCCCGCAGCAGCCCGCGAGGGTCGTCACCCGGGCGCCCGCGGCCCGGAGCAGGGCGCGGTCGGCGTCGTACCCCATGACCGAGTGGTGGTGGCAGTGCGGCTGCGCGACGACGGTGACGTCGGCGAGGCTCGGCGGCTCCCACGCGTCGGGCCCGACGGGCGGCGGCGCTGTGAGCAGCTCGGCGAGCGTGCGCGTCGCGTGGGCGACGGCGACCGCGCGCGGGTCCTCCGGCAGCAGGTCGAGGAGGTCCGAGCGGAGCACCGCGGTGCAGGACGGCTCGACGCCGACGATCGGGATGCCGTTGACGGCGTACGGGCCGAGCACGGAGAGCAGGCCGCCGAGGCGCCCCTTGGCGCCGTCGAGCTGGCCCGTGCTGATCCAGGTGAGGCCGCAGCACGCGTCCTCGTCGGGGACGATGACCTCGTAGCCCGCCGCCTGGAGCACGCGGATCATCGCGCGCGGGACGTCGGGGTCGAACCCGTCGCTGAAGGAGTCGGTCCACAGGACCACGCGACGGACGGGGTCGGTCGCCCCGGTGGCGTGCGACGTCGCCCCCGCCGTCGCCTCCCCCATGCCCTCGGTGCTGTGGTGGCGGCCGTCCTGCCCCGACCACCACCGCCGGAACGACGTCGGGGCGAACGCCGGGATCGAGCGGCGCGTGTCCATGCCGCCCGCCGCGAGGACGAGCTTCGCGAGCGGCCGGACGCCCAGCACCGCGTTGGCGAGGCGGCCGACGCCGAGCCGCGCGACGAGCCTCGACCACCGCGGCAGCCAGCCCAGCGCGTAGTGCGTGCGCGGGCGCAGACGCCCCCGGTAGGCGCGGTGCAGGACCTCCGCCTTGTACTGCGCCATGTCGACGCCGGCGGGGCAGTCGCTCGAGCACGCCTTGCAGGACAGGCACAGGTCGAGCACCTCGTGCACCTCGGCCGAGCGCGCACCGCCCGTCACGAGCGTGCCGTTGGCCATCTCCTGGAGCACGCGCGCGCGGCCCCGCGTCGAGTCCTTCTCGTCGCGCGTCGCGAGGTACGAGGGGCACATGAACCCGCCGGACGCACCCGAGTCGGCGCGGCACTTGCCGACGCCCACGCAGCGGTGGACGGCCGTCGTGAGGTCGCCGTCGTCGTGCGGGAAGGCGAAGCCGGTGCTGCGGGCGATCGGCAGCGCGTGGGGGCGCCGCAGGTCCGCGTCGATCGGCCGGGGGTCGACGAGCACGCCCGGGTTGAGCACGTCACCCGGGTCGAAGAGCTGCTTGACGGCGCCGAACAGGCCCAGGGTCTCGGGCGAGTAGATGAGCGGGAGCAGCTCCGAGCGCGCGCGGCCGTCGCCGTGCTCCCCCGAGAGCGAGCCGCCGTGCGAGGCGACGAGCCGCGCGGCGTCGGTCATGAACGCGCGGAAGCCCGGGACGTCGTCGCGCCGCTCGAGCGGGATGCCGAGGCGCACGTGGATGCAGCCGTCGCCGAAGTGGCCGTAGGGCAGGCCCTCGACGCCGTGCTCGGCCATGAGCGCGTCGAAGTCGCGCAGGTACGCCCCGAGCCGCTCGGGCGGGACCGCCGCGTCCTCCCAGCCCGGCCACGCCTGCGCACCCTCGGGCGTGCGGCCGGCGAGGCCCGCGCCGTCGGCGCGGATCTGCCACATGGACGACGCCTCGGGCCCGGGCGGGATGACACGTGCCGCCGTCGTGCCGGCGTCGGCCGCCATCGCACGGGCGCGCTCGAGCGCCTCCTCGCGCGTCGCGCCGCCCATCTCGACCATGAGCCAGCCCGCACCCGGCGGCAGCGCGGGCACGTGCGCCTCGCCGCGGTGGCGGCGCACGACGTCGACCAGGCGCGCGTCGAGCCCCTCGACCGCGAGCGGGGCGTGCGCGAGCAGGGCGGGGACGGCGTCGGCGGCCGACGGCATGTCCGGGTAGCCGAGCACGACGAGGACGGCGGCGTCGGCGATCGGGACGAGGTTCACCGTCGCGCCGAGGACGGTCACGAGCGTGCCCTCGGTCCCGACGAGCATCTTCGCGAGGTCCGCGCCGCGCTCGGGCGTCAGGTGCTCGAGCGAGTAGCCCGACACCTGGCGGCCGAACCGGCCGAGCTCGGTGCGGATGGTTCCGAGGTGGGTCGTGACGAGGTCGCCGAGCCCGGGCACGACGTCGAGCGCGCCCGCGCCGCTGCGCGCGGTGAAGCGCCGGCCGTGCCCGTCGACGACGTCGAGCGCGCCCGCGCCGCTGCGCGCGGTGAAGCGCCGGCCGTGCCCGTCGACGACGTCGAGCGCGACCACGTTGTCCGCGGTGCGGCCGTAGGCGACGGCGTGCGGCCCGCACGCGTTGTTGCCGATCATCCCGCCGAGCGTCGCGCGGTTCTGGGTCGAGGGGTCGGGTCCGAAGCGCAGGCCGTGGGGCCGCGCGGCGGCCTGGAGGCTGCTCATCACGACGCCGGGCTGCACGACGGCGGTCCGCGCCTCCGGGTCGATCTCGCCGATCGCGGTGAGGTGGCGCGAGGTGTCGACGACGATGCCCGGGCCGACCGCGTTGCCCGCGACGGACGTGCCCCCGCCGCGCACGGTCAGCGGCGTCCCGGTCGACCGCGCGACCTCCGTGACGGCGACGAGCTCGTCGACGTCGCGCGGGAAGACGACGACCTGCGGCACGACGCGGTAGTTCGACGCGTCGGTGCTGTACTCCGCGCGGCGGCGGGTGGACGCGTCGACCGCCTCGACACCGCCGACGGCCGAGCGGAGCGCGGCGAGAAGGTCCGGCACCGCGGCGGCGGGGGCGGTCGCGTCGGAGGTCGTGGTCGCCACGCGCTGATCCTGCCACCCCGGGCCGGACGCGGCCGGGGACCGTCCGAGGTGCGGCACCGCACCCCCCGGGAGAGCCTGGGCGGGACGGCCCGGGCCACAGCAGGCCGGGCGTCACCGACCACTGGAGGATGCATGCGCGCGCTCACCTGGCAGGGCAACGAGAAGGTCAGCGTCGAGACCGTGGCGGACCCGACCGTCCTGGAACCGACCGACGCGGTGATCCGGGTGACGTCGACCGCGATCTGCGGCTCGGACCTGCACCTGTACTCGACGCTCGGGATGTTCCTCGACAAGGGCGACGTGCTCGGCCACGAGGCGATGGGCGTCGTGGAGGCGGTCGGCCCCGAGGCGTCACGCCTGCGCGTCGGCGACCGCGTCGTCGTGCCGTTCGTCATCGCCTGCGGGACGTGCCACAACTGCCGGCGAGGCTTCACGACGCAGTGCGAGACGACCCAGGTGCACGAGCACCACAAGGGCGCGCGGCTGTTCGGGTACACCAAGCTCTACGGGCAGGTCCCGGGCGGGCAGGCGCAGTACCTCCGCGTGCCGCAGGCCCAGTTCGGGCCCGTCGTCGTGCCGGACGACGGTCAGCCCGACGAGAAGTACCTCTATCTGTCCGACGTCCTGCCCACGGCGTGGCAGGCGGTCGAGTACGCCGCGATCCCCGCGGGCGGGACCGTCGTCGTGCTGGGCCTCGGGCCGATCGGCCAGATGGCGTCGCGCATCGCGGCCTACCGGGGAGCGGGCCGCGTCATCGCGGTCGACCTCGTGCCCGAGCGGCTCGAGATGGCCCGCCGGCACGGCATCGAGGTGCTCGACCTGCGCGACCACGACGACCTGCCCGCGGCGATCCGCGACCTCACGGACGGGCGCGGTCCCGAGTCCGTCATCGACGCGGTCGGCATGGAGGCGCACGGGTCGCCCGTGGCCGAGGCGACCCACAAGGTCGCGGCGTTCCTGCCGGACGCCGTCGCGCGCAAGGTCATGGACGTCGGCGGCATCGACCGGCTCGCGGCGCTCCACACGGCGATCTCCGTGGTCGCGCGAGCCGGGACGCTCTCGCTGTCCGGCGTGTACGGCGGCTCGGCCGACCCCATGCCGATGATGGAGCTCTTCGACAAGCAGGTCACCGTGCGCATGGGTCAGGCGAACGTCCAGCACTGGGTGCCCGAGATCCTGCCGCTCGTCCAGCGCGACGACGACCCGCTGGCCGTCCTCGACCTGCGCACGCACCGGGTCCCGCTCGAGCAGGCCCCGCAGTACTACGAGACGTTCCAGAAGAAGCAGGACGGCTGCATCAAGGTCGTCCTCGACCCGGCGGCCTGACCGCCCCTCCCCGTCCGCGGACCGGAGCGGAGCGGCCCCGACACGCGCGCGTGTCGGGGCCGCTCCGCTCCAGTCTGCGTGGGTGGGTCAGGCGAGGGCGGCGTCGAGGGTGATGGCGACGCCGGTGAGGGCCTTGCTCACGGGGCAGCTCGCCTTGGCGTCCTCGGCCGTCTTCTCGAACGTCGCGGCGTCGACGCCGTCGACCTCGCCCCGCACGGTCAGCGCGATGCCGGTGAGGTGGAAGCCACCCGCGGGGTCGGGGCCGAAGCCGACGTCGGCAGTGACCTCGAGGCTGTGGACCGTGCCGCCGGCCTCGCCCAGGAGCGCGGAGAACTGCATCGCGAAGCAGGACGAGTGCGCCGCAGCGATCAGCTCCTCGGGGCTCGTGACCGATGCCGCGTCCTCCGAGACGCGCCGGGGCCAGGAGACGTCGAACGTGCCTACCTTGGAGCTGGTGAGCTCGACCTGACCGCCGCCGTCGGCGAGCGAGCCGTTCCAGGCGGTCCGGGCGGTGCGCGTGGTGGCCATGGAGATCCTCCAGGAGGTGCGATGACTGGGACCTCTCGACGCTATCCGCGCCCGGTGGGGGGCGCGACGTGAGCACGGGGTCGGGCGACGGCGACGGCGGCGCCGACAGGGTCGCGCGCGCCATGCGCGCCTGCCCGCGCACCGGGTTCCTGCGCCGCCACGAGCGGCGTCGGGCGCACGAGGACCAGCCGCTGCCGATCGGCCACGGCCAGACGAGCTCGCAGCCCAGCACGGTCGCCCGCATGCTGCGCGAGCTCGACGTGCCGGCCGGCGCGCACGTGCTCGACGTCGGCTCGGGCTCGGGCTGGACGACGGCGCTGCTCGCGCACCTCGTCGGGCCGGGCGGCGACGTCGTCGGCGTCGAGCTCGAGCCCGAGCTCGTCGCATGGGGCGGAGCGAACGTCGAGGCGACGGCGCAGCCCTGGGCGCGCGTCGTCGCCGCGCGCCCGGGTGTGCTCGGCGTCCCGGAGGGCGCGCCGTACGACCGCGTGCTCGTCAGCGCCGAGGCGCGCGAGCTGCCCGCGGCGCTCGTGGCGCAGGTCGGCGTCGGCGGCCGCATGGTCGTCCCGGTCCGCGGCGAGATGCTCACGGTCGACCGCCACGGCCCGGGCCCCGAGGCCGTGACGATCCGCCGCCACGGCGCCTACCGCTTCGTCCCCCTCCGCTGACGCCCCCACCCCCACGCACCCACGCCGAGGTCGCTGGTCCGCGCCGAGGTCGCTGGCTGCAACCAGCGACCTCGACGGGAACCAGCGCCCCCGGGGCTCCGGCCGCGGGGGGGGGGCGGGGGCAGGCGGGGGGGCGCGGGTGTCGCTCGCCGTCGTGACGACCGCGGCGCGGCCCGCCTCGAGGCGCGCGACGGGCACGCGGAACGGCGAGCAGCTCACGTAGTCCAGGCCCACCTCGTGGAAGAAGTGCACCGACTCCGGGTCGCCGCCGTGCTCGCCGCACACGCCGAGCACGATGTCGGGCCGCGCGGTGCGGCCCTCCTCGACCGCCATCCGGACGAGCCGGCCCACCCCCGTGGCGTCGAGCGTCTCGAACGGCGACACGCTGATGACGCCGCGCTCGGTGTACTCGGCGAAGAACGCCCCCTCGACGTCGTCGCGCGAGAAGCCCCACGTCGTCTGGGTGAGGTCGTTGGTGCCGAACGAGAAGAACTCCGCGACGCCCGCCATCCGGTCGGCCGTGAGCGCCGCACGCGGCAGCTCGATCATCGCGCCGATCGCGACGTGCAGGGCGACCCCCTCACGCTCCTCGACCTCCGCGAGGATCCGCTCGGCCTCCTCGCGCACGAGGTGGAGCTCCATGACCGACGCCGCCAGTGGCACCATGATCTCCGCGTGCGGTCGCCCGCCGGCCCGCAGCCGCTCGGCCGCCGCCTCGGCGACCGCGCGGATCTGCAGCGCGAAGAGTCCCGGCACCACGATGCCGAGCCGGACGCCGCGGAGGCCGAGCATGGGGTTGACCTCGTGCATCCGCCGGACGGCCGGCAGCAGCACCCGGTCGCGCTCGAGGGCCGCGAGCTCGTCGTCGTCGAGCTCGCCGCGCGCCTCGCGCTCGGCACCCACCGCGACCCGGACCGAGAGGTCCGTGAGGTCGGGCAGGAACTCGTGCAGCGGCGGGTCGATGAGCCGGATCGTCGTCGGCAGCCCGTCCATCTCCTCGAGGATGTCGACGAAGTCCGCGCGCTGGAGCGGCAGCAGCGCGTCGAGCGCGGCCTGACGCTCCTCGTCGCTGACCGCGAGGACGAGACGCTCGATGAGCACGCGGCGCTCGCCGAGGAACATGTGCTCCGTACGGCACAGGCCGATGCCCTGCGCCCCCCACGTGCGTGCGCGGCGGGCGTCGTCGGCGGTGTCGGCGTTCGCGTGCACGCGCAGCCGGCGGACGGTGTCCGCGTGCGTGAGGACCCGGTGCACCGCGGAGACGACCTCGGCCGTGTCCTCGTCGCGCGCCGCGTCGACGGCGGCCTCGAGCCCGTCCTCGAGGTACTGCACCACGGGCGACGGGACCACGGGCACCGCGCCGAGGAAGATCTCGCCGCTCGAGCCGTCGATGGCGATGACGTCGCCCTCGCGCACGACGCGCTCGCCCACCGTGAAGCACCGCGCCGCGACGTCGACCTCGAGCTTCTCGGCGCCGACGACGCACGTCGTGCCCATGCCGCGCGCGACGACGGCCGCGTGCGACGTCTTGCCGCCGCGCGAGGTCAGCACGCCGACGGCGGCGATCATGCCGCCGAGGTCGTCGGGGTTGGTCTCGCGCCGGACGAGCACGACGTCCTCGCCGCGGGCCGCCCATTCCTGCGCCGTCGGCGAGTCGAAGACGGCCTTGCCGACCGCCGCACCGGGCGAGGCGGCCATGCCCGTCGCGAGCAGCGTGCGCTCGGCGTCGGCGTCGAACTGCGGGAACATCAGCTTGCTCAGCTGGGCGCCGGTCACGCGCTCGAGCGCCTCGTCGAGCGTGATGAGGTGCTCGTCGACGAGCTGCGTCGCGATCCGGAACGCCGCCGCGGCCGTGCGCTTGCCCACGCGCGTCTGCAGCATCCAGAGCTTGCCGCGCTCGATGGTGAACTCGATGTCGCACAGGTCGCGGTAGTGCGTCTCGAGCCGGCGCATCGCCTGGCGCAGCTCGGCGTACGACGTCGGGTCGAGCATCTCGAGGTCGGCGAGCGTGAGCGTGTTGCGGATGCCCGCGACGACGTCCTCGCCCTGCGCGTTGGGCAGGTAGTCGCCGTAGACGCCCGGCTTGCCGGTCGCGGGGTCGCGCGTGAAGCACACGCCCGTGCCGGAGTCGGCGCCGAGGTTGCCGAAGACCATGCTCACGACGTTGACGGCGGTGCCCAGGTCGTCCGCGATCCGCTCGCGCCGGCGGTACAGGCGCGCGCGGTCGGTGTCCCACGAGCCGAACACGGCCTCGATGGCGAGGTCGAGCTGCTCGCGCGGGTGCTGGGGGAACTCGCGCCCCGTCTCGTCGCGCACGATCGCCTTGAACTCGTCGACGAGCTCCTGCAGGTCGGCCGCGGTGAGGTCGGTGTCCGCGCTCACCTTGCGCGCGGCCTTCTTGGCGTCGAGCGCGCCGGCGAACCGGTCGCCGTCGATGTCGAGGACGGTCTTGCCGAACATCTGGATGAGGCGGCGGTAGGAGTCCCACGCGAACCGCTCGTCGCCCGAGAACTTGATGAGGCCCTGCACGGACGCGTCGTTGAGCCCGATGTTGAGGACCGTCTCCATCATCCCGGGCATCGAGAACTTCGCGCCCGAGCGCACGGAGACGAGCAGGGGGTCGTGGAAGTCGCCGAGCGAGCGGCCCAGGGTGTCCTCGAGCCGGCGCAGGGCCATCGTCACCTCGACGCGCAGCTCGGGCGGGAGCTCGCCGGTCGCGCGGTAGCGGCGACAGGCCTCCGTCGTGATCGTGAAGCCCGGCGGGACGGGCAGGCCCAGCCGGGTCATCTCGGCGAGGTTCGCCCCCTTGCCCCCCAGGAGGTCCTTCTGGTCCTTGTCACCCTCACTGAAGTCGAACACGTAGGTCGCCACGGTCGCGCCTCTCTGCGCACCGACGCCCGCCCCGTTGCCGGCGTCGCCTCGCACCAGGGTGCGCCCGGTCCGACCCCACCCGGAAGGACCTTGGGCCCTGCGCCGGAGGTCCCGGGTGACGGGGGTCACAGGCTCCTAGCGTGGAGGTGCGCGACGCCCGACGGGCCGTGGTCTGGGACCCACGGATGGCCTGCCGGTCCTCCGGTCGAGAGGTATGGCGATGCACGGAGCGTGGTCGGTCCGAACGGGTGAGCCCGGTGGCGAGGTCAGCCTCGTCCTGCCGGACCTCGCCCAGGTCAGTGCCTTCGGGATGAGCGGGCGCGCCCTGCTCCTCGTCGGCCTGCTCGTGTGCGCCCTCGGTCTGGGCTTCGGCGCGGTCGCCTACCGCGGCCTGAGCCGGCTGCCCGTGCACCCCGCGATGCGCGAGGTCTCCGAGCTCATCTACTCGACCTGCCAGGCCTACCTGGTCAAGCAGGGCCGGTTCCTGCTCGTGCTCTGGGGCTTCATCGCGGCCGTCATCGTCGTCTACTACGGCGTGCTCGTCGGGCTCCCGTGGGGACGGGTCGCCGTCGTCATCGCGTTCAGCCTCATCGGCATGGCCGGCTCGTACTCCGTCGCGTGGTTCGGCATCCGGGTCAACACGCTCGCGAACTCGCGCACGGCGTTCGTCGCGCTCGCGGGCAAGCCGCTCCCCCTGCACCGCATCCCCCTGCGGTCGGGCATGTCGATCGGCATGGTCCTCATCAGCCTCGAGCTGTTCATGATGCTCGTCATCCTGCTGTTCCTGCCCGCCGACCTCGCGGGCGCGTGCTTCATCGGCTTCGCGATCGGCGAGTCGCTCGGTGCGGCCGCGCTGCGCATCGCGGGCGGCATCTTCACCAAGATCGCCGACATCGGCTCCGACCTCATGAAGATCGCGTTCAAGATCAAGGAGGACGACGCCCGCAACCCCGGCGTCATCGCGGACTGCACGGGCGACAACGCGGGCGACTCGGTCGGCCCGAGCGCGGACGGGTTCGAGACCTACGGCGTCACCGGCGTCGCGCTCATCACCTTCATCCTGCTCGCGGTCGGCGACCCCGCCGTCCAGGCGAGCCTGCTCGTGTGGATCTTCGTGGTCCGCGCGGTCATGGTCATCGCGTCGGCCGTCTCGTACCTCGTCAACGACGCCTGGGCCCGGGCGCGCTGGGCGCGCGCCGAGCGGATGAACTTCGAGACGCCGCTGTCGACGCTCGTGTGGCTCACCTCGGCCGTGTGCATCGCGACGACGTACCTCACGACGTGGGCCCTGCTCGGCGGCATGGGCGACGGCGACGTCTGGTGGCGGCTGGCGACCATCGTCTCCTTCGGCACCGTCGCCGGCGCGGTCATCCCGGAGCTCGTCAAGGCGTTCACGTCCACCGGCTCGAAGCACGTGCGCGAGGTCGTCAAGAGCTCGCGGCAGGGCGGGGCGTCGCTCACCATCCTGTCCGGCCTCGTCGCGGGCAACATGTCGGCCTACTGGCTGGGCATGGCGATCGTCGGCCTCATGGGCGGAGCGGCGCTCCTCGCCGGCACGGGCCTCGGCACCCTCATGATCGCGCCCGCGGTGTTCGCGTTCGGCCTCGTGGCCTTCGGCTTCCTCGGTATGGGCCCGGTCACCATCGCGGTCGACTCCTACGGCCCGGTGACCGACAACGCGCAGAGCGTCTACGAGCTCTCGATGATCGAGGACGTCGACGCGTCCGGCGCCGAGTCCGAGGCGCTGCTCGGCACCCCGGTCCGCTGGGACCGCGCCAAGGCGATGCTCGAGGAGAACGACGGCGCCGGGAACACCTTCAAGGCGACCGCCAAGCCGGTGCTCATCGGCACGGCCGTCGTCGGTGCGACGACCATGATCTTCTCGATCATCATGACTCTCACCGCGGGGCTGACGACCGGCCTCGAGAACCTCTCGCTGCTGCACCCGCCGTTCCTGCTCGGGATCGTCACGGGCGGCGCCGTCGTGTTCTGGTTCACCGGCGCGTCGATCCAGGCGGTCACCACGGGCGCCTACCGCGCGGTCGAGTTCATCCGCACGACGATCCGCCTCGACGGCTCGTCGCGCGCGAGCGAGGCCGACTCGCGCCGCGTCGTCGAGATCTGCACCCAGTACGCCCAGCAGGGCATGCTCACGATGTTCCTCGGCCTCTTCTTCGCGACCCTGTCCTTCGCGTTCGTCGAGCCGTTCTTCTTCATCGGCTACCTGGTCTCGATCGCCGTCTTCGGGCTCTACCAGGCGATCTTCATGGCCAACGCCGGCGGCGCGTGGGACAACGCGAAGAAGATCGTCGAGGTCGACCTGCACGCCAAGGGCACGCAGCTGCACGACGCGACGATCGTGGGCGACACGGTGGGCGACCCGTACAAGGACACGTCGTCCGTGGCCCTCAACCCGGTCATCAAGTTCACGACGCTCTTCGGCCTGCTCGCGGTCGAGCTCGCGGTGAGCCTCGAGGCGCAGGGGCGGCACACGCTCGTCGTCGTGCTCGCGGCCGTGTTCTTCCTCGCGATGTCGTTCTTCGTGCACCGGTCGTTCTACGGCATGCGGATCCGCACCTCGCTCGAGGACACGGGTGACGCGCCCACCCTCGAGCCCGCGCCCGACGCCGGCAGCGCGCCCGCCGCGCGGACCGAGCCGTCCGCCACCGAGCCCTCCGCCACCGAGCCCTCCGCCACCGAGCCCTCCGCCACCGAGTCCGAGCTCGTCAAGGCAGGTGAGTGAGATGCGTGTCGCGATCCGCTGGGCGGACGCCCTGGTCGACGCGGACGGCCACGTCTTCGGCCACGACGCCGGCGCCACCCTGGTCCGCCGCCTGCTGCGGGTGTTCCCGGACGCGCTGCTCGTGGGCCCGGGGCCCCGGCGCGGCGACGGGTTCGACGTCGTGCCGCTCGAGCTGCTCGACGCGAGCGACACGGTCGTCATCACGATGGACGTCGTCGACTCGACGGCCGTCTGGCGCACGCTGCGCCGCACGTGCGCCGAGCCGCAGGTGATGAACTTCGTGTGGTGGACGGCGTCCGAGCACACCGAGACGGTCGACCGCGCGGCGCTCGCCCTCTCGTGCGCGCTGTTCCCGACCTTCGCCAACTCGGAGCGCACGGCCGGCGAGGTGCGCGAGATCGTGCGGGCGTGGACGATCCCGACGCTCGCGGACGAGGCGCGGATCGCGTGGGTCAACCTCGGCATCCGGCTCGAGCACGTCCAGCCCCGCCAGGAGCCCGAGGTCCCGGTCGTGCTCTACCCCGCGATCTACCTCTCCGAGCGCAAGCAGCCCGGCCTGTTCCTCGACGTCGTCGAGCGCGTCGCGCGGCGCACGCCGATCCGCGTGGAAGCGCGCCTGCACGAGACGCACCTCGTCTCCGAGGCCGCGATGCGGCTCTCGCGGCGCGAGTGGGCGTGGGTCGGCCCGCTCACGGCGACGCGTGAGGGCTACTGGGAGGCGCTCGCCCGCACGACGGCGTTCCTGGCGACCGCCACGGAGGAGTCGTACGGCCTCGAGTACATCGAGGCGCTCGTCGCGGGCGCGGTCGGGGTCTTCCCGGACCTGCCGTGGGCGCGCGCGATCCTGCCCGACGCCTACCCGTTCCTCTACCGGACGCCCGCCGAGGCCGAGGCGATGCTCATGCGCGCGGTCGTCGACACGGCGGCGTGCCGGCGTGAGCTCGACGAGGCCGCCGGCGGCAGCTTCGCGCAGTGGCTGCGCGCGCGGCACGACGACGACATGTTCGAGCACGCGATCGCCGAGCGCGTCCACGAGTGGTTCGGCGTGCCCGTCCCCGCGCTCGCGGCCCCCTGACCCGCTGACGGAGGCCCGCCCGGGCACCGACGGCCGCACCGGACGTGCGGCGCCGGTGCCCGCCTGACCCTGGTCGCGGTTGTTACCCGTGAGTAGCATCGCGAGCAGTGGGCCTCGCCCGCGGGCCCGGACCCGGCAAGGGGGTTGGGATGGGCACCGACACGACATCGCAGGGCACGGGGACGCCGCGCCCCGAGACCGACGCGACGGAGCCGGCCTCCGCCACCGTCCCCGGCGGCACGCCGGCCGTGACGGAGAAGGTCTCGCGCGCGGTCGCCGAGCACGCGCGCGAGCAGGGATGGGAGCGACCGAGCTTCGCGAAGGGCCTCTACCTCGGCGCGGTCGACTTCTCCCTGGTCCACCCGCTCCCCCGCCCGGACGGGGAGCGGGCCGCGCGCGGCGCCGCGTTCCTCGAGCGCCTCGAGGGCCTGTGCCGCACGTTCGACGGCCTGCGGATCGAGCGCGACGACGCCGTCCCCCAGGAGTACCTCGACGGCCTGGCGGCCCTCGGCGCGTTCGGCATCAAGATCCCGCGCGAGCACGGGGGCCTCGGGCTCTCGCTGGTGGACTACGGCCGCGCGCTCATGCTCGTCAGCTCGGTGCACCCGTGCCTCGGCGCGCTGCTCTCGGCGCACCAGTCCATCGGCGTCCCCGAGCCGGTGCGGATGTTCGGCACGGACGCGCAGAAGCGCGCCTACCTGCCCCGCTGCGCCGCGGGCGCGATCTCCGCCTTCCTCCTCACGGAGCCCGACGTCGGCTCCGACCCGGCGCGCCTGCGCACGAGCGCGACGCCGACCGGCGACGGCGCCTACGTCCTCGACGGGACCAAGCTCTGGACCACGAACGGCCCGATCGCCGAGCTGCTCGTCGTCATGGCCGCCGTGCCGCGGAGCGAGGGGCACCGCGGCGGGATCTCGGCGTTCGTCGTCGAGGCGGACTCGCCCGGCATCACCGTCGAGCACCGCAACCGGTTCATGGGCCTGCGCGGGATGGAGAACGGCGTCACGCGCTTCGACGGGGTCCGCGTGCCCGCCGAGAACCTGCTCGGGGTCGAGGGCCAGGGCCTGCGCATCGCGCTGAGCACGCTCAACACCGGACGCCTCTCGATCCCCGCGATCTGCGCCGGTGCGGGCAAGTGGTCGCTCAAGATCGCGCGCGAGTGGTCCGGCGCGCGGGTCCAGTGGGGTCGGCCGGTCGGCGAGCACGAGGCCGTCGCCGCCAAGCTCTCGTTCATCGCGGCGACGGCGTACGGGCTCGAGTCGGTCTTCGAGGTGTCGGCCGCGCTGGCCGACGCCGGCCAGAAGGACGTCCGGATCGAGGCCGCGCTCGCGAAGCTGTGGTCGAGCGAGCTCGCGTGGCGGGTCGCGGACGAGCTGGTCCAGGTACGTGGCGGCCGCGGCTTCGAGACGGCCGACTCGCTCCGGGCACGCGGCGAGCGCGCGGTCCCCGTCGAGCAGCTGCTGCGCGACATGCGCATCAACCGCATCTTCGAGGGGTCGTCGGAGATCATGCGCCTGCTCATCGCGCGCGAGGCGGTCGACACCCACCTCGCGGCGGCGGGCGACCTCGCGTCCGCCGACGCCGCCCTCCCGGCCAAGGCGCGTGCGGCCGTGCGCGCGACAGGCTTCTACGCGCGCTGGCTGCCGACCCTCGTCGTCGGCGAGGGCATGCGACCCACGGCGTACGGGGACCTCGGTCCGCTCGCGACCCACCTGCGCTACGTCGAGCGCTCGTCGCGCGCGCTCGCGCGGCAGACGTTCTACGCGATGGCGCGGTGGCAGGCGCGGCTCGAGCAGCGCCAGGTCCTGCTCGGGCGCGTCGTCGACATCGGTGCCGAGCTCTTCGCCATCACCGCCGCGTGCGTGCGGGCCGAGGCGATCCGCGCGCAGGACCCGGTCGACGGGAAGGCCGCCCAGGTGCTCGCGGACGCCTTCAGCCGCCAGGCGCGCGCCCGCGCGGACGCGCTGTTCCGGCGCCTGAGCCGCAACGACGACGCGGCCGACCGCCGGCTCGCGCGCGCCGTGCTCGCGGGCGAGCTGACCTTCCTCGAGCGCGGCGTCCTCGACACGTCCGAGGGCACCGGGCCATGGATCGCCGAGCGGTCTCAGACCGCGGGGTCGTCGGGGCCGTAGGGCACGAGCCGCAGGCGGCGCGCGTCGCGCTCGACGACGTCGTCCGCGCGCGCGAGGAGCGAGGCGACCGTGTCGGCGCCCGCGCGGACGAACCTGCCCGAGAGCGCGTCGAGGGCGCCGTCGGCGATGCCCACGAGGAGCTCGACGCTCGCCTCGACGGGCGTCCACTCGGTGCGGCCGTCCCAGGTCGGCATGCTTGCGGTCATGTCGGTGGCGACGACGCCCGGCGCGAGGTCGAAGACGCGCAGGCCGGCGTCGCGGTACTGCGTGTCGAGGATCATCGTGAACCGCGCGAGCGCGCCCTTGCTGAGGCCGTAGCCCGTGTAGGCGGGCGAGGCCCGGAACGCCGCGCCGGAGTTGAGGTTGACGACGCGCCCGCCGCCGCGCGCGAGCATGCCGGGCAGGGCGGCGTGCGTGACGAGCACCGGGCCGCGCACGTTGGTCTCGACCACCCGCCACAGGTCCTCGGGGTCGTCGTCGGCGAACGGCACCTCCTGGCGCTCGATGACGCCCGCGTTGTTGACCAGCAGGCCGAGGCCGCCGTCGTCCGCGAGCGCCTCCTCGGCGCGCGCCACCGCCGCGCGCACCCCGGCCGCGTCGGTGACGTCCACGGGCAGGACGGCGGCGACCGCTCCCTCGCCGCCGGCGTCGCCCACCTCGGCGGCGACGCTCTCGAGGTGCTCGCGCGTGCGGCCGAGCAGCGCGACGCGGAACCCGTGCCGCGCCAGGCCCAGGGCCAGGCCGCGGCCGATGCCCCGGCCCGCGCCCGTGACGAGCGCCGTGCGGGGCGCGGTGACAGCGGCCGGGCGACGGTCGTCAGGCTCGCTCATGCGGTGCCTCCGGGGTCGAGCTGCTTGGTCATGCCGAGGAGCGCGAGGTCCGGCCGCTGCGGGAGGCCGAACCGGTCGTCGCCGTACGGGAACGGGTGCCGGACGCCGGTGAGCGCGAAGCCGCAGCGCTCGTACCACGCGAGCAGCTCGGGGCGGTGGTCGAGCACGGTGAGCTCGAGGGTCGTCAGCGACCACGCGCGGGCCTGGTCCTCGGCGGCCGCGAGCATGCGGCGCCCGAGCCCGCGGCCCTGGAGCGCGGGGCGCACGGCGAACATGCCGACGTAGGCGGTCCGCTCCCGGCGCTCGACGTGGCAGCAGGCGAGGAGCGGGACGGCCGGCTCGGCCGCGGCGTCGCCCGCGCCGGGCTTCGGCGCGTCGAGCACGAGCACGACGCCGTCGTCCGCCGCGACGAGGTCCCGGACCATCGTGGCGTCGACCCGCTGCCCGCCCACGAGGTGGCTCTCGGTGGTCCAGCCCCGCCGGCTCTCCTCGCTGCGGTAGGCCGCGTGCACGAGGTCGGCCACGGCCTCCGCGTCCCCGGCGGTCGCGACGCGTGGCGCCGGTCCGGTCACAGCCCCTCGGCCACGGCCGCCGTGACGTGCAGCCACGCGTCGCGCGTGTGCTGCGAGAGGGCGTCGTAGTCGATCGGCCGGCCGGCGACGAGCGACGGGTCGTACGGGACGTCGAGCACCGTGCGCGTGAGACGCCCGAAGTGCTCGTGCAGGCGTCGCGCGAGCGCGTCGTCGCGCTCGGCGGCTGGCGCGGAGAGCACCGTGACCGCCTTGCGGACGACGTCCTCGTGCCCCGTCGCGCGCAGGGCGTCGACGGCCCAGGCCGCCGACTGCGCGGTGTCCTCGCGGACGGTCGAGACGATGACGACCTGGTCGGCCGCCTCGACGGCCGCCTGCCAGTTCGAGGCGCGCATGTTGTTGCCCGTGTCGACCACCATGACGCGGTAGAACCGCGACAGCGTCCGGTGCAGCGAGCGGAACGCGAACGCGTCGATCGAGGCGGCCGACGCCGCGTCCTCGTCGGACGCGAGCACGTCGAACTGGGCCGACCCCTGGGCTCGGACGTAGTTGTCGAGGTCGCCCACGCGCGCCGAACCCGGGTCGTTGAACCGGTCGAGGTCCTGCAGGAGGTTGACGGCCGTGTTGTGGTGCCGCGACTGCTGCGACCGCCAGCCGAGCGTGCCGCGGGTCTCGTTGTTGTCCCAAGCGAGCGTGTAGCCGCCGCGGTGCAGGCCGAACGTCGCGGCGAGCATCATCGTCGCGGTCGTCTTGTGCGCACCGCCCTTGGGGTTGATGACCACGACCGTCTTGGGGCCCTCGAGGCTGCGCTGCACGACGCCGATCGCGGTGCGGCGCGCCTGCTCCGTCCGCCCCGGCGCCGGCGCGACGAGACCGCCGGTGAGGCGCCGCACCACGCCCTGCCAGCCGCTCTCCGCGGGCCCTTCGGGGGGCGCGGGCCGTGCGGCAAGCAGGTCCGTGAGCGTCGGCAGGGGCTCGCCCGGACGTGCCGTGCGGCCCGTGGGGCCAGGGGTGACCGCTGGAGCGGCCGCGATCGGGGGCGCCGCGACGGGGGTCGCCCGAGCGGCGACCGCCGGCACGCCCGACGGTCCGGGCGGTCCGGCGGGCGCTGGCGGTCCGGCGGGCGCGGGCGGTCCGGCGGGCGCGGGGGGCACCGTCGGACCCGACGCCGCCGCGGGTGCGGACGGCGTTGCGGGCGGTGTCGGCGCCGACGCGCCGCCCTGGCGTGCCGCCGCGGACGCCGCGGTCGAGGACGCGCCCGGCAGGACGACCGGGCCGGGCCACGGCGGCGTGGGGCCGCCGAGCGCCGCGGGCGCCGGGGCCCC
>NZ_JADDKQ010000036.1 GCF_016464425.1 Actinotalea solisilvae
CCTTGGTGGGCCATTACCCCACCAACAAGCTGATAGGCCGCGAGTCCATCCCCGACCGAAATTCTTTCCAGACGCTACAGATGCCTGTGCGTCTCGTATCCGGTATTAGCTCCGATTTCCCGGGGTTATCCCAGAGTCGGGGGCAGGTTACTCACGTGTTACTCACCCGTTCGCCACTGATCACCCGGTGCAAGCACCGAGATCACCGTTCGACTTGCATGTGTTAAGCACGCCGCCAGCGTTCGTCCTGAGCCAGGATCAAACTCTCCGTAGATGTCTATAGGCACCCCGACCACCGAAGCAGCAGGGCAACCAACACACGAAGCAGACCCACTCACCAGGAGCAGGTCCAGTTATCAACTGGCATCATCAAAATGTACAACTGACGTTAAACATTCATCCGACACCACATCGGTCCGCCCACGAACACCACCCACCACAACGATGAGCAACACCCGCAGACACCGACAAACGGCATCGACTTTTGGCACGCTGTTGAGTTCTCAAAGAACAGACGCACATCCATCCAGACCCTCTCAGGCCTGTCCGGAGGCAACCTCTCAATCTTATACGGCGGCCGGTCGGTGTCAAATCCGCTGGACTTGATCTTCTCCGGCTGCCCCCACGCGTCATCGGGGCGCGCGAAGCGCCTCGAGAGGAGTGGGGTGGCACCTGCCCGGGACCGGCCTGCGGATCGCTCCGCTGTCCGTGCCTCCCTGGGGGTGCGTGAGTACGTTACACGACCCCAAGGGGTGCTCCAAACCGCGGTCGGGTGAACGTCGGGTGGCCGGGCGTCGGGTGGCCCACGGACCTCACAGGGCTCGGGCGCGGGCCGTGCGGACAGCGTTCCGCGGAGGTAACACCCCGGGGCCTCGGCCCGAAACACCCGCTCCCTAGCGTCGTCGGCAGCCGAGACCACCGGCCGAGACTCCCCAGGAGGCACCGATGACCGCGACGCTCACCCCGCCGGACCCGACGCCGCCCGGCCCGGGCCGCACCGAAGGGCCCACCGCCACGGCCACCGTGGACACCGCCGCCGCCGCGACGTCCTCGGCGTCCGCGGCGCTGGTCCGCCGGCGCGGTCGCTGGATCGACGGGTGGGACCCGGAGGACGCCGCGGCGTGGGAGGGGGGCGGGCGGCGCGTGGCGCGCCGCAACCTCTACCCGTCGATCTTCGCCGAGTTCCTGGGCTTCGCCGTCTGGGCCTCGTGGAGCATCGTCGTCCCGCAGCTCTCGAGCGTCGGGTTCGCCCTCACCGTCGACCAGCAGTTCTGGCTCATCGCCGTGCCGAGCCTCGTGGGCGCGACGCTGCGCATCCCCTACACGTTCGCCGTGCCGCTGTTCGGCGGCCGCAACTGGACGATCGTCTCGGCACTGCTCCTGCTGCTCCCCGCCGGGCTCCTCGCCTGGACCGTGAGCGACCCGTCGACGCCGTTCGGGATGCTCCTGCTCGTCGCGGCGCTCGCCGGGCTCGGCGGCGGCAACTTCGCGTCCTCGATGGCGAACATCTCCTTCTTCTTTCCCGAGCGGGAGAAGGGTCGGGCGCTCGGGCTCAACGCGGCGGGCGGCAACCTCGGCACGGCCGCCGTGCAGCTCGCCGTGCCCCTGGTCATCGTCGCGGGCGCCGGGATCGCGCTCGAGCGCGCGGGGCTCATGTTCATCCCGCTCATCCTGCTGGCGGCGTTCCTCGCCTGGCGGCTCATGGACAACCTGACCACGGCCAAGGCGGACTACAAGGCGTTCGGCGCGGCGGTGCACAACCGGCACACCTGGATCATCTCCTTCCTCTACATCGGGACGTTCGGCAGCTTCATCGGGTACTCGGGGGCGTTCCCGACGCTGCTGGCGGGTCAGTTCCCGGAGGTCGGCCTGCAGGTCGCCTTCCTCGGCGCCCTGGTCGGGTCGCTCGCCCGGCCGTTCGGGGGCAGCCTCGCCGACCGGTGGGGCGGGGCACGCATGACGATCGCGTCGTTCGCGGTCATGGCGGCGGGCGCCGTGGGCGCCATCGCCGCGCTGCGCACCCACAGCTTCGGGCTCTTCCTCGGCTCGTTCCTCGTGCTCTTCGTCGCCACCGGCGCCGGCAACGGCGCGACCTACCGGATGATCCCGGCGGTCTTCCGCGTCGGGGCGACCACGCCCGAGCGCCTCGCCCGCTCGCGCAAGGCCGCCGCCGGGTGCATCGGCATCGCGGGCGCCGTCGGCGCGTTCGGCGGGTTCCTCATCCCGCGCGGGTTCGCCGTGTCGAACGAGCTCGCGGGCTCGCTCCAGCCGGCCCTGTGGACCTTCGTCGGCGTCTACGTGCTCATGGGAGCGGTGACGTGGGCCGTGTACACGCGCCGCTCGGCCCCGATGGCCGCCGCAGGGATCTGATGACGGCCACCCACTGCCCGTACTGCGCGCTGCAGTGCGCGCAGACCCTGTCCGCCCCGCCGGCCGGCGGGGCGGACAGGCCCGTCGGCGCGACCTCGCTGCCCGTCACCGTGGCGGGTCGGGACTTCCCGACGAACCGCGGGGGCCTGTGCCAGAAGGGGTGGACGTCGGCCGAGGTGCTGCGCGCGCCGGACCGGCTGACGACGCCGCTCGTGCGCGGGGCCGACGGCGAGCTGCACCCCGTGTCGTGGGACGAGGCGCTCGACGTCGTCGCGCGGCGGCTGCTCCAGGTCTGGGCCGAGCACGGGCGCGAGGCGGTCGGGGTGTTCGGCGGGGGCGGGCTCACCAACGAGAAGGCCTACGCGCTCGGGAAGTTCGCCCGCGTCGCCCTGCGCACGCCGTTCATCGACTACAACGGCCGGTTCTGCATGGCCAGCGCCGCGGCGGCGGCGAACCGCGCGTTCGGCGTCGACCGCGGGCTGCCGTTCCCGCTCGCGGACCTGGGCGGCGCCCAGGCCGTGCTCCTGCTCGGGTCGAACCTGGCCGAGACGATGCCGCCCGCCGTGGCGCACCTCGCGGGGGCCCGTGCGGCCGGCGGCCTGGTCGTCGTCGACCCGCGGCGCTCGGCGACCGCGGCGCTCGCGGACGACGCCGGCCTCCACCTCGCGCCCGTGCCCGGGACCGACCTGGCCGTGCTCCTCGGCCTCCTGCACGTCGTGCTCGTCGAGGGGCTCGCCGACGACGCCTACCTCGCCGCCCGGACCACGGGGCTCGAGGACGTGCGGCGGAGCGTCGCCGCGTGGTGGCCCGAGCGCGTCGAGCAGGTCGCCGGGGTCCCCGCCGCGGACCTGCGCCGCGCCGCACGGCTGCTCGCCGCCGCCTCCCCGTCGCGCGGCGGCGCCGGCGCGTACGTGCTCACGGGCCGGGGCGTCGAGCAGAGCACGCAGGGCACCGCGACCGTGACCGCGGCGATCGACCTGGCGCTCGCGCTCGGCCTGCCCGGGCGCGTGGGCAGCGGGTACGGCGCGATCACCGGCCAGGGCAACGGGCAGGGCGGGCGCGAGCACGGGCAGAAGTCGGACCAGCTGCCGGGCTACCGCAAGATCGACGACCCCGCCGCGCGCGCCCACGTCGCGGCCGTCTGGGGCGTCGACGAGGCGACCCTGCCCGGGCCCGGCGTGCCCGCCGTCGAGCTGCTGCGCCGCTGCGGGGGTCCCGTGCGTGCTCTCCTGGTGCACGGCTGCAACCTCGTCGTCTCCTCCCCCGACGCCGACCGCGTCCGCGAGCGCCTCGAGGCGCTCGACCTGCTCGTCGTGTGCGACCTCGTGCCGTCGGAGACCGCGCGCCTCGCCGACGTCGTGCTGCCGGTCACGCAGTGGGCCGAGGAGGAGGGGACGATGACGTCGCTCGAGGGACGGGTGCTGCGCCGACGGCGGGCGCTGCCCCCACCGACGGGCGTGCGGTCGGAGCTCGACGTGCTGCACGCGCTCGCCGTGCGCCTCGGGGTGCCGGACGCCGACCGCCTCTTCCCGACCGAGCCGGCGGCGGTGTTCGACGAGCTCGCGCGCGCGAGCGCGGGCGGGCCCGCCGACTACAGCGGACTGTCCCACGCACGGCTCGACGCCGCGGAGGCCGAGGGGGCCGCGCTCCACTGGCCGGTTCCGGCGGGCGCCGACGGCGCGCCGCACCCCGGCACGCCGCGCCTGTTCCTCGAGTCCTTCCCCACGCCTGACGGGCGGGGGCGGATGGTCGCAGTGGACCACCGGGGGCCGTCCGACGCGCTGGGGCCGGCGACGCCGCTCTGGCTCGTCACCGGACGCGTGCTCCAGCACTACCAGTCGGGGGCCCAGACCCGCCGCGTGCGCGCGCTCGCGAGCGCGCAGCCCGAGCCCTTCGTCGAGCTCCACCCGCTCCTCGCCGAGCGGATCGACGTCGAGGACGGCGAGCTCGTCGAGGTGACGTCGGCGCGCGGCACCGCCGTCGCCGTCGCGCACGTGACCGCGGGCGCCCGGCCGGACACGGTGTTCATGCCGTTCCACTGGGCGGGCGAGGGCAGCGCGAACCGCCTCACGACGGACGCGACGGACCCGGTCTCGGGCATGCCCGAGTTCAAGGTCAGCGCGGTGCAGGTGCGGGCGGCGGCGGCGGACGCTCCGCACGCACGACGCACCGCAGGGGCAGAGAGGGGCGCGCCGACGACGCCGCGCCCGCCGGTCGCGCCCACCCCGATCCCGGGCTGGGCCGCGGCCGCGGCGGACGAGCGGGTGGAGGCGTGATGCGCGTGCTGGTGGTCGGCCACGGGATGGTCGGGTCGCGGCTGGTCGAGGACCTCGCGGACGCGGGGGACGTCGAGGTCACCGTGCTCGGCGCCGAGCCCTACGAGCCCTACAACCGGGTGCTGCTCAGCGAGGTCGTGGCCGGGAGGGTCGACGTGGCGTCGATCATGCTGCCGCGGCCCGGTGAGACGGCCGGCGCGGCCGTCCACGCGGGCACGACCGCGCTCGCGATCGACCGCGCGGCCCGGGTCGTGCTCGACGACGCCGGCGCCGCGCACACGTACGACGCGCTCGTCCTCGCGACCGGGGCCCGGGCGCGCGTGCCGGACCTCCCGGGCCTCGTGCCGCTCCCGGCCGGGGCGCACGCGCTGCGCACGCTCGACGACGCGCGCGAGATCGTCGCGGCCAGCGCCAACGCCCGCCGGGCCGTCGTCGTCGGCGGGGGCGTGCTGGGGCTCGAGGCCGCGTGCGGGCTCGCGGGGCGGGGGCTCGACGTGACCGTCGTGCACGCGGGCGCCCACGTCATGGACCGCCAGCTCGACGACGAGGCCGCGGCGGCGGTCGCGGCGGGGCTCGACCGGCTCGGCGTCGCGCAGGTCACGGGCGCGCAGACGCGCGAGGTCGTCCTCGAGGACCGGCACGTGCGCGGCGTGCGCGTCGCCACCGCCGAGATCGAGCGGGTGCTGCCTGCCGACCTCCTCGTGCTCACGACCGGCACGGTCCCCGAGACGGGTCTCGCCGCGGCCGCCGGGCTCGCCGTGCGCCGCGGCGTCGTCGTGGGGACGGACGGGGCGACGTCCGACCCGGCCGTGTTCGCCGTCGGGGACTGCGCCGAGCCGCCCGAGGGCGCGACCGGGCTCGTCGCGCAGGGCTGGGACCAGGCTCGCCGGCTCGCCGCGCTCCTCGGCGCGCGCGCCGGGGGCCGGGAGGTCGCGGTGGCGGCGCCCGAGCCCGTGCACGGGACCGACGTCGTGCGCCTCAAGGCCGCGGGACTCGAGGTCGTCGCGATGGGCGTGTGCGGGAGCCGGCGGTCGCCCGAGGCCGCGGCGGCGCGGTCCGTGCGCCTCGGCGACCCGACGGCGGGGCGGCACGTCGAGGTCGTGGTGCACGACGGCGTCGTCGTCGGGGCGACGTGCGTGGGCGCCGGTCCCGTGGCGGCCGACCTCGTCGCGGCCTACGCGCGACGCACGCCGGCCCCGCGCGACCCCGCCCAGCTGCTGCTGCGGCCCGTGCGCGGCGCCGCCGCGGAGGGCGCCGAGCCCTCCCCCACGCTCATGCCGGACCGCGCCACCGTGTGCCGCTGCAACGGGGTGACGAAGGGCGACGTGGTCGCGTGCTGGCGCCACGGCGCCCGGTCGGTCGAGGAGGTCGCGCGGCGCACCCGGGCCACCACCGGGTGCGGCGGCTGCACCGAGGCGGTGTGCGGGATCGTCGACTGGCTGCGGCGCAGCGACCCGTCGGCCGACGAGCCGGCGGCGGCCACGGCGCCCGGTGCGTCCTCGGTCCGGGCGCCGGACCCCGAGGAGGCCGTCGCGCGCTGACCGCGGACCGTTGGTCCCACGCACCGCGGCGGGCCGCTGCGGACGATGGACGCATGCAGCAGCGCGTGGTGGTCGTGGGTGGCGGGTACGGCGGGGTGGCGGTGGCGACGGCGCTCGACGACGTCGCGGACGTCGTCCTCGTCGAGCCCAAGAACCAGTTCGTGCACGCCGTCGGGACGCTGCGCGCGCTCGTGGACCCGGCGTGGCAGGCGCGCGTCTTCCACTCCTACGACGCGCTCCTGCGCCGCGGGCGCGTGCGCCGGGAGTGGGCACGGTCCGTGTCGCCCGGCGTGGTGCGGCTCTCCGGGTCGGAGACGCTCGAGGCCGACCACGTCGTGCTCGCGACCGGGACCGGCTACCCCTACCCGGCGAAGTTCCTCGAGGACGACACGGCCGTCGCGCAGGCGCGCCTCGAGCGCACGCGCGACGCGCTGCGCCGGTGCGAGCAGGTCGTCCTCGTCGGCGCGGGGCCGGTCGGGCTCGAGCTCGCCGGTGAGCTGACGTCCGCGTTCCCCGGCCTGGGCGTCACCCTGGTGGACCGGGAGCCCGACATCCTCTCGGGCGACTACCTGCCCGAGCTGCGCACCACGGTCCGCGCGCAGCTCGAGTCGCGCGGCGTCCGCTTCGTGCTCGGCGCGCCGCTCGCCTACCTGCCGGCGTACGACGTCGGCACCTACGGCCCGTTCGCGGTCGAGACCACCGCGGGCGTCCCCGTGTCCGGCCAGATGTGGTTCCGGTGCCACGGCTCGCGCGCGCTCACGGGCTACCTCGACGCCGAGCTGTCCCGCGGCATGCACGACGACGGCACGATCCCCGTCGACGAGCACCTGCGCGTGCGCGGCCAGCAGGCCGTCTGGGCGGTCGGGGACATCACCGACGTGCGCGAGTCCAAGCGCGCGACCGCGGCGCGCGAGCACGCGGAGGTCGTCGCCGACAACATCCGCGACGTCCTCGCGGGGCGCGCGCCCAGCGCGACCTACACCGCCGCGCCGGAGCGGATCGTCCTGCCGCTGGGACCGCACGGCGGCGCGTCCCAGGTCGAGGCGGGCGGGATCCGCACGCTGCTCGGCCCCGACGAGACGAGCCTCATCAAGGGCGCGGACCTGTTCAGCGCCGCGATCACGCAGCAGTTCTCCGGGGGCGTGCGGGGCTGACGCCGCCCGGGTCGCGGGCCCGCGGGACGTGAGCGAGAGTCGGTCGACCGCAGCGCCGGACGACCGCCGCGCTGCCCCGCCGCCGACCGAGCCGGAGGACCGCCCGTGGGCACGACCGCCGCACCGCAGCACGCACGGAGACGAGGGCTGTCGCTCGACGACGCCGTCGCGCAGGTGCTCGGCCCCGACGGCGTGCTGCGCGACGCCCAGCGCGACGCGCTCGCCGGCCTGACCGAGCGCGACACGGTCCTCGTCGCGCGGACGGGTGCGGGCAAGACCGCGGTCTACGCGATCGCCACGCTCTTCGCCGGACGGCTGACCGTCGTCGTCTCGCCGCTGCTCGCGCTCCAGCGCGACCAGCTGGACGCGCTCGGCGCCGTCGGGCTGCGCGCCCGGGCGCTGAGCTCGGCGTACACGCCGGCGCAGCAGCGCCGCACGCTCGAGGCCGCGCGTGCGGGCGAGGTCGACGTCGTGCTCCTCGCGCCGGAGCAGCTCGGCCGGGCGGCGGTGGTGGAGGCGCTCGCGGCGGCCGACGTCGGGCTGCTCGTCGTGGACGAGGCGCACTGCGTGGGTGAGTGGGGCCACGACTTCCGGCCGGACTACCTGCTGCTCGCGGGTGCGGCGCGCGCGCTCGGGGCGCCGCGCCTGCTGGCGCTCACGGCGACCGCGTCCGCGCAGGTGCGCGAGGAGATCGTCGAGCGGCTCGGTATGGGCACGGACGGCCGGGCGGCACCGCGCGTGCTCGTGCACGACGCCGACCGACCGAACATCTGGCTCGCCGCGCGCACGTCCGCGAGCGAGGAGGACCGCGACGCCGCCGTGGTGGAGGCGGCGCTCGCGACGGCGGGCGCCGGCATCGTCTACGCCCGGACGCGCGCCCACGTCGAGGAGCTCGCACGGACGCTCGGGGACGCGGGGCGGCCCGCCCTCGCGTACCACGCGGGTCTGCCGGCGCGGGAGCGCGAGCGCGCGCAGGACGCGTTCCTCTCCGGGCGGGCGGACCTCGTCGTCGCGACGAGCGCCTTCGGCATGGGTGTGGACCGGCCGGACGTGCGCTTCGTGCTGCACGCCGGGCCGCCGACGTCGCTCGACGCGTACTACCAGGAGGCGGGCCGCGCGGGGCGCGACGACGAGCCCGCGGTGGCCGTGCTGTTCCGCACGCCGGACGACGTCGGCCTCAACCACTACCTGCGCTCGGGCGGGGCGCCGCGCGGCGCGACGCTGCGGGCGGTGCTCGGCGCCGTCCGGCGCGGGGCCGACGACGGTGGCGCGCTCGACCGCGCGGCCGTCGCGGAGGCGGCGGGGGTGTCCGGACGGACGGTCGTGCGCGCGCTCGCGGCGCTCGCGCAGGTCGGAGCGGTGGGCGAGGAGCGCGCGGGCTGGGTGCCACGCGGGGAGCGGTCGCCGGCCGCCGTCGTCCGCGACGTCGTCGAGGAGCACGAGCGCCGGCGCGCGCTCGACCGGTCGCGCGTCGAGCTCGTCCGGACGTACGCGGACACGAGCGACTGCCGTCGCCGCGTGCTGCTCGAGCTGCTCGGCGAGGAGCACCCCGAGCGCTGCGGACGGTGCGACAGCTGCGACGCGGGGACGAGCGCCGACGTCGTCGACGCGCCGCTGCGTGCGGGGCAGGCCGTCGTGCACGGCGAGTGGGGCGGCGGCACGGTGTCGGTCGTCGAGGCGGACCGCGTCACGGTGCTGTTCGAGGAGCGCGGCTACGCGACGCTCGACCTCGCGGTCGCGCTCGACTCGGGCCTGCTCCGCCCCGCCTGACCCCGCGGTGGGTGAGCGGGGCGGCTCAGGAGCCGATGAGGCCGACCGCGTAGCCGACGAACGTGAGGACGCCCAGCAGCGTGAGGCCGAGGATGACGGCGTAGACGGCCTTGTTCGCGCCCGCCGACGGCAGGTCGGGCTGCTCGCGCTTGACCCCGCCGGTCGTCGAGGACTCCCCCGGCGGGGTGTCGCCCGGGTTGACGCCGCCGCCGGGCTCGAGCCCGGGCGTCTGCTCGGGCTGCGGGTCGGTGCTCGGGAAGCTCATCCCGCCACGCTAACCGCGCGCCACCGAGCCGCAACCGGCCGGGCACCACCCGGCGGGGTCAGCCCTTCGAGCCCGTCGTCGCGATGCCCTCGATGAAGTGCCGCTGGCCGAGGAAGAACAGGATGATCATCGGCACGGTCGTGATGACGCTCGCCGTCACGATGATCTCCCAGTGCCACTCGCCGCCGAAGCCGTACTGGTCGACGAGCGCCTTGAGCCCGCGCGGGACCGTGAACGTGCTCGAGTCGCGCAGGTAGATGAGCGGGCGCATGAGGTCCGTCCACGCCGCCTGGAACTCGAACAGCAGCGTGACGACGACGGCGGGCCGCGTGAGCGGCAGGGCGATCTTCCAGAACATCGTCCAGTTGTTGGCGCCGTCGATCTTCGCCGCCTCGAACGGGTCCCGCGGCAGGCCCTTGAAGAACTGCCGCATGAGGAAGATGTAGAACGCCGACCCGAAGAGGTTGCCCGCCCACAGCGGCGTGAGGGTGCCGACCTGGCCGAGCGAGTTCCAGATGAGGAACGTCGGGATCATCGTCACCGCGCCCGGCAGCATCATCGTCGCGAGCACGAGCCCGAAGAGCGTCTCCCGGCCGCGGAAGCGGAAGTAGGAGAAGCCCCACGCGACCATGGCGCTCGAGATGGTCACGGTGACCGCGGCGAGCACGGTGACGACCACGGTGTTGAGCAGCCACAGCGCCATGGGCGCCTCCTGCCACACCGCGAGGTAGTTGTCGACCGTGAACGTCTCCGGGATCAGGCGGTTGTCGAACACCTCGCCGCGCGGCTTGAAGGACGCGCTGAGCAGCCAGATGAAGGGGTAGATGAAGATGACCGTGGCGACGACGAGCGCCGCGGTGACCAGGACCCGTCCGACGCCCGGCCGGCGGTTCGACCGGGGCCCCACGCCGCCCAGCCGCTCGACGGCGGCCGCACGCGTCACGTCGTCGACCGCGGTCGCGTCGGGCGAGCCGACACCGGCGTAGGCGCTCATCGGTCCTCCCCCTCGTAGAAGACGAACCTCTTCGAGACGCGGAGCTGGACGATCGTGACGACGAGGATGATGACGAAGAGCAGCCACGCGAGCGCCGACGCATACCCCATGTCGAGGAACTCGAACGCCTGCCGGAAGAGGTAGATGACGTAGAACAGCGCGGCGTCGTTGCTGTAGGTGGTGTTCCCGGAGCCGAAGAAGGCCGTGTACGCCTCGGTGAACGTCTGGAAGCTCGCGATGGTGTTCACGACGACGATGAAGAAGATCGTCCCGCTGATCATCGGCAGGGTGATCCTCGTGGTGCGCTGCCAGAAGCCCGCACCGTCGACCTTGGCGGAGTCGTAGAGCTCCTGCGGCACGCCGCGCAGCGCCGCGAGCAGGATGATCACCGAGGACCCGACGGCCCACAGGCTCATGAGCACGATGCCTGGCTTGACCCAGTCGGGGTCGGTCGTCCAGGCCGGGCCGTCGATGCCGAACCAGCCCAGCACGGTGTTGATGAGCCCGTTCTGCCCGTTGAAGAGCAGCAGCAGGAGGATGCCGACGGCGACCGGCGGCGTCATCTTGGGCAGGAAGAACGCCGTCCGGAAGAAGCCCGCCGAGCGGCCCGCCTGGTTGAGCAGGAGGGCGAGGGCGAGCGAGACGATCACCAGCAGGGGCACGTGGAGCACCGTGTAGTAGAGGGTGTTCCAGAGCGCGAGGCGGACCTTCGGGTCCTGCGCCATGCGCTCGTAGTTCTCCAGGCCCACGAACTCGGGGTCCGTCAGCACGTCGTAGTCGGTCAGCGACAGGTAGCCGCTGTAGATCACCGGCCAGAGGGTGAAGACGAGGAACCCGACGATCCACGGGCTGAGGAAGAGCAGCGCACCGCGCAGCTCGCGCCGGTCGGCGGCACGCTGACCCGGCCGCCGGGCCGGACGGCGCGTGGCGCGTCCGGTCCCGGGGGCGGCGGCGGTCGAGGCGCTCACGGCGTGCCTCTCACTCCTGCTCGGCGTCCCACTCGGACCACGCCTCGTCGAGGGCCGCCTGGGCCTCCTCCTGCGCCTGCGCCATCGAGTCGGCGGCGGACGCCTGGCCGTTGAGGACGCGGTTGACGCCGTCCTGCCAGGCCGTCTTGAACTCGGCGTCGGCCGGGTTGGCGGGGTAGGTGAAGCTCGCCTCGTTGGCCTCGTAGATGGCCTCGATCGCCGACGCCCACGGCTCGGGCGCCTCCTCGGTCATGAGCTCGGAGCGGATCCGCTCGTCGGCCTCGGCGTTGCCCGTGAGCAGGCCGGTGAAGAGCCGGCCCTGCTCGGCGCGCAGCGCGACGCGCTCCTCGGCCGCGGCCATCCAGGTGTCGGTCGCCGTCATCGTGCGGATGAAGCGGCATGCGGCGCCCTGCGTGTCCTCGGTCCCCGCCGGGATCGCCCAGGCCGAGCCGCCCGCGAAGGCGAGCGGCTCGCCGTCCTTCGAGCGGAAGGTGTCGAAGGCCATCGTCGCGTCCGCGGAGACCTCGTTGAGCACGTTGACGTACCAGTTCTCCATGGGCATCGCGCCGAGCACGTTCGTCGCGAACTGGTTGCCCTCGCCGAAGAAGTCGGCCGCGTCGCGGTACGCCTTGACCGCGCCGAAGCCACCCTGCGCGTCGTAGACGCCGACGGCGAACTCGAGCGCCTCGATGACGGCGGGGTCGTCGAGCTGCGCGGTCCGGCCGTCCTCCGAGAGCAGGTCGACCCCGTTGCTGCGGGCCCACAGCGGCAGGAACTCGGGCAGCTTGCTGTCGAACCCGATGACGCTGAGGCTGCCGCCGTTGCCCTGCGTGAGCGCCGTGGTGGCGGCCGTGACGGCCTCCCAGTCGGAGCCGTTGACGTCCTCGACGGTGAGGCCCGCGGCGTCGAGGAGCGACGCGTTGGCCATGGTGATCTGGACCTGGTTGAACTCGGGGACGCCGTAGACCGAGCCGCCGAAGGTCACCTGGTTGAGGGAGGGCTCGCGGAACACGGACGTGTCGATGCGCTCGCCCTCGATGCACGCGTCGAGCGGGACGATGGCGCCGCGCGAGGCGAAGGTGCCGATCTGGTCGCGGTTGGCGTAGACGAGCCCGGGCGGGTCGCCCGCGGCGACGGACGAGAGGAACTGCTGGATGTCGAGGTCGCCCTCGACCAGCGAGAGCTCGACGCCGTCGCCCAGCGCCTCCTGGGCCTTGGCGTAGCGCACCTCGGCGATCTCGTCGCTCAGACCGAAACCCATGATCGACATCTCGCCGCTGAGCTCCGCCTCGGGGTCGAACTCGGCCGCGTCGCCGCCGCCCCCGCCCTCACCCGCCGTGCCCTGGGCGCACGCCGCGAGCGTGAGGCAGGTCGCCGTCGCCAGGACCGAGGTCCGCACCGTCGCGCTTCTCATGTCTGCTCCTCCGTCGACCGGCGTCGACCGCGACGCCACCGTGCGGCGGGACCGATCGGTCGCGCCGAGCGTCCGTCCGTGCGGCCGCCCGGCGGGGCGGGGGGACGAATCGGACGCCCGAGGCGAGTAGACCACCCACCGCGACGAGCCGCGCGTCGAAGTCGATGATCTTGGAGGGGGCCTCGCGCGAGGTGGCGGTCCTGCGCACGTACGCCGAGGTCGCTGGTTCGCGCCCGTGTCGCTGGTT
>NZ_JADDKQ010000037.1 GCF_016464425.1 Actinotalea solisilvae
GGTGGGTGCGGCGGGCGGGGTCGTCTCGTTCATGACCACCATGCTGGTCGCGGCGCGCGCGCCGGGGTATCGGGGCCCGCCCTGAGCGGACCCTGAACCGGCCAGGGCCCACCCTGACCCACCCCGGGTCCCGACCCGGAGCCTGACCCCGAACTCTGCCCGCGAGGGCCCCGAAGGCGCCGTCGCGCGTTCGCTGACGTGTGACGATGCTCCCGTGACGACCACGACGACGGCGCGCCCGACCGGCCGCCTCCCGCTGCGACGGCCCCCCACGGGCCGCGTCGTCGGCGGCGTGTGCGCGGGGCTCGCGGCGCACCTGGGCGTGCCGGTGGGCGTCGTGCGGGTCGTGATGGTGCTGCTCGTGCCGCTCGTCGCCGCGGGCCCGATCCTCTACGTCTGGTTCTGGGTCATGGTGCCCGTGGGCGACCCCGTCGTCGCCGCCGCGGACGAGCGACCGGCCGTCATGACGCGCCTGGCCCCGCGGCTGCGCGAGCCGGGGCGGCGGATACCGCTCACCGACATCGGCGTGGGCGTGCTGCTCCTCCTCGCGGCGGCGCTGCTCGTCGCGATGCGCTCGGGCGTGACGCCCGAGTCGACGTGGGTGTTCCCGACGCTCATCCTGCTCGGCGGGACCGCGCTGGCCTGGAGCCAGCTCGACGCGGTCCAGCGCGGCCGCTTCCTCTCCCATGCGGGCGGCCGCACGCCCGTGAGCGTCGTCCGGCTCCTCGGCGGCACCGTGCTCGCCGGCGCCGGCGTGTTCCTCCTCGTCGGGCAGGACGAGCCCGTCGACGCGCTCGTGCGCTCCGCCGTCGCCGCCGTCGCCGTGCTCGCCGGCGCGGCGCTCGTCCTCGCGCCGTGGTGGCTGCGCCTGGTCCGCGAGCTGGGCGACGAGCGCGCCGCGCGGGCACGCGAGTCCGAGCGCGCCGACATCGCCGCGCACCTGCACGACTCGGTGCTGCAGACGCTCGCCCTCATCCGCGCGCGCGCCGACCACCCCGACGACGTCGCCCGCCTCGCCCGCGCGCAGGAGCGCGAGCTGCGCGAGTGGCTCTACGACGACCGCAAGGTGCCGGGAACGTCGCTCGCCGCGGACCTGCGCCGCGTCGTGGGCGAGGTCGAGGACGGGCGCGGCGCCGCGGTCGAGACCGTCGTCGTGGGGGACTGCGTGCCCGACGAGGCGACCGAGGCCCTGCTGCAGGCGACGCGCGAGGCCCTGGTGAACGCCGTCGTGCACGGGCGACCGCCCGTGTCGCTGTACCTCGAGGTGGGCGAGGGGCAGGTCGAGGTGTTCGTGCGGGACCGCGGCGACGGGTTCACGCTCGCGGACGTGCCGGGGGACCGGTTCGGCGTCCGGGAGTCGATCATCGGCCGGGTGCGCCGCCGCGGCGGCACCGCGACCGTCGAGAGCAAGCCGGGGCGGGGCACCGAGGTGCACCTGTGCCTGCCGGTCGAGGAGGAGCAGCGATGAGCCAGCCCAGCGGTGCGGCGTCCCCGGGGGCGCCCGGGGCCACGTACGACGTCGTCCTGGTGGACGACCACCTCATGTTCCGCGCGGGGGTGCGGGCGTCGCTCGACGCGTCGATCCGCGTGGTCGGCGAGGCGGAGGACGTCGAGGGTGCGGTCGCGGCCGTGCGCACGCTCCAGCCGCCCGTCGTCCTGCTCGACGTGCACCTGCCCGGCGGCAACGGGGGCGGGGGCGCCGAGGTCATCACGGCGTGCCAGGACCTGCTCGGCACCACCCGGTTCCTCGCGCTGTCGGTCTCCGACGCGTCCGAGGACGTCGTCGCCGTCATCCGCGCCGGCGCGCGGGGCTACGTCACCAAGGCCATCACCGGCCCGGACCTCTCCGACGCGGTGCGCCGGGTCGCGGGCGGGGACGCCGTCTTCTCCCCGCGGCTGGCGGGCTTCGTGCTGGACGCGTTCGGCACCGCCGCGGGCGACGTCGCGACGGGCGACGACGAGCTCGACCGCCTGAGCGCGCGCGAGCGCGAGGTCATGCGCCTCATCGCGCGCGGCTACAGCTACCGCGAGGTGGCGTCGGAGCTGTTCATCTCGATCAAGACCGTCGAGACCCACGTGTCCGCGGTGCTGCGCAAGCTCCAGCTCTCCTCGCGCCACGAGCTCACGCGGTGGGCGGCCGCGCGGCGGCTGCTCTGACGGGTGGGTGGCGGCAGGCCCGTCCCCGGCGTCTCGACGGCGGGTGAAACCCCGTCGTGACGGGGGGCACGACGGGACCTAGGTCTCACGAGGGCGCGGCGGACGTCGATGGACGGGCAACCGATCTGCCTGGAGCCCCCCGTGAAGCGACTGTCCTCCCTGTCCGTGACCGCGCGCCTCGTCGCGATGGTCGCCGTGCTCGCGCTCGGCATGGGTGTCCTCGTCGTGCTGGCCTCGGGCCAGGTCGAGCGCCGCATCATGGCCGAGCGGCAGGCGGCGACGCGCGCCGTCGTCGAGACCGCGCTGGGCACGATCGCCCACTACGGCGCCCTCGAGGAGGCCGGTGACCTGTCGCTCGAGGAGGCGCAGGACGCCGCCGTCGCCGCGGTGCGCGCGCTGCGGTACTCGGGCGAGGAGTACTTCTGGATCAACGACATGGGCCCGACCATGGTCATGCACCCCATGAAGCCCGAGCTCGACGGCACCGATCTCACCGAGAACGCCGACCCCGACGGCAAGCACCTGTTCGTCGAGATGGTCGACGTCGTGGCGGCGGACGGCGCGGGCTTCGTCGAGTACCAGTGGCCGAAGCCGGGCGCCGAGGCGCCCCAGCCCAAGGTCTCCTACGTCGCCGGGTTCGAGCCGTGGGGCTGGGTCGTGGGCTCGGGCGTGTACGTCGACGACGTGCGCTCCGTCGCGCTCGCGGAGGCCGGACGCCTGGTCCTGTCGGGCCTCGTCGTGGTCCTCGTGGGCGGCGCCGTCGCGTTCGCCGTCGGGCGCAGCATCGTGCGACCCATCCGCCAGGCGACGGACGTCCTCAGCAGCGGCGACGTCTCGACGCGCCTGCCCGAGGGCCGGGGCCGCACCGAGCTCGAGCGGCTCGCGGTCGCCCTCAACGGCACGCTCGACCGGTCGGCCGCGGTGGCCGACGGCGTCTCGGCGGCCGTGGGCCGGCTCGACGACGCCGCCACCCGGCTGGTGGAGACGAGCGACGGGCTCGCGGGCGAGGCCGAGCGCACGACGCGGCAGACCGCGTCCGTGAGCCGCGCCGCGCAGGAGGTCAGCACGGGGATCGACGCGGTCGCCGCGGGCACGCACCAGATGGGCGCGTCGATCGGCGAGATCGCGCAGAACGCGCACGCCGTCGCGCGCATCGCCGAGGAGGCCGTCGAGGCCGCCGAGGCGACCAACCGGACGGTCGCCGAGCTCGGCGAGTCCTCGACGCAGATCGGGTCCGTGGTCAAGGTCATCACCGCGATCGCGGAGCAGACCAACCTGCTCGCGCTCAACGCGACGATCGAGGCGGCGCGGGCGGGCGACGCGGGCAAGGGCTTCGCTGTGGTCGCGGGCGAGGTCAAGGAGCTCGCGCAGGAGACCGCGCGCGCGACCGGCGACATCTCGGCGCAGGTCGACGCGATCCAGGTCGCCGTCACGCGGGCGGCCGAGGAGATCACGCGGATCAGCGGCATCATCGGCCGGATCAACGACTTCCAGACCACGATCGCGGGCGCGGTCGAGGAGCAGACCGCCACGACGACGGCGATGGCGGCCACGGTCGCGCAGGCCGCCGACGGCGGGCGCGGGATCGCGGGCGCGCTCGACGCGGTCGACGCGTCCACCCGGCGCACGTCGAGCGAGCTCGACGAGATCCGCGAGGCGGCGCGCGAGCTCGCGGCGACGTCGCGCAGCCTGCGCGAGCACGTCATGGTCTGAGGCCTGCCGCGCCGCCCAGCGACGTCCCGCGGCCGCCCCGGCGTCCGGTCCTCGCGGCCGGGCGTCGCGGGCGTCGCCGTCGCGGGGCGGCGCGCGACCCGTGCGCCGTCAGGACGCGGGGCGGTCCGACCCCCGGCCGGGCAAGCCCGCGGCGACGAGGGCCGCGATGACGAGGCAGAGCGGACCGTAGAACCGGCGGTCCATCGCCACGAACCGGTCCGACGGCGTCCACGGGACCAGCACGCGCGTGGCTCCGGCCGCGCCGGCGACCCCGCGGACCGCGAACCCCACAGTGAGGGCCGCCCGGGCCGCGCGGCCGCGGGCGCCCCCGGCCTCGGACGTCACGAGTGCGGCCGCGAGAGTCAGTGCGCCCGCGACCGCGATGCACGGCACGGGTCCCGGGAACTCGTCCGTGCCGGCGACGAGGTTGGCGAGCTCGCGCCGGTCCCGCGCCGGCCACGCGGAGCCGGCGGCCCACACGGCGTGCAGGGCCGCGGCGGCGGCGAGCACTGCGGAGCCGACGCGCGGCAGCACACGGGTGGCGGACGAGCCGGTGATCATGGCCGCAGGGTAGTCGTCGCGGGCGCGCCGGGGCATCGTAGGAGCGCGACCGCCCGCACGGCCGCGCTCATACGATGCCCGCATGATCGTCCGGAAGCAGCCCGCACCGCCGCGGCCCCTGGCCGCAGGGGACGTCGTGACGACGTACTCCGACGCGCTCGGGGCATGGACCGCCGCGCAGATCACGGACCTCGACGTCCGCGGGAAGCAGGCAGGCGTCCTGGAGCTCGACTGGTCGGGCGCCGAGCCGCCGACGCTCGCCGACCTCGACGGCGTCCGACCCCTCGTCCTGACGCATCACGCCTGGGGAGGGCAGCTCTCGCACGCGAACTTCCCGTGGCTCCTGCCGCGTGGGTACCGCGTCATCGGTCGGCTGCCGCTGCTCCACCGCGAGCGGTCGCGGGACTACGGCCGGGGCTGGCACCTGGGGGACCAGCTGGCGCACCAGAGGCGGTGGGACGCGGGCGACCGCTCCTCGCACGACGACCCGCAGACGCTGCGGCTGTCCGGGGAGGAGGCCTCTCGCGTGGGAGGCGTCGCGCCGCGGAAGGACATCCGCACGCTGATCGTCGTGGACGTCGACACCCTGGACTGCGACGTGGTGGTCGCCGGCTTCCCGGATCTCCGGGCACTGATGCTCTGGGGACGGCTCGGGCTCCTCGCGCACGCCGGCTCGCTGAACCGGCTGACCGGCCTGCGGGAGGTGCACGTCGACGGCCTGTTCGGCATGGCGGCCGACGAGGTGCTCGACCCGACCGCGCTCCCGCACCTCGAGGCGCTGACCCTGCATGACGTGCCGTCCGAGTACGCCGCCGCCACGCGCCGGCGATGGCGAGCCGAGGTGGCGCACGGTACCGAGCTCTCGGTCACCGGAGCGCGGACGCCGGAGTGGGTGGCGGAGAACCGCAGCAACCCGCTGCGGGGCTGGGACGGTCGCGAGCTGATCAGCAGGGCGTCATACACGAGGTCCGTCGCGCAGTTCCGCCGGACCCGGCAGGCGGTCCTGACGGTTCTCCGGGACGTCCCGCCGGACGCGGTGAGCGGAGAGCTCGCCCGGATCGGTCACGAGTACGGGACCGCCTTCAACCGGCTCAGCGCCAGGACCGCCTTCATCGAGACCGAGGAGCGGGAGGACCTCCTGGTCGCGCTCGACGCCGTGGTCAGCGAGGCGGAGGCCGAGCTCGGTCGCGACCTCACGGCCGAGCGGGTGGCGCTGCTCGACGCCGTGGACGCCGTGCGCGACTGGTAGACGTCCGGGCGGCCGGGCACCCGGCGGACGTGGGTGTGGGTGGGCGCGCCTACCCTGGGGGTGCGATGAACACCCTCTTCTCCGACCTGCCGCTGCCCGGGCTCCAGCGCTCCGACAAGGCCCGCACCGAGACCGCGCTGCCGCGCGTCGTCGCGCCCCGCGAGGACCGTCCGGCCGCCGACGACGCCGTGGGCACCCCCGCGCACGAGGGCGCGTTCGCGGCCGAGCGCCGCGCGCGCGAGGAGGAGCGGCGCGCGCAGGACCGGGAGCGCGCGGACGCGCTGCTCGTCGGGCTCAACCCCGAGCAGCGCGAGGCGGTGCTGCACACGGGCTCGCCGCTGCTCATCGTCGCGGGTGCCGGCTCGGGCAAGACGCGCGTGCTCACGCACCGGATCGGCCACCAGCTCGCGACGCGGCGCGTGCGCCCGTCCGAGGTCCTCGCGATCACGTTCACCAACAAGGCCGCCGCCGAGATGCGCGAGCGCGTCGAGCAGCTCGTCGGCCCGCCGGCCCGCGCGATGTGGGTCTCGACGTTCCACTCGGCGTGCGTGCGCATCCTGCGCAAGGAGCACGCGACGCTCGGCCTGCGGTCGTCGTTCTCGATCTACGACGCGGCGGACTCGCAGCGCCTGCTCACGATGGTCGCGCGCGAGCTCGACCTGGACCCGAAGAAGTACCCCGCGAAGGCGCTCTCCTCGAAGATCTCGAACCTCAAGGACGAGCTCGTCGGCCCGGAGACCTACGCGGCGTCGTCGGGTGCGGCGTCGGGCGAGGCCAACCAGTTCGACGAGGCGCTCGCCGCGGTCTACGGCCGGTACCAGGCGCGCCTGCGCCAGGCGCACGCCCTCGACTTCGACGACCTCATCATGACCACGGTGACCCTGCTCCAGGGCTTCCCGGACGTGGCCGAGCACTACCGGCGCCGGTTCCGCCAGATCCTCGTCGACGAGTACCAGGACACCAACCACGCGCAGTACGTGCTGGTGCGCGAGCTGAGCCGGCCCTCCGAGGGGCTGGGGCCGGGCGAGCTCACGGTCGTCGGCGACGCGGACCAGTCGATCTACGCGTTCCGCGGCGCGACGATCCGCAACATCCTCGAGTTCGAGGCCGACTACCCGGACGCCCGCACCATCCTGCTCGAGCAGAACTACCGCTCGACCCAGACCATCCTCTCGGCCGCGAACGCCGTCATCTCGCGCAACCCCGGCCGCAAGCCGAAGCGGCTGTGGACGGACTCGGGCGCCGGCCCGCAGATCGTCGGGTACGTCGCGGACAACGAGCACGAGGAGGCGCGGTTCGTCGCCGAGGAGATCGACCGCCTCGGCGACTCCGACGGCGTGCGCCCGGGCGACGTCGCCGTGTTCTACCGGACCAACGCGCAGTCGCGTGCGCTCGAGGAGGTGCTCATCCGCGTCGGCCTGCCGTACAAGGTGGTCGGCGGGACGCGCTTCTACGAGCGCCGCGAGATCAAGGACGCGGTCGCGTACCTGCGCGCGCTCGCCAACCCGGACGACGACGTCAACGTGCGCCGCGTGCTCAACGTGCCCAAGCGCGGACTGGGCGACCGGTCTGAGGCGATGGTCGCGGCGTTCGCCGAGCGCGAGCGCATCTCGTTCGGCGCCGCGCTCGAGCGGGCCGAGGAGGCGCCGGGGGTGGGCACCCGCGCGGTCACGGGCCTGCGCGCCTTCGCGCAGATGATGTCCGAGCTGCGCGAGCTCGCGGCGTCGGCCGGACCCGCCGAGGTGCTCGGCGCGGTGCTCGACCGCACGGGCTACCTCGCCGAGCTGCGCGGCAGCGACGACCCGCAGGACCAGTCGCGCGTCGAGAACCTCGCCGAGCTGCACGCCGTCGCGACGGAGTTCGAGCAGGCCGAGCCCGACGGCGACCTCACCGACTTCCTCGAGCGCGTCTCGCTCGTCGCGGACTCCGATCAGATCCCGGCCGACGACGGCGAGAACGGCGGGCCGGCGCAGGGCGTCGTCACCCTCATGACGCTGCACACGGCGAAGGGGCTCGAGTTCCCGGTCGTGTTCGTCACGGGCTGGGAGGACGGCACGTTCCCGCACATGCGCTCGCTCGCCGACCCGGACCAGCTGGCCGAGGAGCGCCGGCTCGCCTACGTCGGGCTGACGCGCGCGCGGCAGCGTCTGTACATCTCGCGCGCGGCCGTGCGCACGGCGTGGGGCGTGCCCAACGAGTTCCCTGCGAGCCGCTTCCTCGACGACGTCCCCGAGGACCTCGTCGACTGGCGGCGCAAGGAGTCGAGCATGGCCGCACTGCGGCGGGGCGGGAGCGGCTGGGGGAGCGGCGCGTCGGCCTGGGGCGGCCAGGGTGGGCAGGGGACGCGCCGCCGGTCGGACGACGACGGCGGGACCGTCTACGGCAGCGGCAAGGTCCAGACGCGGCGCGTGCCGCCCTCGCCGCCGTCGTCCCCCAGCTTCGGCTCGGGCGCGCCGAAGGGCGACGTGCCGAGCCTCGCGATCGGCGACAAGGTCACCCACGACTCGTACGGGATGGGCACCGTCGTCGCGGTCGAGGGAGCGGGGAACAACGCCGTCGCCAAGATCGACTTCGGTGCCGACGGCGTCAAGCGCCTCCTGCTGCGGTACTCGCCGGTGACCAAGCTCTAGTCGCGCGGCTCGGGGTCGCTACGATCGCGCGTCGCGCCGCCGGGCGCGGGACGAGCCACGGGGGGCGGACGGATGACGCGCGGTCGGCAGGGCGAGGCACAGCGGGGCCGGACATGGGGCGCGCGGACGCGTTGGTGCGTGCTCGCCCTCGCCGTGACGGCCGCGCTCGCAGGGTGCACCGCAGCCGACGCCGAGCCGACGCCGACGGCCTCGTCCGCGTCGAGCGGGTCGGGGAGCGCCGAGCCCGCCGCGCCCGCCGTCGAGCCGGTCGTGGTCAGCACCGTGCTCGAGGGCGAGGAGGTCGACCTCGAGGTCGGGCCGCTCGTGCGGCACGGCGACGTCGCCGTCCTGCGCCTCGCCGCGCCGACCGACAACCCCGTCCTGCTGCAGATGGCGTTCTGGGAGGTCTACGAGAGCGGCTCGAGCCCGGGCCCGAACGGCGTGCGCGTCGTCGACCACGGCGAGCGGACCGTGCTCACGGTCGCCCGCACGGCCGAGGGCAAGACCGTCACCACACGCAACGGCAGCCCCGGCGGGCCCGCGACGGACGCCGACCGGGAGACGGCCGGCGAGGACGTCGCGATCGCGTACGCGGCGTTCGCCGTGCCGTCGGGCGACACCGTCGACGTGCTGCTGACGCAGGGTGGCCTCGCCGCCGACGTGCCCGTCGTGGACGAGGACGAGGCCGGCGCGCTCACCGTCCCGCCGGACGAGCTCGTCGAGGACCCCGTGGCCGAGGCGCCCGTCATCGCCCTCGAGAGCTTCACCGAGCTCGTGGGCGGTCAGGTGACCGCGCGCGTCACGCCCGAGCAGGTCCAGGTCGCCATCGCCTCGGACGTGCTGTTCGCGGTCGACTCCGACCAGCTCGGCCCCGACGCCGAGGCCGCGCTCGTGGCGGTCGGCCAGCAGCTCACGGCCTACGAGGGCGGCGCGCTGGACGTCGTCGGCCACACCGACGACGTGCTCGACGACGCCTACAACCTGGACCTCTCGCAGCGCCGCGCGCAGACGGTCGCCGACCGGCTGGCCGGGCTGGTCGACCTCGGCGCCTTCGACGTCACGGTGTCCGGGAAGGGCGAGAGCGAGCCGGCGGTGCCGGGGACGAGCCCGGAGGCTCGCGCGGCCAACCGCCGCGTCGAGCTGGTCCTGGTCCCGCCGTCGCCGACGGAGGCGGTGTCCGACCCGGGGGACGAGGACGCACCTCTTCCCGCCCCGGAGGGCCCGAGCGGACCGGGCCCCGAGGGGGTCTCCGTGCAGGACGGCACGGCCATGTTCGACGTCCGGCTGGCCGAGGTGCGGCGCCGCGGCCCGTTCGTCGTCGGCGCGCTCGAGGTCACCAACACCGGCTCCGACGCGCTGGCCGTGTCGTCCTTCGCGTCAGGGGCCTGGGACACGCGCGGCGAGTTCGACGCGTCGCTCCAGTTCGCCGCGACCAACCTCACGATCCCGGTCGGGACCTCCCGCCTCTACCCCCTGGACTACGTGCGGGACGCCGAGAACCAGGTCCGCGAGCCGATGGCCGACCGCGTCATCGTCGGCATCGCCCCGGGCTCGACGCGCGTCGTGGGCGTCATGTGGCCGGACCCGGGCACCGAGACCGTGACCGTGGAGGTCGCCCGTCGCCACCTCGAGGCGTTCGGCGGCGTCGACGTCGGCGTGCCCTTCCGGCTCACGGACGTCCCGGTCGTCGACGGCTGACCGCGGCCCACCCGTCGCGCGGCCGGCGCCGGTGCGCCGGTCGCCGGACCGCGGCCGACCCGGGCGATCTCTCGATGTGAAGAGATCTCCGGCGCGCGGCTAGCATCGACCGGAGCGCGCGGGGCCCCGCCCGGCGCGGACGACTCACGACGGAAAGCGGGCGCAGGGTGGACCTGTACGAGTATCAGGCACGCGATGTCTTCGAGAAGCACGGCGTCCCCGTGCTGGGCGGCATCGTCGCCCGGACCCCCGAGGAGGCCCGCGCCGCCGCGGAGCGGCTCGGCGGCGGGACGGTCGTCGTCAAGGCGCAGGTGAAGACGGGCGGCCGCGGCAAGGCCGGCGGCGTCAAGCTCGCGCACTCGCCCGAGGAGGCGGCGCAGCGCGCCGAGGAGATCCTCGGCCTCGACATCAAGGGCCACGTCGTCCGGACGCTCATGGTCGCCCAGGGCGCGAAGATCGCCGAGGAGTACTACTTCTCGGTGCTCCTCGACCGGGCCGAGCGCCGGTACCTCGCCATGGCGAGCGTCGAGGGCGGCATGGAGATCGAGCAGCTCGCGGTCGAGCGCCCCGAGGCCCTCGCGCGCGTCGCGGTCGACCCGCTCGTCGGCATCGACGAGGCCAAGGCCCAGGAGATCGTCGCGGCCGCGGGCTTCGCGGCCGACGTCGCGCCGCAGGTCGCCGACGTCATTCAGAAGCTGTGGGGCGTCTACAAGAACGAGGACGCCACGCTCGTCGAGGTGAACCCGCTCGTGCGCACCGAGGACGGCCGGATCGTGGCCCTCGACGGCAAGGTCACGCTCGACGCCAACGCGGACTTCCGCCACCCGGACCACGCCGAGCTCGAGGACGCCGCCGCGGCGGACCCCTTGGAGGCGCGCGCCAAGGAGGCCGACCTCAACTACGTCAAGCTCGACGGCTCGGTGGGCATCATCGGCAACGGCGCGGGGCTGGTCATGAGCACGCTCGACGTCGTCGCGTACGCGGGCGAGGCCCACGGGGGCGTCAGGCCCGCCAACTTCCTGGACATCGGCGGCGGCGCCTCGGCCGAGGTCATGGCTGCCGGGCTCGACATCATCCTGTCGGACCCGCAGGTCAAGGCCGTGTTCGTCAACGTCTTCGGCGGCATCACGGCGTGCGACGCCGTCGCGACCGGCATCGTCAAGGCCCTCGAGATCCTCGGCGACCACGCGACCAAGCCGCTCGTCGTGCGCCTCGACGGCAACAACGTCGTCGAGGGCCGCCGCATCCTCGCGGAGGCCGCGCACCCGCTCGTGACGCTCGCCGACACGATGGACGGCGGCGCCGACAAGGCTGCCGAGCTCGCCCACGCCGCCGCCTGACCACCCGAGACCTGAGAAGAGAAGAAGAGAACCATGGCGATCTTCCTGACTGAGGCCTCCAAGGTCATCGTCCAGGGCATGACCGGCTCCGAGGGGCAGAAGCACACGACGCGCATGCTCGCCTCGGGCACCGCCGTCGTCGGCGGCGTCAACCCGCGCAAGGCCGGCACGAGCGTCGACTTCGCCGTCGGCGAGGGCACGACGTCGGTCCCCGTGTTCGGCTCGGTCGTCGAGGCGGTCGAGGCCACGGGCGCCGACGTGTCCGTGATCTTCGTGCCGCCGGCGCACACCAAGGCGGCCGTGCTCGAGGCCGTCGACGCGGGCGTGCCGCTCGTCGTCATCATCACCGAGGGCGTCCCGGTGGACGACACCGCGGAGTTCTTCACGGCCGCGCAGGCCAAGGGCGTCCGGCTCATCGGCCCGAACTGCCCGGGCCTCATCAGCCCCGGGAAGTCGAACGTCGGGATCATCCCGGCCGACATCACGGGCCCCGGCAAGGTCGGCCTCGTCTCGAAGTCCGGCACGCTGACGTACCAGATGATGTACGAGCTGCGGGACTTCGGGTTCTCGACGGCCATCGGCATCGGCGGCGACCCGATCATCGGCACCACGCACATCGACGCCCTCGCGGCGTTCGAGGCGGACCCCGAGACCGCGGCCATCGTCATGATCGGCGAGATCGGCGGCGACGCCGAGGAGCGCGCGGCGGCCTTCATCAAGGAGAACGTCACGAAGCCCGTCGTGGGCTACGTCGCGGGCTTCACGGCGCCCGAGGGCAAGACGATGGGCCACGCGGGCGCCATCGTGTCCGGCTCGTCCGGCACCGCGCAGGCGAAGCAGGAGGCTCTCGAGGCCGCCGGCGTCCGCGTGGGCAGGACGCCCAGCGAGACCGCCGCGCTCATGCGCGAGATCCTCTCGGCCTGAGACCGGCGGACGCCGACACGCCCGCCCGGGGTCGCCCCGGGCGGGCGTCGAGCAGGGACGATGGAGCGGTGAGCCGACCACCCGCGCCGCGACCCCCCGCGGCGGGGGCGGCTCCCGCGACCCC
>NZ_JADDKQ010000038.1 GCF_016464425.1 Actinotalea solisilvae
CAGGTCGATGCCCGGGCCGGCCGCACTCCCGCCCGCGCCGCCCGCGGCCGCGGTGCCCGCTCCCGCGCCGCCGGGTCCCGCGCCGGCCCCGCGCGGCATGGCGCCCGTCGTGAAGTCGTAGCCGCACGCCTCGCAGAACAGGGCGCCGTCGACGTTGCCCGTGCCGCAGTGCGGGCACGCCACGCCCGCGGGCGCACCCGGGGGCGGGGGCGGCGGCGTGGTGCCCGCGCCGACCGCGCCGCCGGCACCACCCGGGGCACCGGCGCCCGCGCCCGTCGCGCCCGCGCCCATCGGCGCCCCGCACGTGTCGCAGTAGTCGGTCGACTCGCTCGTGTGCCCCTGGGGGCAGACCGCGCTCACTTGCGCACCCGGGTCGTCTTGGTCGAGGCGGTGTCGAGCGCCATCTCGTCGAGCTTGTCGACGTCGCGCTTGAGGCGGACCTTGCCCGTCGCGGGCTCCTCGATGTCCACGACGCGCCGGAGCTTCGACGTCGCCTCGGCGTTGCCGGTCTCCGCGGCGAGCTGCGCGGCCCGGCCGAGCTTGGCCGTGGCCGTCCGGTCGTCGCCCATCGCGCGCGCCGCGAGGCCCTCCTGGATGACCTGGGCCAGCTCGGCCTGCCCCGTGTAGTGCGCGACCTCGGGGTTGATCCGCGCCGTGAGCTCGTGGTCGTCGGACCACAGCGCCTTGACCAGGCCCTGGGCCTGGACGTCCTCGCCGACGACGAGCTGGACGCGCGCCGCGAGCTGCTCCTGCCCCAGCGCGCGGGCCGCCGGGAGCCGCACCGCGACGTGGAAGTCGCGCGACTCGTCGCCCCACGAGCCGGTCGGGAAGCCGCCCGTGAGCGGGTTGACCTCGCGCCGCCGCGGCGTGAGGTCCTCGACGGTCGGCGACACCTGCCGGACGAAGAGCACCTGCGCGCCCTGCGGAGCCCACACGCGCAGCTCGGCGTTCGCGACGCCGCGTCCCATCGCAGCCTTCATGAGCGCAGCGAACTCGGCCGCCATCTGGTCGGGGCGCGGGATGAGGTCGACGGTCCCGAGCAGCGCGGACGCGATGCGCCGCAGCTCGCCGACCTCCCACGCCGCACCGACGCCGCGGCAGTCGGCCTGGAAGACGCCGATCGCGGACCTCAGGCGCACGTCGAGGTCCTGGGGCGACTCGTGCTGGTTCTTGCCGTCGGTGAGCAGGATGGCGTGCCGCTGCGTGACCCCCGGCACGGACTGCGCGACGCGCGCCGCGAGCTCGATCCACGTGCCCATGGCCGTGCCGCCCTCGGGCGCGAGCGACGCGATCGCGCGCCGCGCCTCCTCGCGCGTGCGGGCGTCCATGCGCGTCATCGCGCCCTCGCGCACGTCGACCGGGTACACCAGCCGCGCCGCGTGGCTGCCCGCGATGACCGCGAAGTACGTCCCGGGCACGACCTGGTCGAGCGCGGCGTTGGCGGCGTCCTGCGCCGCGCGGACCCCGTCCCAGCCCATGGAGCCGGACGTGTCGATGATGACGAGCTCGGCGGCCCCGCCCGCACCCGACTGCCCCGCCTGCCCGGACCCCGAGCACTCGACGGTGACGATCGCGTGCACGTCGGTGCTGCCATCAGCCAGGTACTCGTTCTGGTAGACCGCCGCGGTGAAGCTCGTCATGCCGGTTCTCCTTCGTGCGTCCGTGCGGGGGGTCGGCCGATCCGGGCCAGCGCGACCGTGATGTTGTCCTTGCCGCCCTGCTCGTTGGCCCAGCGCACCAGGTCCTCGGCCATGAGGAGAGGATCGCCGTCGTGCGCCGCGGCCGCGCGCGCGACCTGCTCCGCCGTCGCCGGCGCCTCCGAGCAGTAGTTCCACAGCCCGTCCGAGCACAGCAGCAGCCAGCCCGGTCCGTCGAGCGCGTGGTGGGTGACCGTGGGCACCTGGTCCTCGGCGTCGACGCCGAGCCAGCGTGTGATCGCGTGCGCCTGCGGCCCGGTCTCGGCGACCTCGCGCGGGACGCCGGCCGCGACCTGGTCCGCCGCCCACGAGTCGTCGACGGTGAGCACCCGCGGCTCGGCGCCGTCCGGGAGCCAGTAGGCTCGGCTGTCCCCGACGTTGCCCACCGTGAGCCGGTCGCCCTCGACGACGCCGGCCACGAAGGTGCACGACGGCGGGCTGTCGCCGTGGTGCGCGCGCGTCACGGACTCGACCGCCGCGGCGGCGGCCTTGCCGGCCGCCTCGAGGCGCGCCCGCGCGAGCGCCGTGAGCGCGCTGCCCTGGGCGAGACCCGCGCCGCGCTCGCGCACGAGGACGTCGCACGCCGCGCGGACCGCGCCGAGCGAGGCCTCGTCGGAGGCCTGCGAGCTCGAGACGCCGTCGCACACGACGAGCGCGGCCCAGCTGCCGGGCTCGACGTCGGCCGCGACCACGCCCGCGTCCTCGTTGCGGTGGTGACGCACGCCGCGGTCGCTCACGCACGCGACCCACGGCTGCGGCCGGGACACCATGTGGTCGCGCGGGCGCGGCGCCTTCGTGCCGCACTGCGTGCAGTAGCCGTCGCCGTCGATCGCACCGCCGCACTCGGCGCACGGCGCGGGCGCCGACGGGGTGCCGGACCCGCCGCCGGCGCGGACGTGCCGGGTGGGTGCGGACGCCTCGACGACCGCGGCGGGAGCGGGTGCGGGCGCGGCCGGCAGCGCCCCGCCGCACTCCTCGCACCAGCGGGCGCCGAGCGGGGCGGGAGAGCCGCACGCCGGGCACACGATCCCTCCCTCGGCCGCGGCTCCGGGCTCCGCGGTCGCGGCTCCGGGCTCCGCGGATGCCGCGGTCCCCGGGTCGGCGCCCGGGCCGGCCGCGCTCACCGGAACGTCCAGCGGCGCACGTCGTTGGCCGCGTCGACGAGCGCGATCCGCTCCGCCGGCGTCGCGGCCGCCGCGGCGAGCTCGCGGTAGGTCCGCTCGAGGCCGTCCCGCAGCGCGGGCTCGGCCGCGGGCCACGTTCCGATCTGCACCGCGGGCGAGGGGCCGTGCGAGCGCACGTGGTCGAGCGCGGCGGCCAGCGCGGCGGCCGTGAGGCGGGTCCGCTCGGCCGGGTCGACGCCGACGTCGTGCAGCGAGGACATCGCGTCGGCGAGGGCAGGCAGGCCGCCGTCGGACGCGACGAGCAGCGCCGCCCGCTGGCGGCGCGCCTCGGTGAAGGCGCGGGACGTCGCGGGCACGAGGTCGAGCGCCGCGACGGCGTCCGGCACCGAGCCGCGCGACGCCCGGATGCGCGCCATCGCGAACGCCGCCGGGGGCACGTAGGCGGCGTCGGTGCGCGCGCACGTCGCGTAGAGGGCCTCGGCGATGTCCGGCTCGCCGCTCGCCTCGCACGCGAGCGCGAGTGCGAGCTTGGGTGCGAGCTCCCCCGGGACCTCGCCGTACACGGCGTTGAACGCGGCCTGGGCGCCCGTGCCGTCGCCCGTGGCGAGCGCGGCGAGGCCCTGGAGCCAGACGGCGCGCCACTCCCACGGGTCGGCCGCGAGCAGCTCGTCGGCGGCCTTCGCGACGACGTCGTGCCGGTCGGCCCGCAGGGCGGCGCGGCCGATCGCGAGCAGCACCTCGGCCGAGCGCTCGGGCGCCCGCTCGAGCTGGACGAGACGGGCGCGCGGGTCCTCGACGTCCACGGTCGCGAGCCAGCCGGCCTGCGGGTCGCCCGTGTCGACGCGCAGCTCGGGCAGGTGCTGCCACGCGGTCACCGCGGTCGCCGCGTCCGGCGTCGTGAACAGCAGCGACCGGGCGGCGTCGCGCGCGGCGTGCTGCCCCTCGCCCGCGGCGCGGTCGGTCGCGACGACCTCGCGCAGCACGCCGTGCAGCTGGACGCGCAGCTCGGCGACGGTCGCGAACCGGTCCGCCGGGTCCGGCGCGCACGCCTTGGCGACGAGCCGGTAGAAGGAGTCGTAGCGCTGGAACAGCGGCGTCTCGTCGACGGGCGGCAGGCTCGCGACGTAGGTCGACTGGTAGCCGCGGAACTCCATGGCGAGCACGAGCAGCGTCCGGCCCAGCGTGTAGATGTCCGACGCCACCGAGGTGCCGACCTCGGCGACCTCGGGCGCCTGGTAGCCGACGGTGCCGTAGATCGCCGAGTCCTGGTCGTCGAGCCGGCGTACGCCGCCCAGGTCGATGAGCTTGACGTCGTCGCCGATCTGGATGAGGTTGTCCGGCTTGAAGTCGCAGTACACCAGCCCGAGGTCGTGCAGGTACTCGAACGCGGGCAGGATCTCCAGGACGTACGCGATCGCGACGTCGAGCGGGAACGGGTCGTACCGGCCGCCCGCCGCGCGCATCCGGTTCTTGAGCAGGCCCTTGAGCGAGTGCCCGCCCACGTACTCCATGACGGTGTAGCCCTCGCCGTCGTGGGTCACGAAGTTGTAGATCTCGACGATCCGCGGGTGCTCGACCTGGGCGAGGAACTGGCGCTCGGCGATCGCGGCCGCCAGCGCGTCGGCGTCGCCCGTGTTGAGCAGGCCCTTGAGGACGACCCAGCGGTCCGAGACGTTCTTGTCGCGCGCGAGGTAGATCCAGCCGAGGCCGCCGTGCGCGAGCGCGCCCGCGACCTCGTACTGCCCGCCGACGACGTCGCCCGGCTGCAGCTTGGGCGTGAAGGAGTAGGGCGCGCGGCACTGCGGGCAGAAGCCCTCCGTGCGGCCGGGCCGCCCCTCGACGGAGCGTCCGACGGCGGCACCGCACGCGGGGCAGAACCGCTTCTCCTCGGCGACCTCGGGGTTCACCATCATCGCGGTCGCGGCGTCGATCGCCGGGGCGGGCGCGATGGTGGTGAGGCCCGCGCCGAGGCGCGCGGCGCGCAGCCGGGTCGAGGCGCCGCCGACCCGGCGGGTGACGCCCGTGGTCCGGCCGGTGCGGGCGGAGCCCATCGCGGTCGACGCGAGGCGGCTCGACGTGCGGGTCGACGTCGCGCCGTCCGCGCCCGCGGGGAGGCCCGCGCCGGCGGGACCCGTGCCGGCCGCCCGGGCGGCGGTGCGCACGGACGCGTCGGGCGCGGCGTCGGGCGGGCTGCCGCACACGTCGCAGTAGCCGTCGACGATGGTCCCGGTGCAGCCGGGCTGGGTGCAGGTCATGAGCTCCGTCCGGAGGTGGTCGGGGTCGGGGCGGGCGGCAGCGCCGGGTCCGGGGCGTCGAGCAGGCCACGGTAGGCGGCGACGACGGCGCGGGCGCGCGGCAGGTCGACGGGCTCGGCGGCGAGCACCTCGGCGGCGTGCCGGCCCAGGTCGGCGACCTCCGGGTAGCGGTCGCGCCCGCGGGCCCCGGCCTGGGCGCGCGACGCGGCCAGGAGGCCGCGCAGGTCGGTGAGCTCGGCGACGGGCGCGCGGTACGCGTCCTCGGCGCGCGCGAGCGCGCGCTCGACGGCGTCGAGCCGGAGGAGGTAGGCGTCGACGTCGGCGGCGGACGCCGGGACCGCGCCGAGGGACTCCACCTGCGGGATGCCCAGCACGGGCGCCGGGACGACCTGGCGCACGCATGCGTCGGCGAGCGCGGCGACGGCGTCCGCGCGGTCCGCGAGCGCGGCGCGCCACGACGTCGCGCGGGCGAGGTCGCGCTCGTCGTCCCGACGGGTCGCGGCGGCCACGATGAGGTCCCGCTCGGCGCGCGCGACGTCGGCCTCGAGCGGCCCGACGAGGCCCCCGACGTCCGCACCGCGCCGCGCGCGCGCCGTGACGTCGTCGACCCGCTCGTCCAGCCGCGCGAGCCGTGCCCGCGCGTCGTCGGAGGCCGGGCCGGCCGGTGCGGCGGCGACGAGGTCGCGGATGCGCTCGACGGCGGCGCGCAGCGCGGCCAGGTGACCCGCGAGGTCGGCCGAGACCGTCTCGAGCGCGAGGCGCCGGCGCAGCTGCGCGGTCACGGCGTCCGAGAGGCGGCACGCCTCGGGCAGGGAGACCCCGGTGGTACCGGCTGACCCGCCGGCCCCGCCCGCTGCGCCCCCCGCCGGGTCCCGGCCCCACACGAGGGCCGAGAGCCGCGCGAGCTCCACCGCGCCGACGCGGCCGCCGTCCCACACGCGGACGAGCTCGTCGTGCCGCGTCGCGACCGACTGCCACAGCGCCATCGCGAGCGTGACGTCGCCCGTGAGGTCGGTGTCGGGGGACGTCACGGCGACGCGGTCGAGCGCGTCGAGCTCCCGGCGCCGCGCGTCGCGCCACGCGCCGAGCGCGTCGAGGTACGCCGCCATCGCGGCGTGCTCGACCGACCGGCCCCACGCGGCGGGTGCGGCGGGCGCGACCACGGCGGCGGTCATCCGGTCACCACCGGTCACCACCACCCGTCGGGCCCGTCGGGCTCGCACCGGGCCGCCCCCGTCGTCATCCGCGTCACCGGCCGTACACGGACGCCGGGGGAGCGGGCGCCGGCCCGAGCGCCTCGGCGAGCCAGCGGTCGTACGAGGCGGCCCACGTGCCGTCGGCCTTGGCCCGGTCGAGCACGGCGTTGACGAAGCGCACGAGGTCCACGGCCTCGGCGTTGACGCCCAGGCCGTACGGCTCGGACGTGAAGGCCGCACCGACGACCTGCGCGTACGGGTCCTGCGCGGCGAGGCCCGCGAGCACGGTGTCGTCGCCGGTGATCGCGTCGACCTCGCCCTGCTGGAACCGCACGAGGCAGTCCGTGTGCGTGGCGGCCGCGACGGGCTCGACCTCGGGGAAGTCCTCCTCGAGCTTCGCCAGGCTCGACGTGCCTGCCGGGGCGCACACGCGCCGCCCCGCGAGGTCGTCGAGCGACGTCGCCGTCGAGCCCAGCGGCACGAGCACCTTCTGGCCCGACCGGTAGTACTCGGCCGAGAACGCGATCTCCTCCCAGCGCGCGCAGGTGATGGTCATGTTGCGCGCGACGAGGTCGACCGTGCCGTCCTGGAGCGACGGGATGCGCTGCGCGGCCGTGATGACGCGCAGCTCGACGCGGTCGGGGTCGCCGAAGATCGCCTGCGCGACGAGCCGCGCCATGTCGATGTCGAAGCCCTCGATGCTGCCCGAGACGGGGTCGCGCGCGCCGAGCAGGAGCGAGTCGGCCGAGACGCCGACCACGAGCCGGCCGCGGTCCCGGATGAGCGCCATCGTCGACCCCGGCGGGACCGCGCCGGGGTCGACGCCGGCCGGGTCGTACGAGGCGAGCGGGTCCGCGCACTCGACCGGCGCCGACGGCGCGGCGGGCGCCGCGGTGCTCGTCGGCCCGGGCGACGCGGTCGGGAGCGGCGTGTCGCGGTAGGCGCCCCCGGTGCACCCGGCCAGGAGCGCGCCGAGCAGGCCGACGACGACGGCGGACGCCGCGCGGCGCCGGGCCCCGGGCCGCGGCGCGGTCGGCAGGGTCGTGGTGCGGGCTCGTGCCGGACGCGCGCTCACCGGTACTCCTCGATCCGTCGGGAGATGCCGTTCCAGGACAGGACGGCCACCGCGAGGCCCGCGAGCGCCGCGAGCGCGGCGCCGACGAGGAGCCCGCCCCGCGCGTCCGCGAGCGCGTCGGACGCCTCGCCGCTCGCGGCGGCGAGGGCGGCGCCGAGGGTGGCGTCGAAGGACGCGAACGCGGCGTCCGCGGTGCCGGGCTCGGTGCTCGTGGCCGCGGCGACGGCGTCGTCCCACGCGCCGCCGTCGTCGAGCGCGCGCAGGTCGGCGTGCAGGGTCGCGTAGGCGTCCCAGTCGGTGCGCAGGTCCGCGACGCTGCCGGTGCCGGCCGCCTCGGCGAGGCCGCGGTCGACGACGTCGGACGACGCGACCCAGGCCTCCTCGAACGCCTGGCCCGAGCCGCGCGAGATGAGCGTGAGGCTCTCGTTGGACTTGGCGTCGAACGCCGCGAGGCGGGCCTCCGAGAGCGCGGTGGCGGCGGCGAACGGGCCCGTCCGCACCCGGTCGACCTCGGCGGCGACCGACCCGAGCGTGACCGCGGAGCCGACGAGGAGGACGAGGAGGACGAGGCCCGCGCCGGCGAGCGGGAGGTTGACGTAGCGGTGCGTCCGGCGCGCGAGCCACACGGATGCGGCGACGACGGCACCGAGGCCCAGCAGGGACGCGAGCACCGCGAGCACCCAGGCGGACCGCGCCGCCGAGAACTCCGCGGCCACGCGCTCCTGGTTCGCGTCGATGAGCGCGGCCAGGGCGGGCAGCGCGTCGGCGCGCAGGGCGGCGCTCGCGTTGCGCAGGTACTGCGCGCCGACCGGGAGCGCCTGCCGGTTCGCGGCCCGCGCCTGCTCGATGTCCGCGGCGTAGTCGAGCACCGCGGTGTTGAGCGCGGCGAGCACCGTGCCGTCGGCCGGCTGGGCGCGTGCGGCCTCGGCGACGAGCCGGGTGGCGGCCGCCATCGCGTCGTCGTAGACCGCGCGGCGGTCGGCGGGCTCGAGGCCGCCGACGAGGAACGCGTTCGTCGCGCTCGCGTCGGCGCTCACGAGGCGCGTCTGCAGCTCCTGGAGCCGCACGAGCTGGGCCGCGTTGGCGTCGGCGCGGTCCGTCGCGGCGTCGGCCGCCGCGAACGACGCGCCGCCCGCGAGTCCTACGAGCAGGCCGACGACGACGAGCCCGACCGCGACGAGCCGCATGCGTGCGGGCGTCGGGCGGGACCCGGGCCGGGGCGCGACGACGGGGCCCGTGGCTGCGGCGAGGGCGGCCGCGGGCGCGAGCACGACGCCGCCGGCCGTGCCGGCCGTGCGGGGGGCGGCGCCCGGGTGCGCGGGCGCGGGCCC
>NZ_JADDKQ010000039.1 GCF_016464425.1 Actinotalea solisilvae
CCTCTCGGCGCGCGACATCCGCGCGGTCGACGTCAAGTGCGCTGCGCCCGCCGGGCGCCGCCGTCCTCGGACGCCGGCGCCCGGCGGTGCGTCGGCACGAGCACCGCTCACCCGCCCGCGCACGACGAAGCCCCGCCCGGTCCCGGGCGGGGCTTCGTCGTGTCTGGCCTGTCCTCCCCGGACCGTGCCCGGGTGCGCTCCGGTCAGCCGGCCTTGCGCAGGCGGCTCGCGAGCGCCGCGGCGCGCTCCTCCTCGGAGAGCCCGCCCCACACGCCGTACGGCTCGCGGACGGCGAGGGAGTGCTCACGGCACGTCTGCATGACGGGGCACGTGGCGCAGATCGCCTTGGCGGCCTCGGCGCGACGGCGCCGTGCGGAGCCCCGCTCACCCTCGGGGTGGAAGAAGAGCGTCGGGTCGGCCTCGCGGCACTTGCCCTCGTACTGCCACTCCCACAGGTCCATCACAGGACCGGGCAGTCGCGAGATCTCCGTCATGAGGCCCTCCAGGCTGTTCTCGGGTCGATCCGTCGTCGGCGACCCGGGTGGCTGTCATCGCGTCGGCGATGTGCCCAACCTAGAACCGCGCCAGAAGTTGGTCAACCCCCTTGGTCAGAGTTCTTCGAATCTGATGCGTGCCGCGCGGTCCGTGCGGTCCGTGCGTGCTCCGCGCCGGGCAGGGCGGCCGTCGTGGCGCGGCTCGCCGCCTGAGGGTGCCCCGCGACGCGCTTGCGCGTGGAGGTCCAGGGGCACTGCACGGCGCGCTGGGTGGCGGACCGCGCCACGCATTGGGCACAATCGCGTCATGGTCTTGGCGCGATCCGACGCGGACAGGGGCCGGGACGGGAGTGTGCGAGTGGCCGACGACGGCACGACGACCGCCCCGGGTCCGTCGCTCACGGTCGCCGCGGTCGCGCGCCGGCTCGGCGTCGCGCCTGCGACGCTGCGCACGTGGGACCGCAGGTACGGGCTCGGCCCGTCGGAGCACATGGCGGGCTCGCACCGGCGGTACTCCGCCAACGACGTCTCACGGCTGCTGGTCATGCGACGGCTCACGCTCGAGGGCGTCGCGCCGTCCGAGGCCGCGCGTGCGGCCCTGTCCAGCAACGAGCCGGTCGTCGCGCCGACGCCGGGGCCGACGACGACCGAGGTCCTCGACGCGTACTCCGACGCGGTCCCCATGGCGCCCGACCCGCCGGCCCTCGTGTCGGCGGCGACGCACTTCGACAACGCGGCCGTGCGGTGGATGCTCGCACGCGTGCACGCCCGCGACGTCATCGCCTGGTGGGCCGAGCTCGTCGGTCCGGCGCTGCAGCTGCTCGCCGAGCGCGCGGTGCTCGAGCGTCCGGGGGAGAGCGCCGCCCCTGCGCTCGAGGCCGCGGCCTTCGCCGAGCTGCGCAGCCGCGCCGCCGTCGCGGTCGCGCGGCAGAGCCAGCAGGCTGGCCCCGGTGCGGGGTCCGCGACGACGCAGCAGGGCGCCCCGCACGACGGCGGCGAGCCCGCGGCGCCCGCGACCGTGCTCGTCCTGCCGTCCGCGGGCGGCCCGGACCTGCTCGCACACAGCCTCGCGACCGCGCTCCAGGCCCACGGCGTGCGCGCCCGTGTCATGTCCGCGGGCGGGGAGGCCGCGGTCGCGGCCGCGGTCCAGCGGCTCGCGCCCGCCGCGGTCCTCCTGCACGTGGGCCCGGAGCAGGAGGAGGCTGCGCGCGCGGACCGGCTGCTCGCCGCCGTCGCGTCGCGCGCGTCGGTGCCGCTCTTCGTGCACCGCGAGGGTGCCGCGCCCCTCGAGCTCTCCGGAGGCCTCGCGGTGCACCGGGTCCGGACGCTGACCGGTGCGCTGCACGAGGTGCTCGCCGTCGTCGGATGAGGTGGTCCTGCGTGGCGGGGGGAGGTCGGGCCGGTCGGCGGCCGGTGCGCGGGCGGCCGCGGCGGGCCACGCACCGGGACGTCGTCGTGTTCACCCGGGTCGGGCGCTAAGGTCCGGGCCCGCGCGGGCCGATGAGAACCTCGCACGGCACCACGGCCGTCGCACGTCGCCACCGGCTCGTCGGAGCCCGGTGGGACGAGGACCGGAAGGAGGCGGATGGCAGGCATCGTCGTGTGCCACGGCTCCGCCGCCGTGCGTGACCGCATCGTCTCGGCCGCCCACGGGGTGCCCGCTCTCGCCCCCGCACGTGGTGCGGCGAGCGCCGAGGAGCTGGTCGCCCTCGCGCGCCGCTCGTCGCCCGCGCTCGTCCTCCTCGACGCGCACCTGCCCGGCGCAGGCCCGATCGAGGCCATCCGCCGGCTGCGCATGATCGGCGCGACGCCGGTCGTCATCATGCTCGCGGTGCCCGGCGACGAGATCACGCTCGACCGCGCGATCGCGCTCGGCGCTCGTGGCTACCTCGCCCCCGACGTGGACCGCAGCGAGCTCGTCGCCGTCGCGGCGCACAGCCTCGCCGCCACCCACGTGCCGCACCAGGCCGGCCCCGTCCAGCGCGAGACGGCCGCGCGCCGCGCCGAGGACGCCGACCCGTCGCTGCCCGTCGTGGAGCTCACCAAGCGCGAGCTCGAGGTGCTGTCCGGCATGAGCCACGGCCGGTCCAACGCGCAGATCGGCGCCGAGCTCTTCCTCTCCGAGGACACGGTCAAGACCCACGCACGCCGGCTGTTCCGCAAGCTGGGCGCGGCCGACCGTGCGCAGGCGGTCGCCATCGGCCTGCGCCGGGGCTACATCCGCTGACCCCGTCGCGGGGCGTGGACGCCGCCGTCGGCACGTCGCGCGGGTGCGTACCATCGACGGGGTGAGCGCGATCGAGCCCCCGACCTCTCCGTCCGCCGCCGCGACGGCTGCCGACCCGTTCGGCTTCGTCGGCCTGACGTACGACGACGTGCTGCTGCTGCCGGGCGAGACCGACGTCATCCCGAGCGAGGTGGACACCAGCTCGCGCCTCACGCGCGAGCTGTCGGTCGCGATCCCGCTCGTCTCCGCCGCGATGGACACGGTGACCGAGGCCCGCATGGCGATCGCGATGGCGCGCCAGGGCGGCGTCGGCGTGCTGCACCGCAACCTCGCCATCGCCGACCAGGCGCACCAGGTCGACCTGGTCAAGCGCTCCGAGTCGGGCATGGTCTCCGACCCCGTGACGGTGGGACCGGACGCGACGCTCGCCGAGCTCGACGCGCTGTGCGGCAAGTACCGCGTGAGCGGCCTGCCCGTGGTCGACGCCGACCAGCGCCTGCTCGGCATCATCACGAACCGGGACCTGCGCTTCGTCGCGCCGCAGGACTTCACGTCGCTGCGCGTGCGCGAGGTCATGACGGGCATGCCGCTGGTCACGGGCCCGGTCGGCATCTCCCGCGAGGACGCGGCGTCGCTGCTCGCCAAGCACAAGGTCGAGAAGCTGCCGCTCGTCGACGACGCCGGGGTCCTCCAGGGCCTCATCACCGTCAAGGACTTCGTGAAGTCCGAGCAGTACCCGCTCGCCACGAAGGACGCGGAGGGCCGGCTCGTCGTCGGCGCCGCGGTGGGCTTCTTCGGTGACGCGTGGGACCGCGTGACCGCGCTCGTCGAGGCCGGCGTGGACGTGCTCGTGGTCGACACGGCCAACGGCCACGCCCGCCTCATGCTCGACATGGTGCGGCGGATCAAGGCGGACCCGGGCATGCGCCACGTCCAGGTCATCGGCGGCAACATCGCCACGCGCGCGGGCGCGCAGGCGCTCGTCGACGCGGGCGTCGACGCGGTCAAGGTCGGCGTCGGCCCGGGCTCGATCTGCACCACGCGCGTCGTCGCCGGCGTCGGCGTCCCGCAGGTCACGGCCATCTACGAGGCGGCGAAGGCGTGCCGGCCGGCGGGCGTGCCGGTCATCGGCGACGGCGGTCTGCAGTACTCGGGCGACATCGCGAAGGCGCTCGTCGCGGGTGCGGACACCGTCATGCTCGGCGGCCTGCTGGCGGGCTGCGACGAGAGCCCGGGCGACCTCGTGTTCGTCAACGGCAAGCAGTTCAAGCGCTACCGGGGCATGGCGTCGCTCGGCGCGATGCAGTCGCGCGGGGACCGCCGGTCGTACTCCAAGGACCGGTACTTCCAGGGCGACCTGTCCGACGACGAGATCATCACCGAGGGCATCGAGGGCCAGGTCCCCTACCGCGGGCCGCTCGCGGCGGTCGCCCACCAGCTCGTCGGCGGGCTGCACCAGTCGATGTTCTACGTCGGTGCGCGCACGGTGCCCGAGCTCCAGGCGCGCGGGCAGTTCGTGCGGATCACGCCCGCAGGGCTCAAGGAGTCGCACCCGCACGACGTGCAGATGATCTCCGAGGCGCCGAACTACTCGTCGCGGTGAGCCGCCCCGCTGCCGGCGCCGCCGGACCTGTGCTCGCCGGGGTCGACGTGCTCGCCGTGGGCGACCTCGTCCGTGCGGTCGCGGCGACCGTGGTGCGGCCGCGCTTCCGCGACCTGCACGCGACCGACGTCAGCGAGAAGAGCCCCGGCGACCTCGTCACCGTGGTCGACCTCGAGGCCGAGGCCGCGCTCACCGTCGGCCTGCAGGCGCTCACGCCCGACGTGCCCGTGGTGGGCGAGGAGGCCGTGGCGGCCGACCCGGCCCTCGTCGACGTCGTCGCGAGCGCGGAGCGGGCGTGGGTCGTGGACCCGATCGACGGCACCCAGGCGTTCGTCGACGGCTCGCCGGACTACGCGATCATGGTCGGCCTCGTCGAGCGCGGCGAGGCGGTGGGCTGCTGGATCTGCCTGCCTGAGCTCGACCGGCTCTACGTGGCCGTGCGCGGCGGCGGCGCGTGGCTCGACGGCGTGCCCCTCACCCGTCCCGAGGCCGACCTCGCCGCCCTGCGCGGCGGTGCCGCGACTCGCTTCCTGCCCCGCGAGGAGGCCGAGGTCCCCGGGGACGTGCTCGGCCGGGTCGAGGCGGGTGTCGCGTCCCTGGGCGCGGGGATGGCGACGAGCGACCGCCTGTGGTCCGGGGCGACCTACGCGCGGATCGCGTCGGGGGAGAGCGACGTCGCGTTCTACTGGCGCACCCACCCCTGGGACCACCTCCCGGGCGCGGTGCTGCTGCGCGAGCTCGGCGGGGTGAGCATCCGCCCGGACGGCTCCGACTACCGCGCGGACGACGGGGCGCTCGGCCTCGTCGCCGCGTCGTCGCCCGAGGTGGCGCGCGTGGTCCTCGAGGCGCTGCGCCCGCTGGGCTGAGCGCGGGCGCCGGCCCCGCACCCCGTCACGCGGCGACCGACGCGTCGCCGCGAGCCGGCCACGCGGGCTCCGGACCGGGGCCCTCGCGGCCCGCCTCGGCGCGCGCGGTGACGACCTCGGCGACCCACCGGGCGTAGGCGTCCGCCTGCAGGTCGTGCAGCGCGTCGTGCGTCATGGCGCCGAGCACCGGGTAGGCGCGCGCGATCGCGTCGAGCACGTCCAGGGTCGCGAGCACGTCGACGTCCGCGGCGTGCAGGTCGGCGTGCGTGCGGACCCCGTAGTGGCCGCACAGGTCGCCGAGCCGTCGCGCGCCCTCGCGCGCGGCGTCGAGGTGGCGGTCGAGGACGAGCGGGTCGAGCACCGCCCGGACGGGGCGACCGAGCCGGGCCGCGAGCGTCGGCAGGCCGTGCCGGCGCAGCTCGACGTCGAGCAGGGACAGGTCGAAGGACGCGTTGTACGCCACGACGGGCTCGCCGTGCGCGAGCGCGTCCGCGAGAGCCGTGGCGATCTCGTCGAGCGCGGGCGCCGCGGGCCGCCCGGCCGCTCGGGCGCGCTGCGTCGTGATGCCGTGGATCGCCGTGGCCGCCTCGGGGATGGGCACGCCCGGGTCGAGCAGCCAGGTCCGCACCGTCGTCGTGCCGCCCTCGCGCCGCACGACCGCGGCGGTGACGATCCGGTCCGTGTCGACGTCGACGCCCGTGGTCTCGGTGTCGAAGCCCACCACGGGGCGGGCCGCCCACGGGACCGGAACCGCCGTCGTCATGGCTGCCGTCGTCGTGGCTGCCGTCGTCGTGGCTGCCGTCGTCGTGGCTGTCGTCGTGACCTCGGTCGTCATGGCCACCTCCTGGACCCAGCCTCCCAGCGCCCTCCGACACCGCGTCCGTGGCGCGCCGGTCGTCGACGGCGAGCGCTTCCCGCTCGTGACGTCCCGCAACCCTGTTCTCCTGACCGCGTCCACCGACCCTCCCGCGGGCCCCCCGGGGGGCCCCCCCGGGGGGCCGCCGGGGGGCCCGGGGGCGCGGGGGGGGCCCCGCCCCCCCCCCCCCCCCCCGCCCCCCCCCGGGGGGGGGGGGGGGGGGGGCCCCCCGCCCCCCGCGCCGGTAGCCTGTGGGGCGTGAGCATCGAGATCGAGATCGGCCGCGGCAAGCGCGGGCGCCGTGCCTACTCCTTCGACGACGTCGCCGTCGTCCCCTCGCGGCGGACGCGCGACCCCGAGGAGGTCTCGGTCGGCTGGCAGATCGACGCCTACCACTTCGAGCTGCCGATCGTCGCGGCGCCCATGGACTCGGTGATGAGCCCGGAGACCGCCGTCGCCCTCGGGCGCCTGGGCGGGCTCGGCGTGCTCGACCTCGAGGGGCTGTGGACGCGGTACGAGGACCCGTCGGCGCACCTCGCCGAGATCGCCGAGCTCGACGCGGCCCACGCGACGGCCCGCATGCAGGAGATCTACGCCGCGCCGATCATCCCCGAGCTCATCACCCAGCGGCTCCAGGAGATCCGCCGCAGCGGCGTGACGGTCGCGGGCGCTCTGTCGCCGCAGCGCACGCAGCAGTACTGGAAGCACGTCGTCGACGCGGGCGTCGACCTGTTCGTCATCCGCGGCACCACGGTGTCCGCCGAGCACGTGTCGGGCCGGGCCGAGCCGCTCAACCTCAAGCGGTTCATCTACGAGCTCGACGTCCCGGTCATCGTGGGCGGTGCCTCGACCTACACGGCCGCGCTGCACCTCATGCGCACGGGCGCGGCGGGCGTGCTCGTGGGCTTCGGCGGCGGCGCCGCCCACACGACGCGCGTCTCGCTCGGCATCCACGCGCCCATGGCGACCGCGGTGGCCGACGTCGCCGCGGCCCGCCGGGACTACCTCGACGAGTCGGGCGGCCGGTACGTGCACGTCATCGCCGACGGCGGCGTCGGGCGCGCGGGGGACCTCGTCAAGGCCGTCGCGTGCGGCGCGGACGCGGTCATGCTCGGCGCGGCGCTCGCGCGGGCGTCCGAGGCGCCGGGCCGTGGCCTGCACTGGGGGCCCGAGGCGCACCACCCGCAGCTGCCGCGCGGCGAGCGCGTCGCGGTGGGCTCGGCGGGCACGCTCGAGGAGATCCTCTTCGGCCCGGGCCGGCAGGCGGACGGCACCCTCAACCTCGTCGGGGCGCTGCGCCGCGCGCTCGCGACGACGGGATACTCGGACCTCAAGGAGTTCCAGCGCGTCGAGGTCGTGGTCTCGCCCTACCAGCCCCACTGACCCGAGGCCCACCGACCCCAGCCCCGCCGCACCACCGGAG
>NZ_JADDKQ010000040.1 GCF_016464425.1 Actinotalea solisilvae
CGTGCCTGGAATGCACGAAGGCCGCCCCCGTTTCCGGGGGCGGCCTTGTGAAGGAATGTTCGGCGGCGACCTACTCTCCCACACAGTCTCCCGTGCAGTACCATCGGCGCAGAGGGGCTTAGCTTCCGGGTTCGGAATGGAGCCGGGCGTTTCCCCCTCGCTATGACCACCGAAACTCTATGGAGATGTCAGACGGGTGGCCCCCCTTTTCGGGAGGGGCCCCGACCGTATCTCGGGAACCGCACAGTGGACGCGTAGCACAGGTAAGTGTGTGTCAAGTTATCGGCTTATTAGTACCGGTCAGCTGCGAGAGTCGTTAGTCCTCTCTTCCACATCCGGCCTATTCACCCAGTGGTCTAGCTGGGAGCCTCTCGGGGCGAGCCCCGTGGAAACCTCATCTTGAAGCAGGCTTCCCGCTTAGATGCTTTCAGCGGTTATCCCTTCCGAACGTAGCCAACCAGCCGTGCTCCTGGCGGAACAACTGGCACACCAGAGGTTCGTCCGTCCCGGTCCTCTCGTACTAGGGACAGCCCTTCTCAAGTTTCCTGCGCGCGCAGCGGATAGGGACCGAACTGTCTCACGACGTTCTAAACCCAGCTCGCGTACCGCTTTAATGGGCGAACAGCCCAACCCTTGGGACCTACTCCAGCCCCAGGATGCGACGAGCCGACATCGAGGTGCCAAACCATGCCGTCGATATGGACTCTTGGGCAAGATCAGCCTGTTATCCCCGGGGTACCTTTTATCCGTTGAGCGACGGCGCTTCCACAAGCCACCGCCGGATCACTAGTTCCGACTTTCGTCCCTGCTTGACCTGTCAGTCTCACAGTCAAGCTCCCTTGTGCACTTGCACTCGCCACCTGATTGCCAACCAGGCTGAGGGAACCTTTGAGCGCCTCCGTTACATTTTAGGAGGCAACCGCCCCAGTTAAACTACCCACCAGGCACTGTCCCTGATCCGGATTACGGACCGAGGTTAGACATCCAGAACGACCAGAGTGGTATTTCAACGTTGACTCCACCGACACTGGCGTGCCGGCTTCACAGTCTCCCACCTATCCTACACAAGCCGTACCGAACACCAATACCAAGCTATAGTAAAGGTCCCGGGGTCTTTCCGTCCTGCTGCGCGTAACGAGCATCTTTACTCGTAGTGCAATTTCGCCGAGTTCGCGGTTGAGACAGCGGAGAAGTCGTTACGCCATTCGTGCAGGTCGGAACTTACCCGACAAGGAATTTCGCTACCTTAGGATGGTTATAGTTACCACCGCCGTTTACTGGGGCTTAAATTCTGAGCTTCGCCCGAAGGCTGACCCGTCCTCTTAACCTTCCAGCACCGGGCAGGCGTCAGTCCGTATACATCGTCTTGCGACTTCGCACGGACCTGTGTTTTTAGTAAACAGTCGCTTCTCCCTGGTCTCTGCGGCCTTCAAACGCTTCGGCAGCAAGTGCCTACACGCCTCAGGCCCCCCTTCTCCCGAAGTTACGGGGGCATTTTGCCGAGTTCCTTAACCACGATTCTCTCGATCGCCTTGGTATTCTCTACCTGACCACCTGAGTCGGTTTAGGGTACGGGCGGCTAGAACCTCGCGTCGAGGCTTTTCTTGGCAGCATAGGATCACCCAATCATCCCGCATAAGCGGTCACCATCAGTTCTCAGGCGCATGAGCTGCGGATTTGCCTACAGCTCGCCCTACAACCTTGGACGTGGTCTACCATCGCCACGCTGGGCTACCTTCCTGCGTCACCCCTGTTAATACGCTTACCTACTGCCGGCTCGGGTCGTGCGCTCCGCCGTCACGTCCCCGAAGGGATCCAGACGGTTTCGGGCACTTAGCATCACCGGGGTCGGTATGGGCGGTTCTTCGCCGGTACGGGAATATCAACCCGTTGTCCATCGACTACGCCTGTCGGCCTCGCCTTAGGTCCCGACTTACCCAGGGCGGATTAGCCTGGCCCTGGAACCCTTGGTCATTCGGCGGACGGGTTTCTCACCCGTCTTTCGCTACTCATGCCTGCATTCTCACTCGTGTGGCGTCCACCGCTGGGTTACCCCGCGACTTCACTCGCCACACGACGCTCCCCTACCCATCCACACGCCTGGATCACGAAGACCTGGCTGTTGTGTGAATGCCACAGCTTCGGCGGTATACTTGAGCCCCGCTACATTGTCGGCGCGGAATCACTTGACCAGTGAGCTATTACGCACTCTTTCAAGGGTGGCTGCTTCTAAGCCAACCTCCTGGTTGTCTGTGCAACTCCACATCCTTTCCCACTTAGCATACGCTTAGGGGCCTTAGCTGGTGGTCTGGGCTGTTTCCCTCTCGACTACGGAGCTTATCCCCCGCAGTCTCACTGCCACGCTCTCACTTACCGGCATTCGGAGTTTGGCTGACGTCAGTAACCTTGTGGGGCCCATCGGCCATCCAGTAGCTCTACCTCCGGCAAGAAACACGTGACGCTGCACCTAAATGCATTTCGGGGAGAACCAGCTATCACGAAGTTTGATTGGCCTTTCACCCCTAACCACAGGTCATCCCCCCGGTTTTCAACCCAGGTGGGTTCGGTCCTCCACGCGGTCTTACCCGCGCTTCAACCTGCCCATGGCTAGATCACTTCGCTTCGGGTCTAGAGCACGCGACTGAATCGCCCTGTTCGGACTCGCTTTCGCTACGGCTTCCCCACACGGGTTAACCTCGCCACGTACCACTAACTCGCAGGCTCATTCTTCAAAAGGCACGCCGTCACCCCTGCTAGGGAGGCTCCGACGGATTGTAGGCAAACGGTTTCAGGTACTATTTCACTCCCCTCCCGGGGTACTTTTCACCTTTCCCTCACGGTACTTGTCCGCTATCGGTCACTAGGGAGTATTTAGGCTTAGCAAGTGGTCTTGCCAGATTCACACGAGATTTCTCGGGCCCCGTGCTACTTGGGATCCCCTTCGGGAGGCCACGCCATTTCGTCTACGGGGGTAGCACCCTCTGTGCCGGGCCTTTCAATGCCCTTCGACTATGACGCGACTTTCTGACTCCCTGGAAGCTCGGCAGAGCCTCCTGAAAGGTCCCACAACCCCGACCGTGCAACGCCTGCCGGCTATCACACACGATCGGTTTGGCCTCTTCCGCTTTCGCTCGCCACTACTCACGGAATATCTCTTCCTGTGGGTACTGAGATGTTTCACTTCCCCACGTTCCCTCCACACGCCCTATATATTCAGGCGCGGGTAACTGGACATGACTCCAGCTGGGTTCCCCCATTCGGAGATCCTCGGATCACGGTTCGTTTGCCAACTCCCCGAGGCTTATCGCAGGCTACTACGTCCTTCTTCGGCTCCTAGTGCCAAGGCATCCACCGTTTGCCCTTAAAAACTTGCCACAAAGACTTACTTAAAGATGCTCGCGTCCACTGTGCAGTTCTCAAGCTACGGGCGGTCCCGCCATCCCCCGGCGCCAACCCCCACACCACGAAGGCGGGGAGCGGTTCATCCGGGACCCGACGGTCCGTCAGCACCCACCCGGTCGTCCGACCGGGCCGGCCCGAAGTCCCAGGCGCAAGCCTGTTCCCTCAGGACCCAACAGCGTGCCGAAACACCAACCCCACACCGTCAGGTTCCACCCGCCACAAGGACGGGGTACTGAGACGGCACACGAGCCGGCGCCACTGGTCGATGTTCCACCCATGAGCAACCCACCCCGGTACGAACGACCGGGTAGAAGGCCCTGGACGCTCGCGAAGAGCGCCAGAAAGCTCCTTAGAAAGGAGGTGATCCAGCCGCACCTTCCGGTACGGCTACCTTGTTACGACTTAGTCCCAATCGCTGGTCCCACCTTCGACAGCTCCCCCTCTTGCGAGTTGGGCCACTGGCTTCGGGTGTTACCGACTTTCGTGACTTGACGGGCGGTGTGTACAAGGCCCGGGAACGTATTCACCGCAGCGTTGCTGATCTGCGATTACTAGCGACTCCGACTTCATGGGGTCGAGTTGCAGACCCCAATCCGAACTGAGACCGGCTTTTTGGGATTCGCTCCACCTCGCGGTATCGCAGCCCTTTGTACCGGCCATTGTAGCATGCGTGAAGCCCAAGACATAAGGGGCATGATGATTTGACGTCATCCCCACCTTCCTCCGAGTTGACCCCGGCAGTCTCCCATGAGTCCCCGGCATAACCCGCTGGCAACATGGGACGAGGGTTGCGCTCGTTGCGGGACTTAACCCAACATCTCACGACACGAGCTGACGACAACCATGCACCACCTGTATACCGCCCTTGCGGACCCCCTGTCTCCAGGAGTTTTCGGTATATGTCAAGCCTTGGTAAGGTTCTTCGCGTTGCATCGAATTAATCCGCATGCTCCGCCGCTTGTGCGGGCCCCCGTCAATTCCTTTGAGTTTTAGCCTTGCGGCCGTACTCCCCAGGCGGGGCACTTAATGCGTTTGCTGCGGCACGGAACTCGTGGAATGAGCCCCACACCTAGTGCCCAACGTTTACGGCATGGACTACCAGGGTATCTAATCCTGTTCGCTCCCCATGCTTTCGCTCCTCAGCGTCAGTTGCGGCCCAGAGACCTGCCTTCGCCATCGGTGTTCCTCCTGATATCTGCGCATTCCACCGCTACACCAGGAATTCCAGTCTCCCCTACCGCACTCTAGTCTGCCCGTACCCACTGCAGGCCCGAGGTTGAGCCTCGGGTTTTCACAGCAGACGCGACAAACCGCCTACGAGCTCTTTACGCCCAATAATTCCGGACAACGCTTGCGCCCTACGTATTACCGCGGCTGCTGGCACGTAGTTAGCCGGCGCTTCTTCTGCAGGTACCGTCACTCTCGCTTCTTCCCTGCTGAAAGGGGTTTACAACCCGAAGGCCTTCATCCCCCACGCGGCGTCGCTGCATCAGGCTTTCGCCCATTGTGCAATATTCCCCACTGCTGCCTCCCGTAGGAGTCTGGGCCGTGTCTCAGTCCCAGTGTGGCCGGTCGCCCTCTCAGGCCGGCTACCCGTCGTCGCCTTGGTGGGCCATTACCCCACCAACAAGCTGATAGGCCGCGAGTCCATCCCCGACCGAAATTCTTTCCAGACGCTACAGATGCCTGTGCGTCTCGTATCCGGTATTAGCTCCGATTTCCCGGGGTTATCCCAGAGTCGGGGGCAGGTTACTCACGTGTTACTCACCCGTTCGCCACTGATCACCCGGTGCAAGCACCGAGATCACCGTTCGACTTGCATGTGTTAAGCACGCCGCCAGCGTTCGTCCTGAGCCAGGATCAAACTCTCCGTAGATGTCTATAGGCACCCCGACCACCGAAGCAGCAGGGCAACCAACACACGAAGCAGACCCACTCAGCAGGAGCAGGTCCAGTTATCAACTGGCATCATCAAAATGTACAACTGACGTTAAACATTCATCCGACACCACATCGGTCCGCCCACGAACACCACCCACCACAACGATGAGCAACACCCGCAGACACCGACAAACGGCATCGACTTTTGGCACGCTGTTGAGTTCTCAAAGAACAGACGCACATCCATCCAGACCCTCTCAGGCCTGTCCGGAGGCAACCTCTC
>NZ_JADDKQ010000041.1 GCF_016464425.1 Actinotalea solisilvae
GGCCCGGCCGGCCCTGGTGGCCCGGCCGGCGGCCCCCCGCCCGCGCCCGGCTGGACGCCGCCCCCGGCGGGCCCGGCGCCGGCGCCGACCGGGGCAGACAGCTTCTTCGACGCGGTCCGCCGCTCCGGCCTGGTCCGCTCGCAGGAGCGGTGGGTCGGCGGCGTCGCGGGGGGCGTGGCCCTGCGCCTCGGCATCGACCCGCTCATCACGCGCGGAGTGCTCGCCGTGAGCGTGCTGTTCGGCGGGCTCGGCCTCGTCCTCTACGCGATCGGCTGGCTCCTGCTGCCCGAGCAGCGCGACGGGCGCATCCACCTCCAGCAGCTGTTCCGCGGCGACTTCGACGCGGCCGTGCTCGGCGCCTTCGCGCTCTTCGTCGCGGGTGTCTCCTTCCCCGACTCCTGGTCACCCGGCCTCTGGTGGGGGCCCGACGCCGGCTGGTGGCGCGGACTGCTCTGGGTGAGCGCCGCCGCCCTCGTCGTCGTCCTCATCGTCTCCGCGGCCAACCGCCGCCCGACGCCGCCCGGCCCCGGTGCCGGACCGGCCGGCCCCGGCTGGACCGCGCCGCCGCCCCCGCACCCGGGCGACCAGCCGCCCACGACCTGGCCCACGACCGGGCCCACGACCCCGTACGTCACCCCTGCCGCGGCACCGCCGCGGCGCCGACCGGAAGGACCGACCACGACCATGTACCCGACGACCGCGCCGCAGGGCACGCCGCCCGCGCCGCCGCAGACCCCGACCGGGCACGGCGCCCCGGGCGCGCACGGCTGGCACGGCGCCGCGCCGGGACCGCACGGCGCCCCGGCACCGGCGGCCTGGCAGGGCAGCCAGACGTGGCAGGCGCCGGCACCCGGCCCGGTCACGGTCCTCCCCCGCACGGGCCCGCGCGGCCCCGGCGCCGGCGTCGTCGGCGTCGTCGTGGCCCTGAGCCTCATCACGCTCGCCGTGCTGCTCTACCTGCAGCGCACGGGCGACTTCACCGGCCCGGTGGCCCTCACGGCCGGCGCCGTGGCCGTGACGCTCCTCGGCGTCGCGATCATCGTGTCCGGGCTGCGCGGCCGCACGGCGGGCGGCCTCGGCGTCCTCGCCGTGGTGCTCACGCTCTCGCTCCTGCCGCTCGCCGCGTTCGACCGCTACGCGTGGGACGGCGACTGGGACCAGGACTGGGACGGCGGCGCCGCCGTCGGCGACGTGACCGGCACCCCGACGACCGTCGCGGAGGCCGAGGCCGGCTTCTCGGTCGGCGCGGGCAAGGTCGAGCTCGACCTCACCGAGGTCCCGCTCGAGGAGGGCGCGACCGTGGACGTGCCGATCGGCGTGGGGGCCGGTGACGTGACCGTCACCGTCCCGCCGGGCACGGCGGTCGACGCCGAGGTCCGCGTCATGGCGGGCGAGGTCCACTGGTTCGACGAGAGCGTGACGCGCGGCAGCCCCGGCACGGGCGGCACGCAGACGTTCGAGTCCGACGCCGTCGCCGCCGGCGAGGAGCCCCAGCTGCACCTCGACGTCACGGTCGGCGCGGGCACCGTGCGGATCGAGGAGGCACCGTGAGCCCCTCGCGCGGCGCGACGCCCCCGGGCGCCGCTGACGACCCCCGGACCACCCCACTCCCCACCGAGGAGCAGACCATGCAGACCCCGACGCCCGCCGGCGGCACACCCGAGCCGGACGACCTCACCGCCACCACCCCGCTGACGACACCCGGCAGCGACGGCACCGACGGCAGCGACAGCACCGACGGCACGGCCGGCACCGCCGGCACCGGCGCTGAGCCGGCGAGCACACGCACGACCGAGGGCAGCGACCGGCTGGCGGACACCGCGCGGCTCGACACCGCGCGGCCGGCCGACACCGAGCGGCTGACGCTCGACGAGCGCCTCGGCCTCGCGCCTCGCGACGACGTGGTCGTCCGGGACGACCCGGCTCCCGCCGCGCCCCTCGGCGCGACGGCACCGGCGCCCGAGGCGCCGACCCCGCCCACGTGGTCGGCGGCGTCCACCGGCGCGACCGCCCCGGACGCCGCACCCGCACCGGTCGCGGTCGAGGAGCCCCGCGGGGTCCGCGTCGGCACCGTGGTCTGGGGCCTCGTCGTCGCCGCGGTGGGCGTCGGCCTCGTCGCCTGGGCGAGCGGGCTCGTCTTCGACGTCGAGCTCGCGGTCATCGGCCTCGTGGCCGCCGCGGGCGTCGCGCTCCTGCTCGGGTCGCTGCTCGCGCCCCGTCGGCGCCGGTCCTCCTGACCCCGTCGGTCCCGCATCGCGGGACGTGGGTCGGGCCGGGCACGCCCCGAGGTCCTCGGGCAGGCCGGCCGGCCGGCCGACTGGTCGGTCGGTCGGCCGGCTCGGGCCCCCGCACGACAACGGCCGCACCGGCTCTCGCCGGTGCGGCCGCGTCGTG
>NZ_JADDKQ010000002.1 GCF_016464425.1 Actinotalea solisilvae
GGTCCGGCGCGCGGTCGCCCGGACGCGGCGCCGCGCCGTCCGGTGCGGCACCGGTGGGGGCGGTCACCTGCCGCGGGGGGGGGGGGCGGGGCGGGGGGGCCCCCCCCCGCGGGGGGGGGGGCGCGGGGGGGGGGGGGGGGGGGCCGCGGGGGGGGGGGGGGTGGGGGGCCCCCCCGGGGGGCCCCCCCCCCCCCCCCCCCCGGGGGGGGGGGGGGCCCGGGGGGGCGGCGGCCGCCCCCCCGACCGCCTGGTCATCGACCTCGACCCCGGGCCGCCCGCGGGCCTGGACGAGTGCGCGCGCGTCGCGCACCTCGTCCGCGAGCGTCTCGCCGACGACGGCCTCACCACGACCTTCCCCGTGACGAGCGGGAGCAAGGGCATGCAGCTCTACGCGCCGCTGCCGAAGCCGCGCGCCGCGACCGCCGTGCGCGAGTACGCGCGCACGGTCGCGTACGAGCTCGCGGAGGCGCACGCCGACCTCGTCGTCGCGAACATGAAGCGCGCGCTGCGCCCCGGCAAGGTGCTCCTCGACTGGAGCCAGAACCACCCCGCGAAGACGACGGTGACGCCCTACGCGATGCGCGCCAAGCACGAGCCACGCGTCGCGGCGCCGCGCACCTGGGACGAGGTCGGCCCGGGCATGGTCCAGCTGGGGCCCGACGACGTCGTGCGCCGCCTCGAGCAGGACGGCGACCTGCTGGAGCGCGCCGGGTCGCCCGCGCGCTGACCGGCACGCGTCCGGGCGGACCTCCGACCCTCCCCCCGGGACCGCGCCGTGTGTTTGGCTGGCGGGGTGAACGACCCCGCTGCGATCGACCGGCTCCTGCGTACGCCCGCCCGGTGGGCGGTCGTCGGCCTGTCGACCAACCGGGCCCGCGCGGCCTACGGCGTGGCCGCCTACCTCCAGCGCCTCGGCCACGAGATCGTCCCCGTCCACCCGCGTGCGGAGACCGTGCACGGCGCCCGCGGCTACGCGCGCCTCGCGGACGTGCCGGGCGAGATCGACGTCGTCGACGTGTTCGTCAACTCCGCCCGCGCGGGCGCTGTCGTCGACGAGGCCATCGCGATCGGCGCACGCGCCGTGTGGCTCCAGCTGGCCGTCACCGCGCCCGCCGCCGAGGAGCGCGCCCGCGCCGCGGGCCTCGAGCTCGTCGTCGACACGTGCCCCAAGATCGAGGGCGCCGCCCGCCACCTGTGACCGGGACACCGCGTCCTCGGCGGGCCCGGCGGCGCCTCAGCCGTAGAAGACGCGCTCGACGACCGCGCGGGCGCGGCGGCCCGTGCGCAGGTAGGTCTCCTCGAGCTCGCCGCCCGAGCCCGGGCCGTAGCCGAGGAGCCGCGCGAGCGCGGCGAGCGCGCGGCGGTCGTGCGGCAGGACGTCGGCGCCCGCTCCGCCGGCCCGCCCGCTCCACAGCACGAGCGCGTCGCGCAGCCGGGACGACAGCAGCCACCCCTCGCGGAGGGCGGCCGCGTCGGCGGCGTCGAGCAGGCCTGCCTCCTGGGCGGCGTCGAGCGCCGGGAGCGTCCGGGGCGTGCGCAGGCCCGCGACGTCGCCACCGTGCTGGAGCTGGAGCAGCTGGACCGTCCACTCGACGTCGGACAGCCCGCCGCGGCCGAGCTTGAGGTGCCGCGCGGGTTCGACGCCGCGCGGCAGGCGCTCGGCCTCCATGCGCGCCTTGAGCCGGCGCACCTCGCGCAGCGTCGCCGCGTCCGCGCCGCCCGCCGGGTAGCGCAGCGGGTCGACGAGCGCGACGAAGCGCCCGCCCAGGTCCGGGTCGCCCGCGACCGGGCGCGCGCGCAGGAGCGCCTGGCTCTCCCACGGGGACGACCAGCGCTGGTAGTACTCGGCGTACGACGCGAGCGAGCGCACGAGCGGCCCGTTGCGACCCTCGGGCCGCAGGTCGGCGTCGACCTCGAGCGCCGGCTCTGGGCCGACCTCGCCGAGCAGCTGGCGCACGCGCTGGGCCACCGTCATGGCCTGCGCCTGGGCGCGCGCCTCGTCCGCCCCGGGCAGCGGGTCGTGCACGAAGAGCACGTCGGCGTCGGAGCCGTAGCCGAGCTCCTCGCCCCCGAGGCGGCCCATCGCGACGACGACCGTGCGGGTCAGCGCGCCGTCCGCGCCGTGCCGCGCCTCGTACTCCGCGATCCGCAGCGCGCCCGCCAGGACGACGTCGGCCGCGGCGGTGAGCGCCTCGCCCGTGGTGACGGTGCTCGAGCCGAGCACCTCCGCGACCGCGGTCCGCGCCATCTCGCGCCGCCGCAGCGCGCGCAGCAGCGTCGCCGCGCCGACGGCGTCGTCCTGACGCGTGAGCACGGCGTCCGCCTCGGCGGCGAGCCGCTCGTGCCCGCGCGGCGCCAGCTCGGCGTCGTCGTCGAGCCACGCGACCGACTCGGGCGAGCGCGCGAGGGCGTCCGCGACGTACCGGCTCGTCGACAGCAGGCGCGCGAGCCGCTGCGCCGCGGCGCCCGAGTCCCGCAGCAGCTTGAGGTACCAGTGCGTCGTGCCCAGCTCGTCCGAGAGGCGCCGGAACGCGAGCAGGCCGCCGTCGGGGTCGCTGCCCTCGGCGAACCAGCCGAGCAGCACGGGCAGCAGCTGGCGTTGGATCGCGGCGCGCCGGCTGACGCCCTCGGTGAGCGCGGTGATGTGCCGGAGGGCGCCCGCGGGGTCGCGGTAGCCGATCGCCGCGAGCCGCGCGCGGGCGGCCTCGGGCGCCAGGCTGACGTCCTCGCGCGACAGGCTCGCGGTCGCGGGCAGCAGCGGGCGGTAGAAGAGCTCCTCGTGCAGCTGCCGGACGTCGCGCCGCACGGTGCGCCACCGCTCGGTGACCTCCGCGGCGCCGCCCGCGCGCATGCCGACGGACCGGGCGAGCCGCCGCAGGTCCGCCTCCGCGGTCGGCATGAGGTGGGTGCGCCGCAGGCGGTGCAGCTGGATCCGGTGCTCGAGCACGCGCAGGAGGCGGTAGCAGACCGCGAGCCGGGCGGCGTGGTCCCGGCCCACGTAGCCGCCCGCCGCGAGGGACGCGAGCGCGGTGAGCGTGCTCGCGCTGCGGATCATGTCGTCGGAGCGCCCGTGCACGAGCTGGAGCAGCTGGACCGTGAACTCGACGTCGCGCAGCCCGCCGACGCCGAGCTTGAGCTGGCGGTCGGCCTCGGCGGGCGGCACGTGCTGCTCGACCCGGCGGCGCATCGCCTGGGAGTCCTCGACGAAGTTCTCGCGCTCGACGGCGGACCAGACCATGGGCCCGATCGCGTCGGTGTACCGGCGGCCCACCTCACGGTCCCCCGCGACGACGCGCGCCTTGAGCAGCGCCTGGAACTCCCACGTCTTGGCCCAGCGCTCGTAGTAGCTCACGTGGCTCGCGACCGTGCGCACGAGCGGACCGTTCTTGCCCTCGGGCCGCAGGGCCGCGTCGACGGGCCACAGCGACGGCTCCCCGGACGGCGCGCTGCACGCCCGCGCGAGCGCGGTCGCCAGGCGGGCGCCCGCGCGCATCGCCTCCTCCTCGCCCACCCCGTCGGCGGGCTCGGCGACGTGGATGACGTCGACGTCGCTCACGTAGTTGAGCTCGCGCCCGCCGCACTTGCCCATGCCGATCACGGCGAGCCGCACGGCCGCCGCCTCGGCGGGGTGCTCGGCGCGCGCGAGCGCGAGGGCCGCCTCGAGGGCCGCCGCCGCGAGGTCGGCGAGCGCGGCGCCGACCGCGGGCAGGAGCGAGAGCGGCTCGGCGGTGACGAGGTCCGTCGCCCCGATGAGCAGCAGGCGCCGGCGGTAGGCGCGGCGCATCGCGTCGACGCCCGCGGGTCCGGTGACCGTGGCGACCGGGCCCCCGGACCCGTCGGGCACGTCCGGCACGTCGGGCGCACCGACCGCGGCCAGCAGCTCCGCGCGCACCCGGCCGACGTCGGTGCCGATGGGAGAGGGCTCGGCCAGCGCCGCGAGGTCGTCGGGGTGGCGCACGAGGTGGTCCGCGAGCGCCGCCGACGCGCCCAGGACGGCGAGCAGGCGGTCGCGCTGCGTCGACGGCTCGGCGAGCACGTCCCGCAGGCCGCACCGCGACTCCTCGCCCGCAGCGCGGCACGCCGCCGACAGCCGCGTCAGCGCGAGCAGCGCGTCGTCGGGCGAGGCGACGCCCGCGAGCGCCTCGAGCAGCGGCGCCGCCTCGTCGAGCGTGCCCACGACGGCGACGAGGTCCGCGTCGTCCAGCAGGGTCGCGGCGCGCTCGGTGTCGGTGAACCCGAGGCGCGTGAGCCGGGCCCGCAGCGTGCGGCGGCGTCCACCGGCGTCGGGGGGCGGCGCGCTCACCGCACCGCCCCGCGCCCCGCGCGGACCCCCGGACGCGGCGTCACAGGACCGACAGGAACCGCTTCAGCTCGAACGGCGTGACCTGCTGGCGGTACGCGTTCCACTCCTCGCGCTTGTTGCGCAGCACGAAGTCGAACACGTGCTCGCCCAGCGTCTCGGCGACGAGCTCGGACCTCTCCATGACGGCGACCGCCTGCTCGAGCGAGGACGGCAGCGGCTGGATGCCCAGCGCGCGGCGCTCGGAGTCGGTGAGCTCCCACACGTCGTCCTCGGCGGCGTCGGGCAGCTCGTAGCCCTCCTCGATGCCCTTGAGGCCCGCCGCGAGCAGCAGCGCGTACGCGAGGTACGGGTTGGTCGCGGAGTCGACGCCGCGGTACTCGACGCGGCTCGAGTTCCCCTTGCCGGGCTTGTAGAGCGGCACGCGCACGAGCGCCGAGCGGTTGTTGTGCCCCCAGCAGATGTACGACGGCGCCTCGGCGCCGCCCCAGATCCGCTTGTAGGAGTTGACGTACTGGTTGGTGACCGCCGTGATCTCGGCCGCGTGGTGCAGGAGGCCCGCGATGAACTTGCGCGCGGTCCCCGAGAGCTCCATGGCCGCGCCCGGCTCGTGGAACGCGTTGCGGTCGCCCTCGAAGAGCGACAGGTGCGTGTGCATCCCCGAGCCCGGCTGCTCGGCGATCGGCTTGGGCATGAACGACGCGAAGATGCCCTGCTCGAGCGCGACCTCCTTGACGACCGTGCGGAAGGTCATGATGTTGTCGGCCGTCGTGAGCGCGTCGGCGTAGCGCAGGTCGATCTCGTTCTGGCCGGGCCCCGCCTCGTGATGGGAGAACTCGACCGAGATGCCCATCGACTCGAGCATCGTGATCGCCGCGCGGCGGAAGTCGTGGCCGGTGCCCCGGGCGACGTGGTCGAAGTACCCCGCCTGGTCCACGGGGACGAGCGGCTTGGTCGGGTCCGCCGGGTTCTCGAACAGGTAGAACTCGACCTCGGGGTGCGTGTAGAAGGTGAACCCCGTGTCGCTCGCGCGGTTGAGCGCGCGCTTGAGGACGTGACGGGAGTCGGCGAGGGACGGCTGGCCGTCGGGCGTCATGATGTCGCAGAACATGCGCGCGGTGCCGTGCGTGTCGCCGCGCCACGGCAGCACCTGGAACGTCGACGGGTCCGGCTTGGCGAGCATGTCCGCCTCGTAGACGCGCGTGAGACCCTCGATCGCGCTGCCGTCGAAGCCGATGCCCTCGGCGAAGGCCGCCTCGAGCTCGGCCGGGGCGACGGCGACCGACTTGAGGATGCCGAGCACGTCGGTGAACCAGAGGCGGATGAAGCGGATGTCCCGCTCCTCGACCGTGCGGAGCACGAACTCCTGCTGCCTGTCCATGAGCACATCCTGCCGTACGCGGCCCCCGGGCCCGGCGCGGCGTCCGCGGCTCGGCACGCCGTGCCGATCACGTCCTGGCTAGGGTGGCGACCATGGGTCTGACCATCGCACTCGCCCAGGTCGACACGTGCGTCGGCGACGTCGAGGGCAACGCCCGCACGGTCCTCGAGTGGACCGCCGACGCCGCCCAGCAGGGTGCCGCGCTCGTGGCGTTCCCCGAGATGACGATCACCGGGTACCCGATCGAGGACCTCGCCCTGCGCGACTCGTTCGCGCGGGCCGCGGACCGCGCCGTGGAGGGCCTCGCGACCCGCCTCGTCGAGGCCGGCCTGGGCGAGGTCGTCGTCGTGCTCGGGACGCTCGGGCGCTCGGCCACGGGCCGCGCGACCAACCGCGCGCTCGTCCTGCACCGCGGCGAGGTCGTCGCGCACTACGACAAGCACCACCTGCCCAACTACGGCGTCTTCGACGAGTACCGGATCTTCGAGGCGGGCGACGAGCACTGCGTCGTCGAGGTCGACGGACGCCGGGTCGGCATCGTGGTCTGCGAGGACATCTGGCAGGACGGCGGCCCGGTCTCGCTCATGGACGACGAGGTCGTCGAGCTGCTGCTCGTGCTCAACGGCTCGCCGTACGAGGAGGGCAAGGGGCACGTCCGCGCCGAGCTGGCGGCCCGCCGGGCCCGCGAGGTCGGGGCGCCGGTCGCCTACGTCAACATGGTCGGCGGTCAGGACGACCTCGTCTTCGACGGCGGCTCGTTCGTCCTCGCCGCCGACGGGACGCCGCTCGCGGGCGCGCCGCAGTTCGTCGAGCACCTGCTCGTGTGGGAGCTGCCCGACGCGGGCACCACGCCCGAGCCGGGCCTGCTCGCGGCGCCGATGGACCCCGACGCCGAGGTGTACTCCGCGGTCGTCACCGGTCTGCGCGGGTACGTCACGAAGAACGGCTTCTCCTCGGTCGTGCTCGGGCTCTCGGGCGGCATCGACTCCGCGCTGTGCGCCGCCATGGCGGCCGACGCCGTCGGCGGGGCGAACGTGGTCGGCATCTCGATGCCCTCCGGCCACTCGTCGCAGCACTCGCGCGACGACGCCGCCGACCTCGCGAAGCGGATCGGCGCCGACTACCGCGTCCAGCCGATCGGCCCCATGGTCGACGCGTTCCACGCGGAGCTGGCGCTGCCGGGGATCGCGGGCGAGAACCTCCAGGCGCGCGTGCGCGGCGTGATCCTCATGGGCGTCTCGAACGTCGAGGGGCACCTCGTGCTCGCGACGGGCAACAAGTCCGAGCTCGCGGTCGGCTACTCGACGATCTACGGCGACGCCGTCGGCGGGTACGCGCCGCTCAAGGACGTGGACAAGTCCCGGGTGTGGGCGCTCGCGCGGTGGCGCAACCAGGCGGCGCTGGACGCCGGCGACCTGCCGCCCATCCCCGAGAGCTCGATCACCAAGCCGCCGTCGGCCGAGCTGAGCCCGGGCCAGATGGACACGGACTCGCTCCCGCCGTACCACCTGCTCGACGAGGTGCTCGACGCCTACGTCGAGCACGCGGAGGGCCGCGAGGAGCTGCTCGCGCGCGGCTTCGACGCCGCCGTGGTCGACAAGGTGCTCGCGCTCGTGGACCGGGCCGAGTGGAAGCGGCGCCAGTACCCGCCGGGTCCTAAGGTGTCGGCGCTGGCCTTCGGGCGCGACCGGCGCCTGCCGGTCACGTCGCGCTGGCGCGAGCCGAAGGGGACGGTCGATGAGTGAGTCCGGCGGCGCCCAGCCGCGACGCGTGCGGGTGCACCACCTGCGCCAGGCCAAGGAGCGCGGCGAGCGCATCACGATGCTCACCGCCTACGACGCACCCACCGCGCAGATCTTCGACGAGGTCGGCACCGACGTGCTCCTGGTCGGCGACTCGCTGGGCGACAACTTCTACGGCCACCCGACCACCATCCCGGTCACCGTCGAGGACATGATCCACCACACGCGCGCGGTCACGGGGGCCGTGAAGCGCGCGCTCGTCGTGGCGGACCTGCCGTTCGGCTCGTACGAGGCGTCGCCGCAGCAGGCGCACGCGACGGCCGTCCGGCTCATGAAGGAGGCGGGCGCGCACGCGGTGAAGTTCGAGGGCGGCCAGCGCGTCGCCGAGCACGTGCGCCTGCTCACGAGCTCGGGCATCGCGTTCATGGGGCACCTGGGCTTCACGCCCCAGTCCGAGAACGTCCTGGGCGGCAAGCGCGTGCAGGGCCGGGGCGAGGGCGCGGCCGAGCGGCTGAGCGCGGACGCGCTCGCGCTGCAGGAGGCGGGCGCGTTCGCCGTCGTGCTCGAGATGGTCCCGGCACCCCTCGCGGCCCAGGTCACCGAGATCCTGTCGATCCCCACCATCGGCATCGGCGCCGGCCCGCACTGCGACGGCCAGGTGCTCGTGTGGCCGGACATGGCGGGGCTCAGCGACTGGTCGCCGCGGTTCGCGAAGCGCTACGGGCGACTGCGCGAGGCGCTCACCGAGGCCACCCGTGCCTACCTCGACGACGTGCGTGCCGGGACGTTCCCGGACGACGAGCACAGCTTCGCCGAGTGAGCGACGCGCGCCGCGCCGCGCCGGCGCGGCGCCGGGCCGCCGTCGGTGCCGCGTGCGCGCTCGCCGCGGCCGCGGTGGTCGCGCTCGTCGCGCCCGACCGGCTCGGGCTGCACGGCACGCTGCCGTTCGCGCAGCTCGTCGCCCTGCGCGGGCTCGTCGGCGGGGCGCTCGCGACGGGCGCCGTCGTGCTCGTCGCCCTCCCCTGGCGGCGGGCGCTCGCGCCCGTCGCCGGCGTGCTCGCGATCGGCGCGGTCGCGCAGCTGGCCGTGCTCGCGGACCGCGGCCTGGACGGGACCGGTGCGGTCCTCGGCGACCGGCCCGACGACGCCGTGGCGGTGCTGGTGCTCAACACGCAGGACCACCTGGGCGCGGAGGCGATCGCCGCGGTGCTGGTCGAGCACCGGCCCGACGTCGTCGTGCTGCCCGAGACGCTCGGCGCCACCGCGCGCGGCGCCGCCGAGCTCGCGGCCGCCCACGGCCTGGACCTGCAGGTGCTGGCCGACGACCGCGGCGGCGCCGCGGCCACGGGCGCGACCGCGCTGCTCACCGACCGCCGGCTCGGCACGTACCGCGTGGTCGAGGACCACCCCGGCGCGCTCGCGTCGTTCACGGCGACGAGCGACGGCCTCGGGCCGCCCGTGTCGGCCGTCCACCCCTACCCGCCCCTGCCCGCGGGCATGGCGGGCTGGCGGGACGAGACGGCCGCGGCCGTCGCGCTCTGCGCGGAGCACCCCGGCGGGGTCGTCGCGGGCGACCTCAACGCGACGCTCGACCACCCCGCCTTCGACGGCGCGCACGCGTGCGTCGACGCCGCCCTGGAGGCGGGCGTCGCGGGCGTCGGCACCTGGCCGGTCGGCGTCCCGCGCGTCCTCGGCGCCGCGATCGACCACGTGCTCGTCGACGGCGACGCCTGGCGCGTGCTCGGCGTCAGCGTCCTCGAGCCCCCCGCGGGGACGGACCACCGCGGGCTCCTCGCCGTCCTGGTGCCCGCGGGCTGACCTCGGGCTCGGCCGGGGCGAGCCAGTGAGCGGGCGCGTCGAGCGCCGAGGGCAGCCGCGTGCGCGCGTCGCCCCGGGCCGCGGCGAGCTGCATCGGCGTGCAGAAGAAGACCCCGGTGAGGTCGGCGCCCCCCAGGTCCGCGCCGCGCAGGTCCGCACCGAGCAGGTCCGCGCCGCGCAGGTCCGCGCCCCGCAGGTCGGCGCCGACGAGCAGCGCCCCGCGCAGGCACGCGCGCCGCAGGTCCGCGCCCCGGCGGTCGACGCCGACGAGCTGCGCACCGGCCAGCTCGGGCGCGACCGCGCCGCGCACCGCGGTGCTCACCCGTCGCAGGAGTGCCGCGGTCGCGGCCTGGAGCGCCGCGCCGTCCGCGCCCGCGAGCACCTCGGCGTCGCCGAGCGTGAGCGCCTCGACGTCGTCGTGCAGGGCGGCGACCTCGGCGAGGACACCGGGCGGCGCCGGGAGCGTGAGCGCCTCGGTGAGGTACCAGAGCAGCTCGTGCAGGGCGCGCACCGCGGTGAAGGCGCCGAACATCGCGGACGCCGTGGCGGCGTCGTCGCGCCACGACCGGCCCGCGAACGTCACCTGGGTGACCTTCTGCCCGGCGCCCAGGCAGTCGTAGACGGTGCAGCCCGTGAAGCCCGCGGTCCGCAGGCGCGCGTGGATCGTGCAGCGGTGGTCGGGCGCCAGGTTCTGGCAGGGCTCGCCCGCCTCCTTGTCGAGGGCGAAGTCCGCCGAGCGCGAGAACGCGAGCGCGACGCAGCACAGGCCCACGCACCGCGCGCAGTCGGCGCGCAGCTCGCCCCGCAGCCGCCCGGCGGCGTCGGCCGCCTCAGCCGCCCTCACGCCACCGCCGGTCCTCGTCGTCCCAGCTCTCCGAGCGCTCGCGCGCGGTGCTCAGCGCCTGCTCGGCGGCCTCCCGCGTCGGGTACGGACCCATGCGGTCCGTCCACGGGCTCACGCGACCCTGCTCGACCTCGCCCGTCCCCGGGTTGAACCAGAAGTCGCCGCCCGGAGCGGCGTCGTCCGCGGTGCCCATGGTCCCTCCGTCCCCGGCGCCGGCGGGGCCGGCACCTCACGACGCGACGATCGCGCCTCATCCGTAGACTGCCAGCCATGTCGATCGCCCACGCGCCGGAGGGGACCCTCGTCCCCGGCACCGTCAGCCCGGTGCGGTCCGTGCCCGCCCACATCGAGCGGCCCGAGTACGTGGGCAAGGACCGCGAGCTGCCCTTCGCGGGCTCCGAGGTCAAGGACGCGGAGACGATCGAGCGCATCCGCATCGCGTCCCGCATCGCGGCCCAGGCCCTCGTCGAGGTCGGCCGGCACGTCGCCCCCGGCGTGACCACCGACGAGCTCGACCGCGTCGGCCACGAGTTCCTGTGCGACCACGGCGCCTACCCGTCGACGCTGCGGTACCAGCCGCACCCGCGTCAGGTGCCCTTCCTCAAGTCGCTGTGCACCTCGGTCAACGAGGTGATCTGCCACGGGGTGCCGGACTCGACCGTCCTGCAGGACGGGGACATCGTCAACGTCGACATCACGGCCTACAAGGACGGCGTGCACGGCGACACCGACGCGACCTTCCTCGTGGGCGACGTCGACGAGGAGTCGCGCCTGCTCGTCGAGCGCACGCACGAGGCGATGATGCGCGGGATCAAGGCCGTCATGCCGGGCCGCGAGATCAACGTCGTCGGCCGGGTCATCGAGAAGTACGCGCAGCGCTTCGGCTACGGCGTCGTGCGGGACTTCACGGGGCACGGTGTCGGCGAGGCGTTCCACTCGGGGCTCATCGTCCCCCACTACGACGCGGCGCCCCGGCACGCGACCCTCATCGAGCCCGGCATGGTGTTCACGGTCGAGCCGATGCTCAACCTCGGCACCCCCGAGTGGGAGATGTGGGACGACGGCTGGACGGTCGTCACGCGCGACCGGCGGCGCAGCGCGCAGTTCGAGCACACCCTCGTCGTGACCGAGACCGGAGCGGAGATCCTGACGCTGCCATGAGCACCTCACCGACCACGGGGACGGCCCCGCCCGCACCTCGGCTCGCCTTCGGCATCGACATCGGCGGGAGCGGCATCAAGGGCGCGCCCGTCGACCTGGTGGCCGGGGAGTTCGCCGCGGAGCGCGTGCGCATCCCCACGCCCCAGCCGTCCACGCCCGAGGCCGTCGCGCGTACCGTCGGCGAGCTGCTCGACGCGTTCGCGCTCCCCGCGGGCATGCCCGTCGGCGTGACGTTCCCCGCGGTCATCCAGCACGGCGTGGCCCGCTCCGCCGCGAACGTCGACGAGTCGTGGATCGGCACCGACGTCACCGCGGTCATCCGCGAGGCGACCGGCCGCGAGGCGCTCGCCGTGAACGACGCGGACGCGGCCGGCTACGCCGAGACGGTGTACGGCGCGGCGCGGGACGCCCGCGGCGTCGTCCTCGTCGTGACGCTGGGCACGGGCATCGGCTCGTGCCTCGTCGTCGACGGCACCCTCGTGCCGAACACCGAGCTCGGCCACCTCGAGATCGACGGCCACGACGCGGAGAGCCGCGCCGCGGACAGCGCGCGCGAGCGCGACGACCTCGACTGGGAGCAGTGGGCCGAGCGGCTCCAGCGCTACTTCCGCGTGGTCGAGGACCTCTTCTGGCCGGACCTCATCGTCGTCGGCGGGGGCGTGAGCAAGAAGCACGCGCACTTCCTCCCGCTGCTCGACCTGCGCACCCCGATCGTCCCGGCGACGCTGCGCAACGCGGCCGGGATCGTCGGCGCGGCCGCCCTCGCGGCGCGCGGCACCGTCCTCGACTGACCCCCGGCGCCCCGTGGACCCGCTCGGCTGGGCGCTGGTCGTCGCGGGGGGCGTCGCGCTCGTCGTGCTGGTCGACCGGCTCGTCGCGCGCCTGCCCGTGCGCACGGAGGTCCGCCGGCGCGACGAGGACCGCCCCCGGTCGTCGGGCGCCGGGCCCTTCGGCGAGCTCGTCGAGATCCTCCAGCCCACGGCGCGCCACCTGCACGAGGAGCAGGAGCGGCAGCGTCACGACCTCGTCCTGCCGGGCGACGCCGACCCGCCGTGGGCCGTCGACCTCGACGCGGGGACGGCGGTGCTGGCGAGCGCACCCGTCGCCGGACGCTCGCTCACCGGGCGCGCGCTCGAGGAGGTCGCCGACGGCGTCCTCGTCGCGACCGCGCAACCCTGGTCCACGACGACGACGGTCGTCGTCGGCCCCGGCGGGCGGTGCCTCGTCGTCGACCCCGCGCTGACCCCCGCCGACCTCGAGGCCCTCGCCGCGACCCTCGCGGCGCGCGGCGCGGTCGTCGAGGCGGGTGCCGCCACGCACCCGCACTGGGACCACGTGCTGTGGTCGGCCGCGCTGGGCGACGTCCCGCGGTGGGCCGCACCCGCCGCCGTCGACCGCGCCGCGCGCGCCCACGCCGCCCTCGTGGCGGAGGCGGACGGGACGGCGCCGGGCCACGACCCCGCCCTGCTCGGACGCCTGCGCCCCCTCGCCGGCGACGTCGTCCCGTGGTCCGGGCGCCGTGTCGTCGTCGTGCCGCACGCGGCGCACTGCCCGGGCAGCGTCGCCCTCGTGGTGCGCGACGCGGGCGTGCTGCTCGCGGGCGACCTGCTGTCCGACCAGGAGATCCCGCTGTTGGACCCCGACGCCACCGACCCCGTGGCCGACCACCTGGCAGCGCTCGACGCGCTCGAGGGCGCCGCCGAGCGCTGGTCGGTGCGGGTGCTGGTGCCCGGCCACGGCACGGTGACCGACGCGGACGGCCTCGCGCGCCGGCTCGCGGTCGACCGCGCCTACCTCACGGCCGTGCGCGACGCCGCGCGGGACGGCCGCACCGTCGAGGACCCCCGCCTGGCCGACGCCGAGCAGCGCGAGCACCACGAGGACCAGCTGCGGGCGCTGCGCGCCGCGGACCGGCACGGCGACGGGGCGCGGGACCGGCCGTGAAGACCGGACGCCGCCCCGCCCCTCAGGCGGTCGGGACGACGTCGCCGCCGCTGACCGCCGGCGAGCCGTCGAACAGGTCGTCCAGCCCCAGGAGGTGCAGCACGTCGGTGACGAGCGGCGGCGCGTTGCGCAGCGAGACGGGCAGGCCCTCCTCACGGCCGAGGCGGAGGAACTGGATGAGGAAGGCGATGCCCGTCGAGTCGATGAAGGTCACCTCCGCCGCGTCGAGCACGACCGGGAGGTCCCGCGTGAGGGCGCGGCTCAGGGCGCTGCTCGCCTGCTCCCGCAGCGCCTCGTCGATCTCGCCCCACAGGTGCGCCACCGTGGTGTCGTCCGTCTCGGCCACCGTGATCCCACCGACTGCACGCTCGCTCGTCCCACCCATGCGTCACCGGCCTCCTGCTGCGTCCCGGCGGCGGGCCGGCGTCGTCTGGTCGCCTCTCCGCTTCGTCGCGGGACGGGGGGAAGGCTCGACCCAATCTACCGGGGGTCCCGCGCCGTCGCGCGACGAGGGAGCGCTCCCGGCACCCTCCGCGCGCCGGCCCCGGCGCACAGCTCCCCATGCCCCACGCCCCAGGATGCGCGGCGCGCGTCACGGTGCCACCGTGAGGAGATGAGCACCGCAGGCGGCACCGCACCGCAGTCCCACGACGCCCACGACGTCCCGGACAGCTTCGACCCCGAGCAGCCGGACCTCCCGACCCTCGCCGTCGACCCGGACCCCTCGACCTCGCACGACGGCCAGGACACGGGCTACGAGCCGCTCCCGGAAGCCGACACCGAGGAGGAGCGATGAAGGTCGACAAGGGCACGATCCTCGACCTGCTGCGGGTACGCGGCGAGGACATCCACGCCACGGCCGCCGAGCGCGAGCTGCCGGACCCGGTCGACACCGACCGGGACCGCGCGCTGCTCGAGCGCTTCGGCCTCGACGAGCAGGCCATCCGGGGCGGGCTCGACGACGCGTCGGGCGGGCTCGGCGACCGTCCGGTCCTCTAGGGGCGGGGCGCCGCGGGCCTGACCGTGGCCGGCTCGCCGGACCCGGTCAGGCCTCGGCGGCCCGCACGTGGCGGCGGCGCAGCGCCTCGCCGAGTTGGCGCGACTGCGTCCGGACGAGGCGCTCGTAGCCGCGGTGGAGCTGCTCGACGCGCGCCTCGGCGGCTCCGCCGTCGCGCGCGGCCGCCCACGCGTCGCGGGCTGCGCGGACGTCGGCGTCGGTGACGTCGATCGTGAGGTCGTCCGGCGCGTCGGGTCGCGGCGTGTGGGGGGTCACGGATCGAGTCTGCGGGACGCCGGCGCGTCCGGCACGCCGAGCGCCCGAACGAGTGACGACGGAGCAGTGCCGGCGACGCCCGGGCGCGCTGGGCCGGGCGCCCGCGCCGGGGTCAGCCTCGCGCGGGCCGCGGCAGACGCGCGACGTCGCCGAAGAAGTGACCGATCCGCCGGACCGCGGCGGTGAACGCGTCCCAGTCGACCGGCTTGGTGACGTAGGCGTTGGCGTGCGCCGCGTACGCGCGCAGGATGTCCTCCTCCGCGGCCGACGTCGTGAGCACGACGACGGGGATCGAGCGCAGCTCGTCGTCGGCCTTGACCACCTCGAGCACCTCGCGCCCGCCGATCTTGGGCAGGTTGAGGTCGAGCAGCACGACGTCGGGTCGGCGCGCGTCGGCGTGCTCGCCCTCGCGCCGCAGGAACGCGAGCGCCTCCGCTCCGTCGCTCACGACGTCGAGGTGACCGCCGACGGCGTGGTCCTCGAAGACCTCGCGGACCATGAGCACGTCGCCGGGGTCGTCCTCGACGAGCAGGACGTCCAGGGCGGCGAGGTCGGTGGTGGTCATCGCGTGATCATCACACGCCCACGGCGCCGCCGCGCTGCGACGGTCCCCGGCGCGCCGGGCGGCGAGGGTGGATGAGTCGGCCGGTACGCCGGGTTCTGTCCCCGCACCCGGTTGCCCCGGTGCGGGTGGCGGCCATCCCTCTACGACGTGCGTCGCCGCACGCCTCCAGCGGCCTACCCGGGAGCTCGGGCGAGCAGCCCTCGGACGCTCCCTGTCTGGCCTTGCTCCAGGTGGGGTTTACCTAGCCGCACCGGTCACCCGGTGCGCTGGTGGTCTCTTACACCACCGTTTCACCCTTACCCCGTCCGGCCGGAGCCGGTTCGAGGCGGTCTGTTCTCTGTGGCACTGTCCCGCGGGTCACCCCGGGTGGGCGTTACCCACCACCTCGCTCTGCGGAGCCCGGACGTTCCTCGGCACCGGTCACCCGGTGACGCGACCGCCTGGCCGACTCATCCACCGCCCAGGCTACCCGCCCGCGGCGACTAGGCTGCCCCGGTGCTCGTGCTCCTCCCGCCGTCCGAGGGCAAGACGGCCCCCGAGCACGGCGACCCCCTCGACCTCGCGGCCCTGAGCGGCGGCCGGCGGCTCACCGCCCACCGCCACCGCGTGCTCACCGCGCTGACCCGCGCGAGTCGCCGCCGGGACGCGCTCGAGGTGCTCGGCGTCGGCGCGTCCCTCGCGCCCGAGGTCGCGCGGAACACGCGCCTGCGCACCGAGCCGACGGCGGCCGCGAGGCACGTCTACACGGGCGTGCTCTTCGGCGCGGCGCGCCTCGACGACCTGCCCGACGACGCGTCTCGCGAGCGTGCCGAGCGCAGCGTCCGGGTGGTCTCGGGGCTGTGGGGCGTCCTCGCGCCGTCGGACCCGATCCCGGCGTACCGGCTCTCCATGGGCACCGACCTGCCGGGCGTCGGGCCGCTCGCACGCTCGTGGCGCGAGCCGCTCGCGCGCGAGCTCGACCCCGCCGCGCGGGAGCGCGTGGTCGTCGACTGCCGGTCCGCGGCGTACGCGGCCGCCTGGACGCCGGCCGGCGGCCCGGGGCACGTCGCGGTGACCGTCCTGCGGGAGGAGGCCGGGCGCCGGACCGTCGTGTCCCACTGGGCCAAGCACACCCGCGGCGTCCTCACCCGGCACCTCGTCACGCGTGCGGGGGGCGAGCCGACGTCGCCCGCCGCGCTGCTCGACGCAGCCGGCGAGCTCGTCGGCTCGGCGCTGCTCGACGCCGAGCTCGCGCCCGGTCGCCGCGCGGGCACCCACGAGCTCCGCCTCGTCGTCGGCTGACCCCCTCCGCCGAGGTCGCTGGTTCCAGCGGTCCGGACCAGCGACCTCGGCGGGGCGGTCAGAGGTCGGTCGGCATGCCGACGACGGCGACCTCGCGCTGGTCGTCGGCCCACAGGCGCACGATGGTCAGCGACGCCGGCCCCACGCGGACCGAGGACCACACCGACGACGGCGCGCCGAGCGTCACGCCGATCGCCGCCCGGATCGCGACGGAGTGCGACACGACGACGACGGTGCGGTCCACGCCCTCGTCGCGCAGCCGCTCCAGCGCGCCGGACACGCGCACGCCGACGTCCTCGATCGACTCGCCGCCCGGTGCGGGGAACTCCGCGTCGACGTGCCAGCGGCGCAGGTCGCCCGGCCACCGCTCCTCGATCTCGGCGGCCGTGAGGCCCTCCCAGGCGCCGAAGTCGCACTCGGCCCAGGCGGCGTCGACCTCGACCTCGAGCCCGAGCCGGCGGCTCACGGCGCCCGCGGTCTCCTGCGTGCGCACCATGGGCGACGCGTGCAGCGCGGAGGGGTGGGGCAGGTCCGGCCACAGCGTCCGGCCGGTGCGGAAGATCGTGTCGGCCGCCTTGGCCGCCTGGATGCGGCCCGTCGACGTGAGCGACGGGCCCGGCACCGCTCCTCCGGAGTACGCCTTGGAGGCGGTCATGGGCGTCTCGCCGTGCCGCACGAGGACCACCGTGAGCGGCTCGGCGCCGTCGAACCGCATCGCGGCACCGGACGGCCGCGGTGCGCGCGCCCGCGACGACGGCTCCGGGCCGGGCGGGGCCTCGTCGGGCGCGACGACGTCGTCCTCGCCCCCGGGGTGGTCGCGCCGGACCCCCTCGCGCGCGTCCATCGCCTCGTTGGCGAGCGCGTCCGCGGCTGCGTTCTGCGCGCGCGGCACCCAGGTGTAGGTCACCCGTTCGGCGGGGAGCACGGCGTGCGCCTGCTCCGCGAGCCGCTTCATGTCCGCGTGCTTGACCTGCCAGCGACCCGACATCTGCTCGACGACGAGGCGCGAGTCCAGCCGCGCCTCGACGAGCGCGTCGGGGTCGATCTCGCGCGCCGCCTCGAGGCCGGCCACGAGCCCCGAGTACTCGGCGACGTTGTTCGACGCGAAGCCCAGGTAGCCGGCGCGCTCCGCGAGCAGCGCACCCGTCGCCGCGTCGCGCACGACGGCGCCCCACCCGGCCGGTCCGGGGTTGCCGCGCGAGCCGCCGTCGGCCTCGACGACGAGCCGGCGCGTCACGACGCGCGGGCCTCGGCCCCGCGCACGAGGATCCGCCCGCACTCCTCGCACCGCACGACCTGCTCCGGCGCGGAGGCCTGGATCTTCGCGACGTCGCTCGGGTTGAGGTCGAGGCGGCAGCCCTCGCACCGGCGGCCGCGCAGCGGCGCCGCGCCCAGCCCGCCGAGCTGACCGCGCAGCCGGTCGTAGAGCGCCACGAGGCCGGCGTCGAGGCCGTCGGCGCGCTGCTCGCGCTCGGCCGTCACCTGCGCGACCTCGGCGTCGATCTCGGCGAGCGCGCGCTCGAGGACCCCGGCGGACTCCTGCTGCTGCGCGAGCACCTCGTCCCGGGCCGCGGTGACGTCGGCCAGCGCCGACTCGTGCGCCTCGAGCCGCTCCATGGCCTCGAGCTCGACCTCCTCGAGGTCCGCCTGGCGGCGCGCGAGCGCCTCCACCTCGTGGCTCAGCGCCTGCGCGTCCTTGGCGCTGACGGCCGCGGACGCGAGGCGCGCCTGGTCGCGCGCGGCACGGCTGCGCACCTGCTCGACGTCGGCCTCGGCCTTGGCGACCTCGCGGCGCAGGTCGCTCACCGCCGTGCGCGAGGTCACGAGCGCGGCCTCGAGGTCGGCGAGGCGCGCCGCGAGCTCGGTCGCGCGCTCGTGGGCCGGGTGGGTGCGCCGCGCGTGCGCGAGCTGGGCGAGCCGCGTGTCCAGCGCCTGGACGTCGAGGAGCCTGAGCTGGTCGGCCACGGGTGCTGTCGTCACGGGTCCTCCGGGAGGTGTCAGGGCAGGGGGGCCGAGGCGATCCGGGCCGTCCAGGGGTCGGTGCGCCGGGTGCTGACCTGGGTCTCCACCGTAGCGCCCCGCTCCTGCGCGTCCTGCCGCAGCACGCGCGCCGCGGACTCGAGCCACGGCCACTCGCTCGCCCAGTGCGCGACGTCGACGAGGAACGGGCGCCCGTCGTCCGCGGGCCGTCCGGCGCGCACGGCCTCGAAGGCCGCACGCTCGCGCGCCTCCGACGCGGGGTGGTGGCGCAGGTCGGCCGTGACGTACGCGTCGGCCCCGCTGCGGCGCACCGCGTCGAACAGCGAGTCGCCCGACCCCCCGACGACGGCGACCCGCGCGACCAGGCCGCCGAGGTCCCCCGCGACGCGGACGCCCTGCTCGGTCGGCGGCAGGCGCCGCGCGGCCCGCTCGGCGAACGCCCGCAGCGTGAGGGGCTCGGCGAGCCGGCCCACGCGCCCGGTGCCGGCCTCGGCCGGCAGCGACGCGAGCTCGAGCACGTCGGACGCGGGCTCCTCGTAGGGGTGCGCACGGCGCATCGCCGCGACGACGGCGGCACGGCGCCCGCGCGGGGCGACCATCTCGAGGCGGTCCTCCTCGACGCGCTCGACCCTGCCCCGCTCCCCGACCGCCGGCGACGCGGCGTCGCCCGGCAGGAAGGTGCCGGTGCCCGTGCTCGTCCAGGCGCAGCGGCTGTAGTCGCCGAGCGCGCCCGCCCCGGCGTCGCTCATCGCGTCCAGCACGCGCTCGGTCGCGTCGACCGGGACGAAGACGACGTGCTTGTCGAGCGCGTCGGACTCCCCCGCGCCCAGCGGGACGAGCGGCTCGAGGTCCACGAGGCCGAGCGCCGTCGCGAGCGCCTCGGCGACGCCGTCGGCCGCGGCGTCCGCGTTGGTGTGCGCGACGTGCAGCGCGCAGCCCGCGCGCACCAGGCGGTGGACGAGCGCGCCCTTGAAGGTCGTCGCCGCCACCGAGTGCACGGGCCGCAGCAGGAGCGGGTGGTGCGTGAGGAGCAGGTCGGCCCCGGTCTCGACCGCCTCCTCGACGACCTCGGCGGTGGGGTCGACGGCGAGCAGCACGCGCCGGACCGGCTGGTCGGGGTCGCCGCACACCGTGCCGACGGCGTCCCAGCCCTCGGCCGTGCCGGGCGGGTACCGCCGCTCGAGCAGGCCGACGACGTCGGCGAGGGTGAGGACCACGGGATCGGGGTCGTGACCGGTGCGGGACGTGACGGCGCTGCTCACCCCGCGCACGCTACCGGGACCGCAGCACCTCGACGGGGTCGCCGACGCGCACCGTGCCGCCCGACACCGGGACGAGGCGCACGCCGAACCAGACCTTGCCGTCCCGGCGGCGGTGCGCCGCGAGCGTCCGCATCGGCTCGTGCCCGCGTGCCCCGGTCACCGGGTCGAGCCCGACGACGGCGCACCGGTCGCAGTGCTCGGCGAACCGCATCTCGACGTCGCCGACGCGCACCCGGAGCCAGCCGTCCTCGGCGAACGGCTCGACGTCCCCGCTGACGACGACGTTCGGACGGAACCGGGCCATCGCGAGCGGCTCCGGCCGCGAGCCGGCGGCCGAGCCGCACTGCGCGTACCGCTCGGCCCACGTCTGGGCGACCCACCGGTCGAGGCGCTCGAGGGACGCGGTGCTCGTGAGGAGGACCGGCCCGGCGTCGGCCAGCGTCAGCACGTCGCCCTCACGCCCGCCGTGCTCCGCCGTGACGGGACGGCGCCGAGGGTCGTCGAGCCAGACGAGGCGCGCGGGCCGGCCCAGCGCCTCGCTCAGCCACGCGTGCGCGGCGTCGTCGGCCGCCACCGCCCAGCCCACGCGCGAGAGCGTGACGTCGGTGCGCGGGCCCTCGGTCGGCGGCGCGACCACGAGCGGCTCCGCGCCCGCGCGCGACAGCTCGAGGCCGCCGTCGGGCCGCGGCGTCGCCGTGAGCGTGAGCAACGACGGCGTCGCGACGGCCGTGAGGCGCGCGCCGGTGGGGTCGACGACCATCCAGCGACGGTCGTGCGCCAGGCCCCACGGCTCGACCGCGGACCGCTCGAGCGGCGCGCCGCCGAGCGACTTCACCGGGTACACCGCGAGGTGGTCGACGCGCACCGGGCGACGCTAGCAGCGCGCCGTGCGCCGCCGGCAGTGGCCTGCGCGTGGGCCCGGCCGGTCTCGAACCGACGACCTCCGCGGTGTAAGCGCGGCGCTCTGACCAACTGAGCTACAGGCCCCAGGCGCCGTGCGACGGCGCCGGCACAGCCTAGCGGCGCGCCGCGGGCGGGCCCACGGTCCGCCGCCCCCTCAGAGGGCGGCGATCGCGGCGCGGTAGGCGCCGAGGTCGCGCGCCTGCCCGCGCGGGTTCACGACCGACCAGCGCACGACGCCGTCGGCGTCCACGAGGAAGCTGCCCCGGCCCGCGATGCCCTGGCGGTCGTCGAACACGCCGTAGGCGCGCGACGCCTCGCCGTGCGGCCAGAAGTCCGACAGGAGGTCGAAGCCGAAGCCCTCCTGCTCGCCCCAGGCGCGCAGGGTGTACGTCGGGTCGCACGAGACGCCGAGCAGTCGCACGCCCGCGGACTCGAAGTCCTCGAGGTTGTCCCGCAGCTCGCACAGCTCGCCCCGGCACAGGCCCGAGAAGGCGAACGGGAAGAACACCAGGGCGACGGGCATGCCGCGCATCCCGGCGAGCGACACGGGCGTGCCGTGCGCGTCGGGCAGCTCCAGGTCCGGCGCGCGGTCGCCCGGACGCGGCGCCGCGCCGTCCGGTGCGGCACCGGTGGGGGCGGTCACCTGCCGCGGCTCCGCGTCCCGAGACGCGTCGCCGACCAGTCGGGCGCGATCGCGAGCGTGCTGGTGGCGTGCAGGCCGGCGGTGGTCGCGGCCTCCTCGATCTCGCCGTGGTCGACGTGACCGCTGCGGCCGGGCTTGCGCGTGAGCACCCAGATGAGCCCGCCCTCGTCGAGCGCGGCGCGCACGTCGACCAGCGCGTCCGTGAGGTCGCCGTCCTCCTCGCGCCACCACAGCACGACGCCGTCCGTGACGTCGTCGTAGTCCTCGTCCACCAGCTCGCTGCCGATGACGGCCTCGATCCCGGACCGGAGGTCGTCGTCGACGTCGTCGCCGTAGCCGAACTCCTGGATCACCTGCCCGGAGGAGAAGCCGAGCCTGTCGGCCCCCGCGCCCCCTCGGCTGCCCACGGGTTCCGCGGTCGCTCCCACTGGTGTGCCGTTCCCTTCGTCCGTCCTGACCTGCTCGCGCCGCGCAGGCCGCGGCTTGTGCGGTAGCCCACAGCATCCACCCCAGCCGTGGCAAGCGCCACACGCGCGCCGGCGCCCCGCAGCAGGTGACGGGGCGTGCGGCCGCGCCGTGCCTCCGACGCGCTGTCACCGACGTCACGTCCCGACCGCCGGTCCCGGTGTGACTTTCGTGCCCCGGAGGTCCGAGAATGGTCGGACGACCGGGTGCGTCGCCGACCAGGCGCCCTCCCCGGGCCGACCCGAGCACCGAGTCACAGCCGCCCGACCGGGCCCTGCGACGGTGCAGACGAGAGGTGAGGTTGCAGGTGGCTGCACGCGACACGACGGGCCCGCTCATCAACGGGCTCCTCAGCCAGGTCCCGGACATCGACCCGGACGAGACCGGCGAGTGGGTCGAGTCCTTCGACGGGCTCGTCGACGAGCGAGGTGGGCCGCGCGCCCGGTACGTGCTCCTCAACCTGCTCAAGCGGGCGCGGGAGCGCAACGTCGCCGTCCCGACGACGATCACGACGCCGTACGTCAACACCATCGGCGTGCACGAGGAGCCCTACTTCCCGGGCGACGAGGTCGTCGAGCGCCGCTACCGCTCCTACCTGCGCTGGAACGCGGCCGTCATGGTGACGCGCGCGCAGCGGCCCGAGATCAGCGTCGGCGGGCACATCTCGTCCTACGCGTCCGTCGCGACGCTCTACGAGGTCGGCCTCAACCACTTCTTCCGCGGCAAGGACCACCCGGGCGGCGGCGACCAGGTCTACTTCCAGGGCCACGCCGCGCCCGGCGTCTACGCCCGCGCGTTCCTCGAGGGCCGGCTCTCGGCCGAGCAGCTCGACGGCTTCCGCCAGGAGGTCTCGGCGCCCCAGGGTGGGCTGTCGTCCTACCCGCACCCGCGCCTCATGCCCGACATGTGGGAGTTCCCGACGGTCTCGATGGGCCTCGGCCCGGCGTCGGCCATCTACCAGGCGTGGGTCAACAAGTACACGCACAACCGCGGCATCAAGGACACGAGCCAGCAGAACGTCTGGGCGTTCCTCGGCGACGGCGAGATGGACGAGCCGGAGAGCCGCGGCATGCTGCAGCTCGCGGCGCAGCAGAACCTCGACAACCTCACGTTCGTCGTCAACTGCAACCTCCAGCGCCTCGACGGCCCGGTCCGCGGCAACGGCAAGATCATCCAGGAGCTCGAGGCGTTCTTCCGCGGCGCCGGCTGGAACGTCATCAAGGTGATCTGGGGCCGCGAGTGGGACGCCCTGCTCAACGCGGACAAGGACCGCGCGCTGGTCAACCTCATGAACACCACGCCCGACGGCGACTTCCAGACGTACCGCGCCGAGAACGGCGCCTTCATCCGCGAGCACTTCTTCGGGCGCGACCCGCGCACCAAGCAGCTCGTCGAGAAGATGACGGACGACGAGATCTGGGCCCTCAAGCGCGGCGGTCACGACTACCGCAAGATCTACGCCGCGTACGCGGCCGCGACGGCGCACACGGGCCAGCCGACGGTCGTCCTCGCGCACACGATCAAGGGCTACGGCCTGGGCACCAACTTCGCGGGGCGCAACTCGACGCACCAGATGAAGAAGCTCAAGATCGACGACCTCAAGACGCTGCGCGACTCGCTGCGCATCCCCATCACGGACGCGCAGATCGACGAGAACCCGTACGCGCCGCCGTACTACCACCCGGGTGCGGACTCCCCGGAGATCCAGTACCTCCAGGAGCGCCGTCGCGCGCTCGGCGGCTACGTGCCCGAGCGGCGCTCGCGCCACACGCCCGTGACGCTCCCGCCGGCGACGACGTACGACGTGCTCGCCAAGGGCTCGGGTCACCAGCAGGTGGCCACGACCATGGCGTTCGTCCGGCTCCTCAAGGACCTCATCAAGGACAAGGAGTTCGGCCACCGCATCGTGCCGATCATCCCGGACGAGGCCCGCACGTTCGGCCTGGACTCGATCTTCCCGAGCGCGAAGATCTTCAACACGCTCGGGCAGAACTACCTCGCCGTCGACCGCGAGCTGATGCTCTCGTACAAGGAGTCCGAGAGCGGGCAGATCCTGCACACGGGCATCAACGAGGCGGGCTCGGCCGCGGCGTTCCAGTCGGTCGGCACGTCCTACGCCACGCAGGGCGAGGTGCTGGTCCCGTTCTACATCTTCTACTCGATGTTCGGGTTCCAGCGGACGGGCGACCAGTTCTGGGCCGCGGGCGACCAGATGACCCGCGGGTTCATCATCGGCGCCACGGCCGGGCGGACCACGCTCACGGGCGAGGGCCTCCAGCACGCGGACGGGCACTCGCCGATCCTCGCGGCCACCAACCCCGCCGTCGTGCACTACGACCCGGCGTACGGGTACGAGATCCGGCACATCGTGCGGGACGGCCTGCAGCGGATGTACGGCGACGACGGCCGCGACCCGAACGTCATGTACTACCTCACCGTGTACAACGAGCCGATGCTCCAGCCGGCGGAGCCCGAGGGCGTCGACGTCGAGGGCATCCTGCGAGGCATCCACCGCGTGTCGGTCGCCGAGGGCGAGGGCCCGCGGGCCCAGATCCTCGCGTCGGGCGTGGGCGTGCCGTGGGCGCTCGAGGCGCAGGAGATCCTCGCGAACGACTGGGGCGTGCGGGCTGACGTGTGGTCCGTGACGAGCTGGAACGAGCTGCGCCGCGACGGCCTCGCCGCGGAGCAGCACAACTTCCTGCACCCGACCGAGGAGCCCCGCACGCCGTACCTGACGCAGAAGCTGCAGGGCGCGCAGGGTCCGTTCGTCGCGACGAGCGACTACGACCACCTCGTGCCGGACCAGATCCGCCAGTTCGTCCCCGGCGAGTACGCGACGCTCGGCGCCGACGGGTTCGGCTTCTCCGACACGCGCCAGGCCGCGCGTCGCCACTTCAAGATCGACGGTCCGTCGACGGCGCTCAAGGTGCTCCAGCTCCTGGCCCGCCGTGGCGAGGTCCCGGCCGACGCGCCCGCGCAGGCGGTCGAGCGCTACCAGATCCACGACGTCCGGGCGGGCACGTCCGGCGTCGCCGGCGGCGACTCGTAAGGCCTGCCCGCCGACCGTGGAGGGTCCGTACCGCCTGGCGGTGCGGACCTTCCGCGTTCCCGGCCCGTCGCACCGCCGTCCCGCCGCACCACCGTCCCGCCGCGCCACCGGAGGTCCCGTGCACCGCAGCCGCGTCTCGACCCTGCTGATCGACGTCCCGCACGCCGAGCGCGCCGCGGCCGACGCCTTCTGGGGCGCGGCCCTGGGCGTCGAGCCCGCGGCCGTCCCCGGCGAGGAGCAGTTCACCTCGCTCCCCCACGCGGTCCCGGGCCTCGTCACCGCGGTGCAGGGCGTCGACGACGCACCCCGCTACCACCTCGACATCGAGACGGACGACGTCGCCGCCGAGACCGCGCGCCTCCTCGCGCTCGGCGCGGTGGAGGTGCAGGAGTGGCAGGGGTGCCGCACGCTCCGCGTCCCGGGCGGCCAGCTCGTCTGCGTCATCCCCGTCCACAGCGACCCGTCGGAGTTCGCGGCCGCCGCCCACCCCTGGCCCTGACCTCGGCCAACCCCCGACCCCCAAGCCGCAGAGGGTGGGGTGCGTGGCCGTGCCGGTGGGTGCCGGTGCGGTAGCCGTCAGGTGCCGGGGGTGGCCTGGTTCGCCTGGGCGATGATCCGGTCGAGGTCCGGGCGCAGGCGCGCGACGGCGCCCTTGTCGGGGTGCAGCTCGAGCGCGGCGAGGTGCTGGTTCGCGTCGAGCGGACGGTCGGCCTCGATCGCGGCGAGCACCAGGTGCCGCGCCACCTCGGGCGTGTGCTCCTTGACCCGCCAGTGCCCCACCCCGAGGTTGAGCGCCTCGACGGGCTGGCCCGCCTCGCGCAGGACCGCGAGCGACTCCACGAGCGCCACGCCGGACGGGTCGCGCTCGGCGGCCGTGCTGAGGCGTCGGATCGCGCCCTCGTGGTCCTCGTGCAGCGAGAGCCGGGCGAGCTCGACGAGGGGGTACCAGGCCCGCGGGTGGCCGGCCAGCTCCTCGGCGAGCGCCCACACCGCGAGGTCGGCCGCCTTCTGGCGCTCGACGTCGTCCTGCGGCGCGGTGAGCGGGTCGCCGTCGGCGCCCACCTCGGCGGCACGACGGCGGACGATCTCGGCGAGCGCCTGGAACGCGCGGGAGTCGTTGGGGTCCTCGGCGAGCATCGCCCGCACGGCGTCCTCGTGGATCGTGTCCCGGCGCGTGGTCGTCGTCGACGCGGTCGGACGTCGGACGCCGACCCGCGATGCCGACACCTGTCGACCCATGAGGCGGCGGAGTCGTGGGAGGAAGGCCATGAAAAGACCATAGCCGCACCGGCCCGCCACGGCCCGGGAGACGCCGTCACCGTGCGCGACGACGGCTCGCCCCGCCCGGCGGCGGCCGCCGCGGTGGACGACCGGCTTGTCGCCTCCCTACAACGGGGCCGGCAGACGCCGGCGCCGCCGCGGTGCGGTCCGCCGTACCCGCCGGCGGCCCGGCGAGCCCTATGCTCGGCGCCATGGTCCCCCCGGTGCAGCGCGACCAGGCGCACACCCTGCGCCGTCTGCACGACGGCACGGGCCTGCTCACCGCGGCCGCGATGCGCAAGCTCGACGAGAACCTCGCCTGGTACCGCGCGCTGCCCGCGGAGGACCGCTCCTGGGTCGGGCTGGTCGCGCAGGCCGGCATCTCGAGCTTCATCACGTGGTTCTCGGACCCGAGCACGCCGCCCCACGGCGCGAGCGAGATCTTCGCGGCGGCGCCGCCCGAGCTCACGCGCTCCATCTCGCTGCAGCACACGCTCCAGCTCGTGCGCCTCGTGGTCGAGGTCGTCGAGGAGCACAGCGACCGGCTCGCCGCCCCCGGCGCCGAACGGGACCTGCGCGAGGCGGTGCTGCGCTACTCGCGGGAGGTCGCGTTCTCGGCGGCCGAGGTCTACGCGCGCGCCGCCGAGGTCCGCGGCGCGTGGGACGCGCGCCTCGAGGCCCTGGTCGTCGACGCGATCGTGCGCGGCGACGCCGACGACGCGCTGCGGTCGCGCGTCGCCGCCCTCGGCTGGTCGGGGCACGGCAGCACCCTGGTCCTCGTGGGCACCACGGTCGACCCGCTGGACGACGTGCGGGCCGCCGAGCTCCGTCGCGCGACCCGCCGCTCGGCCGACGACGCGCTGGTGGGCATCCAGGGCGACCGGCTCGTCGTCGTGCTGGGCGGGGAGGGCGACCTGCGGGCCGCGGCCACCTCGCTCCTGCCGCGCTTCGGCCCCGGCCCCGTCGTCATCGGCCCCGCCGTGCCCAGCCTCGACGAGGCGGGCCGGTCCGCCTCGGCCGCGCTCGCGGGACTCGCGGCCGCGGCGGCGTGGCCGACGGCGCCCCGCCCCGTGCTCGCCGACGACCTGCTGCCCGAGCGCGTCCTCGTGGGCGACGTCGTCGCCCGGCGCACGCTCGTCGAGCAGGCGTACCGGCCCCTCGTGGCGGCCGGCGGCTCCCTCCTGGAGACCCTCGCGGCCCACGTCGAGAACGGCCGTTCGCTCGAGGCGGCGGCCCGCGTGCTCTACGTCCACCCCAACACCGTGCGGTACCGCCTGCGCAAGGTCGCGGAGGTCACCGGCTGGGACCCGCTCGACGCGCGGGAGGCGTACGTGCTGCAGACGGCGCTCGCCCTCGGCCGGCTCGCGCCGCCGCCGGGCGCGACGGAGCTGGCCGCCCGCACTTTGTAGGGTCCGCACAAGAGCCCGTCCCGAGGTTGGTGGGCGTCGTGCCCAGGACGGGCCCGCGGTGACCGGCACAGTGGTCGGGTGCTAGCCATCGTGTGCCCCGGGCAGGGCTCCCAGACCCCGGGCTTCCTCAGCCCCTGGCTCGAGCTCCCCGGGACGGCGGAGCGGCTCGACGCCCTCGCCGACGCGGCGGGCACCGACCTCCGCACCCACGGCACGACGTCGGACGCCGAGACCATCCGGGACACGTCCGTCGCGCAGCCGCTCATCGTGGCCGCCTCCCTGCTCGCGTACCGCGCGCTCGAGGACGCGCTCCCCGCGCTCCGTCCCGACGTCACGGCGGGGCACTCCGTGGGCGAGCTCGCCGCCGCCGCGGTCGCGGGCGTGCTGGACGACGCCGGCGCCGCGGGCCTCGTCGCCGTCCGGGCCCGCGCCATGGCCGACGCGGCCGCGCTCGAGCCCACGGGGATGAGCGCGGTGGTCGGCGGCGACGCCGACGAGGTGCTCGCCGCGATCGAGCGTGCGGGCCTGCACCCGGCGAACGTCAACGGCGGCGGGCAGGTCGTCGCCGCGGGCTCGCTCGAGGGCCTCGCGCGCCTCGCGGCGGAGCCGCCCGCCCGGGCGCGCGTCATCCCGCTCCAGGTCGCCGGGGCCTTCCACACGCCCTACATGCAGCCTGCGGTCGACGTCTTCGGCCCGGTCGCGGCCGGCTGGTCCGCCCAGGACCCGACCCTCCCGTTCCTGTCCGACGCGGACGGCGCGCCCTACGCCGGCGGGGCGCACGGGCACGGCTCCGCCGCGGACGTCCTCGCGCGCCTCGCGCAGCAGGTGGTCGCCCCCGTGCGCTGGGACCTGTGCCAGCAGACCCTCCTGGCCCTGGGCGTCACGGGCCTCGTCGAGCTGGCGCCGGCCGGTGTCCTCACCGGGCTCGCGCGGCGTAGCCTGCCGGGGGTGGAGACGGTCGCCGTGAAGACGCCGGCCGACCTCGAGGCCGCGCGCGACCTCGTCCTCCGCCACGCCGCGGCATCGTCCGGCGCAGCACCGACCACCGAGGAGACCGAGGCGTGAGCCGACCCACCCTGACCCAGGCCGTCGGGCCCGCGCACTCCCGGATCCTCGGCCTCGGCGCGGTCCGCGGCGAGAACGTCGTCACCAACGACGACGTCGCCGGCCCCATCGACTCCTCGGACGAGTGGATCCGCCAGCGCACGGGCATCGTGACCCGCCGTCGTGCGCGGCAGGACCAGGACGTCCTCGACCTGGCCGAGGGCGCGGCCCGGGCGGCCGTCGAGGACGCGGGGCTCACCGGCTCGGACATCGACGCCGTCCTGCTGTCGACCGTGACCTACTTCCACCAGACCCCCGCGGGCGCGGCGATCGTCGCCGACCGCATCGGCGCGACCCCCGCCGCCGCGTACGACATCTCCGCGGCGTGCGCCGGCTACTGCTACGGCATCGCGCAGGCCGACGCGCTCGTCCGGTCGGGCAACGCACGCCACGTGCTCGTCATCGGCGCCGAGAAGATGAGCGACTTCATCGACCCGGCCGACCGGTCCATCTCCTTCCTCCTGGGTGACGGCGCGGGCGCCGTCGTCGTCGGGCCGTCGGACACCCCGGGCATCGGCCCGACCGTGTGGGGCTCCGACGGCGGCCAGGCGCAGCTCATCCGCCAGACGCAGTCCTGGAAGGACGCGCACGAGCAGCAGGGCCCGTGGCCGACGCTGCGCCAGGAGGGTGCGAGCGTCTTCAAGTGGGCCGTGTGGCAGATGGCGCCGGTCGCCGAGAAGGCCATGGCCGCCGCAGGCGTGGGCCCGCAGGACATCGAGGCGTTCGTCCCGCACCAGGCGAACATGCGGATCATCGACCAGATGATCAAGCAGCTCAAGCTGCCCGAGCACGTGGTCGTCGGCCGCGACATCGCGGACACCGGCAACACGTCGGCCGCCTCGATCCCGCTCGCGACCGAGCGCCTCCTGCGCGAGGGTCAGGTGGGCAGCGGCGCGCTCGCGCTGCAGATCGGCTTCGGCGCGGGCCTCGTCTACGCCGCCCAGGTGGTCGTGCTCCCCTGAGCGCCCGCCCGCACGACCGGAGCGCCGTCGGCGTCCCGGACCACAGTCGTCAGGCGCCCGACCGGGAGCCGACCGCCACCACACAAGGAGACACACGATGGCGTACAGCGAGCAGGAGATCCTCACCGGCCTGGCCGAGATCGTCAGCGAGGAGACCGGCCTGCCGACCGACTCCGTCTCGTCCGAGAAGTCCTTCACCGACGACCTGGACATCGACTCGCTGTCCATGATGACGATCGTGACCCTCGCGGAGGAGCGCTTCTCCGTGCGCATCCCCGACGACGAGGTCAAGAACCTCACCACGGTCGGCGACGCGGTCGCCTACATCAACGGCGCGCAGGGCTGACGCCCGCCCCACCCCGCACGCACCGACCGCCCGGCGCGGCCGGGCCGCTCCCCCGTGAGCAGCCCGGCCGGCCGCGCGGCCCGTCAGCACCCCGCTCGTACCCCGCTCGTCCAGGAGGAACCGTGAGCACCACACCCGACGTCGTCATCACCGGTCTCGGCGCGACGACGCCCCTCGGTGGCGACGTGCCCAGCACCTGGCGGGCGGCCCTCGCGGGCGAGTCCGGCGCGCGCACGCTCGACAACGACTGGGCGGAGACCTACGGCATCGCCGTGTCCTTCGCCGCGCAGCTGAAGGTCCGTCCCGAGGAGGTCCTCGCGCGTCCGGAGATGAAGCGCATGGACCCGTCCGCGCAGTACGCGATCATCGCGTCGCGCGAGGCGTGGGCCCACGCCGGCTCACCCGAGATCGCGCCGGAGCGCCTCGGCGTCGTCGTGTCCTCGGGCATCGGCGGCATCTGGACGACGCTCGACGCGTGGGACACCCTGCGCGAGAAGGGCGCGCGCCGCGTCCTGCCGATGACGGTCCCCATGCTCATGCCCAACTCCCCCGCCGCCTACGTCGAGCTCGAGCTGGGCGCCCGCGCGGGTGCGCACGCGCTCGTCTCGGCGTGCGCGTCCGGCGCGGAGGCCATCGGCTACGCCGCGGACATGATCCGCACGGGCCGGGCCGACGTCGTCGTCGCGGGCGGCACCGAGGCGGCGATCCACCCCATGCCGCTCGCCGCCTTCGCGGCGTCGCGCACGCTCTCGACGCGCAACGACGACCCGGCCGCGGCGTCGCGGCCGTACGACACCCAGCGCGACGGCTTCGTCCTCGGCGAGGGCGCCGGCATCGTCGTGCTCGAGTCGGCCGAGCACGCCGCGGCGCGTGGCGCGACCGTCTACGCGCGCATCGCCGGCGTGGGCCTGAGCGCCGACGGCTACCACATCACCTCGCCCGACCCGGACGGGATCGGCCAGGTCACGGCGATGAACGCGGCCCTGGCGCAGGCGGGCGTCGCGGCGAGCGACGTCGTGCACGTCAACGCGCACGCGACGTCGACCGTCGTCGGCGACCTCATCGAGGCGCGCAGCGTCCGGACCGTGCTGGGTGACGCGGCCGACCGCGTCGCGCTGTCGGCGACCAAGTCGATGACGGGCCACCTGCTCGGCGGGGCGGGCGCGCTCGAGACGATCTTCACGGTGCTCGCGCTGCACGACCGCCAGGCGCCCCCGACGATCAACGTCGACCAGCCGGACCCGGACCTCGTCCTCGACCTCGTACGCGGCACGCCGCGCGCGCTGCCCGACGGCCAGATCGCCGCGATCAACAACTCCTTCGGCTTCGGCGGCCACAACGTCGCCCTGGTGGTCACCTCCGCCTGAGCCGTCCGCCGGGCGGGTCGCGCCGGCTCGTGCCGTCCGGATGCTCGCACCCGAACGTCTCTCGCAGGTCGACCCGTACACAACGCGCCCAGACGTCCGGATGCTCGTCTCCACAGGGCTCGAGCGGCTCGGAGCGGGCCGAGTCGCACATCCCAGCGGTGGAGCGTGGTGTGGTGCGCCGGCCTGGCGGGCCTGGCGGGAGGCGCGTCAGCGCCGGATGGACGGCCGGTGCACCGCACCGCGCTCCACCGCGACCCCGATCGCGCGGGCCTGAGACCGGCCCCGACGCTCAGCCGACGCGGTGGAGCCAGCGGACCGGGGCGCCCGCGCCGGCGTAGCGGAAGGGCTCGAGCTCGTCGTCCCAGGCCTGGCCGAGGGCGAGGTCGAGCTCGCGGCGCATGCGGTCGGCGTCGCCGGCGTGCTCGAGAGCGGCGCGGATGCGGTCCTCGGGGACCATCGTGTTGCCGTGCACGTCCGTGGCGGCGTGGAAGATGCCCAGCTCGGGCGTGTGGCTCCAGCGGGCGCCGTCGGCGCCGTGGCTCGCCTCCTCGGTCACCTCGTACCGCAGGTGCGCCCACCCGCGCAGGGCGGACGTGAGGCGCGCGCCGGTGCCCTGGGCGCCTTGCCACGAGACCTCGGCCCGGAACATGCCGGGCGCGGCCGGCTGCTCGGTCCAGTCCATGACGAGTCGGCTGCCCAGCACACCGCCGGCAGCCCACTCGATGTGGGGGCACAGGGCACGGGGTGCCGAGTGCACGAAAAGTACACCGCGGGTGATGGCACCAGCCATGTCACACCTCCTGACGGGTCGAGGGTCGTCTTCCCCAACGACCTCATCCCGTGCCGGGAGGCTGCATGGTCACGCGGCGTGCTGGGCCCAGCATGCCTGATCCTCGGGCCGCAGCGCCAGCAGGAGCACCGGCGGCGGCCCGGGCGCGGGCCGCCCCAGCTCAGGCGAGCTGCTCCCGCATGGCCCGCATGGCCTTCTTGCGCACGCTGCGCTCGAGCCGGTCGAGGTAGAGCATGCCGTCGAGGTGGTCGACCTCGTGCTGGAGGCAGCGTGCCATGAGCTCGGTGCCCTCGACCACGACCTCCTTGCCGTCGAGGTCCTCCCCGACCACTCGCGCGTACCAGGCGCGGTGGGTGGGGTACCAGAGGCCGGGCACCGAGAGGCAGCCCTCGTCGCCGTCCTGGTACTCGTCCTCGGACAGCTCGACGATGCGCGGGTTGAGCACGTAGCCGAGGTCGTCGTCGATGTTCCAGGAGAAGGCTCGCAGGCTCACGCCGATCTGGTTGGCGGCGAGCCCCGCGCGGCCCTCGTGGTCCACGGTCTCGAGCAGGTCCTCGACGAGCGAGCGGACGCGGGAGTCGATCTCCGTGATCGGCTCGCAGGGGGTGCGCAGCACCGGGTCCGGCACCACACGGATCTCTCTCATCGCCATGGCTCGATCCTGCCATGACCGCCGACGCGCGAGCGCTGACGACGCCGCCGCGCGCAGGGCGCGGTCGGCGCCGTCAGCGTCCGACGTCGGCCGGGGCTCAGCGCGGCGTAGCCACCCGGGCCGCGCGCTCCTGGCGGCGGTTCCGGTACCACTTGACGCCGGCGATGATCATCGGAAGGTACTTGAGGAGTCGTCCCATACCGCCACTGTCCGTCCTCGGGCCGCACCGCGCCACCGGCGGCGGCCGTAGCCCCTGCGGGCCGCGCGTCCCGCGCCTAGGCTCGGAAGCAGCGAGGCGCCCCCGCGGCGCACCCGACGAAAGGACCGATCATGCGGATGAAGGCAGCTTTCCTCCTCGGCGGAGCCGTGGGCTACGTCCTCGGCACCCGCGCCGGCCGTGAGCAGTTCGAGAAGATCCGGTCGTCGGCCCAGACGCTCTGGCAGGACCCCCGCGTCCAGGGCACCGTCTCCGAGGCGAGCACGTTCGTCAAGGAGAAGGCACCGGACCTCAAGGACAAGGTCGGCGGTGCGGTGCGCTCGGCGACCGGCGCCGTGACCGGCCGCGGCCAGGAGCAGGTCGGCGACACGTGGGAGACCAGCACGGAGGACCTCTCGGGCACGAGCACGACGGGCACGGGCGGCACGACCACGGGCACGACCGGCACGACGGGCACGACCGACGACGGGCCGAGGGTCGGCGGCAGCGGCGCGTTCTGAGCGCAGCGCTCGCGAGCCGCGCCACGGCGCACGCCACAGCCGACGGGCGGCCCCGGCCCCCCGGCCGCCCGGCCGCCGGCGCCGGCCGACTCGACGAGGTGGTGGGGTTTGGCGGCGGGGGTGAGGAACGTCGGGAAGTCGTCGCCCAGCGCAACCTGCCGCAGCACGTCCGCGGCGTCGTCGAACCGGTCCCCGGGGGTGCGCTCCAGCCCGGCGAGCACGTCCGCGAGCACCGACGCGACGTGCTCACGCGTCACGCGCGTGCCGTCCACCGTCGTGACCCCGTGGTGGATCCACTGCCAGAGCTGGGAGCGCGCGATCTCGGCGGTCGCCGCGTCCTCCATGAGGTCGTCGATCGCGGCGGCGCCCGTGCCGCGCAGCCACGACTCCAGGTAGCGCAGCGCGACGGAGACGTCGGAGCGCACGCCGGCGTCGGTGACGCGACCGCCCGCTGAGGCGACGTCGAGCAGGTCGTCCGCCGTGACGTGCACGTCCTCGCGGCGCACGTCCCGCTGGTCGGGCCGCTCCCCCAGCACCGCGTCGAACACCTCGGCGGCCACGGGGACCAGGTCCGGGTGGGCCACCCAGGTGCCGTCGAAGCCCGCCGCCGCCTCGCGCTGCTTGTCCCGGCGCACCTGCTCGAGCGCGCGGGCCGTGACCTCGGGGTCGCGCCGGTTGGGGATGAACGCCGACATGCCGCCGATCGCCTGGGCGCCGCGCCGGTGGCACGTCGCGACGAGGAGGTCGCTGTAGGCGCGCATGAAAGGCACCTCCATCGTCACGGCCGAGCGGTCCGGCAGGACGAAGCGCGGACCGCGGTCCCGGAACGTCTTGATGATGCTGAAGATGTAGTCCCACCGGCCCGCGTTGAGGCCCGCGCAGTGGTCGCGCAGGGCGTGCAGGATCTCCTCCATCTCGAACGCGGCCGTGACGGTCTCGATGAGCACCGTCGCGCGGATCGTGCCGTGGTCGAGGCCGAGCCGGCGCTCGAGCAGCGTGAAGACGTCGTCCCACAGCCGGGCCTCGTGGTGGCTCTCGAGCTTGGGCAGGTAGAAGTAGGGCCCCCGCCCGCCGTCGACGAGCGCGCGCGCGTTGTGGAACGCGTAGAGGCCGGCGTCGACGAGGCTCGCGGACGCCGGGGAACGCTGGCCGGTGCGGTCCGTGACGCACAGGTGCTTCTCGGCGAGGTGCCAGCCGCGCGGGCGCATGACGATCGTCGGTGTGCGCCCGTCGGTGCGGACCCGGTACTCCTTGCCCTCGGCGGACGTGAAGTCCACCCGGCCGCGCACCGCGTCGAGCAGGCTGTGCTGGCCGCCGACGACGTTGCGCCAGGTCGGCGACGTCGCGTCCTCGAGGTCCGCGAGCCAGACGCGCGCGCCCGAGTTGAGCGCGTTGACCGTCATCCTCCGGTCCGTCGGCCCCGTGATCTCCACGCGACGGTCCTCGAGCCCCGGGCCGGGACCGGCCACGCGCCAGGACGGGTCGGACCGCACGCCCGCCGTCTCCGGGAGGAGGTCGAGGTCGGCGCCGTTGGCGACGGCCTCGCGGCGCCGCTGCCGCTCGAGCAGCAGGTCGTGGCGGCGGCCCGCGAACTCGGCGTGGAGCTCGCCGAGGAGCTCCAGGGCGGCGGGCGTGAGGACCTGCTCGGTGCCCGGGACCCACGGGCCGCGGACCTCGACGCGCGACGTCGTGCCGGTGGCCGCCGCCATCGAGGTGCGTGGGGTGCGTGGGGTGCGCGGGGTGGGCGTGGTGGGTGTGGTCAGGGTCGTCATGGTGCTCGTCTCCTCGGTCTGGGTGCGTGGGTGCGTCCGGCGCGCGACGGCGACGTTCAGTGCCGACCCGTGAACTGGGCGGTCTCCGTCGAGCCGGCCATGGCCGTCGTCGTGCTGCGGGGGTCGACCGTCGTCGCGACGCGGTCGAAGTACCCGGTGCCGACCTCGCGCTGGTGGCGGGTCGCGGTGTAGCCGTCGGCCTCGGACGCGATCTCGGCGTCCTGGAGCTCGACGTACGCGCTCATGCCGCGCCGGGCGTAGCCGCGCGCGAGCGTGAACATCGAGTGGTTGAGCGCGTGGAAGCCGGCCAGGGTGATGAACTGGAACGCGTACCCGTACGACGCGAGCTCGCGCTGGAACCGCGCGATCGTCGGGTCGTCGAGGTGGCCGCGCCAGTGGAACGACGGCGAGCAGTTGTACGCGAGCAGCTTGCCGGGGAACCGCTCGTGGATCGCCTCGGCGAACTCGCGGGCGAGGCCGAGGTCGGGCTCGGACGTCTCGACCCAGAGCAGGTCGGCGTAGGGCGCGTACGCCGAGCAGCGGGCGACGACGGCGTCGAGCCCCGGCCGGACGCGGTGGTAGCCCTCGGACGTGCGCTCGCCCGTGAGGAACGGCGCGTCGGCCGGGTCGACGTCGGACGTGAGCAGGTCCGCACCGAGCGCGTCCGTCCGCGCGACGACGAGGGTCGGCACGCCGGCGACGTCGGCCGCGAGCCGGGCCGCGCTGAGCGTGCGCACGTGCTGCGCCGTGGGCACGAGCACCTTGCCGCCCAGGTGGCCGCACTTCTTCTCGGCCGCGAGCTGGTCCTCCCAGTGCACGCCGGCCGCGCCGGCGGCGATCATCGCCGTCATGAGCTCGTAGGCGTTGAGCGCCCCGCCGAACCCGGCCTCGGCGTCCGCGACGACCGGGGCCATCCACTCGCGCGACGTCGTCCCCGTCTCGGCGTGCTCCACCTGCCCCGCGCGCAGGAGCGCGTTGTTGATCCGCCGCACGACGGCGGGCACCGAGTTGGCCGGGTACAGGCTCTGGTCGGGATACGTCTGGCCCGCGAGGTTCGCGTCGGCCGCGACCTGCCACCCCGACAGGTAGATCGCCTCGAGCCCGGCGCGCACCTGCTGGACCGCCTGGTTGCCCGTGAGCGCGCCGAGCGCCGGCACCCACTCGCGGGTGTGCAGGAGGTCCCACAGCCGCGCGGCGCCGCGGCGGGCGAGCGTGTGCTCCTCGACGACCGGGCCGCGCAGCGCGACGACGTCCGCCGCGGTGAAGTCGCGGCGGATGCCGTGCCAGCGCGGGTCGGACGCCCAGCCCGCGGCGATCTCCTCGGCCGTCTCGTGCGGGTCCCCGGGCAGTCGGCGCGCGTCGGACGACGTGGCGGGCGTCGGGCCGGGCGTGCCGGTCGGGCGGGGCGCGCCGGTCGCGCCGGTCGCGCCGGCCGGACGGTGCGTGGTCGTGGTGCTCACGGTGGTGCTCCTCTCGCCGGCTCGCGGGTCGGGCCGTGCGTCCACCGTGGGCCCCGGGCCGGCCCGGACCGCCGTGCGTCGCGCGTGAAGAACCGGCGTTCTTCACGGCCACGGAACCTGGTGCCGCCACGCGGCCGCTGCGAGCGTGGACGCATGACGACGACGCACACGGGAGCACCCGCCCCGGCCGACACGGCCCCGGGCGCCGACGCGCTCACGATCGGCCGCCGGATCCGCCACGTCCGGACGGCGCGCGGCATGACGCTCGAGGACCTGGGCGCCGCCGTGGGGCGCGCCCCGTCGCAGATCTCCATGCTCGAGAACGGCCACCGCGAGGCGAAGGTCTCGCTGCTCCAGCAGGTCGCGGCCGCGCTCGCGGTGCCGGTCGCCGCGCTGATCGTCGACGAGCCGCCGTCGGCGCGCGCGGCGCTCGAGATCGCCCTGGTCCGCGCCCAGCGCGGGCCGCTGTTCTCGTCGCTCGACATCCCCGCGGTCGCCGTCGGGCGCTCCCTGCCCACCGACGCGCTCCAGGCGCTCCTCCGCCTGGGCGAGGAGCTGCAGCGCCTGCTCACCGAGCGCGCCGCGACCCCGGAGGAGGCGCGCCGCGCCAACGCCGAGCTGCGCTCGACGATGCGCGCGCAGGACAACTACTTCCCCGAGCTCGAGGCGCACGCGCGCAGGCTGCTGGCCGCCGTCGGGCACCCGGGCGGGCCCCTGTCGCAGCGGGGCTCGGCCGAGATCGCCGCCCACCTGGGCTTCACGCTCCACCACGTCGCCGACCTGCCGCACTCGACCCGCTCGGTCACCGACCTCGAGCACCGCCGCGTCTACCTGCCGCACCACGCGTCCACGGACCCCCGGTCGCCGCTCCTGCAGGCGCTGGCGTCCTACGTGCTCGAGCACCGCGAGCCGCGCGACTACGGCGACTTCCTGCGCCAGCGGGTCGAGGCCAACTACCTGGCCGCCGCGCTCCTGCTGCCCGAGGACGGGGCGGTCGCGATGCTCAGCGAGGCGAAGGCGGCCCGGCGGCTGTCCGTCGAGGACCTGCGCGACGCGTTCGCCGTGACCTACGAGACCGCGGCGCACCGGTTCACCAACCTCGCGACGCGGCACCTCGACATCCCGGTGCACTTCATGAAGGTCCACGAGAGCGGGACGCTGCACAAGGCGTACGAGAACGACGGCGTCGCGTTCCCCAGCGACCCGCTCGGCGCGATCGAGGGTCAGCCGGTCTGCCGCCGCTGGACCGCGCGCACGGTGTTCGCGATCCCGGACCGGATCAGCCCGTACTCGCAGTACACGGACACGCCGTCGGGCACCTTCTGGTGCACGTCGCGGGTCCAGTCCGGGCCCGACGGCGAGTTCTCGGTCAGCGTGGGCGTGCCGTTCGCCCAGGTGCGCTGGTTCCAGGGGCGCGAGACCCGCGAGCGCGCGACGTCCCGCTGCCCCGACCCCACGTGCTGCCGGCGGCCGCCGGACCACCTCGCCGAGCGCTGGGCCGGCCGGGCCTGGCCCGCGGCGCGGCCGCACGCGAGCACGCTCGCGGCGCTCCCGGCGGGCGTGTTCCCGGGCGTCGACCAGACGGAGGTGCTGACGTTCCTCGAGCGGCACGCGCCCGCCTGACGCGCACGGCAGACTGGGCGTCGTGCAGCCCGTCCTCATCGCCCTCGGGGGCGTCCTCACGCTCGCCGGCGCCGTCCTCCTCGTCCGGGCGTTCCGGCTCGGCCAGGTGGACGACAGCGCAGGCGAGCGACGCACCTTCCGCCTCGCCGTCGGCGCGCTGGCCGCCGGGTCGGCGCTCTTCCTCGTGACCGTCATGGTCACCGAGAGCCGCTGAGGCACCCGTGGCCCTCGACGACGCGACGCAGTCGGCGGTCCGCGCGCTGTGGGAGGTCGCGACGCGCCACGGCCGCGAGCCGGTGCCGGTCCCCGAGGCCGACCCGTGGGAGGACGACGACCCGCTCGACGGGCGCCGCGCGTGGGTCCCGGTCGAGATCCCGGGCGTCCCGTCGGTGGTCGTCCGGCTGCACCGCGACGGCGAGGACCTGGTCGTCGTCGAGGACGTCGTCGAGCTCGACGTGCCGCGGCGGCACACGGCCGCGGTGGTCCAGGAGCTCCTCTCGGGACGCGCCCGACGTCGCCTGCGGGCGCGCGGCTTCCTCGGCCACCTGCTGGGGATCGCCCTGCACAACCCGCTGCCCGCCGACCTCGTCGTCACGGTCGACGGCCCGGAGCCGACGTCGTACGAGGCGCCCGTCGTCCTCGCCCCCGGCACGGGCGCGTGGCTCGCGACGCTGGCGACGGCGGCCACCGAGCCGTCGTCGGGCGACCGCCCCGCCGGCTGACCCCACCTGGCCCGGAGGGGGCTGGGACCTTGCCCAGCCGTCGCCGGATGGTCATGCTCGGAGCAGCGGGCGTCCGCTCGGCGCCCCGTCGCCCGACCCGGGTGACGTCCGCCCGCGCGCGGGGGGAGGTGCCATGGCGCGCGTCGCCAACGGCCGGATCGACACGGCCCTGCTGACGCCGGTACCGAGCCTGCCGGGAGCCTTCCTCACGTCCGGCGCGGCGACGGCCTGGGAGGCCGTGCGCGCGGAGGTGCGGCGGCGCTTCGGCTGGACTCCGGCCATCAACGGCCGCCTCAACGCCTACCGGCCGTTCGCCGAGCAGGAGCGCCTGTTCCGCCAGCGGTACACCCCGGCGTTCCGGACGGGCATCGACCCCCGGAAGTGGGACGGCAACGGCGTGCTGCAGACGTGGTGGCGCCTGCCGGTCTTCTCCGCCGCGGCGGTGCCGGGGACCTCCAACCACGGGCTGGGGATCACGGTCGACGTCGTCGGGCTGAAGTACCGGACGGCCGCGTTCGACCAGTTCGAGGCGTGCGCGCACGACCTCGGCTGGACCAACGCCGAGGGCCGGTCGATCAACGAGGCGTGGCACTGGACGCACGGCGCGGGCGCGACATTCGTCGTGGCGGCAGCAGCGGAGGAGGACGACGACATGGTCGACCAGGAGCAGATCAACCGCATGGAGCGCATGCTGCGCGACCTCGTCGGGGCGCACGGGGCCAACAACGGCGCAGCCGTGCCGCAGGAGCAGACGGACCGGCACCGGCTCAAGAGCGTGCTCGACCAGGTCAACGGGCTGCCCGACGCGCTCAGCGGGATCCGGGAGGACACCCGGGACGTGCGCCTGGCCCTGTCCAACGCGCTGCCCACGCTCCTGGGCGCGACGGAGCGCGGTATCCCCGACCCGCAGGAGGTGGCCGAGGCGGTCGCGGACGCCATCCCCGACGACATCGCCGGGACCGTGCTCGCCCTGCTCGCCGCGCGCCTCGACCCGGGGGTCGACCGGTCGACGTCGCGCGCGGCGCCCCGGGGGCGCGGGTCGGCGACGGAGCGCTCGCCCGCGCCGGCCGAGCGCTCCCTGGCGCCCGCGTCCGGGGACGACCGCCCGACGCACCTCGGCTACGACCCGGGGTTCCTCGCGGAGCCCGTGCCCCTGCCGACGCCGGCGGACGGCCGCGGTGGCGCGGCGCCCGCCACGGTGGCGCTCGACTACGTCCACTTCACGGTCCTGCTCCGTCCCGACCGGCGCCTCGCGGCGGCGACCGCCGTCAACGTCGACGGCGCCCGGCTCCTGGACCTCGCGCGCGGGGGCGAGCGCTGGCGCAACGACCGCCGGGTTCCGTCGGGCTCGCAGGCCGGCGCCCCGGTCTACCAGGACAACGACCTCGACCGCGGTCACCTCGTCCGGCGCATGGACCCGGTCTGGGGCGACGACGCGACCGCCGCCGCCGCCAACGAGGACACCTTCCACTACACCAACGCGGCGCCCCAGGTCGCGGTCTTCAACCAGTCGAAGGACCTCTGGCTCGGGCTCGAGGACTACGTGCTCGAGCACGCGGACCGCACGGACACGCGGCTCAGCGTGCTCAGCGGTCCGGTGCTCGCCGACGACGACCCCGAGTACCGCGGCGTCCTGCTCCCGCGCCGGTTCTGGAAGGTCGCCGTCTGGGCCCGCGAGGACGGGCTCGGCGCGACCGGCTACCTCCTCGACCAGTCCGAGCTGCTCGCCGCGCTGCTCGAGCGCGAACGCCGGGGCGCTCCGCGCGCGCTCGAGGAGCTCGGCGCGTATCGGACGTTCCAGGTGTCGATCACCTCGATCGCCGAGACGACCGGCCTCGACCTCGGCCCGCTGCCCGCCGCCGACCGGCTCCCGGCCGAGCGGGGCGCGCAGGCCGCACCCGTCGAGCTGAGGTCGTTCGACCAGGTGGTCCTCTAGGCCCGCGCGGTCGCCGCGCGTGCGAGCGCCTCGGCGTACTCCGGGCGCACGCCCTCGGTCCGGACCTCCTGGAGCACGTGGTCGCGCACGCCCAGTCCCGCGAGGAGCGCGGAGAGCCGGGCGACCTCGAGCTCGTCCAGCACCGTCGGGTCGACGGTCGTGCGCACCTGGAGGGCGACGCCGGCGTCGAGCGCGAGCCGGAGCGAGGCGAACGCCGGGCGAGCGCTGCCGGGGACGCCGGTGACGTCGTCATACCGGCCGGAGGGCGCCTTGAGGTCGAGGCCGACCCAGTCCACCCAGGGCAGGAGCGCCGCGAGGCGCCGCGGGTAGGCGCCCGCGGTGTGCAGGCCGACGCCGAAGCCCGCGGCCCGCACCTGCCGGACGGCGTCGAGCAGGCCCGCCTGGCGCGTCGGCTCGCCACCCGAGAAGACGACGCCGTCGAGCAGGCCCGCGCGACGCGCGAGCAGCGCCGTCACGTCCGACCAGGGCAGCCGGCCTGGCTCGCGCGGGTCGAGCAGCGCGGGGTTGTGGCAGTAGCCGCAGCGCCAGGGGCAGCCCTGGAGGAAGACCGTCGCGACGAGCCGGTCGGGCCAGTCGCACGTCGACAGCGGCACGAGGCCGGCGATCGCCAGCGACGCGGCCGTGGCCTGCGCGCGCCCGGCCGGCGCGGCGCGCTCGGCCGGCCGGGTGGGGCCGGCCACGGCCACCCCCGCGTCAGGGCGCACCGACGGCCGCCACGATCCGGCCGGCGTCGTCGGCGCGCGCCTCGAGGAAGGGGACGCGCTCCGCGTGCTCGCCCTTCTTGCCGACGTTGAACGAGCTCACCGGCCGGTGGTAGCCCATGACGCGGGTCCACACCTCGCACGTCACGGGCGGCGCCGCCGGGTCCGCCGCGGCGCACCGCGGGCACGTGGCGTGCTCGCCCGCGAGGTAGCCGTGGCCGGGGCAGATCGAGAACGTCGGCGTCACGGTCACGTACGGCAGCCGGTGGTTCTCGAGCGCGCGGCGGACGAGCGCGCGGCACGCCGCCGCGCTCGACACGCGCTCCGACATGTAGAGGTGCAGCACGGTGCCGCCGGTGTACCTCGTCTGCAGCTCGTCCTGGCGCGCGAGCGCCTCGAACGGGTCGTCCGTGAAGCCCACGGGCAGCTGCGTCGAGTTCGTGTAGTACGGGTTCTCGTCGGTCCCGGCCTGGAGGATCCCGGGGTAGCGGCGGCGGTCCTCCTTGGCGAACCGGTACGTCGTGCCTTCGGCGGGCGTCGCCTCGAGGTTGTACAGGTGGCCCGTCGTCTCCTGGAACTCGACCATCCGCGCGCGCACGCGGTCGAGCAGGCGCAGCGCGATCGCGTGCCCCTCGGGCGTCGTGATGTCGTGCGCGTCGCCCGTGAGGTTGCGGATCATCTCGTTGACGCCGTTGACCCCGATGGTCGAGAAGTGGTTGTGCAGGCCGCGGCCGAGGTAGCGCTTCGTCCACGGGTAGAGGCCCTCGTCGATGAGGCGGCCGACGACCTTGCGCTTGATCTCCAGGGCGTCGCGCGCGAGCACGAGCAGCCGGTCGAGCTCGGCGTGCAAGCCCGCCTCGTCGCCCCGGTGCGTGTGGCCCAGGCGCGCGCAGTTGACGGTCACGACGCCGACGGAGCCGGTCTGCTCGGCCGAGCCGAACAGCCCGTTGCCCCGCTTGAGCAGCTCGCGCAGGTCGAGCTGGAGGCGGCAGCACATCGACCGGATCTGGTGCGGCTCGAGGTCGGAGCTGATGAAGTTCTGGAAGTACGGCAGGCCGTACTTCGCCGTCATCTCGAACAGGGCCTCGGCGTTCGGGGACTCCCACGGGAAGTCGCGCGTGATGTTGTACGTCGGGATCGGGAACGTGAACACCCGGCCGGACGCGTCGCCGCGCGTCATGACCTCGATGTAGGCCCGGTTGATGAGGTCCATCTCGGCCTGCAGCTCGCCGTAGGTGAAGTCCTGCTCGACGCCGCCCACGACGGGGACCTGGTCCCGCAGGTCCGGGGGGCAGGTCCAGTCGAAGGTGAGGTTGGTGAACGGGGTCTGCGTGCCCCACCGGGACGGCACGTTGAGGTTGTGCACGAGCTCCTGGACACCCTGGCGCACCTCGTCGTAGGTGAGCCCGTCGAGGCGGACGAACGGCGCCATGTAGGTGTCGAACGAGCTGAACGCCTGGGCGCCGGCCCACTCGTTCTGCATGGTCCCGAGGAAGTTGACCACCTGGCCGACGGCGGACGAGAAGTGCCTCGGCGGACCGGACTCGACCGCGCCGGGGACCCCGCCGAGCCCCTCGGCGAGCAGGGTGCGCAGGGACCAGCCCGCGCAGTACCCCGCGAGCATGTCGAGGTCGTGCAGGTGGATCGCCCCGTCGCGGTGCGCGTGGCCGATCTCCGGCGGGTACACGTGCGAGAGCCAATAGTTGGCGGTCACCTTGCCGGCGGTGTTGAGCACGAGCCCGCCGAGCGACCAGCCCTGGTTGGCGTTCGCGTTGACCCGCCAGTCCGACCGGTCGAGGTACTCGTCGACGGAGGAGACGACGTCGACCACGGTCCGCGCGTCGTCCCGCAGCCGGGCGTGCTGGGCCCGGTAGGCGATGTACGCCCGCGCCGTCCCCGTGTGCCCGGCCGCGAGCAGCGCCTCCTCGACGAGGTCCTGGACGTGCTCGACGTGCGGGTACGGCACGTCCTCGGCGGCGAGACGCGCGAGCACGCGGTCGGCCACCGGCGCCGCGTAGGCCTCCGCGTGCTCGACGTCGGTGGCTCCCGTGGCGAGCGCGGCCCGGGCGATCGCGGACGCGATCAGCCCGGGCTCGAACGGCACCGCCGACCCGCTGCGCTTGATGACCCCGACGACGCCCATGACGACCCCCCGCTCCGCGAGCGGGACCACATGTTGTGCCCGTCCGCCAACTCAGCCACTAGATACGGGGAGAACGATGGCGGTCGACTCCGATCATGGCGAGGACCTTCGTCCCGACCACGGCCGCAGCGGGCTCGCGCGCGCCCACCGCGACCGGCGTGTCGCTCCCGGCCCAGCCCCGCCGGACGACGCCGTCGGCGGTAGCGTGCGCGCGCCCCGACCGTCTCCGAGAGCGAGCGAGCATGACGGCAGACGACCGCGCCACGGTCGAGCTCGCGTGGACCCCCGAGCAGGCGGACTACGTCGACGCCTACCGGGCCCGCGACCGCGCCGACCGCAGGCTGAGGGCCTTCACCCTCCTCGGCGGCGCCGTGGTGGTCGCGTGCGTGGCGGCCGCGCTCTCCGGCACCCCCGACCTCCTGCCGCTCGCGGCGGGCGTGGGCGTCGGGGTGCTGGCCGCGCCCCTCGCCACGCGACACGCGGTGCGCCGCCTGTGGCGGGCCGGGCTCGCGGGGCGGGGACCGACCCGGGCGCGCGTGGAGCCGGGTGTCGGCATCACCTCGGTGAGCCGCGGTGCGACGACGCAGACGGAGTGGACGCACCTGACGCGGCTGCTCGAGACGCGACGGTCGTTCGTCCTCACGGTCGGCGGGCAGCGCGTGGGCTACGTCACCGTGCTCCCCAAGCGCGGCCTTCAGGACCCCGCCGACGTCGACCGCCTCCGCGCGCTGCTCGCGCACGAGACGCGGGCCGCGCGCGACGGCGCCGCGCGGGCCGGCGCCCTCGCCGCCCTCGGGGCGACCGACGCGCCGTGGGACGCGCCCGCCGCCCCGGGCCCGGCGTCCCCCTCCGACGCGGTCACGCTGCGCTGGCTCCCCGCGGTCGAGGACTACGTCGAGGCGTTCGAGGCGCGCTCACGTGCGCGCCGCACCCGTCGCCTCGCCGTGCTGCTCGGCGCCCTGGCTCTCGTCGCCCTCGGGGCGGTGCTCACGCGCGAGCCGGTCACCGTGGTCCTCCTGCTCCTCGTGGCCGCGATGGCCGTGCTCGAGCGTCCGATGCTGCGCCGCGCCGTCCGTCGCTCGTGGGGCAAGGAGCCCGCCCTGCGCGAGGAGAGGATCGCCCGGCTGGCGCCCGACGACGGCCTCGTCGTCGACGCGGGCGCCTCGAGCGGCCGCTACGGGTGGGACCGTGTCGCGCGGGTCGTCGAGACCGAGCGCTCGTTCGTGCTGCTGAGCGACCGCGCGTGGTCGGGGACGTTCTGGCTGCTCGCCAAGCGGGGTGCGGCCTCCCCCGGCGACGTCGACCGGGTGCGGGCGCTCCTCGCCCGGCACGTCGGCTCGGCACCGCCGCGGGTGGGCCAGGTGGGGCTTGAACCCACGACCGACGGATTATGAGTCCGCTGCTCTGACCGGCTGAGCTACTGGCCCGCGGCGCAAGGCTACGGGACTAGGGTCGCCGGGTGCCGCACGTCCTGGTCGCCGGTCCCGCCTCGTGGAACACCCTCGTCGACGTCGACGCGCTCCCCGAGCCCCACCCCCACACCGTCATGGCGCGCGGCCACCGCGACGGCCTCGGCGGCACGTCCGCGGGCAAGGCGCTCACGCTCGCCCGCCTGGGCGTCCCGGTCACGCTGCGGACGGCGCTCGGCGACGACGACGGCGCGGACCGCATCGCGGCCGCGCTCGCCCACCCCGGTCTCACGCTCACCGCCGCGCGCACGCCCGGCCCGAGCGAGCGCCACCTCAACCTCATGACGCCCGACGGCGGCCGCCTGTCGATCTACCTCGACCTGCCGCCCGACCCCGGCCCGCCGCCGCCCGCCGTGCTCGAGCTCGCCGCGAGCGCCGACGTCGTCGTGGCCGACCTCGCGGGCCACGTGCGGGACGCGCTGCCGGCCCTCCGTGCGGTGGCGAGCGAGGTGTGGTGCGACGTCCACGACCACGACGGCGTCGCCGACTTCCACCGGCCGTTCGTCGACGCGGCGGACGTGCTCGTGGTCTCGGCCGACCGCCTGCCCGACCCTCGCGCGTACCTCGCGGAGCGGGTCGCGGCCGGTGCGCGGTGGGCGGTGTGCACCGCGGGTGCGCGCGGTGCCGTCGCCCTCGGCCGCGACGAGGGGTGGGTCGAGGTGCCGGCCGTGGCCGACGTCACGGTGGTCGACACCAACGGCGCGGGCGACGCGTTCGTCGCCGGGATGCTGCGCGGACGTCTCGACGGGCTGCCGCTGGCTACGTGCCTGCGCCTCGGCGCGGCAGCGGGCGCCCTGGCCGTCGCGTCACCGGACCTGGTGGCCGACGTCGACCTCGACCAGGTCCGTCGCCTGGCCGGGATCGTCTGACGCGGCGACGCCGGACGGGCCGGTGCCGGTTACGTTGAGGGCATGGCCCTCCTGCGACGCGCCCCCCGCCTGCCCGACGACGTCCGCGGCTCCCTCGAGCTGCGGCGCGGCGAGAAGGTGCTCGCGACGGCACCGCTCACCGACGGCTGGGCGGTCGCGACGACGCTGCACCTGCACGTCGCGGGCGCCGGCGCGCTGCGGCGCGCATGGAGCGACGTCGACGGTGCGCGCCTCGACCCCGAGACCGCCGAGCTGACCGTGACGTGGGTGGACGGCTCCCCCGCCTCCGTGCTGCACCTCGACGCCGAGCACGCGCGCGTGCTCGCCCGCGCGGTGCACGAGCGCGTCCAGTCCTCGGTCGTGCACACGGCTCGCGTCACGGTCCCCGGCGGCGCCGTCGTGCGCGTGGCCCTGCGCCGGGACGCCGACGGCGGCCTCCTCACCCAGGTGCTCGGCGACGGGCGCGTGGACCTCAGCGACCCGCGGACGGCCGCCGCCGTCGACGAGGCGGAGGCGAAGGTGCGCGAGGCCGCCGGGCTCGCCTGAGCCTCGCGCAGGCCTCCGCGGCCGGTCCGCGGGTGATCCTTCCGGACACTCCGGGCACCCCCGGCCACCGGTGCCGGTGCACCGCCGAGCATCGGGTAGCATTGCGAACCGCCGATCCCGCGTAGCTCAATTGGCAGAGCATCCGACTGTTAATCGGACGGTTACTGGTTCGAGTCCAGTCGCGGGAGCACAGCATCTCCGCAGGTCAGGCCCCAGCTCGACGGGGCCTTCTGCATGTCCGCCGCCCGCCTCGTCGCCCGCGGCCGATCCGTCAGCCTCGACGACGGGTCAGACGGTCTCCGGGGTGCCCGCGACGCCGCCCGATCAGATCAGCCGCGACGAACGGTCAGACCTCCTACAACGCCCGAAAGAGGAGAGTCACGTGACCGAGCAGACCGCCAGGACGTCCGAGCAGTCCGTCACGACGGGGTACGCGCCGGTGAACGGCATGCGGATGTACTACGAGGTGCACGGGGCAGGTGGCACCCCTCTGCTCCTGCTGCACGGCGGACTCTTCGACATCGATCAGCAGTTCGGCGCGCTGCTCCCCCACCTGTCGCACGGCCGGCAGGTGGTCGCCACGGACTTCCAGGGGCACGGCCGCACCGACGACGTCGACCGCCCGCTGACCGCCGCCGGGCTGGCGTCGGACGTCATCGGCCTGCTCGACCACCTCGGGCTGGCGCAGGTGGACGTCTTCGGCTTCAGCATCGGCGGAGCGGTCGGGTTGCACCTGGCCATCCGCCACCCCGAGCGCGTGCGGCGGCTCGTGGTCTCGTCCGTCTCGTTCCACCCCGACGGTGACCGCGGCGAGAACACCGAGGCGGTCGCCGAGATGACCGTCGACATGATCGCCGGCACGCCCATGGAGGCCGCCTACCGCTCGAAGTCACCGCACCCGGACAGGCTGCAGGACCTGCTGACCAAGCTGAGCCACTTCGACGAGGGCTTCGGCGGCTGGTCGGACGACGACGTCCGCGGGATCTCGGCGCCCACGCTCATCACGGTCGGCGACTGCGACATGGTGCGCCTCGAGCACGCGGTGCGGTTCCTCCAGCTGCGCGGTGGGGACGTCAACGGTGACTTCGAGGGAGTCCCGTCCTCCCAGCTCGCGGTCTTCCCCGGGACGACGCACTTCTTCGGCCTGAGCCGCACCGCCATGGTCGTCGACGCGGTGACGACGTTCCTCGACACCGAGCCGGCACCCGCCACGGTCCCGGGCTGAGTCAGGCACCAGCCGACTCGGGCGTCCACCGGCGAGGCACCGCCCACAGCCGGGCGACCACGAACGCTGCTGGCGGGACACACGCGACTCGCGTCGGCACGGTCACGCGTCGCCACCCCAGTCCGGTCATGCCGACGACCGGTCGGTCGTCCGGAAGTAGCCCCGCCGCACACCCGCGTCCGCCACCATTGGGCTCATGGCAGTGACCGAAGGTCAGTACTCGATCGACCCGGGCGCGGTGGCAGAGCTGGTTGAGGCGTTCTGGGGGCCGAACGGCTGGCGAGTCGGCGCGGGTGGCCTCACCGCGCTCCCGCGGAAGGCACTCGACGCGGGCCTCCTCTTTGCCGGACCTCGCCGGCTCGACCACGACGGGTGGATAGCAGCCGCCCATGCCTTGCGGGATCGGGTGCGCCTCGAGGACGTATCGAACGCCTTTGTGGCGAGCCTCGGTGCGGGCCGGCGTGACCTACGGTCCGCGATCTCCTCGTGGTTCCTTCTCGCGCAGCTGCCCGAGCATGCGCCTGACCCGTGGGACGGCGGCTGCACTTGCGGCATCTGCGGTCTGCCACTGACAGACGAGGAGATCGACCTGAACGTCATGAGCTTCGAGCGGTTCCAGTGGGGGGGCGTCCGACACGACGAGGTCCAGTATGCGACTTTCGACCTCGAGATGTTCCTGCGTGCGCCGCGCGCTGACCTCGACTCGCGCGCCGTCGAACTGGGGCGGTCACTGATACAGCGCCTCCGCAGCGCGCCAGCAAATGCCACCGTGACGTCCCTGTCACGCTCTGCGGGCCTACCCGAGAGCAATGCCGCACGTAGGGAGTCGCTCCTAGCCGTGCTTGGCGTCTGCGGAGTTCTCGCAGCACCCGACCACCCCGGATTCGCGACGACCTTCGTGCCCTTCCGTGACCGCCAGGACCGTCCGACGGGCCGGAGCGACGTCCCCTACCCGGCGTGTTGGTGGCGAGGTGAGTTCGGTATCGACGAGACAGTGGCCGCGCGACTCCTGCCCCTCATAGCGGGCTGAACCCAGCAGCGTCCTCGATCGAGCCCTGCACGGTCATGCCGCTGACCGGTCTCACGCGCGCACCCACACGCCTGGGGGCCGGATCGGCTCCGGGTAGTACTCGACGTGCCAGGTCTCACCCAAGCTCGTCTGCACGCGCTGCGCTAGGTCCCGGCCCCTGTCGACGAAACGTTCGGCGTCGGGGATCGACGCAAAGCCGCGTGCGCTCTGCACCTCATGCCAGTGAGCGCTCCATCGGTCTAGGTCGGCGGTCAGTTCCGCCGGCAGGTGCAGCACTCCCACGTCGATTGGGACGTAGCCGCCGGTGGTTGATCGGGACAGCGGGCGGTCTGGCGCTGCTTGCACGCGCAGCCATTGCCGTGGCTTCGCTCGGGCCAGGAGCGCTGCAGCCTCACGGACGATCTCCGTCCCGTAGTACTGCGCGTGCTCTGGGTGGTCCTCGAGCTCAGAGGCGAGGGCGACGAAGACGCGCAAGTCCCCCTCGGGCTCGGCCCGAGACTCAGCCTCGCGCCACAGCCATGCGGCGCCGCGGCCGGGCTCGATGGTGCCGTCGACGATCTGACGGGCTGTGAGTCGCACAAGGTGCCACAACGCGGTCTGCTCGTCAGGATTCTCCAGGCCTTGCTCGAGCACGACTTCCTCGAACAGGTCACGCACGTCCTGGCTATTGCGCCGGTCGGCACCCGCCAGCTCGGCCAGAGCCGAGCCGCCGAGACCGGCCACCAAGCCATCGACGGCCAACCCGACCAGGTCTGGCTCTGGGCGGATCCCCGCTCGCGAACGCCACAAGGCGATCCTCAGCTGATCAAGCACCGCTGCCCGTGTGATCGTCACCGCACCATTGTCGGCGCAGCCAGCGCCCGACGACCGCGCCCACAGACTGTCCGGTCATGCCGCTGACCGCGCTGTCATCCCGAAGGCTCGCTCGCGGGCGGGACCTGTCCTTCTTGGGAGCGCCGCAGCCAGAACGGCTTCGTAGGGAACCGGCGATCCACCGGCCCATTGCCCGGGTACGAGCCGTTCTCGTAGGCGTCCAGACGCTGTATTGGACGGCGAAGACCCGCTCTGTGGAGCTGATCGCGGAGGTTCCAGTGATCCGGCTTCTCAGCCGGATCGAACCACGGCGTGCCTGCTACCACCCATTCGATCAAGTACCCGAGCGCCGTCCGCGTCGGGTGGTCGTCCAAACCCGACTCTGCGCCGCAGCACGAGCAGATGATGTACATCGGCTGCCCGCCGTCCCAGCCGCCGCCGATGTCAAAGCCACAGACCCGGCATGCGTCATCGAAGGGCGGAACGGACACCGCTGGCCTCCCTTCAGCACGGGCTGCGCCGAAGGTGGACTGGACGACCACGGCGGACCGACACGACGCTACTCCCCATCCATCTGTGCTCACTCGCCCGCGACCGCACGGTCATGCCGCTGACCGACTCCGACGAGCTCATCGACGGCACGCTGTGCAGGATCGGCAGCGGGGACGTGCCCCTTGGTCAGGGGACGGGAGCCTCGCGCTCGGGCGTGGTGCGGGTCGGTGGGCCGAACGCCGCGGCGAGCCGGTGCCACTCGTCGCCTCGCAGCGGCAGGACGCCCCCGTGCTTGGTGTCCGGCGGCATGTGGAACCGGTCACGCGGCAGCAGCTCCCACCGCCCCGTCGCGAGGTCCGTCGTGCGGAAGCCCTGGTAGCCCTGGGGGCGCCGGTCGTACTGGTCGAGGAACAGGTACCAGGCGTCCTCACCGTGGGCCCGGAACAGCACGGGGCCCTCGAGCCGCTCGTACGCGTCCGCGCCGATCCGTGTCGCGACGGTGCGGAACGCGTCGGACAGCAGGGACGGCCCCACCTCGTGGAACACCTTGGCCGAGTCGGCGGCCAGCGACTCCTGCTTCGAGACCCGGTGCACGACGCCGTCCTCGACGAGGATCGTGGTGTCGATGACGTCCTCGCCCCGGTCCACGAGCACATGGGGCTCCCCGATGCGGCGGAAATCGGTCGTCCACGCCGCCAGGACGCGGCTGTAGGCGTCGCCCGCGTGCTCGACGTCGTCCTCGGCGTACAGCTTCGACGACCAGTACAGGAGGAACTCCCCGCGCTCGGCGTCGTAGAGCGCCTCGGGCGCCCAGGCCATGCCCGCCGTCGGCGGCGCGACCTCGAGCAGCCACGGCTCGGACCACGTGACGAGGTCCGTCGACTGCCACACGAGGATGCTGCGGCTGCCCCTCCGCGTCCACGCGTCCCAGCCGGCGTCGTCCCCGCCGTAGATGCGCAGGTCCGTCGCAACGAGGAAGAACTCGCCGTCACCCCGCACGACGAACGGGTCCCGCACGCCGGTCGTCCCGAGGCCCGACCGCAGCACGGGCTGCCCGCCGTTCAGCCGGACGAACGCGCATGGGTCGTCCCCGTCGCTGAGGGAGTAGTACACCTGCTCGCCGTACCCGTCCGGGTCCTCGACGAAGTGCACGAGGAGGTAGCCGAACGGCTCGTCCCCGACCCCCGGCCGGCCGGTCATGCGCGGGCGACCTGCAAGAGCACCATCGTCCAGGACGCCGGCGGCAGCGTGAGGCGCAGCGCGGCGCCCTCGACGGACGCCCCGGTGTGAGCGCGCGGCGCCACCCGGTCGGGGTCCTCCTGGGTGTTCGCCGCAGCGAGGTCCTCGCCCCCGAGGAGCGTCGCCTCGACGAGGCTGACGTCGCCGAACGTGCGCAGGTCCGTCGAGACCTCGACGGGCGCGTCGGGGTCGCGGTTGACCACGAAGACGGCGAGCCGCCCGTCCTCGGCGTCGTAGGTGGCGACGGAGTCGAGCGTCGGGACGTCGCCGTACCGCGCGGTCGCGAGCGTCGGGCCGTCGACCCGGAGGTCGAGCACGGTCCCCCGCGCGTGGCGGGCCATGAGCGCGAACGGGTGGAAGATCGACTGCCGCCACGCGGGTCCGCCCGGCTCGGCCCGGATCGGGCTGATCGTGTTGACGAGCTGCGCCTGGCACGCAGCGGTCACGCGGTCGGCGTGGCGCAGCAGCGTGATGAGCAGCGAGCCGACGACGACGGCGTCGAGCGCCGTGTAGGCGTCCTCGCTGAGGCGGGGCGCCGTGGTCCAGTCGTCCGGCATCCCGCTCGCCTGCAGGTCCTTGAGGTACCAGACGTTCCACTCGTCGAACGAGATGTTGATCCGCTTGGACGAGGACAGCCGCGCGCCGACGTGGTCCGCCGTCGCGACCACCTCGCGGATGAACCGGTCCATGTCGACCGACGAGGCGAGGAAGCTCGCGCGGTCGTCGCCCTCGAGCTCGTAGTACGCGTGGGCCGAGACGAGGTCGACGACGTCGTAGGTGTGCTCGAGGACGGTCGCCTCCCACGCGCCGAACGTCGGCATCTGGCGCCCCGAGCTGCCGCACGCGACGAGCTCGAGGCCGGCGTCGAACTGGCGCATGGCGCGCGCCGTCTCCGCGGCGAGGCGCCCGTACTCCTCGGCGGTCTTGTGGCCGAGCTGCCACGGCCCGTCCATCTCGTTGCCCAGGCACCACATCCGGATGCCGTGCGGCTCCTTGGCCCCGTGCTCGATGCGGGCGTCCGACAGCGCGGTGCCCTGGGGGTGGTTGGCGTACTCGAGCAGGTCGATGGCCTCCTGCATGCCGCGGGTGCCGAGGTTCATCGCCATGATCGGCTCGATGTCGGCCTTCGCCGCCCACGCCATGAACTCGTTGAGCCCGAACTCGTTCGTCTCGATCGTGCGCCACGCGGGGTCGAGCCGGGTCGGCCGGTCCTCGACCGGGCCCACGCCGTCCTCCCAGCGGTACCCGGAGACGAAGTTGCCGCCCGGGTAGCGGACCGCGGTCACGCCGAGCTCGCGGACCAGGTCGAGGACGTCCCCGCGGAAGCCGTCGTCGTCGGACGTCGGGTGCCCGGGCTCGTAGATCCCGCCGTACACGCACCGGCCCATGTGCTCGACGAACGAGCCGAAGACCCGGCGGTTCACGGGCGCCACGGTGAACGCGGGGTCGATCGACAGCCTGCCGTTGTGCATGCGTGCTCCTGTGCTTCGGGCGGACCTGGTTCCGCCACGGGTGGGGACGACGGCCCGGGCGCCGGCGCGTGCCGGCGCCCGGGCGGGTCGGGCTACTCGCCGATCTGGTTCTCGAGGTCGGCCTGCGCCTGGTCGAGCGCGTCCTGCGGGGCGACGCCGTTCTCGAAGATCTCCGTGAAGGTGACCGTCGTGAACATGTTGTCGACCGCGGGCAGGTGCGGGCTGGTGAACGACTCGAAGTGGCCGATGTCGCCCTTGACCTCGTTGAGGACGTCGAACAGGTTCGTCTGGAAGTACTGCACGAACTTGTTGTCCGGGTTGTGCGTGACCTCCTCGTCCTCCCAGACCGCCATGTTCACGGGGTCGAAGCCGAGGACCTCCCAGACGGCGACGTTCGCCTCGGGCGACAGCTTCGCGAACGCGAGCCACTCGGCCGCGAAGTCCTTGACCGGGGACGCCTCCGTCACCGCCGTGCCGGTGCCGCCGCCGCCGATCGTGGCGACCTCGCCACCCTCGATCACGGGCGCCGGGGCGATCGCGATGTCGCCCGACAGGTCGGGCATGTAGTCGACGAACCGCGACGTGTACCAGGCGGGGTAGACGATCGCCGCGTAGTCGCCGTTGTTGATCGCCCCGAAGGCCTCCTCCGAGTCGGGGCTGCCGCCGGGGATCGTGGAGATGGCCCCGGCCTCGAGCATCCCCTGCTCGAGCTCGAGCGCCTCGACGACCTCCGGGCTGTTGACCGTGAGGTTGCCCTCGTCGTCGAAGTAGCCCCCGCCCATCTGGGCGACGATGAGCGGCTCGACCATGTCGACGCCCGTGCTCGCGACGCCGAACGCCTTGCCCGTGGCCTGGTTGTAGGCCGTGCCCGCGGCCTGGAAGTCCTCCCAGGTCTCGATGGTCGTGTAGTCGATCCCCGCCGCCTGCAGGAGCGGCACGTTGTAGAACGCGACGAAGGCGCCCACGTGCGTGGGGAGCCCGTAGATGCCGTCGGCCCGGCTGTAGAGGTCGAGGCGCGCCTGGACGATGTCGTCCTGGTACGGCGCCGCGACCTCGCTGAGGTCCATGAGCGGCGTCCGGCCGTCCTCCGTGACGAAGTTGGAGAACTTGCTGACCTCGATGTCGACGACGTCGGGCAGGCCCGAGCCCGAGTTCGCCGCGAGCTGGAGCTTGTTGTGCATGTCGTCGTACGGGTAGACGGTGACCTCGAGGTCGACCGGACGGTCGGGGTTCGCCTCGTTCCACGCCTCCGCCATCTGCTCGTAGTAGGCGGCGTGCAGCTCGGCGAACACCCACATGTCGAGGCTCACGGGACCGCCGTCCTCGGCGGCCTCGTCGCCTCCGCCGCCACCGCCACCGCCGCACGCGGACAGCGCGAGGACGCTCGCGACGCCCGCCGCGGCGAGCGGGATGAACTTCCGGGATCCAGCCATGATGACTCCGAATCTGTTGGGGTGATCGGTCAGCCCTTGAGCGCCCCGGCTGTCATCCCGGCGACGAAGAAGCGCTGGAACAGCAGGAACAGGACCAGGACGGGGAGCAGCGAGAAGAAGGACCCGATGATGAGCAGCTCGTAGTTGTTCCCGTAGGGGGTGAGCAGCGTGTTCAGGCCGATGGGGAGCGTGAACTTCTCCGCCGAGCGGAGCACGAGCAGGGGCCACAGGAAGTTGTTCCAGATGACCATCCCGTTGAGGATCGCCATCGCGGCGAGCGCCGGCCTCGCGATGGGCAGCACGATCTTGAAGAAGATGCCGAACTCGGTGACGCCGTCGACGCGGCCGGCCTCGAGCAGCTCCTTGGGGATCCCGAGGAAGTACTGCCGGAAGAAGAAGATGGTCACCGAGGCCGCGAGGAACGGCAGGACGACGACCGAGTAGGAGTCGGCGAGGCCGACGTCGTTCACCATGACGAACAGCGGCAGCATCATGATCTCGAAGGGCACGGTCATGAGGAGCAGCACCGCGACGAACCACGCGTTCTTGCCCTTGAAGTCGTACATCGCGAACCCGTAGGCGACGAACGAGCTCACGAGCAGCGTCCCCGCGACCTGGACGAGGGTCAGCACGACGGAGTTGAGGAACCACCGGAAGTACAGCCCCGAGTCGGTGAAGAGCATCCGGTAGTTGTCGAGCGACAGCGACGCGGGGTCCACGTCGAGGTTGAGGCCGTTGCGGATGATCTCGTTGCCGTCCTGGAACGTCCCCACGAAGATCGCGACGAGCGGGACGAGCACGAGCACGGTCAGCAGGACGAGGAACGCGGTCTGGACGGCGGCGTACAGGCCGCGGGGCAGCTCGTGCCTGGTCCGGGCCGGCCGTCGCGCGGGCGGCGTCCGGTCCGCGGTCGTCGCCGTCGCCGCAGCCACCGCGGCCGTCGGGAGCGGGGCGGGCGCGCTCATCGCACGTCCTCCTTCTTGAACGTGCCGGTCAGGGTGAGGTACGTGAGGTTGATCGCCATGATCACGACGAGCAGGACGATGCCGACGGCCGAGGCGAAGCCGAGGTCGTTCTCCTCGATCCCCCGGCGGTAGAGGTAGCCGACGACCGTGAGGCCCTGGTTGTTGGGCGAGCTGTTGCCGGCGTAGAGCATGAAGCTCTCGAGGAACATCGCCAGGCCGCCGTAGACGCTGATCGTCGTGACGTAGACGATCGTCGGCTTGAGGTTGGGCAGCGTGATCTGGAAGAACTGCTGCACCTTGCTGGCGCCGTCGATCGAGGCCGCCTCGTAGTACTCGTCGGGGATCGACTGCATGCCTGCGAGGAAGTAGAGGATGTTGACGCCCGTGTACCGCCACATGGCGAGCGCGAGGAGCGCGACGAGGCCGCCCGTGTCCGTGCGCAGCCACCGGACCGGGTCCAGGCCCACGAGGCCGATGGTCTGGTTGATGAGGCCCGTGCTCGTCTCCGAGAACATGAGCCGGAAGATGATGCCGGCGACGACGATCGACGTGAGGGCGGGGACGAACATCGACGCCTTGAAGAACCCCTTGACGCGCTCGCTGCCGATCTTCGAGTTGATGAGCGCGGCGAGGACGAGCGGGATCGGGATGAGGAGCGCGAGCGTCAGCAGCATGTACCGCGCGCTGTTGCGCATCGCGTGCCAGAAGACCCGGTCGTTCCACAGCCGCTCGTAGTTGTCCATGCCCACGAAGGCCGCCTCGCCGAAGAGCACCTCCTGGGTGCTCATGACGAAGGTCCGCACGAGCGGCACGGTCCAGAACGCGAGCAGCGTGATGACGAAGGGCGCGATGAAGAAGTAGGGCGCGAGGCGCTGGGAGTAGAGCAGGTTCTTCGCGCGGGAGCGGCCGCCCCGGGGCGTGCCGTGCAGCTGGGCCGTTGCCACTTCGTTCTCCCGCTCTCGAGACGTCGTCGGTGATCGAGCAGATGCCCACCGATCTCCGTGCCGGCCGGCGCGCCAGGGCCGGGCCGCAGTCGGGAGGCGCCCCTCGGCGCCGCCCGCCACCTCGCCCTCGAGACGGCCGACCCGGTCACGCGATCGTGGTCGTGGGCACGACGCCGCGACCCGCGGTTGTGACGTTACATAGCCACTGCCGTGCGGTTTACGACGTCGTAAGCCTGGTGTCGCCATCGTTGCCCGGGCCCCGCGGGGATGTCAAGCAGGCGCGATGTCGCTATAGGCTGGGCCGCGTCCCGCCGGCGCCGTCGCGCCGAGGGTCGCTCCTCGCCACGGCGGGCGCGGCAGCCGGGGCGTCCGGCGCTCCCCGAGCGCCGGTCGGCGACGAGAGCACGGAGCGGCGGACGTGAGTGTGACCATGCGCGACGTCGCGCTCCTCGCGCGGGTCTCGAACAAGACCGTGTCGAACGTCGTCAACGACTTCCCGCACGTCCACCCGGAGACGCGCGCGCGGGTCCTGCGGGCGATCGAGGAGCTCGGCTACCGCCCCAACCTCTCGGCGCGCGGCCTGCGCTCCGGCCGCACCGGCGTCATCGGCCTCGCCGTGCCCGACCTGCGCCAGACCTACTTCGCCGAGCTCGCGGACGCGGTGATCGCCGTCGCCGAGCGCCGCGGCCTGGGCGTCATCGTGGGCCAGTCGAGCAACGACCGGGCGCACGAGGTCGCGGTCCTCGAGAACGGGCTGCGGCAGACGGACGGGCTGCTCTTCAGCCCCGAGCGGCTGGGCACCGAGGACCGCGGCCTGCTCGACCACGTCCGCTACCCCCTCGTCCTGCTGGGCGAGCGCATCTTCGGCGGACCGACGGACCACGTCACGATGCACAACGTCGACGGCGCCCGTGCGGCGGTGGACCACCTGCTCGACCGCGGGCGCCGGCGCATCGCGGTGCTGGGCGCGCACCCGGACGGCCGGTCGGGCGAGCTCCGGCCCTCGGACCTGCGCATCCGCGGCTACCGCGAGGCGCTCGCGGCCGCCGGGGTCGCGCACGACCCGCGGCTCGAGCGCCCGGTCGCACCCTGGCACCCCGAGAACGGCGCCGAGGCCACCCGCACCCTGCTCGCCGAGGGGCTCGAGGTCGACGCCGTCTTCGCGCTCAACGACGCGCTCGGGATCGGCGCGCTCCGCGCCCTCGGCGAGTCCGGTCGGCTCGTGCCCGACGACGTGGCCGTCATCGGCTTCGACAACATCAGCACGGGCCGGTTCACCCTGCCGTCGCTGTCCACCGTGGACCCCGGCCGGGACGAGATCGCCGAGCGCGCCGTCGCCATGCTCGTCGAGCGCATCACGTGGGGCGCGCGCGACGCGCCCCCGCCCCGCCTGCACGAGGCGGCCTTCCACGTCGTGGCCCGCGAGTCCACGGGTGCGCCGCGGAGCACGTCGACGTGGTGAGGCTGAGCGACGTCGCCCGCGAGGCGGGGGTCTCCACGATGACGGTGTCCAACGTCGTCAACGGTCGCCCGGGCGTCCGGGACGAGACGCGCCAGCGGGTCCTGCAGGCCGTCGAGCGCCTCGGCTACCGGCCGAACGCCGCGGCCCGGCGGCTCCGCGGCGGGAGGTCCGGGGCGCTGGGCCTGCTCGTCCCGGGTCTCGACTCCGCGTACTACGCCCACCTCGCCGGGCGGCTGAGCCACCTCGCCGAGGAGCACGGGTACCACGTCGTGACCGAGCGCACGGGCGCGACCCGCGAGGGCGAGCTGGCGGCGCTCGCGCCCGACCGCCTGGCCGCCTACGACGGCGTGGTCCTCAGCCCCGTCGCGCTCGACGTCGACGACCTGCGTGCGGCGCGCCTCGCGCGCCCGTGCGTGCTGCTCGGCGAGCGACCGCTCCCGGGCGAGTTCCCGCACGTGATGATGGACAACATCGGGGGCGCCATGCTCGCCGTCCGCCACCTGCTCGACGCGGGCGCGCGCCGCATCGCGCTGATCGGCGGGCGCCGCGAGGTCGCGTTCACCGACATGGCGTCCCTGCGCAGCGTGGGCTACCGCCGGGCGCACACCGACGCCGGCGTCCCCGTCGACGAGGACCTCATCGTCGGGGCGCGGTCCTTCAGCATGCGCGGCGGCTACGAGGCCGTGATGCAGCTGCACGAGGACGGGATCGACTTCGACGCCGCGTTCGTGCTCACGGACGACGCCGCGATGGGCGCGCTGCGCGCGCTCGCGGACCTCGGGCGCTCCGTGCCCGACGACGTGCAGGTCGTCGGGTTCGACAACGACGCGGAGGCCGAGTTCATGATCCCCCGGCTGACCACGGTCGAGCCGGGCAACGACGCCATGGCGCGCGCGATCATCCGCCTGCTGCTCGCACAGCTGCGCGACGGCAGCCGGGGCAGCGGCTCGCGGAACGAGGTCAGCGAGGCGCGCCTCGTGGTGCGCGACTCGACGCGCGGCGCCCGAGAGCAGGACGGCGGGGACGCCGGGGGCGCGACGTCCCACCTCGCCGTCGGGCAGTCGCTGCGCTAGGAAGAAGGTCAGCCGTCCGAGCGACCGAGGAGCGCGCGTGACCACCATCGCCCAGACCATCGTCGCGGTCCTGCGGGCCAACGGCGTCCGGCGCATGTACGGCATCGCGGGCGACTCCCTCAACGGGCTCACGGACGCCGTGCGGCGCGACGGGTCGATCGAGTGGGTCGCGACCCGGCACGAGGAGGCCGCGGCGCTCGCCGCCGCCGCCGACGCCGAGGTGACCGGCGAGCTCGCGGTGTGCGTGGGCAGCGGCGGTCCCGGCAACCTCCACCTCGTCAACGGCCTGTACGACGCCCAGCGCAGCCGCGTCCCGGTCCTCGCCATCGCGGCGCACATCCCGAGCAGCGAGATCGGCAGCGGCTACTTCCAGGAGACCCACCCGCAGGAGCTCTTCCGCGAGTGCAGCGTGTACGCCGAGCTGGTCTCGGGCCCGGCGCAGATGCCGCGCGTCCTCGAGATCGCGATGCGGTCCGCGATCGAGCAGCGCGGGGTCGCCGTCCTCGTGCTGCCCGGCGACGTCGCCCTCGACACGGCCGCCGACGAGCGCGCGGTCGTCCTCACCCCCACCCGCCCGCGCGTGGTGCCCGCCGACGACGAGCTGCGCCGGGCCGCCGACATCCTCGACGCGGGCCGGCGGACGACCATCCTGGCGGGCGCGGGCGTGGGTGAGGCGCACGACGACGTCGTCGCGCTCGCGGAGCGCCTGGCCGCACCGATCGTCCACACGCTGCGCGGCAAGGACCGCATCGAGCACGACAACCCGTACGACGTCGGCATGACGGGCCTGCTGGGGTTCGCGTCCGGGTACCGGGCCATGGACAGCGCCGACACGCTGCTCATGCTGGGCACCGACTTCCCGTACCAGCAGTTCTACCCCGAGCACGCGAGGGTGATCCAGGTCGACCTGCGCGGCGAGCAGCTCGGCCGCCGCACGCCGCTCGACCTGGGCGTCGTCGGCGACGTGGGCGAGACGGCGCGGGCCCTGCTCCCCCTGCTCGACGGCGACCGCGACCGCGGCCACCTCGACGACGCCGTCGAGCACTACCGCAGGACGCGCGCCAAGCTCGACGACCTCGCGACCGAGTCCCGCGGTCGCCGGCCCATCCACCCCCAGTACGTGGCGCGCCTCGTCGACGAGCTGGCCGCCGACGACGCGGTGCTCATCCCCGACGTCGGCTCCCCCGTCATCTACGCCGCGCGCTACCTCCACGCGGGCGGCGGGCGCCGCCTCATCGGCTCGTTCACCCACGGCACGATGGCGAACGCGCTCTCCCACGCCATCGGGGCGCAGAAGGCCTTCCCGGAGCGGCAGGTGGTCGCGCTCAGCGGGGACGGCGGGCTGGCGATGCTCCTCGGCGAGCTCCTGACCCTCAGGCAGCACGACCTGCCGGTCAAGGTCGTCGTCTTCAACAACGCGTCGCTCAACTTCATCGAGCTCGAGATGAAGGCCGCGGGCTTCGTGAACTACGGGACCGAGCTGCGCAACCCGGACTTCGCCGCGGTCGCGCGGGCGATGGGCCTCACGGGCATCCGCGTCGAGCGCTCCAAGGACCTGCGGGCCCGGCTCGCCGAGGCGTTCGCGCACCCCGGACCCGTGCTCGTCGACGTCGTCACCGAGCGGGACGAGCTGAGCATCCCGCCGAAGGTCACCGCGGAGCAGGTCAAGGGCTTCACGCTCTACGCGATCCGCACCGTGATGTCCGGCCGCGGCGACGAGCTGCTCGACCTCGCCCAGGCGAACTGGCGCCAGCTCTTCTGAGGCCGGACGCCGCACGCGCGGGACCACGGGGTGACCTTCGGCCCTCCCCGGGCCGGGCGCCGGCGTCGCACCCTGGGTGCGGGACCCTGCACCGGAGGAGGCCCTCGTGACCGCCGTCGCCACCCCGCGGACCGCCCGTCCGCGCCCGCGTCAGCCGAAGGCCGCCCGCGTGCTCGGCCATCTCGTCGGGGCCGCGGTCGACGGGGTGCTGCTCTGGGTCGTGCTGGTGCAGCCGGGGTGGGAGGACCTGCCCTTCCTCACGTCCGAGGCCGCCGACGTCGTCGGGCTCGTCACCGCCTCGATCACGGCTGCGCTCGTCGTCCAGCTCGTGCTGGTGGTCGTCGACCCGCCCTGGCTCGTGGCCCTCGGCGACCTCGTCGTGACGTCGATCGGCCTCGTCGCGACGGTCGCGCTGCTCCGGGTCCTCCCGGTCGTCGCCGAGTGGGTCACGGCCGCCCGCGTCGTGCTCTGGGTGGGCCTCGTCGGCGGGGCGATCGGCGTGGTGGCCGCGCTCGGGCGGCTGGTGACGTCGGCCCGACGCCGCGCCTGAGCGGGGGCGGCCGGGGAGCCGCCACGGGGACGACACGCCCAGGACATCGGGACGTCACGCCGCGCCCCTAGCCTCGGGACGACGACGAGGAGGCGCGCGGACGATGTGCGAGTACCTGTGCGTGAACGGACCGCTCGCGGGAGCGGCCGTGCGGTTCGCGAGCGGCCACGCCGCGGGCGACCTGGTGCGGCTCGAGGTGGTGGACGTCGGCATGCTCGTGGACGACGTCGCCCTCCACGACTACCGCATCGAGCCCGGCGACCTCGACGGACGCCGCCTGCTCAGCCATGTGATCCTCGCGGGCTGACGCTCACGCGCCCCGGCGGACCACCGGGAAGCGCAGGTGGGTGACGCGGCGGCCCTGGACGCACATGGTCGGGTCGCCCAGCACGACGGCGTCCACCCCGAGCGTCCCGAAGTACGGCTTGCCCTCGCCCAGGACGACGGGGACGAGGTCGATCGCGACCTCGTCGAGCAGCCCGAGCTCGAGGCACTGGCGGGCGATCGTGCCCGCCGCCACGCCGACGGTCGCGTCCCGTGCGAGCGTCTGCGCCCGGTCGACGGCCGCAGCCACACCGTCGGTGACGAACGTGAACGGGGCGTCCGGGTGGGCGCGGACCCAGTCGTCCGGCACGCGGTGCGTCACGACGACCACGGGGACGTCGAGCGGGTGCCGGCCCGACCACCCGTCCGTGAGGTCGAAGAGCACCCGTCCGACGACGAGCGCGCCGAGCCCGGAGGTCCACGCGCGCCAGTACTCCGCGCTCTGCGGCGTGAGGTGGAACGTCAGCGCGGGGTCCGCGGTGCCCACGACGACGTCGCCGTCGTCGTACCACCCGAAGAGGTGCTCGACCTCGTCGTGCGGCCCGGCGACGAACCCGTCGAGCGACGTCGAGGCGGACGAGACGACCGTGCCCATGAGTGCTCCTTCCGTCAGGAGGGCAGACCCCGCTCCGGCCCGCACCTCATCGGGGCAGCCGGCCCGCCGTCGCGGTCCCGCGGCGCCGGGACGTCACTCCCCGGGCGGCTCGTGGCTCACCAGCGCGACGAGGTTGCCCTCGGAGTCGCGCACGAACGCCTGCCACTCGTCCGTCCCCGCCGGGCCGAGGGTGTCGTCGTCGTGGTGGAAGATCACGTGCGGCTCGCTCTCGATCGCGACGCCCTCGGCACGGAGCGCCCCGACGCGCTCGCGCACGCTCGCGACCTGCAGGTAGAGCAGGGCCGACGGCGCGCCGCGGTCGAGCAGCAGCCGGGTGCGGCCGAGGCGGAAGAACAGCAGGCCGGGCGGGTCGAAGCGGGCCGCCGGCTCGGCCCCGAGCAGCGAGCGGTAGAACGCCGCGGCGCGGTCGAGGTCCTCCGCGCGCTGGGCGACCTGGACGAGCTCCATCGCCGGCTCCTCTCGTCGTGGCACCCCGGGGCGCCACGCGCATCGTCGCGGCCCGGGCCGCGGCACGGCAAGGGCCCTCCCCCGGTGGCGCAGGCCGAGCGCCGCCGGGGAAGGGCCCGGTCCTAGGACGTCACCAGTTCTCGCCGGGGACGATCCCGAAGGTCGCCAGCCACGCGAGGTCGTCCGCGGTGTCGACCCGGTAGCCACCGCCCGTGCCGGCGCAGCGGGCGTTCATGCCGAACGACGTCACGGCCGCCACCACGTTCGTGCCCTCGACGAAGATCGGTCCGCCCGAGTCGCCGTTGCAGGTGCCGCCCGTGGCGGCGTTGTTCGTGAAGAGGACCGAGTTGCCGGCCTTCTTCTCCCCGAACGCCGCGTCCTGGTTGATGATCTTCAGCGTCGCCTGGAGCCGGACGCGCTCGGCGACCGTCTGTGCCGAGGGCTCCGGCATGTTGCGCTGGAGGCCGTAGCCGACGGCCGTGAACAGCTGCGGGTTCTGGCCACGCGCCACGAAGAAGTCGTCGAAGTACCCCTCCTCGGGGATCGCGCCGTACTCCTCGAGCAGGACCGGCTCGTCGAGGACGACGACGCCCAGGTCGTGCAGGTAGAACGCCGCGTCGTCGTACTCCGGGTGCGCGTAGGGGGTGCCCTCGACCGACGTCGCCCCGCCCGTCGGGTACCCGACCGCGGCCGCGTCGCGCAGGTCCTCCTCGAACCACACGCGTGCGCCGTCGGCCCCGAACGTGCAGTGACCGGCCGTGAGGAAGATCGTCGGCGACACGAGCGTGCCCGTGCAGCGCCACGCGGGCTCGCCGTCGACGTCCGCGATCATGAGGCCGACGTACGGGTGCTCCCCGGCGTCGGGCTCGCCGTAGCGGATGGCGGCGGCGGGCGTCGCGGCGGCGAGCGTGAGGGCGACGGCGCAGAGGCCGGCGAGCGCACCGCCGAGAAGGGTCTTCTTCCGGACCATGGACAGCTCCTTTGCTGCTGGGTGTGCCCTGGTCATCGCGCGCTGGGCCGAAAGGGTTACGCGCAGCGTGCGCCGCGCGCGTCAGTCACGCCGGCGCAGGGCGCGGCGGCGCCCCTCGACCTCCATGAGCTCGGCGAACGCCTGCTGGTACGCGTCGCCGTCGGTAGCCGGGTCCATGCGCTGCAGGCGGCCCCGCGCGTCGGCGACCTGACGCGTGAGACCCAGGTCGAGGAGGGCGTCGACGACGCCCCGCACGTACCCGTCGACGCGGTCGGCGCGGTCCTCGGGCAGGGGTGTCACGGCGAGCTCGGTGACGAGCGAGCCGACGGGGCCGGCGGCCTCCTCGCGCACCGCCTCGACCCAGCTCGACGGGTCGCCCGTGCGCAGCGCGGCGGCGATCCCGCCCGCCGCGCGCACGGCCTCGTGGACCGCGCGGAACGCGGGCACGCTGAACGTCTCGGTGGGCAGCGCGTCGAAGGCGGCCGCGTCCACCGCCGTCGGGCGCTGGAGGACGGCCTCGAGCGCGTTGCGCTCGACGCGCGCGACCGGGTCGGTGCGGTCGGGCGCGATGGGCCGCGGGCGCTCGGCCCCGTCGCGGCGCGCCGGCCGCTCCCCCGGACCGGGCATGACGGGGTCGGGGCGGCCGGGCCGCTGGTCGCCGCGCGCAGGCTCGGACCGGGCCGCGCGCGCCGCCGCCGCGACCGCCTCGCGCACCGCGTCCTGCTCCATGCCGAGCCAGCCCGCGAGCATGCGCGCGTACTCGGGCCGCAGGGCCGCGTCGCGGATGCCCGCGACGACGGGCGCGGACGCGCGCAGCGCGGCGACCCGGCCCTCCACGGTGTCGAGGTCGTGCGCCCTGATGGTCGAGCGGATGACGAACTCGAACAGAGGCTGACGGCTCGAGACCAGCGCGCGCACCGCCTCGGGCCCGCGAGCGAGCCGCAGGTCGCACGGGTCCATGCCGCCCGGCTCGACCGCCACGAACGTCTGGGCGTAGAACCGCTGGTCCTCGCCGAACGCGCGCAGCGCCGCCTTCTGGCCGGCCGCGTCGCCGTCGAACGTGAAGATGATCTCGCCGCCCACCGACGTCCCGGACGCGAGCTGCAGCCCCGCGCCCGCCGCCGTGTCGCCGACGAGGCGCCGGACGACCCGCGCGTGGTCCGGCCCGAAGGCCGTCCCGCACGTCGCGACCGCGGTGGGGACGCCCGAGAGGTGCGCGGCCATGACGTCGGTGTACCCCTCGACGACGACGACCTGCTTGGCCTTGGCGATCTCGCGCTTGGCGAGGTCGATCCCGTAGAGCACCTGAGCTTTCTTGTAGAGCGCGGTGTCCGGGCTGTTGAGGTACTTCGGGCCCTGGTCCTCCTCGAGGAGGCGGCGGGCACCGAAGCCGACGACGTCGCCGGTGACGTCCCGGATGGGCCACACGAGGCGCCCGCGGAACCGGTCGTACAGGCCGCGGTTGCCCTGGCTCATGAGGCCCGTGGCCGTGAGCTCGGCCTCCGTGAACCCCTTGCCGCGCAGGTGGCGCAGCAGGTGGTCCCACCCCTGGGGCGCGAAGCCGACGCCGAAGTGCTCGGCGGCCGACCGGTCGAAGCCGCGCTCGGCGAGGAAGGTCCGGCCCACGGCCGCCGCGGGCGTCACGAGCTGCTCGGCGTAGTAGGCGGCGGCCACGCGGTGCGCCTCGAGCAGGCGCTGGCGGCGGCCGGGCTCCTCCCCCGCGCGCGGCGGCCCGGCGCCGTCCTCGTAGCGCAGCTGGACGCCCACGCGCCCCGCGAGGTGCTCGACCGCGTCGGTGAAGCCGAGGCCGTCGATCTTCTGGAGGAACGAGATGACGTCGCCGCCCTCGCCGCAGCCGAAGCAGTGCCAGAGGCCGACCTGCGGGCGCACGTGGAAGGAGGGCGAGCGCTCGTCGTGGAAGGGGCACAGCCCCTTCATGGAGCCGACGCCGGCGGGCTTGAGCGTCACGTGCTCGCCGACGATCTCCTCGATCCGGGCGCGCTCGCGGACGGCAGCCACGTCCTCCTGCCGGATGCGTCCTGCCACGGCGTGAGTCTAGGTGCTGGCCGGCGGGTCGAGGTCGCTCGTGAACAGCCGCGGCTTGGCCCCGCCGAACGACCCGGCGTCCTCGAGCACCACGAGGTCGACGGGGCGGTCGAGGAGGCGCTGCACCGCCCGCGCGGCGTCGTGCGCCGCGGCCCGGCCCGCCGCAGTGCCCGGCGCCGCAGGGAGCGCCACGAGTCGCACCGCGCCGTCCGACGCCTGCCGCAGCTCCCACGCCGCCACGCCGTACGTCTGGAGCACCTGCGTCGCGTCGACCGACGGACGCCACGAGCCGTCGCGGTGCCTCAGGCGCACCGGGGCGCGGCCGCTGAGGCCGTGGATCTCGACCCGGCCGTCGGCGCGCCGGGCGAGCGCGCCGTGGTCGCCGGTGCGGTAGCGCAGCAGCGGCAGGTAGGGGTTCTCGTCGGTCGTCACGGTGATCTCGCCGCGCACCCCGTCGGGCAGCGGGGCCCCGTCGGGACCGACCACCTCGACCCACACGCGCCGCGGCACGACGACGTGCGGCCCGTCGTCCCAGCGGGCGGCGACCGGTCCGGTCTCGCGCAGGCCGTAGAGGTCGAGCACGGGGGCGCGCCAGACGTCCGTGACGACCGCGCGCGCCGCGGGCGTGAGGTGCGCCGCGCCGCTGACCACCGCGAGCGGGTGCAGGGCGAGGCCCGCGCGCGTGAGCTCGACGAGCCGCAGCAGCGGCAGCGGCGAGCTGCTCAGGACCTGAGGGTCACGACGGGCGAGGAAGTCCTCGCGGTCGCCGGGGCGGTGCCACGCGCCGTCGTCGAGGTTGAGCCGGGCCATCACGGGCACCGGCTCGCCGTCCGCGCGCGGGAAGCCGGTCATGGCCGAGGTGTACGTGAACGCGGCCCGCTGGTCGACGACGTTGGCCAGCCCGAGGCGGACCGGGTCGGGGCGCCAGGCGACGCCCGCGACGGCGAGGAGGTGGTGCAGGAGGACGACGTCGGCGGCGACCGTCACCGGGTGCAGCGGGATCCGCAGGGCCGCGCCCGTCGAGCCCGAGCTCGTGCCCTCGAGCACGCGGTCGAGCGGCACGTCGAGGGGCACGTGGTCCGCGACGCGCCGGCGCAGGTCGTCACGGTCGACCGTGGGCAGGTCGGCGAGCGCGGTGGCGCCCGAGGACACGCCCGAGCGCGCGCGCCGCCGGTAGGCGGGGACCTGGTCGTGCGCGCGCGCCACGAGCTCGGGGACCCACGCCGGCGGCTGCGCCCCCGTCCCGGCCGCCGACGCCTCGGCGAGCCGGCGGGCGGTGCGCTCGAGCGCCGCCAGGTCGCCCGGCTGCAGCCGGTCGCCCGTGCGGTGCACCCAGACGGGAGCCGCCGCGTCGTCCGCGACGGCGGCGAGGCGCGCGGTCCCGGCCGCGTCGAGCGTCGGCCACCGCGCGGCGTCGTCGAGCGCGACCGCGCTCAGGGGCGCGTACTCGGTCAGGCCGGGGTCGGGCAGCCCGGTGCCGTCGGCCGGGTCAGTAGTTCGCATACTGCGCCGCCGCCTCCTTCGCCCGCTTCTCGGCGAGCGCCCGCGCGAGCTCCTCGGCCCGCCGGACCTCCTCGGCCATGGCGCGCGACGCCTGCCGCCGGTAGGCGGTGCTCACGGCCTGCCACCGGTCGGCCGCCTGCGCCGCGGTCTCGCCGTCGGGGAGCAGCCCGCCGGCCGCGCACACGGCGCGCGCGGCCTCCTCGCGCCCGGTGCCCTCGTGCACCCAGGTGCGCGGATCGCGCTCGGCGCTCAGCCCGGTCGAGAGCTCGTGCAGCACGTGCAGGAACCACGGCGTGAGGCCTCCGCGCGCGCGGGCCGCGACCTGGACCCCGGGGTGGGAGCGCACCGCGGGGTCGCTGAGGAGCCAGCAGACCACCCCCGCCGCGGCGCGTGCGGCCCCGAGGGCGCCGCGCCCGAGCGCGACGTCGAGGCCCTGCAGCGTCGCGGGCCCGAGCACCGTCCCGTCGAGCACGAGCGCGACGTCGGCGACGAGCGCCGGCACCTCCGCCTCGGGTGCGAGGAGGTCCGGCCCCGTGAGCGCGAGGCGCTGGGTGAGGGTCGCCAGCGACGGTCCCGGCTCGGGCGTGGTGGCAGCCGCCGGCCCGGCACCGCGACGCGGCGGTTCAGCGCGCACCGACGCCGCCGTCCCGCGCCCACAGGCGCCGCGCGAACGCGCGGGCGAAGGCGACGAGCTCGTCCTGCGTGCGCACCACGTGCACGTCGTACCCGGGCGCGTACGCCTGGACCCGGGCCGCACGCGCGGGGTCGGTCTGCAGCACGAGGGTGCCGCCTCCCCCGGCGGCCGCGACGGCGCGCGCCGCGACGCCCGTCGTGACGTCGGCTCCCCGCCCGTCGCGGCCCGGCAGCACGTCCGTGAACATCGAGGACACGCCGTCGTCGGAGATCACCGCGATGTGCGTCGTGCGCTCGTGCGCGCCCCGCCGCGCCGCCGGGGCGCGGCGGTCCGGTCGGTCCAGGTGCGTGCGCGCGAGCAGCGGCAGGGGGAACGACGTCGCCCCGCCGAACCAGGCGACGACGGCGGCGAGCACGGCGTCGGCGTCGCGCGTGAAGCCCTCGGTGCCCGCGACCTGGTGCGGCCCGCTCCAGGTGGTCGCCTGGACGCGGGCGCCCGCACGCAGCGCCGACAGCGCGAGGACCGCACCCGCGAGCGCGATCGGCGCCCGCCGCACGGCCGGGTTGGGCATCGACCCGGACGAGTCGAGGTAGAGGTCGAGGTCGACGGGCCGGCGCTCGTCGCGCTCCGGGTCCTCGTGGTGCTCGTCGCGGCGCACGGTGGTCATGCCGGGCACGACGACGGGCGACGCGGAGAGCGTGCCGGTCCAGTCGACGTCAGCCAGGTCGTCGCCCACGTCCCACGGCGTCAGCCCGCCGAGCAGGGTCTCGCGCGCGAGCGGCGCGGGCCGGCGCGGGAAGGGCACGAGGTGGCGGGCGGCGTGCTCCCGGTACCAGGCGGCCGCGACCTGCTGCGCGTCGAGGCCGACGCCGATCGCGCGGAGCACCGCGTGCAGGTCCGCGGGCTCGAGCGACTGACCTGCGCCGCCACCCCGGGCCGTCCCCGTGGGGTCGCCCGCGGCGGCGGACGGCTCCCCCGCCGTCGCCGTGCCCTCGTGCGGCTCGTGCGCCTCGTCGGCCGCGGCGTCCGACGGGCCGGCGCCGACCACCGCGGGGTCGAGGGCGGGGTGGACGACGGGCTCGCCCAGCGACGGGTCCGCGGCGAGCCCGGCCGGCACGGGCGCGCCGCGCTCGTCCTGGTGGCACGGGACGAGCCGGGGGTCAGGCCGGAGGTCGGCGAGCTGCTCGGCGAGCGTCGTGCGCACGAGCGCCGCGAACCCGGCGGCGCCGCCCACGGGGTCGCGTGCGTAGGCGCGCACGAGCCGCGCGCACAGGTGCGCCGCGTCGTGCGGCACGTCGCCGTCCGGGCGCGTCAGCTCGCCGCGCGGCAGCTCCCAGAGGAGCTCGTACGTCCGGCCCACGAGCTGGAAGAGCCGGTCGTCCGGGCGGGGCAGCCCGAGCCCGCGGTAGAGCGCCAGCACCTCGACCCCGGCCCGGCGCTGGAGCCGGTCGTTGATGAGCAGGTCCGCCCAGAGGTTGGCGACGACGCCCACGAGCCGGTCGGCGTCGACGAGGCCCAGGCGCACGCGCGCCGCGATCCGCGCGGCCGTGAGCAGGTCGCCGGGTGCCAGCACGTGATGCCCGACCTCGTGCGCGAGGGCCGCGACGGCGTGGTCCTCGAGGCCGCGCCGCCGCACGTCCGCCAGGTCGATGTGGACCTCGACGTCCGTGCACGAGAACCACGCGAACGAGCCGGCACCGGTCACGGCCTCCTCGTGCAGCGTCGGCGGGTGCATGCGCGTCGGGCGCCCCCACGCCGCGAGGGCCCGGGGCCACGCCTCGAGCCACCGCGCGGCCAGCGGGTCCGGCGCGTCGGCCGCGCGCCTCATGCCGCGGCCCCGGGCACCGCGACGCCGCCCGTGGCGGGCAGCCGCACGAGGTCGAGCCCGTACGAGTGCGCGCGGCTCACGAGGACGACCGTGCCCGACGGCGTGGGGCACGCCGCGGCGCCGGTGACCTCGTCGTCCCAGGGCACGACGGCGGCGAGCAGCCGCGGGTCGGGCGGCGGCGCGTCCTGCCGCGGCGCGGACCGGCCGTCGGCCGCGTCGAGGGTGCCCGCCCGGACGACGGACACGCCGTGCGCGTCGTCGACGACGACCCACCGCTGCCCGTCGGCGTGGACGAGCCAGCCCGGGCCGCCGTCGTCGGCACGCGCGCGCCCGACGACGGCCGGCAGCGTGAGCCACGGCCCGCCGAGCCCCCGAAAGCCGCCGTAGCGGGCGACGACGCCGGCCGTGGCCGGGCGGTCCGGCCACCACCAGGGGTCGGCGCGGTGCGGCTCGAGCACGTCGCGCCCGAGGTCGGCGGCCGCCCCGGGCTCGAGGCCGAGCACCGCGGCGGCGACCGCGGACGGCAGGGCCGGGACGGCGTCCAGCGCGGCGTCCCGGTAGCGGCTGAGCCCGCTGCGCCACGCGGCGACGAGCAGCGCCGGCCGCACGAGGTCGCGGACGGGCGCGTCGGGCGGCGTCGCCGAGGCCGCCGCGGCGAGCAGCCGCACCCAGGCACCCGCGTCGGCCCCGCGCCGCACGGCCGGCGCCGCCGCGACGACCGCGGCGGTGACCGCGTCCGGTGCGGCGAGCACCCACGGCTCGAGCACGGGGACGACCGACAGCGCCCAGCGCTCGGACGACCCCTCGCGCCACCGGCCGCGCGCGCACGCCGCGGCGGCCGCCGCGACCAGCGCCTCGACGACGTCGCCCAGCCGCCCGGCCGCGCGCTCCCCCGCGACGGCGCCCTCGAGCGCTCGCGCGTGGTCGACGGCCTCCGCGGCCGCCGCGAGCAGGAGGGCGTCGGGCGCGCCCTGGGCGGCCGCCCGGCGCAGGACCGCGTTGAGCGCCTCCCGGCGGTCGGCGACGGCGGCGCCGGTCGCCGACGCCCGGTCGAGCGCCCGCCCGCTGCTCACCCCCCGCTCCAGCGCAGCCACGCGAGGTAGCCGGAGTAGCGCTGATGGGCGTACTTGAGCGCGAGGGCGTCGTCGTACACGTTGCCGTACAGCTTGATCGCGTCCTGCCACAGCGCGAGCAGCTCCTCGATCCGCGCGGTCCGGCGGAGCACCTCCTGCTCCGTGAGGCCGTCCGTGCCGCGGTCGAGCTCCGCGAGGATCTCGCCCACCGGGTCGTCGTCGTCGAGGCCCTCGGCGTCGTACTGGCGGCAGGTCGTGTCGAAGAGGTCGCGGATCCAGGACACGCGGTCCGAGCGGAGGGCCTCGCGCGCCGGGTCGTCGAAGCTCGGCGACTCGAGGTCCGGCTGGAGCTTGTCGTGCAGCACGAAGGGCAGGACGGCGCGCAGGTCGGCGAGCGTGGCCTCGGCGGTGCCGCGGAAGTACGCCATGGCCTTGGTGTAGAGGATGAGCGACTGGAGCGCGCGCACCGAGAGCCCGTTGAGCGTCTGCGCGCCCACGTCGGCGAGCCGGTCGCGCCCCGTGTCGGCCGCAGCGAGCACGTGCGGGTCGATCCCCGCGAGCCGCGCCGTGTCCTTCGTGCGGTACTCGAGCTGCCACGCCGCGCGCTCGAGCACCTCCAGCTGGGCGGCGAAGTGCTCGAGCCGGCGCCGCACGGGTGCGGGCAGCCGGACCGCGAGCACCTCGCGGTGCACCCGGTCGTGCTCGTCGGCGGAGAACACGATCTCGGGCGGCACGTTCTCCTCGGGCCGCACGCCGCGCTCGGCGCGCGTGACGAGGTCCCCGAGGAACCGGTTGTTGAACGGCAGCGCCTTGACGACGACGTCGATCCGGTCGCGCAGGGCGTCGACCACCTGGAAGGTGCCCCCGCCCGCGTCGTCGTTGGCGGTGAGGTACCAGGCCGACGCGCCGGTCTCGTAGATCTGGTCGAACACCTCGACGTAGCCGTCGGCGAGGACCGTGAGCAGCGCCGACTGCGTCTTGGTGGGGATGCGGTTGTACTCGTCGACGATCTTGACCCGCATGCCCAGCCACGTGCGCCAGGCGACGTCGATGTCCGCGAGCCGCTCGGCCGCGACGAGGTCGCGCGGGAGCGGCGTGCCGAAGAGGTCGCTCACCGTGAGCTGCGGGTGTCCGTGCTGCATCGCGCGCCGGACGTCGCGCACCGGGTAGCCGGCGAGCACCCCCATGAGGACCGCGCTGGCCGTCTTGCCGCGCCCCGGGCCGCCGACGAGCAGGCAGCGGCCGCGCACCGCGAAGGTCAGGAGGGGCAGGAGGACGAAGCTCGAGTACGACTGGTCGGTGGGCAGCTCGACGACCGCGCGGCTGTCGCCGATGCGGTAGGACGTGCGCGGCCTCGCGGGGTCGGAGAACTCGACGTCGTAGTGCGGGCTGATGATCGCGTGGTTGACCATCCAGAAGTACGCCTGGCGGAGCTTCTCGTCGAGCGGTGCGGCGCGGCCCGCGTCCGGCCCGACGCCCACGAGGCCGGCGTCGGCCCCGAAGAGACGGTCGACGTCGAGCTGGGCCGCGGGTCGCGGAGGGCCCGCGGGCCGCGTCGGGGCGGAGGACACGCGGTCGATGTCCCGGGTCGCCGCGGGCGTCGGGTCCGGGGCCTGGGTGGGGGCGGCGGGCACGGGCGGCTGCGTCACGCGCCGAGTCTGGCACGCGTCACCGCACGTCCCCGTACACCTCCCGGCCGCGTTGCGGCATCGGCTCGGCGAGGGGTCGGGGCGTCGCGAGCAGCGGCGCCACGAGGTCCACGGCCCCGCGCAGCCGCTCGTCGGGGGCGCCCCGCAGCTCGTGCCACGGCGCCCCGCCCGCGGCGGCCTGGGCGGCGAGCACCTCCCGGAACCGGTCCTGCATGGCGTGCCGGACGTGCTCGCCGTCGCGCATCCCGTCCTGCACGAAGGGGATCTCGTCGCCCGTGAGGAGGTACAGGTCCGGCACCCGCCCCGCCGCGAGCCGCTCGACCGACGGCGAGCGCGAGCCCGTGTACCGCTCGTGCCACAGCGTCGTGGCGAGCACGTCGGTGTCGCACACCACGAGCGGCACGGGCGTGGTGCGGGCGGCGTCGTCCTCGCGGCGGGCCTGCTCGCGCGCGATGAGGTCGAACTCGGCCGTGTGCCACGGCGCGGTGAGACCGCCCGGGCGCTCGGCGCTCCACTCTCGGCCGAACTCGAGGACGGGCTCGAGCCCGTGGTGCCGCGCGAGGGCCGCCGCGAGCGTCGTCGTGCCCGTCGACTCGGCGCCCAGCACGACGACGCGCCGGGCGAACCACGCGCGGACCTCCGCCGGGAGCGCCCACCAGTACCGGCCCGGGTCGGCGCGGACCGCGCTGCCCGAGACGGGCACGGCGACGCGGCCCGGGTCGACCTGGACCCACGCGGCGTCGAGGCGGCGCGCGAGCTCGGCGCCGTAGCCGTCGGAGGTGAGGACCGCGTCGACGGGTGCGTCCAGCAGGCCGCGCATGAGCGCCACGTGCGCGTCCCACGCGACGGGGTCGGCGTAGTCGACGGGCGTGTCGTCGACCGCGGTGACGACGCGTGCGCCCGGGAGCTCGGCGCGCAGCCAGGCCGCGCGCGTCGCGACCGGCAGCGACTCGGCCGTCGAGCCGAGCACCTGGACGGTGACCCGCTCGCAGCGCGCGAGCGCGGTCCGCACGAGCGCGAGGTGACCCGCGTGGACGGGGTAGAACTTCCCGATGACGAGGCCGTGGCGGTGGCGCCCCGTCACGCCGGCTCCCCCACGGCCACCGCGGCGGGCGAGGGCGCGGCGGCCCGGGCGGCGGCGCGGCGCCACGTGCGCAGCCCGTGCACGCACAGGCCGACGAAGAGCGCGTAGAGCACGGCGGTGAGGTGCAGGCCGAGGCTCACGTAGAGCCCCACGAGGACGACGTCGGTGACGATCCAGACGTACCAGCTGCCCAGCCACTTGCGGTTGAGCATGAGCTGGGCGACGAGGCTGAGCGCCGTCGTCAGGCCGTCCCAGAACGGCACCGTCGAGTCGGTCCAGCTGCCGAGCACGAGGGTGAGGACGGCCGTCCCCGCCGCGGTCGCCGCGACGGCCGCGGGCCACGCCCAGCGCGGCGCGGTCCGGACCTCGAGCCGGCCGCGGTCGGCGCCGCCGCGCGCCCACCACCACCACCCGAGGACGCCGAGCACCAGGTAGACCGCCTGGAGCGCGGCGCCCGCGTACAGCCCGCTGCCGACGAACAGCACGGCGAACACGACGTTGTTCGCGATGCCGATCGGGAAGGTCGCGATGTTCTCGCGCGCCGCGAGCCACACGCACAGCGCTCCCGTGACGAAGCCGACCACCTCGAGGACGTCCACGTCGGGACACCCTAGGGCGGCACGCGCGCGTCAGCGGCGCGGGCTCACCAGGCGCGCGTGCCAGTCGGCCGCGCTGACGTCCGTGAGCGAGGCGACCTGGTCGACGACCACGCGCAGGCGGGCGGCGTCGTCGTGGGCGTGCGCCCAGTCGGCCGCGAACGGCGGCTCGAGCGCGACGGGCGCGCGGTCGCCGAGCACCTCGACGAGGTCGGCGAGGATCTCGCGCTGGCGCCGGTACAGCGGCTCCTGCTCGCGCGGGGCCATGACGAACGTCACCGCGAGGCCCTTGAGCAGCAGGATCTCGGCGAGGGTGGGCGTGGGCACGACGAGCTCGGCGTCGTAGCGCGTCAGCGGGCCCGGGCCGTAGACCTCGCGCGTCGCGTCGATCGCGGCGCCGCAGAACCGGCCGATGAGCTGGCTCGTCATGTCCTTGAGCGCCGCGAGGGCGCGCCGCGAGCCGTCGTAGCCGCGGACCCACGTCGTCAGGGCGGGGAGCCGGTCCATGGCCTCGTCGAGCGCGGCGTCGGGCACGGCGTCGCCGTACCAGGCGCGCACCTGGGCGGCGACGCGCACCCGCACCTCGGCGACCTCGAGCACCTCGAGCTCGAGCCGCCCGCCGACGACGGCGTCCTCGACGTCGTGCACCGAGTAGGAGATGTCGTCGGCGAGGTCCATGACCTGCGCCTCGAGGCAGCGGACGCGGTCCGGCGCACCCTGGCGCACCCACACGAAGACCTCGGCGTCGTCCGCGTAGACGCCGAACTTGGCGGACGGCGTGCCGTCGGGCCGCAGGGGGGCGTCGGCGGCGGACCACGGGTACTTGGTCGCGGCGTCGAGGCTCGCGCGCGTGAGGTTGAGGCCGACCGCGCGGCCCGAGGCCGGGTCGGTCACCTTGGGCTCGAGCCGCGTGAGCAGGCGCAGGGTCTGCGCGTTGCCCTCGAAGCCGCCGATCGGCGCGGCGAGGTCCGCGAGCGCGCGCTCCCCGTTGTGCCCGAACGGCGGGTGGCCGAGGTCGTGAGCGAGGCACGCGGCGTCGACGACGTCCGGGTCGCAGCCGAGGGCCTTGCCGAGCTCCCGGCCGACCTGGGCGACCTCGAGCGTGTGCGTGAGCCGGGTGCGCACGAAGTCGTCCGTCGCCGGGCCGAGCACCTGGGTCTTGGCGCCCAGCCGCCGGAGCGCCGACGAGTGCAGGATGCGCGCGCGGTCGCGCTCGAACGGCGTGCGCTGCAGCGACTTCGGGGCCTCGTCGAGCCAGCGCCGGCGGTCCTCGTCCCCGTACCGGCCCACGGGGGCGGGGTCGGCGAGATCGGTCACGCGCCCACCCTAGTCAGCGGGGCGTTCCGTCACCCGGCCGCGTCGTCACGTGGGGACGACCGCGTCAGGCGAGCCGCCACACGCCGACGGCGGGGCCGTCGCCCGGCACCGCGAGCCGGTCGCGCGCGACCGTGAGGTCGGGTCCGTGCAGCGTCGCGACGTCCCCGGCGGGAGCGAGCGACCGCGGCAGCACGACGCCGGCCCACGGTCCGCGCGCGACGGCGACGAGCACGCGCTCGTCCGGCGTCTCGCGCAGGAGGACGACCGCGTCGTCCTCGACCGCGAGCCAGCGCAGCCCGCCGCGCCGGAGCGCCGCCGTGCCCCGGCGGACCGCCAGCAGGCGGCGGTACGTCTCGAACGTCGCGGAGTCCCACCGGCCGGCGTCGTCCCAGGGCATGGTGACGCGCCCGTGCTCGCCGGTGTCACCCGTCGCGCCCACCTCGTCGCCCGCGAACAGCAGCGGCGTGCCCGGGTACGTCAGCAGCAGGCCGAGGGCGACCTCGACCATCGCGGGGTCGCCGAGCAGCGTGCGGATGCGGGGCGTGTCGTGCGAGCCGAGGAGGTTCCACTGGTGCGCCGTGACCTGCCACGGCACGAGGGCGTCGAAGTCCCGCATCGACGCGACCATGGCGTGGCCGTCGCGGCGGGGCCGCGCGACCGGCAGGCCGAGCACCGGCGCCGTCGAGCCGGGCGGGGTCAGCCAGCCCCAGAGCGGCCGCGTGAAGCCGGTGTAGTTCATGTTCGCGTGCCAGGTGCCGGCGTCGAGGTCCCCCGAGGCGTCGTGGAAGTGCTCGCCGACCAGCAGCGCGTCGGGGCGCTCGGCGAGCATGGTCGCGCGGACGGTGCGCGCGACCTCGTGGGTGAGGTCGAGGTCGCGGTACCGGCCGGTCATGTTCGCGACGTCGATGCGCCACCCGTCGAGCGCGAAGGGCTCGCGCAGCCAGCGCGCGACCACCGACCCCGGCCCGCGCACGAGCCGGTCGGCGAGCTCGGGCGAGCGGTGGTCGAGCTTGGGCAGGCTGGGGTGGCCGAGCCAGCCGACGTAGCCGTCGTCGGTCCAGTGGTAGAAGGACGCCTCGGGCGCCGCGCGGTCGGCGCGCGCGCGGACGAACCACTCGTGCCCGGCCCCGGTGTGGTTCGTCGTGAGGTCGCCCATGATCCGCATCCCGCGCGCGTGGACCGCGCGGGACAGGGACGTGAGCGCCTCGTCGCCGCCCAGCAGGGGGTCCACGTGGTCGAACGTCGAGGCGTCGTACCGGTGCACCGACCGGGCCGGGAAGACCGGCGTGAGGTAGAGGACGTCGACGCCCAGCCGCTCGAGGTGGTCGAGCCGCTCCTCGATCCCCCGCAGGTCGCCACCGTAGAGCTGGCGCGACGTCGCGACGCCCGTCGCGGCGGGCTCGTCGCCCCAGCTCGCGGGGGTCGCCCACTCCGGCGTCCGGAGGTCGGAGCGGCCGTCGCGGTCGCGCGACCGCGCGAACCGGTCCGGGAAGACCTGGTAGACGACGGCGTCGCGCGCCCAGTCCGGCGCGGGGGCGTGCACGGTCACCCGGAAGTCGGTCGCGTCCGGGACGTCGCGCGCGTGCAGCCCGCGCTGGGTGAGCCAGCGGTAGCCGCCCGGCTCGTCCAGCAGGAACCGGTAGGACGTCACCGGGTTGTGCACGTCGAGCTCGGCGACGTACCAACGCTCCCCGTCGTCGGTGGTGCGGTCGAGACGCGCCGGGACGACGTGCGGCTCGCCGTCGCGCACGGACCGGAGGTGCACGGCGCGTGCCGACGAGCCCGCCGGCACGCGCACGCGCACGGGGACGACGTCCCCGAGCGCGGGCGTGCCGGGCGGGACGAAGAGCGCGCTGCCGTCGTGGTGGGGCTCGAGCGGGAGCGCGTCCGTCATCCCTTGACGGACCCCGCCGTCAGCCCGCCCACGATGTACCGCTGCAGGAAGATGAACAGGAGCACGACCGGGATGGCGCTGATGACCGAGCCGGCGGCGAACAGCCCCCAGTTGGCCGAGAGCCGGTCCGACACCCACTGGTAGAGGCCGACGGCGAGCGTCCAGTTCTCCTCGGACTGCAGGATCAGCTTGGCCAGCAGGAAGTCGGAGAACGAGCTGATGAACGACAGCAGCGCCACGACCGCGAGGATCGGCGCGACGAGGCGCAGGATGATCGTCCAGTAGATCTGGGCGTGCGTGGCGCCGTCGATCTTCGCCGCCTCGTCGAGCTCCTTGGGCACGGTGTTGAAGAAGCCGTACATGAGGAACGTGTTCACGCCGAGCGCGCCGCCGAGGTAGACCATGATCAGCGCGAGCCGCGAGTTGAGGCCGAGCGCGGGCACGACCTCGCCGAGGCTGAGGAGGAGCAGGAAGACGGCGACGAAGGCGAGCAGCTGCGGGAACATCTGGATGACCAGCAGCGACGTGAGCCCCACCCGGCGCCCGGTGAACCGGAACCGGGAGAACGCGTAGGCGGCGGCCGCTCCCATGAGCACGGTGCCGATCGCCGTGACCGACGCGATGATCATCGTGTTGGCGACCCAGGACCAGAACCGCGTCTCGTTGAGCGCGGCGAAGTTCTCGCCCGAGACGGTCCCGAAGAGGCGGTTGGAGCCGGTGAGCGTCCCGCCCGCGGAGACCGAGGTCGAGATCACGTAGAGGATCGGGGCACCCGCGTACACGACGGCGAACGCCGCGACGACGTAGCGCCAGCCGAGCTCGCTCCACCAGCGGCCCCGGCTCATCCGGGGCAGCGCGTCGGCGCGTCGGCCACGGCGGGACGGGCCGGCGGGCCGGGTGGGGTGCGCGGTGTCGACGGCCATCTCAGCTCAGCTCCTCGAGCGTGCGGGTCCTGCGGAAGGAGATCACCGAGATCGTCGCGACGATGAGGAAGATGACGATCGACAGGGCGCTCGCGAGGCCGTAGTTCTTGGCCGCGCCGCCGTCCAGGCCGGAGACCGAGTAGACCATCGTGATGAGGATGTCGGTCGCGCCGACGGGGACGGACGCGTCGCCGAAGCGCGGGTTGCCCTCGGTGATCATCTCGATGATGTTGAAGTTGTTGAAGTTGAAGGCGAACGACGAGATGAGCAGCGGCGCGGTCGCGACCAGCACGAGGGGCAGCGTGATCGAGCGCCACATGCGCAGCCGGCCGGCGCCGTCGATCTTGGCGGCCTCGACGAGGTCGCCGGGGATCGACTGCAGCGCCCCGGTGCAGATGAGGAACATGTAGGGGAAGCCGACCCAGACCTGGACGACGAGCACCGCGACCTTGGCCAGCCAGGGGTCGCTCAGCCACGCGATGTCCGCGCCGCCGAGCAGCACCGTGTTGATGACGCCGAAGTCCTTGTTGAGCATGCCGCGCCACAGGAGGTACGACATGAACGCCGGGAAGGCGTACGGGAGGATGAGCAGCGCGCGCAGCACGCGGCGGAACCGGATCCGGTCGTCGTTGAGCACGACGGCGAAGAACAGCCCCACGAAGAACGTCAGCGCGACCGAGAGGATCGCGAAGACGACCGTCCACGCGAGGACCTTGAAGAACGGCGTCGAGTAGCGCGCGTCGCCGAACGCGGTGACGAAGTTGTCGAACCCGACCGTCACGCGCCAGCCCACGGGCAGCGTGCGCCCGTCCGGCGCCTCGAACTGCCCCTCGGCGTTGGGCGCGTACTCGATCCCGTTGGAGGCGTCGACGAGGCGGTCGGCCTCCTCGTCATAGGTGAACGAGGAGCGGTAGACGTAGCCGTTGCGCGCGTCCTGCGTGCGGATCGAGCCGTCCTCGGCGTCGTCGGACACGGGCACGCGGAGGTCGACGACCTCCTCCTGGCGCTGGAGCACCTGGTCGCGCGGGAGGACGGTCCAGCCCGGCACCTCGGTGATGACGTCGCCGTCGACGACGGCGTCGGGCGCGTCCTGCAGGGGCTGCTCGGCCGAGCCGACGCGCACCTCGCCGTCGTTGACCAGCGCGAACCCGAGCCCGGCGGCGTCCTCGACGACGACGAGCGGGTAGGCGTCGGTGCCCTCGACGCGGCGCTCGTTCTGGGCGAGGAGCGCCTCGATGGCGTCGGCCTTGGTCGAGTTGTGCCCGTCGCCGTAGTTGGTGAACGCGACGTACCCCGTGTAGCCGACGACGAAGACCTGGTAGACGAGCAGGAAGGCGACGCCCGGGAGGATGTACTTGAGCGGCACCGCGCGCCGCGTGAAGTAGACCCAGTTGGCCACCACGAGCAGGGCGACCATCGACCAGAGGATGCCCCAGGACTCCTGGGCCCACGCCGCCATGACGACGTAGACGCCGAGCGCGTCGACGACGGCGAGCAGCAGCAGCTTGGCGAGGAAGCCGCGCGTGAAGGTCCGCGCGATCGAGGCGGGCCGGCGGGCGGGGGCGATGCCGTCGTCGCCCGGGCCGGGCGGAGCGCCCGCCGGGGTGACGACCTGCGGGACCTGGGGCGAGCTCATCGAGTCCTCCGAGCGGGGTGGGCCGCGTCGTCGCGGCCGGGGGTGCGCCGGCCGTCGGCCGGGGGGCCCGGGTCGGGGGACCCGGGCGGCTCCGGTCAGGACCGGGCGTGGCCGGGGGGGGGGCGGGGGGGGGGGCGCCCGGGGCGGGGCCGGGGGGGGGCCGGGCGGCGGGCCGGGGGCGGGGGACCCGGGGGGCGCGGGTCCGGCCGGGGGGGGGCCGGCGTCCGGCCCGAGGGTGTGCCCCCGGGCCGGACGCCGGTCGTCGACGAGCGTCAGGCGGCGTCGATGGCGGCCTGGATGTCCGCCACCATCTTGTCCCACCCGGAGACCGGCTCGATGGCGCCGGAGATGATGCCGGCCTCGGTCGTGCCCCAGAAGGACCACACCGAGCCCATCTCGGGGATGGACGGCATCGGGACGGCGTTCTCCGCCGCGGCACGGAAGCCCGCGGCGATCGGGTCGGAGGACACGGTGTCGGCCGCGGCCGTCAGGGCCGGGGTGCGGTCGCCCGCCTCGTAGAGCGCGATCTGCGCCTCCTCGGTGGCCATGTAGGTCGTGAGGAAGTCGTTCGCGAGGAGCTGGTTCTCGCTCTGGGCGTTGATGAAGAAGCCCTGGACGCCCGTGAACGGCTGCGCGGGCTGGCCGCCCGCCGACGGGACGGGGTCGATCGCGAGGTCCATGCCCTCGAAGGTGCCGAGCATCCACGGGCCGCCGAGGATGTAGGGCGACTCGCCGTTCTTGAACGCCTCGACCGCGATGTCGTACGTCATCGAGGTGGAGAGGACGCCCGCGTCCGCCTGGGCCTTGAGCCACGACGCGAAGGCCTGCCCGTTCGTGCCGCCGAGCGCGAGCTCGGAGGTGTACGAGCCGTCCTCCGCCTGCGTGAAGACGGGGGCGCCGAACGACGTCTGGAACGGGTAGAGCGTGTAGCCGTCGCCGGTCTCGCCGACCTGGACGAGGAACGGGTACGTCGTGCCCGCCGTCCGGCCCTTCGCGATCATCTCGTCCCACGTCGCCGGCGTGGAGTCGGCGAGCGCGGTGTTGCGGATGATGGCGATGTTCTCGATCGCGTAGGGCAGGCCGTAGACCTGGCCGTCGTACGTGAACGCCTGGACCGCGACCTCCTCGAACTCGGAGGCCTTGTCGCCGAGCTCGATCGGCGCCACGACGCCGTTCGTCGTGAGCTCGCCCAGCCAGTCGTGCGCGCCGACGGTGATGTCGGGGCCCTCGCCGCTCGGCACCTGGGTGAGGAAGTCGGTGCGGATGTCCTCGTAGTTCTTGAGGACGAGCTCGACGGACGTGCCGGTCTCCTCCTCGAAGTCGGCGGCGGCGGCCTCGACGGCGGCCTGGCGGGTCTCGTCGACCCAGATCGTCAGGCCGCCCTCGCCTGCGGCCTCGGTCTCCTGGGCGGCCGGCTCGCTGCTCTCGGCCTCGGGCTCGGCGCCGCCGCCGCAGGCGGTGAGGGTGAGCGCGGCGCCGAGGGCAGCCGCGACAAGGGGGATGCTCCGTCGCATCGTGGTCTCCAGACAGGTCGTGTCACCGGCCGCTCGGGGGTCCTTCGCAGCCCTGATGCCGGGACGTTAACCCCGGGACTCGCGCTCTTGCAACTCGTTGCGGTAACTTTCAGGCAACGCTTTCGCGCAACTCGGTGCAAGGCGTGACGACACGCCACGAGGAGGTGACCGGTGTCCTCTACGCTTCCGCACGTGCGCACCCGTCTGAAGGACCTCGCCGACCAGGCGGGCGTCAGCACCGCGACGGTCTCGCGGGTGCTCAACGGGAAGGCGGGCGTCGCGTCCGAGACGCGCAAGGCCGTGCTCGCGGCCCTCGACGTGCTCGGCTACGACCGCCCCGAGAAGCTGCGCACGCGTTCCGAGGGGCTCGTGGGGCTCATCGTCCCCGAGCTCGACAACCCCGTGTTCCCCGCGCTCGCGCAGTCCATCGAGACCACGCTGTCGGACCGCGGCTACACCCCGCTCCTGTGCACGCAGTCCCCCGGCGGCACCACGGAGGACGAGTACGTCGAGATGCTGCTCGAGCACGGCGTCGACGGCATCGTCTTCGTCTCGGGCCGGCACGCCGACACGGCAGCGAGCCGCGAGCGCTACCACCGCCTGCGCAGCCGCGGCCTGCCCATCGTCCTCGTCAACGGCTACGCCGAGGGCGTCGACGCCCCGACGGTGTCCACGGACGACACGGTCGCGGTCGAGCTGTCGCTGCGCCACCTCACGTCGCTGGGCCACACACGCATCGGTCTGGCCATCGGCCCGGACCGGTACACCCCCGCGCAGCGCAAGGTGGCCGCGTTCGTGGGGGCGCTGCGCCGCCGGGACCCTGCCGACGACGCGTCGTCCCACGTCGTCAGCACGCTGTTCACCGTCGAGGGCGGCCAGGCGGCCGGCGGCGAGCTCATCGACAGCGGCCACACGGCCGTCGTGTGCGGCTCGGACCTCATGGCGCTCGGCGCGATCCGCGCGGCCCGGTCGCGCGGCCTGCGCGTGCCCGAGGACGTCTCGGTCGTCGGCTTCGACGACTCGCCCTTGATAGCCTTCACCGATCCCCCGCTGACCACCGTGCGTCAGCCGGTCGACCGGATGGGCAGCGCCGCGGTGAGCGCGCTGCTCTCGGAGATCTCGGGGGCGCGCGTGCCGCGCACCGAGCTCCTGTTCCACCCCGAGCTCATCGTCCGCGGCTCGACAGGCCCGGCCCCTGTGGCCGCCTCCGTCACCCACCTGCCCGCCGCGGGTGCGAGCGCCACCGTCCGCTGAGCGGTCCGGCGCCGAGCTCCCCTGCACCACAGCACCCGAACAGCACCCGATCCGAGGCTGGAAACCTGTGACCACTGTCATGCCCTCGTCCACGTCCACGACGCTCGTCCACCCGGCGTCCGAGCAGGCCGCCGAGTGGTGGCGCACCGCCGTGATCTACCAGGTCTACCCGCGCTCGTTCGCCGACGCGTCCGGCGACGGCATCGGCGACCTGCCGGGCATCACGAGCCGCCTGCCGCACCTCGAGCGCCTCGGCGTCGACGCGGTCTGGCTGTCGCCCTTCTACCGCTCCCCCCAGCACGACGCGGGCTACGACGTCGCCGACTACCGCGACGTCGACCCGCTGTTCGGGACGCTCGCCGACTTCGACGCGATGCTCGCCGACGCGCACGCCCGGGGCATCCGCGTCATCGTCGACCTCGTCCCCAACCACACGTCGTCCGAGCACGCGTGGTTCCGCGCGGCGCTCGCCGCGGCGCCGGGCAGCGCCGAGCGCGGGCGCTACCTCTTCCGCGACGGCCGGGGCCCGGGTGGCGACGAGCCGCCGAACAACTGGACCTCCGTCTTCGGCGGCCCGGCGTGGACCCGCGTCGTCGAGCCGGACGGCACGCCCGGCCAGTGGTACCTGCACCTGTTCGACACGACGCAGCCGGACCTCGACTGGACGAACCCCGAGGTGCACGCGGAGTTCGAGTCCGTGCTGCGGTTCTGGCTCGACCGGGGCGTCGACGGCTTCCGGGTCGACGTCGCCCACGGCATGGTCAAGGCGCCGGGGCTGCCGGACTGGGCGGGCACGTCCGCGATGATCGACGGCGCCCACGAGGGCGAGACGGGCTCCGAGGACGGCTCGACGGGTGCCGGCAACCGCGGGCCGATGTGGGACCAGGAGGGCGTGCACGACATCTACCGCGCCTGGCACCGCGTGCTGGCCGAGTACGACGGCGACCGGTGCCTCGTCGCCGAGGCGTGGGTCGAGCCGCTGAGCCGCCTCGCGCGGTACGTGCGCCCGGACGAGATGCACCAGGCGTTCAACTTCTCCTTCCTCACGACGCTCTGGGACGCGCCCGCGCTGCGCGAGGTCGTCACCGCGTCGCTCGGCGCGAGCGACGCCGTGGGGGCGCCGACGACGTGGGTGCTGTCCAACCACGACGTCGTGCGCCACGCCTCGCGGCTCGGCCTCGAGGTCCCCGGCACCAAGCCCAACGGCATCGGCGTCGGCGACCCGCAGCCGGACGAGGAGCTGGGCCTGCGCCGCGCCCGTGCGGCGACGCTGCTCATGCTCGGCCTGCCCGGCTCGGCGTACCTCTACCAGGGCGAGGAGCTCGGCCTGCCCGAGCACACCACCCTCGACGACGCCGAGCGCGAGGACCCCACGTGGTGGCGCTCGGGCCACACCGAGCGCGGCCGCGACGGCTGCCGCGTCCCGCTGCCCTGGGCCGCGGGCGCGCCCGGCTACGGCTTCTCCCCCACCGGCGCGACCTGGCTGACCCAGCCCGCGTCGTTCGCGCGCTACGCCGCCGACGTCCAGGAGGGGGTCGAGGGGTCGACGGTGGAGACCTACCGCGCCGCGCTCGCCGTCCGACGCGAGCTCGCGCTCGGCTCGGGCTCCCTCGCGTGGGACGAGTCGCTCACGGGCCCGGACGTGGTCGCGTTCACCAACCGCGACGTGCTCGTGGTGGCCAACCTCGGCCCGGACCCCGTCGCGCTCCCGCAGGGCGCGGAGGTCGTCGCGTCGTCCGTCGCTCCCGCGACCGCGGGCACGGGGCGCCTCGAGGTCCCCGCCGAGGCCACCGTCTGGGCGCGCCTGGCCTGACCCGGTCGGGAGCCGCCGTCGGGCGCGGCCGCCGGGTGCGGTGCCGTCGCCCGGTCAGCCCAGGCCGGCGACCCAGCCGTCGCCCACGGCCACGACCCGGCCCCCCGCGGTGCCCCTGACGTCGAGGGTCCCCGCGGGGAGCCGGGCGGTCCACGCGACCTCGCCCGTGCGCAGGTCGTGCGCGGCGAGGTCGTCGGCGTCGTCGTCCCCGGCGTCCGCGGCGTCGGCGGTGCCGGCGTGCCGCAGCAGCACGCGAGCGCCGTCCGTGAGGCCGAGGGAACCGGGCTCGTCCGCGACGTCCCCGGCGTGCCACAGCACGTCGCCGGTGCGCACGTCGAGCGCGGTCGCGCCGGTCGCGTCGACGAGGACGGCGACACCGCCGACCCGCGCCGTGACCTGCGCGTCCGGGCTGCCGTCGGCCTCCCAGCGGACCGCACCCGTCGCGACGTCGACCGCCCCGACGGTGGTCGGGGACGTGGCGACGAGCACCAGGCCCGGGACCGAGCCGTCGTCGACGGCCACGGGCAGCGGCGGTCCGGCGAGCGGCACCTCGCGGTCGTCGCGGTGGACGAGGACGCCGGCCCCGCCCGGGAACCCGCCCTCCTCGTGGAAGCCCCAGACGACCTCGACCCCGCCGCGGGGCAGCAGGTGGCGCTCGACCGCCACCACGCGGGCGGGCAGCGGCTCGGTGACGGTCATCTCCCGGCCGCTGTCGAGGTTGAACGCGAGCGTGCCCGCGCGCGTGGCCAGCGTGAGGACGCCCTGCTGCCAGCCGACGTAGCGCAGGCCCGCGGCCTCGGCCGGCCGGACCTCCCGGCGCCACTGGACCGCCCCCGTGCCGGGGTGCCAGCGCGTGAGCCGGAGCGACGCGTCGTCGGCGGCCGTCACGAGCACGAGGTCGCCGCCGTGCACGTGGGAGGCGACGACGACGCCCGCGACCGTGAGCATCGGGCCGGGCTCCCCCGAGCCGCCGTCGAGCCTCGTGACCGTCGTCGTGCGGGCGGCGTCGTCCGTGGGGGTGTCCGCGTCGCCCCCGACGGCGCGGGAGCCGAGGCACAGCACGGGGGTCACCGCCCGGGAGGGCGTGCCCGGTCCCTGCGACCCCACGGCGGGCAGCGTCCGCCACGTGAGGTCGGCGAGCGGGCTGCACTCCTCGTCCGTGCCCGCCGGGCGCGCGCGCTCCCACCGCTCCGCGCCCGAGCGCGCGTCGAGCGCGCGCGTGCCGTCGGCGTCCGCCACGAGGACGAGCGGGCCCATGTCCCCGCCCACGGCGCCGACGTCCGCGCGCCAGCGCTCGCGCAGCGGGTGGTCGAGCGGGAGCAGCTCGACGCCGCCCTCGCCGAGCCCCGCCAGGAGCGCGTCCGTCCTCGCCTGCCGCACGGTCGCGACCGTCACGACGACCGCGACCACGACGACGACCGCCGCGAGCGCGAGCCGGTGCCGCCGGCGGCCCCGGCGACCGGCCGCGGGGCGGGGCGGGGGCGGAACGAGCCAGCCGCCGAAGCGTCCGGGCGCGACCTCGTCCGGGCCGTCGACGAGCTCGACGTCGACGGCCCCACCCGCACGACCCGACCGGGGCGTACCCATGCTCGAATGTAACGCCCGGCGCCGGCCGTGCCGAGGGTCAGCCCAGGCCGACCACCGCGGTGTCGGTCGCGAGGAGCAGCCGCCCGCCGCCGACGCTCGTCAGGCCCCAGGCCGGGCCGTCCACGGCGACGCGCCAGGCCTCCTCCCCGTGGGCCACGGTGCGCGCGACGAGCGTCGACCCGCGCCCGTCCTCGCCGGTCTCCGTCAGCAGCACGAGCTCGCCGTCCGTGACCCCGGCCGGGTAGCCGGAGCCCGCCGAGGCCACTTCCCAGAGCGTCGCGCCGGACCGGAGGTCCACGCCGAGCGTCCGGGTCCCGTGCGCCAGGACGAGCACGCCGTCGACCGCCACGAGCGCCGAGGCGAAGCCGAGCTCGGCGGTCCACCGCACGTCGCCCGTGCGTACGTCGAGGGCTGCGAGGCCGTCCTCATCGGCGACCACGAGCACCTCCGGCACGGCCCCGTCGTCGACCCAGGGCGCGAGCGGCGGCGCGGGGAGCGCGAACCGCCTGGTCCCGTCCGCGCCGACCACGTGCCCGCGGCCACCCTCGGCGTCCCACGTCCACACGGCGGTGGACCCGTCCGGCAGCGCGGACTCCCACGCGTCCGAGGTGGCCGCGGTGGCGTCGAGCGGGTCCACCTCGGCGCCCGTGACGAGGTCCACCGCCGCCGCACCCACGTCACCCGTGATCAGCACGACGTCGCCGCGGCGCTCCCAGCCGAGCGCACCGGAGCCGGGCGTCGTCGCCGAGAACGCCTGCGCGCGCGTCGTCGTGTCGACCAGCTGCTCGCCGGTCCGCGGGTCCCAGGCGACGACGTGCAGGGTCCCCTCGGGCGTCGTGAGGAGCACCGCGACCGAGGTCGGCGTCCACTCGACGCCGAGCAGGCCGCCCGACGCCGCGAGCACGTGGCGACGCTCGCCGGTGCGCGCGTCGAGGACGAGGAGCTCGTGCTCGCCGTCGCGCGCGCCGGCGGTCTCGGAGTAGGGCACGCAGACCAGCAGGTCCGCCTCGAGGCCGGGGCCGTCCGCCCAGCCCGCGCCGTCCGTGGAGGGACGGCAGTACTCCGAGCCGGCGCGCGCGTCCCGGTCGAGGCCCCACGCGACCGCGCCCGTGACGGGGTCCACCGCGCGGAGGCCGTCGGGCGTGTCGAGGAGGACGTGGTGGCCGAGGTCGGCCGCGAGCCAGCCCTCGACGCGCCACCGTTCCTGCACGGGCTCTGCGAGCGACGCGACGACCCCGGGCTGCCCGGCGAGCCGCGCGTCGCGCGCGCGGTCCGCCCGCACCTCCGCGACGTTGGCGCCGACGACGAGCGCGAGCGCCGCCGCGGCGGCGACCCCGCCGAGCGCGCGGAGCCGGCGGCGACCGCGCCGGTGACCGGGGGCCTCGTCGGCGAGCGGCGCCCCGTCCGCGTCGTCCCCCGCCGGGGGCGGCCCGTCGCGCGGGCCGTACGCCGGGTCCGCAGGCGCGTCGTCGAGCACCACCTCGACGACCCCGGTCGGCTCCGGGCCGCGGCGCGCGCGCATGCGGCCACCCTAACCAGCGGGTCCGCGCGTCGGACCGCCGGCGTCAGCCGCCGGAGACGCTCAGCTCCGCCTCCTGGAGCGAGCGACGGAAGGACTCGCTCAGCTCGCGCGAGTCGAGCCAGCCCTCGGGCAGGTGCGGCCGCTTCGGCGAGCCGGCGCGGCCACGCTGGCCCTCGGCGCCGACGCCCGGGTAGGGCTGGTCGAGGTCGAGGCGCGCGAGCAGCTCGTCGAGGTGCTCGAGCGTCTCCACCAGCGCGAGCTCGGCGCGCAGCACGCCGCCCACCGCGTAGCCCTTGAGGTACCAGGCCATGTGCTTGCGGAGCTCGCGGAGCGCCTTGAGCTCGTCCCCGAACTCCTCGACCATGAGCTCGGCGTGCCGCCGGACCACGCCGGCCACCTCCCCCAGCCCCGGCCGGACGCGCGCGTCCGAGCCGCGCATCGCCGCCGCCAGGTCGGCGAAGAGCCACGGCCGTCCCTGGCACCCGCGGCCGACGACGACGCCGTCGCACCCGGTGCTCGCCATCATCTCCAGGGCGTCCTCGGCCGACCAGATGTCGCCGTTGCCGAGCACCGGGATGTCGGTGACCGCCTCCTTGAGGCGCGCGATCGCGGGCCAGTCCGCCGTGCCCGAGTAGTAGTCCGCCGCGGTCCGCGCGTGGAGCGCGACGGCGGCGACGCCCGCGTCCTGGGCGACGCGGCCCGCCTCGAGGTAGGTGAGGTGGTCGTCGTCGATGCCCTTGCGCATCTTGATCGTCACGGGTACCCCGTGCGGCGCGGCCGCGTCGACCGCGGCCCGGACGATCGACGCGAACAGGTCCCGCTTCCACGGCAGGACGGCGCCGCCGCCCCGGCGCGTCACCTTGGGCACGGGGCAGCCGAAGTTGAGGTCGACGTGGTCGGCCCGGTCCTCCTCGGCCAGCATCCGCACCGCGAGCCCGACCGTCGTCGGGTCGACGCCGTAGACCTGCACGGAGCGCGGGGTCTCGTCGGGGTCGTGGCGGATGATGCGCAGCGACTCGGGCGTGCGCTCGACGAGGGCACGCGACGTGACCATCTCGGCGACGTAGAGGCCCGCGCCGTGCTCGCGGCACAGGCGCCGGAACGCCCGGTTGGTGACGCCCGCCATGGGCGCGAGGACGACGGGCGGGGACACCGTGATCGGGCCGATGGTCAGCGGTGCGGCGGCCACCGGCGCGGCGGTCGGCGCCGGGGGCGCGCCGGCTGAGGTCGTGGTCACCCGCCCATTGTCCCCCACCCCCCCCCCGCGGGGCCCCGCGCGCTACCGTCGGGAGCATGGAGCGACCCGTGGACCACGTGTGGACCGTCGAGGACCACCTGGCCGGCGCCCCGCCCGAGCACGTCGCGCTCTACCGGCAGGTCGAGGCCCTCGTGCACGCCCAGGGGCCGGTCGTGGTGTCGGTCTCGAAGACGACGATCACCTTCAAGGGCCGGCGGCGCGGCTTCGCGGGCGCCCGCCCGACCCGCCGGGGGGTGCGCGGCTACCTCGACCTCATGCGTCCGGTGGACGACGACCCCCGCATCACGAACGTCACCCCGTACACGGCGCGGCTCTTCGTGCACCAGTACCTCCTGCGCTCGCCCGACGACGTCGACGCGACCTTCGAGGCCTGGGTCCACGAGGCCTACCGCGTCGGCGAGGGCGACCACCTCGGCGCCTGACCACCTCGCGCGGACCGGTGCGTCCGGGGACACAACCGCGGGCGGGGGTGCTGCGTTCTCTACGGTGTGACCACCATGGCCAGCGCAGCGGGTCCCCCCGGCGGGCAGCTCCACGACGTCGGCCGGGCGCCGGGGACGACGTCGTCGTCCCGGTCGGGCGGCGCGACCGCGACGCGGAGTTCACCGCCTTCGTCACGCGCCACCAGGCCGACCTCCTGCGCACCGCCTGGCTGCTCGTGGGTGACGGCCACCGCGCCGAGGAGCTGACGCAGCAGGCCCTCGTGCGGACCTACACCGCGTGGGAGCGGGCCGGGTCCGGCGACCCGCTCGCCTACGCGCGCCGCGTGCTCGTCAACCTGCGCGTCGACACGTGGCGCCGGCGCCGGCGCGAGGTGCTGGTCGCGCCCGAGGAGATGCCGGAGGGCGCCGGACCCGGCCGGGCCGACACGGCCGACGCGACGGCCGACCGGGACCAGCTCGTCCGCGCGCTCGCGACGCTCACGCCGCGCCAGCGGCGCGTCGTCGTGCTCCGGCACCTCGTCGGGCTGCCCGAGGCCGAGGTGGCGGCCGACCTCGGCGTGAGCGTCGGGACCGTGAAGTCCACCTCGTCGCGCGCGCTCGCCGACCTCCGCACGCGGCTCGCCCTGCACGACGCGGCCCCCGCGACGTCCCCCCGGAGCACCCGATGAGCCCTCTGGCCGACGACGCCGTCGTCACCGAGCTGCGCCGCCGTGCGGCGGACGCGCCGCCCATGACGCTCGACCCCGCGGCCGTCCTCGTGGCGGGCCGCCGCCACCGGCGCCGCGCCGGTGCCGTCCGGGCCGCCGCCGGCGTCGCCGCCGCGGCCGCCGTCGTCGTCGGGGTGGCGCAGCTGCCGGCCGTGCTCGGCGACGACCGGACGGCGCCACCGGCGGCGCGTCAGGAGGCCCGTCCCCTCGGGCCGGACCTTGTCGTCGCGCTCGACCGCGGCGTCCGCGCGGCGAACCGCCCGGTGGTCACCGCCGGCACGAGCGCCGGCGACGTGCTCGGCCTCGGCGTGCTCGCCCTGCCGGTCGAGGGGGACGGCGCGCCCGAGCCGCCCACGCTCGGCGTCGGCCCGCTCCAGGTCGAGGGCGACGACGCGTCGCCGACCGACGGCGTGACGTTCACCCTCACGGCGTCGGGCGCGGGCGTCTCGTCGGCGTGGGACGTGCGCTGGGACGACGAGGTGGCGGGGCCGGGCGTCGGCGGGCCGTCGCCCGCCTCCGTCGAGGTCGGCGCGGACGGCCTCGACGCGCAGCCCGGGACGTACGTCGCCGGCGCGGTGCCGGCCCGGCTCGACACGCCGCGCGTGCTCGTCGACGTGGCGGTCCTCGCGGCCGACGGCACCGCGGTCCCCGGCGACGGCGGCCTCGTGGAGCTGCCGACGTTCGCGTCGCCCGCCGGCGACCACCTCCTCTACGCGGCGTGGGTGCCCGACGGGCGCACGGTGCGCACCGACCGGGAGGGGACGGCCCCCGAGGCGCCACGGACGCTCGCGAGCGCCGTGGTCCTCCTCGGCGACGACGGGACCGTGGTGGTGCGGTCGTCCCGCTGCACCGGGCAGGCGCTCGCGACGTGCCCCGCGGACGTCGCCGAGCGCGTGACCGCGGGGCTCGCGGCGCTCGGCGCCACCCCGGGCGACGGCGACCCCACGGTCACCGCGGACGGGCTCGCCCTCGTGGGCGCCGCGGACGTCGCCCCGGCCGCCGACGCGGGGGCGGTCGACGTCGGGGTCGAGGGCACCTCGGACCGGGACCCTGGGCGTTGGGTCCTCCGCGTCGCGGGCAGCCCGCCGACGCGCACGGTCGCCGTCGAGCGGCGCGCGCCCACCGGCGCGGTGCTCGCCTCGGGCGGCGCGACGACCACCGCCGACTCCGCGGGCGACCCCGAGTGGGTCGCGTTCTCCCAGGACGACGCCCTGGCGGTCGGCGGTCTGCTGCCGCCGGGCTTCGCGGGCGGCACCGTCGACGCGACGCTCGGCTGGGGCGCCGACGCGCCGACGCTCCCCCTGGTCGCGTTCGACGTCCCGGGCGTCGAGACGCCCGCGTGGTTCGTCCTCGCGACCGCGGGCGAGGGCGCAGGGAGGGGACGGCCCGACCTCCGCGTGGTCATGACCGCGCCGGACGGGCGCGTCGCGACCGTCCGCGCCGGCTGGTCGTAGGACGGCGACGGCGCCCGTCCCGGCACGTGCCGGGACGGGCGCCGTCGTCACGGTCCCGGGCGGCCCCACGCCGGGGCCACCCGCTGCCGTCAGGCGCCGACGAGCCGCTGCGCGAGGTACCCCTGCACCTGGGCGAGCGCGACGCGCTCCTGCGCCATGGTGTCGCGCGAGCGGATGGTCACGGCCTGGTCCTGCAGCGAGTCGAAGTCGACCGTGATGCAGAACGGCGTGCCGATCTCGTCCTGGCGGCGGTAGCGCCGGCCGATCGCCCCCGCGTCGTCGAAGTCGACGTTCCACGCCCGGCGCAGCTCGGCCGCCAGGTCCCGCGCGACCGGGGAGAGGTCCTCGTGGCGCGACAGCGGCAGCACCGCGGCCTTGACGGGCGCGAGGCGCGGGTCGAGGCGCAGCACCGTCCGCGTGTCGACGCCGCCCTTGGCGTTGGGCGCCTCGTCCTCGGCGTAGGCCTCGACGAGGAACGCCATGAGCGAGCGCGTCAGGCCCGCCGCGGGCTCGATGACGTAGGGCACCCACCGCTCGTTCTTGCCCTGGTCGAAGTACGACAGGTCCTGACCCGAGTGCTCCGAGTGCGTGCGCAGGTCGAAGTCGGTGCGGTTCGCGATGCCCTCGAGCTCGCCCCACTCGCTGCCCTGGAAGCCGAAGCGGTACTCGATGTCGACCGTCCGGGTCGAGTAGTGCGACAGCTTCTCCTGCGGGTGCTCGTAGAGCCGCAGGTTGTCGCGCGCGATGCCGAGGTCGGTGTACCAGTCGGTGCGCGTGTCGATCCAGTACTGGTGCCACTCGGCGTCCGTGCCGGGCTCGACGAAGAACTCCATCTCCATCTGCTCGAACTCGCGCGTGCGGAAGATGAAGTTGCCCGGCGTGATCTCGTTGCGGAACGACTTGCCGATCTGGCCGATGCCGAACGGCGGCTTCCGGCGCGACGTCGTCATGACGTTGGCGAAGTTCACAAAGATGCCCTGCGCCGTCTCGGGCCGCAGGTAGTGCAGGCCGGACTCGTCCTCGACCGGGCCGAGGTACGTCTTGAGCATCATGTTGAAGTCGCGCGGCTCGGTCCACTGACCCTTGGTGCCGCAGCTCGGGCAGGGCACGCCGGCGAGGCCGCCCTCGGCCTCGCGGCCCTTGCGCTCGGCGAACTCCTCGAGCAGCTGGTCCTCGCGGAAGCGCTTGTGGCAGGACAGGCACTCGGTCAGCGGGTCGGTGAACACGCCGACGTGGCCGGACGCCACCCAGACCTGGCGCGGCAGGATCACCGACGAGTCGAGACCGACGATGTCGTCGCGGCTCGTCACCATGGCCCGCCACCACTGCTTCTTGATGTTCTCCTTGAGCTCGACGCCCAGGGGTCCGTAGTCCCACGCCGACCTCGTACCGCCGTAGATCTCCCCCGACGGGAAGACGAAGCCGCGCCGCTTGGCGAGGTTCGTGACGGCGTCGAGGCGGGAGGTCGGTGCCACAGCTGCTCCAGTGGTCGGCGGGCCCGCACGTGGCTCGCGCGGGCGGGAGGGGACGCGGCCCGGACCGCGTCCGGGCAACCGCACCAGGCTACCGGCGGTGCACCGGTGCGTCCGCCGGGCGGTTTGACAACGGTTCTCATTACTCTTGAGAATCATCCTCATGTCCCCGCGCCCCGCCGCCCTCGTCCTCGCGTCCGCCCTCGGGCTCTCGGCGTGCGCCGCCGCCCCGGCCGGTGACGGCAGGCTCGAGGTCCTCGCCTCCATCTACCCGCTGCAGTTCGTCGCCGAGCAGGTCGGCGGCGAGCACGTCACGGTCGAGCCGCTCACGCCGCCCGGTGCCGAGCCGCACGACGTCGAGCTGTCGCCCCGCCAGGTGCGCTCGGTGGGCGAGGCCGACGTCGTCGTCGTGCTGACCGGGTTCCAGGCCGCCGTCGACGCCGCCCTGGAGGCGCGTGCGCCCGAGCACGTCGTCGACGCCGCGGCCACCCCCGCGGTCGCCGAGCACCTCGCCGAGCACCCGGACGAGGAGGCCGAGGGAGCGGGCACGGACGACGGCCACGACCACGAGGGCGGGGACCCGCACTTCTGGCTCGACCCGACGCTGCTCGCCGCCGTCGCGACCGACGTCGCGGTGACGCTCGGCGAGGCCGACCCCGAGCACGCCGAGGACTACGCCGCCAACGCCGAGGCGCTCGGCGCCGACCTCGGGACGCTCGACGGCGAGCTCGCCGCAGGCCTCGCCCAGTGCGAGCGGCGGGTGGTCGTGACCGCGCACGAGGCGTTCGGCTACCTCGCCGAGCGCTACGACCTCGAGCAGGTCGGGATCTCGGGCCTCGACCCCGAGGCCGAGCCGTCGCCCGCGCGCCTGCGCGAGATCCGGGACACGGTCGAGGCGCACGGCGTCACGACGGTCTTCACCGAGACGCTGGTCAGCCCCAAGGTCGCCGAGACGCTCGCCGCGGACCTGGGCATCGGCACCGCCGTGCTCGACCCGCTCGAGAGCCAGACGGACGCCGCGCACGACTACCGTGACGTCATGGCCACGAACCTCGAGGCGCTCCGCGCCGCGCTCTCGTGCACGTGAGCGACGGCGTCGCGGTGCGCGCCTCCGGCGTCCACGTCACGCTCGGCGGCGCACCGATCATCCAGCACGTCGACCTCACCGTCCGCGACGGCGAGGTCGTCGCGCTGCTCGGGGCGAACGGCTCCGGCAAGTCGACCCTCGTGCGCGCCCTGGTGGGCGTGGTGCCGGCGGACCGCGGGAGCGTCGAGCTGCTCGGCGCGCCGCTCGGTCGCGGCGTGCCGTGGGACCGCGTCGGGTACGTCCCGCAGCGCGTCTCGGCGGCGTCGGGCGTGCCGGCGACGGCCGCGGAGGTCGTCGAGTCCGGCACGCTGCACGCGCGCCGCCTGCGGCCGCCGCGCGACGCGCACCGCCGCGTCCACGAGGCGCTCGAGCAGGTCGGGCTGGGCGCGCAGGCGCACCACCCCGTCCGCCAGCTCTCGGGCGGCCAGCAGCAGCGCGTGCTCATCGCGCGCGCGCTCGTGCGCCGGCCCGACCTCCTCCTCCTCGACGAGCCCGTCGCCGGCGTCGACGTCCCGAGCCAGCGCGCGTTCGCGGACGCGCTCGCGTCCCTCGCCGCCGCCGGCACGACCGTCCTCGTCGTGCTGCACGAGCTCGGCGCCCTCGCCCCGCTCGTCCGCCGCGCCGTCGTGCTGCGCCACGGCAGCGTCGTGCACGACGGCGCCCCGCCGCCCGCCGCGCACGAGCACGCCGGCCCCGAGCACGACCACGTCCACCCGCACGCCCCGTACGACGGCGGCGCGGACGACGCCGACGCGGCGCTCACCCCCCGGGTCGGGTGGGACCGGTGACCGCGTGGACCGAGCTCGCGGGCATGCTCGGCGACCCGCTCATGCAGCGCGCTCTCGTCGCGGCGCTCCTCGTCGGCGTCACCGCGCCCGTCATCGGCACCTACCTCGTGCAGCGGCGCCTGTCGCTGCTCGGGGACGGCATCGGCCACGTCGCGCTCACGGGGGTCGCCCTCGGCTGGCTCGTGGGCTCGCTGTCCGGGCTGGTGCCCGTCGACGCGCTCGCGATCCCCGGGGCGGTCGTCGCGGCCGTCGTCGGCGCGGTCGTCATCGAGCTCGTCCGCGAGCGCGGGCGCACGTCCGGCGACGTCGCGCTCGCCCTGCTCTTCTACGGCGGCATCGCGGGCGGCGTGCTGCTCATCTCGCAGGCGGGCGGCACGAGCGCCAACCTCATGGGCTACCTGTTCGGCTCGATCTCGACGGTCACGTGGGCCGACCTGGGACTCACGGTCGCGCTGACCGCGATCGTGCTCGTGGTCGGCGTCGGGCTGCGCGCGGCCCTGTTCGCCGTGAGCCAGGACGAGGAGTTCGCGCGCGCGGCGGGGCTCCCCGTCCGCGCCCTCAACCTGGCGATCGCCGTGGTCGCGGCGCTCACGGTGACCGTCGCGATGCGGGTGGTCGGGCTCCTGCTCGTCAGCGCGCTGATGATCGTGCCGGTCGCGGCCGCGCAGCTCGTCACGGCGTCCTTCCGCCGGACGATGTCGCTCGCGATGGTCGTCGGCGCGGTCGTGTGCGTGACCGGGCTCGCGATCACGTACTGGCACGACGTCTCGCCGGGGGCGACGATCGTCGTGCTGGCGATCGCCGTCTACGGCGTGGTCGCGCTCGTCGGGCCCGCGGTGCGACGCCGGCGGGCGGAGGCGTCCGACCCGCACCCCGCCGTCGACGACGACGTGCAGCTCGTGGGAGGTGAGCGGTGATGCAGCGCATGACGCGCCAGCGCTCGGCGGTCGCCGAGCTCCTGCAGGACGTCGACGACTTCCGCAGCGCGCAGCAGCTGCACGAGCAGCTGCGCGGCCGCGGCGAGGGCATCGGCCTGGCGACGGTGTACCGGACGCTCCAGTCCCTCGCGGACGGCGGCGAGGTCGACGTGCTGCGCTCGGGCGACGGCGAGGCGCTCTACCGGCGCTGCGTGCGCCGCGAGCACCACCACCACCTCGTGTGCCGCTCGTGCCGGACGACCGTCGAGATCGACGGGCCCACCGTCGAGGCGTGGGCCGCCCAGGTCGGCGCGTCCCACGGGTTCAGCGACATCGAGCACACCATGGAGCTGTTCGGCACGTGCGCCGCGTGCGCCGCGGACGGCCGGGCGCCCACGGAGGGGGCTGCGGCGGCCGACGGCGACGGACGGGGCCGGGGTGCCTGACTGGCTCGACGGCTGGCCCTTCCTGCCCGTCTACCTCTTCTTCGTCGCCGGCGCCGCGATCAGGTCGCAGGCGACGTACTGGGCCGGGCGCGGCATCGCCCTCGGCGTCCTGCGCTCGCGCTGGTCGCAGCGGCTCGACCACCCCCGCGTGCGGCGCGCGACCGCGGCGATCGAGCGCTGGGGCATGCCGGTCGTCCCGCTGTCCTTCCTCACCGTCGGGTTCCAGAGTGCCGTCCACGCCGCGGCGGGGCTCCTGCGGCTCCCCTGGCTGCGCTACACGCTCTGGGCGATCCCCGGGTACCTGCTGTGGGCGCTCGTGTGGGCGGGCGGCGGCATGGCCACCGTCGCGGGCGCCGTCGCGCTCGCGGCGCAGTCACCGTGGGCGCTCGCCGGAGCCGTCGTCGTCGTCGCGGTCGCGGTCGCGCTCGTGGTCCGCGCACGCCGCGCGCGCCGCACCCTCCCGAGCGCGGACGCCGCGGACGCAGCGGTCGGGACCGCGGAGAGTGCCGCCGGGCACGCGCCCTCCGCGGGCCCGTCGGACGACGGCGCCTCCGCCGGTCCGGGGCTGCCGGTGCCGCGGCGCGGCTGACGTCCCGGACGCCCCGGTCCCAGCCGGGCGGAGGGGCGGGCCGAGGTCACTCTCGGGCCGAGGTCAGTGGCGCTGCGACACGCAGAACTGGTTGCCCTCGGGGTCCGCGAGCACGACCCACGTGAACGACGGCGTCTCGTGCCGCGCGATCTCGAGGGCCCCCTCGCCGAGCAGCCGCTCGACGGAGAGCTCGCGGTCGGCCGCCTCGAGGTCCAGGTGGACGCGGTTCTTGCCCGGCGTCGGGTCGCTGACCTGCTGGAACCCGAGCACCGGCCCGCCGTGCTCGCCCGGTGACACCATGAGGAACCAGCCGTCGTGGTCCGCGACGACCTCCCCGCCGATCTGGCGCGCCCACCACCCGGCGAGGGACCGCGCGTCGCGGCAGTCGAAGGTCACCATGCCGACCCGCAGGCCCGTGCTCGTCGTCATGGCGCGACCGTACCGGCCCCGCGCACCGGCCGCAGACGCTCGGGGCACGCCGCGCGGACCGGTCGCCGGCCGGGGCATCCCCCTCAGGTCGCCGAGCGGTCGACCGCGCCCCCGTAGCGGCGGTCGCGGCGCGCGTAGGTCTCGACCGCGCGCCACAGGTGCCGGCGGTCGACGTCCGGCCAGTACTCGTCGAGGAAGACCATCTCCGCGTACGCGGCCTGCCAGATCATGAAGTTGGAGGTCCGCTGCTCCCCCGACGTCCGCAGGAAGAGGTCGACGTCGGGCAGGTCGGGCTCGTCCAGGAAGCGCGCGACCGTGCGCTCGTCGACGCGCTCCGGGTCGAGGCGGCCCGCCGCGACCTCGCGCGCGATCGCCTTGGCCGCGTCGGCGACCTCGGCGCGGCCGCCGTAGTTGACGCACATGGTCAGCGTGCACACGTCGTTGCCGCGCGTGAGCTCCTCGGCGGTCTCGAGCTCGGTGATGACGGAGCGCCACAGGCGCGGCCGCCGCCCCGCCCAGCGCACGCGCACGCCCCACGAGTGCATGGTGTCGCGGCGGCGGCGGAGCACGTCGCGGTTGAAGCCCATGAGGAAGCGGACCTCCTCGGGCGAGCGCTTCCAGTTCTCGGTCGAGAACGCGTAGGCCGAGACGTGGGTGACGCCCACCTCGATGGCACCCGCGACGACGTCGAGCAGCGCCGCCTCGCCCGCCGCATGACCGGCGGTCCGGGGCAGGCCGCGGGCGTTGGCCCAGCGCCCGTTGCCGTCCATGACGATCGCCACGTGCTTCGGCACGAGCTCGCGCGGGACCTCGGGGGGCCGGGCGCCCGACGCGTGCGGCGGCGGCGGGACGACGACGTGCTGCGGGCGCGCGGCGTCGCCGCGGCGGGCGCGCGCCATCAGACGCGCTCGACCATGCGCAGCGAGCGCAGACCGCGCTCGAGGTGGAACTGCAGGAACGCCGCGACGAGCCCGCTCGCCTCGCGGCGGTGCCGCTCGTCGCTCGCGTCCGCGGTCGCCCACTCGCCCGTGAGGAGCGACGCGAGGAGCTCGAACGTCTCGGGGGCCGGCGAGGCCGCGCCCGGCGGGCGGCACGCGCCGCACACGGCACCGCCGGAGCCCACCGCGAACGCCCGGTGCGGCCCGGGCGCCCCGCAGCGCGCGCAGTCGGTGAAGGTCGGGGCCCAGCCCGCGACGGAGAGCGCACGGAGCAGGTAGGAGTCCAGCACGAGGCCGGGCGCGTGCGCGCGCTCGGCGAGCGACCGCGTGGCCGCCGCGAGGAGCAGGAACTGCTGCGTGGCCGGCTCGCGCTCCGCCTCGACCAGGCGCTCCGCCGTCTCGAGCATCGCGGTGCCCGCGGTGTACAGCGCGTAGTCGCCGCACACGGCGCGCGCGTACGGGCCGAGCGTCTCGACCTGGGTGACGATGTCCAGGCTGCGCCCCGTGTAGAGCTGGGCGTCGACGAGCATGAACGGCTCGAGCCGGGACCCGAAGCGCGACGACGTGCGCCGGACCCCCTTGGCGACCGCGCGCACCTTGCCGTGGTGGCGGGTCAGGAGGGTCACGATGCGGTCGGCCTCGCCCAGCTTCTGGGCGCGGAGCACGAGCGCCTCGTCGCGGTAGAGGCTCACCGCACCATTGTCCCCCCGGGCGGTGACACCCGTGCCGGCGGCGCGCGGAAAAGGGCGGGACGCGCCCGCGGCGCCCGCGCTAGCGTCGGGCCCGGGCGCGCCGACGCGTGCCGACCCGCAGGAGCCGTGGGCGCAGGAGCGCACCGGCCGGAACTGTGCCCGAGGAGGTGCTGACGATGACCGTCGACGAGGCCGTCACGCCGTCCCCCTCCCCTGCACGCCCGCGCCGCCCGGCGGCGCGCCCCTCGAAGGGCTCCTCCGTTGCACGCTCCGCACGACCGTCCTGACCTCCTCCCCTCCTCCGACGCCGGCGACCTCACCGGCCTCACGGACCCCACCGGCCTGCTCACGCTCGGCTGGGACGACACCTGGTCGTCCGCGCTCGTCGCGGCCACCGACCTCGACCCGCCGCCCCACGAGCGCGTCGCGCGCGTCTGCCGCGCGGGCCGCGGCACGTGCGACGTCCTCGTCGCCGGCGCGTCCGGGCCGCGCACGCTGACGGCGGACTGGTCGCCTCCCCTCCGACGCGCCGTCGCGGCCGACCCGACCGCGGTCCCGGCCGCGGGCGACTGGGTGCTGCTCGACGGGACCGTCGACCAGGGCGGGCACGACCCGGGCGACGGCGCTCGCCCGGGCGTCGCGCTCGTCCTGCCCCGCCGCACCGCGGTCGTCCGCGCCCAGGTCGCCGCCGGCTCCTCCCACGAGCAGGTCCTCGCCGCCAACGCCGACGTCGCCGCCGTCGTCGAGCCGATGGCGCCCGACGTCGACCTCGCGCGCGTCGAGCGCCTGCTCGCGCTCGCGTGGTCCTCGGGCGCGCGGCCCGTCGTCGTGCTCACCAAGAGCGACCTCGTCGCGCTGCCCGACGCGCTGCGCCGCGAGGTGGCCGACGTGGCACCGGGCGCCGACGTGCACGCGGTCTCGGCCGCGGGCGACGTCGGGCTCGAGCCACTGCGCGCGCTGCTCGCGTCGGGCGCGACGGTGGCCCTGCTGGGGGCGTCCGGCGCGGGCAAGTCGACGCTCCTCAACGCGCTCGTCGGGACGGACGTCATGCGGACCAACGCCCTGCGGACGGACGGCAAGGGACGGCACACGACCGTGACGCGCGAGCTGCACCTGGCGCCCGGCGGCGGTGCGGTGCTCGACACCCCCGGCCTGAGGACCGTGGGCCTCGCGGGGCACGAGGCGCTCGACGACGTGTTCACGGAGATCGACGAGCTCGCCGCGGGCTGCCGCTTCGCCGACTGCGCGCACGAGCACGAGCCCGGGTGCGCCGTGCTCGCCGCGGTCGAGGACGGCGACCTGCCGGAGCGCCGCCTGCTCAGCTACCGGAAGCTGCTGCGCGAGGCCGAGCACCAGGCCGCGCGCGTCGACGCCCGGCTCCGCGCGGAGGCGGCCGGCCGGATCAAGGCGCGGACCAAGGCGTACCGCCGCCAGCACGTCCGTCCCTGACGGCCACCGATCCGCGCGAGGTCGCTGGAACCAGCGACCTCGCGCGGAGGTCGGCGGTCAGCGTGCGGCGCGGTTGACCGCGGAGACGATCGCCTTGAACGACGCCGTCGTGATCGACGGGTCGATGCCGACGCCCCAGAGCACCTGGTCCCCGACCGCGCACTCGACGTAGGCGGCCGCGTTGGCGTCGCCGCCCGTGGAGAGCGCGTGCTCGGCGTAGTCGAGCACCTCGACCTGCTGGCCCACGCTCGCGAGCGCGGCCACGAACGCGTCGACCGGGCCGTTGCCCTCGCCCTCGACCGTGCGGCGCACGCCCGCGTCGACGAGGTCCACGGAGAGCTTGTCGGGTCCGTCCTCGGAGCTCACGGTGCGGCTGCCGCGCAGCGAGAACCGCCCCCACGGCGCGAGGTCGCTGCCGGGCTCGACCGGCAGGTACTCGTCGGTGAAGATCCGCCACAGGTCGTCGGCGGTGACCTCGTGGCCCGACTGGTCGGTGTACGCCTGCACCACGCGCGAGAACTCGATCTGCAGGCGCCGCGGCAGGTCCAGGTGCCGCTCGGTCTTGAGCAGGTACGCCATGCCGCCCTTGCCGGACTGCGAGTTCACCCGGATGACCGCCTCGTACGAGCGGCCGACGTCGCGCGGGTCGATCGGCAGGTACGGGACGGCCCACACGAGGTCGTCGACCTCGACCCCGCGCGCGGCGGCCGTCGCGGCCATGTGGTCGAACCCCTTCTTGATCGCGTCCTGGTGCGAGCCGGAGAACGCGGTGAAGACGAGGTCGCCGCCGTACGGGTGCCGCTCGTGCACGGGGAGCTGGTTGCACCACTCGACGGTGCGCCGGATGCGGTCGATGTCGCTGAAGTCGAGCTCCGGGTCGATGCCCTGGCTGAGCAGGTTCATGCCGAGCGTGACCAGGCAGACGTTGCCCGTGCGCTCGCCGTTGCCGAAGAGGCAGCCCTCGATGCGGTCGGCGCCCGCGAGGTAGCCCAGCTCCGCCGCCGCGACGGCGGTGCCGCGGTCGTTGTGCGGGTGCAGCGACAGCACGACGTTCTCGCGCTGGTGCAGCCGGCGGCTCATCCACTCGATCGAGTCCGCGTAGATGTTCGGCGTCGCCATCTCGACCGTCGCCGGCAGGTTGATGATCACCTTCTTCTCGGGCGTCGGCCCGAACACGTCGATCACCGCGTTGCAGACGCGCAGCGCGTACTCGAGCTCCGTGCCCGTGTAGGACTCGGGGCTGTACTCGTAGTAGACGTCCGTGCCGGGGATCGTCTCCTCGTACTTCTTGCACAGGTGCGCGCCGGACGTCGCGATGTCGAGGATCCCGTCCTCGTCGGCGCGGAAGACGACCTCGCGCTGCAGCACCGACGTCGAGTTGTACAGGTGCACGATCGCCTGCTTGGCGCCCGCGATCGCCTCGTACGTGCGCTCGATGAGGTGCTCGCGCGACTGCGTCAGCACCTGGATGACGACGTCGTCCGGGATGCGTCCCTCGTCGATGAGCATCCGCACGAAGTCGAAGTCCGTCTGCGAGGCCGACGGGAAGCCGACCTCGATCTCCTTGAAGCCCATGTCGACGAGGAGCTCGAACATCCGCAGCTTGCGCTCGGGGTTCATGGGCTCGATGAGGGCCTGGTTCCCGTCGCGCAGGTCGACCGCGCACCACCGTGGTGCGCGCTCCATGCGGCGGTCGGGCCACGTGCGGTCCGGCAGCTCGACGGTGAGCTGCTCGTGGAACGGGCGGTACTTGTGCACGGGCATCGGCGACGGGCGCTGGGCCGTGCGCTCGGAGTACGGCGCGTCGGTGGTGGCGGGGACGCGGCCGCCCTCGGCGGGGGTGCGGGTGGTGCTGGTTCCAGAAGTCATGACGGGTCCTCGGTGTCCTGGTGTCTCGGCTTGTCGGACGGTCTGACCGGCACACCGACCACCGCGATGAGGGACCGGTCCGTCAGACCCCACCGCGGCGACGAAGGAGCAGCCGAGGCTGTGTCACGCGCACCCGAGCACTGTACCCCGGCGCCGGAGGCGGACGCAGGTGCGCCCACGGGGGCGCACGTGAGGTGGCTCAGCCGTTGTCGGGCTCAGCGGTTCGGGCTCAGCGGTTCGGGTCGCACCAGACCTGACCCGCCGGACGGCCGCGGCCGCCGCACGTGTCGCCGAACTCCTCGTAGCCCGTGCCGAGGCCGGACTCGAGGAACAGGTCGTCGCACGCGACGTTGTCGCCCGCGGCGCACGCGTCCCAGAGGGCGTCGAGCGTCGGGTCGTCGCCGTAGGTGTTGGCGTCGCCGCTCGGGGCGGCCGAGGCGCACGACGTGCCGCCCTCGGTCGTGCCGCCGCACGTGTCGCCGAAGGTCTGGTACTCCGAGCCCGAGGGTGCGGCGAAGTAGAGCTCGTCGCAGGCCTCGCCGTCACCGGCCGCGCACTGGTCGTGCAGCGCGTCGAGCGTCGGGTCGTCGCCGTAGGCGTTCGGCTCCTCGGTGCCCGTGCCGCCGTCGGTCCCCTCGTCCGTGCCCTCGTCCGTGCCCTCGTCGGTGCCGAACTCGGTGGTGCAGAAGGTTCCGCCGTCCGTGCGGCCGCCGCACGTGTCGCCGAACTCCTCGTACTCCGAGCCCGTCGGCGACTGCTGGTACAGGTCGTCGCACGCCTGCCAGTCCTCGTCGGCACACGCGTCGTAGAGGGAGTCGAGCTCGGGGTCCGAGCCGTACGTGCCGTCCGGCCCGAGCGAGCCGAGCACGCCGCGGATGACGAAGAACGCCGCGAGGCCGAGGACGAGGAGGCCGCCCACGATGCCGAGCACGATCCACAGCGTCTTGTTGCCACCCGACTTCGCCGGGGGCTGCCCGGGCTGGTAGCCGTAGCCCTGGGGCTGCGCGCCGGCCGGCGCGTACGCCGTCGCGGGGCCCTGCTGGCCGTACGGCTGCTGACCGGCGCCGTAGGGCTGCTGCTGGCCGTAGGGCTGAGGACCCGGCGCGGGCTGGCCCGGCGCCGTCGGCTGGCCGTAGGGCCGCTGCTGGCCGTAGGGCGGCTGCTGCCCGTACGGCGGCTGCTGGCCGTAGGGCTGCTGCGGCTGCTGCTGCTGCTGACCGTACGGCTGCTGCTGGCCCGCCGGCTGCTGCTGGCCGTAGGGCGCGGCCGCCCCGCTGGCCGCGGCGGGCTGGCCGTAGGGCGCCGGGGACGAGTACGGGGGCGCGGCCGAGGATGCCGGGGTCGACGGCGCGGACGGCGTCGTCGGCAGGACCTGCGTGCCGCCCGCCTGCGGGAGGACCTCGGTCTGCTGCTCGGTGGGCTGCTCGCTGGGCTGCTCGCTGGGCTGCTCGGTCGTCGCGGCCGCGGTCGGGGCGGTGCCCTCGGCCGGCGCACCGGCGCCGGGCAGGACCTGCGTCTCCGCGTCGGACGGGCCGGTGCGGTCGCCCTCCCCGGTGCCGGACGTGGCGCCCGACGCGCCGTCGGCGGCCGCGGCGGACGAGGTGCCGCCCGGGACGCCGGTGACCAGGCGCGTCGGCGCCTCGGGCGAGGCCGAGCGCGCGGCGAGGGCGGCGTCGACGGACGCGTCGCCCAGGCCGCCGAGCCACTGCAGCAGGCCCGGGTACGCGGCGGGGTTCGAGGCGACGGCAGCCCGCAGGTCGGGCCGCTGGGCGGCGATGTCGGCGAGCACCTGCCCCGGGGTGCTCGGGTCCGCGGCCTGTGCCGCGGTGAAGCCTTGCGCGTCCGTCATCGTCCGTCAGCCTTCCGGGGTGGTCTCGGACGCCTCGGCGGCGCCCCGCGGAGAACCGTAGCGCCGACGGGCCTCCCGCCGCTGCACCCACCGGCGCGTCATGACGGCGCGTCGCGCGCGACCTCAGACCGGCGGGAACACGCCCCAGTAGGCGAGGTTGAGCAGGAGCAGGACGGAGCCGCCCACCGCCGTCGCGAGCGTCCACTCGCCGGCGGTCGTCCGGGCCGCCGGCTCGGCCCGCAGCCGCCTCCCGTCGAGGATGCGGTACACCAGCACGACGCCGGCGACCACCGACGCGACCCCGAGCAGCCGCACGGTCAGCCAACCGCCCTGCACCACCAGCGGGTTCGTCCGGTAGTTCTGGGCGAGGTTCGCCACGACGAGCAGGTAGGCGACGAGCAGGAGGAGCGTCAGCACCGCGCCCGCGGCCATGGTGACGAGCGGGGTGAGCAGGCCGGGCGCGAGCGCCCGGACGCGCCGCCCCCGCAGACGGCGCACGCCCCACAGGACGGGGCCGACGAGCACCGCGACGAGCGCGGCGCCGAGCGCGGCGACGACCAGGTCGCCCTCCGCGAACCAGCGCGGGTGCTCGACGGGCGAGGCGACGAAGCGCTGGTACGGCTCGTCGCCGGCCACGCGCGGCGTCGCGTGCGCCGTGCCGGGGAGTCCCTGGACCCAGTCGCCGAGGTCGCGCGCGAACTCGGGCACCAGCGTGCCCTCGACCTTGATCCCGTGGTTCGCGCCCGCGTAGTAGCGGACGGTCCAGTCGGGGTTGCCGGCGACACCGAGGTCGTCGACGAGCTGCAGCGCCCCCTGCACGGTCGGCATCGCGGCGTCGCCCGTGCCGTAGACGACCAGCACCGGCTGGCGCATGCGCTGCTGGAACGGCCGCACCTGGAACCGCGTGTACTCGAAGCCGCCGCCCGGGAACTCCATGCCGACGAACCGCGGGATCGCCCGGAGCACCTCCACCGGGACGCCGGTGTTGCGCAGGTAGGAGTCCACCGCGAACGCCGCCTGCTGCCGCGGCGGCACGACGGGGGCGGCGACGAGCACGACGAAGGCGACCGCCGGGTTGTCCGCCGCCATGATCGGCACGACCCAGCCGCCCTCGCTCTCGCCGTACACCCCCACGCGGTCCGGGTCCACGCCCGGCAGCCCGCGCAGCAGCTGGACGCTGCGCAGGTAGTCGTTGGCCATGGCGGTGTAGTCCCGCGTGCGCGTCGAGTACGTGTCGAGCCGCTTGTTGGGCACCATCGCGACGACGCCGGCGCTGGCGAGCGCCTCGGCCTGCTGGACGAAGGCGTCCTCGAACTTCCCTGTGCCCGCGCCGTGGACGAAGACGACGCCCGGGCGAGGGCCCTCGGCACCGACCGGCTCGCTGATCCGCGCCTCCACCTCGGTGCCCGCGAGCGTGACGGTGACGACGGAGGTGGCGACCTCGTACGTGCCCACCGGGTCCGCGTCCCCGGGACCGACCCCGCCGATGGAGGTGTCGGACGTCTCGACGTCGATGGTCTCGGTGAGCGGGACCGGGTCCCAGGACGGGCCGGAGACGGTGCCGAGGACGCCGAGCGCGACGACTGCCACGGCGCTGGTCAGCGCGATCCGGTACCGCACGGCCGGGAGTCTACCGACGGCGCCGTCCCCGCCCGGCCAGGCTAGAAGCCGAGCCGGCGCAGCTGCTTGGGGTCGCGCTGCCAGTCCTTGGCCACCTTGACGTGCAGGTCGAGGTACACCCGGGCGCCGAGGAGGGCCTCGATCCCGCGCCGCGCGGTCGATCCGACCTCACGCAGGCGCGAGCCGCCCTTGCCGATGACGATCGCCTTCTGGCTGTCCCGCTCGACGAAGAGCTGGACGCGCACGTCGAGGAACGGCGGCTGTCCGTCGCTGCCGTCGCGGCCCGGACGGGGCGTGATCTCGTCGACGACCACCGCGAGCGAGTGCGGGAGCTCGTCCCGCACGCCCTCGAGCGCCGCCTCGCGCACGAGCTCGGCGACCATGACGGCCTCGGGCTCGTCGGTGAGCTCGCCGTCCGGGTAGAGCGCGGGGCCCGGCTCGAGGTGGCTCACGAGCACGTCGACCAGCGTGTCGACCTGGTACCCCTCCACCGCGCTCACGGGCACGACGTCGGCCCACTCCCCCAGGGCGGCGACCGCCATGAGGTGCTCCGCGAGCCGGCCCTTCGGCACGGTGTCGGCCTTCGTCGCCACGGCGACGACGGGCGTGCCCGCGCGGCCGCGCGCGAGGTCCGCGAGCTGCTGCGCGATCCACCGGTCGCCCGGCCCGACCCGCTGGTCGGCCGGGAGGCAGAAGACGACGACGTCGACCTCGCTGAGCGTGTCCCGCACGAGGTCGTTGAGCCGCTCGCCGAGCAGGGTGCGGGGCCGGTGCAGGCCGGGGGTGTCGACGAGCACCACCTGCGCGTCGGGCCGGTGCACGATGCCGCGGATGACGTGCCGCGTCGTCTGGGGACGGCCGGACGTGATCGCGACCTTCTGCCCCACGAGCGCGTTGGTGAGCGTCGACTTGCCCGCGTTCGGGCGGCCGACGACGCACACGAAGCCGGACCGGAACGCGCCGGGCGCCGGCTCGCCCCCCGCGGGGCCGGACCGGTCGCTCATCGTGCTGCTCCTTGCGTCGGGGGTGCGGTGTCGGGGGCCCCGGCCGCCTCGGACCTGTCGGGCTCGGGGTCGCCGGTCGAGGTCGTGACCTCCGCGCGGCGCACGAGCAGCGTAGCCACCTGGCGGCGGCGCCCCTCGACCCGGTCGGCCGTGAGCTCGAGGCCCGCGACGACCGCGCTCGAGCCCTGCAGCGGCACCTTGCCCAGGGCCTTCGCGAGCAGGCCGCCCGCGCTGTCGACGTCGTCGTCGTCGAGCGTGAGGTCGAAGAGCTCGCCGAGCTCGTCGACCGGCATCCGCGACGGCACGCGGTAGACCCCGTCGGCGACCTCCTCGACGTCGGGGGTCGAGCGGTCGTGCTCGTCGGTCAGCTCCCCGACGATCTCCTCGAGCGCGTCCTCGATCGTCACGAGGCCCGCGATGCCGCCGAACTCGTCCACGACCATCGCCATGTGGAACGCACCCTGCTGCATCTCGCGCAGCAGGTCGTCGACGGGCTTCGACTCGGGCACGAACACGGGCGTGCGGCACAGGGCGTCCACCGGGTCGTCGTCCGACCCGCCGTGCAGGTACCCGTGGCGCACGACGTCCTTGAGGTAGAGGACGCCGAGGACGTCGTCGACGGACCGTCCCACGACGGGCACGCGCGAGTACCCCGACCGCAGGAAGAGGGACATCGCCTTGCGCAGCGGCGTGCCGCTCGCGAGCGTGATCATGTCGGTGCGCGGCACCATCACGGCGCGCGTGATGGTCTCGCCGAGCTCGAGGACGGAGCGGAACATCTCGCGCTCCTCGTCCTCCATGTGCTCGGACTCGCTCACGCGGTCGACGATCTCCCGGAGCTCGTCGTCGGTGAGGTCGTGCTGGTCCGAGATGCCCGCGCCGGTGGAGCGCAGCGGCGCCGTCACCACGCGTGCGGCCGAGAGCAGGCCCGAGGTCAGCAGGAGCGTGCCGACGGGGTGCCGGCGGCCGAGCGTGCGCGGGACGTGCCGGACGAGCACGACGGCGACGGCCGTGACCAGGACGGCCGCCAGCACGAGGACCTGCCACCAGAGCAGGCCCGTCGCGGAGAGCGCGAGCGTCAGGGCCACCGCCGCGAACGCCTCGAGCAGGACGCGCACGAGCGCCGCCGCGCTCGCGGTCCGGTGGTGGTCGGAGGCGGTGCGCTGCAGGCGCCGTCCCGCGGGCGCGTCGGACGCGGCGAGGTCCGCGAGCGCGGACCGGCTGACGCGGAGCAGCGCGGTCTCCCCCGCCGACAGGAGCGCGGCGGGCACGACCAGGACCGCCGCGACGGCGAGCAGCGTGCCGACGGGCACGCCCGTCATCGTGCGGCGAGGAAGGTGAGCAGCAGCGTCCGCTGGAGCGCGAACATCTCCTTCTCCTCCTCGGGCTCGGCGTGGTCGTAGCCGAGCAGGTGCAGGATGCCGTGCGTCGTGAGGAGCAGCAGCTCCTCGGTCGTCGAGTGCCCCGCGTCCCGCGCCTGCTTCGCCGCGACGTCGGGGCACAGGACGACGTCGCCCAGGAGGCCCGGGGGCGACGGCTCGCCGTCCGTGCCCGGGCGCAGCTCGTCCATGGGGAACGACAGGACGTCCGTCGGGCCGGGCTCGTCCATCCACTGCACGTGCAGCTCGGTCATGACGTCGACGCCGACGAGCAGGATCGACAGGTCGGTCTGCGGGTGGACGTGCATGGCGTCGAGCACGTGCCGGGCGAGGGCCGCGAACTCGGCCTCGTCGACGACCGCGCCCGACTCGTTGTTGACCTCGATGCTCACCCGTGCCCGCCCTGCCCGCCCCGGCCGTCGCGCCCGCCGTGGCCGTCCCTGCGCGCGGGCGCGCGCGTCTGGTCCCACGCCGCGTACGCGTCGATGATCGAGCCGACGAGCCGGTGGCGCACCACGTCCTCCGAGGTCAGTCGGCAGAACGCGACGTCGTCCACGCCCGCGAGGATCTCCTCGACCACCCGCAGGCCCGACGTCGTCGCGCCCGGCAGGTCCACCTGCGTGACGTCGCCGGTGACGACCATCTTGGCGCCGAACCCGAGGCGCGTGAGGAACATCTTCATCTGCTCGGTCGAGGTGTTCTGCGCCTCGTCGAGGATGATGAACGCGTCGTTGAGCGTGCGCCCGCGCATGTAGGCGAGCGGCGCGACCTCCACCGTGCCCGCCTCCATGAGCCGCGGGATCGAGTCCGGGTCCACCATGTCGTGCAGCGCGTCGTACAGCGGGCGCAGGTACGGGTCGATCTTGTCGCTGAGCGAGCCGGGCAGGAACCCGAGCCGCTCGCCCGCCTCGACGGCGGGGCGGGTGAGGACGATGCGGTTGACCTGCTTGGCCTGGAGCGCCTGCACCGCCTTGGCCATCGCCAGGTACGTCTTGCCGGTGCCCGCCGGGCCGATGCCGAACGTGATGGTGTGGCGGTCGATCGCGTCGACGTACGCCTTCTGCCCGACCGTCTTGGGCCGGATCGTGCGGCCGCGGCTCGACAGGATGTTCTGGGTGAGCACCTCGGCCGGGCGGCTCACCGTCGCAGCGGTGAGCATGCGGACGGACCGGGAGACGACGTCGCCGCTCAGCTCGGTGCCGCTCGCCGCGACCTCGAGCAGCTCGTCGAGCAGGCGCGCGACGAGCTCGACGTCCCCGGGCGGGCCCTGGAGCGTGATCTGGTCGCCGCGCGCGTGGATGCGGACCGACGGGAAGCCCGCCTCGACCGCCTTGAGGACCTCGTCGCCCGTGCCGAGCAGGGCGACCACCGGGAGGTGGGACGGGACGACGATGCGGTGCTCGACGTCGCCCCCGCCTGCGCCGTGCAGGCGTCGTGGGGATGTGTCAGCCATGGGTTCGGCCGTCGGCCGGATCTCCTCGGGTGCGCTCGGTGGTGCCGCGACCCTCACGGGCCGGCGGCGGGCGTGACGTCCGCCGTGCTCATCGTACCGGCGGGCGCGCGGGGCGGCAGGGCAGGCAGCTCAGCCCGGCGACCAGCCGAGCCGCGTCCCGCCCAGCACGTGCCCGTGCACGTGCTCGACGGACTGACCGGCCTCGGGGCCCGTGTTGAACACCAGCCGGAACTGCCCGCCCGCCTCCGCCTCGGCGACCTGCCGGCCCAGCGCGACGACGTCGGCGAGCAGGGCAGGGTCCGCCGCCGCGAGCGCGACCACGTCGGGGTGGTGCTCGCGCGGGACGACGAGCACGTGCAGCGGCGCGCGCGGGTCGATGTCACGGAACGCGACCGCGCGGTCCGTCGTCGCGACGACGGTCGCGGGCACGTCCCCCGCGACGATGCGGCAGAACAGGCAGTCCGTGCGGTCCGTCGACATGCGGCCAGGCTAACGCCGCGCGGCGGGTCGGGCTGCGACGATGGGAGGACCCGAGGAGAGGACCCGTCGTGACCGCCGCACGCCCCGCCCGCGCCACCGGCGTCGTGCTCGCGCTCGCCCTCGTCGCGCTGCCCGCGGGCTGCGCGACGGACGACGAGCCCGGCTCGCCGACGTCGTCCCCGTCCGCCTCGTCGACGCCCACCGCGAGCCCCGAGCCCACGGCCGAGCCCACCGCGTCGGCGACGCCCACGCCCACGGCCGACGGCCCCGTCGTCAACGGGCCCAACACGATCACGTCCCCGGCGCCCGGCGCCGAGGTCACCAGCCCGGTCACGGCGCGCGGCGAGGGCACGGCCTTCGAGGCGACGCTGCTGTACGCCGTGGTGGACGCGGCGACGTCCGACGTCGTCGCCGAGGGCTTCACCATGGCCGGCGCGAACGGCGAGGTGGGGCCGTGGGAGATCGTGCTCGACCTCGCGCCCGGTGACTACACGCTGCGCGTGTGGGAGCCCGACATGTCCGACGGCGAGAGCGGCTCGGGCCCGGAGCGGAACCTCGTCGAGGTGTCGTTCTCGGTCGTCTGACCGGTCAGCCCCAGCGACCCAGCCGGTCCGCGAGGAGCGCGAGCGCGACGGGCCCCGCCGTGGACGTCCGGAGCACGTGCGGGCCGAGCCGCACGGTGCGCGCGCCCGCCGCCTCGAACGCCGCGAGCTCGTCGTCCGCGATCCCGCCCTCGGGCCCGACGACGACGAGGACCTCGGGTGCCGGCTCGGCGCCGGACGGCAGGTCGACGTCGCGCAGCGGCTCGGCGGCCGCCTCGTGCAGCACGAGCACGCGGCCGCCCGCCGCGACGACGCCGGCGGCCCGCGCCGCGAGGCCGCGGGTGTCGAGCGGCTCGGCGACGGCGGGCACGTGCGCGCGCCGCGCCTGCTTCGTCGCCTCGCGCACGGTCGCGAGCCACTTCGCGCGGCTCCTCGCGGCGCGCTCGCCGCGCCACACGACCACCGAGCGGGCGGCCTGCCACGGCACGACCTCGTCGACACCGACCTCGGTCGCCGCCTCGATCGCGAGCTCGTCGCGGTCGCCCTTCGCGAGCGCCTGCGCCAGGACGAGCCGGACTCGGGGGCCGGGCTCGTCCTCGCGCCCGACGACGTCGAGCACGAGGCGCCCGGGCTCGACCGCGGCGATGGTGCAGCGCAGGCGGACGCCCGCGCCGTCGGCGACGTCGACGCGCTCCCCCGCACGCCGCCGCTGGACCACGCCCGCGTGACGCGCCTCCGCGCCCTCGAGCACGTAGGTCCCGCCGGCCGCGACCGCGTCGAGCATGCCGGGGTCGGCGAGGAAGACGGGCGCGCTCACGCGTCGCCCGCGGGCGGCGTCGTGCGCGGGGAGGTGCGGGTCACCGGCCCGCGAGCTTGTCGCGGAGCTTGGCGAACACGCCCGGGTGCGCGGGTGCGACGCGCGACGCGGGCCGCTCCTCGCCGCGCAGCTCGGCCAGCCGGCGCAGCAGCGCCTCCTGCTCCTCGTCGAGCGTCGTCGGCACCTGGACGTCCACGTGGACGTTGAGGTCGCCGCGGCCGCCCACGTGCAGGTGCCCGATGCCGAGCCCCCGCTCGACGATGACGTCACCGGGCTGCGTGCCCGGACGGACGTCGATGTCGCGCGGGCCGTCGAGCGTCTCGAGCTGCACGACGGTGCCGAGCGCAGCGGCCGTCATCGGGATCTCGAGCGTGCAGTGCAGGTCGTCGCCGCGCCGGACGAACGTCTCGTGCTGGCGCTCGCGCACCTCGAGGTACACGTCGCCCGGCGGGCCGCCCGCGGGGCCGACCTCGCCCTGGCCCGTGAGCTTGATCCGCGTCCCCGTGTCCACGCCCGCGGGGACGTCGACCGAGAGCGTGCGGCGGCTGCGCACGCGGCCCTCGCCCGAGCACTCGGGGCACGGCTCGGGGATGACGGTGCCGAAGCCGTGGCACGCGGCGCACGGGCTCGACGTCATCACCTGGCCGAGGAAGGAGCGCGCGACCCGCTGCACGACGCCGCGCCCGCCGCAGACCTCGCACGTGCGGGGCGAGGTGCCGGGACGGCAGCAGCTCCCCTGGCACGTGCCGCACAGCACGGCCGTGTCCACGGGCACCTCGCGGTGGACGCCGAACGCCGCCTCGGCGAGGTCGATGTCGAGGCGCACGAGCGCGTCCTGGCCGCGGCGGGCGCGCGGCACGGGACCGCGCTGCGCGGACGCGCCCTGGGCCGCGCCGAAGAACGTCTCGAAGATGTCCTGGAAGCCGAAGCCGGCGCCGAACCCGGCGTTGCCGCCGCCGGGCGCCGTCGGGTCCACCCCGCGGTCGTACAGCTGGCGCTTCTCGGGGTTGGAGAGGACCTCGTACGCGCGCGACACGTCCTTGAAGCGCTCCTCCGCGCCGTCGCCCGTGGCGACGTCGGGGTGCAGCTCGCGCGCCAGGCGGCGGTAGGCCTTCTTGATCTGGTCCTGCGTCGCGTCCTGGCTGACGCCGAGGATCTCGTAGTAGTTCGTGCTCACGTCACACTCTCTGGGCGTCGCGGTCCCACGGCGGGGCGGGCGAAATCGGTGTGGTCACCTGCGGGGCGGTCACGGGCGACCCGGTCACTGCGCGAGGATCCGGGACAGGTAGCGGGCCACGGCCCGCACGGACGCGATCGTGCCCGCGTAGTCCATGCGCGTCGGGCCGAGCGAGCCGATGCGCGCGACCGGCTCGTCGTCGGCACCGTACCCCGCGGCGACGATGGAGGTCTCCGCGAGGCCGGCGTGCTGGTTCTCCCGGCCGATCCGGACCGCCACGCCCGCCGAGTCCTCGGCCATCTCCGTGAGGAGCCGCAGGAGCACGACCTGCTCCTCGAGCGCCTCGAGCACCGGCCGGATGGTCCCGCTGAAGTCGGTGCCGCTCCGGGCGAGGTTGGCGGTGCCCGCCATGACGATGCGCTCCTCGGTCGCCTCGGCGAGCGTGTCCTCGACCGCGCGGATGACCCGCTGGACGAGGGGCTGCTCGGCGACCGCGAAGGCCTGCGTCATGCGGTCCAGCGGCTCGGGCAGGTCGACGAGGCGCCTGCCGGCCGCCGTCGCGTTGAGGCGTGCGCGCAGCTCGGGGACGACGTGCTCCGCGAGCGGCTCGTCGAGCTCCAGGACGCGCTGCTCGACGCGGCCGTTGTCCGTGATGATGACCACGAGCAGGCGGTTCTCGCCGACCGGGACGAGCTCCAGGTGACGCAGCGCCGACCGGCGCAGGGACGGGTACTGGACGACCGCCACCTGGTGCGTCAGCTGCGCGAGCAGGCGGACCGACCGGTCGACGACGTCGTCCAGGTCGACGGCGTCCTCGAGGAAGGCCTGGATCGCGCGGCGCTCGGGCGACGACAGCGGCTTGACCGTGGAGAGGCGGTCGACGAAGAGCCGGTAGCCCTTGTCCGTCGGGACGCGCCCCGCCGACGTGTGCGGCTGCGCGATGTAGCCCGCGTCCTCGAGCGCCGCCATGTCGTTGCGGATCGTCGCGGGCGACACGCCGAGGTTGTGGCGCTCGACGAGCACGCGGGAGCCCACCGGCTCGTGCGTGTGGACGTAGTCCTCGACGATCGCGCGCAGCACGTCGAGCCTGCGGTCCTCGCTCATCGCGCTCCTCCCGTCCAGGCGGCCCCGGCGCTCCCGCGCGGGGGGCCGCGTCGGTCCGGGCTCCGTCGCCACCATGTGGCACTCTCAGGGTCCGAGTGCCAATCGTACCTGCGCGACGCGGGGCCGGGCACTGCGGGCGGCGCGACGGGTGGACGAAGGAGACGCGGTGGACCGGTACGGCAGGGACGTCCTCGCAGGCGGGCCGGGGGCGCGCGCGCCGCGCGGGCCGGTGACGCGGCCCCAGGTGGCCGAGGCCGGCCTCGTCGTCGAGGAGGTCACGACGGGCTGGGTCGGCGCCGTCGTGCGCGTCGAGAAGTCGGGCGGGATGCACGTCGTCGTGCTCGAGGACCGCCGGGGGCGCACGCGCACCTTCCCGCTCGGGCCGGGGTTCTGGGTCGACGGCGAGCCGGTCGAGCTCACGCCGCCCGCCGGCCCCGCGGCGCCGGCGGCCCCGACGCGCACGGCGTCCGGCTCCGTCGCGGTCCCGGGCGCCCGCGCCCGCGTCGCGCGCGGCGGCCGGATCTGGGTCGAGGGGCGGCACGACGCCGAGCTCGTCGAGAAGGTCTGGGGGGACGACCTGCGCCTCGAGGGCGTCGTCGTCGAGCTGCTCGAGGGCGTCGACAACCTGCCGGCGAGCGTCGCCGCCTTCCGGCCCGAGCCCGGCCGACGCCTCGGCGTGCTCGTCGACCACCTCGTGCCGGGCAGCAAGGAGTCGCGCATCGCCGCCGAGGCGGTGCGTGCCGCGCCGCCCGGGACCGTCCTCGTGCTCGGCCACCCCTACGTCGACGTGTGGCAGGCCGTGCGGCCGCAGCGCGTCGGCCTCGACGCCTGGCCGACGATCGACCGGGGGACCGAGTGGAAGCACGGCATCCTGCGCGCGCTCGGCTGGCCCCACGCGGACCAGGCCGACGTCGCCCGGGGGTGGCAGCGGATCCTGCGCAGCGTGCGCGACTACCGCGACCTCGAGCCGAGCCTGCTGGGCCGGATGGAGGAGCTCATCGACTTCGTCACGGCGCCGCCCGCGTGACCTCGGCGCCTCCCCCACGCGGGTGTCCGATTTCGCTACTGTTCCCCTGCACCGACGTGGTGCACCGCCGCTCGCCCCTGGCCGCAGTCCCCGGGCCAGGACCGAGGCCGTCAGCTGCGGTCAGGCCGACAAGACAAGCTGGTGAAGCGACATGACGACCAACCCCAACGACGAGCCGCAGGTCCCGGGCACTCCCCCGCCGTCGGCCCCGGCGTACGGAGCGCCCAGCACGCCGCCCCCGGGCGCGACGCCTCCGCCCGCCTACGGCGCGCCCGGCGGGTACGACCAGCCCGCCGGCGGGTACCCGCCGCCCGCCCCCGGCTACGGCGCGCCCCTCCAGCCGCCGCTGTCCGACGCCGAGCAGCGCCAGTGGGCGATGTTCGCCCACATCGGCGGCATCATCCTCAGCTTCATCGCGCCGCTCGTGATCTGGCTCATGTACAAGGAGCGTGGCCGCTTCGTCGAGGAGCAGGCCAAGGAGGCCCTCAACTTCCAGATCACGCTGATCATCGCGTCGATCGCCGTCGCCATCATCTCGGTGATCACGCTCGGCATCGGCTCGATCCTCTACGTGGCGTTCATCGTCGCGCTCGTCTTCATGATCATGGCGGCCGTCGCCGTGAACAAGGGCGAGGCGTACCGCTACCCGGTGAACATCCGCTTCATCAAGTGACGGACTGACACCCCGCGACGGGGCCGGTGCCCACGGGCACCGGCCCCGTCGCCGTTCCCGCCCCGGCGGCGGGAGGTGTCGCCCTCGGCAGGTCAGTCGGTGAGGGCGCGGACGACGGTGTCCGCGAGGAGCCGGCCGCGGCGCGTCAGGAGAGCTGTGCCGCGCACGGCCGCGGTGCCGTCGAGGAGTCCGTCGGCGACGAGCCCCGCGACCGCGTGCCGGCCCGCGGGCGCGACGGCGTCGAGCGGCAGGCCCTCGCGGATGCGGACGCCGAGCAGGACGCGCTCGAGCTGCACCTCGGCGGCGCCGAGGACCTCACGGCCCGCCGCCGGCGTCGCCCCCGCCGCGAGCCGGTCGGCGTAGGCGCGGGGGTGCTTGACGTTCCACCACCGCAGCGACCGCCGCCCGGTGGCGTCCGTGCCACCGAGGTGGGAGTGCGCGCCCGGACCGAGGCCCCACCAGTCGCCGCCCCGCCAGTACGCGAGGTTGTGCCGGCAGGCGTCGTCGCGCGTGCGCGCCCAGTTGCTCACCTCGTACCAGCCGAGGCCCGCGCCACCCAGGAGGTCGTCGGCGAGCTCGTACTTCGCGGCCTGGTCGTCCGGGTCCGGCGGCGTGAGGACGCCGCGGCGCACCTGGACGGCCATCTTCGTGCCCTCCTCCACGGTGAGCGCGTAGGCCGACACGTGGTCGACGCCGCAGGCCACGACCGCGTCGAGCGAGCGGCGCCAGTCGTCGAGGGTCTCCCCCGGCGTGCCGTAGATGAGGTCGAGCGACACGGCGAGGCCGGCCTCGCGCGCCCAGGCGACCGCCTGCGGCACGCGCTCCGGGTCGTGCGTGCGCTCGAGCGTCGCGAGCACGTGCGGCACGGCCGACTGCATGCCGAACGACACGCGCGTGAAGCCGCCGGCCGCGAGCGCGGCGAGGCCCTCGCGGGTCACGGAGTCCGGGTTGGCCTCGGTGGTGACCTCGGCGCCCGGCGCGAGCCCCCACGTGGAGCGCAGCCCGTCGAGCATGCGCACGAGGTCCGCGGGCGGCAGCACCGTGGGCGTCCCGCCGCCCACGAAGACCGTGGCGACGGGCCGCCCGCCGCGCCCGACGGCGTCGAGGGCGCGCGCGGCGAGGTCGACCTCGCGCAGGACCGTGCCCGCGTACGCCTCGTGCCCCGCGACGCGGCCGCCGGCCTCGGCGAGCAGCTCGGACGCCGTGTAGGTGTTGAAGTCGCAGTAGCCGCACCGCACCGTGCAGAACGGCACGTGCAGGTAGACGGAGAACGTGCGGTCGCGCCCGCCCGTGCCGTCGTCGAGCCAGGCCGGGAGCGACCCGTCCGACGGCGGCGTCTCGCCCTCGGGCAGCGCCGGGCTCACATGGCCGCCCGGGTCGGCCGACCGGTCACCGGCGCGCCTTCTCCTTGGCGTCCTTGCCGCCGGACTCCGTCGAGAGCGCGGCGATGAAGGCCTCCTGCGGCACGTCGACCCGGCCGATGGTCTTCATGCGCTTCTTGCCCTCCTTCTGCTTCTCGAGGAGCTTGCGCTTGCGGCTGATGTCGCCGCCGTAGCACTTGGCGAGGACGTCCTTGCGCATCGCGCGCACCGTCTCGCGCGCGATGACGCGCGAGCCGACGGCGGCCTGGATCGGCACCTCGAACTGCTGGCGCGGGATGAGCTCCTTGAGCTTGCCCACCATCATGACGCCGTAGGCGTACGCCTTGTCCTTGTGCACGATCGCGCTGAACGCGTCGACCTGCTCGCCCTGGAGCAGGATGTCGACCTTGACGAGGTCGGCGGTCTGGTCGCCGGCCGGCTCGTAGTCGAGCGACGCGTAGCCGCGCGTCTTCGACTTCAGCTGGTCGAAGAAGTCGAAGACGATCTCGGCGAGCGGCAGGGTGTAGCGCATCTCGACGCGGTCCGCCGAGAGGTAGTCCATGCCGCCCAGCTCGCCGCGACGGGTCTGGCACAGCTCCATCACGGCGCCGATGAACTCGCTCGGCGCGAGGATGGTCGCCTTGACGACCGGCTCGCGGATCTCGCCGACCTTGCCGCCCGGGAACTCGCTCGGGTTGGTCACGGTGACCACCGAGCGGTCCTCCATCGTGACGTCGTACACGACGTTGGGGGCCGTCGAGATGAGGTCGAGGTCGAACTCGCGCTCGAGGCGCTCGCGCACGATCTCGAGGTGCAGCAGGCCGAGGAAGCCCACCCGGAAGCCGAAGCCGAGCGCGACCGACGTCTCCGGCTCGTAGACCAGGGCGGCGTCGTTGAGCTTGAGCTTGTCCAGCGCGTCGCGGAGCACCGGGTAGTCCGAGCCGTCGATCGGGTACAGGCCCGAGAACACCATCGGCTTGGGGTCCGCGTAGCCGCCGAGCGACTCCGACGCGGGCTTGCTCTGGTTCGTGACCGTGTCGCCGACCTTGGACTGGCGCACGTCCTTGACGCCCGTGATGAGGTAGCCGACCTCGCCCACCCCGAGGCCCTTCGTCGGGTTCGGCTCGGGCGAGATGACGCCGATCTCGAGCAGCTCGTGGTGCGCCTTCGTCGACATCATGACGATCTTCTCGCGCGGGCTGAGGTGCCCGTCGACCACGCGCACGTAGGTCACGACGCCGCGGTAGGTGTCGTACACCGAGTCGAAGATCATGGCGCGCGCGGCGGCGTCGGCGGACCCCTGGGGGGCCGGCACCGTGCGGACGATCTTGTCCAGCAGGACCTCGACGCCCGCACCCGTCTTGCCGGAGACGCGCAGCACGTCGTCGGGCTCCACGCCGACGAGGCCCGCGAGCTCCTCGGCGTACTTCTCCGGCTGGGCCGCGGGCAGGTCGATCTTGTTGAGCACGGGGATGATCGCGAGGTCGTTCTCCATCGCGAGGTAGAGGTTCGCGAGCGTCTGCGCCTCGATGCCCTGCGCGGCGTCGACGAGCAGCACGGCCCCCTCGCACGCGGCGAGGGAGCGGGAGACCTCGTACGTGAAGTCGACGTGGCCCGGGGTGTCGATCATGTTGAGCGCGTAGGGGGTCAGCTCGCCGCCGGCCGCCTCGTCGCTCACGGCCCACGGCATGCGCACGGCCTGCGACTTGATCGTGATCCCGCGCTCGCGCTCGATGTCCATCCGGTCGAGGTACTGGGCCCGCATCGCGCGCGCGTCGACGACGCCCGTGAGCTGGAGCATCCGGTCCGCGAGGGTCGACTTGCCGTGGTCGATGTGCGCGATGATGCAGAAGTTGCGCAGCAGCTCGGGCGGCGTCGCAGCCGGCTGGATGCGGCTGCTCAGCGAGGCGCTCGGGATCGGGGACACAGCGGGGGCGCTCCGGGTGCTCGGGGACGGGCGGGTCGCGGGAGGCGGACCACCGCACCATCGTCCCACGGCGCGTGCCGGTCCCCCGCACCGCGGCTCACGCCCAGGTCTTGCGGGCCGCAGGAGCCCGGCGGAGGCTGAGGTGCCGGGCCGTACGCCCGGCGGCACGGTCCGACACCGACTCAGGAGGACACATGGCCACGACGGTCGCTCGCGTCACGCAGATCAGCTCCCGCTCCGAGGTCAGCTTCGAGGACGCCGTCCAGGGCGGCATCGAGCGCGCGACCTCGACGCTGCGCAACGTCCAGGGTGCATGGGTCAAGGACCAGAAGGTCGAGGTCACGGACGGCCGCATCGTCGCCTACCAGGTCAACCTCGAGATCACCTTCGTCCTCGACGACTGACGCGGGGGGCGCGCCCCGCGCTGCCCGCACGACCCGCAGGACCCGGACGCGCCCGGCCGGCAGGACCGGCCGGGCCCGTCGGCGTCCGCGGGCCCCGCCCCGAGCGTCGGGGGCCCGCCGAAGGCCCGGTCCCTCCGTCCGCACCCCGTTAGCCTGGGCCGGTGCCGTCCCCTCTGCTGCGCCGCGTCCTGCGGCTCGCACGCGCCGTCGTCCCAGCGACCCGCCCGGCTCCGCGCGCGGACCGTCCGGACGCGGGCGGGCGCGCGCGGCCCGGAGGCACGCGGACGTACCCCGGGGACTTCACCGGGACCCTGCGACCGGTCTACGCACCCGACCCGGACGGCGCGCCCGACCCGGGCGAGATCGTGTGGGCCTGGGTCCCCTACGAGGAGGACCACACGCGCGGGAAGGACCGACCCGTGCTGCTCGTCGGGCGCGACGGGCCGTGGCTGCTGGGCCTCATGCTCACGAGCCGCGACCACGACGCGCGCCCCGGCCGCCCGGGTGAGGACTGGCTGGACCTGGGCACGGGCGACTGGGACGCGCGACGGCGGCCGAGCGAGGTCCGGCTCGACCGCGTGGTCCGCGTCGACGCGGCAGCGGTGCGCCGCGAGGGCGCGATGCTCGACCGCGGGCGGTTCGACCAGGTCGTGGCGGGGATCCGGTCCGTCGCGGGGTGACGCCGATGACCGGGCGGGGGCCCGGCTGCTGGTAGCATGGTCCCTCGCGTGTCCGCCCAGGTCGGCGGGCACTCGTCCAGCGCCTCTCCGAGGGTGTCCCCACGCCCCAGTCCCGGTGCCGGACGCGCCCTCTACGACCTGTCAGATTCGCTCCGGCGAAACGCACAAGAGAGTCAGAACACGTGGCGAACATCAAGTCCCAGATCAAGCGCATCCGTACCAACGAGATCGCGCGACTGCGCAACAAGGCCGTGAAGTCGGAGCTCAAGACGCACGTGCGTCGCGTCCGCGAGGCTGTCGCGGCGGGCGACAAGGAGACGGCCACGACGGCGCTCCAGGTCGCGTCGACCAAGCTCGACAAGGCCGTGAGCAAGGGCGTCATCCACGCCAACCAGGCGGCGAACCGCAAGTCGTCGCTCGCCAAGCAGGTCGCCTCGCTCTGAGCGGTACCGCTCGGGCCGACCGGCCCCGCAGCACACGAAGGGCGCCATCCTCCGGGATGGCGCCCTTCGCCGTACGTGCGTGCCCGACCGCGACGGGCGTGGCCGGGACCGAGGGACGGGCCCCCCTGCGGCCCGCCCCGGTCCCCGCTCTCAGATGCCGGCGGTGCCGCTGAACCCCGCGGCCGTGCCGGACGTCACGACCGTCGTCGGGACGGCGGTCGGCTGGATGCCGGCGTCGCGCAGCGCGGCGTCGAACGCGTGCGCCGCACCCACCGCGTCGCCGTGGGCGAGCAGGCGGTCGCCGAGCGAGCGCCACACGGTCGCGGCCATGCGGCCGGCCGACATCATCGCGAGCCGTCCGACGGCCCACTGGTAGGTCTCGCGGGCGCGGTCGATCTCACCGCGCGCCGCGTAGGCGTCGCCGAGCAGGATGTGGCCGTTGCACATGTCGAGCGCCGCCTGCTCGTCGAGGCGTGCGAGCCCGACCGTCGCGAGGCGCTCGGCGCGGTCGGCGTCGCCGAGCATGAGGTGCGCGCGTCCCTGCTCGAAGTCGCAGCGTGCCAGCTCGAGCTCCGACCCGACGACGGCCAGCTCCTCGGCCGCCTGCTCGAGCTGCACGAGCGCGGCCTGCGGCTCGGGCGGCGAGCAGCGCAGCAGGAGCCACCCGTAGTGCAGGCGCAGGCGAGGGACGTCGCGGCTCGCGGCACCCTCGCTGAGGTACGCGAGCGCCCGCTCGGTGAGCCGGCGCGCCTCGGCGAGGTCGCCGCGGCCCTCGGCGACGAGCGACGCGTTCCAGTAGATGCTGCCCCGCCCGCGCATGGTGCCCTTGGCCTCCGCGAGCGCGATGAGCTCGGACGCCCGGTGCGCGGCGAAGAGCAGGTCTCCCCGCTCGTAGTAGGACCACAGCAGCGTCGCGCCGAGGCGCAGGTGCTCGTCGGTGCCGGCGATGCCCGCCGCCTCGATCTCCTCGACCAGCTGCTCGCCCAGCGCGATGCTGTGCCCGAGGTCGCCCGCCTCGTGGTAGGCGGCCACGAGGTCGCAGCCCATGACGGCGACGTCGAGCCAGCGACGCTCGGACCGGGCGTCGGCGAGCAGCGGCTCGAGGACCGCGACGCACTCGTCGAGGTCACCCAGGGCCTCGTGCGCTCGGGCGAGCGTGTGGAGCGCCTCGACGTGGTGCCGGGGGGCGATCGTGGTGAGGTCGAGCGCGAGGAGCCGGTCGCGCGCCTCCTGCGCGGAGCCGTTCGCGAGCGCGAGGCGCGCGAAGCCGAGCTCGAGCCGGGCGCGCTCCTCGCTGGGAGCCTTGTCGCCGAAGCGCAGGTACTCCGCGGTGGTGCCGAGTCGACGCGCGAGCACGGCGAGCGCGGCGTCCGTCGGCACACGGTGCCCCGCCTCGATGAGGGAGATGTAGCTCGGCGAGAAGTCCTCGCCCGCGAGCGCCGTCTGAGAGAGGCCGGCGCGCGTGCGCTCGACGCGGAGGCGATCCGAGAGTTCTGTCACAGTCCGTCACTCTAGACGTGACATCGGCCGCTGGGCAGCCCTCCCGGTGGATGAAAAGCAGCGGTGTCCGGGCCGGGCACGGACGCCCTCCGCCGCGGCGGCGGCGGCGCGTCCGTGGGACGCGCCGCCCTGCCGGCGGTCAGATCTTGCAGCAGCCGGTGCTGCCGACACCGGACATCGTGGTCGCCCCGCCCGTGCTGAGCGGCAGGCCGACGAAGGCCAGGCCGAGCGTGACGGTGAGGGCGGCGACGGTCTTGACGATGCGGTTCACGGAAGTGCTCCTCGGGGGTGGGAGGGGGTGTCTTGTCATGACGACTATGACAGGATTCCTCCACTTATGCACCCCCTTTCAGCAGCGAGTTTGACGAAATCGTGGTCATTATTTGGTGCAAATGCGCAAAAAGGTGGTCGAAGCGCTCCGGGTGAAATTCCGAGCGCCACGACCTTCTCGGCGGCCTCGTCGCCACCAAGTCACATCGCCGTTGACTCCTTCCCGTGCGCGCGTGCCCCCGCTCGCCCACCGTGCCGGGAGCGCGGGCCCGACCTCGCGGTCGCCGACAGCGCGGCGCGGCGGACCAGCGCCGTGCGCCGCCCGGCGGTCCGGTCAGCCGCGGGCGGCGGCGACCCGCAGGACGGCCCGCTCGATCGCGAACACCGGGTCGCGCCCGCCTCCCTTGACCTCCGCGTCGGCCTGGGCGACGGCGCTCACCGCCGCGGCGAGCGCCTCCGGCGTCCACCCCACGAGCTCGCGGCGGGCACGGTCGACCTGCCAGGGCGCTAGCGACAGGTCGCGCACGGGGTCGAGCCCGCGGCCCCGCGCGGCACCCACCTTCGCGAGGGTCCGCAGCTTGGCCGCGAGCGCCGCCACCAGGGGCACCGGATCGGTCCCGGTGGCCATCGCGTGGCGCAGCAGGGCGACCGCGTCGCCGGCACGGCCCTCGACGGCCGCGTCGGCGACGCGGAAGCCCGTCGCCTCGACCCGTCCCCCGTAGTAGCGCGTCACGAGGTCGAGGGTCACGGTGCCGCTGGAGTCCGCCGCGAGCTGCTGGCACGCCGCCGCGAGCTCGCGCAGGTCGGCGCCGCACGCCTCGAGCAGGGCCCGCAGCGCCGCGGGCTCGGCCCGCCGACGCACCCGGCGGAGCTCCGCCACGGCGAACGCCTGCTTGTCGGCGTCGCGCTTGAGCGGGTCGCACACGACGACGGCCGCGCCGGCGGCCCGCACCGCGTCGAGCGTCTTGCGCCCGCGCACTCCCCCGCCGTGCTGCACGACCAGCCAGACGTCCGGCGACGGGTCGGCGAGATAGGCGACCACGTCGGCCATCGCGTCCTCGGTGCCGGACTGCAGGTCCGTGACGACGACCATGCGCGGCTCGTCGAACAGGGAGGGGCTGGTGGCCACCCGCAGGCGGCCGGGCTCGTAGGCGGCTGCCTCGAGGCGCGTGACCTCGACGCTCGGCTCGCGCTCGCGCGCCAGGCCGACGAGGCGGTCGACGGCACGTTCGGCGAGCAGCGCCTCGGCCCCGGTGACGAGCACGACGGGTGCGAGCTCGGCCTGGTCCCACGGGACGCCCGGGCCGGACGCGGACGGGCTGCGACGTGCGGCAGGTGGCATGCTCCCAGCCTCCCACGAGCCCCTGTCACGCCAGGAGCCCCGTGCGTCGCGGCCGCGGGCCTGACGTGCCTCCGCCGGGGCCGACCGGCTCACAGGCACCCGGCCCACACCCGCAGCCGGTCCCCCTCCTCCGCGACCGTGACGGCCCCGCACCGGTCGGTCGTCAGGACGAGCGCGCCCGTCGCCCGGTAGAGCTCGACCGTCGAGCGTGCGGGGTGGCCGTAGGAGTTGCCCGCGCCGGCGCTGACGAGGGCCACGCTGGGCGCGAGGGCCTGCGCGAGCCGGGCGGACTGGTGGGCCGAGCCGTGGTGGGCCACCTTGACGACGTCGACCGCGGTGCCGGGCCCACCGCCCTCGCCCGGCGCACCCGGCAGCAGGGCGGCGAGGCGCTCCTGCGCCTCGGGCTCGACGTCGCCGAGCGCGAGCACGTCGAGGCCGGGCGCGCGCAGGTGCACCACGAGGCTCGCGTCGTTGGCCTCCTCGCCGCCGCCCCCGTCCGCCGGCGGGTCGAGCGCCGCGGCGACCGGCACGCGCGACGCGACCGGCCACAGGACCGTCCACGCGACGTCGCCCGCGCGACCCTCGCCGTCCGGGTCTCGGTCGCCCACCGCGCCCGGCCCCGCGTCGGCGAGACCCACGTCGACCGGGACGCCCGCGGCCTCGAGCGCGTCGACGGTCCGGCGGGCCTGGCCGGCGGGCTCGGGCAGGGGGCTCACGAGCGCGCGCTCGACCCGCCGCCCGGCCAGCACGCCCGGGAGCCCGCCCACGTGGTCGGCGTGGTGGTGCGTGAGGACGAGCAGGTCCACCCGCTCCACGCCGAGCGCGTCGAGGCACGCGCCCGCGGCCGGCCCGTCCGGACCGACGTCGACGACGACGGCGGACGCCGTGCCCGTGCGCACGACGAGCGCGTCCCCCTGGCCGACGTCGCACTGGACGACGCGCCAGCCCTCCGGCGGCCCGCCCCCGGGTGCGAGCGCGGCGAGCGGCGCGGTCGCCCCCGGCACCGCGAGGAGGAGCACCAGCGCCAGGCCGCCCCCCACCAGGGCGCGCAGCCTGGGCGCACGGCGTACCAGCACGAGCACGAGCCCGGCGGCCGTCACCCCGGCGAGCAGGAGCGCGCCGCCCGGTCCACCCGGCCAGGCCAGCCGTGCGCCGTCGAGCCCGGCGGCCGTGCGCGCGACCGTGCCGATCCACCCGCTCGGCACGGCCGCCACGCGGGCGAGCGCCGCGGCGGCCGTCGGCGCGACGGGCGCTGCGAGGGTGGCGGCGAGCCCGAGGAGCGTCGCGGGCGCGACCGCCGGTGCCGCGGCCAGGTTGGCGGGCACGGCGTAGAGGGACACGCCCGGGTCGAGCAGCACGAGCACGGGAGCGCACGCCGCCTGGGCGGCGACCGGGACAGCGAGGGCGACGGCCGCCCATCGCGGGACACGCCCGGGCACGCGCCGCACGAGCGCCGGGGCGAGGAGGACGATCGCGCCGGTCGCCACGACCGAGAGCACGAACCCGTACGAGCGCGCCAGCCAGGGGTCCACGACGAGCAGCACCGTCACGGTCGCCGCGAGCGCGGGCAGCGCGCGCGAGCGGCGTCCGACGGCGAGCCCCGCGAGCGCGACGGCGCCCATCCCCGCCGCGCGCACGACGCTCGGCTCCGGCCGCACGAGCAGGACGAACCCGGCGAGGACGAGCGCGCAGGCCGCCGTCCTCGCCGGCCGCGGCAGGCCGGCGGTGAGCGCGAGCACCGCGACGCCGAGCACCGCGACGTGCGCGCCCGACACCGCGGTGACGTGCGTCAGCCCCGACGTCCGCATCGCGGTCGCGAGGTCGGCCGGCACGCGCGACGTGTCCCCCACCGCAGCGCCCGGCACGAGCCCGCGCGCGTCGCCGGGGAGGTCGTCCGTCGCCTCGAGGAGGCGCGACCGGAGCGCGGCGGCACCCGCGTCGAGCGCCCCCGGCGGACCGGTCACGCCCGGGCCGCCGGACGCCACCACGAGCGCGACCGCCTCGTCGCCCGGGTCCGTCGCCGCGGCGCGCCCGGTCGTCGCCACCCGGGTGCCGACGGCGAGACGGGACCACCGCTCGTCGCCCAGCACGAGGGCGACGCCGCCGCCGGGGGGGGGCGCGCCCCCGGCCACCACCCGGGGGGCGGTGGGCGCGGCCCCCCCCCCCCCCCACCCCCCCCGGCCCGCGCCCGCCGCGCCGAGGCCGCGGAGCGTGCTCGCCGCGCCTCGACGGCCGCGGCGCGCGGGGACGGGCGACCGTGACGCTGCGAGAGCCGAGAACCCATGGACCCCTTGACCGAGAAGCAGATCCGCGCGTGCTTCGCCAACGCCAGCCGGCGTGAGGCGAGCCAGGCGACCCTCCCCGACCTGGCCGCGCTCCCCTGGGAGCGCCTCGACTACCTGGGGTGGCGGGACCGCAAGGCGCCCCTGTCGGCGTACGTCGTCGTCGCGCTCGACGACGGCCCCGCCGGCGTCCTGCTGCGCGCCGCCGACCGCGGCAGCAGCCGCGTGCGCCGCAAGGGCGTGTGCGCGTGGTGCACCGACGTGGTCGCGACCGACGACGTGAGCCTCTACGTGGCGCGCCGCGGGGGCGCCGTCGGGCGGCGCGGCGACACCATCGGCACCCTCGTGTGCACCGAGTTCACGTGCTCGCAGAACGTCCGCCGCACACCCACGCGGGCCGAGGCCGGCACGCACGCCGACGCCGCGGCGCGTGAGGCGATCGTCCAGAGGCGCATCGGCGAGCTGCGGGAGCGGTCGGCCCGGTTCGTCAGCCAGGTGCTGAGCACGCGGTGACCCCACGCCGGCGACCCCTGGTCCTCCGGGGTCGCCGGCGGCAGGATGCCCGCATGGCCTACGACGTCGAGCTCGCCGACCGGATCCGTGACGCCGTCGAGGGCGAGCCGGGCGTGGTCGAGAAGCGCATGTTCGGCGGGCTCGCCTTCCTCGTGGACGGCAGCCTCGCGGTGAGCGCGAGCGGCCGCGGTGGGATGCTCCTGCGGGTCCGCCCGGACGAGCCGGGGTCGATCGCCGACGACCCGCGGGTCGAGCCCTTCGTCATGCGCGGCCGCGCCATGGCCGGCTGGCTGCACGTGCCCGCGGAGGTGGTCGCGGACGACGACGCCCTGCGGCGGTGCGTCGCGGAGGGCGTCGCCACGGCGCGGTCGGTCGCCGGGTCGTAGGCCGGGCCCGCCCGTCGCCCGAGCCGGCCCGAGCAGGCCGAGACCGTCCGAGCCCGCCCGAGCCCGTCCGAGCCCGCCCGGAGCCCGCCGCCGTCCCCGGGGGCGGTCAGCCCTCCGCGGTCGGGACCGTCGTGTACTGGGCCAGCGCCATCTCGCGCGCACCCGCGACCTCGGCGTCGCCCGCCGTCCCCGAGCGCTCGACCACGGCGGTCCAGCGGTCGACGGACTCCCGGTTGAACCGGATCATCTCGGGGGCGTCCGCGGCCGCGAGCGGGTCGCCCGTGAGCTCGCCGCGCAGGTGCCGGGCGAGGGCGACGAGCGCGCCGTCCCAGCCGGGACCGACGAACAGTGCGCCGGCGCCGCTGCCCGCCATCGCGAGGGGAACCGTGTGCGTCAGCTCGACCGTCGTCGCCGCCGGCGTCTCGGCGAGGCGGACCTCGACCACGCTCTGCGGACCCCCGAAGGTCACGCGCAGGAGGGTCGGCCGCTCGCACGCGAGGACGTCGCCGCCCGCGTTGCCCTCGAGCTGGAACGACCCGCCGACGACGAGGTCGCCGGTCACGGGGTAGAACCAGCGCGGCAGGCGCTCCGGGCTGGTGAGCGCGTCCCAGACGTCGTCGGCGTCGGCGTCGTACGTGCGCGCGACCGTCACGGAGACGACGTCGGCCGTGCTGTCGACCGCGACCGCGCGGTGGATGGCGGCGATCTCCTCGAGCATGTCGAACATCTCTCACTCCTCCTCGGTGGTGGACGTGCGACGCCGCTCCCGGCGTCCGCGCGCGATCTCCGTGCCCAGGGCGTCGAGGCGCTGGTCCCAGAACTGGCGGAACGGCTCGAGCCAGCGGTCGACGTCCCGCAGCGACGCGGCCTCGACGACGTAGAGGCGACGGGTGCCCTCCGCCCGCACGCGGGCGAACCCGTTCTCGCGCAGCACGCGCAGGTGCTGCGACACGGCCGGCTGGCTGATCCCGAACTCCGCGCCGATCGCCGCCGCCACCTCCCCGGCGGACCGCTCCTCACGGAGCAGCTCGAGGATGCGGCGGCGGACCGGGTCACTGAGGACGTCGAACGCGTGCACGGACACTTTCTATCACCAACGCCTTATATAAGTCCACGCTTAGGCCCGCGTCCCGCGCGAGCGCGGTCGCCGATCAGCGCCGGCCGCCCTCAGGGAACCCGCACGTCGCCCGGGACGCGCCACGTGACGTCGCCCGGGTCGCTGGGCCGCGCCAGGAGGTACCCGGACGCCCAGTCGCACCCGGCGCGCACGACCTGCTCGAGCTGGTGCTTCGTCTCCACGCCCTCCGCGATGACTGCGGCGCCGAGCGAGTGGGCGAGCTGCACGATGCCCTGGAGCACGGCGTAGCCGTGGGGCTCCTGCGCGCCGTGCACGAAGGACCGGTCCACCTTGATGACGTCGACGGGCGCCTGCGTGAGCCGCGCGAGCGAGCTGTAGCCGGTGCCGAAGTCGTCGATCGCCACGTGCACGCCGAGCGCCCGGACCTCGCGCACCTGGGCCGCGAGGTCGGCGTCGTCGGCGAACGCGGACTCGGTGACCTCCATCCCGAGACGGTGCGCGGGCACCCCGGCCGCGGCCAGGGTCTCGCCGAGACCGTCCGCGAACGACGGGGAGGCGAGCTGACGCGGGGACACGTTGACCCATACCCGCAGGTCGGGCACGTCCTGCCAGCGTGCGAGCTGGCGCGTCGCCTCCTCGACCACCCAGCGCCCGAGGGGCTCGATGAGGCCCGACTCCTCGGCGACGCCGATGAACTCGCCGGGCAGGACCGTCCCGCGCGACGGGTGCCGCCACCGTACGAGCGCCTCGACGTGCTCCGCCTCGCCCGAGGTGACGTCGAAGGCGGGCTGGAAGTGCAGGGCGAGCTGGGCGTCCGCGATCGCGGCCCGCAGGCCCCGCTCGGTCTCGACCCGGTGGAGGAGGCCGGTGTGCACGCTCTCGTCGAACCACGCGGCGCGCTCACGGCCGGCGTCCTTCGCCCGGTAGAGCGCGGCGTCGGACTCGCGCAGCAGCGCGCCGAGGTCCGGCGGGCCGCTGACCCGGCTGATGCCCGCGCTCGCCCCGACGTGCAGCGAGCGGTGGCCGAGCTGCACGGGATCGCTGGCGGCGCGCAGCACCGACGCGGCGAAGGCGTCGACCTCGGCGGTCGTGGCGTCGAACAGCACGCTGACGAACTCGTCCCCGCCGAAGCGGGCGAGCAGCGCGCCGGGTGGCGTGAGCGCCGCGAGGCGGCCGGCGACCTCGGCGAGCACGAGGTCCCCCGTCGCGTGCCCGAGGCTGTCGTTGACCAGCTTGAACCGGTCGAGGTCGGCGAAGACGACCGACGTCGTCGCGGCGCCCGTGCGCTGGACGGCCTCGCGGAAGCGCTCGAGCAGCCCCGTGCGGTTGAGCAGGGAGGTCAGCTCGTCGTGGCTCGCGCGGTGGCGGAGCTCGTCCTGGGCCGCCTCCGCCGCGGACCGCGCCTCCCGTTCCGACGTCAGGAGGCGCTCCCGCTCCTGCGCGGCCTCGTGGCGCGTCGAGATGTCGTGGAACGAGATGCTCAGCCCGCCGCCGCGGAGCGGGCTCGCGCGCACCTCGACGTGCAGACGGAAGTGCGGGTCGAACCCCTCGAACACGTCGGCCTCACGGGTGCGCATGACGCGGCGGAGGCGCCGCTCGATCTCGGTCCCCCGCGACGGCGCGTAGAGCTCCCAGATGTCCTTGCCGCGCGCGTCCGACCACCGGGTGCGCAGCGCCTCCTGGGCCGGGGTGTTCATGTACCGCAGACGCCACTCCGCGTCGACCGCGAGGAACGCCTCGGAGATCGACTCGACGACCTCGACCACCGTCGCCGCCTGCTCGATGAGGCCCGCCTGCGCCGAGACGTCGCGGAACAGCGCGTAGGCCCGCTCCGCACCGTCGGCATCGGTGAAGACGGCGGTGGAGAGGTCCGCCTCGAAGGTCGAGCCGTCCGCGCGGTGCATGCGGAGCAGGCCGCGCCAGGAGCCGTCGCGCGAGCGTGCCTCGATCGCCTCGCGCCACCGGGGGTCGGACAGGTCGGCGAGCCCGCCGCGCCCGAGCGCGCAGATCTCCTCCTCCGTCCAGCCGAGGAGGCGGCAGGCGGCGGGGTTCGCCGCGTGCGTGCGGCCGTCCGGCGACGTGATGAGCACCGCGTCGACGCAGTGCTCGAACAGGGCGGGGCCCGCCCGACGTGCTGCCTCCTCGTGCACGTGCCTCCCTCGCGTCGGTCACGGGTCACCGGACACCACGAGGATGACGGCGGCCCGGTCCTGCCGCCATCCCGCGATCACGCCAGGTCGTCCGGCAGGAGGGGTGCGGCGATGCCCTCACCGGGCCGCAGGAGGCTCGCACGCGTCACCGCGCGGGTGCCGAACCGGTCCGCGACGGCGTCCACGGCGGCGTCCAGCCCGCCACGGCCCGCGGCCGCGAGGTCGAGCGTGGGTTGCACGACGGCGTCGCTCGCGAGGTTGGTGAGCGCGACGCCGACGAGGGTCAGCCCGCGGTCGCGGACGAGCGCCGACGCCTCGTCCAGCAGGTGCGCGGCCGTCGCCGCGAGCTCCTCGGACGACGCCGTGCCGTGCGCGAACGACCGTGACCGCGTCGCGCGGGTGTAGTCCGCGAACCGCAGGCGCAGGACGACGGTCCGGGCCGTGCGGTGCGCCGCGCGCAGCCGGCGCCCGACGCGGTCGACGAGGCCCAGCAGCGCCGCGCGGACGAAGGCGTCGTCGTGGGGACCCCGGCCGATCGCGCGCTGCGCGCCGATCGAGCCGCGCGCACGCCCCGTGACGACGCGCTCGGGCGTGCGCCCGTGGACCACCGCGAAGAGGTGGTGCCCGGCCGCCGGCCCGAGCAGCCCGACGAGCACCTGCTGCGGCAGCGCGGCGACGTCGCCCGCGGTCACCAGGCCGTAGCCGTGCAGCCTGCGCGCGGTCACCTCCCCCACGCCCCACAGCAGCTCGACGGGCAGCGGGTGGAGGAACGCCTCCTCGTCGTCGGGCGGGACCACCATGAGCCCGTCCGGCTTCGCCACGCGGCTCGCCACCTTGGCGAGGAACGGCGTGCGGGCGACGCCGACGGTGATGGGCAGCCCGACCTCGTCCCGGACCTGGGCGCGCAGGCGGGCGGCGATCGCGGCCGGCGGCACGTCGATCCGGTGCAGGCCCCCGACGTCGAGGAACGCCTCGTCGATCGACACGCCCTGGACCTGCGGCGTCGTCCGGTGGAAGAGGTCGAACACCGCGCGGCTGGCCTCGAGGTACGCCCCGAACCGCGGCGGCACGACGACGAGCCCCGGGCAGAGCGCGCGCGCCTCACGGCCGCTCATGGCGGTCCGGACTCCGCGCCACTTCGCCTCGTACGACGCCGCGAGCACGACGCCTCCGCCGACGGCGACCGGCCGGTGGCGCAGCCGCGGGTCGTCGCGCTGCTCGACGGCCGCGTAGAACGCGTCGAGGTCGGCGTGCAGGATCGTCGCGCGGCGCGCGGGTCCCGGCGGGTCGGTCACGGCGGCCATGCTCCGCCCGACCACCGACACGCCCGCGGGGGGGCGGGATAGCGTCGGCGGATGGACTCCTTCGACGTGGTCGACTGGCGCCGGCGCGTGACGGCGCTCTACCGCGAGGTGCGGGCGACCGCGTCGCCCGCGGACGCGCACGGCGCCTGGGTGGAGGGCCGCGCCGCGCTGCTGCGGACGCACCCCGCGTCGCCCGTCGCCCCGGTGTTCCGCGACGCGTGGCCCGGTCCTGTGGTCGCGCCCTACGACCCTGCCCTGCGCTTCGTCGTCCCGGTCGACCGCGACGTCGAGCCGCGGCGGTGGGACGTCACCACGGGCACCGACGGCGTCGTGCCGTTCGAGCTCGTCGGGCGCGTGCACCTCGGGGTCGGCTCGCTCGACGTCTGGTGGCTCGGTTCGTACGGCGGCGGCCTCTTCCTGCCCGTGCGGGACCCGGCGCCCGGGTCCTACGGCGGCGGCCGCTACCTGCTGGACACGGTCAAGGGTGCCGACCTCGGCGGCGACCGGGACGCGCTCGTCGTCGACCTCAACTTCGCCTACCAGCCGTCGTGCGCCTACGACCCGGCGTGGGCGTGCCCGCTCGCGGGGCCCGGGAACCGGCTGGAGGTGCCCGTCGTCGCGGGCGAGCAGTACGTCGAGGTCCCGCTGCCGTAGCGGGCGCAGGCACGCGTCAGGCGTCCGCGCGTCCCTGGAGCGAGGGCTGCCAGGTGCAGACGTCGACCTCGTTGTCCTCGGAGTCCGCGAGCGTCCACCACGACGGCGCGTGCGCGTCGGTCACGAGGTGGCCGCCCGCGGCGAGCGCGGCCGCCACGCGCGCGTCGGCCTCGTCGTGCGGCACCCAGACGTCGACGTGGAGCCGGTTGCGCTGCGGGCGCGGGTCGCCCATCTGCTGGAACCACAGCGGCGCGCCCCGGCCCAGCGGGTCGACGGCGTCCTCCTCCGGGCTGTCCGCGCGCGCGACGTACCCGAGCACGGCGCGCCAGAACGGCAGGACCTTGGGGATGACCATCGCGTCGACCGAGAGCTGGACGGTGTGCAGCCGGCCGGGCTCGGCCGGTGCGTCGAGCTCGCGCGCGACGGCGGAGATCTGCCGGGCCAGCTCGACGTGCCGGGGCACGAGGCCGAAGTGGTCGGACGACGCGTGCACCAGCCGGACGACGACGCCGTCGGACCGGACGTCGACGTCCGGGTGGTCGTCGTCGAGGCCGGTGATCTCGCTGATGGCCTGCACGAGGCCGGCGCCGGCCGCGAAGGAGCCGGTGCGGAAGAACGCGCACGCGCCCTCGCCGAGCACGCGCCAGTCCTCGACGCCGTCGGACGCGTGGAAGGCCCGCGGGCTGATCGTGTCCGTCATGGCCCGACGGTAGACCCGGCCGACGACGCCGGGAAGGCACCCGGCTCAGCCCGGCAGCAGCCGCACCTCGCCCTCGTCGGGCCACCCGGGCTTGGCCCACCAGTGGTCGTACCGTCCGTAGGGCCGCGCCTCGCGCCCCGCGAGGAGCGCGACGAGCCCGCGCGCCTCCGCGGCGAGGCCCTCCCACGCGTCGTCGGGCAGCGGGTGGAAGGACGTCGCCTCGACGCCGCCGTCGACGGACCGCCACACCCCGGCGACCCGGCCGTCGACGAGCAGGGTCGGCAGCACGTCGCCGTTGGTCCGCACCACCGCCGCCCGGTACGCGGGCGGGACGACGCGCGGTCGGTCGAACGCGAGCAGCGTGCTGTCCCACATCGCCATGAGGCGTGGCGGCGCGGGCGTCCCGGCCGGCGGGCGGAGCCCGTCGGGGACGTCGTGGAGCACCGCGCCGTCCGGTCCCTCGAGCCGGACGAGGGCGTCCCCGAGCGCGGTCACCGCGTCCCGGACCCGGGGCCGCGGCACGAGCGTGAAGCGTGCGACGTCGGCGACCGACGCCGGGCCGAAGGCCTCGAGGCAGCGGACCACGAGGGTCGCCAGGGCGGCCGCGACGGCGCCGGCGTCCGCGGGTGCCGCCGGCAGCCCGGACGCGACGAACGCGGGCCGGGCGCCGAACGACCAGGGCCCGCCGCTGGGCGCGTGCCGCAGCGGCGCGTAGCGCCGCAGCGCCCACCACACGTCCTCGGGCGGGCCGACCGCCGCCTCGACCCACGCGACGAGGTCAGCCATCGGGCGGGGCCGGGCGGCGTGCGCGAGCAGGCCGGGCACGAGGGCGTCCGCCTGCTCGGCGGTGAGCCCGCTCCGCAGGGAGCGCGCGTGCGCGAGGCGCGCGTCCCGCAGGGTCGGCAGCAGCGCGGCGTGCAGCATCGCGTGGTCGTCGCGGTGGACGGCGTGGAGCGTGACCCGCAGGAGGGTCGCCTTGACGAGCGTGCCGTCGGCGAAGGCCGCGTCCACCGCGGCCGGGTCGAGGTCCGCGACGCGGTTCCACAGCGCGAGGTACGGCGACGCGGGGTGCTGCGCCTGGAGGGCGAGCACGCGACGCACCGCGTCGGGCACGGGGAGGCGCGCGCGGTCGAGCAGCAGCTGGCGCGCGAGCGTCGCGCGGTTGAGCTCGTCGTCGTCCAGCCTCACGCGCACCCGCCCACGGCGCCACTGTGCCCGACGGACCCGATGCCGACCAGGCCCGGCGCCGCCCGCCGCGCGCAGCCGCACCTCGACGCCGTCGGGACGCGGTGGCACGCTCGAGGTGACCGGGCCGCTGCGCACGCGGCCGGGAGCGGAGGACGTCGTGGTCGGGCACGTGGCGACGGTCGAGACCAGGGTCGCGGCGACGCGCGACGACGTGTGGCGCGTGCTGACGGCGCCGGGGTCCCGGCCCGAGATCATGTTCGGCGCCGAGACGGTCACCGACTGGCAGGTCGGGAGCCCGATCGCGTGGCGCGGAGAGTGGGAGGGCACGCCCTTCGAGGACCACGGCGAGGTGCTCGAGGTCGAGCCGGGGCGGCGCCTCGTCGTCACGCACTACAGCCCGATGAGCGGGCAGCCGGACGTGCCCGAGAGCTACCACACCCTCACCTGGACGCTCGAGGACGACGGCGCGGACGCGTGCGTCGTCCGGCTCGAGCAGGACAACAACGCGAGCGCGGAGGAGGCCGAGCACTCGGCGGCGAACTGGTCGTCGATGCTCGACGGCCTGCGGACCGTCGCCGAGCGCGAGCGCCGGCGCGGCACGGCGGGCTGACGCGATGACGCCCGACGCCCCGGGCCCGCGCGACCTGCACACGGAGCGGCTCGACCTCGTCGACTTCACGGCCGACGACGTCGACCTGCTCGTCGAGCTCGACGCGGACCCGGCGGTCACGCACTTCATCACCGGCGGCCTCCCGACGAGCCGCGCGGAGGTGGTGCACGAGGTGCTGCCCGCGTTCCTCGCCTACCCCGAGCGGTTCGCGGCCGGCTACGGGTTCTGGAAGGCCGTCGAGCGCGCCACGGGCGAGTTCGTCGGCTGGTTCCACCTGCGGCCCGGCGAGGGGCACCCGGCCGACGAGCCCGAGCTCGGCTACCGGCTCCGGCGCAGCGCCTGGGGTCGCGGCCTCGCGACCGAGGGCTCGCGCGCGCTGGTCGACGCCGCCTTCGAGCGGATGGGCGCCCGGCGCGTCGTCGCGGAGACGATGGTGGTCCACGTCGCGTCGCGCCGCGTCCTGGAGAAGGCCGGCCTGCGGCGCGTGCGCACGTTCCACGCGGACTGGCCGTACCCGATCCCCGGCGACGACCAGGGCGACGTCGAGTACGCGCTGACCCGCGAGGAGTGGGCCGCGGCACGCGGGACCTCGATCCCTGGCGGGACCTCGCCGGTCGCGTGAGGATGCCCCCATGCGCCTGGTCAAGCACGTCCACTCCTGCGTCGCCCTCGAGCACGACGGCCGCCGCCTCGTCGTCGACCCCGGGAGCTTCGGCTCCCAGGACGTGCTCACCGGCGCGCACGGCCTGCTCGTGACCCACGGCCACGTCGACCACCTCGACGTCGACGCGGTGCGCGCCGCGCTCGCGGACGACCCGGTGCTCGAGCTCCGCACCACCGCGCAGGTCGCCGACGCGCTCGGCGTGCCCGACCAGGTGCACGTCGTCGGGCCGGGCGACTCCTTCACGACCGCGGGCTTCGACGTGCGGGTGCTCGGCGAGCACCACGCCCCCATCCACCCCGAGGTCACCGCGCCCGCCAACGTCGGGTTCCTCGTCACCGCCGGCGGCACGTCGGTGTTCCACCCGGGCGACGCGCTCACGGTCCCCGACGTGCCCGTCGACGTCCTGCTCGTCCCCGTCTTCGGCCCGTGGACGCGCATGGCCGACCTCGTCGACTGGATCCGCGCCGTCCACCCCGACCGGGCGATCGCGATCCACGACGCAGGCGTGAGCGACGGCGTCGGCCAGGCGATGGTGACGAACTTCCTCGGTGACAAGGGCCCGGGGACAGGCGTGCCGTTCGTGCGCGTGCCGCCGGGGACCGTGGTGCCGCTCCCCTGACGCGCGTCAGCCCTCGTCGCCCTCCCCGAGGGGCGGGCGCGCCTGGAGGTCCCACACGCGGAAGACGACGCCGTTGGCCGTGCCGAGCAGGCGTCCCTGCATGCCCGTGACGCCCTCGACGAGCACGCGCGCCGGCGGGTGGCCCTCGATCGACGCGAGGTAGGCGCCGTGCGCCTCGAGCGACCGCACCGCCGCCTGCACCGGCTCGCCCGTGACGTCGACGCCGTGCGTCGGCCGGGTGTCGCCGGACGAGAGGACCCACCGGGGCGACCACGGCTCGAGCCCCTCGTCGAGCAGCTCGCGGAACACCCAGCGGTTGCCCGCGTCGCGCACCGCGTCGAGCGCCGCGAGGCCCGCGACGCGGTGGTCGGCCTGGTTGAGCCCCGCGACGAACTCGACGTCCCACGCGGTGACCACGACGGCGTCGGGGCGCGTGCGCCGGATCGCGCGCGCGATGTCCCGCCGCAGGTCGAGCGAGTAGACGAGCATCCCGTCCGGGTGCGCGAGGATCTCGATGTCGGTGACGCCGACCTCGCGGCCCGCGGCCAGCTGCTCGCCGTGGCGCAGCCGGGCCGCGTCCTCGGGCTCCGTCCCGTCCATCCCGGCCTCGCCGCGCGTGAGCAGGAGGTAGGAGACGTCGACGCCGCGCGACGTCCACACGGCGACCGCGGCCGAGGCGCCGTACTCGACGTCGTCGGGGTGGGCGACGACGCACAGGACGCGGCGGAAGGCGTCGTCGGGCAGCCGGGGCAGGGTCTCGCCGGGTCGTTGCGCCATGAGGTCCTCCAGAGCGGGCGGGGGTGCCGCGCGGGCGCCGGTGCCCGTGACGCGAGCGTAGCGAGGCCGCCGCGGTGCGCCCTGGGTGAACGCCGGGGTCGGGACGCCCGCGGCGGGGTTCTCATGGGGCGATGAGCCTCTCCCCCGACCACGCCGAGCGCGACGAGCCGGCCGGTCGCGACCGCGACGCGCTCGACGCCTACTCCTCGGCCGTCGTCCGCGTCGCCGAGCGCGTCCTCCCGGCGGTCGCGAGCCTGCTCGTCCGGACCCCGCTGGGCGCCGGCAGCGGCAGCGCGAGCGTCGTGACGACCGACGGCTACCTGCTCACGAGCGCGCACGTCGTCGAGGGCGCGGACCACGCCACCGCGACGTTCGGCGACGGCACCGAGACGCGGGCCGACGTCGTCGGCCGGGACGCGCTGAGCGACCTCGCCGTCCTGCTCGCGCGCGACGACGTCCCCCCGCCGGTCGAGCTCGGCGACGCGGCACGCCTGCGCGTCGGGCAGCTCGTCGTCGCGCTCGGCAACCCGCTCGGCCTCGCGGGCAGCGTCACGGCCGGCATCGTCTCCGCACTGGGGCGGTCGCTCCCCACGCGCGCCGGACGCGTCGTCGACGAGGTGATCCAGACCGACGCGGCCCTCAACCCCGGCAACAGCGGCGGCGTGCTCGCGGACAGCACCGGCCGGATGGTCGGGGTCAACACCGCCGTCGCGGGCATCGGGGTGGGCCTCGCGGTGCCCGTGAACGCGACGACGCAGGAGATCGTCGACACGCTCATGACGCACGGGCGCGTGCGGCGCGCCTGGCTGGGCATCGTCGGCGCGCAGGCGCCGCTCCCGCCCGACCTCGCCGCGCGCCTGGGGCGCCGGCACGGCCTGCGCGTCTCCGCCGTCGTGCCCGGGAGCCCGGCCGCGCTGGCGGGGCTGCGCCGCGGCGACGTCGTCGTCGCGGTCGACGGCGGCTCCGTCGCGACGAGCACCGCGGTCCAGCGGCTCATGGTCGAGGGCGCGATCGGGCGGCGGCTCGAGGTCACGGTGTGGCGCAACGGCGCGCTCGTCGACGTCGTCGCCGAGCCGCGCGAGCTCACGGACGCCTGACCGGCGCGACGTGCCCGCACGCGGTCCGTGCGGGCACGTCGTGCGCGGGGTGGACCGGCGCGCCCGACGCGTCACCCGCACGTAGGACCCGGATCCCGGTCCCGATCTCCTAGGCTCACCTCCCGTGACCACACGACCGACCGAGTCGGCCCGCATCAACCACTACTCCGAGAGCGTCCACTCCGTGCAGGGCCACGGGGTGCACACCGCGTTCACGGACCTCGTCGCAGCGCAGCGACGGCTCGGCCACCACGTGGGCGTCAACGAGGACTGGCGCGACGGGGTGCTGCACGTCCACACCGTCGGGCCCTCGAGCCTCGGGCGGATGCTGCGCCACCGCGGGCTGCGCGTCGTCTCCGCGCACGTGACGCCCGGCTCGCTGCGCGGCAGCCTCAACGGGGTGCGGCTCTACGGCGGCGTCTTCACCGCGTACCTGCGCAAGCTCTACGACGTCGCCGACGTCGTCATCGCCGTGAGCGACGCCGCGGCGGCCGAGGTCCGCGACATGGGCGTGAGCACGCCCGTCGTCGTCGTGCCGAACGCCGTGGTCACCCAGACGTTCCGCCCGACCGCCGAGGGCAGGGCGTCGGCGCGCGCCGACCTCGGCCTGGCCGCGGACGACTTCGCCGTGCTGAGCGTGGGCCAGCTCCAGCCGCGCAAGGGCGTCGAGGAGTTCGTCGAGTGCGCTCGGCGCATGCCCGACGTGCGCTTCATCTGGCTCGGCGACTGCCTCTTCGGCGCGCTCTCGGACGGCCGCGCGCGCATGCGCCGCGTCGTCGCCGAGGCCCCGCCCAACGTCCTCTTCGCCGGCCAGAAGACGCGCGAGGAGGTCGCGCGGCACTGCTGGGCGTCCGACGCGTTCTTCTTCCCGTCCCGGCACGAGACCTTCGGCATGGCGCCGGTCGAGGCCGCGTTCGCCGGGCTGCCGCTCGTGATGCGCGACCTGCCCGTGTTCACGGGCGTCTTCGGGTCCGACCAGGCCTTCCTCGGCGCGCCCGACGTCGACGGCTTCGTCGCCCACCTCGCCGCCCTGCGGGACGACCCGGCGCTCCGGCGGTCGGCGGCACGCCGCGCGGAGGCCGCCGTCGGCCGGTACGCGGGCGAGGCGATCGCCGAGCGCATGGTCGACCTCTACGACCACTGGACCGCGCACACGTCGCGCCGGCCGGTCCGCGTGCTGCTGCGCGAGGCCGTCCGGGGCTGAGCCCGCCCATGCGGTGCGACTACTTCGACGCGACCGTCTGCCGCTCGTGCGCCCTCATGGGGCAGCCGTACGAGGAGCAGCTCGCGGGCAAGGAGGCGCACTGCCGGCACCTGCTCGCCGAGCACCCGGCGCTCGCGTGGCTGCCGCCCGTGCGCAGCCCCGAGTCGGGGTTCCGGAACAAGGCCAAGATGGTCGTCGGCGGGACCGCGGACGCGCCGGCGGTCGGCATCCTCGACGCGACCGGACACGTCGTCGACCTGCGTCGCTGCGGGCTGCACACGCCCGCGATCCGCGCCGCGCTCCCCCGGCTGGCCGCGTTCGTGACCACGGCGCGCCTCGCGCCCTACGACGTCGCGTCGCGCCGCGGCGAGCTCAAGTACCTGCTCGTCACCGAGTCGCCCGACGGCGAGCTCATGGTGCGGTTCGTCTGCCGGTCCACCGAGCCGCTCGCCCGGCTGCGCAAGCACCTGCCGGCCCTGCTGGCCGAGGTGCCCGCGCTCCGCGTGGCGTCGCTCAACGTCCAGCCCGAGCACAAGGCGGTGCTCGAGGGCGACCGCGAGATCCCGCTGACGGCGCAGGAGTCCCTGCCCATGCGGCTGGACGACGTCGTCCTGCACCTGCGGCCGCAGAGCTTCTTCCAGACCAACACGACCGTCGCGCGCGCCGTGTACCGGCAGGCGCGGGAGTGGGTCGACGAGCTCGCGCCCCGGACGCTGTGGGACCTGTACTGCGGCGTCGGGGGCTTCGCGCTGCACTGCGCGGCTCCCGGGCGCGACGTCGTCGGCATCGAGACGAGCGTCGAGGCGGTCGCGAGCGCCGAGCAGAGCCGCGCGGAGGCCGGGCTCGCGGGCGTCCGGTTCGAGGCCGCGGACGCCACGGCGTTCGCGCTCGCGCACCCCGACGGCCCCGGCCTCGTCGTCGTCAACCCGCCGCGGCGCGGCATCGGTGCGGACCTGGCGGGCTGGCTCGAGGCGTCGACCGTGCAGCACGTCCTCTACTCGAGCTGCAACGCCGAGTCCCTCGCGCGCGACCTGCGCGCCATGCCGTCGCTCGTGCCCGTGCGCGGGCGCGTGCTCGACATGTTCCCCCAGACGACGCACTACGAGGTCGTGGTCCTGCTGCGCCGCGTGTCGGCGGCGGGCTCTACCGTGGCGGCGTGAGCGACCAGGCCCCGGGCGGCCCCACCGTGACCTTCGAGTTCGACGCGCCGCTGTGGCTCTGGTCGGCGCGCCAGGCCGACAGCTGGACCTTCGTGAGCCTGCCGACGGACGTGGCCGACGAGATCGCCGACGTCGCCGGCCCCGTCGAGCGCGGCTTCGGCTCGGTGCGCGTCGAGGTGCTCGTCGGGACGACGACGTGGCGGACGTCGATCTTCCCCAGCAGCTCGTCCGGGACCTACGTGCTCCCCGTGAAGAAGGCCGTCCGCAAGGCCGAGGGCGTCGAGGCGGGAGACACCGCGCACGTGACGCTGACGCTGGTCGACCTCTGAGAGGACCGCCGCCTCGACCGCGGTGCCGTCGCGGCTAGCATGCCGTCGTGGTCAGACCGACTGCCGCCCAGCGACCCGCCGGCCGCCGTGGCCTCGCCCTGGTCGGCGTGGCCGGCGCCCTCCTGTCCGCGGTCGGGGACGTCCTCATCCTCGGCCGGCCCAGCTCCGGCCGGGACTTCGACCGCGCCGCCGGTCGCGTCCCTCCGCACATCGACGCCGACGGCACGTGGCGGTCCTTGTGGAACGGGGCCGCCCTCCCTGTGCGTCGCATCCATACCGGGACGCTCGCCGGCTACGTCGGCATAGGCCTGCTGCAGTGGCGAGCTCTGCGGGGCCTCAGCCGAACGCTCCCCGCCGGACGTGAGCGTCGGATCGCCGAGGTGTCGGCGACCGTGTTCGCGGTCGCGGGCGTCCTCACCCACCAGTGCTGCGCCACGGTGATCCTGGCGTACAAGAAGGCGATGGACGAGGCCCTCGGGTCCGCCGACGACGTCCGCCGTGCGCCACGCTCCGTCACCCCGCTGCTGGCGATCAGCACCGCTGCGACGTTGGGCGCGCTCGCCGCCTACAGCGCCAGTCTGACGGTGGCCGCGCTGCGCCGCCGCGACTCCGCCGTCGCGTGGCAGTCGGTCGTGACGCCCCTGCCGCCGGTGATGGCGACGTTGCTGGGCTTCGGCGCTCTCCCGGCTCCGGTCGGCGGGTTCGCCCGTCCTGCGTCCATCAACATCGGCCTGGTGACGTACTTCGCCGTCACCGCCGCGTCGGGTCGGCGTCGGCGCGATCGACGCGCGGCGGGACCGACGGTCCCCTGAGGTCGATCTGGCGAACCCGGCTCGACGCACGCGCACGTGCCGACGGGCGGTCGTCGCCCTTACCGTGTGGGTCGTGGTGGTGGACGTCCGGAGGGCCGAGCTCGACGACCTGGATGCGATCCTCGCGTTCGCCGAGGCCGTGGTCCCGCTGCACTACACGCCGATCCTCGGGGAGCACGCGGCACGGGCGCAGCTGGCCTGGTGGTCGCGCGAGCGCATGGCGCCCGCCGTCGCGGCCGGCCGGGTGCACGTCGCCGCGACGCGTCGCGACGTCGTGGGCGTGTGCGAGACCGGTGAGCTCGACGGCGCCCAGGTGATCTGGAAGCTGTACCTCGCCCCGGAGCACCGGGGCCGGTCGCACGGGGTGGAGCTGCTCCGCCAGGCCGTCGCCGCGCTCCCGCCCGGTGCGCGCAGCGTCGACGTCGAGCACTTCGCCGGGAACACCCGGGCCGCGACGTTCTACGAACGCGAGGGCTTCGCGGTGGTCCGGACGCAGCCCGCCCCGCCGGGCGAGCCGCCGGGCAGCGCCGTGGTCTGGCGTCGACGCCACCTGGGGTGAACGACCCAGGGCGTGCGGGTCCGCGGCCACCGAGCCGCGCCCTCGCGGGTCGGCGTCGGCCGACGGGCGCCTCGCGGGCTAGCGTGACGCGGGTGGACCGACGACGGCTGGGCTGGCGGGCGGCGTACGAGGTGCTCGCGACCCAGGTGCGCCGGCCCGAGTGGGCGTTCATGAACTACGGCTACGCCCCGGCCGACGGCGAGCCGCCGCTGGCCCTCGATCCCGCCGACGAGCCGGACCGGCTCTCCATCGGCCTGTACGAGCGCACGCTCGCCGGCGCCGACCTCACGGGCCGGGACGTGCTCGAGGTCGGCTCAGGCCGTGGCGGCGGGGCGCAGTGGGTCGCGCGCCGCCACCGGCCGCGCCGCACGGTCGGCCTCGACTTCTCCGCCGCGGCCGTCGCGCTGAGCGCACGGCACCGGCGTGCGCCCGGCCTGGACTTCGTGCGCGGGGACGCGGAGGCCATGCCGTTCCCGGACGCGTCGTTCGACGTCGTGCTCAACGTCGAGTCCTCGCACTGCTACGGGTCCGTGCCCGCCTTCATGGCCGAGGTCCGCCGCGTCCTGCGGCCCGGCGGGACGTTCTGCTGGGCCGACTTCCGCCCCGCCGACGCCGTCGGCCCCACCCTCGACGCGCTGCGCGCGAGCGGGCTGTCCCTCACGGCGCACGACGACGTCACGCCACAGGTCGTCGCGGCGCTCCGGGCCGACGACGCCCGCAAGGCGCGCCTCCTCGCGACCTGGCTCCCCCGCGTCGCGCACCCGCTCATGCGGCGGTTCGCGGCGATGGAGGGCTCCCGCGGCTTCGAGGCGTTCGCCACCGGACGCACCCGCTACCTCGTCGCCCGCCTCGACGCCCCGCCCGCCTGACGCCCGGGCCCGGACAGCCCGCTGACACCCCGGGGCGCGGGGCCCTACCGTGGCCGGATGGCCGAGCACGCCGTCCCGATCCTGCCGAGCCGCGACCTGCGCGAGACGCTCGCGTTCTACGAGCGGCTCGGCTTCGAGAACCGCGGCGCGCCGCCCGAGGAGTGGGACTACCTCATCGTCGGCCGCGGCGACGTGATGCTCCACTTCACGGCGATGCCCGACGTCGACCCGCTCACCACCGCGGCCATGTGCTTCGTCTACGTCGACGACGCCGACGCCGTGCACGCCGCGTGGGAAAGCCGCGTGACCCCGGACCCGGCCACCGGCAGCCGGCTCGTCCCGCCCGTCGACACCGACTACGGCATGCGCGAGCTCGCGGTGGTCGACCCGAGCGGCAACCTCGTGCGGGTGGGCTCGCCGCTGCGCCCCGGGGCTCCCACCTAGGCTGTGCCGGTGCCCGACGCCGTCGACCGCCGGGGCCGCCTGGGCCCCGCGTTCACCAACCTCTTCACCGCGAACCTCGCGTCGAGCCTCGCCGACGGCATCGCGCGCGTCGCGGCTCCGCTGCTCGCCGCCCGGCTCACCGACGACCCGCTGCTGGTCGCCGGCATCGCGGCGGCCGCGCTGCTCCCGTGGCTGCTCTTCGCGATCCCCGCCGGCATCCTCGTCGACCGCATCGACCGGCGGCACGCCCTCGCCCTCGCGAGCGCCGTCCGCACGGTCCTCGCCCTCGGCCTCGTCGTCCTCGTCGCGACCGACACACTGACCATCTGGTGGCTCTACGCCGTCGTCTTCGTCTACGGCGCGTTCGAGACGGTCTACGACGGCGCCATCCGCGCCGTCGTCCCGAGCGTCGTCGCGCGGCCCGACCTGCACCGCGCCAACTCGCGGATCGAGGCCGGCGAGCAGGTGCTCCAGAACTTCGTCGCGGGACCGCTGACGTCCTGGCTGCTCGCGGCCGCGGTGCTGGTCCCGCTCGGCCTCAACACGGCCCTGTTCGCCGTCGGCGCCGTGCTCGCGTTCCTCCTCCCGACGGCGGCCGCGGGCACCCACCGCGAGGCCGCGGCCGACGCGCCGCAGGTGCCCTGGCACCGTCAGCTCGCCGACGGCCTGCACTTCATCCTCGGCCACCGGCAGCTGCGGACCCTGTGGTTCCTCAGCACGTTCACGGGCCTGTGCTACTCGGCGGGCCAGGCCACGTGGGTCCTCTTCGTGCTCGACCGGCTCGCCGTGCCCGAGGCGTGGTTCGGGACGTTCATGCTCGCGGGCGCCGTCGGTGGGCTCCTCGGCACCGTCGTCGTCGGGCGGGCCAGGGACGCGCTCGGCGCGGGCACCGTCATGGCCGTCGCCAACCTCGTCGCGTGCCTCGCGCTCGTCGCGGTCGGCGCCGTGCCGGTCGTCGTCGTAGCGGCCGCCGGGCTCGCGGTCAGCGCGGGCGCGATCACCGTGTGGAACGTCCTCGTCATGTCGCTGCGGCAGGCCCTCATCCCGAGCGCGATGCTCGGGCGCGTCCACGGCACGTGGCGCACGCTCCTGTGGGGCACGATGCCGCTCGGCGCCGTCCTCGGCGGGCTGCTCGGTCGCGTCGACCTCACGACGCCCATGCTCGTCGGCGGGGGCGCGGCGGCGGTCGCCGCGCTCGGGTGGTTCCGGTTCCTCACCACGCTCCCCGACCCCGCGGACCTCCCCGAGGAGACGACGCCCGGCCCGGCCGCCGAGACCGCGCCCGGCGCGGTGCTGCCCGACTAGCTGGGCTGCGCGCGCCGAGCGGGCCGACGCGCCCTACCGTCGAGCGATGGACACCGACGTGCTCGTCCTCGGAGCGGGTCTCGCCGGGCTCGCGTGCGCCCGGGCGCTGCGGGACCGTGGCTACGCGGTGCAGGTCCTCGAGGCCGCGGACGACGTCGGGGGCCGCGTGCGCAGCGAGCGCGTCGACGGCTTCACGGTCGACCGCGGCTTCCAGGTGCTCAACCCCGCGTACCCCGCGGTGCGGCGACTCGTCGACGTCGACGCGCTCGACCTCCGGGCGATGTTCGCGGGCGTGCTCGTGCGCCGCGCGGACCGGCTCGCGGTGCTCGCGGACCCGCGTCGCGAGCCCGCGCACCTGCTCGCGACGCTGCGCAGCGGCTACACCGACGTGCGCGAGCTGCTCGCGCTCGCCGCGTGGGCCGCGCCGGCGCTCGGCCCCGTGCGGGCGCTGCTCGGCCGGGCCGACGCCGCGCGCGGCGCGACCCTGCGCGGGTACGGGGCCGACGGCGCGCTGCGGCACGAGGTCCTCGAGCCGTTCCTCGCGGGCGTCATCGCCGAGGACGACGGCAGCACGTCGACGACGTTCACCCGGCTGGTCCTGCGGTCCTTCGCCCTGGGCACCCCGGGGGTCCCGGCCGCGGGCATGGGCGCCGTGCCGCGGCAGCTCGCCCAGGGGCTCGACGTCGCGACGGACGTCCGGGTGGAGCGCGTGGAGCCGACGTCGGGCGGGCACCGGGTGCGCACGACGGCCGGCGACCGCACGGCGCGCGCCGTCGTCGTGGCGACGGACCCGCGCACGGCGGCGGAGCTCGCCGGGCTGCCCGCGCCGCGGATGAAGGGCCTGGTGACGCACTGGTTCGCGACCGACGAGGCGCCGTCGGACCTCGGCGCGACCGCGGTCGACGGACGCCGCGCGGGCCCCGTCGTCAACGCGGCCGTGATGACCGCGGCGGCGCCGTCGTACGCGCCGCCGGGGCAGCACCTCGTCCAGGCGACGTGCCTGCTGGGACCGCGCCACCCCGAGCCCGCGTCTGGGGACGTCCGCCGGCACGCGGGCGAGATCTTCGGCGTGGGCACGTCCGGCTGGCGCGAGGTCGCGCGCACGGCCGTGCCCGACGCGCTCCCCGCGCAGCCCCCGCCCCTGCACGTCCGGCACGCCGTCGCGCTCGGCGGTGGGCTGTTCGTCTGCGGCGACCACGTCGACACGGCGTCGCAGCAGGGCGCGCTCGTCTCGGGGCGGCGGGCCGCGCGGGCGGTGCACCGCCGGCTCGGCCCCGCGTGACCCGCGCGGCGCGCTAGCGTCGGCACGTGACCGAGCCGACCGACCTCACCTCGTCCCTCCTCGCCGAGGCGCGCGCGCTCGCACCCGAGCTCGCCGCGCTGCGTCACGACCTGCACCGCATCCCCGAGCTCGGCCTCGACCTGCCGCTCACGCAGGCCCGCCTGCTCGAGGCGCTCGAGGGGCTCGGCCTCGAGGTGACGACGGGCACCGGGCTCAGCTCGGTCACGGCGGTGCTGCGCGGGGCGCGGCCCGGACCCGCCGTCCTGCTCCGCGGCGACATGGACGCGCTGCCCGTCACCGAGGACTCGGGCGAGGCGTTCACGAGCGAGCACGAGGGCCTCATGCACGCGTGCGGCCACGACCTGCACGTCGCGGGCCTCGTGGGCGCCGCGCGGCTGCTCGCCTCCCGCCGCGAGGACATCGCGGGGGCGGTCGTCCTCATGTTCCAGCCGGGCGAGGAGGGCCAGCACGGCGCACGGGTCATGATCGACGAGGGTGTGCTCGACGCCGCGGGCGAGCGGGTCGTCGCCGCGTACGGGGTGCACGTCATCTCCTCGCTGGTGCCCACGGGTGCGGTCACCGGGCGCCCCGGGACGGCGATGGCGGCCGCCGACCAGATGTACGTGCGCGTCCACGGGCGCGGCGGCCACGGCTCGACGCCGCACCTCGCGGCCGACCCCGTCACGGCGGCCGCGGAGATCGTCCTCGCGCTCCAGACCGCCGTGACGCGGCAGTTCGACGCGCACGACCCCGTGGTCGTCTCGGTGGGCCGCCTCGCCGCGGGCACCATCGACAACGTCATCCCTGAGACCGCCGAGCTCGACGCGACCATCCGCACGTTCTCCCCCGAGCACCACGCGGTCGTCCCCGAGCGCCTCACGCGCGTCGTCGAGCACGTCGCCGCCGCGCACGGGCTGACCGCCGAGGTCGACTACGTGCGCGGCTACCCCGTCACGGTCAACGACGCCGACGAGCTCGAGCGCGCCGCGCGGCTCACGCGCACCGTGATCGGCCCCGACGCGTGGCTGCCCGCGCCGCGTCCCGTCTCGGGCGCGGAGGACTTCTCCTACGTGCTCGAGCAGGTGCCGGGGGCGTACGTGTTCGTCGGCGCGACGCCGGCGGGCGTCGACCCCGCCACCGCGCCCTACAACCACGCCGCCCAGGCCCGCTTCGACGACGACGCCCTGCCCGTCTCGGCCGCCCTGCTCGCCGCGCTCGCGCTGGACCGCCTCGCGGAGGGCTGAGCGTCCGGCCGGGCGTGCGTCGTCGCCCGCCCGGCCGCCCGTAGCCTGTCGCCGTGGACGTCGCGGAGCTCGGTGACCTGGTCCCCGGCTTCGTGCGCGCCATCGACCTCGTGGGCGTGTTCCTCAACGGCGTGCTCGGCGGGACGATCGCGCGCCAGCGCCGGTTCGACCTCGTGGGGTTCGCGATCCTCGCGATCGTCTCGGCGCTCGGCGGCGGCATGCTGCGCGACACCCTGCTCCAGGCCGGCCCGCCCGTCGCGCTCACGGACCCGCTCTACCTCACGACGGCGCTCGCGGGCGCGGTCGTCGCGTTCGTCGTGCACCTCGAGGGCCGGTGGTGGAACCGGACCTACCTCGTGGGGGACGCCGTCGTGCTGGGGTGCTGGGCGGCGACGGGCGCGACCAAGGCGCTCGCGGCCGGCCTCGGCGCCCTGCCGGCGGTGCTCCTCGGCGTGACGACCGCCGTCGGCGGCGGGATGATCCGCGACGTCGTCGTGGGCCGCGTGCCCGCGGTCTTCGGCGGCAACACCCTCTACGCGACGTCCGCGGTGTTCGCGTGCCTCGTGACGATCGCGCTGCACCGCGCGGGCCTCGAGACGCTCGGGATGCTCGCGGCGATCGTCGTCGGCTCCGGCGTGAGCATCCTCGCGCGGTGGCGGTCGTGGACCCTGCCCGACGCCGACGCGGTGCGCCTGCGCGCGCGGCGGCCGCGGCACGGTCCGCCGCCGCCGGCCGCCTGACGGGACCCAGGTCTCACGCGCCGCGCCGCCGGCCGGTGCGACGCTCGAGGGATGAGGCAGCCGCGCCCCGTGGAGCGCCTCGGGCCGGGCGACGTCGTGCAGCTCGTCACCGACGTCGGGCCCGTCCCGATGAACGTCGGCGCCCTGCTGCGCCTCGGGCCGGGGGCGTCCACGACCGCCGACGTCGTCGTGGCGCTCTCCGCGCGCGCCGCCTCCGTCCCGCGGCTGGGCCAGGTCGTCGCGACCCCGCCGCCGGGCCTCGGCCGGCCCTACTGGGTGGATGCACCCGCCGGCGCGCCGCCCGTGGGGGTCCGGCGCCTGGCGGGCGTCGACGGCCTGCTCGACGCCGCGGTCGACGCGGTGACGACCCCGCTGCCGTGGGACCGGCCGCCGTGGCGCGCGCTCGTGCTCGAGGTCGACGGGCGCCCCGCGGGCGTCGTCGTGGCGCTGCACCACGTGCTCGCCGACGGCGTCGCGGGCCTCGGCCTGCTCGCTGCGCTCGCGGACCCCGCGGGCCCGCCCGACGCGCGCGCGGCCACACCTCCTCCCGGGCGGCGCGGCGACCCGCCGCCGACACGCCGCGACCTGCTCCTCGACGTCCTCGCCGCGCACCGCGCGCGGCTCCGGTCGCTCGCCCGCGCGCCCGCGCGTCTGCGGTCGGCGCGGGCCGAGCTGCTCGGCGGCACCGGGCGCGCGCCCGCGTGCTCGCTCAACGCGCGCACGGGGCCGCGTCGCCGCGCCGCGACGGTGGACGTCGACCTCGCGGCGGTCCGGCGGGCGGCACGCGCCGCGGGGGCCACGGTCAACGACGCGCTCCTGGTGGCGACCACCGGGGCCCTCGGTCGCCTCCTCGCGGACCGCGGCGAGGCCGTGCCGGCGCTCGTCGTGTCCGTCCCCGTGGCGGCGCGCCGGGACGACGCGTCGGGGGCGATGGGCAACCTCGTCGGCGTCATGCCGGTCCGCGTGGACCTGGCCGGTACCCCGGTCGCGCGCCTCGCTGCCGTCGCGCGCGACACGCGCGCCCGCCGGGGCGCCGCGCGCGGGGCGTCGACGGCGCTCGTCGCCCCGCTCTTCCGCGCTCTCGCGGCCGTGGGGCTGTTCCGCCCGTTCGTCGAGCGGCAGCGCCTGGTCAGCACGTTCCTCACCAACGTCGCCGGCCCGGCGGTGCCGCTGCGGCTCGCCGGCCGGACCGTGACAGGGGTGACGCCCCTGACCGTCACCGCGGGAAACGTCGGCGTCGCGTTCGCGGCGCTCTCCTACGCGGGCCGCCTCGGGGTCACGGTCGTCACCGACCCCGACGTCGTGCCCGAGCTGGCGCGCCTGGCCGACCACCTCGACGCCGAGCTCGGTGCTCTCACGGGCGCGGCGAGCGCGGTGCGGTAGCCCCCGCCACGTCCGACGTCGCGCCCGCGGGCGGTCCGGCCGCTGCCCGGCCGCGCGCGCGACGCAGCGCGACCACGACGACGAGCGGCCACAGCGCCTGCGCTCCCGCCACGAGCCGCTCCGTGAGGCCGGTCGCGGCGCCGCCGTCGGGCGTGAGCCCCTGCAGCTCGAGGACGAAGAGCACCAGGAGCGCCGTGAGCACGGTGGCCGCACCGACGCCCACGGCCGGGCGCAGCACCGGCGGCCGAGCCCTCGCTGCCCGGCGCCACGCGAGCGCGGGCCACAGGGCGAGCGCGCCGAACCCGATCCCGGCGGCCACGCCGTGCGCGTGCGACGCGACGTCGACCGGGAGCGCCGCGACCGCGAGCGTCGCGAGCCCGCCGACCGCGTGCAGCACGCGCGCGGGCAGCGGCACGGCCCGCAGCCCGGCCGCCGTGAGCACGTGGGCGATTCCCGTCGCCGCGAGGCCGACGGTCATCACCCACGGCTGCGCCGCGTCCGTGGCGGCGAGCGCGCTGATCGTCTCGAGGACCGGGTCGAAGCCGTCCTGGAGCGCCTCGGCGAGCGTCCAGCCGCCGATCATCGCGACCGGGGCGGCGAGCGCGGGCGCGAGCACCCACGAGGCGACGTCGTCGCGCGCGGTCGTCCCCCTGGGCGCGGTCATCCCCCGTAGGGCAGCACGGGGCGGCCCGGCACCGGCACGCGCAGGCGGAACACGGCGCCCGCCTCGGGCTCGGGGTCGTCGAGGTCCTCGCGCGACGTCGTCACGTAGAGGTCGCGCAGGTCCGGGCCGCCGAGGGCGCACGCGGTGACGAGCCGGACGGGCAGGTCGACCTCGTCGAGGATCTCCGCGTCCGGCGAGTAGCAGCGCACGCGGCCGACCGCGTTGAGCGCGACCCAGACGTTGCCGGCCGAGTCGACCGTGAGGCCGTCGGGGCGGCCGTCGTCGCCGCTCGCGAAGACGCGGCGGTTCGTCAGCTCGCCGTCGACGACGTCGAAGACGTCGGTCGTGCCGGTCTGCGTGTCGTCGTAGTACGCGCGCGTGCCGTCGGGCGAGAAGTCGATGCCGTTGGAGATGGTGACGTGCGGGAGCACCACGCTCGTGCTGCCGTCCGGGGCGACGCGCTGCAGGCTCGCGCCGCCCTCCGCGCGGTCGTACCGCATGGAGCCGACGTAGAGGTTGCCCGCCGGGTCGCAGCCGGCCTCGTTCATGCGCAGGCCGGGGTCGGTCCACATCGGCGGCAGGACGCGCGGCACGTCGTCCGGGCCGTCCGCGAGCCCGAGCCCGCGCTCGAGGCCGACGACCCAGCCGCCGTCGCGCCGTGGCCGGACGAACGCGGCGACGTCGCCCACGTGCAGGCGCGTGACCGAGCCGTCGTCGTGCACGGTGCAGACGTCGCCCGCGAGCATGTCGACGAACCGCAGCCCGCCCCAGGACGGCGACCAGACCGGTCCCTCCCCGTGGTAGGCGACGGCGTCGGTGACCTGCTCGAGTCGGCTCATGGCCTTGATCGTGCCCGGTCGGGCGACGTGCTGCACGACGTCGAGGCGGTTGCTGCCCGTCAGGTCGTGGCCGGCTCGTCGCCCTGGTCGGACGAGCCGCTGCGCGCCCGCACGTGCATGCGCTCGCCCTGCGGACCGAAGAGCGTCAGCACCTCGGCGTCACGGGGGCCGGGGTTGCCGATCCAGTGCGGCAGCCGCGTGTCGAACTCGGCCACCTCGCCGTCGCGGAGGACGAGGTCGTGGTCGCCGAGCAGGAGCCGGATGCGGCCGGAGAGGACGTAGAGCCACTCGTGGCCCTCGTGCGTGCGGAGCCTCGGTTCGTCGGTCGAGGGCGGGACGATCATCTTGTAGGCCCGCTGGCCGCCGGGGCGGCGTGTGAGCGGGACGAACGTGCGGCCCGCCCGGACGAACGGCCGCGCGTGCACGCGCGGGTCGCCCGTCACCGGGGCGTCGACCAGCTCGTCGAGCTGGACGCCGTGCTCGCGCGCGAGCGGCAGCAGGAGCTCGAGCGTCGGCCGCCGCAGGCCGGACTCGAGTCGGGACAGGGTGCTCACCGAGATCCCGGTCGCGGACGAGAGCTCGGCGAGCGTCACGTCGCGGCGCTGCCGCAGGTCCTTGAGGCGGGGCCCGACGCCGCGGAGGACGTCCTCGAGCGTGCCGGTCGAGGCGTCCGGGTCGGTGCCGGCGCGGCGGCCGGCGGCGGCGTGGTCGGGGTGCGAGGCCATGGACTCATTTGCCGCTCTGGCAAGGACGCTTGTCAACTCGGCAGGGCGGTGGTGTCGTCCCGTCATGAGCGACGACGAGGAGACGACGATGGACGAGACGTACGACGTGGTGGTGGTCGGTGGCGGGGCGGCGGGCCTGAGCGGGGCGCTGTGCCTGGCACGCGCACGGCGGTCGGTCCTGGTGGTGGACGACGCGACCCCGCGCAACGCGCGGGCCGGGCACGTGCACAACTTCCTCACCCGCGACGGCACGCCGCCCGCCGAGCTGGTCGCGATCGGGCGCGCCGAGGCCGCGGGGTACGGAGCGGCGTTCCGCGACGCGACCGCGACGGCGGTCGAGGCCGTGGCGCCGGGGGGCGACCGCGCGGCCCGCTTCGCGCTCACGCTCTCGGACGGGTCCCGCGTCGCGGCGCGGCGCCTGCTCGTGACGACCGGGCTCGCCGACGAGCTGCCCGACGTCGAGGGGCTCGCGGACCACTGGGGCAGCTCCGTGCTCCACTGCCCGTTCTGCCACGGCTGGGAGGTGCGCGACCGGCCGGTGGCCGTCGTCTCCTCCGGGCCCCTCACGGCGCACCAGGCGCTCCTGTGGTCGCACTGGACGTCGGACCTCACCGTCATCGGGCCCGTCGCGCAGGACCGCGTCGAGGAGCTCGAGGCGCGCGGCGTGACGCTGGTCCCCGGCGAGGCGGTGGCGGTGGTGGAGGACGACGGTCGCCTCGTCGGCCTCCGCCTGCGCGACGGGTCGGTGGTGGCGTGCGAGGCGGTCGTGGTCGCGGCGCGCGCCATGGCCCGGTCGGCGCTGCTGGACCAGCTCGGCGTGCCGACGCAGGACCTCGTGGTCGAGGGCGAGGCGGTCGGTCGGTTCGTCACCGCCGGGGCGGACGGCGCGACCGAGGTCGACGGGGTCTGGGTCGCGGGCAACGTGGCCGACCCGCGCGCCCAGGTCATCACGTCCGCCGCAGCAGGCCTCACCGCGGGCGCCGCGATCACGTTCGACCTGCTCGCGGAGGAGACCCGGCACGCGGTCGCCGCGCGGCGGGCGTCCGCGGCAGCGGCGGTCGCCCAGGGCTGAGCGTCGGCGGCGCCGGTCCGCCCGGGCGCACGCCGGCCTGGCCCGCGCCCGGGCGGCCGGTCACGTGCGCGGTGCGACCAGTCCTCCGCCGACCCAGGCGCGGATCGCGGCGACGTCGGCCGGGCTGAGCACCATGCGGGCGCCGCGGCACAGGCCGATGACGTTGTCCGCCCACGTCTCGGCGATCTGTGCGGCCGTCGGCGTCGCGCTGAGGTCCAGGCCCGCGTAGAGCACGCCCGCGATGACCGTGTTGACCGAGCTGCGGCCGATCGGCTGGCCCGCCGCCTGGCACGCGTCCCGCACCCGGCGCGCGGTCTCCGGACGGTCGAAGGGCTGGTCCGCGAGGTCGTCCGCGAGCGCCGTGAGCAGCACGCGGTAGCGGTCGGTGGGCAGGTTGGGGATGTCGGTCACGTCCACGACCTGCCGCTGGAGCGGCGGCAGCGCGACGGACGCGCCGGGCAGGTCCGCCTCGCTGAAGCGCTCCGGGTCCCACACGAAGCCGGGCGCGGGCTCGGGCGACGCCGCCACCTCGGGCACCTCGCGCGCGATCCACGGGAAGAACGCCCCGGCGCCCTCCCAGCCGCCGGCGGCGATGCCGGGCTCGGCGTTCTGCGCCGCGCGGGCGACGAGGCCGCCCCGCAGGGGGCGGTCCGCCGACCGCACCTGCCGCAGGACCGCCCGGCGCGCGGGCGACTCGGCGACCCGCTCCGCGATCGGCTCCGCGACGGCCTCGGCCGCGCCCCGGGACCCTGCCCCGGTCGCGCGCGACGCTCGACGGCGCGGCGCCTTCGTGGGTGCCGCGGGCGTGGCGTCGTCCGCGATGCCTGCACCCGACCCGGCGTCCCCGGCGGCGCCGTCCGGCGCCGCGTCCGACGCCACCTCCGACGTCGGGTCCGACGCGGCGTCCGCCAGCGGGTCCGGCAGCACGTCCGCTGCGGGCGCGGCTGCGGCCTTCTTCGCCGCTGCGGTCGCACCACCGCGCCGACGCCGCGACGGCGCCTTCTCGGCCGGGGCCGCGGCCGGGTCGGCCGTCGCCCCGCCCGTGGTGGCCGCACGACGCGAGCGCCCGCCGTTCGAGGGCGCGGTGGTGGCGATCTCGTCCCCGGCGGCGTCGGCGTCCGGGTCGCGGACCAGCTCGGCCAGCTCGTCGGCCGTGACGACGGTGTCCGCGACCGCACGGTAGGCGCTCGCGGCCGGTCCGGCGGTGATGATCGTGACGCGCCGGTCGGCCGCGCGGCAGCGGAGCGCGAGCGGGGTGAAGTCGGCGTCGGCCGAGAGGATGACGAACTCGTCGTAGTGCGTCGACGCCGCGAGCGCGTCGACCGCGTCGAGCACGAGGTTGATGTCGGCGCTGCTCTTGCCCTGCTGGGTCAGCGACGGGCAGTCGACGACGCTGAACCCGGCGCGCGTGAAGTTGGGCCGGAACTGCGAGAACGCCGACGGGTTGAGGTAGCACGACCGGATGAGGAACCGGCGGCTGAAGTCGCCGTCGGCGTCGCTGCCGGACTCGAGCGCGGACAGCCACCGGCCCGGCGAGCCCGCGAACTCCTCGGCCGCGGCCGGGTCGAGCCGGCGCAGGCCGAGGTAGACGTTGTCGAAGTCGACGAACAGCGCGCAGCGCAGGCGTCGAGCGGTCTCGGGGTACCCGATGTCCGTGGTCACCCCGGCATCCTCTCGCGGACGGCGCCCGCCTGCCGGGATGCTCTCAGGCCCGGGCCGCGTCCGCGGGGGCCGCCGGTGCGTCCCGGTGCAGCGTCTGGCGCAGCGGGACCGCCTTGATGAGCGCCGACGCGACGACGGCGACGACCGCCAGCGGCAGCGCGGCGACGAACACGTCGTGCAGCGCGTCGGCGAGACCCTGGCGCACCGCCACGGCGATCGCGTCGGGCAGCTGCGCCAGCGCCGACGGGTCGAGGACCGCGCCCGCGTCGATGCCGTCCGCGGGCATGGCCTCCGCCGCCCCGGCCGGCAGGTGCGCCGGGATGGCCGTCGCGATGCGGCTGCTCATGATCGTGCCGAGCACCGCGATGCCGACCGTGCCGCCCGCGCTGCGGAAGAACTGGTTCGCTGCGGTCGCGACGCCGAGGTCGCGGCGCTCGACGGCGTTCTGCACCACGAGCGTGTACGTCTGCATCGCGGCGCCGAGCCCGGCTCCCACGACGACCATGGCGAGCGTGAGCTGGAGCGACGACGACCCGTAGTGCACGCGCGTGAGGAGCACGAAGCCCACGACCATGAGGGCGGTGCCACCGACGACGAAGGGCTTGTACCGTCCCCAGCGCGTGATGAGCAGGCCGACGACGATGCCGACGCCGATCATCGCGGCGCTCATCGGGATGATGATGAGCCCCGAGCTCGTCGCGTCCACGCCGAGCACGCCCTGCGCGTAGACCGGGATGTAGAAGATGGCGCCGAACATGCCCGTCGCGACGAAGAAGGACGCGATGTTGGCGAACGTGAACACCGAGCTGCGGAACAGGCGCAGCGGCAGCACGGGCTCCTCGGCGCGCAGCTCGATCGGCACGAACGCGGCGAGCAGGGCCGCCCCGGCCACGAAGAGCCCGACGACCTGGACCGAGCCCCACGGGTAGGTGGTGCCGCCCCACGACGTCGCGAGCAGGATGGCGACGAGCGCGCCCGACAGCGTGAGGATGCCGGCGACGTCGATCGTCGCGCGGCGCTGGGCGTGCGGCAGGTGCAGGAAGCGCACGATGACGACGAGCGCGACGACGCCCACGGGCAGCGCGGCGAAGAACAGCCAGCGCCAGCCCCACGCGTCGGTGATCCAGCCGCCGAGCAGCGGCCCGGCGATGGACGTCACGCCGAAGACGGCGCCCATGAGGCCCTGGTACTTGCCGCGCTGCCGCGGCGGGATGATGTCGCCGATGATCGTCTGGGACAGGGTCATGAGCGCGCCCATCCCCAGGCCCTGGAGCGCGCGCGCCCCGACCAGCCACCAGAAGTCCTGCGCCAGGCCTGCGAGCATCGACCCGCTGAGGAAGACCACGAGGCCGGCCAGGTAGAACGACCGGCGCCCGTAGAGGTCGGACAGCTTGCCCACGACGGGCACGACGACGGCGGAGACGAGCATCGCCGCGGTCGCGAGCCAGCTGTAGTGCTCCATGCCCCCGAGCTCGGCGACGATGATCGGCATCGCCGGCGAGACGATCGTCTGACTCACGGACGCCACGAACATGCCGAGCATGAGGCCGATGAAGACGCGGCGTGCGTCGCGGTCGAGGCCTGTCGCGACGGGCGCGCCCAAGGGCCCAGCGGGGGGTGCAGCGGGTGCCGACGAGGCGGCGAGGGAGGTCGGTGTCACCGCACGAGGCTAAGCCGCGTTTGCAGTCTGTGCAAGTTCGCAGACGGTGCACTTTTGCACACTGCGCACCTCCGCGAGGTACGCTGAGGCCATGGAGCCCGAGGCCACCGACACCCTGCGCGAGCGCAAGAAGCGGTCCACCCGCCGCGCGCTGCGCCTCGCCGCGCTCCGCCTCGTGGCCGAGCGGGGTCTCGACGGCGTGACGACCGACGAGATCGCCGCCGCGGCCGACGTCTCCCCCCGCACCTTCTTCAACTACTTCGCGGGCAAGGAGGACGCGCTCGTGGGCAACGACCCCGAGCTCGCCGGGACCCTCGTCGCCGCCCTCGCGGCCCGTCCGGCCGCCGAGCCCCCGCTCGCCGCCCTGCGCGCCGTGCTCGTGGAGTACGCCGCCGCCGCGACGATCGACCCGACCGTCTGGCCGCTGCGCCTGCAGGTGCTCGAGGCGAACCCGCACCTGCGCGCGGCGCTCGCGGGCGCCTCGGCCGAGCTCGACCGCGCGCTCACCGTCGCCCTCGCCGAGCGGATCGGCGCCGCACCGGCCGACCTCTACCCCGCCGTCGTCGTCGCCGCGGCGACGAGCGCGGTCCGCACCGCGCTGTGGCACGCGGGCGCGACGAGGTTCGCGCGTCCCCTCGCGACGACGCTCGACGAGGCGTTCGACCACCTGGCTGCGGGACTGGCCGAGCCGACGCGGGCAGGGTCTGGACGGACGGCGACCGACGCATAGGGTGGTCGCCGTGGACGTCCTGACCCGGAACGCCGTCGTCGTGACGGGCACGCCCGGTGCGCCCGCCCTCGTCTTCGCGCACGGCTTCGGCTGCGACAAGTCGATGTGGCGCCACGTCGCCCCCGCGTTCGAGGCGACGCACCAGGTGGTCCTCTTCGACCACGTCGGCGCCGGCGCGTCCGACCTCGCGGCCTACGACCCTGCCCGGTACTCGCGCCTCGAGGGCTACGCCGACGACGTCGTGCGGGTCCTCGAGGCGCTCGACCTCGGGCCGGTCGTCCTCGTCGGCCACTCGGTGAGCGCGATGATCGGGCTGCTCGCCGCGGCGGAGCGCCCCGAGCTCGTCGACCGGCTCGTGCTCGTCGGCCCGAGCCCGCGCTACGTCGACGACGACGGTTACCGCGGTGGCTTCTCCGCGGACGAGATCGCCGAGCTGCTCGAGACCATGGACGACAACTACCTCGGCTGGTCCCGGTTCATCGCCCCGGTGATCATGGGGAACGGCGAGCGTCCCGAGCTCGCCGACGAGCTGACGAACTCCTTCTGCCGCACCGACCCCACGATCGCCCGGCGCTTCGCGCGGACGACCTTCCTCTCGGACAACCGCGCGGACCTCGCGCGCGTCCGCACGCCCGCCCTGGTCCTGCAGTCCCGGGAGGACGTCATCGCGCCCCCCGAGGTCGGCCGCTACGTCCACGAGCACCTGGCCGGCAGCGAGCTCGTGGTGCTCGACGCCGTCGGGCACTGCCCCAACCTCAGCGCACCCGACCAGGTGGTCGCGGCGATGGCCGCCTACCTCGGCGTCGACGAGCCGCGCGTCGGCGCCCGGGCGCCGGCCGCGCGGTGACGGACCCGCCCCTCGCCCTCACGGACGCGTGGCACCGCGCACCGGTCGCGCTGCTGCGCCTGGACCTCGACGGGGTCGTCCTCGAGGTCAACCGCACGCTCCTGCGCTGGCTCGACCAGCCGGAGCAGGACGTCGTCGGGCACCGGCTGAGCCGGCACCTCACGGTGGGCGGACGCATCTACTGGGAGACGCACCTCGGCCCGCTCCTGCGGATGCAGGGCGGTGTCGACGAGGTCGCCGTCGAGCTCCGCGGGCCGGCCGGCCGCATGCCCGTGCTCCTGTCGGCGCGCGTGCACGCCGACGTCGTCGAGGTCGCCCTGAGCGGGGCGGCCGAGCGGTCGCGGTACGAGCGCGAGCTGCTCGCCGCCCGCTCCGCCGCCGAGCTCTCCGCGGGCAGGCTCGGGCTGCTCCAGGAGGTGACCGCGGCGCTCTCGCGCGCCGCGGGCGTCGAGGCGGCGGCGCGGGCGCTGCTCGGGCCGACCGTCCAGGGCCTGGGCGCGGGCGGCGCCGCGCTGTGGCTCGCGGACACCCCTGGTGCGCCGGTGCTGCACCGCACGGCGGGCACGGTCCCGGCACGGCCGTCCCGGCGGACGCCGCGGGACGAGGTCGTGGTGCGCGCGGACGGGAGCGTCGTCGTGCCGCTCACGGCGCCCAACCGCTCGGCGGGCGCCCTCGTGCTCTCCCCGCCCGCGGCCGAGCCCGAGTCGGGCTGGCCGCCCGACCCGGACCTGCTCCTGGCGATCGGGCGGCAGGCCGCCGTCGCGCTCGAGCGCGCCGCGATGCAGGACCGGAGCGCGTCCGTCGCGCACGAGCTCCAGCACGTGCTCCTGAGCACCGACGTGCCCGACGACGACCGCTACGCCGTGACGACCGTCTACCGGCCCGGCGTCCAGGCGCTCGAGGTCGGCGGGGACTGGTACGACGTGTTCCTCGTGCGCGACGACGTGCTCGCGGTGACCGTGGGCGACGTCGTCGGGCGCGGGCTCCAGGCCGCCGCCGCGATGGGCCAGCTCCGCAGCGCCGTGCGAGCCGTGGCCGACGACGCCGGGCCCGGGGACCTGCTCGTGCAGCTCGACCGGTTCGTCGCGCGCACGGGGGTCGGGTTCATGGCCACGCTCGCGTTCGCCGAGGTCGACCTCGCCTCGGGGGACGTCGCGTACGCGTGCGCGGGCCACCTCCCGCCGCTGCATCTCTCGGACGCGGCGGCCTTCCTGTGGCACGGGCGCTCGACGCCGCTGGGCGTCCCCGAGCGCGGCGGGCGGCGGCCGGAGGGGCACGCGCGGCTCGGCGCGGGCGACCGCCTCCTGCTCTACACCGACGGCCTCGTCGAGCGCCGCGACCGCCCGCTCGACGAGAGCCTCGCCGACCTCGCGACCGCCGCCGGCGCCCTCGGCGCCGCACCGGTCAACCGGCTCGTCGCGGACACGCTCGCCCAGCCGGGACGCGAGCTCGACGACGTCTGCCTCCTCGCCCTCACCTGGTTCGGGGGCGGCCGGCCGGGCCACGCGCTCGAGGCCCGGCCGCGCTGAGCCGCCCGTGGGCGACCGTGCGGTGAGGGTCAGCCCTCCTGCACGCCGCCCGAGCCCTGGACGTCCATCTCGACCTCGGCGCCGCCCGTGTGGGTCACGACGCCGCTCCCGGCGACGGTCGCGTCGAGCGCCCCCGTCACGTCGACCACGACGTCGCCGGACCCCTCGATCGAGACGGTCGCGTCGTCGCTCGTCACACCGCCGCCGCGGTAGTTGCCCGAGCCCGCGACGGAGACCGCCTGCCGGGCCGCCCGGCCGGCGAGCTCGACGTCGCCCGAGCCCTCGATGCGCACCTGGAGCGCGTCGACGTCCACGTCGCCGATCTCGACGTCGCCCGAGCCCTCGACCACGACCTCGAGCCCGTCGGAGGTCGCCGCCTCCGCGTCGACGTCGCCCGAGCCGCGCACGTGCACGGCCTCGAGGTCGGTCACGACCACGTGGTAGTCGACCCGGCCGTGGTTGCCCCAGCCCGGCCGGTCCACGCCGAGCACCAGGACGCCGTCGCGCACGTCGGACGTCAGCCGGTCGAGCACGCGCTCGCCCGCGGTGATCGTCAGGGAGGGCGTGTCCCCGAGCTCGACCACGACGTCGCCCGAGGTCTCGAGCGCGATGGCGGTGAAGTCCGCGACGTCGCGCTCCTGCGTCGTGCGCGGGCCGGTGTCCGCGAGCGCGCCGCAGCCCGCGAGGAGCAGGGCCAGGGTGCCGAAAGCCATGATCGTGCGGAGTGCCATGTCGTCCTCGCCAGCGGGTGCGGCCCGGGCTCTCCGGGCCTGCGACCAGCGTTCCACCGGCCCGCGGGCGCCGACATGGGGCTCTCCCCCCACTCGTCCCTGACGTCACCCTGAGGCGGTCCCGGGGTCACGCACGGGGCGGGGGCCGGGGCGGGTCCCGGCAGCGGGACCGCGCTCGGCGGCGACCAGCGCGCGCAGGGCGGGCGCGACCTCCTGACCGAGCAGCTCGATCGCGCGCTCGTCGTCGCCCATGAGCACGAAGGTGCTGAACCCGTGCTCGAGGGCCAGCGCGGCGAGCTGCTCGACCCACTGCGCGGGCGGGCCCACGAGCAGGCCCCCCGACCGCGCCTCGAACCGGCCGCCCACGTTGAGCAGGCGCCGCACCGCCGCGGGGTCGCGCCCCGCCGCGTGCGCCGCGTCGTCGACCACCGCGTGCCCCGCCACGAGGTCCGCGAGGGGCGTCCGGCCGAGCGACGGGACCCAGCCGTCGCCGAGCCGTCCCGTCAGCGCGAGCATGCGCGGCCCGTAGGCGCCGAGCCAGATCTCGACGTCGTGCGCGGGCGCCGGACCGCGCTTGGCGCCGACGACGCGGTGCACCTCCCCCTCGACGCGCAGGGGCCGCCGGTCCGCGACGTCCCACACCCCCCGCACGACGGCGATCGCCTCCTCCGTCGCGCGCACCGCCTCGCCCGGCGTGAGCCGGCGGCCGCCCATCGCGACGACGGCGTCCCAGAACGCGCCGGCGCCGAGCCCGAGCTCGACCCGCCCGCCCGTGAGCAGGTCGAGGCTGGCGACGCTGCGCGCGAGCACCGCGGGCGGGCGCAGCGGGAGGTTGGCGACGTCGGGCGCGAGGCGGACCCGCGATGTCAGGGCGCCGAGGTGGCTGAGCAGCGTCCACGTGTCGAGGAACGCCGGCTGGTACGGGTGGTCCTGGAGCGCCACGAGGTCGAGCCCCGCGCGCTCCGACGCCTGCGCGAGCGCGACGACGCGGCGCGGGTCGGCCGCGCTCGGCGTGAGGAACGCACCGAGGCGCAGCTCCTGGCCGTAGTCGGTCATGGGGTCGTCCTCTCAGGAGGGGTGGCCCGCGCCGGGGCGCGACGCCGGGACGAGACGAGCGGCTCGGCCAGGACGACCGCGAGCGCCGCGACGCTGAGGAGGGCGCCGACGAGCGCCGTCGCGCGGACCGCGTCCTCGACGAACCGGCTGCCGACGAGCGCCCCGGCCATGATCCCGACGTTGAAGGCGGTCGACGTCCCGGCCGCCGCCATGTCCGACCTCCCCGGCGCGACCTCGAGCGCGCGCGTCCCCAGCGTCGTCGCCAGCGCGCTGAGGGCCGCACCCGAGAGCACGAGCGAGACCGTCGTCACCACCGGGCTCGCGCCGCCGACGTGCTGGACCGCGAGGGCCGCGGCCTGCACGGCGACGGCGGTCGCGAACGCGAGCCACGGGTTGCGGTCGACGAGCACCCCGACGACGACCACGCCGCCGAGGGCCGCGAGACCCCGGACGAGCAGGACGGGCCCGAGCGCGTGCGGCGGCAGCCCGGTGACGTCGAGGAGGAACGGCGTGATGTACGTGAGCGCGACGAACGCGCCCGTCACGCCCACCGCGGTCGCGACGACGAGCGCCCCGTAGCGACCGCGGTCGGGCGCCGAGCCGCGGTCGGCCGCCCCCTCGCCCGGCCGGCGCTCGGGCAGGGCCGCCGCGACGACGACGAGCGCCACGAGCCCGACGACGGCGGTCGCGGCGAACGCCGAGCGCCACCCGGCCAGCTGACCCAGCCACGTTCCCACGGGCACGCCGAGGACGACGCCCGTCGAGGCGCCGCTGTACAGCACCGAGAGCGCGCGGCCGCGCACGTGCGCCGGCACGAGGCCCGCCGCGACGGGCGTCACGACCGACCAGAACAGCGCCTGGCTCAGCGCCGTGACGACGCGCGCGGCGAGGAGCGCGGCGTAGCCGTCGACGAGCGCCGAGACGACGCTGGACGCGACGAGGACGCCGAGCAGCACGGTGAGGACGAGGCGCCGCGGCGCGCGTCGGACCAGACCCGTGAGCGGCACCGACGCGAGGACGACGACGAGCGCGTAGGCGGTCACGAGCAGGCCCACGCTCGCGCGGCTGACGCCGAGGTCCTCCGCGACGAGCGGGAGCAGCCCGATCGGCAGGTTCTCGGTCGTGACGTAGAGGAAGGTCGACGTCGCGAGGCCCCCCAGGGCGACCCAGGCGCGCGTGGGGACGCGCTCGGGCGCGTCGACCGGCCCGTCCCCGCCGGGCGGCGACGCGCGGCGCGACGTCGTCATCGCCACCCCCTCCCCCCGTCCGACCGCCTCGCACGCTAGCGCCCCGCCACCCGCCGCACCCGCGCCGCCGGATCGACTCCCGCGCTGTGCGGCGGGCGACCCCGATCGGGTGACCGGGGCCTCTCGACGCGCGGGTCACGGAACGGTCACGCATGCTGGGAGGGAACCACCCGACGAGGCGTGCGACCCACGCCCCGACAAGCAGATGACGGGAGCTGACCATGACGACGAAGGTCGAGAAGTCCATCCTGGTGAACGTGCCGCTCAGCGTGGCGTACAACCAGTGGACCCAGTTCGAGGAGTTCCCGCAGTTCATGGGCGGCGTCCAGGAGGTCAAGCAGATCACCGACGACCGGCTGCACTGGGTCGCCGAGATCGCCGGGGTCAAGCGCCAGTGGGACGCGCGCATCCTGGAGCAGGTGCCTGACCAGAAGGTCGCGTGGGCGGCCACCGAGGGCGCCACGAACGCCGGCGCGGTGACGTTCTCCGACGTCGGCGGCGGCCAGACCTCGGTCCACCTGTCGCTCGAGTACGAGCCCGAGGGCCTGGTGGAGAAGGTCGGCGACAAGCTGAACATCGTGGAGAACCAGGCCGAGAAGGACCTCGAGCGGTTCAAGGCGTTCATCGAGTCCGAGGGCTACGCGACGGGCGCGTGGCGCGGCTCGGTCAACGAGGGCGCTGCCGTCGGGACCCCCGGCGTGGAGTCCGCGACGTCGCACGGCGACTCCGGCAAGGCCGGCGTCTCCGGCAAGGCCATGGCCGCCGGTGCCGCCGTCGCCGCGGGTGCCGCTGTCGCGGCCGCGAAGGCGCGCAGCGGCTCGGACACGCCGGACGAGACGGTCGACGTCGTCGTCCCGGTCGAGCCCGTGACGTACACGACGACGCCCACGAACACGCCGACGACGACCGCCCACACGGAGCCGCTCGGCTACACGGACCCGCTGGTCACCGACCCGGTCGACCCGCTGGCCACCGACCCGGTCGCCGGCCGGACCGACGACGACACGGTGCAGGGCGACTCCGGCCGCCTCTGAGCACACACCCTGGCCCGCCGCTCGCGGCGCCAGGACGCAGGACCCGAGGGGGCGGCGCGCAGGCGCCGCCCCCTCGGGCGTGCCCACAGCAGGGATCCGGCTGGACCCCGCGCGCACGCGCCCGCGACGATGGGCCGCCGGCGCCCGCCGGTCCCACCCCTGGAGGCCCGGTGGCACCACGGCATGCAGCTCCCGCCGACGTGGTCCGCATCCTGCGCGCCGCCGGGTGCGTCTTCGCCGAGGACGAGGCGCGCCTCCTGCTCGAGGCCGACGCGGCGGGCGGCGACCTGCCCGCCCTCACCGCGCGCCGCGCCGCGGGCGAGCCGCTCGAGCAGGTGCTGGGCTGGGCGGAGCTCGACGGGTTGCGCGTCGCCGTCGAGCCGGGGGTCTTCGTGCCGCGGCGCCGGAGCGCCCTCCTCGTCCGTGAGGCGCTCCGATTGCTGCCGACGGCCGCGCGGCCCGGGTCGGGCCCCCCGCTGGTCGTCGACCTCTGCTGCGGCACGGGTGCGCTCGGCGCGGCCGTCGCGGCGCGCCGCGCGGTCGAGGTCCACGCCGCCGACCTCGAGGACGCCGCCGTGCGCTGCGCACGGCGCAACCTCCCCGGGCACCACGTCCACCAGGGCGACCTCTGGGAGGCGCTGCCCGACGCCCTGCGCGGGCGCGTCGACGTCGTGCTGGCGAACGCGCCCTACGTCCCCACGGCGCGGATCGCGCTCATGCCGCCCGAGGCGCGGGACCACGAGCCGACGACGGCGCTCGACGGCGGACCGGACGGCACCGCGGTCCAGGCGCGCGTGGCCGCCGGCGCCGCGGCGTGGCTGCGACCGGGCGGCCACCTGCTCGTCGAGACGAGCCGCGCGCAGGCGGGCCGCACGCTCGCGCTCCTCGCCTCGGGCGGGCTCGACGCCGGGCTCGTCACGGACGACGACCTCGACGCGACGGTCGCCGTCGGCCGCCGCCCGTCCTGACGCCCCCAGCGCGGCCCGCGCCCTCGGGTCCGCGGTGCGCCGTCCCGGCGCTACGCCGGGGGTGCCGCGGGGTCCGCGACCTCGGGCGGCCACACGACCGCGAACCTCTCGAGCACGATCTCGTGGTCCTCGCTCCACGCGACGCCGCGGCGCGCGCACTCGCGCCGCCAGTAGCGCTCGTGGTTCTCCCGCCACGACGCGAGCGTCCCGTCGTCCTCGCCCTCGTCGGCCGCGAACGCCGCGTCGACCGAGCCGAACGTGCCCAGCCGCAGCTCGACCGTGCGCAGCACGGCCCTCGGGTGCCCGGCGCCGTCGCACGCGACCCAGTGCCCGCCGAGGCGCGGCAGCGGCTCGCCGTCGCCCGCGAACTCGAGCGCGAGCGTCGCCGTCGCGCGCTTCCCGCCCGCGAGGACGAGGCCGAGGAGCTCGTCGCAGAGCTCGGCCGAGTCGCCGAAGTGGTCGACGACGAGCTCCTGCCCCGGGTCGGCGGCGACGTGCGGGTGGGCCGCGAGGTAGGCCTCCCACAGGGTCCGGGCGGCGGCGTCGTCGTGCGGGGCGCGCGTGCTCACCCCGCCATCCTGCCCGCCCCTCAGGTGCGCGCGTGCATCGCCTCGAAGTGGGCGTTGCGCATGACGCCCAGCACGTTGCCGAACGGGTCGACGACCGACGCGGTGACGAAGCCCTCGCCGCGCACGGTCGGCGGGTCGTGCGGCGACGCGCCGAGGTCGAGGAGGCGCTGGTACGTGCCCTCGAGGTCGTCGACGCACCAGTGCGCGACGACTCCGCCCGCCGCGGCGGGCGTGGTCCGGTCGGCCGCCGCGCCGGCCCAGGCGCGGTCCGCGATGCCGAGCTCGGTGAGGTCGTCGCCGACCCGGAACTCGACGTAGGCGGGCCGCTCGGGCGGCTCCGGCCGGACGAAGTACGGCTCCACCCCGAGGACCTCGGTGTACCAGGCGGCGGCCGCCGGGACGTCGTCGGCCCACAGGTTCACGGTCGCCACCCCACGGAACGTGCTCATCGTGCTCTCCCTCGTCCGGCTGTGCTGTCCCCTCCACGCTAGGAGCCATCGCGGAACGTCCGGTTCCGCAATCCTCGGCAGACTGGGTCCCATGGCTGACACGCCCGTGCGGCTCCTGCGCCTCCTCGCGCTCCTGCCGACGCGCCCCTCCTGGTCGGGCAGCGAGCTCGCGGACCGGACGGGGGTGACCACCCGGACCGTCCGGCACGACGTCGACCGGCTGCGCGAGCTCGGCTACGAGGTCGTGGCCCGGCCCGGCGCGGGCGGGGGGTACCGCCTCGCGGCGGGCGCCGCGCTGCCGCCCCTCCTGCTCGACGACGACGAGGCCGTCGCCGTCGCGGCCGGCCTCGCGACCGCCGCCTCGGGCACGGTCACCGGCATCGAGGAGACGTCCCTGCGCGCGCTGGCCAAGCTCGAGCAGACGATGCCCTCGCGCCTGCGGCACCGCGTCGACGCCCTGCGCAGCGCGACCCTGAGCGCGCCCGCCGGCGGTCCCACCGTCGACCCCGAGGTGCTCACCACGCTGGCCCAGGCGTGCGCGCGCTACGAGCGGGTGCGCTTCGACTACCGCGCGCACGACGGCGGCGCGAGCACGCGCGACGTCGAGCCCCACCGCCTCGTGCACACCGGCAGACGGTGGTACCTGCTCGCGTGGGACGTCACCGCCGCGGACTGGCGCACGTTCCGCGCGGACCGGCTCGCGCCGCGCGTGCCGACCGGGCCGAGGTTCGCGCCGCGCGACCCGCCCGACGGCGACGCGCTGCGGCACGTGCTGCGGGGCGTCGGCTCGCGCGCCTGGCCGCACCCGGCGCGCGTGCGCATCGCCGCGTCGGCGGACGCCGTCGCCGAGCGGATCTCGCGCGTCGGGGGCGTGCTGACGCCGGTCGACGCCGCGACGTGCGTGCTCGAGACGGGCGGCCCGTCGCTGCCGGAGCTCGCCGGCTACCTCGCGAGCCTCGAGGTGCCGTTCGAGGTGCTCGAGCCCGATGCGCTGCGCGACGCGCTGCGTTCGATGGCCGCACGGTGCGCGGCCGCCGCCGACGCCGCGGGGAGCTGATCCGCGCCCTTCACCGCCGACGCGCGGCGTGCCACGCTGGCGCGAGCGCCGCGTGCCCCGCACCCGCCGTCGGCGCCCTGTCCCGGAGGTGGTCGATGAGCTGGATCCGCGAGCCGAGCGACGACGAGCTGACCGAGGCCGCGGCCGCGGCCCGGGCGGCCGACGTGGCCCACCGCGGCTACGTGCCGAACTACAACCGCGTCTTCTCGCACCGTCCCGAGGTCTACGCGGCCTGGACCGCCCTGGCGGGCGCGATCAAGAACGGCATGGGGGTGCGCCGCTACGAGCTCGCGACCCTCGGCGCCGCCCTGCGCCTGCGCTCGAGCTACTGCGCGCTCGCGCACGGCCAGGTGCTCGCCGACCAGGTCCTCGACGCCGGCGTCGTGCGCGACGTCGCCCGCGGCGTGCCGGACGGACTGTCCGACGTCGACCGCGCGGTGGTGCGCCTCGCGGACCGGGTCGCGGCGGGGGCCGCGGACATGAGCCCGGACGACCTGACCGAGCTCCGCGAGCTCGGGCTGGACGACGCCGAGATCCTCGACGTCGTCCTCGCCGCCGCGGCGCGCTGCTTCTTCAGCACGGTGCTCGACGCCGTCGGCGTCGAGCCCGACGCCGCGTACGCGCGGCTCGAGCCGGGGCGGCGCGCCCCCCCCCCCCCCCGGGGGCCCCCCCCCCCCCCCGGGCCCAAGGGCGCGGGCGCCGCGAAGGCCGCCCCCGCACCGTGCCGGGCCCTGTCCGCCCGGCACGGTGCTGGTCGAGCTGCCGGTCCGGCGCTCGTCAGGAGCTGACGTCCGCCGTCGTGAAGCGGCTCCACGCGAGCGAGCCGAAGACGGCGACCCACGCGGCCTGCACCGCGAGGCCCGTACCGAGCACCCCCCAGTCGACCTCGACGCGCAGGAACTCCGCGAAGTCGAGCCAGTGGTGGGTGAGCAGGCCCGGGTGGATCGCCGCGAGCTGCGGCAGCGTGTCGAGCACGGCCGAGACGATCGCGACGACGACGGTCGCCGCCATGGCGCCGACGGGCACCTCGGTGAGCGTCGACAGGAACAGGCCGACGGCGACGAGGCCCGTGAGCGAGAGCGCGACGTACACCGCGACGCCCGCGATCCGCAGGATGCCGTCCGACAGCGGCACCGTGGTCCCCGACAGCAGCGTGACCTCGGTCAGCCCGAAGAACGCCGCCCCGACCACCAGCGCGACCACCGCGATCGCCATGACCGCCGACCCCACGAAGAGGAGCGTGGCCAGCGCCTTGGCGGCGAGCAGGCGGCCGCGCGAGACGGGCACCGCGAGCAGGTAGCGCAGCGTCCCGGCCTGCGCCTCGCCCGCGATCGCGTCCCCCGAGGCGATCCCCGTGGTCAGCGGCAGCAGGAACGGCAGGCACATGAACAGGGCGGCGACGACGAGGAAGAGGCCGTTGCCCGTGACCCGGCTGACGAAGCCCGGGCCCTGGCCGCCGAGGGCCGAGTCCTGCGTGACGAAGAGGACCGTGCCGAGCAGCAGCGGCACGAGCGAGAGCCCGACCAGCAGCGCGAGGTTGCGGCGCCGGCCGAAGACGAGGCGCAGCTCGCTGCGCAGCAGCCGGCCCCAGGCGCCGCGCACCCGCACGGGCCCGGGAGCCGCGGCGACCGCGGGCCGTGCGGCGGCGCCGAGCGCCGGGGCGTCAGCGAGCGACATCGAAGCCCTCCCCCGTGAGCGTGACGAACAGCTGCTCGAGGCTCGGCCGGCGCACCTCGAGGCCGGCGAGCGCGACGCCCGCCCCCACGAGCGCGGCCGCCACGGCCTCGGGTGGCGCCCCGAGCGCGGCCTCGAGCACCGCACCCCCGGCCACCGCGCCGTCGCGCGTGACGTCGGTCATGCCGAGGCCCGCGAGCACCGCCACCGCGCGCTCGGCGTCGCCGGCCGTCGTCGTGACGACGACGCGGGCGGGCCGCGCGTCCGTGAGCGCGCTGCGCTCGCCCTGCGCCAGCAGGCGGCCGCGGCTCATGATCCCGATGTGCGAGCACACCTGCTCGATCTCGGTGAGGAGGTGGGACGAGACGAGGACCGTCGTGCCCGCGTCGGCGAGCTCGCGCACGAGGTGGCGCACCTCCCGCGTGCCCTGCGGGTCGAGGCCGTTGGTCGGCTCGTCGAGCACGAGCAGGTCGCGCGGCCGCAGGAGCGCGGCGGCGAGCCCGAGCCGCTGCTTCATGCCGAGCGAGTACTGGCGGTACGGCTTGCGCGCCGCCGCGGCGAGGCCGACGCGCTCGAGCGCCTCGCCCGTGCGGCGCCGCGTCGTGCGTGGGTCGGCGGTGGCGTCGACGGCGTCGAGGCGGGCGAGGTTCGCGGCGCCGCTGAGGTACGGCTGGAACGCAGGCCCCTCGACGAGGACGCCGACGCGCGGGAGGACCCGGCCGCCGCCCCCGGGCATCGGCTCGCCGAGCAGCCAGGCGGCGCCGTCGGTGGGCCGGACGAGGCCGAGCAGCATGCGGATGGTCGTCGTCTTGCCCGAGCCGTTGGGCCCGAGGAAGCCGTAGACCGAGCCCCGCGGCACCTCGAGGGCGATCCCGTCGACGGCGACCTGGCCCGAGCGGAACCGCTTGGTCAGGCCCGACGTGCGCACGGCGAGGTCCACGTCGGTCAGCATGCCCGACGCGGGCCGCGACGCGGCCGAGGCCCGGGCGCCGACGACGTCGGCGTCCGGGCCCTGAGGGCCCTGGGGCCCCTGCAGGACCGTGGCCATCAGGCCAGGTCGCGCAGCGTGTCGGCGGGCACCGCGCCCACGAGCACGCGGCCGTCGGTGGTCACGAGCACGCTGAGCAGCGTCGAGGAGAGCAGCCGGCCCTCGGGCACGTCGGTCGTGAGCTGGTCGTACAGGGCCGTCGGGTCGAGGTCCATGCCACCCTCGCCGTCCGTGCCCTGGAACTCGCCCAGGAGCTCCTGCGCCTCGGGCGAGCCGATGGTGCGCTCGCCGTCGGGCACGGTCGCCAGGGCCGCGGGGTCGCCCGCCACGAGGGCCGCCACGTCGACGCCCGCGAGCTCGACGACGCGGTCCCAGCCGGTCCCGGTCACGGTGACGTCGGGGTGCGTGAGCGCGGCCTCGGGGTCGGCGGCGTCGAGGGCCGCGGCGTCGGGCGTCTCCGGCAGCGGCACGACGACGTCGCGCTGGCTCGCGCCGGCGGGCGGCGAGAACTCGAGGACGGCGTCGTCGGGGGCCGCGAAGGCGACGTCGGCGAAGCCGACCTCGAGCGCGGGCGCCGCGTCGTCCTGCGTGCTCCACACCTGGACGCGCAGGGGCGAGGACGTCTCGGCGTCGACGGCCACGACGACGCGGGCGACGAGCGTGCCCGTGCTGCGCGGGGTCACCACGAGCTGGTAGGCGCCACGCCCGGCGACGGTGGTCTCGGCGTCGACCGAGACCGTGGAGAACTCCTCGGCGCGGTCGAGCACCTGGGCGGCGGCCTCCTCGGGCGTGGGCAGGTCGCCCGCGACCTCGGGCGGCGTGCCCTGCTCGAGCTGCTCCTCGAGCGCGGCGTACCGCGCGGCGTCCGCGTCGCTCAGCGCGTAGTGGACGACCTCGTCGTCCTCGCTCGAGTACGTCCACGCCTCGGCGCCGTCGCGCACGACCGAGTACTCGGAGGTGGCGCCGAGCAGCGCGACGCGCGAGCGGTCCTCGCCGTCGCTCCACACGCGGAGGGTGGAGCTGCCGCCGAGCAGCGCGATCGGGTCGGCGCCGCCCGCCTCGGCGAACGGGATCTCGGGCAGGCCCAGGCGCGCCGTGTACACGACCGTGCCCGTGAGCGCCTGCGGCTCGGCCTGCGCGACGGCGGCCAGCAGCTGCTCGGCGGTGAGGTCCGGCAGGCCCTCGCCGCCCGCGGACGCGACGAGCGTCGGGCCGGCGAACGCCGCGGCAACGGCCGCGCCGACGGCGACGGGGACGGCCCACCGGCGGCGTGCGCTGCGGGTGGGCCCCGGGGTGGGGGCTGACGGGGTGGCGGTCTGCTCGCTCATGGGACCACTGTGCGCCGGGGCGCCTGAGAGCACGCTGAGAGCTGCCGGCGCCCGGCGCCCCGCCCGCCACGCGCGGCGGTGGCATGCTGCTCGCGTGCGCGTGCTGGTGGTCGACGACGAGCGGGGCCTGACCCGCGCGCTGCGGCGCGGCCTGGAGGCGGAGGGCTTCGCCGTCGACGTCGCCCACGACGGCGCGACGGGGCTCGAGCTCGCGACCGACACCGACTACGACGCGATCGTCCTCGACGTCATGCTCCCCCGCGGCAACGGCTACGACGTCGTCACCGCGCTGCGCGCGCGCGACGTGTGGACGCCCGTGCTCATGCTCAGCGCGAAGGACGGCGAGCACGACGTGGCGGACGGGCTCGACGTCGGCGCCGACGACTACCTCACGAAGCCCTTCTCGTTCGTGGTGCTCGTCGCGCGCCTGCGCGCGCTCGTCCGGCGCCCGGCCGGCGCGCGCCCCGCGGTACTCGTCGCGGGCGACCTCGAGCTCGACCCGTCCGCCCGCACGGTGACGCGCGGGGGTGCGCCCGTGGACCTCACGACGCGTGAGCTCGCGCTGCTCGAGTACCTCATGCGCCACGCGGGCCGGGTCGTCGGCAAGGTCGAGCTGCGCGACCACGTCTGGGACGGCACGGGCGAGGACCTCAACGTGGTCGAGGTCTACGTGGGCTACCTGCGGCGCAAGCTCGGCCGCGACGCGGTGACGACCGTCCGCGGCGCGGGCTACCGCATCGCCGGATGAGCGCCGCGTGAGCACCGCGGACGCGCGCGCCGGCGGGCCGGCGGCGCCCCGGCGCCGCCGACGGCTCTCGGTCCGCGCCCGGCTGACGCTGCTGACGTCGGGGCTGCTGTGCGTCACGCTCGCGGTCGGCGCCGTCGCCCTGACGACCGTCCTGTCGCGCAGCCGCGTCGCCCAGCTCGACGAGGCGGTGCGGGCGGGCGTGGCGACCGTCGCCCTGCTCGTCGCGGACGACCGCGTCCCGCCCGCGCTCCCCGTCGCCGAGGCCGGGCAGATCGCGCAGGTCCTCGACGCCTCGGGCCGCGTGCTCGCCTCCTCGGCGACGGCGAGCCGCACCCTGCCCGTGCTCCCCGTGGCCGAGGTGGACCGGCTCCTCGCCGCGGCGTCGTCCGGGGGCACCGGGGCCACCGACGGCACCGACGTGCACGTCGCGACGACCGACGCGAGCGCCTACGACGACGCCGCGCGCGTCGCCGTCGTGCCCGCGACGCTCGACGGCGCGCCCGTGCGCCTCGTCGTCACCGTGCCGCTCACGGAGGTGCAGGGGCTGCTCCGGGCCCTCGCCGTCGCGCTCGGCGGCGTGGTGCCGCTGCTCACCGCGCTGCTCGGCGCGGTCGTGTGGGTCGTGCTGGGGCGCGTGCTCGCGCCCGTCGAGGCGCTGCGTCGCGCGGCCGAGCAGGTCGCGCGCACGGGCGGCCCCGGCTCGCTCCCGGTGGTCCGCGCCGACGACGAGATAGGTGCGCTCGCGCGCACGCTCAACGAGATGCTCGACCGGCTCGAGGGCGCGGCGGCGCGGCAGCGCGCGTTCGTCGCCGACGCCGCCCACGAGCTGCGGTCGCCGCTCGCCGCGCTGCGGGCCGCGACCGACGTCGCGCGCGCGCACCCCGACGCGTACCCGCCGGACGAGCTCGCCGACGAGCTCGGCGCCGAGGTGCTGCGCATGCAGCACCTCGTCGACGACCTCCTGCTCCTCGCCCGCGTGGGCTCCGTGCCGGCCCGCCTCAGCGACGTCGACCTCACGCACGCGGTGGGCGAGGCGCTCGCGGTCGCGCGCGCCGCGGCGGAGGCGGCAGGCCGGCGCGTCGAGGTCACGGTGGACGTGCCGCCCGCGGGCGCCGGCGCGGTCGGCGACCCCGCCGCGGTGACCCGCGTCGTGCGCAACCTGCTCGACAACGCGCTGCGGCACGCGGGTGCGCACGTGCGCGTCACGGTCCGGCCGGGGCGCGTCGTGGTCGACGACGACGGGCCGGGCGTCGCGCCCGAGGACCGCGAGCGCGTGTTCGAGCGGTTCGTGCGCCTCGGCGCCGCGCGCGAGCGCGACTCGGGCGGCAGCGGCCTCGGGCTCGCGATCGCGCGCGAGGTCGCGCGGGAGAACGGCGGTGACGTCACGCTCGCCGAGGCCCCGGGCGGCGGCCTGCGCGCCGAGCTGACCCTGCCCGCGGCCGGGGCGGCGAGCCCGCCGGGGCACGGCTGACCGACAGCCCGTCGACACCCTGCGGTGCGCGGTGCCAGGATGCGCACACCCCGGCCGCGCGGCCGGCGACCATCCCGCCGGCGCGGAACGAGGCCCATGGACGTCACGGCGAGCCCGGACCCGCAGGACTCCGCCGTCGCCGCGAGCCGGCTCCCCGTCCCGGGTGGCGCGCGCGTCCGCGTCGCCTGACGCTGGGGCTGCGCGGCACGCGCGCCACGAGCAGGAGGAGGCGGGATGGGCGACGACCTCACCACGGGTGACCACGTCACCTGGAAGAGTCACGGGCAGACGGTCGAGGGCACGGTCGAGGAGAAGATCACCCACGACACCCACGCCGCCGGGCGCACCGTCCGGGCGTCGTCGGACGAACCGCAGTACCGCGTCCGCAGCGACGCGAGCGGCAAGGACGCGGTCCACAAGCCCTCGGCGCTGCACGAGGACTGAGTGGCTCGGCGCTCAGCCGCGCGGGCTGGGCTCGGCGCTCAGCCGCGCGGGCTGGGCTCGGCGCTCAGCCGCGCGGGCTGGGCTCGGCGCTCAGCCGCGCGGGCTGGGCTCGGCGCTCAGCCGCGCGGGCGGTAGCCCCGGAACCAGTCCACCTGCGCCACCTTCGGGTACGGCCCGGGGGGTGGCCCGTCGCCGTCCGGGAGGGCGTAGAGGTCGAGCATGACCTGCATCGGGTAGCCCGGGGACTGCTCGACGGTGCGCACGAGCTCGTCGTCGCAGAAGAAGCGCACGCGCTCCGGCGTCCACTCGGCGGCGTAGGTGTGCGGCTCACGCGCGTCGATCGCGAGCCGTGGTCGCGCGAAGTCGTCGACGAGCGCCGGGTCGGCGAAGGGGTGCACGCCCATCCCCACCCCCGCACCCTGGGCGTCGACGTCGCGGCCGAAGATCTCGACGACGCAGATCTCGCCCGACCGCTCGGGCCGGTCCTCGAACCCGATCAGCCACAGCGCGACCATGGCGTGCGGGTCGTCCGTCGCCCGCAGGCGGACCTCGACGAGACCGTGGTGCGGGGTCCACAGGCGCTGCTCCGCCTGCTCCTCGCGCACGACGACGTCCGGGTGGAAGCGGTGCTGGCCCACGGTCGAGCCGAGCGGTCCGGAGAAGACGCCCGTCTGCAGCGAGGAGACCCGCAGCTCGCCGTCGAGCTCCGGGCACCACGCGGGCTGGTCCGCGTCCACGCGAAGGAGCAGGCGCCCGCCGCCGACGTCGTACCTCGCCGCCGAGGCGGCGCGCGAGCTCCACTGCGGGAGGTAGTGCGGGAACCACAGGCCGGGGTCGAGGCGGTCTCCCTCGAAGGTGTCCTCGACCTCGAGCACGTAGGCCGAGCGGTCGAGCCGCCCACCGTTCACGGCGCGTCCGCGGCGGCGACCATCGACGCGTCGCCCGCGTCGGCCGCGTGCGCGTCGTCGTCCGCGTCGGCTGCGTCGCCCGTGCCGAGGACCTCGGTCGAGATCCGCAGCGCGGCGACGAGCTCGGCGTAGAGCTCGTCGGACGCGAGCAGCTCTGCGTGCGTGCCCGTCGCCCGGACGCGACCGGCCTCCAGGAGCACGATGAGGTCGGCGTCGACGACCGTCGACAGCCGGTGCGCGATCGTCACGACGGCGCCCTGGCCGGCGACGCGGCGGATGACCTCCTGGATCGCGAGCTCCGTGAGCCCGTCGAGCTGCGCGGTGGCCTCGTCGAGGAGGAGCACCTCCGGCGTGCGCACGACGGCGCGCGCGAGGGCGACCCGCTGACGCTCGCCGCCCGACAGGCTCGTGGCCGTGACCGGCGTGTCCAGCCCCTCGGGCAGGGCGCGCACGGTCGCCTCGAGCCGCACGGACCGCAGGGCCGACCACAGCTCCGCCTCGTCGGCCTCGGGGTGGCGGAAGAGCAGGTTGTCGCGCACCGACCCGGCGAGCAGCGGCGTCTCCTGCTCGACGTACCCCAGCCGCGCCCGCACCGTGTCGACGCTCAGCTCGTCGAAGGGGACGCCGTCGAGGAGGAGCGTGCCGGCGTCGGGGTCGACGAACCGCAGGACGAGCGAGAACGTCGACGTCTTGCCCGCGCCCGAGGGTCCGACGAGCGCGACGTGGCCGCGCCGCGGGACGACGAGGTCGAGCCCGTCGACCGCGGGCGCCGGTGCGCCGTCGTAGGTGAGCGTGACCCCGCGCAGCTCGAGCACCGGGGGCCCCTCCCCCGCGTCGCTCGGGTGCGGGCCCGCCACGAGCGTGCGCCCGGCGTGCACGTCCTCGGCGCGGACGTCCTCGGTCTCGCGGATCCGTGCCGCCGCGGCGACCCCGGACTGCAGCTGGGTGAACGTCTGGGTGAGCGTCGTGATGGGGTCGACGATCCCGAAGGCGTAGAGCAGGAACGCGACGAGCGTCGAGACCGCGAGCCCGCCCTGCTCGACGCGCCAGGCACCGATCCCGAGGATCGCGATGATCGCGAGCTGGATCCCCCCGCCCGCGACGGCCCACGCGGCGGCGGCCACCCACACCGCGCGGATGCTGAACCGCGCCGACTCCTGGGCCCGCGCGACCACCTCGGCGACCTGGCGGTCCTCGGCGCGGCTGGCCTTGACCGTGCGCAGCGCCCGCAGGCTGCCCTCGAGGACCGAGCCGAGCTCGCCGACCGCCTCCTGCGCCCGCCGCTGCGCCGCGCCGATCCTCGGCATGAGGACGCCCATGAGGACGCCCACGACGACGATCGCGACGAGCGTGCTCAGCAGCAGCTGCACGTCGAGGACGGCCATGAGCAGCACGGTGCCGACGAGCGAGACGACGCCGTTGACCAGCAGGACGGCGCTCGACGACGCGGCCTCGCGCAGCAGCACCGTGTCCGACGTCACGCGCGTGACGAGCTCCCCCGGCGTCCGCCGCTGCACGTCGCCGAGCCGGCCGCGCAGGAACCGGTCGACCAGCGAGGTCCGCGCGTCGAGCACGATGTGCTCCGCGAGCCGGCCGAGGAGGACCCACTGCGCCAGGCCGGTCGCCATCGAGAGCACGACGAGCGCCAGGAGCAGCGCGACCGGCCCCGCCATCGACGCGCCGGTGCCCACCGTGTCGAGCACGCGCTTGACCGCGAGCGGGCTCGCGAGCGACGCGGCCGTGGTGCCGAGCCCGAGGACGATCCCGACACCGACGACCCGCCGGTGCGGTCGGACGAAGCCCCACAGGACGCGCAGGTTCTCCCACCGCAGCGGGACCCGGCCCGCCTCCTCCGACGCCGTCATGCCGCCGAGTCGACCACGGCCGTGGCACCGTGGTCGACGGTGTTCGCCCTCGGCGTGCGCCCGTCAGTGCCCGACAGCCGGCACCTCCGCGGCGGCGTCGTGCTCGCCCTGCCCGTCGTCCACCGGGCCGTGCGCGCCCCCGCCGGACGCGCGGACCGCGAACGCCGCGGGGATCGCCAGCAGCGTGATGACCGCCCCCACGACGAACGCCGCGTGCACGCCGCCCGCCGTCGCCTCGACGACGTCCGCGCCGCGGTCGGTGAGGGCCGCCCCCTGCGCGGTCATCACCGTGACGAACAGGGCCGTCCCCGCCGCGCCGGCGACCTGCTGCACGGTGCCGACGACGGCGCTGCCGTGCGAGTACAGCCGCGGCGGGAGCGAGCCGAGCGACGCCGTGAACAGCGGCGTGAACATGAGCGCGAGGCCGGCGCTGAGCACCACGTGGGCCACGAGCAGCAGCCACGCGGGGCTGCCGACGCCGAGGGTCGTGAGCAGCCAGGCTGCGGCGCTCACCACGACGGTGCCCGGCACGAGCAGCACGCGCGGGCCGAAGCGGTCGTAGGCGCGCCCCACCGACGGCGCGACGAGGCCCATGAGCAGGCCGCCCGGCAGCAGGAGGAGCCCCGTCTGGAGTGCCTCGAGCCCGAGCACGGACTGCGCGTAGATGGGCAGCAGGATGATCGTGCCGAAGAGGGCCATCATGCTGATCGCCATGAGGCCGACTGCCACCGCGAAGGTCGGCGAGCGGAACGTCCGCAGGTCGAGCAGCGCGGCGTCGGAACGCTGGAGCCAGATCTGGCGTGCGACGAAGAGCGAGAGGCCCGCGGCGCCGGCGACGATCGGCGCCCAGGCCGAGACGAGGCCGCCGGCCTCGCCGGACGCCTCGCCGAACCGGCTCAGGCCGTAGACGACGCCGCCGAAGCCGATCGCGGAGAGCAGGACCGAGCCGACGTCGACCCGGGCGTACCGCGGCTCGGTGAGGTTCTGCAGGCGCAGCGCGCCGAGCGCGAGCGAGGCGAGCGCGATCGGCAGGACGAGGCCGAAGAGCCAGCGCCAGTCGAGGACGCTGAGGACGAGCCCCGAGAGGGTCGGGCCGAGGGCGGGCGCGACCGAGATGACCACGCTGATGTTGCCCATCGTGCGGCCGCGCGTCGCGGGCGGCGTCACGGTCATGACCGTCGTCATGAGCAGGGGCAGCATGATCGCGGTGCCGCTCGCCTGGACCACGCGGCCGGCGAGGAGCACGACGAATCCGGGCGCGAGCGCGCAGACGAGCGTGCCGAGGCTGAAGAGCCCCATGGCGGCGACGAAGGTCGCGCGGGTCGTCGTGCGCTGGATGACGAAGCCGGTCACGGGGATGACGACCGCCATCGTCAGCATGAAGGCCGCGGTGACCCACTGCGCCGTGCTCGCGGTGATGTCGAGGTCCGCCATGAGGTGCGGCAGGGCCACGCCCATGACCGTCTCGTTGAGGATGACGACGAACGTCGAGATGAGCAGGAGGACGACGGCACGGCGGTCGCGCGGCGTCATCCGGTCGGGTGCGCCGGGCCCGGGCCGGTCGGCTGCCGGTCTCTCGGGCACTCGGGTGTCACGGTCGGTCACGGGGCTCCCCACGTCGGTGCTGGTGCTGGTACTCCCGGGCTGACCCGGGACGGCGGCCGAACTCATCGGCAGTCGTCGGCAGTCGTCGGGACTGCGCGGCACCCGCCGACCCGTGCGGGTCGCGGTGCCGCCGGCGACGCACGGCTGACGCGGGCTGCCTGCCGCGGTCGTCGACCAGTCTGGTCGCGACCACCGACACGGGTCGACCGGTTTGTCACGGTCGCGCGTCTGCCGTGGGCGGATGCGCGTCGGCGTGTCGCGCGACGCCGCGGCGTCGACCACGATGGGAGCGGGTGCCGACGGAGGGGGACGCATGGCGAGGCTCGTCACGGCCGCGAGGTCGGTCACCGGACCGCACCGCGCGGACAACCAGGACTCCGTCGGGTGCGGCCCACGGTTCGCGTTCGTCGCCGACGGCGTCGGCGGCCACGCGGGCGGCGACGTCGCCTCGTGGACCGTGACGCACCGCCTCATGGCCGCGCTCGGGACGCGCGACCTCGCGCGCCTGGGTGCCGACGACCTGCGCGAGCTGGTCGCCGTGGCGAACGCGGACCTCGCGCTGCGCGTGGGCCGGGAGCCGTCGCTGCGCGGCATGGCGACCACTTTCACGGGACTCTTCTGCGCGGAGGACGAGGTCCGCGTCGCCCACATCGGCGACTCGCGCGCCTACCTCGTGCGCGACGGAGAGGGCCGTCGGGTCACGCGCGACGACTCCCTCGTCCAGGCCCTCGTGGACCAGGGGGTGGTCGACCCGCGCGACGCGCGCGAGCACCCGCACCGCAACGTCATCCTCCGCTCGCTGTCGGGCGACCGGGCCGACGCGGCGGGCGTCACGGTCCTCGACGTCGACGCCGCGCCGGGCGACCGTTGGCTGCTCGCGAGCGACGGGCTCACCGACTACGTGCCGGAGGACGAGCTCCTCGCGCTGCTGACCGGCGCCGCGACGCCCGACGACGCGGCGGAGGCCCTGGTGCGCGCCGCGCTCGACGCGGACGCGCACGACAACGTGAGCGTCGCGGTGTGCGACGTCGCGACCGGGGACCCTGCACCGGGCGAGCGCCCGCGCTACCTCGGCGCCGCGGCCGACGAGTCCCAGGGGTACGTCGGCCCGCTCGCGCGGGAGGATGTCGATCCGGGCGCCGGCCGTTCGTCTGAGGGGTGAGGGCCGGCGACAGCGCCGGCCCACGACCTCGGGAGGCCACCATGGGCACCTACCTCATCGCCGTCTACGAGCCCGCCGGACCGCCGCCGCCGGCCGAGTTCCTCGAGCCGGTCATGCGTGCCGTCGAGGCGGTCGACCAGGAGATCCGGGCCGCCGGCCAGTGGGTCTTCGCGGGCGGCCTGCACGACCCGAGCACGGCGACGGTCCTGCGCGCCCAGGACGGCGACGTCGTCCTCACGGACGGGCCCTTCGCCGAGGTCAAGGAGCACCTCGGCGGGTTCACGATCGTCGACGTCCCCGACCTCGACGCCGCGCTCGGGTGGGGTCGGCGCATCGCGACCGCCACGGGCCTGCCGATCGAGGTCCGGCCCTTCCGCTGGTGACCGACCCGCTCGTGACCGACGTCGAGGACGCGTTCCGGCGCGAGTACGGCCGCGCCGTCGCCGTGCTGGTGCGCGTCCTCGGCGACATCGGCCTCGCCGAGGAGGCCGTGCAGGACGCGTTCACCGTCGCCGTCGAGCGCTGGCCCCGCGAGGGCACGCCGCCGAGCCCTGCGGGCTGGATCCTCACGACCGCCCGGCGTCGCGCGATCGACCGGCTGCGTCGCGAGGGGTCGCGGGACCGGCGCCACGCCGAGGCCGCCCTGCTGCACGCGCCGTCCGAGCCCGAGGAGGTGGGTCCCGTGCACGACGACCGCCTGCGGCTCGTCTTCACGTGCTGCCACCCCGCGCTCTCCCCGCCCGCGCAGGTCGCGCTCACGCTGCGCCTCCTCGGTGGCCTGACGACCACAGAGATCGCCCACGCGTTCCTGGTCCCCGAGGCCACCGTCGCCCAGCGCGTCGTGCGCGCCAAGGCGAAGATCCGCGACGCGCGCATCCCCTACCGCGTGCCGTCCGACGCGGACCTGCCCGACCGGCTGCCGGCGGTGCTCGCCGTCGTCTACCTCGTCTTCACGCAGGGCCACACCGCGACGACCGGCGAGGGCGGCCCGCGCACCGACCTCAGCGCGGAGGCGATCCGCCTCGCCCGGCTGCTCGCCGAGCTCATGCCGGACGAGCCCGAGGTGCTCGGCCTCCTCGCGCTGCTCCTGCTCACGGACGCGCGCCGGCCCGCGCGGACCGGGCCCGACGGCGCGCCCGTGCCCCTCGCGGAGCAGGACCGCACGCGGTGGGACCAGGGCGCGCTCGAGGAGGGTCGCGCGCTGCTGCGGGCGTGCCTGCGCCGCGGGCGACCGGGGCCGTACCAGCTGCAGTCGGCCGTCGCCGCGGTGCACGCCGACGCCGCGACCGTCGAGGAGACCGACTGGGCGCAGGTGCTGCGCGTCTACGACCACCTGCTCGCGCTCACGCCCACGCCCGTCGTGGCGCTCAACCGGGCGGTCGCCCTGGCCGAGGTCGCCGGTCCCGCGGCGGCGCTCGACGTCGTCGACGCGCTCGGGCTGGGCGACCACCCCGCGCGGCACGCCGTGCGCGCGGACCTCCTGCGGCGCCTGGGCCGGGCCGCCGAGGCCGAGGCCGCGTACGCGGACGCGGCGCGCACCGCCCTGACGCCCGCGGACCGCGCGCTCGTCGAGCGTGCGCGCCACCGGCGCTCCGCCACCCGGCCCGACGCTCAGCCGGGCAGCGGCTCGTAGCTCTCGCCGTGCTGCCCGGCGAGGCCCACCGGCACGCCGTCGAGCGCGACGACGAACCGGTGCCCGACGTCGGTCCCCGCGGGCAGGCGCGCGGCGACATGGGGCAGGACGGCGGCTCCCTCGTTGCTCAGCCACCGCACGCCGCGCCGCTCGCGCGCACCCGCCATCGCGGCCGCGACGGCGGCGCGGCGGTCGACCGGCAGGTACGCGAGCACGGCGCTGTGCAGGACGACCGGGGTCGCACCCGCCGGCAGGAGGTCGAGGACGTCGTCGAGGCGGTCGAGGAGGTCGCCGGCGACGAGCGTCGGCGGGTCCGCGGCGACGACCCCGGCCGCGGCGGCCAGGCGGGCGCGACGCTCGTCGTGCTCGGGCCAGACGAGCGCCTCGAGCCAGGCGAGGTCCGCCGGGTCGCCGACGTCGAGGGGGTGCAGGTCGATCCCGACGCGCGCGACGACGTCGGGCAGCGCGACCCGGGGCGGCGGCGCGCCGCCCGTGACCCGGCACGGGAGCACGACGGGCGCGCCCGGGTCCCCGAGCCGCGCCGTGGTGCCGTCGTCCGCCGTGTACGCGTACGCGTAGCGGTCGGGGTAGAGGCACAGGCCGGCCGAGGCGCCGACCTCGACGAGCGCCACCGGGCGGCCGGCCCCGGCGACGCGGGTGAGCGCCGGGAGCAGGACGGCGCAGCGGCCCGCCTCGTTGGTCTGCGTCGTCCGGCTGCGGGCGACGGCGGCGACGCGCGGCCACGCGTCGAGCAGCCACGGGCGCAGCACCTCCCAGGGCCCGTCGGGTGCGCCCGAGGCCCGCGCGGCCGCGAGCACGAGGTTCGGCTGGCGGCGGTCGCGCGGGAGGCCGTCGACGCGAGCGAGGACCTCGGCGTCGCGCGAGATCGCGCGCGACCACGCGGCGTACGTCGGCGAGCTGCCCGCCGCCTGCTCGGCGAACGCGGCGTACCACGCCGCGGTGCCCGGGACGGCGTCGGTGGGCTGCACGCGCCGAGCCTAGGCACCCGGGTGCAGGGCGTCGGCGAGCCGGTCGAGCAGCGCGGCCTGCGCCGCGACGACCACGCCTCGCGCCTCGGCGAGCGGCCACCACCGCACGCGGTCCAGCTCGGCGAACGTGACCCGTCGCCCGGACCGCGGCGGCCACTCGACCTCGACCGTGCTGCGGTCGGCGCCGAGGCGGGTCACGTCGAGGTCGGCCTCCCGCGCCCAGGCGTGGACCACCTTGCCGGCCTTCTGCCGGACGTCCCCGAGGTCGGTCTCCGGGCCGTCGGGGGCGGGCACGCCGAGCTCCTCGGCGAACTCGCGCAGGGCGGCCTCGTGCAGGGACTCGTCGGGCAGCGGCTCGCCCTTGGGGATCGTCCAGGCGCCCGCCTCCCGACGGGCCCAGAACGGCCCGCCCATGTGGCCGAGCAGCACCTCGACGCCGTCCGCGCCGCGGCGGTGCAGCAGGAGCCCGCCGCTGGACCTCCCGGCCACGCGTCAGACGACGTCGCGCCGGTCGCCGGTCGCGTCGTGACGGTCCGCGGCGAGGTGGTCGCCGGTCGCGTCGTGACGGTCCGTCGCGACGTGGTCGCCGTGCGCGCCGTCCCGCGGGTCGCCCGCGGCGGGCACCGCGTCCGGCGCCCCGTGACGGCCCGCACGCGCGCCGTCGGGGTCGAGCTCGTCCGCCCGGCGCAGGCGCTCGTCGACCTCGGCGCGCGCCTCCTGCGCCTTCTCGGTGCGCTCGCGCGCCTCGGCCTGCAGGCGCGCCGCCTCGGCCGCGCGCTCGTCGGCCTCGGCCTGCGCGAGGCGCGCCTCGGCGTCGGCGCGGGCAGCGGCGGCCTCGCGCTCCTGCACCTCGATGCGGTCGGCCTCGGCCTTCTCGCGCAGCACGCGCGCCTCCTCGCGCCGCGCGACGGCGGCCTTGGCGCGGCGCCCGCGCAGGAGGACCACGAGGAGCACGAGCACCACCACCACCACGGCGGCGATGACGACCCAGGTCTGCGTGCTGTCGTCCATGACGTCTCCTCCTGTGACCGGCGACCCCTGCCGCCCGATTCGACCCCTGCGTGATCAGGACCGCAACCGGAGGCGGTCCCGGACCCGGTGCGCGAGCACGGCCGCGCCCATCGCCGCGGCCCCTGCGGGCAGGGCGACGGCGGCGACCCACCGGTGGTCGTGCCGGCGCCAGCCGTCCGCGACCGGTTCCGCGCCCGTGGCCGACGACGGCGCGAGGACGTTGCGGTCCCGCGGCACGGCCGGGCGTCGGCGCAGCCCGCCGAGCCGGACGGCGGGACCGACGAGCCGACCGTACGCCCCCGGGAGCAGGTGGTGCAGTGTCACGGCCACCCGCTGCGTGCGGGCGACGACCACCTCGGGGCGCGGCCGGTCGACCAGGTCGAGCACCGCCCGGACGACCCGCCGCGGGTCGGTGACCGGCGGCAGGGGGCGGATCTCGCGCGGCGTGCGCACCGCCGCGTGCCGGTAGATCGGCGTGTCGACGGTCCCGGGGAGCACGGTGCAGACGTGGATGCCCGGCGCGTCGCGGAGCTCGTAGCGCAGCACCTCGGCGAACCCCGTGAGCCCCCACTTGGCGGCGACGTACGGGGCGACGTAGGGCGCGCTGAGCCGCCCGTGGAGCGACGAGACGACGACGAGCACCCCGCTCCCCTGCCGCCGGAACACCGGCAGCACCGCCCGCGCGCCGTGCACCTGGCCGAGCAGCGTCGTCGCCACGACCTGGTCGAAGACCTCGCGCGGGGTGTCCTCGAACCGGGCATGGCTCCACACCGCGGCGGCGCCCACCCACGCGTCGACCCGCCCGAACGTCGCGACGGCGGCGTCCGCGAGGGCCTGCACCTGGTCGGCGTCGGACACGTCCGTCGGCACCACGAGCGCGCGGGCACCGCGACGCCGGCACTCGGCCGCGACCTCCTCGAGCGCCGCGACGCCGCGCGCGGCGAGCACGACGTCGGCCCCGCGCTCCGCGAACGCGCGCGCGACGCCCCGTCCGATCCCGCTCGACGCCCCCGTGACCACGACGACCTGAGGGCGGGGGCGGGGCGGCGACGGGGGGCTCACGCCGCCATCGTCGCCCCGCTGCCGTCCAGCCGCAGGTCGGGGTGGTCCTGCTGCTCGGGGGCCGGGGCGGCTCAGCCCAGGTGACGCTCCGCGGGCCCCGCGTACCGGCTGAGCGGCCGGATGAGCGCGTTGGCCGCGCGCTGCTCGGCCACGTGCGCCGTCCACCCCACGACGCGGCTCGCGACGAACAGCGGGGTGAAGGTCGCCGTGTCGAAGCCCATGAGGTGGTACGCCGGGCCGGACGGGTAGTCGAGGTTCGGCAGGATCCCCTTGCGCTCGGCCATGGCGCGCTCGAGCGCGTCGTACAGCGCCGCGACGTCCTGCCGGTCGGTGTGCGCGACGAGCCGGTCGAGCGCGGCCTTCATCGTGGGGACGCGCGAGTCGCCGTGCTTGTAGACGCGGTGGCCGAAGCCCATGATCTTGCGCTTGGCCGCGAGCGCCTCGTCGAGCCACGCCGCGGCGCGGTCGGCGTCGCCGATCTCGGCGAACGTCTCCATGACGGCCTCGTTCGCGCCGCCGTGCAACGGGCCCTTGAGCGCGCCGATCGCCGCGACCACGGCCGAGTGCAGGTCGGCGAGCGTCGACGTGACCACGCGCGCGGTGAACGTCGAGGCGTTGAAGGAGTGCTCGGCGTAGAGGACGAGCGAGACCCGGAACGCGTCCAGGACGACGTCGTCGGGCACGTCGCCGAAGGTCATGTGGAGGAAGTTCGCGGCGTAGTCGAGGTCGGCGCGGGGCTCGACGAGGTCCTCGCCGCGGCGCCGCCGCTGGTCGTAGGCGATGACCGCGGGCAGCCGGGCGAACAGCCGCAGCGAGGCGTCCGCGAGCGCGGCGCGGTCGGTCACGTCCTCGTGCGGCTCGTGCGCGCCCATGACGCTCACGGCGGTCCGCAGGACGTCCATGGGGTGGGCCGACGTCGGCAGCGCGTCCACGACCGCGCGGACGTGCGGCTCGAGCGCACGGTGCGCGCGCTCGGTGTCGACGAGCGCGGCCAGCTGGGCCGCGTCCGGCAGCTCGCCGTGCCACAGGAGGTGCGCGACCTCCTCGACGGAGCAGCCGCGCGCGAGCTCCTGGACCGGGTAGCCGCGGTAGAGCAGCGAGCTGCTGACCTGGTCGACGGCCGAGACCTCGGTGGTGTCGACGACGATGCCGACGAGCCCCTTGTGGACGGGGCGCTGGTCCTTGGGCAGGGCGGTCTCGGCGGAGGCCGCCGAGGGCGCCGCGGTGGTGGGCTCGTCGGGCTGGGTGGGCTGGTCGGGCTGGTTCATGATCGCTCCCTTGCGTCATGCGGGTCGGGTCGGTGCGCGCTCACCCCTGCGGCGCGGCGTGCCCCGTGGAGGTGAAGACGGTCTCGTCGAAGCGGCTGTAGCCCGCGTAGTCGAGCAGCTCGTACAGGCGCGTGCGGGTCTGCATCGTCGGGACCTCCGGCTCGAGGGTGCCCTCGGCGACGAGCGTGTCGAGCGCGCGCTCGGCGGCGCCCATGGCGATCCGCAGCAGCGACACGGGGTAGATGACGATCCGCACGCCCGCGTCGGCGAGCTGCCGCGTCGTGAGGAGCTGCGACCGCCCGAACTCGGTCATGTTCGCGAGCACCGGCACGTCGACGGCGCGGCACACCGCCTCGAGCTCACGCGCGTCGGCCATGGCCTCGGGGAAGACGGCGTCGGCCCCCGCGTCGACGAGCGCGCGCACGCGGTCGACGGCGGCGTCGAGGCCCTCGACCGCGCGGACGTCGGTGCGCGCCATGACGAGCAGGTCCGGGTCGCGGCGCGCGTCGACCGCCGCCCGGATGCGCCGCTCGGCGGTCGCGAGGTCGACCACCTGCTTGCCGTCGAGGTGCCCGCAGCGCTTGGGGTTGACCTGGTCCTCGATGTGCAGGCCGGCCACGCCGGCGTCCTCGAGGACCTGGACGGTGCGGGCGACGTTCATGGGCTCGCCGAACCCGGTGTCGGCGTCGACCAGCACGGGCAGGTCGGTCGTGCGCGCGATCTGCGCGCTGCGCCCGGCGACCTCGGTGAGCGTCGTGAGCCCGATGTCGGGCAGGCCGAGCTCCGCCGAGAGGACGGCGCCCGAGACGTAGACCCCCTCGAGGCCCTTGCCCTGGATGAGCCGCGCCGACAGCGGGTTGAAGGCCCCCGGGAAGCGCAGGAGCCCGCCGTCGGCGAGGCGCCGACGCAGGGTCGCGCGCTTCGCGGCGGGCGTGGTCGTGGAGTGGAGCATCAGAAGATCCCCTCGGGCGGCGTGCCGTCGAGCTGGTCGCGCGGCGCGGTGAGCGTCAGGCCGCCGAGCTCGGCCGCGGTGAGCTCGGGCAGGCGCTCGGCGAGGGCGAGGAAGCGGTCCACCTCGGCGTCCGGCACGACGCCCTCGGCCATGGTGCGGAGCTTCGCGACGTACTGCGCCCGGCCGAACGGCCGCGCGCCGAGCGGGTGCGCGTCGGCGACCGCGATCTCCTCGACCACGCGCGTGCCGCCGGTGAGCACGGCCTCGACGCGCGCGCCGAACGCCTTCTGCGCGGGGTCGCTCGAGTGGTAGCGCCGCGTCCACTCGGTGTCCTCGCGCGTGCTGACCTTGCGCCACAGCGCCACCGTGTCGGGCCGCGCCGCGCGCTCGGGCGCGTAGGAGTCGACGTGGTGCCACCGGCCGTCCTGGAGCGCGACGGCGAAGATGTAGGGCACGGAGTGGTCGAGGGTCTCGCGCGTCGCCGTCGGGTCGTACTTCTGCGGGTCGTTCGAGCCGGAGCCAATGACGTGGTGCGTGTGGTGGCTGGTGTGGAGCACGATCTCGACGACGCGGTCGGGGTCGGCGAGCTCGGGCCGCTCGTGGTGCAGGCGCCGCGCGAGGTCGATGAGCGCCTGCGACTGGTACTCGGCGGAGTGCTCCTTGGTGTACGTCTCGAGGATCGACCGGCACGGCTCGCCGGGCGACGGCAGGACGACGTCGTACGCGGCCTCGGGCCCGTCCAGCAGCCAGGCGAGGACGCCGTCCTCGCCCTCGTAGATCGGCGTCGGCGACGTCTGCCCGCGCATCGCGCGGTCGACCGCCTCGACCGCGACCTTGCCCGCGAACGCGGGCGCGTAGGCCTTCCAGGTCGAGATCTCGCCCTTGCGGGACTGCCGCGTCGCCGTCGTGGTGTGCAGCGCCTGGCCGACGGCGTGGAACGTGACCTCGCGCGGGAGGCCGAGGAGGGAGCCGAGCGCGGTCGCGGCGGACGGTCCGAGGTGCGCGACGTGGTCGATGCGGTGCTTGTGCAGGCTGATCGCCCGGACGAGCGCGACCTGGACCTCGTAGCCGGTCGCGATCGCGCGGACGACGTCGGCGCCGGTGAGCCCGCGCCGGTCGGCGAGGTGCTGCGCGACGGCGAGCACGGGCGGGATGTTGTCGCCCGGGTGGGAGTAGTCGGCCGCGAGGTAGGTGTCGTGGTGGTCGAGCTCGCGCACGGCGACGCCGTTCGCCCACGCCGCCCACTCGGGGCTGACGCGCTCGTGACGCCCCAGCCCGACGACGGTCGCGCCGGGCCGGTAGGGGTGCGCGAGCGCCTGCGCACGCGCGGCGACCACGGGGGCCCGCGCGACCGACGCGATCGCGACCGAGGCGTCGTCGACGACGCGGTTGACGACCATGTCGACGACGTCGTCGGGCAGGCCGGGCCGGTCGGCCGCCAGCTCCGCGAAGGCCCACGCGAGCTGGCGCTCGCGCGGGAGCCGGTCCGCGCTCGGGTGGACGCGGACGTGGTGGGTCTTCATCGAGCTGCCTCCAGGCTGGTGAGGACGTTGGCGAGGGCGAGCCGCAGGTGGACGGCGGTCGCGTGGACCGCGAGGACCTCGTCGCGGTCCGCGATGGCCTCCGCGATGAGCCGGTGCTCCCCCGCCGCCGCGCGCAGCCGCTCGGGGTTGTCGGCCGCGAGGCGTCGGGCGCGCGCGACGTGGGTGCGCAGGGCGGCCAGGGCGGAGCGCAGGTAGGGGCTGTCGGTGGCCTCGTCGACCGCGGCGTCGAGCTCGGCGACGAGGCCGTAGTAGCCGGGTCCGTGCGGGTCGGTCGGGTCGCCCGGCCGGGGCGGTGTCACCGTCGCGAACCGGTGCGCGAGGGCGCTGAAGACCTCGGGGCGGCAGCGGCGCGCCGCCAGGCGCGCCGCCTGCGTCTCGAGCGCCTCACGCAGCTCGAACAGCCGGACGACGTCGGCCGCCTGGATGTCGGAGACGGCGAGCGTGCGGCCGCGGCCGACGACCGCGAGCCCGTCGGCACGCAGGCGGCTCAGGGCCTCGCGGACCGGGGTGCGCGAGACGCCCCACCGCTCGGCCTGGTCGACCTCGCTCAGCTCGGTGCCGGGGCGGAGGCGTCCGGCCACGATCTCCTCGCGGAGGGCCTCGTAGACCCGGTCACCGGCGCGCACGGCCCGAGCGTACGTCGCTGAGGGCGCTTCTGTATACAACCGCGCCGCCATCGCGACCGCACGGTGCGCGCGCACGCACGATCCGTACCGCGCCTGGATACATCCGCCGTTCGCCGATGGGCTTCGGTGGGCGCCCCTACGATCTTGGAGCAGGCCGTCGGCGCCCAGCCGGCGGCGGACCAGGGGGCTGACGTGGGACGAGTGGGGGCGCCGCGCGCGCGGGGCGGGTGGCGGGGCCGGGTCGCGAGGGCGGTCGCCGCCGGGACGGCGGCCGGGGTCGTCGCCGCGGCACTCACGGCGTGCACGCCGGCCGACCCCGAGCCGGACGCGGCCCTCGCCGCCCTCGCCGAGGGCCTCGCGTCGGGCGACCTGTCCGACGTCCCCCTGCACGGGACTAGCGCCGAGGACGCCACCGCCCAGCTCGCCGCGGCCGTCGCGGGCCTCGCCCCGCGGGTGCCGACCATCGAGGTCGGCGCGATCACCGTCGACGACGAGGCCGGCACCGCGACCGCGCAGCTCGCGCACACGTGGCCCCTCGAGCCTGCGAGCGCGGGCACCGAGGGCAGCGAGGGCGCCGAGGGCAGCGCGGAGGACCCCGCCGAGGACGAGGACGGCACGGCGACGGCCGGTCCGTCGGACACCGAGAGCGACACCGAGAGCGACACCGACCCCGCCGACCCTGCCGACCCCGCGGGCGGCAGCCCCGCCCCGGGGGTCGCGGGCGAGGCGTGGACGTACTCGACCACCGCGCGGCTCACGCTGGTCGAGCGCGAGTGGCTCGTGGACTGGTCGACCTTCGTCATCGCACCCGACCTGCGCGAGACCGAGACCCTGAGCGTCCGGCGGGACGCCCCGGCGGAACGCGCGACGGTGCTCGGCTCGGCGGGCGCCGAGGTGCTCGTCGAGGCGCGCGAGGTGGTCCGCCTCGGGTTCGACAAGACGCGCGTGGACCCCGCCGCCCAGCCGGCGGCCGCCCAGGCGATGGCGGAGCTGCTCGGGCTCGACCCGGCCGAGTTCGCCGCGCGCGTCGCGGCCGCGGGCGAGAAGGCGTTCGTCGAGGGGCTCGTCGTCCGGACGGCTGCGCCCGCCGTCTCGCTCGAGGACTTCGGGCAGCTCGACGGCGCCAACGCCGTGCCGGACGTGCTGCCCCTCGGGCCGAGCCGCCGGTTCGCCCGCGAGGTGCTGGGCACGGCCGGGCCCGCGACGGCCGAGGTCATCGAGGCGTCCGCAGGCGCCGTGGTCGCCGGCGACGTCGTCGGGCTCTCGGGCCTCCAACGGCAGTACGACGCGCAGCTGCGCGGGCTGCCGGGCCTCTCCGTGCTCGCGACGGCGTCCGACACCCAGCAGGAGCGCGTGCTCTTCTCCCGGCCGCCGGTCGCGGGCGAGCCGCTGGTGACGACGATCGCCACGCCGTTCCAGGAGGCCGCCGACTCGGTGCTCGCCGACGTGCCGGTGGCCGCGTCGATCGTCGCGGTGCGCCCCTCGACCGGGGCCGTCGTGGCCGTCGCGAACGGGCCGGGCAGCGGCGGCTGGTCGGGCGCGACCCTCGGCACGTACGCACCGGGCTCGGTCTTCAAGGTGGTCAGCGCCCTCGCGCTCCTGCGCGCCGGGCTCACGCCGGACAGCCCGGTCGAGTGCAGCGACGGGATCACGGTGGAGGGCCGCCGGTTCGACAACGTGCCCGGCTATCCGGCCGAGGCGCTCGGCAGCGTGCCGCTGCGCACCGCCTTCGCCCACTCGTGCAACGCCGCGTTCATCGCGCTGCGGGACCAGGCGCCGCCCGAGGCCCTCGCCCAGGCGGCTGCGTCGCTCGGGCTCGGGGTCGAGCAGGACCTCGGGTTCGCGCGCTTCGCGGGCGCCGTCCCGCTGGACTCCACGGGGACCGACCACGCCGCCGCGATGATCGGTCAGGGGCGCGTCCAGGCCTCGCCGCTCGCGATGGCCACGGTCGCGGCGTCCGTCGCGGCCGGGCGGACGGTCACGCCGTGGCTCGTCGGCGCCCAGGCGCCGCCGGCGACGAGCGACGCGCCACCGCTCACGGCCGACGAGGCCGCCGCCCTGCGCGACCTCATGCGCGCCGTGGTCACCGACGGCGGCGGGTCGGCGCTCGCGGACGTCCCGGGCGGCGACGTCCTCGCCAAGACCGGCACGGCCCAGTTCCAGGCCGACGACGGGCTGCGCAACCACGCGTGGATGATTGGCGTGCAGGGCGACCTCGCGGTCGCGGTGTTCGTCGAGGACGGCGAGTCCGGGGCCGCGACCGCCGGCCCCCTGCTCGCTGACTTCCTCGCGCTCGCGCCGGAGTAGAGCCGGAGTAGAGCCGGACTAGACAGGGAGGCCCCCAGAGCCGGAGCTCCGCGGCGCCCCGAGCCCTCGGGCCGGCGCCGGGCTCAGCGCCCGCGCAGCCGGTCGATCTCGCGCCGCTCGCGCTTGGTCGGCCGTCCCGCGCCGCGGTCGCGCACGGCCGCGAGCGCCTCGCGCGGCGGGGGCGGCGGGGTGCGGTCCACCAGGCACGCCGGGACGAGCGCTGCGCCGACGCGCTTCTCGACCGCGAGCCGCACGTCGACCACCCGCTCGAGGCCCTCGCCCCGGACGCGCACCTCGTCGCCGGGCCGGACGGTCGTCGCGGGCTTCGCGCGCTCGCCGTTGACCTTGACGTGCCCCGCGCGGCACGCGGCCGCGGCGAGCGCGCGCGTCCGGAAGAGGCGCACCGCCCACGCCCACCGGTCGACGCGGGTGCTCGCGGGCGCGGGGGGCAGCCGCGGCGCGGGCGAGGCGGCGTCGGGCGCGCCACCGCTCGAGCCCACCCCGACGGCGCCGGGCGCACCACCGCCCGAGCCCACCCCGACGGCGCCGGGCGCACCACCGCCCGAGCCCACTCCCACCGCGCCGGGCGCGGGCACGGTCTCGGCCGTGCCCCAGGCCTCAGATGCCGGATCGGTCATCGTCCCCTCCGGACGCACGCGTGGGCGGGGGGGCCCCAGGGCACCCCCCCCCCCCAGTGGCGCGCCCCCCCGGGCCGCCGGGGGGGGGGGGGGGCCGCCCCCCCCCCCCCCCACGCTAGTCGCGCGCCCGCGCGGGCTCGCGTCACGTGATCAGCGGACCAGGCTGAAGCCACCCGTCCAGTCGATCGTCGAGCCGGCCGCGAGCGTCAGCTGGAGGAAGCCGAGCGCCTCGAGCTCGCGCGCGCGCTTGAGCGCGCCCGCGTCCACCGCCTCGAGCCCGCCACCACGCACGACGTCGGCGACCACGGCCTTGGCGTCGGCGTCGTCGCCCGCGATGAGGACGGTCGTCGTCGCGTCGCCGATGCTGCGCGTGGCGAGCGTCCCGGCGAAGGTCGTGTTGAACGCCTTGAGGACCCGCGCGTCGGGCACCTGCGCCTGGATCTGCGCCGCGGCCGAGCCGTCGGCCGGCACGACGAGCGCGTCGAACGTGCTGAAGTCGAGCGGGTTCGTCGGGTCGACGACGACCTTGCCCGCGAGCGCGGGCCCGTAGGTGCCGAGCACCTCGGCCACGGCCGGGTACGGCACGGCCAGCACGACGACGTCGCCCGTGATCGCGTCACCGACGACGCCCGCCGCCGCACCCGAGGCCGTCGCGGCCTGCTGCGTCCGCTCGAGGTCGCGCGCCAGCAGCTGGACCTGGTTCCCGCCCGCGGCGGCGATGCCGGCGACGGCCTGGCCGATGTTCCCTGCCCCGATGATGGTGATCGCGGTCATGACGTCTCCTCGTGAGATATGGTTGAAGCAACAACCATGACCCTAGATGCGTATAGTTGTTCTGTCAACTATGGGAGGAACGGATGCCGACCGACACGCGGTGGCTCACCAGGACCGAGCTCGTCGCCTGGCTGCGCCTCCAGGCCGTCATCGAGCTGCTCCCGGGCGCGCTCGACACCCAGCTCCGGCGGGATGCGGACCTCACGCACTACGAGTACCTGCTGCTCGCGATGCTCTCCGAGGCGCCCGGCCGCGTGCTGCGGATGTCCCACCTCGCCTCCGCGACGAACGCGACGCTCCCGCGCCTCTCGCACGTGGTGACGCGGCTCGAGAAGGACGGCCTCGTCACGCGCGAGCCCGACCCGGCGGACCGTCGCGCCACGCTCGCGCGGCTCACGGAGGACGGCTGGGCGAAGGTCGTCGCGAGCGCGCCCGGGCACGTCGCCGAGGTCCGCCGGCTCGTCATGGACGTGCTCACGCCCGAGCAGGTGGACCAGCTCTCGACCATCACGCTGGCCCTCGTGCGCAGCCTCGACCCCGGCCGCCGCCTCTACCACCTCGACGACTGACCACCGCCCCCGAGGTCGCTGGTCCGCGGCGAGGGGGGGGGGGGGGGGCCCCCCCCCCCCCCGGGGCCCCCCCCCCCCCCGGGGGGGGGCGGGGGGGGGGGGGGGGGGGGGGGGGGGGGCGGGGTCG
>NZ_JADDKQ010000003.1 GCF_016464425.1 Actinotalea solisilvae
GGCGCGGGTCCGGGTGGTGGGCGGTGGTGGCCCCCGGCGACCCCGCGGGGACCCCGCGACCTCGGCGGTGCGGGCCGGTGGGTGAGCGGGGGTCGGGTGGGTGAGCGCGCGACCCGGGGCGTCAGCGGGCGCGGTGCGCCTGGTAGTACTCGATGAGCGCGCGGGTCGACGCGTCCTGCGCGGCGAGGGCGTCGGTGTCGCCGCCGACCGCCGGCGCGATCTGGTTCGCGAGGACCTTGCCGAGCTCGACGCCCCACTGGTCGAACGAGTCGATGCCCCACACGACGCCCTGGACGAACGTGATGTGCTCGTAGAGCGCGATGAGCTGCCCGAGCACCGAGGGCGTCAGCGCGGGGGCCATGATCGACGTCGTCGGCCGGTTGCCCGGGAAGACCCGCGCCGGGACGATCGCCTCCGCCGTGCCCTCGGCACGCACCTCGTCGGCCGTCTTGCCGAACGCGAGCGCCTTGGTCTGCGCGAAGAAGTTCGCGAGGAACAGCTCGTGGACGTCGACGTCGCCCGCGTCCGCGTCGCGCAGCGAGTGCGCAGGCGTCGCGACCGCGATGAAGTCGGCCGGGACCAGCCGCGTGCCCTGGTGGATGAGCTGGTAGAACGCGTGCTGGCCGTTGGTCCCGGGCTCGCCCCAGAAGACCTCGCCCGTGTCGGTCGTCACCGGCGTGCCGTCCCAGCGCACGCTCTTGCCGTTGGACTCCATGGTCAGCTGCTGCAGGTACGCGGGGAACCGGTGCAGGTGCTGGGCGTAGGGCAGGACGGCGTGCGTGTGCGCGTCGAGGAAGTTGACGTACCAGACGTTGAGCAGGCCCATGAGGACCGGCACGTTGCTCGCGAACGGCTCCGACCGCAGGTGCTCGTCGACGGCGTGGAAGCCCGCGAGGAGGTCGCGGAACGCGTCCGGGCCGATCGCGACGGCGAGCGACGTGCCGATCGCGGAGTCGAGCGAGTAGCGGCCGCCGACCCAGTCCCAGAACCCGAACGCGTTGGCCGGGTCGATGCCGAACGCCGCGACCTTGTCGAGGGCGGTCGAGACCGCCACGAAGTGCTTCGCGACGGCGCCCGAGCGCGCCTCGTCGGTGTCCTCGATCGCGCCGGCCGCGGCGAGCTCGCGCCACATCCAGGCGCGTGCCAGGCGTGCGTTGGTGAGCGTCTCGAGCGTGCCGAACGTCTTCGAGGCGACGACGAACAGCGTCGTCGTCGGGTCGAGCCCCGCCAGCGTCTCGGCGACGTCCGTCGGGTCGATGTTGGACACGAAGCGCAGCTCGATGCCCTCGGCGACGTACGGCTGGAGCGCCTCGTACGCCATGACCGGCCCGAGGTCCGAGCCGCCGATGCCGATGTTGACGACGGTGCGGATCCGCTCGCCCGTGACGCCTGTCCACTCCCCCGAGCGGACGCGGTCGGCGAACGCGAACACCTTCTCGAGCTCGGCCTGGACGTCCGCGTCGACGTCCTGGCCGTCGACGGTGAGCGTGGGCGTCGCGCCGCGCGGCCGCCGCAGCGCGGTGTGGAGCACCGCGCGGTCCTCGGTGACGTTGATGTGCTCGCCCGAGAGCATCGCCTCGACGCGGCCGGCGAGACCGACCTCCTCGGCGAGCCGCACGAGGAGGGCGAGCGTCTCGTCCGTCACGAGGTTCTTCGACAGGTCCACGTGCAGGTCCCCGACGCCGAACGAGAGCCTGCGGGCGCGGTCCGGGTCCTGCGCGAACCAGGCCCGCAGGTCCGGCGTCGTCGCGTCCCGGTGCGTTGCCAGAGCGGCCCAGGCGCTCGTCGTCGTGGGGTCGATCGGTGCCGTGGTCACGCTGGTCCTCCTGCGGGCTGGGGTGTCGTCCCCACCGTAGTGAGGGTGGCGCGGCACTGACACCGGACCATCAGCCCGTGGCACGATGCCGCGCGTGGAGCTGCGACCGATGACCGTCGAGGACTGGCCCGCCGTCGCGGCGGTGTACGCGGAGGGCATCGCGGGTGGTCAGGCCACGTTCGAGTCCGCGGTCCCGACGTGGGACGCGTGGGACGCGGCGCACACGCCGGACCACCGCCTGGTCGCGACCGACCTGGCTGGACCCGCCGGCCCGGGCGGCCCTGCCGCTGCCGCGGGACCTGCCACCGCCACTGCTGACCCCGTCGTCCTCGGCTGGGCCGCGTGCTCACCCGTGAGCAGCCGCTGCGTCTACGCGGGCGTGCTCGAGGTGAGCGTCTACGTCGCGGGAGCCGCGCAGGGCCGCGGCGTCGGGTCGGCGCTGCTCGGGGCGCTCGTCACGTCGACCGAGGCCGCAGGCGTGTGGACCCTCACGGCGGGCATCTTCCCCGGCAACGCCGCGAGCCTCGCGCTCCACGCGCGCCACGGCTTCCGGACCGTCGGGGTCAACGAGCGCCTCGGCCGCACCGCGGCGGGCGAGTGGCGCGACGTCGTCCGCCTCGAGCGGCGCAGCGCGGTCGTCGGCGTCTGAGCCGGCCGCAGCACCGGCACCCGCTGGTGGCGGGGCCGCGGTCGCCCGGCGTCCGGGACCGCGGCGCCCGGAGGCGCCGAGCGCGTCGCCTGCCTACCGTGGCCGGGTGAGCGGTGACGTCCGGATCGGGATCTCGGGGTGGCGGTACGCGCCCTGGCGCGGCGTGTTCTACCCGCGCGGGCTCCCCCAGCGCCTCGAGCTCGCGCACGCCTCGAGCCTGCTGGGCAGCATCGAGCTCAACGGCTCGTTCTACTCGCTCCAGCGCCCCGAGAGCTACCGCCAGTGGTACGACGCGACGCCGCCCGGATTCCTCTTCGCCGTCAAGGGCGGCCGCTTCATCACGCACATGGTCAAGCTGCGGGAGCCCGAGCAGCCGCTCGCCAACTTCTTCGCCTCGGGCGTGCTGGCGCTCGGTGACAAGCTCGGCCCGGTCCTGTGGCAGCTGCCGCCGATGCTCGGCTTCGACCCGGACCGCCTCGCGGCGTTCTTCGACCTCCTCCCCCGCACGACGGCGGCCGCGGCGGCCCTCGCCGCACGCCACGACGAGCGCCTCGAGGGCCGCGCGCTCACCGCGACCGACGCGGACCGCCCCCTGCGGCACGCGCTCGAGGTGCGGCACGACACGTTCGTCACGCCCGTCTTCGTCGACCTGCTGCGCCGGCACGACGTCGGCCTGGTGGTCGCGGACACGGCCGGGAAGTGGCCGTTCCTGCTCGACGTGACGAGCGACCTCGTCTACGTCCGGCTGCACGGCGGCGAGGAGCTCTACGTCAGCGGGTACGACGACGCCGCGCTCGCGGTCTGGGCCGAGCGCATCGCCGCGTGGGCCGCGGACGGTCGCGACGTCGTCGTCTACTTCGACAACGACGTCAAGGTGCATGCGCCGTTCGACGCCCTGCGGCTCGCCCAGCTGCTCGGCGTGGGGCCGGGACGCACGCAGGTCGACCTGGACCTGGGCCGCGTCGCGCTGCCGCGGCCCGGGGCCCCGGGCGCGGACGCCGGCGAGGCGCCGCGCGAGACCTGGCCGACGGCGGGCTGAGGGCCTCAGCCCCGAGGGCGTGCCCGACCGGCGCGTCCGGCGCCGGCGCCCACGAGCCCCTCCGCGAGCGCGGCGACGCGCGCCGCCTCCGCCCCGAGGTCCTCGCGCGCGACGACGCCGTCGGGCACCGTGGCCACGACCTCTCCGCGCGCGAGCGTCCACGTGCCGACGACGACGCCGCCCGCCACCACGAGGTGCGCGCCCCGGCTCACGTCCTGCCGCAGGTCCGGCGGCACGACCCGCACGTCCGCCGTGCCCGGGCCGAGCACCCACGGGTCGTACTTCGGGAGCAGCCGGACGACCGGGTGCGCGCGGGCCGCGGCGAACGCGTCGACGTCGTCGCGGTGCACGAGCCGCGGCTCGCCGTCGACCTCGACGGTCAGGAGCCGGTCGCCGAGGGCGTCGACCCAGCCGGGCACCAGCGCCCGGCGCACGCCGAGGCCCTCCACGAGCCAGTACCGCAGGTTGTCGGGTGACGCGGGACCGTACGCGCGGACGTACGCCTCGACGGCGCGCGGGCCGGCGTCGTCGAGCGTGGGCAGGCCGGGCCACGCGGGGTTCCCCTCGAGGCTCTGCAGGGTCAGCTGCCCGTCGCGCGACGGCGCGATGCTGAGGTCGCCCTGCCAGGCGAGCGGCTTGAGGAACGTCACCGCCGGGTCGGTGAACGCCGGCCCGAGGTGCGCGAAGCGCGGGGACGCCGTGATCGCGGAGGCGAGCTCGGTGCGCGTGAGCGGCCCACCGGCGAGCGCCTCGCGCACCGCCGCGCGCAGGGCGGGCCAGGCGGAAGGCTCGAGCCGGTAGAAGCTCCGCCAGCTCGGGCGCTCCCACATGCGGCTCGACGCACGCAGCGCGAGGTGCGTCGCCGCCGACGCCGGGGTCATGAGGTGCACCGCGCCCCGGAACGCGAAGGTCCGCACGAGCGTGCCCTCCGCGACCGCGCGGCCGACGTCGCCCGGCTCGGAGGCGCGTCGGCGCAGCCGGAGGCCGAGCTCGGCGACCGCCGGGTCGAGCTGGGCGGCCACGGCGACCAGGTCGCCCACGACCTCCGCGACCGACGCCGGCCCGACGGGGTCGAGGTGGTGGCGGGCGAGCCGCCAGGTCAGCGCGTCGGACCACGTCGACGTGAGCACGCCCGAGGGTACCGCCGGCGCTCGCGGCGTCGCTGTCGGGCGACCGCCGACGTCCGCTGTCGGCGCGCCGGACGCCGCCTTGTGGACGCTCGTACGTACCTGTCCTACGCTCGGCCGCATGAGCGACGAGACGCCCGACCACTTCGCCGGCGACCCGCGGACGAACACCGAGCGGATGCTCGCGGGCGACCTCTACATCGCGGACGACCCGGCGATCCTCGAGGCGCAGACGCTCGCGGTCCGTCGCGCGGCCGCGTTCCGTGACGCATACGACCGGGACCCCCAGGCCGCGCAGGAGCAGGCGCGCGAGCTCTTCGGGGAGCTCGACCCGACGGCGTTCGTGCGCGCTCCCGTCCACGTGGACTACGGCACCCGGATCACGGTCGGTCCGCGCACCTTCGTCAACATGGGCCTCACCGCCCTCGACGTGGCCGAGATCCGCATCGGCGCGGACTGCCAGATCGGTCCGCACGTCCAGCTCCTCACCCCGACGCACCCGGTCGAGCCGCGGCCGCGGCGCGACAAGCTCGAGGCGGCGCGGCCCATCACGATCGAGGACAACGTGTGGCTGGGCGGCGGCGTCGTCGTGTGCCCCGGCGTGACGATCGGCGAGAACAGCGTCGTCGGGGCCGGCGCCGTGGTGACGCGCGACATCCCGCCGAACAGCGTCGCCGTGGGCAACCCCGCCCGCGTCGTGCGCAGCATCTGAGGGCGGTGACGTGCGACCCCGCAGGACGGACCCCGGCCGCCGCGACCGGATCATCGACGTCGCGCTCGAGCTCATCGCCGAGGTGGGGGTAGCGGGCGTCTCCCACCGCCGGATCGCCGAGCGCGCCGACGTCCCCCTGGGATCGATGACCTACCACTTCGCCGGCATGGACGAGGTCCTCCGCGAGGCGTTCACGCGGTTCGCGGACCGGGTCGCGGCCTCCTTCGAGGCGCACCTCAGCGCCGCGGCGGACGGCGAGCAGGCCGTGACGGCCGTCGTCGACCTCATCCACGAGCTCTCCGACCGCGCGGGCGGGCGCGACCAGGTGCTCACCTACGAGCTCTACACGCTCGCCGCGCGCGACCCGCGCTACCGCGCGATCACGACCGCCTGGATGGCGCGCAGCCGGCACGAGCTCGAGCGGCACTTCGACCCGACGGTCACGCGCCAGCTCGACGCCCTCATCGAAGGGCTCGCGCTGCACCGGGCGCTCGACGACGACCCGTTCGACCGCACCCTCACCGAGCAGGCCGTGCGCAAGGTGGTCGGCCCGGTGCCGACGCCACGCCCTGGCGGTGGTCGGCGGTGAGCGGCGCGCTCGGACGCCTCCGCCTGCCGCCCGAGGAGCCCGAGGCCGGTCCGTGGTCCGCCGTCCGGGTCGAGGAGCTGGCCCGGCGACTGCTCGCCGGGTCCGAGCACGCGCCCGGTCGCCCCTGGGTCGTCGCCGTCGACGGCCGCGGCGGCGCGGGCAAGTCCACGCTCGCCGCGCGCCTGCTGCCCCACCTCGCCCCGGCCGCCGTCGTGGGCACCGACGACGTCGCCTGGCACGAGCCGTTCTTCGCGTGGGGCCACCTTCTTGCGGAGCACGTCCTCGGGCCGCTCCACGCAGGGGCCGGCGTCGCGTACGCGCCGGCGGCGTGGGCGGCGCACGGGCGTGCGGGCGCGATCGAGGTCCCCGCCGGGCTGCGGGCCGTCGTCGTCGAGGGCACGGGCGCGAACCAGCGTGCCTTCGCCCACCTCGTCGACCGGACCGTGTGGGTCCAGACCGACCACGCGCTGGCCGAGGAGCGCGGCATCGCGCGTGACGTGGAGCAGGGCGTCAACGGCGACGCCGAGGAGTCGCGGCGGTTCTGGCACGAGTGGATGGCGCACGAGCTGCCCTTCTTCGCCCGGGAGCGGCCATGGCAGCGCGCCGACCTCGTCGTCGCGGGAACGCCCGTCGTCGCGCTGGGGCCGGACGAGCTGGCGTGCGCACCGGGTCCGCTCGGGCCGGACGAGCGGGCGTGGCCGCCGGGTCCGCACGGCCCCGACGAGGGTCTTCGCAGCGAGCCGCCGGTCCGGTAGACAAGGACCGAGGAGCGGAGGCGAGCGATGGCGCACGCGACCGACGGGCGAGCGAGCGACGTGCCCGCGACGAACGGGCCGACCCCGAGCGGCCGAGCAACCACCGGGCCGCCGACCAGCGCCCACGTGCCCAGCGGGCCCACGGCCGGCGAGGCACAGACCAGCGCGCACATGCCCAGCGGGCCCACGACGGGCGCTCACCCGGCCAGCGGGCCCGCGACCGGCGCTCACGTGGCCAGCGAGCCCACGGCGCCCGCGCACCTGGCCAGCGAGCCCACCACTAGCGCGCGCGGAACCAGCGGGCTCGCGACCGGCGCGTACGCGCCGCGCGCTCCGGCGGTCGCCGTCGGGTCGAGCCCGCGACGCGTCGCGCTGCTGCGGGCGGTGGGCGTGCTGGCCACGGCGGTGGTCGCCGTCGTGCTCGTCGTCGGCTGGTGGGAGGACTCGGGCACCGGCACCCTGCTCGTCGTCGGGGTGCCCCTCGCCGCGGCAGCCCTCGTCGTGCTCGCCGGCGGTGGTCGCGCCGCCAACGCCGTCACGTGGCTCGCAGCGGTCGTCGTCATCGGCTGGGCGCTGGTGACGGGCCTCGGCGCGGGGTTCTGGTTCATCGTGCCCGGCGCGCTGCTCCTCACCGCCGCCGTCGACGGCGCCGGGATCTCCCCGGCGGATCGCGCGCGGCCGTAGGCCGGACGCCGGCCCTCGCCCCCAGGCACGGCACCGGTACGGCACCGGTACGGCGCCGGCAGGGCACGGCACCGCACGGCACCGGGCCGCAGAGCAGCGCCCGCGAGCAGACACGGGTCGCTAGAAGGGCGGCTCGTCGTGCTCGGTGTCGGGTGGTCGCGGGTCGCGTGTGGGCGTGTGCGCGTCGGGTGGGTCGTCGGTCCATGCGGGGCCGGGGTCGTCGGGGGGTGGCGGGTCGGGGTCGGGCCAGGCGGGTGGCCGGTCGTAGGCGTGGCCGGTCGGTGAGGTCCACACGGTGGTCCCGTCCGGGGATCGGGCGGGGGTCCAGCCGGCGTGGGTCTTGGCGCGGTGGTGGTGGCGGCACAGGGCCTGCAGGTTGTCCAGGCGCGTCTGGTCCACGCCCGCACCCGCAGCGCCGGCCGCGCCGGCAGCACCCGGGGGGCTCGCGGGCCCGGACGTGCTCGCGGGGTCCGTCGCGCTGGCGGGGTCCGTGGCGCTGGCGGGGTCTGTGGCGCTGGTGGGGTCTGTGGCGGCTGCGTGCTGGTCGTAGGGCTGGAGGTGGTCGATGTCGCAGCGGGTGGCCGGGACGCGGCAGCCGGGGAAGGTGCAGGTGCGGTCGCGGGCGGTCACCGCGTCGCGCAGGGGTTGGGTCGGGGCGTAGCGGCGGGTCGAGCGGGCCAGGGGCTCACCGGTGGCCGCGTCGACCAGCAGCGGCTCCCACGTCGAGCGCGCGGCCAGGCGCCGCACCAGGTTCGAGGGGATCACCCCGTACCCGTCCAGCACGCCGGGCTGGTCCTCCAGGCCCAGGACCGTCGCGGCGGTCGCGGTCACCGTCAGGTGCGGCGCCCGACCCTGCACCGTGCGCAGCGGACGCCCGTCGGGGTGCACCCCGGCGTCCCACCACCGCGTGGCCAGGTCCACCAGGGCGTCGGCGCGGCGCTGATCCAAGGTCCGGGCATCGAAGCGGTCCCGCTCCTCCGGCGAGACGTCCCGCGCCAGCGCGGTCAGCGTGGCCTGGACCGCGACCGCGTCCACCGCGGGCAGGTACGCCGACAACCACGCCATCGCGTCCGCCGCCGGCACGAGCTCCACCCGCCGCTGGTCGCACGCCCGCCGGTGACGCACCACCGCACCATCGGGGTCCCGCAACAGCTCCATCCGCCGCAACCGCTGCCGCAGCTGCGGCGCCGTGCATCCCACGGCCTGCGGCAGCACCGCGGCCGCGACCTCGACCGCCACGTGCTCGGGGACCCGGGCCAGCTCATCGACCAGCACCGTCGCCCGCCGCACATCCAGACGACCCTCAGCCAGGGCATCGGCGACCACCGGGACCCGGTCCAGGCCGATCGCCAACCCCACCTTCCCCTCGGCCACCGCACGCGTCACCCCCAACCGCGCCGCGACCTCGTCGCCCACGAACTCCGCCCGCTCCCCCACCCGCCGCCGACCCAGCTCGGCCAGCGCCGCCGCCTGACCCGCCACCGCCCACGAGACGACCCGCTCCCACCCCGCGACCAGCTCCACCAGCGCCGCGTCATCGACATCCGCCGGCTCACAGCCCGCCAGCACTTCCACCAGCCCCACACCCGGCACCATCGCGTCCAACGCCGCCGCCAACGGATGACGCTCCGCCCAGGAGAGCGGGACGCCGTCCGCTCCGCGGATCGCTGCGTCACCGTCGGGCGCCGCGGCCGCGTCGGCGCGCGCCCGCGCCACCGGCGCCTCGACCACGGAACTCGACATACCGGACACGCTAGAACCGACCACTGACACGACCTGCGCCCGGGTCGAGGCGCGCACCTCTGCGACTCCCGAGCCGCCCGCGAGCACCAGGCCCGACCACCGCGGGCGCCTCTCGCTCCGGCCCGCCCTGCCGGTCGCGCGGGGATCGCCCGGGCGAGTCCGTCAGGCACCACCCAGACCCCAGCGCCCCCGCCGACAGTCGCCCCGGCGCACCGCCCCCGCTCCGCCGCGGCCCCCGTCAGCGCGCCGTCCACCCTCCGTCCACGAGCAGCGTGTGCCCGGTGACGAGCCCGGCCGCGGGCGAGACCAGGTAGAGCACGGCGCCCGCGACGTCCATCGGCTCGCCGATGCGGTGCAGCGCCGCGATCCGCTCGACGACGTCGGCCTCGAACGCCGGGTCGGCGAGCGCTGGCGCGGTGCCGTCCGTGCGGATGAAGGTCGGGGCCACGTTGTTCACGGTGATCCCGTACGCGCCCCACTCGACCGCGAGGCATCGCGTGAGGTGCGCGACGGCAGCCTTGGTCATGCAGTAGACGGTCTCGCCCGGCAGCGCGACCTCGCCGGCCTGGGACCCGACCATGACGATCCGCCCGCCGCCCTGCTCGCGCATGACCCGCGCCGCCTCCTGCGCCGCGAAGAACGTGCCGCGGACGTTGAGCGCGACGGTCGCGTCGAAAAGGTCCTCGGTGACGTCGATCGCCATCGACCCGGGCGCGATGCCCGCGTTGTTCACGAGGACGTCGAGCCGTCCGAGCTCCTCGGCCGCCCGCCGGACGGCGGCGCGCACCTGGCCGACGTCGGCGACGTCCATCTGCAGCGGCAGCGCGCGCCGGCCGAGCGCCTCGACCTCGGCCGCGACGCCACCGTCGGCGTCGAGGTCCCGCAGGCCGAGCGCGACGTCGGCGCCCGCGTGCGCCAGGGCGAGCGCGATCGCCCGGCCGAGCCCGCGCGCGGCACCCGTGACGAGGGCCACCTGGCCCTCGACGTCGAAGCGGGGGAAGTCCATGGCGTGCTCCTGTCGGTCCGCGGACGGGTCGGCGCCATCCTCGCGCGGGCCGGGCGCCGCGGCGCTGCGCCGCACCGCTCAGGTCGGCCGGGGGCCGGCCGATGGGAGCACGACCCACCGGACGGAGGCCACGTGGACGGCATCGCCGCGATCGAGCAGCGCATGGCGACGATCCAGCGCACGCTCGCGCTCCTGACGCCGCGCACGACGTCGACCACGGCGCCGGCAGCGTCGCCCGCCCCGGTCACCGGCACGACGTCGGCGTTCGCGGCGACCCTGGCCGCCGAGGTCCGCAGCGCGGGGGCCGTGCCCGCGGTCGCGGGGTTCACGACGGAGCAGGTCGCCAACGCCGCGGCGGTCGTCGAGGCGGGACGCGGCATGGGGCTGTCGCTCCGCGACCAGGCGATCGGTGTCATGACGGCGATCGGCGAGTCCTCGCTGCGCGTCCTCGACCACGGCGACACCGCCGGCCCCGACAGCCGCGGCCTCTTCCAGCAGCGCGACAACGGCGCCTGGGGCACGCTCGCCGAGCGCATGGACCCGACGGCGAGCGCGCAGAGCTTCTTCCGCGCCCTCCAGCGCGTCGACGGGCGCGCCGCGATGGCCCCGACGCAGGTGGCGCACGCGGTGCAGCGCAACGCGGACCCCGACCACTACACCCGCTCGTGGGACGACGCCGTCCGCCTCGTCGCCCGGATCGCGGGCGTCACCGAGGCGCAGGTCGCCGCGGGCTGACCCGCCCTGCGGCGCGCGCCGTTCCCGTCACGAGGGGCGCCACCCCATGTGGACCGGACCCGCACCGGCCCACCCTCACCCGCCGAGGCGCCGCACCGCCTCGACGAGGACCTCCTCACGCTTGACGAAGGTGAACCGCACCCGCGACCGCAGCGCGTCGGCCGTCGGCGACCCCTCGCGGCAGAACGCCGTGACCGGCACCGCGACGACACCCACCTCGTGCGGCAGGCGACGGCACGTCTCGACGCCGTCCTCGCCCCACCGTGCGGCGCCGTCGGCCACCACGAAGTACGTCCCGCGGGGCACGACGACGTCGAACCCGGCCGCGACCAGGCCCTCGCACAGCAGGTCCCGGCGCCGCGCGAGCGACCGCGCGAGGTCCCGCACGTAGTCCTGCGTCCGACCGTCCCGGTCGGCGAGCGCGAGCGCGACCGCAGGCTGGAAGGGGGCGCCCGAGACGTAGGTGAGGAACTGCTTCACGGTGCGGACGGCCGCGACGAGGGCGGCAGGCCCGCTCACCCAGCCGATCTTCCAGCCCGTGAACGAGAGCGTCTTGCCCGCCGACGAGATGGTCAGGGTCCGCTCCGCCATGCCGGGCAGCGTCGCGAGCGGGACGTGCCGGGTGCCGTCGAACGTCAGGTGCTCGTAGACCTCGTCGGTCACGACGAGGGCGTCGTGCTCGCGCGCGAGCCGCGCGACCGCCTCGAGGTCGGCCCGCTCGAGCACCGTGCCGGTCGGGTTGTGCGGCGAGTTGAGCAGCACGAGGCGGGTCCGCGGCGAGAAGGCCGCGGCGAGCTCGGCCGGGTCGAGGCGGAAGCCGTCGGGCCCGGCGCGCAGCGGGACGGGCACGTGCGTCGCCCCCGCCATCGCGACGACCGCCGGGTACGAGTCGTAGTACGGCTCGAGCGTGACGACCTCGTCCCCCGGACCCGCCAGCGCCAGCACGGCAGCGGCGATCGCCTCGGTCGCGCCGGCCGTGACGAGCACCTCCGTCGCCGGGTCCAGGCGCACGCCGTAGTGCCGCTCCTGGTGCGCCGCGACCGCCTCGCGCAGCTCGGGGATCCCCGGGCCGGGCGGGTACTGGTTGCGGCCCGCACGGATGGCTGCGACCGCCGCGTCGGCCACGAAGGTGGGGCCGTCGACGTCGGGAAAGCCCTGGCCGAGGTTGATCGCGCCGGTCGCGTCGGCGAGCGCCGACATCTCGGCGAAGACCGTGGGCCGGACGACGCCGTCGGCACCCACGAGCCCCGCCGCGCGCGCGACGTCGTGCCAGCGTCCGGACGGGGCGGCGGTCATGCGGACCAGCCTAGGAGGACGACGCCGTCGGGCGAGGCCGACGGGTCGGGCGACCCGGACGCGCCGGCCGCCACCGCTCGGGGCGCGCGGGCCGCTTGCTCAGTGGGCGAGCGCCGCCTGGTCGGCGGGCACGGCGGCGTCGCCGGCGCGCCGGTCCGCGCCCATCTCGACCCAGCCGCCGCGGCGGAACGCGGGGGTCCCCACCGCGAGCACGACGAGCGCCACGACCATGCTGAGGAGCATGACCCCGGTCATCGCGACCGCGTCCCCGCCCAGCACGCCCACGAGCGGGCTCACCGCGCCGCCCAGGCCCGCCTGGAGGAAGCCGATCGTCGCGGCCGCGGTGCCCGCGCGCTCGCCGTGGCGGCTCAGCGCGAGCGCCGACGCGTTGGACATGACGAAGCCGAGGAGCGCCGTCGTGAACCACAGCGCGACCACGAGGCCGACGATGCCGCCGAGGTGCGTCGCCGCGACGCCCACGAGGCCCGCGGCGAAGAGCGTCGTCGCGGGCAGCCCGAGCCGCAGCAGGCGGGCCGGGCCGACCCGGTGCACGAGCGCCGCGTTGACCTGCGAGCCCGTGACCATCGACGTGCCGCCGATCGCGAAGACCAGCGCGAACTGCTGCGGCGACAGGCCGTACTCGTCCTGGAGGACGAACGGCGAGCCCGCGACGTAGCTGAAGATCATCGCCATGCCCAGACCCGGCAGGACGGCGAGCGCGACGAAGCGGCCGTCGCGCAGGAGCTCGCCGTAGCCGCGCAGCGACGCACCGATCCCGGCGGACGTGCGGCGCTCGACCGGCAGGGTCTCGGGCAGGAAGCGCGCGACGACGAGCACCACGACACCCGCGACGATCGCGAGGGCGAGGAACACCGCGCGCCAGCCCCACGCCTCGGCGATGGCGCTGCCCGCGGTGGGCGCGAGCAGCGGCGCGACCGCGATGACGAGCATGAGGCGCGACATGAGCTTGGCGGCGTCGGCGCCCGTGTACCGGTCCCGGATGCACGCCATCGCGACGACGGTCGCGCCCGAGCTCACGAGGCCCTGGAGCACGCGCAGCGTCGCGAGCTGGCCGATCGTCGTCGCCACGACGCACAGGAGCGAGATGACGACGTGCAGGCTCACGCCCACGAGCACGGGCAGGCGGCGCCCGACGCGGTCGGAGAACGGCCCGACGAGGAGCTGGCCCACGGCGCCGCCGATGAGCATGCCGGTGATCGTGAACTGGGCGGCCGCGTGCGTGGTGCCGAGGTCGGCCGCGACGTCCGGCAGCGACGGGAGGTACATGTCGGTCGTGACGGCCGGAAGGAGGGTCAGCATGCCGATGAGGAGGACGAAGCCGGCGACGCGCTCGCGCGGGGTGTCGGTCGGGACGGAGGGCGTCCGGAGGCTGGGGTTCGTCACCGGGCGAGTCTAGAACGAATCGATTCGACACGACACGGGAATTGACCCGGTGGGGCACGTGTCGCTCGTCACGCAGCCCGGGACGCGGGCGGTCCGGCCGCGCTCACGGGGGACGCGGGCCGGCTCCGGACCCCGACCCGGCGCGTGTCGGACGCCCCGGGCATGCTGGACCCATGTGCGGACGCTACGCCGCGTTCCGGGAGGCCCAGGACCTCGCGGACGCCTTCGACATCGACCCGGACGACGTGGCCGAGGACGCCGCGCTCCTGCCACCGTCGTGGAACGTCGCGCCCACGGACCCGGTGCGCGTGGTGGTCGAGCGCGCCCCCCGGGCGAGCGAGGGCGCGGCCGAGGGCGAGGAGCCGTCGGACGACGTCGTCCGTTCGCTCCGGCTCGCGCGCTGGGGCCTCGTCCCGGGGTGGGCCAAGGACCCGTCGGTGGGGTCGCGCATGATCAACGCACGCGTCGAGTCGCTCGTCGACAAGCCCGCGTTCCGCAAGGCCGCCGCGGCGCGCCGCTGCCTCGTGCCCGCCGAGGGCTACTTCGAGTGGCGCAAGGCGCCGGAGGGCTCGCCGGCGAAGACGCCCAAGCAGCCGTTCTGGATCCACGCCGCGGACGGCTCGCCGCTCGCCTTCGCGGGCCTCTACGAGTTCTGGCGCGACCGCTCGCTGCCCGACGACGACCCGCACCGCTGGCTCGTCACGACCACGATCATCACGGGCGGCGCGCCGACGGACGACCCGGTGCTCGCCGAGATCCACGACCGTCGGCCCGTCGTGCTGGCGCCCGAGCGGTGGGCGGCGTGGCTCGACCCGACGCGCACGGACGCGGCGGACGCCGTCGGGCTGCTCCACGACCCGGCACCCCGCCTCGTGGCGACGCCGGTCTCGACCGCCGTGAACTCGGTGCGCACCAACGGTCCTGAGCTCATCGAGCGCCTGCCCGACGCGGAGGACGAGCCCCAGCCGGGCTGAGCCTCACGCCCGGGCGCGGCGCAGGAGCACGGGGCGGACCGGGCCCAGCCCGGGGACGACCCGCTCCTCCTGCGTCGTGAGGTCGACGCCCGCGACCTGCGCGGCGACGACCTCCGCCGTCGGCTCGTCGAGCATCACCGTGCCGGGCAGCGCCTGCTCGGTGAGCCGCGCCGCGACGTTCACCGACGCACCGAAGACGTCCCCGAACCGCGAGAGCACGCGACCCCAGACGAGCCCCACGCGGACGGGCGTCGCGCTCTCGACGCCGAACGCCTCGGCGAGCCCGAGGGCGACGGCGACTCCGGTCGCGGGGTCGTCGGCGACGAAGAGCACCGCGTCGCCGATCGTCTTGACGACCCGCCCGCCCGACGCCGTCACGACGTCGCGCGCGCGCGTCTCGAAGGTCTGGACGAACTCCGCGAGGTCGTGGGCGCCGAGGCCCGCCGTGCGCGTCGTGAACGACACCATGTCGGCGAAGCCGACCGCGCGCGCCAGCGGGAGCTGGTCGCCGGTGCCCGTCGACCGCGTGCCGCCGAACTCGGCGGCGAAGCGTCCGGCGATCGCCACGACCTGGCGGCGCCACGCGTGCAGCAGCTGGCGCTCGAGCAGCGGGGCGATGTCGGCGAGCCGGTCGAGCACGGCGAGGCGCGCGCTCGTGTCGTCCAGCGCGTACCGCTCGGTCATGTGCTCGACGAGGGCCTCGACCTGCCACAGCACGAGGCGGTCGGTGGTGTGGCCGATCGACCGGACGAGCGAGACGGCGGCCTGGTCCGAGAGGCCGTAGCGGTGGCGCGCCTCGAGGAGCAGGGCGAGCACGTCGACGTCGTCCTCCGTGTAGGCGACGGCGTCCGGCGCGCCGGTCGGCAGGCCGAGGGTGTGCCAGAAGAGGCGCACCTCCTCGACGTCCGCCCCGAGCCGGTCGGCCACCTGCGCGAGGGTCAGCGTGCGCCGCCCGCCGAGCAGCTGGTCCTCGAGCCGGCGCAGGGTGGACCCGTCCTCCGGATCGGGGACTGCGTCGCTCGACTCGGGTGCCACGACGTCAGGCTAGCCGCGCCCCGCGCCCGGCCCGGGACCCTGCGCCCCCGCGGCCCGGACGTGCCGGACGTCCCCCGCGTGCACCTCGTGGCGCCGGCCGGCGGCGTCGACGACGACGAGCGCGCCGTCGTCCGCGAGGCCGGCGGCGGTCCCGGTGAGCACCCGACCGCCCGGCAGGTCCACGCTCACGGCCGCGCCGAGGGTCGCGCACACCGCCCCCACCTCCGCGCCGAGCGACGGGTCGCCGGCCCGCCACCGGTCGTCGAGCGCGAGCAGGTGCCGCACGAGCACGCCCAGCAGCGTGGTCCGGTCCACGTCGGCCCCCACGCCGCGCAGCGACGCGGCGCTCGGCACGGGCAGGTCCTCGGCGGCCTGGGCGACGTTCACCCCGACCCCGACGACGACGGCCGGCGGGCTCCCCGCGGGCGCGCCGTCGGGCACGACGACCTCCGCGAGCACGCCGGCGACCTTGCGCCAAGCGCCCCACCCCTCGAGCACGGCGCCGTCGGGGGCAGGGACGAGGACGTCGTTCGGCCACTTGACCGCCGCGCGGACGCCCGCGGTCTCGTTGACGGCCCGCACGACCGCCAGCCCCGTGAGCAGCGGCACCCAGCCGAGACGGTCGGCGCCGGCCGTCGGGCGGAGCAGCACGGAGACCGTGAGCGCCGTGCCCGGCGGCGTCTCCCACGTGCGCCCCGCGCGGCCGCGCCCGGCGGCCTGGTGGTCGGCGACGAGGACGGACCCGTCCGGCCAGGCCGCCGGGTCGGTCCGGGCGCCCGTGGCGAGGTCGGTCGAGGTCGACGCGGTGCGCGGCACGACGACGACCCGGGACGCGCCGGGCAGGGCCGCGACGACGGCGGCAGGGTCCAGGGGGGAGCTCACGGGCCCACGCTAGGGGGCCCGGACGCCGCCCGGGAGACCGCCCGAGCGACAGCCCGGGGACGACGCCGTTGTCGGGACCCGCACACGCGGGGGCCGCCACGCCGTCGCCACCCGCACGGGTCTCGTCGACACCCGACAACTACCCTCGGGGACGTGACCGACACGACAGCAGCCAAGCTCGAGGACCTCGCCGCGCGCACCGCGAGCGCCGCCGACGACACGGCCGCCGCCGCCAAGCAGCACCCGCGCGGCAAGAAGACCGCCCGCGAGCGCATCGCCGCGCTGCTCGACGAGGGCAGCTTCGTCGAGCTCGACGCCTTCGTCCGCCACCGCTCGACGGCCTTCGGCCTCGACGCGCGGCGCATCCCGGGCGACGGCGTCGTCACCGGGTACGGCACCGTCGACGGGCGCCAGGTCGCCGTCTACAGCCAGGACTTCACGGTGTTCGGCGGCTCGCTCGGCGAGGCGCACGGCCAGAAGATCACCAAGGTCATGGACCTCGCGCTGCGCACGGGCGTCCCCCTCGTCGGCATCCTCGACGGCGGCGGCGCGCGCATCCAGGAGGGCGTCGCGGCGCTCACCCAGTTCGCCGAGATCTTCCGCCGCAACGTCGCGGCGTCCGGCGTGATCCCCCAGGTCTCGCTCATCCTCGGCCCCAGCGCGGGCGGCGCGGTCTACTCCCCCGCCCTCACGGACTTCATCGTCATGGCCGACCAGACGTCGAACATGTTCATCACCGGCCCCGACGTCATCCGGGCCGTCACGGGCGAGGACGTCGGCTTCGAGGAGCTCGGCGGCGGCCACACGCACAACGCGCGCTCGGGCGTCGCGCACTACCTCGGCCACGACGAGGACGACGCCATCGAGTACGTCAAGGCGCTCCTCGGCTACCTGCCGTCGAACAACCTCACCGACCCCGTCGTGTGGCCGGGCGAGGAGGCGGACCTCGCGGTGACCGACGCCGACCTCGAGCTCGACACGCTCGTCCCCGACTCGGACAACCAGCCCTACGACATGCGCACCGTGGTCGAGCACGTCGTCGACCACGGCGAGCTGCTCGAGGTCCAGGCGCTGTACGCGCCCAACGTGCTCGTGGGCTTCGGCCACGTCGAGGGCCACCCCGTCGGGATCGTCGCGAACCAGCCGCTCCAGATGGCCGGCACGCTCGACATCAACGCGGCCGAGAAGGCCGCGCGGTTCGTCCGGACCTGCGACGCGTTCAACATCCCGGTCCTCACGTTCGTCGACGTCCCCGGCTTCCTGCCGGGCACCGACCAGGAGTGGAACGGGATCATCCGGCGCGGCGCCAAGCTCATCTACGCCTACGCCGAGGCCACCGTCCCGCTCGTCACCGTCATCACGCGCAAGGCCTACGGGGGCGCCTACATCGTCATGGGCTCCAAGCAGCTCGGCGCCGACGTCAACCTCGCCTGGCCGACGGCGCAGGTCGCCGTCATGGGCGCGGGCGGCGCGGTCAACATCCTCCAGCGCGGCGCGCTGAAGAAGGTCGCGGAGGCGGGCGGGGACGTCGAGGCCGAGCGCGCGCGCCTCACGGGCGAGTACGAGGACGCGCTCATCAACCCCTACGAGGCCGCGGACCGCGGCTACGTCGACGCGGTCATCGCGCCGTCGCACACGCGCACGCAGGTCGTGCGGGCGCTGCGGGCCCTGCGCACCAAGCGCGCGGCCCTGCCCGCCAAGAAGCACGGGAACATCCCGCTGTGACCCCCGACGTGCGGGTGGTCCGCGGCGAGCCCGACGACGTCGAGCTCGCCGCCCTCGTCGCCGGGCTCGCGGCGAGCGCGGCCGACGAGGACCCGGGTCCGGGGCCGACGGCCGCGTCCCGCGCGGGCGACGCCGCCCGTCGCTGGCGGGCGGCTGCGTGGCCGAGCCCGGGCCGCCTCGCGCCCGGCGCGGACGCGTGGCGCTGGAGCTCGCGGGCGTGACGGGCCCGCTCGCCGACGCGGCCGCCGGCTGCCCGTGCGGGTCCGGGCTCCGCGACGACCTGTGCTGCGGTCGTCTGCACCGCGGCGAGGCGCTCGCCGCGACGGCCGAGGAGCTCATGCGGTCGCGGTACAGCGCCTTCGTTCGCCGCGAGGCGGGCTACCTCCTCGCGACGTGGCACCCCCGGACGCGCCCGGCCGACCTCGACCTCGACGACGACGTCGCCTGGACGGGCCTCGAGGTGCTCGCGACCGAGGCGGGCGGCCCCGGCGACGCCACGGGCGTCGTGGAGTTCGTCGCCCACCACGCCGGCGGGCGCCTGCACGAGCGCAGCCGGTTCGAGCGCCGCGCCGGCCGCTGGGTCTACGTCGACGGCGAGGACCTCGACGCCGCGCGACGCCCGGCGCGCGGCTGACGCGTCGTCGTCCGGCCGTGCGCCGGATCGGGGTGGACGGCACCGCCCGGGCGGTGGCTAGGGTCGGCCCATGACGACCGAGCACACCGCCACCGGCTCCCCCACCCACCGGGAGCCCACCCCCGTCGACGCCGTCGCCGACGCCTACGTCGAGACGATCGCGCGCCTCAACCCGCTCGCGGCGACCGCCATGGGCCTGAGCGGGTACGACCACCTCATGACCGACTTCTCGCCCGCCGGCTGGCAGGCCCAGGCCGACGCGGCGCGCGCCGTCCTCGACGAGCTCGACCGGGTCGACCCCGTCGACGACGTCGACCGCGTGACGATCGCGGCGATGCGCGAGCGCATCGGGCTCGAGCTCGAGCTCTTCGACGCGGACGAGCTCCTCGGGATGCTCAACAACATCGCGTCCCCGGTCCAGGAGCTGCGCGACATCTTCGACGTCATGCCCACGTCGACCCCCGAGCACTGGGAGAACGTCGCGGCGCGGCTCGCCGCGCTGCCGACCGCCGCCGACGGCGTCGTCGCGTCGCTGCGCCTCGCCGCGTCGCGCGGGCGCGTGGCCGCCGCCCGGCAGGTCCGCGAGTGCGTGACCCAGGCCGAGGAGCTCGCCGCGGACGGCTCGTTCTTCGACACCTTCACCACGGGCGCCGCCGTCGACGCGGCGCTCGACGACTCGGCCGCGTGCCAGGCCGTCCGACGCGACCTCGCGGACGGCGCGGCGGCCGCCAAGCGGGCCTACGCGACCCTCGCCGCCTTCCTGCGCGACGAGCTGCTGCCCCAGGCCCCCGAGGAGGACGCCTTCGGGCGCGAGCGCTACGCGCTGTGGTCGCGGTACTTCCTCGGCGCGCGCGTGGACCTCGACGAGACCTACCGGTGGGGCCTCGAGGAGCTCGACCGGGTCATCGCGGAGCAGGAGGCCGTCGCCGCGCAGATCGCGGGCGAGGGCGCGAGCGTCGCGGACGCCGTGACGGTGCTCGACGAGGACCCCGCGCGCGTCCTGCACGGCAACGACGCGCTCCAGGCGTGGATGCAGGAGACGTCCGACGCCGCGGTCGCCGCGCTCAACGGCGTCCACTTCGACATCCCCGAGCCCGTGCTGCGCCTCGCGTGCCGGATCGCCCCGACCCAGAACGGCGGGATCTACTACACCGGGCCGTCCGACGACTTCACGCGCCCGGGCACGATGTGGTGGTCGGTGCCGCCGGAGGTCACGACGCACACGACGTGGCGCGAGCGGACGACCGTCTACCACGAGGGCGTCCCGGGCCACCACCTGCAGATCGGCCAGGCGGTCTACCAGCGCGCGACCCTCAACAGCTGGCGGCGCCTCGCCTGCTGGGTGAGCGGCCACGGCGAGGGCTGGGCCCTGTACGCCGAGCGCCTCATGGCGGACCTCGGCTTCCTCGACGACCCGGGCGACCGCCTCGGCATGCTCGACGGGCAGCGCATGCGTGCGGCGCGCGTCGTGCTCGACATCGGGGTGCACCTCGGCCTGCCGTGCCCCGAGCGCTGGGGCGGCGGCACGTGGGACCACGACAAGGCGTGGGAGTTCCTCAAGGCCAACGTCAACATGCCCGAGGCGTTCCTGCGGTTCGAGCTCAACCGCTACCTCGGCTGGGGCGGTCAGGCCCCGGCGTACAAGATCGGCCAGCGCCTGTGGGAGACCGCGCGCGACGAGGCCGCCCTCGCCGCGCAGGAGCGCGGCGAGCAGCACGACCTCAAGGCGTTCCACGCGCGCGCGCTCGCGCTCGGCTCGGTCGGCCTCGACGTCCTGCGCGAGGCGCTCGTCTGAGCGACGCACCCACGACCGGCCGGGGCCTGGGACGCCGCGCGCGTCCCGGGCCCTCGCCGGCCCTCGCCGTCGGCGGTCCGCCGGGCCGTGCCCCGGCCGCGCGGCTACCCTGCCGCGGTGACCACCCTCGTCCTCGCCTCCGCCTCCCCCGCCCGCCGCGCCCTGCTGCGCGCGGCCGGCATCGACGTCGTCGTCCAGGTGTCCGGGGTGGACGAGGACGCCGTGCTCGCGGCGGCGTCGGGCGGCGACGACGCGCCGGACCCGGCGGACGCCGTCCTGCTCCTCGCCCACGCCAAGGCCCAGGACGTCGCGGCGCGCGACCTGGGCGTGCTCCCGGACCTGCCGGACCCGGACGACGCGCTCGTCGTCGCGTGCGACTCGATGCTCGAGCTCGACGGGCAGGCGTTCGGCAAGCCCGCGGACGCCGACGACGCCGTCGCACGCTGGCGGCGCATGCGCGGCCGCAGCGGCGTGCTGCACACCGGCCACTGGCTCGTGGACCTGCGCCCCGTCGAGGACGGCGGCAGCGGCGGGACCGTCGGCGGCGTGTCCTCGACGACCGTGCACTTCGCGGACCTGTCCGACGCCGAGATCGAGGCCTACGTCGCGACCGGCGAGCCCCTCGCGGTGGCCGGGGCGTTCACGGTCGACGGGCTCGGCGGCCCGTTCGTCACGCGCATCGAGGGCGACCACCACGGCGTCGTCGGGCTGAGCCTGCCCCTGCTGCGGGACCTGCTCGGCGAGGTCGGCGTGCCGCTCCACGCCCTCTGGCGTCGCTGATCCCCACAAAGCGCCGCGGAGGCCGGTTGCCGATCCGAACAACGCTCGGGGGTCGACCGGGCGCCGCGTGAACGGCGCGGGCGGGTGACGTTACGGTGAGCCGTGCCCGACATCCACAAGGTCCTCATCGCCAACCGCGGCGAGATCGCCGTCCGCATCGCGCGGGCCTGCGCCGACGCGGGGATCGCGAGCGTCGCCGTCTACGCCGACCAGGACCGGGAGGCGCTGCACGTGCGCGTCGCCGGCGAGGCGTTCGCGCTCGGCGGCGCTCGGGCGGCCGAGACCTACCTCGACATGGGCAAGCTGCTCGACGTCGCCCGGCGGTCGGGCGCCGACGCGGTGCACCCCGGCTACGGCTTCCTCGCCGAGAACGCGGCCTTCGCCCAGGCCGTCATCGACGCGGGGCTCGTCTGGATCGGCCCGCCGCCCGCGGCGATCGAGGCGCTCGGCGACAAGGTCAGCGCGCGGCACATCGCCCAGCGCGCGGGCGCACCGCTCGTCGCGGGCACGCCGGACCCGGTGACCGGCGCCGAGGAGGTCCAGGCCTTCGCCGAGGAGCACGGCCTGCCCGTCGCGATCAAGGCCGCGTTCGGCGGCGGCGGCCGGGGCCTCAAGGTCGCGCGCGAGCACGACGAGATCGTCGAGCTGTACGAGTCGGCGGTGCGCGAGGCGACCGCCGCGTTCGGCCGGGGCGAGTGCTTCGTCGAGCGCTACCTCGACTCCCCGCGCCACGTCGAGACCCAGTGCCTCGCGGACGAGCACGGCACGGTCGTCGTCGTCTCGACGCGCGACTGCTCGCTCCAGCGCCGCCACCAGAAGCTCGTCGAGGAGGCGCCCGCGCCCTTCCTCACCGACGAGCAGGAGGCGCTGCTGCGCGACGCGTCGATCGCGATCCTGCGCGAGGCCGGCTACGTCGGCGCCGGGACGTGCGAGTTCCTCGTGGCCCGCGACGGGACCGTCTCGTTCCTCGAGGTCAACACGCGCCTGCAGGTCGAGCACCCGGTCACCGAGGAGGTCAGCGGCGTCGACCTCGTGCGCGAGCAGCTGCGCATCGCCGCCGGCGAGCCGCTCGGCTACGACTCCGTCCCGGTCCGCGGCCACTCGCTCGAGTTCCGGATCAACGGCGAGGACCCTGCGGCGGGCTTCCTGCCGACGCCGGGGCGGATCACCACGCTCCGGTTCCCGGGCGGCCCCGGCGTCCGCGTCGACAGCGGCGTCGTCGAGGGCGACACCGTCTCGGGCGCGTTCGACTCGATGATCGCCAAGCTCGTCGTCACGGGCGCGACGCGGACCCAGGCGGTCGAGCGCGCGCGGCGCGCCCTCGCCGAGCTCGAGGTCGTCGGCATCCCCACCGTCATCCCCTTCCACCGCGCGGTGCTCGACTCCCCCGCGTTCGTGCCCGCGGACCCGGCGGAGCCCTTCACGGTGCACACGCGCTGGATCGAGACCGAGTTCGCGGAGACGCTCGCGGCCCTGGGACGGGCCGGGGAGACCGCCGCCGCACCGGCCGAGCCGGAGGAGCCGCAGACCGAGCGCGTCGTCGTCGAGGTCGGCGGCAAGCGTCTCGAGGTCGTCCTCCCGATCGGCCTGGGGCTCGGCTCCGGCCGGGCGCGTGCCGCGGCACGCCCGCGCCGCCAGGCCGGTGCCCGCGGCCCCGCACGTGCCGCAGGCGCCAACGGGACGACCCTCGCCTCGCCCATGCAGGGCACCATCGTCAAGGTCGCCGTGACCGAGGGCGACGAGGTCGCCGAGGGCGACCTCGTCGTGGTGCTCGAGGCCATGAAGATGGAGCAGCCGCTCGTGGCCCACCGCGCGGGTACCGTCCAGCGGCTCGCGGCCGGCGTCGGCTCGAGCGTCAGCGCGGGCACCGCCATCTGCGAGATCGTCGGCTGAGCGGGCGTCCCAGCGGGACGCCCGCCCCGGCGGCAGGGGACGTCGGTCCCTGGTCCCGGGTGCGCGCGCGGCGCCATCGTGACGTCGTGACGTGAGGCGGCGCGCCGCGGTGCGCCGGGACCGGGAGACGACGATGAGCCTGCAGAGCCCCGCACCGGAACACCCGAGCGAGGTGGCGCCCCCACCCGCCACCCGCCCCTCGCGCGGCGTCGACGCGACCACCGTCTGGGGGCTGATCCTGCTCGCGGTCGGCGGCCTCCTGCTGCTCGACCGCCTCGCCGTGGTCGACCGCGACGCCCTCCTGTGGGGACCCGCCTTCGCCGTCGGCGCCGTCGCCTTCGCCCTCGTCGTCCGCTCCGGCCCGCAGGGCTGGTGGGGCGCGATCCCCGCGGGCGTGCTGCTGGGCCTCGCGGCCGCCGTCGTGCTCGAGGACGTCGAGCCGCCGGTGGGCGACGCCGACCTCGCGGGCGCGGCGTTCCTCGCCCTCGCCGGCGCGGGCTTCCTCACCGTGCACCTGCGCGACCACCGCCGCTGGTGGGCGCTGATCCCGGGCGGCGTCCTCGTGACGCTCGCGCTCGTGGCCCTCGTCGAGGGCGCCGTGGGCGAGGGCACGGGCGGCGCCGTCCTGCTGCTGGGCCTCGGCCTGACGTTCGCGCTGCTCGCCGTGGTGCCGACGGGGAGGCCGACGGCCGCGGCCGGGGCCGCCGGACCCGCACGGATGCGCTGGCCGCTCGTCCCGGCGGTCGTGCTCCTGCTGCTGTCGTTCGTCGTCGCGCTCGGCACCCTGGTCGACGAGAGCCTGGCCGGCGTCGTCTGGCCCGCGCTGCTCGCGGCGGCCGGCGTGGTCCTCCTGACGCTGTCCGTGCGGCGCGCGCGGCGCGACGCCACCCGGCCCCCGACGGACCCGGCGGGCCGCGCGGGCTGATCGTCCACCTGAGGCGTGCGGGCTGAGGACCTGCGGGCTGAGGCGGTCACACCTCGGGGTCTCAGCGGCCGACGCCCCGGCGGTCCCGGGGGGCGCGGCGGGGTGCCCGCGCGGACGCGCCCGCGCCGCGCGCGGGCCCGCCGAGCGCGACGAGCAGGCCGAGCATGAAGCCGGCGTCGTACCCGTTCCCCGTGTTGCGCACCTCGTAGACGTTGACGGTGTCCGTGAAGAGCGAGACGACGAACGTCACCGGCGCGATGATCCCGTGCCACAGGCCGAGCCAGAAGCCCGCGGCGCCCGGCTCGCTCGTGATCGCGTCGTTGGCCCCCGGGGCGCAGGCGGCCAGGAGCAGCAGGACGAGGGCCGTCCCGACGAGCACCGTGCGCCGGACGTGACGTGCCTCCATGGTGACCTCCCGGGTCCAGTCAAGGGCGACGACGCCGCCCGACCCCAGGGTCCAAGGGCCCTGGTGGCGGCGTCGGGGCGGCGTGCTCAGGCCCGTGCCCCCGCCTCGGCTCCGGCCCCGCTCGACGCGAGCCCCGGGCCGGAGACGCGCACGACGACGCGTGTGCGCCACGTCGTCGGGTCAGGATCCGACGCCGGCCCGGACTCGTAGATCTCCCACGAGTCCTCGCCACGCTGCAGGTGGTGCTCCGCCATCCACGCCGTGAGCCGCCCGTACATCGCGCCGAGCCCGTCGTAGGCACCGGCGTGGACGGTCTCGACGGCGAGGCCCGCGGGGAGCGCGCCGAGCACGAGCTCGGGGGCGCCCGAGCCGTCGGCGGCCGCGAGCGGCGCCGTGCTCTCGACGGGGAAGCCGACCTCGACGTCGACGACGTCGGTCGGCTCGCCGCGGTACCGCGCGTAGGGCGGGCCCGCCGGTGCGACGCCGCGGTCACCGAGGGCCGCGAGCACGGTGTCGAGCGCCTGGAACGCCTCCGAGATCGCGTCCATCCGGACGACCCTGCGCACGCCCGCCGTCGGGCGCTCGAGCTGCTCGACCACGCCGAACTCGTCCATCGTGTCCTCCTCCGTGCACCGTGGTGGTCCTCTCGACCGTGGCGCGCCCGGGCGCCGGACCCCAGTGCCGAAGGTCCCTCGGGACCGCGGGAGGACCTGTCCGCGCACGGCCGGGGACCCGCCCCGGGTCGGTCCGGTCGGAGCGGGTCGGCGGGTGCCGCCGTCGCGTCGTGCCTAGGGTGGGCCGCGGGAGGTGGCACGTGGCGGGACGCCCGTTCGACGACGCGGTCCCGGGACCCGGCGGCACCGACGGCCACCGACCCGGCGGCCGGCACTCGGGCGACGCCTGGGTCGAGTGCGCGTGCGGCCGCCGGCACTGGGGCGTGCACGGCGCGGCAGGGCTCCTGCTGCACCGGCGCGGGCCCGACGACGGCCGTCACGAGGTCGTGCTCCAGCACCGCGCCCTGTGGTCGGACCAGGGCGGCACGTGGGCGCTGCCCGGCGGCGCCCTCGCGCCTGGCGAGACGCCCGTCGACGGCGCGGTCCGCGAGGCCGCCGAGGAGGCCGGCGTCGACCCCGGCGGGCTCGAGGTGCACGACCTCCACGTGCTGGACCACGGCCCGTGGCGCTACACGACCGTGGTCGCGCGCGCGACGGGGCCGCAGCACGTGCGCCCGACCGACGCCGAGAGCCTCGAGATCGCGTGGGTCGCCGTCGACGCGGTCGACGCGCGCCCGCTCCTGCCCGCCTTCGCCGCGAGCTGGCCCGCCCTGCGGCGCCGGCTCGACCTCCCCTAGGCCCGGTCGGCGACGATCGCGGCGTCCCGCTCCGCGACGTCCTGCGCGTCCTGCGGCTCGTCGATGACGGTCCGGACCTCGGGCGCGCGCTGGCCGAGCATGCGGTGGATGGTCACGTGCATCCACAACGCGCTCACGGCGGTGAGCACGAAGAGGAGGAAGAAGGTCGACTGGGGCATGCCCGTCCACGCCTGCAGGTAGGCGAACAGCGGCGGCAGGACGAACCCGCCGAGGGCGCCGAGCGTCCCGACCAGGCCGCCCACGGCGCCGACGTCGGCCGGGAAGTACTCGGGGATGTGCTTGAAGACCGCGGCCTTGCCGATCCCCATCGCGACCCCGACGACGAGGACGAGCGCCGTGAACGCCCCGACCCCCAGCTCGTACGGGAGCACCTCGCGGACGCCGCTGGGCTCCACCTCGGGCGAGACGCGCAGCACGATGTAGCCGTACGGCATCATCAGGACGCCCGTCGCGACGAGCATGGTCGCGAACGTGCCGTACATGACGACCCGGGCGCCGAACCGGTCGGCGAGGTGCCCGCCCAGGGGCCGCAGGAGGCTCGCCGGGAAGATGAAGAGCGCGGTGAGCAGGGCGGCGGTGGCGAGCGGCACGTCGAAGACGTCCACGTAGTACTTGGGCAGCCACGCGGCCAGCGCGACGTAGGCGCCGAACACGACGAGGTAGTAGAGGCTGAACCGCCACACGCGCACGTCCCGCAGCGGGGCCAGCATGGACCGCAGCGAGCGCCCCCGGCCCGGCGTCGGGTCGTGCCGGGGCGTCAGCACCCAGACGGCGACCGCCATGGCCAGCAGCAGCACCGTGTACACGAGCGGGACGAAGCGCCAGCCCTCGAACGTCAGGCCCGCGACGGTCAGCGCGGGCGCCCCGGCGATGAGGGCCGGGCCGATGAGCTTGGTCACCGACGCGCCGACGTTGCCCGCGCCGAAGACCCCGAGCGCGAAGCCCTGGCGCTCCCGCGGGAACCACGCCGAGTTCCAGGCGATGCCGACGCTGAACGCGTTCCCCGCGAACCCGGCGAAGAACGCGACGACGAGGAGCATCCCGAAGCTCGTCGCCTGCGAGACCAGGAACGTCGGCACCGCAGTCGCGACGAGCATGGCCAGGAACACGCGGCGCCCGCCGAACCGGTCCGCGAGGAGCCCCGCGGGCAGCCGCCACAGCGCACCGTTGAGGATCGCCGTCGCCGTCAGCCACGAGAGCTCGACGTCGGTCAGGCCGAACTCGTCGCGGATCGGGATGCCCAGCACGCCGAACATCAGCCACACGGCGAACATGAGCGTGAACCCGGTGGTGGACAGCGCGAGCACGCGCGTGCGCCCGGCCCCCTCCGGTGCGGGGGGGATGGCATCTCCTCGGCTCACGGCGACCTCACGACTTCGGGGGTCGGTCCACGGGCCGGGGGCCGCGCGTGACCAGCGGGACCCCAGGATGGGCGGTGCGTCCGCCCGCGGCAAGGGACCCCCGGGGCGTACACCTCTGCCCGGACCGCGATCGATCAGTTCCGGAGAAGCCACCGACCGGTGCCGCCGGGCATCCTGACGACGAACGGTCCGGACGACGCGGACCGCAGCCGAGGAGGAACCATGACCAGCCCGACGACGGCCCGCACCACCGCCGAGGACGACGCGACCTTCACCGCGGACGAGCGCGCCGCGATGAAGGAGCGCGCGCGCGAGGTGCGCGCCGCCCGGCGAGCCGACAAGGTCGACCCCGAGGAGACCGTCCTGGCGAAGATCGCCGAGATGGGCGAGGCCGACCGCGTCATGGCGGAGCGCATCCACGCGATCGTCCGCGAGGTCGCGCCCGGGCTCGTGCCGCGGCTCTGGTACGGCATGCCCGCGTACACCAAGGACGGGTCGGTCGTCGTCTTCTTCAAGGCCGCCGAGAAGTTCAAGGGGCGCTACGCGACGCTCGGCTTCGAGGAGAAGGCCGCGCTCGACGACGGCGCCCTGTGGCCGACGTCGTACGCGCTGACGCGGCTCGGCGCGGGCGAGGAGGCGCTGATCCGCGAGCTCGTGGCGCGGGCCGCCTCCTGACGCCCGTCAGGCCTGGCGGGCGTGGAGCACGCGCGCGACCTCGGCGATGCTGCCCGAGAGCGACGGGTACACGGTGAACGAGTCGGCGACCTGGTCGACGGTGAGCCGGTGGTTCACGGCGAGCGTCAGCGGGAAGATGAGCTCGCCCGCGCGCGGGGCCACGACGACGCCGCCCAGGACGATGCCCGTCGCGGCGTGCGCGAACACCTTGACGAAGCCGTCGCGGATGCCCAGCATCTTCGCGCGCGGGTTGCGACGCAGCGGCAGCGTGCTCGCCACGAACCGGACCGCGTTCTCCTCGAGCCAGGTCTGCGAGCGCCCCACGGTCGCGATCTCGGGCGCGGTGAAGATGTTGGCCGCGACCTCCGTGAGGTCGAGCGGCTGGACGGCGTCGCCGAGCGCGTGCGCCATCGCGATCCGACCCTGCATGGCGGCGACGGACGCGAGCGGCAGCACCCCCGTGCAGTCGCCCGCCGCGTAGACCCCGCGCGCGCTCGTGCGCGAGACCTTGTCGACCTCGATGTAGCGGTTCTCCGTGAGCCGCACGCCGGCCTCGTCGAGGCCCAGCCCCTCGGTGCTCGGGATCGCGCCGACCGCGATGAGGCAGTGCGACCCCTCGACGACGCGCCCGTCGGCGAGCGTCACCGCGACGCCGTCGGCCGTGCGGACCGCGCCTGCGGCGCGCGAGCGGCTCATGACGGTCATGCCGCGCGAGGTGAAGACGTCCTCGATCACCTGGGCGGCGTCGGCGTCCTCGCCCGGGAGCACGCGGTCGCGCGAGGACACGAGGACGACGTCGGCGCCGAGCGCGTTGTAGGCGCCCGCGAACTCGGCACCCGTGACGCCCGAGCCGACGACGACGAGGCGCTCGGGCAGCTCGGTGAGCGTGTACAGCTGGGTCCACGTGAGGATGCGCTCGCCGTCCGGCATCGCCTCGGGCAGCACGCGCGGCGTGGCGCCGGTGGCCAGGAGCACGACGTCGGCGTCGAAGCTGTCCCCCGCCTCGGTCACGACACGCTCGGGGCCGTCGAGCCGGCCCGTGCCCTCGACGACCCGCACGCCCTCGGTCTCGAGGCGCGTGCGGATGTCGGCCGACTGCGCGGCCGCGAGCTCGACGACGCGCGCGTTGACCTTGCCGAGGTCGACCTCGTGGCCGCGCACGGGCGTGTCCGTGGGCAGGCCGACCGTCCGGATGCCCAGCTCGGAGGCGCGGTCGGCGATCGTCATCCACTCGGCCGTGGCGATGAGCGTCTTCGAGGGCACGACGTCGGTCAGCACGGCCGCGCCGCCGAGGCCCTGGCGCTCGACGAGCGTGACGTCCGCGCCCGAGCGGCGCGCGACGAGGGCGGCCTCGTAGCCGCCGGGCCCTCCGCCGACGACGACGACCCGCTGCGGCGGGCGGCCGGGCGGGGTCTCGGGTGCGGGGGCGGGCGAGGCCAGGCCGGGCGTGGTGGCGGTCACCCGGGCATTGTGCCGCCCCGCGCCGTGCACCCGCCTGCCGGACCGGCACGATCACGGCGCCCGGCCCGCCGGGCGGGACCAGGGACGCGGCACGGGCCCCGGCGCGCCGCTAGCCTCGGGCACATGAGTGCGAGCACCAGCGCCGGCGACGTCACCACCCTGGACGACCCGGCCACCGACCCGTTCGAGGTGGCCCGCGCGGCCGCCGCCGTCCTCGCCGAGCGGACGGGGGTGGAGCGCCACGACGTCGCGCTCGTCCTCGGCTCGGGCTGGGGCGGTGCCGCCGACCTGCTGGGCGAGACCGTCGCGGCGGTGCCGAGCCACGAGCTGCCCGGCTTCAGCGCGCCCGCCGTCGTCGGGCACGTGGGGACGACGCGTTCGATCCGGCTCGCGAACGGCGCCCACGCGCTCGTGCTCGGGTCGCGGACGCACCTGTACGAGGGACGCGGCGTGCGCCGCGTCGTGCACGGCGTCCGGACGGCGGCCGCCGCGGGCGCCCGCGCGGTCGTCCTGACGAACGGCTGCGGCGGGCTCAACCCCGACTGGGCCGCCGGCACGCCCGTCCTCATCCGCGACCACCTCAACCTCACCGCGACGTCGCCGCTCGAGGGCGCGACGTTCGTCGACCTCACCGACCTCTACTCCCAGCGTCTGCGCGACCTCGCGCACGAGGTGGACCCCGGCCTCCCCGAGGGCGTCTACGCGCAGTTCCGTGGCCCGCACTACGAGACGCCGGCGGAGGTCCGCATGGCCGGCGTCATGGGGGCGGACCTCGTCGGCATGTCGACGACGCTCGAGGCGATCGCCGCGCGGCACGCGGGGCTCGAGGTGCTCGGGCTCTCGCTCGTGACCAACCTCGCCGCGGGGATCAGCGACCAGCCGCTCTCGCACGCCGAGGTGATCGAGGCCGGCCAGGCGGCCGCGCCGCGCATCAGCCGCCTGCTCGCCGACGTCGTCGGGCGGCTCTGATGGCCGCCGAGCAGGACGTGACGGCCACCGGCGACAGCGAGGCGTCGGGCTCGCCGACGGGCGAGGCGGCCGTGCTCGACGCGGCTCTCGTCGCGCAGGTCGAGGCGTGGATCGACGACGACCCCGACCCGCAGACCGCCGAGCACCTGCGCGTGCTCCTGGCCACGGCCCAGGACGGCGACGCCGACCCGGAGCTGCGCGACGTGGCGGTGACCGAACTCGCGGACCGCTTCCGCGGGACGCTCGAGTTCGGCACCGCGGGCCTGCGGGGCGCGATGGGCGGCGGGCCGAACCGGATGAACCGCGCGGTCGTCATCCGCGCCGCGGCGGGCCTCATCCGCTACCTCACGGACGCGCTCGAGGCGCGACGCGGTGAGGGCGGGGGCGTCGTCGTCGAGGGCCCGCGCGTCGTCATCGGCTACGACGCGCGCTTCTCCTCCGACGTCTTCGCGCGGGACACCGCCGCGGTCGTCACGGCCGCGGGCGGCCACGCGCTCCTGCTGCCCGAGCCCCTGCCGACGCCCGTGCTCGCGTACGCCGTGCGCCAGCTCGGCGCCGACGCGGGCGTCATGGTCACCGCGAGCCACAACCCGCCCGCGGACAACGGCTACAAGGTCTACCTGGGCGGACGTGTCGTCACCGACAGCGGCCAGGGCTCGCAGATCGTCCCGCCGTACGACGCCGAGATCGCCGCGCGCATCGCGGCCGTGCCGTCGGTCGCGTCCGTGCGGCGCACCGAGGGCGGCTGGACCGTCCTCGGCGAGGAGCTCGTCGAGGGCTACCTCACCGCGGTCGGCGCCCTGGCCGACCCGAGCACGCCGCGGGACCTGCGGATCGTCCTCACGCCGCTGCACGGCGTCGGCGGCCACACGGCCGAGCGCCTCCTGCGCGGCGCGGGCTTCGCGGACCTGCACATCGTCCCCGAGCAGGCCCTCCCGGACCCGCGCTTCCCGACGGTCGCGTTCCCCAACCCCGAGGAGCCGGGCGCGATCGACCTCGCGCTCGCGCTCGCGGAGGAGCTCGACGCGGACCTCGTCCTCGCCAACGACCCCGACGCCGACCGGTGCGCCGCCGCCGTCCGCGACCCGCGCGTCGGGCACACCACCTCGGCCACCGGGCCCGACACCGTCGGCTCGTCGGGCTGGCGCATGCTGCACGGCGACGAGGTGGGCGCGCTGCTCGGGCTCGACCGGGCGTCGCGCTGGCGCCGGGCCCACCCGGACTCGGGCGACGGCGTCCTCGCGAGCTCGATCGTGTCCTCGCGGCTGCTCGCCCGGATCGCGGCCTCCCAGGGCATGGCGCACCGCGCCACGCTCACGGGCTTCAAGTGGATCTCGCGCGTCGAGGGCCTCGTGTTCGGCTACGAGGAGGCGCTCGGGTACTGCGTGGACCCCGCGCGGGTGCGCGACAAGGACGGCCTCTCGGCCGCCCTGCTGCTGGCCCAGCTCGCGGCGACGACGAAGGCCCGGGGACGCACGCTCCTCGACCTGCTCGACGACCTCGCCGTCGAGCACGGGCTGCACCTCACCGACCAGCTCTCCGTCCGGTTCAGCGACCTGTCGCAGATCCCGGCGACCATGGCACGGGTCCGCGAGGCGCCGCCCGCCACGCTCGCCGGGTCCGAGGTGGTCGAGCTCACCGACCTGTCGCTCGGCAGCGGCGAGGGCGTCGACGCGCTGCCGCCGACCGACGGGCTGCGGCTCGTCGCGGCGGACGGGACGCGCGTCGTCGTGCGCCCGAGCGGCACCGAGCCCAAGGTGAAGTGCTACCTCGAGGTGATCGTGCCCGTGACGGACGACGGGTCGGACGACCCGGTGGGCGCCGCGCGCCGTGCCGCACGCGAGCGCCTCGACGCCGTGCGTGCCGACGTCGCGGCGGCGCTCGGGCTGTGAAGCGCGCGCTCGTCACCAACGACGACGGGATCGACTCCCCCGGGCTCGCGCCGCTCGTCGACGTCGCGCGCGCAGCCGGCTACGAGGTCGTCGTCGCGGCGCCCGCGGTCGAGCACTCGGGCGCGTCCGCGGCGCTGTTCGGCATCGACGCGCGCGGTCGCGTCGAGGTCGAGCGGCGCCGCGCGCCCGGGGTCGCCGACGACGTCGAGTGCTGGGCCGTGGGCGGCGCGCCCGCGCTCGTCGCGTTCCTCGCGGCGCACGACGCGTTCGGGCCGCGGCCCGACGTCGTGCTCTCCGGGATCAACTGGGGCCCGAACACGGGCCACGCGGTGCTGCACTCGGGCACCGTGGGCGCGGCGCTCGCGGCGCTGACCTTCGGCATCCGGTCGATGGCGGTCTCCTCCGCAGGACACCGCCCGCGGCACTGGGAGACCGCGGGCGTCGTCGCGGCGCACGCGCTGCGCTGGCTCGAGGGCCGGCCCGCAGGGGAGGGCGTGCTCAACGTCAACGTCCCCGACGTGCCGCCCGAGCTGCTCCGCGGCGTGCGCGTCGCGCCGCTCGCGCCGTTCGGCGTCGTCGAGGCACGCGTCGACCGGCACCTGGGCGACGACGGCGTCGGCGAGCTCCAGCTCGGCTACGACGGCTGGGACCTCGCCTCGGACACGACGTCCGACGCGGGCCTGCTCGCCGCCGGCTGGGCCACGGTCACGACGCTCCAGGCGCCGTGGGCGGTCCCGACCGTCGACTTCCCGGAGCTCGACGGACCGATCTGACCACCTCGGTGACCCCTACGGTCACGACATCGGGACATACGCACGTCCCTGGCGAGAGCCCTGGGTGGTTCTGCCCGCGGTGGCGGCTTGGGAGACCGAGCGCGACGCGGGCCCCGACGCCGAGGGGCGTATGGCAGTCCGTCGACTAGGGGCAGACCACGCCGACGCAGTCCACGCCGTTGCGGTTGGCGACGTTGCCGCCGAGGTCCACCGCGCGTGGCACGTACAGACCGTAGGCCGTGTTGCGGGTCGCGGTGTTGTCGCCGACGTGGGCCAGCGTGTCGATGATGACGCCATCGCCGTTGCGGCTGAAGGTGTTCCGCAAGAGCGTGATGTCCTCGACAGCAGCGCCCTCGAGCCAGGCTGTCTCGGAGATGATGCCCACACGATTTCGGGTGAACTCGGAGTCTGTGACCTCGGCTCGGTGGGTCAGGTCGAGCGCGACGCCGTTGCGGCTGAACCGGTTCTCCGCCAGAACGTGAGTTCCCAGGCTCCCGATCGCTGAGTTCTTCTCGGCGCGGACGGCGGTCTCGAGGTCGCGGAAGTCCGACCTGGTGATGGTCAGGCGGCACCAACCGGCGAGGACGCCACCGTGCCCCGAGGTGAAGCGCGAGTCACTGACTGCGATCTGGCCGCCGTCGGTGCAGCTGCCGCCGATGCCGGCGCGGGTGAAGGTCGATCTGGTCACGGTGATCACCGGGATGCTCGGCCCACCTTCGATCCAGCTGTCGACGAAGGTGCTGTCACGCACGGTAAGCGACCCACCCCAGAAGAACCCTGGCGCGGCATCTCTGAAGATCGAACGGTCGATGGTCGCGTTCAGCCCCATGGAGCCGAGGACGTCCCCGCTGACGGACGTGAACGACGCGTCGGCGATGCGGACCGCGAGCGAGTTGAAGTCGTCGGTGGTGAATACCCAACCCCAGTCCCTGATCGTGCCGTTGCGCACTGTCACCGGGCTGCCGAGGGGCATGTCGGCGTCGACGGGAAGCGCGACGCCGCTGCTTCCTGGGCCGCGCAGAGTGTGCCCGCCCAGGTCAAGGGTGGCGCCTGGGGTCATGCGCAGGCCGACGTCGGTGCACGTGAGATCGCGGGTCAGGGTGACGGTCCCTGTGACCGTGTCGCCGCACGCGAGGTCTCCGCTTGCAGCCGACGATGGCAGGGCGGTGGTGAGGACGATCGCGGTGGAGGCGATTGCGACTAGCAGGCCCTTGCGCATGGTGTGCCCCCTTCAGCTCCGATGACGGCGGGTCGGGGCGTCGAGCAGCTGGCACTGCCTCGTCGAGTAGCTGGCACTGACCCCGACGCCGAACCGGCACGCGCGAAATCTACCCATTTGTCCGTTTCCGGGAAAGGGTGACGGTCCTCCGCGCGAGGGTCGGGCAAGCGTCGGGGAACCGCCGGTACGGGTCACCCCACCCACTCACCGCGCGTACTGAGCACCTCACGCAGCAGGTCCGCGCGGTCCGTGACGAGGCCGTCGACGCCGAGGTCGAGCAGGCGGCGCATGTCCGCCGGGTCGTTCACGGTCCACACGTGCACGGGCGTGCCCGCGCGGTGCGCCGCGGCGACCGTCGCCGCGGTGACCACGGGGACGCGGCGGTGGCGCTCGGGCACCTGGAGGCAGTCGACGTCGCGCAGGGCGCGGGCGACCGCGCGCACCGAGCGGGTCGCGGCGGCGGCGCGGAACGCAGCAGCCGACGCGTTTCCGGCCGACGTCGCCACGGGCCGCGAAAGACGGCGCAGGACCGCGCGGCGGCGCGCGTCGGAGAACGACGCGACGCACACGCGCTCGTGGGCGCGCGTGCGCTCGATCGCGTCGGCGAGCGGGCCGACGGCGGCGTCCGCCTTGGCGTCGATGTTCACGCGCAGCTCGGGCCAGGTGCCGAGCAGGTCCTCGAGCAGCGGGACCGGCTCGGTGCCGCCGATGCGGGCCGCGCGCACCGTGGACCAGGGCTGCGCGGCGACTGGACCCCGGCCGTCGGTCACGCGGTCGAGGGTCTCGTCGTGGAAGGCCACGAGCACGCCGTCGGACGTCGCGTGGACGTCGGTCTCGACGTACCGGAAGCCGAGCTCGACGGCCGCGGCGAACGCGGCCATGGAGTTCTCGCGGCCGTCGGGCGCGAAGCCGCGGTGCGCGAACGGGATGGGACCCGGGTGGTCGAGGTAGGCCGTCCGGGGCGGCGGTGCGGGGCTCACGGGGACAGCCTGGGGCATCCCGGGCGACCCCTCCAGCGCTGCCCGGCGCGACCCGCCGCGACGCCGCGCCGGGCGGGTTCTCCCGGTGTTACCCGTGGGTAGGATCGGGCGATGACCACCACGGCAACGACGCCGGCAGCAGGACGCACCCCCGAGCGGCCACCCGAGCGGACCGCGTCCGAGCTCGCGGAGATCGCGCGGCACGTCGTCGGCACCTCCGCGCTCGACGACGCCTCGCTGCGCCGCTACCTGCACGGCCTCCCGGGCGTCGACCAGGTCGGCGCGGACGGCCGCGCGGCGGTGCTCGGCACGCGCTCGATCAAGACGACGGCGAAGGCCTGGGCGCTCGACCTCATCATCCGGATGATCGACCTCACGACGCTCGAGGGCGCCGACACCCCGGGCAAGGTCCGCGGCCTGTGCGCGAAGGCCGTCCAGCCCGAGCCCGGCGACCCGAGCTGCCCGCGCGTCGCCGCCGTCTGCGTCTACAACGACCTCGTGCCCGTGGCGGTCGAGGCGCTCGGCGACTCGGGCGTGCACGTCGCCGCGGTCGCGACCGCGTTCCCGTCGGGCCGCGCGAGCCGGCACGTGCGGCTCACGGACACGCGCGAGGCCGTCCAGGCCGGCGCGCACGAGATCGACATGGTCATCGACCGCGGCGCGTTCCTCTCGGGACGCTACGAGCGGGTCTTCGAGGACATCGTGGCGGTGCGCGAGGTGTGCCGCGAGAACGGCGCCACCGCGCACCTCAAGGTCATCCTCGAGACGGGCGAGCTCGCGACGTACGACAACGTGCGGCGCGCGTCGTGGCTCGCGATGCTCGCGGGCGCCGACTTCATCAAGACGAGCACGGGCAAGATCAGCCCGGCCGCGACCCTGCCCGTGACGAACCTCATGCTCGAGGCGGTCCGGGACTTCCGCCGCGAGACCGGCGTGCAGATCGGCGTGAAGCCCGCGGGCGGCATCCGCACGTCCAAGGACGCGATCAAGCACCTGGTGGCGGTCAACGAGACCGCGGGCGAGGACTGGCTCGACCCCGACTGGTACCGGTTCGGCGCGTCCTCGCTGCTCAACGACGTGCTCCAGCAGCGTCAGAAGCTCCGCACCGGCTGGTACTCCGGCCCCGACTACGTCACCGTCGACTGAAGGCTGACATGAGCAACTTCGAGTACGCCCCCGCGCCCGAGTCGCGCGCGGTCGTCGACATCGCCTCGTCCTACGGCCTCTTCATCGACGGCGAGTTCGTCGACCCGGCCGCGGGGACCATGTTCAAGACGATCAACCCCGCGACCGAGGAGGTTCTGGCCGACGTCGCCGAGGCGGGCGAGGCTGACATCGACCGCGCCGTCGCGGCCGCGCGGCGCGCGCAGGAGAAGGTCTGGGGCCCGATGCCGGGTTCCGAGCGCGCCAAGTACCTGTTCCGGATCGCGCGTCTGCTCGCCGAGCGCTCGCGCGAGTTCGCGGTGCTCGAGACCCTCGACAACGGCAAGCCGATCCGCGAGTCGCGCGACGTCGACGTGCCCACCGCCGCCGCGCACTTCTTCTACTACGCGGGCTGGGCGGACAAGCTCGACCACGCCGGGTTCGGCGTCGGGCCCCGGCCGCACGGCGTGGCCGCCCAGGTCATCCCCTGGAACTTCCCGCTGCTCATGCTCGCGTGGAAGATCGCGCCGGCCCTCGCGACCGGCAACACGGTCGTGCTCAAGCCCGCCGAGACGACCCCGCTCACGGCGCTGCTCTTCGCGGACCTGCTGCGCCAGGCCGAGCTGCCCGCGGGCGTCGTCAACATCGTCACGGGCGCCCGGGAGACGGGCGCGATGCTCGTCGCGCACCCGGGCGTCGACAAGATCGCGTTCACCGGCTCGACGGCGGTCGGCAAGCGCATCGCGCGCGAGATCGCGGGCACCCGGAAGACCGTCACGCTCGAGCTCGGCGGCAAGGCCGCGAACATCCTGTTCGACGACGCGCCGATCGACCAGGCGGTCGAGGGCATCGTCAACGGCATCTACTTCAACCAGGGCCAGGTGTGCTGCGCCGGGTCGCGGCTGCTGGTGCAGGAGTCCGTGGCGGACGAGGTCGTCGACCGGCTCAAGGAGCGGCTCGCGAGGCTGCGCGTGGGCGACCCGATGGACAAGAACACCGACGTCGGCGCGATCAACTCCGCCGCACAGCTCGAGCGGATCACGCGCCTCGCGGACGCCGGGACCGCCGAGGGCGCGACCCGGTGGAGCCCCGCGTGCGAGCTGCCCGAGCAGGGCTACTGGTTCCCGCCGACGGTCTTCACCGACGTCAGCGCGGCGCACACCATCGCGCGCGAGGAGATCTTCGGGCCCGTGCTGTCCGTCCTCACCTTCCGCACGCCCGACGAGGCGGTGTCCAAGGCCAACAACACGCCCTACGGGCTGTCGGCCGGCGTCTGGACCGAGAAGGGCTCGCGCATCCTGTGGATGGCGGACCGGCTCAAGGCCGGCGTCGTCTGGGCGAACACGTTCAACCGGTTCGACCCGTCCAGCCCGTTCGGCGGGTACAAGGAGTCCGGCCACGGCCGCGAGGGTGGGCGCCACGGCCTGGCGCCGTACCTCGTCGAGGGGAGCACGCACTGATGGCGACCGAGGCCCGCACGCCCACGCGCGTGGACGTCCGCAAGACCTACAAGCTGTTCATCGGCGGCGCGTTCCCGCGCAGCGAGTCCGGCCGCACGTACGAGGTGACCTCGGCCGACGGCGCCTTCCTCGCGAACGCCGCGCTCGGCTCGCGCAAGGACGCGCGCGACGCCGTCGTCGCCGCGCGCGCCGCGCACCCGGGCTGGGCGGGCGCGACGGCCTACAACCGCGGGCAGGTGCTCTACCGCGTCGCCGAGCTGCTGGAGGGCCGGCGCGCCCAGTTCGTCGACGAGGTCGCGGCGGGCGAGGGGGTCTCGCGCTCCGCCGCCGACGACGTCGTCTCCGCGGCCGTCGACCGGTGGGTCTGGTACGCGGGCTGGACCGACAAGGTGGCCCAGGTCGCCGGGTCCGCGAACCCGGTGGCCGGTCCGTACTTCAACCTGTCGGTGCCCGAGCCGACCGGCGTCGTCGCGGTGCTCGCGCCGCAGCGGTCCTCGCTCCTTGGCCTCGTGAGCGTGCTCGCGCCCGCGCTGGTCACGGGGAACGCCGTCGTGCTCGTGAGCAGCGAGCGGCGGCCGCTCCCGGCGATCACGCTGTCCGAGGTCCTCGCGACGTCGGACGTGCCGAAGGGCGTGGTCAACGTGCTCACCGGGCGGACGGCCGAGATCGCGCCGCACCTCGCGGGGCACATGGACGTCAACGCGATCGACCTCGCGGGGGCCGCCCTGGCCGAGGGCGTCGCGTGGGGCGAGCTCGAGGCCGAGGCGTCGGGGAACGTCAAGCGCGTCCTGCGCCCGGCCCTCGACGACGCCGAGCAGGACTGGACCGCCGTCCCCGACGGGCCACGCCGCATCCTCGCGTTCACGGAGACCAAGACGGTCTGGCACCCGAAGGGCACCTGACCCGCACGTGCTCGGCCACGACGTGGGCCGCGTACCGCGCAGCGGGACGGAACCTCCACACACGCTCGCCGCGGCCAGTGGCTGCGCCCGTGTGGGGGGGGGGGGGGGGGGGGGCCCCCCGCCCCCCCCCCCCCCCCCCCACGCCGCGAAGGCGGCGGCCCGCGCCGTCAGGCGCGGTGGCGGCCGCCCGCGCCCTGGGGCACGAAGCCCGGCTCGATGACCTCGTCGACCAGCGCCTGGCGCTCGTCGTGGTGGATGAACCCGTTCCACGCCGCCGTGAGGGTCGCGTCGCGCAGGTCGGCGAGCGACCAGCCGGCCTCCTCGACCAGCCGCTGCATCTCCTGGGTCATCGACGTGCCGGACATCAGCCGGTTGTCCGTGTTGACCGTGACCGCGAAGCCCAGGGCCCCGAGCGCCGTGATCGGGTGGTCCGCGACCGACGCCGCCGCGCCCGTCTGCACGTTGGACGTCGGGCACAGCTCGAGCGGCACCTGCTGGTCGCGGACCCAGTGCGCGACGTAGCCGAGGGACGCGACCCCGAGCCCGCTCGGGTCCTCCTCGGTGCGCTCGCCGAACGTGATGTCGTCCGCGATCCGCACGCCGTGACCCAGGCGCAGGGCACCGCCCACGTGCAGCGCCTCGGAGATCGAGTCGAGGCCGGCCGCCTCACCCGCGTGGATCGTCACCGGGAAGTGCGCCTGGCGCAGCGTCCGGAACGCCGCGACGTGCCGCGACGGCGGGAAGCCGTCCTCGGCGCCGGCGATGTCGAAGCCGACGACGCCGCGCTCGCGGTTCGCCAGGGCGAGCTCGGCGATCTCCTGACCGCGGTTCTCGTGCCGCATCGCGGTGACGAGCTGGCCGACGCGGATGCGCCGCCCGGCCGCGGCCGCCTCCTCGACGCCCTCGGTGAGGCCCTGCTGCACCGCGTCCACGACGTCCTGCAGGCTCAGGCCCGCGCGCAGGTGCTGCTCGGGCGCGTACCGCTGCTCGGCGTACACGACACCGTCGGCCGCGAGGTCGACGACGGCCTCGCGCGCGACGCGCCGCAGGTCCTCCGCGCGCTGCATCACCGCGATGGTGTGGTCGAACGTCTCGAGGTACCGCGGCAGCGACCCGGAGCTGGCCGCCTCGACGAACCAGCGCCCGAGCGCCTCCGGGTCGGTGGTCGGCAGCTCGTGCCCGACCTCGGCGGCGATCTCGACGATCGTCGCGGGGCGCAGTCCCCCGTCGAGGTGGTCGTGCAGGAGGACCTTCGGCAGCGCGGCGATCGCCTCGGTCGTCAGGGGCTCAGCGGAACGGCTCATGGCAGCACGCTATCGGGACGCGGACCCCCCGCGCCCCTCGGCCCGTCCCGGCCGCCGCAGCTACTGCTCCGGGTACTCCTCGGACCCGTCGTCGGGCACCTCCTGCGCCTGCTCGACGACGTCGGGCTCCGCGGCCTCGTCGCGCAGGTCCGGGCGCGGGGCGCGGGGCTGGTGCTCGGGGTCGACCGGCACCGTGGTGCGCTCCGCGGACGGGACCTCGCTGCTGTCCGGCGTCACCAGGCCGGCGTCGGCCCAGGAGTCGTCACCCGGGAGCGTGCTCATCGCGTCCTCCTCGTCGTCGGCGCGGCCCGGACGTGGGCCCTCCCCCATCGTGGTCACCGTGGACGCGGGCTGCCACCCCGGGCGCCGCGGGCGTACTCAGGCCGTCACGCCGGGGAGCCGCGGCGGCAGCACCCACACGAGGTGGTTCCAGTGACCGAGAGCGGCGTGCGGACGTCCGGAGGTGAGCGCGGCGCGGTCCGCGACGACGACGGCGCCACTGCCCGGCTCCCACACGTGCAGGCCGTCGCCGTCGGCGTCGAGCGCGAGCACGACGTGCCGCGGCACCGCGGTGCCCCACCCGCGACCGGAGTCCCCGCCGGTGTAGAGCGGGACGGGCACGCCGAGGGACACCGCGCGCCCGACCCGGTCGAGCGCCGCGTCGAGATGCGGGCGGTCGGTGTCGTCGAGCGGATGGTGGCCGTAGGGGACGCCGAGCAGGCGCGCGACCCGTGCGGCGGTCCACGGCGGCGTGCCGTAGCGCGCCGGCCACGGCGCGCCCAGGACCGCGCCCCGGCTCGTCCGTCGTTTGAGGACACGCTGCACCGAGGCGAACCGGGCCTCGCGCGGCGCCTCCGCGAGGGCACGCAGGGCGCCGTCGGGCGCGTCGGCCAGCTCGGGCGGCCGCGCCGAGCGCACGACGACGCCGGCCGCGAGCCAGAGCGCGAGGGTCGGGTCGCCGTGGGCCGCGAGCATCGTGAGCACCGACGAGCCGCACGTCGTCCCGTCGCCCTGCCGCCCGGCACGGGCCATGGCGCGGACGGGCTCGCGCACCGCGCGCCGCGTGGACGCGTCGGCGTCCGCCAGGGCCTCCGCCACCTCCGCGACCGCGGCGACGGACGCCGTCGCGGCGAGCGTCCGGCGCAGCACGACGGCGTCCCGGCTGCCCGTGACGAGGCCGTCGAACCTCTCGCGGTCGTCGACCGGGAGGAGGCCACGCACGCGCTCGGCGGTGAGGTCGCGCAGGTCCGCGCCGTGCATCCCGGCAGCCGCTCCGGAGCCGGCCGATCCGCCGCCGAGCCCCGGCGCGACCGGGCCTGCCACGCCTGGCCGCAGCGCCGCCCCCACCGACCCGAGCCGGTGGAGGAACGTCGTCAGCTGCAGCCCCACGGCGGCGTCAGTCCGCGGCGATCCGGCCGAGCACCAGCGGCACCGCCCGGCGGTCGCCCTCGGGCGCGATCGTGACCGCACCCTCGAGCGCCTCGCGCGCCCGCGCGAACCGCTCCGGGGTGTCGGTGTGCAGCGTCATGAGCGGCTCTCCCGCGCGGACGAGCGCGCCGGGCTTCGCGTGCAGCTCGACGCCCGCGCCCGCCTGGACGACGTCCTCCTTGCGCGCACGTCCCGCGCCGAGCCGCCACGCCGCGACGCCGACGGCGAGCGCGTCGAGCCCGACGAGCACGCCGTCCGCGGGCGCCAGCACGACGTCGGTCTCGCGCGCGACCGGCAGCGTCGCGTCGGGGTCGCCGCCCTGGGCGGCGATCATGCGCCGCCACGCGTCCATCGCGCGGCCGTCGGCGAGCGCGTCCGCGGGGTCGACGTCGCCGCGGCCCGCCGCCTGCAGCATCTCGCGCGCCAGCGCGAGCGTGAGCTCGACGACGTCCGGCGGCCCGCCGCCGGCGAGCACCTCGACCGACTCGCGGACCTCGAGCGCGTTGCCGGCCGTGAGGCCGAGGGGCGTCGACATGTCGGTGAGCAGGGCGACGGTCCGCACGCCGGCGTCCGTGCCCAGCGCGACCATCGTGCGCGCGAGCTCGGTCGCCCGGTCCAGGTCCTTCATGAAGGCGCCGCTGCCGACCTTGACGTCGAGCACGAGCGCCCCCGTCCCCTCCGCGATCTTCTTGCTCATGATCGAGCTCGCGATGAGCGGGATCGCCTCGACGGTCCCGGTGACGTCGCGCAGCGCGTAGAGCTTGCGGTCGGCGGGCGCGAGGCCCGAGCCGGCCTGGCAGATGACGGCGCCGACGTCCTCGAGCTGCCGCATCATCTCCTCGTTGCTCAGCGCCGCGCGCCAGCCGGGGATCGCCTCGAGCTTGTCGAGCGTGCCGCCCGTGTGGCCCAGGCCGCGGCCCGAGAGCTGCGGCACCGCGACGCCGCACGCCGCGACGAGCGGCGCGAGCGGCAGCGTGATCTTGTCGCCGACGCCGCCGGTCGAGTGCTTGTCCGCCGTCGGGCGCGAGAGGGACGAGAAGTCCATCCGCTCGCCCGAGGCGATCATCGCGGCCGTCCAGCGCGCGATCTCCGCGCGGTCCATGCCGTTGAGCAGGATCGCCATGGCGAGCGCGGACATCTGCTCGTCCGCCACGACGCCGCGCGTGTACGCGTCGACGACCCAGTCGATCTGCGCGTCGTCGAGGCGACCCCCGTCGCGCTTGGCCCGGATGACGTCGACGGCGTCGTGCGTCTCGGCGCTCATGCTCGCTCCACCAGGTCGTCGGGCCCGAAGGCGTCGGGGAGCACCTCGGTCATGGGGCGGATCCCGCTCACCGTGTCGACGAGCAGCGCCGGGCCGCCCGCCTCCCACAGCAGCTGGCGGCACCGCCCGCACGGCATGAGCGCGTTGCCGTGCCGGTCGACGCACGCGAACGCCTCGAGGCGCCCGCCGCCCGACACGTGCAGCGCGCCGACGAGCGCGCACTCGGCGCACAGGCCGACGCCGTAGGAGGCGTTCTCGACGTTGCAGCCGACGACGACGCGGCCGTCGTCGACGAGCGCCGCGCACCCCACGGGGAAGTCGGAGTACGGCGCGTACGCCCGGGTCATGACGTCCCGGGCGGCCGCCCGCAGCGCCTCCCAGTCGACGTCGGATGCCTGCGTCATGGGTGCACTCACTTCTTGTAGGGGATGCCCTCGGCCGCCGGCGGGCGCACGCGCCCGACGAGGCCCGCGACGGCGAAGATCGTCGCGAGGTACGGGAGCATCGAGAGGAACTGGCTGGGCACCGGGGAGCCCAGGTTGTTGAGCACCTGGCGCAGCGAGTCGGCGAAGCCGAAGAGCAGCGCGGCGGCGAGGGCGCCCTTGGGGCTCCACCGGCCGAGGATCATCGCGGCGAGGGCGATGTACCCCTTGCCGGACGTCAGCTCCTTGGTGAACGCGAGGCCCGCCGAGACGAGCGCCGCGCCGCCGAGGCCGGCGACGGCCCCGCCGAGCACCGTGTTGAGCACGCGGGTCCGGTTGACCTTGATGCCGACCGTGTCCGCCGCCTTGGGGTGCTCGCCGACCGCCCGCATGCGCAGGCCCCACCGGCTGCGGAACACCATGACCTGGAGCACCGCGACCGCCACGTACATGAGGTACACGACGATCGAGTGCTTGAAGAGCACCGGCCCGAGCACGGGGATCTCCGACAGGAACGGGATCGGGAGCGTGGGCAGGCGGGGCGGCGAGTTGAGCGTCTCTGGGTTCTGCGTGAGGACCGTCGAGAACAGGTAGTTCGTCACGCCGACGACGAGCACGTTGAGCACGACGCCGACGATGATCTGGTCGATCCAGTAGCGCACCGCGAACATCACGAGCACGAGCCCGACGAGCGCGCCCGCGACGGGCGCCGCGACGAGGCCCGCGTACGGGTTGTTCGTCAGGCTCGCCACGACGACGGCGAGGAACGCGCCGCCGAGCAGCTGGCCCTCGATGGCGATGTTGATGATGCCCGACCGCTCGCACAGCAGGCCCGCGAGCGAGCCGAAGATGAGCGGGACCGCGAGCGTCAGGGCCCCGGTGAGGAGCACCGTCAGGGGCAGGGCGTTGGTGTTGCCCGCCATGACCCACACGAGGAACGCGAGCAGGACGAGGCCACCGAAGACGAGCGGGAGCCACGTCGGGACGGCGCGCCGCGCACGGGTGAGCCAGGTCGCGTACGCGGCGAGGCCGAGCGCGCCGACCGAGAGGATCAGCGCGGTGAGCTGCGACGGCACCGCGAACGGCGCGATCTGCACGAGGTCGTCGCGGGTGGCGACCATGAACCGCGTCTCCTCGGCGCCCGGCGTCAGCAGGGCGAAGAAGACGAGGGCGACGAGGCCGAGCCCGAGGAAGAGGATCGGGCCGCGCCACGAGATCCGGGCCTGCACGGCCTCCGCGGCCGGGTCGACGATCCTGCTGGGGACCGGGTCGGTCTGGATGCTCACGCGCGGGCCTCCTTCATCCGGTAGCCGAAGAGCTGCGCCACGCGGTGCAGCGGGGACAGCTCGCGCACGAGCACGGGTGCCGCGATGAGCAGCACGATCGACGCCTGGATGACCAGGATGATGTCGATCGGGGTGTCGGCGGACGTCTGCATGAGCGGGGACCCCGCGCGCAGCGCGCCGAACAGGAGGGCCGCGAGCACGGTGCCCAGCGGCTTGGAGCGGCCGAGCAGCGCGACCGTGATGGCGTCGAAGCCGATCGAGCCCGCGCTGGTCGCCTGGAGCGTGCGGTCGGTGCCGAGGATCTGCATCGCACCGCCGAGCCCGGCGAGCCCGCCCGCGACGAGCATGACGAGGACGAACACGAGGTTGACCCGGATGCCGGCCGTGCGCGCCGCGCGCTGGTTGGCGCCGACCGCGCGGAACTGGAAGCCCAGCACCGAGCGCTCCATGAGCCACCACACCAGCACCGCCACGAGCAGGGCGACGACGAAGCCCCAGTGGAGGCGGAACTGCAACCCGAGCATGCGCGGCATCAGGGCGGTCTCCGCGACCTCGGGCGAGATCGGCCGCGTACCGCCCTGGCGGAGCAGGCTCGTCGTCAGCAGGTAGGAGATGAGGTAGAACGCGATCGAGTTGAGCATGATCGTCACGATCACCTCGTTGGCGCCGGTCCGGGCCTTGAGGAAGCCCGCGATGCCCGCCCAGAGGGCTCCGACGACGAAGGCCGCGACGCACGCGAGCACGACGTGGACGACGACCGGGAGGGGGAACGAGATGCCCACCCAGGTCGCGGCGGCCGCGCCCACGAGCACCTGCCCCTGGGCGCCGATGTTGAACAGGCCCGAGCGGAAGCCGACGGCCAGGCCGAGGCCGGTGAGGATGAGCGGCACCGAGGCCGTCATCGTCTCTGTGATCGGCCGGACGCGGCGGACGCCCTCGGCCTGGTAGTCGAAGACCGCGCCGCGGAAGAGCGCCGAGTACGCGGAGTAGATCGCGTCCCACGCCGCGCCGAGCATGTCCGACGGGCGCGAGAAGAAGTAGCCGGCGGCCGCCTGGACCTCGGCGTTGGCGGCGGCGATGAGCACGGACGACGCCAGCAGGGCCATGAGGATCGCGAGCACGATCGTGAGCCACGAGGCGTCGAGGACGCGGTGCAGCAGCGAGCGCTGCTCGCCCTGGGGCGGGGTGCTCGGCTGCGCCGAGGGCGCGACGAGCGTGTCGGTGACGGTCACTGGGCGTTCCCCTTGCTGTCGGCGTCGCCGAGCACGGTGCGGTGGGTCGCGGCCTCGCGCTGGGCCTCCTCCGCGGAGGCGCCGGCCATCATGAGGCCGAGGACGTCGCGGCTCGTGTCCCCCGGCACGACGCCGATGACGCGGCCGCGGTACATCACGGCGATCCGGTCGGCGAGGGCCAGGACCTCGTCGAGCTCGGTGGAGATGATGATCACGGGCGTGCCCGTGTCGCGCTCCTGGACGATGCGCTTGTGGACGAACTCGATCGAGCCCACGTCGAGGCCGCGCGTCGGCTGGCTCGCGACGAGGAGCCGCAGCGGCCGGGACATCTCGCGGGCGAGGACGACCTTCTGCTGGTTGCCGCCCGAGAGCGTGCTGATCGGGTCCTTGGCCGACGTGAGCCGGACGTCGAACTCCTGGACGCGGCGCGCCGCGTTCTCCGCGACCCGGCCGGGGCCGATGGCGCCCAGGCGCGCGAACGGCGGCTGCGCGTGCAGGTCGAGGATGAGGTTCTCGGCGATGGAGAACGTCGAGATGAGGCCGTCGGTGCTGCGGTCCTCGGGCACGAAGCCCACGCCCGCGCGCAGGACGTCGTCGACGCTGCTCCCGAGCAGCTCGCGGCCGTCGAGCGTGATCGAGCCGGCGGTCGCGGGCCGCAGGCCGAGGATCGCCTCGGCGAGCTCGGACTGGCCGTTGCCCTGGACGCCCGCGATGGCGAGGATCTCCCCCCGGTGCACCTCCAGGCTCACGCCGTCGACGACGCGCGTGCCGACGGCGTCGAGCACGCTGAGGTCGGCGATCCGGAAGGTCGCGTCGCCCGGGTCGGCGGGGGCCTTGTCGACACCCAGGTCGACCGTGCGGCCGACCATGAGGGAGGCGAGCTGCGCCTCGCTGTCGGTCGGCTCGGCCGTCCCGACCACGGTCCCGCGACGGATGACCGTGATGCGGTCGGCGACCGCCCGGACCTCGCGCAGCTTGTGCGTGATGAAGACGATCGAGGTCCCGGCGTCCTTGAGCTGACGCATGATCGCGATGAGCTCGTCGGTCTCCTGCGGCGTCAGCACGGCCGTCGGCTCGTCGAGGATGAGCACCTTGGCGTCGCGGCTGAGCGCCTTGATGATCTCGACGCGCTGCTGGACGCCGACGGGCAGGTCCTCGACCAGCGCGTCGGGGTCGACCGCGAAGCCGAAGCGGTCCGAGATCTCCCGGACCAGCCGACGCGCCTCCGCGAGGTCGATGACGCCGACCGGGCCCGACGTCGGCTCGTGCCCGAGCACGACGTTCTCGGCGACCGTGAAGACCGGGACGAGCATGAAGTGCTGGTGCACCATGCCGATGCCCGCGGCCATCGCGTCGCCGGGCCCCGCGAAGCGCACGGGCTGGTCGTCGACGAGGATCTGGCCGTCGTCGGGCTGGTAGAGCCCGTAGAGGACGTTCATCAGGGTCGACTTGCCGGCCCCGTTCTCCCCGAGCAGGGCGTGGATCTCGCCGGGCTCGAAGGTCAGGTCGATCGCGTTGTTCGCGACCAGGGGTCCGAACCGCTTGGTGATGCCCCGCAGCTCCAGCTTCACGAGCGCTCCTCGCGGTGTTCCTCGTTCACGGCGTCTTCGCCTCCACGTCGGGTGATGCACTTGAGAGTAGTGAGGCGACGTCGCGCCACCACAGGCCCTTCGTCGACGTCCTCTCGGACGGCGACCGGGCGGACCCGCCCGCGACCGTGCCCACCCACGACCGTGGCCCGGGGCGACGTGCGCCCCGGGCCACAGCCTGTGCGGTCAGCGGTCGATCACTCCGTCGGGGTGGCCGACGGCGACTCGACGACGAGCTCGCCCGCGATGATCTGCTCGCGCAGGGCGTCGACGGCGTCGACGAGCTCCGCCGGGACCGTCGCCTCGAAGTCGTGCAGCGGCGCGATGTCCACGCCGCCGTTCTCCAGCGTGCCGACGTACGGGTCGGACGTGAAGCCGCCCTCGGCCGCGGCCGAGATCGTGTCGAACACCGCGGTGCCGATCTGCTTGATCACCGAGGTGAGGATGAGCTGCTTGTTGTCCGCGTTCGAGGACTGCAGGTAGCCGTCCGAGTCGACCCAGATGACCGAGACGCCCTCGGCCTGCGAGGCCGCGTTGAGCGAGCCCGCACCGACGGGGCCGGCGACCGGGAGGATGACGTCGGCACCCGACGCGATGAACTGCTCGGTCGTCGCGCGGCCGGCCTCGGTGTCGGAGAAGTTGCCGATCATCGAGCCGTTCTGGGACGCCTTGTCCCAGCCGAGGAGCTGGACGGCCGTGCCGTTGTCCTCGTTGTACTTCGCGATGCCGTCGCTGAAGCCGTCCATGAAGATCGTGACCGACGGGAAGGGCATGCCGCCGTAGGTCGCGACGGTGCCGGTCTTGGACGTGCCCGCGGCGAGGTAGCCGGCGAGGTACGCGGCCTCGTGCGTGTTGAAGAGCAGCGGCTTGGCGTTGTCGAGCGTGACGGGGTTGAAGTCCGCGTCGGAGAACGCGCTGTCCACCAGCGCGAAGCTGATGTCCGGGTTGGCCTCGGCGGCCTCCTGGATGGCGTCCTCGAGCGCGAAGCCGACGCCGATGATGAGGTTGCAGCCCTCCTGGACCATCGAGTCCACGTTGCCCGCGTACTGGCCCGGGTCGGCCGACTCGGCGGTGCGCGTCTCGATGCCGAGCTCGTCGCCCGCGCGCTGCAGGCCCTCGAAGCCGGACTGGTTGAACGAGGCGTCGTCGAAGCCGCCCTCGTCCGAGACCATGCAGGCGGTGTAGTCGACGGTCTCCTCGGTCGAGGTGTCCTCGCCGGCCGAGGCCTCGGGCTCCTCCTCCGGGGCCGCAGCGCAGGCCGCCAGGGCGAGGGCCGTCGCGGTCGCCAGGACCGCTGCTCGCGTCACTCTTGTCACGTCGTACTCCCGTTGTGTCTGCCGGGGGCCTGCCTGCCGAGGGGCCCGCGGGGTGCCGCGGGCGCCCTGCGGGCGCGCTCCGTCACTGCGTCCTCACCGCCGGCACCTGACCGGCTGGCACCACGCACCCTAACCGCGCCCGTGCGACGCCAGTGTTACCGGCCGGTATCACCCGGGGGGTTGTTACCCAACCGGAATGTTCGGCAGGGCCGTTCGGGTGCCCGCGGGGCATTCGCACGGTTCGCCCCGGACGTCGTCCGGCGGGCTCAGGCCGTCGGCAGGTCCCCCGTGGGCGTCCCTGCGAGCACGGCGACGCGGGCGAGGAGGCGCGCGCCGACGCCGATCGCGCGCTCGTCGACGTCGAAGTCGCCCTGGTGGATGTCGTACGTGCGGCCGCCCGGGGTGCGCGTGCCGAGCCGGGCCATCGCGCCCGGCGCCCGCGTGAGCAGCCACGCGAAGTCCTCGCCGCCGAGCGACTGCTCGGTGAGCTCGACGGAGTCCTTGCCGAGGACGTCGCGCGCGGCGGCGTCGAGCAGGCGCGTGCTCGCGGCCTCGTTCTCGACCGGGGGGACGCCGCGATGGTGCTGCACGTCGACCTCGACGCGGTACGGCGCCACGGCGTGCTCGACCGCCTCGCGCAGGACCGACGCGGCCTCCTCCCACGCCCGGGCGTCGAGGCAGCGCAGCGTGCCCCGCACGGTGCCCGTCGCCGGGATGGCGTTGCTCGCGCTGCCCGCGTGCACCTGGCCCCACGTGAGGTTGACGCCCGAGCGCGGGTCGAGCCGCCGGCCCAGCACGCTCGGCACCTGCGTGATGACCTGCCCGAGGGCGAAGACGACGTCGGCCGTGAGGTGCGGTCGCGACGTGTGCCCGCCCGAGCCCGTGAGCGTCACCGTCACGGGGTCGGAGGCGGACGTGATCGGGCCGATGCGCGTGCCGACCCGGCCGACGTCGAGCTTCGGGTCGCAGTGCACCGCGAAGATCTGCGCGACGCCGTCCATGGCGCCCGCCTCGACCGCCGCGAGCGCTCCGCCCGGCTGGACCTCCTCGGCGGGCTGGAAGAGGAGGCGGACGCCCGTGGCCAGGCGGCCGGCGTCGGCCAGCTCGGCGAGCACGAGGCCCGCGCCGAGCACGACGGCCGTGTGGACGTCGTGGCCGCACGCGTGCGCGACCCCGGGCACGGTCGAGCGCCACGGGTGCGGGCAGTGGTCCGCGACGGGGAGCGCGTCGAGGTCGGCGCGCAGGGCGATCCGACGCCGACCCGCGGCGACGGGGCTCGGCCCCAGGTCGCACACGAGACCGGTCCCGGGGAGCAGGCGCGGCTCGAGCCCGGCCGCACGCAGCCGCGCGGCCACGCGCTCGGTCGTCCGGCGCTCGGTGTGCGCGACCTCGGGGTGCGCGTGGAGGTCGCGACGGAACGCGACGAGCTCGTCCAGCAGGCCGTCCACGCGGGCGTTGAGACGGTCGACGGAGACGGTTCGGGCAGCTTCCAGCACCCGACGAGCCTAGTTCGTCGGCCGCGCCGCGCCCGCGGGCGTCCGTGGAGCGGCACCCGGGGTGCGCGGCGTCCGGCGGTCAGAGCAGGTCGGTCCGGCCGCGCTCGCGCACGGCGTCGACGACGGCCTTGAGCCGTTGCGCGTGCTCGCGCGTGGTGACGAGGACGGCGTCGGGCGTGTCCACGACGACGACGTCGTCCAGGCCCAGCACCGCGACGAGCCGGCCCGTGCCCGGCACCACGAGGGCGTCCCGTGCGTCGACGACGAGGGCGGCGTCGGCGTCCCCGAGCACGCGCACGCCGTCCCCCGCGCCGTCCCGGACCGGTAGCAGGTCGCCGAGCGACGCGAAGTCGCCGACGTCGTCCCAGCCGAAGGCGCCGTCGACGACGGCGACCCCGCCGGCCGCGGCCACGGGCTCGGCGATCGCGTGGTCGATCGCGATCTTCGTCAGGCCGGGCCACACGCGGGCGACGACGTCGTCCTGCGCGCCGGTACCCCATGCCGCGGCGATCTCGCGCAGGCCGGCGTGGAGCTGGGGGTGCAGGCGCTCGAGGTGACCGAGCAGCACGCCCGCGCGCACGACGAACATGCCCGCGTTCCACCGGTACTCCCCCGTCGCGAGGTACTCCGCAGCGGTCGCGGCGTCCGGCTTCTCCGTGAAGCCGACGACGTGCCGGGCGCTCGGGGCGTCGGCGAGGCCGAGCGGCTCGCCCTGGTGGACGTAGCCGAACGCCGTCGAGGGGCCGCTCGCCGGGATGCCCACCGTGACGACGTAGCCCTCGTGCGCCGCGGCGACGGCCTCGCGGACCGCCGTCGCGAAGCCCGGCCCGGCGTCGATGACGTGGTCGGCCGCGAAGGAGCCCAGCACGACGTCCTCGCCCTCGCGCCGCGCGAGCACCGCGGCGGCGAGCCCGATCGCCGCCATCGAGTCGCGCGGCGACGGCTCCGCGAGCACGGCGTGCGCGCCGAGCTCGGGGACCTGCCCGCGCACGGCCGCCTCGTGCGCCCGTCCCGTGACGACGACGACGCCGTCCGGGCCCGTGAGCGGGAGGAGGCGGTCGACCGTCGCCTGCAGGAGCGTGCGGCCCGTCCCCGTGAGGTCGTGCAGGAACTTCGGGGCGCCGGCCCGCGAGAGCGGCCACAGCCGCGTCCCGGCGCCGCCGGCCGGGACGACGGCGCGGAAGCCGGGGACGGGAGCGGGGGACGTCGTCATGGCTGCCGATCCTGCCAGGCGCGCGGGATCCGCGGGCCGGGCTCCGGCGTCCGGCCCGCGGGACGCCTGTCCACGGCGCCGAGGGCGCCTGTGGTGTTGGTCACAAACGCGCCCCGAGGGGGCCCCGCAGGGCCGTGAGCAGGACTCCTGGCCCTGGCGCGCGGCGGTGCGCGCACCGGCGGTGGCTACAGTCGGGACGTACAGTGACTCCGGGTCACGGGTCGTGCCGGCGCACCGCCGGGACGGCCTGGGCCGGACGACGACGTCACCTCGAACTGCCCGGGAGGAACCCTCAGTGCCCGATGCACCGGCTGGCACGCTCTACCGCGGCCGCGAGGGGATGTGGTCCTGGGTCGCGCACCGCGTGACCGGGTTCCTCATCTTCTTCTTCCTCCTGGTCCACGTGCTCGACACGTCCCTCGTCCGGGTCTCCCCCGAGGCGTACAACGCGGTCATCGGCACGTACAAGAACCCCGTCATGGGGCTCGGCGAGGCCGGCCTCGTGGCCGCCATCGTCTTCCACGCCTTCAACGGCGTCCGCGTCATGCTCGTGGACTTCTGGTCGAGGGGCCCGCGGTACCAGCGCGTCATGCTCTGGGTCGTCATCGGCCTGTTCGTCGTCACGATGGCGGGCTTCCTCCCGCGCCACCTCATGAACGTCTTCGGAGGCCACTGATGGCCCAGCTCACCACGGCCGCGCCGACCGTCGCGGCGCCCCGCAGCCCCCGGTCCGGCCGCCGCACGTCGCGCACCAACTACGAGCTGTACGGCTGGGTGTTCATGCGCGCGTCCGGCGTCCTGCTGCTCGTGCTCATCTTCGGGCACCTGTTCATGAACCTCGTCGACGGCGACGGCATCAACGCCATCGACTTCGGGTTCGTCGCCGGCAAGTGGGCCTCGCCGCTGTGGCAGGTCTGGGACCTGCTCATGCTCTGGCTCGCGATGATCCACGGCACCAACGGCGTTCGCACGATCATCAACGACTACGCCGAGCGCACCGGGACCCGGATCGTGCTCAAGAGCGCGCTCTACCTGGCCTTCGTGGTCGTCGTCGTGCTCGGCACGCTCGTGATCTTCACGTTCGACCCGTGCCCCGCGGGCGCGCCGGCCGACCTGCTGCCGTCCTTCTGCACCGCCTGACCGCCGCGGCCGTCGCGGCCGCGACACCCCTCGCACCCCACCGACCTGCCGGAAGACAAGGACCCCTCACCTGATGCAGACCCACCAGTACGACGTCGTCATCGTCGGCGCCGGCGGCGCGGGCATGCGGGCTGCGCTGGAGTCCTCGACCCGGGCCCGTACCGCGGTGCTCACCAAGCTCTACCCGACGCGCTCGCACACCGGCGCGGCGCAGGGCGGGATGTGCGCGGCGCTCGCCAACGTCGAGGACGACAACTGGGAGTGGCACACGTTCGACACCGTCAAGGGCGGTGACTACCTCGTCGACCAGGACGCGGCCGAGGTCATGGCGAAGGAGGCCATCGACGCGGTGCTCGACCTCGAGCGCATGGGCCTGCCGTTCAACCGCACGCCCGAGGGCAAGATCGACCAGCGGCGCTTCGGCGGCCACACGCGCAACCACGGCGAGGCGGCCGTCCGCCGGTCCTGCTACGCGGCGGACCGCACCGGGCACATGATCCTGCAGACGCTCTACCAGCAGTGCGTCAAGCAGGACGTCGAGTTCTTCAACGAGTTCTACGTGCTCGACGTGCTCCTCACGCACGACCTCACGACGGGCGACGTGCCCGACGGCGAGGAGGTCGCGGTGAGCGGCGTCGTCGCGTACGAGCTCGCGACCGGCGAGATCCACGTCTTCCGGGCCAAGTCCGTGGTGTTCGCGACGGGCGGCGCGGGCAAGATCTTCAAGACGACGTCGAACGCCCACACCCTCACGGGCGACGGCATGGCGCTCGCGCTGCGGCGCGGCCTCCCGCTCGAGGACATGGAGTTCTTCCAGTTCCACCCGACGGGCCTCGCCGGCCTGGGGATCCTCCTGTCGGAGGCGGCTCGCGGCGAGGGCGCGATCCTGCGCAACAGCGAGGGCGAGCGCTTCATGGAGCGCTACGCGCCGACGATCAAGGACCTCGCGCCGCGTGACATCGTCGCGCGGTCCATGGCGAACGAGGTCCGCGAGGGCCGCGGCGCCGGGCCGAACAAGGACTACGTCCTGCTCGACCTCACGCATCTCGAGCCCGCGCACATCGACGCCAAGCTGCCGGACATCACGGAGTTCGCCCGGACGTACCTCGGCATCGAGCCGTACACCGAGCCCGTCCCCGTGTACCCGACCGCGCACTACGCGATGGGCGGCGTGCCGACGACGATCGACGCCGAGGTGCTGCGCAACAACACGGACGTGGTGCGGGGCCTCTTCGCGGCCGGCGAGGTCGCGTGCGTCTCGGTGCACGGGTCGAACCGCCTCGGCACCAACTCGCTCCTCGACATCAACGTCTTCGGCAAGCGCGCGGGCATCGCCGCCGCGGCGTACGCGCAGACGGCGTCGTGGGTGGAGCTGCCCGAGGAGCCGACGTCGGCCGTGGTCACCGAGATCGAGCGCATGCGCGACGCCGCGGCGGGCGAGCGCGTGGCCGACGTCCGGCGGGCGCTGCAGGAGACGATGGACGCGAACGCCCAGGTGTTCCGCACCGCCGACTCGCTCACGCAGGCCCTGGCCGACGTGCGCGCGCTCAAGAAGCGCTACCTCGCCGTCGGCGTGCAGGACAAGGGCCGGCGCTACAACACCGACCTGCTCGAGGCGATCGAGCTGGGCTTCCTGCTCGACCTGGCCGAGGTCGTCGTCGTCGGCGCGCTCGCGCGCGAGGAGTCACGCGGCGGCCACTTCCGGGAGGACTTCCCGACCCGCGACGACGCCAGGTTCATGCAGCACACGATGGCCTACGCGCGGCCGACGGGCGTCGCCGGCGAGACCGAGATCCGCCTCGACACCAAGCCCGTGACCGTGACCCGCTACCAGCCGATGGAGCGCAAGTACTGATGACCGCACTCGACACCCGCGCGACGCAGGCGCCCGAGCCCGAGGTCGGGGCCGTGCCGAGCTTCGACGTCACGCTGCGCATCCGCCGCTTCAACCCGGACGCCCCGGACCCCGAGGCGTACTGGGAGGAGTTCACGGTCACGGCGCACGGCACCGACCGCGTGCTCGACGCGATGCACAAGATCAAGTGGGAGACGGACGGGTCGCTGACCTTCCGGCGCTCGTGCGCGCACGGCATCTGCGGGTCCGACGCGATGCGGATCAACGGCCGCAACCGGCTCGCGTGCAAGACGCTCCTCAAGGACCTCGACATCAAGAAGCCGATCACGGTCGAGCCCATCAAGGGCCTGCCCGTCGAGAAGGACCTCGTCGTCGACATGGAGCCGTTCTTCGCGTCCTACCGCGAGGTCATGCCGTTCCTCATCACGGGCGGCAACCAGCCGTCCGGCGAGCGCCGGCAGTCGCCCGAGCAGCGCGAGCGCTACGACGACACGACCAAGTGCATCCTGTGCGCGGCGTGCACGTCGTCGTGCCCGGTGTTCTGGACCGACGGCCAGTACTTCGGCCCGGCGGCCATCGTCAACGCGCACCGCTTCATCTTCGACAGCCGCGACGAGGGCGGTTCCCAGCGCCTCGAGATCCTCAACGACAAGGAGGGCGTGTGGCGCTGCCGCACGGTCTTCAACTGCACCGAGGCGTGCCCGCGCGGCATCGAGGTCACGAAGGCCATCCAGGAGGTCAAGCGCGCGATGATCACCCGCGCCTTCTAGCAGTCCACGTGGGAGGAGGGCGGCACGCCGGGCGTGCCGCCCTCATCCCTGTCCGCCTCGGGGGCCAGCACACGCGTCCCGCCACGAAGCCGGGTGCCCCCCGCGGAGCCCGTGCCCGACCGCGGAGCCCCGTGCCCGACCGCGGAGCCCCGTGCCCGACCGCGGAGCCCCGTGCGCCCAGCGCGGAGCACGGTGCCAGGACACGCCGGCGCGTCGTGACACGGTGCTCCGCTGTCGCGAGCTGCCGGTGGGGTCCGACCACCCGCGGCTGTCGCCGGCGACGGTGGCGACAGTGGGTCCACGAGCGACCGCCGGTGCCGTCGCGGGCGCCCGCGAGCGAAGTGCCACGACACGCCGGCGTGTCACGGCACCAGGCTCCGCACAGCTGTCACGGGGCTCCGCGGACGGGCACCAGGCTCCGCGGTCGGCACCGGGCTCCGCGGTCGGCACCGGGCTCCGCGGACGGCACGCGGCTCCGCGGTCGGCACGGGGCTCCGCGGACGGCACCGGGCTCCGCGGTGGGCGCCGGGCTCCGCGGGTGGCTGGGGTGGCGCGGGTGGGGCTAGAGGTGGGGGGTGGCCGTGAGGGGGAAGTCGCGGACCGCGCGCCAGACGCCGTCGTCGCCGTGCTCGAAGACCTGGAGGCTGTCGACCTCGAACTCGGCCTCGAAACCAGCCAGCTCGTCGAAGGCGCGGTCCAGGGCGTCCTCGGGGACGTCGTGCGCGACCGTGACGTGCGGGTGGTAGTTGAACCGCAGCTCCTGCTCGAGGGGTCCCGAGCGGACGGCGCGCTCGAGCTGCTCGCACTCCGCGATGCCCTTGACCACCTGCACGAACACGACCGCCGACACCGGCCGGAACGTGCCCGTGCCGCGCAGCAGCACCGTGAACGGCGCGTGCTCCTTGCCGACGGCGGTGAGGTGGTCCCCCACGACCTCGAGCTGGTCGGGCTCGACGACCGTCGGCCCCAGCAGCGTGACGTGCGGCGGGATGTCGTGCGCGAGCGGGTCGCCGAACCCGGCGCGTGCGCGCTGGAGCAGCGGGCCGTACGGCTCGGGGACCTGCAGGGCGACCCCGATCCGCACCTGGTCGCCCACGCGCTCCGGGAGCCTCACGCCCGCTGCCCCCGGGCCGGCAGCAGGCCGATCCGGTCGCGCACCCGGTCCATCGTGCCGCGCGCGATCGCCGAGGCCCGCTCGGCGCCCTCGGCGAGCACGTCGTCGAGCTTGTCGGGCTCGTCGAGGTAGGCGTGCACGCGCTCCTGGAACGGCGTGAGGAAGTCGACGACGACGTCGGCGAGGTCCTTCTTGAGGTCGCCGTAGCCCTTGCCGTCGTACTCGGCGACGATCGCGTCGATCGTGCGGCCCGTGAGCGCCGCGTAGATGGTCAGGAGGTTGGCGATGCCGGGCTTGGCCTCGACGTCGTACCGGATCTCCCGCTCGGTGTCCGTCACGGCCGAGCGGATGCGCTTGGCCACGACCTTCGGGTCGTCGAGGAGCTCGATGAGCCCGGCCGGCGTCGACGACGACTTGCTCATCTTCGACGTCGGGTCCTGGAGGTCGTAGATCTTCGCGGTGGCCTTGACGATGTGCGCGTCGGGCACCACGAAGGTCGGACCGAACCGGCTGTTGACCCGCTGCGCGAGGTCGCGCGTGATCTCGAGGTGCTGGCGCTGGTCCTCGCCCACGGGGACGAGCGCGGCGTCGTACAGCAGGATGTCGGCCGCCATGAGCACCGGGTAGGTGAACAGCCCGACGGTCGTCCCCTCGGCGCCCTGCTTGGCGGACTTGTCCTTGAACTGCGTCATGCGCGAGGCCTCGCCGAAGCCCGTGTGGCACGACAGGATCCACGCGAGCTCGGTGTGCTCGGGCACGTGCGACTGGACGAACAGCACGGAGCGGGCCGGGTCGACGCCCGCCGCGAGGTACTGGGCAGCGGTGCGGCGCGTGCGCTCGCGCAGCAGCGACGGGTCCGGGGCGACCGTGAGCGCGTGGAGGTCGACGACCGTGTACAGCGCGTCGTAGTCGTCCTGGAGCGCCACCCAGCTCGTCAGCGCGCCGAGGTAGTTGCCGAGGTGCAGGGAGTCGGACGTCGGCTGCATCCCGGACAGGATCCGGGGGCGCGACGCTGCGGTGGGTGCGCTGGCCATGACGAGCATTCTGGCAGGTCCGGGCGGGTGGGTCGGACCTGCCCGCGTCAGGTGGCCTCGTCGTCGAAGGGCGCCGGGCCGGCGGCGCCCCCGCCCGGGCCGTCCTCGGCCCGCGCGTCGGTCCGTCGCGCGTCGGCCGACCGCGCCGCGCCGGCGGCTGCCGCCGTCCCGCCGCGTCCCGACGTGTACCGCCGCCCCGTCACGGGCGGGGGCGGCGCGACGTCCTCGAGCAGCGCGTCGCGGACGATGCGCCGGGGGTCGTAGCGCCGGGGGTCCAGCGACGCCCAGTCGACGTCGGCCGCGTCCTCGCCGAGCTCCTCCGCGACACGCTCGCGCGCCGTCCCGAGGAAGCGGCGGAGCGTCCGGACCCAGGACGCGAGCTGCTCGGCGTAGCCGGGCAGGCGTTCGGGACCCACGACGAGGAGGGCCACGACGATGAGGACGAGGAACTCGCCCCCGTTGATGCCGAGCACGCGGTCAGACTAGCCGCGCGCCGACGACGCCCCCGCCGCCGCGGGTCACGGCGCCGCGCTCTGCGTCTCGTCGAGCACGACGCGCACGTCGCGCTCCTCGTCGCCCGTGCGCACCGTGAGCGTCACCGAGTCCCCGGGCGCCTTGGCGCGGATCGCGACGATGAGCTCCTCGTCCTCGGTGACGGGACGGCCGTCGATCGCGACGATGACGTCGCCCGGCTCGATCCCCGCGCGGTCCGCGGGGCCGTCCGCGGTGACGGGCGCGACCCCGTTCTGCGCCTCGGTCGAGACCTGGACGCCCTCGCCCTGGTAGCGCTGGTCGAGGAGCACGCCGACCACGGGGTACGTCGCGACACCCGTCTCGATGAGCTGCTCGGCGGTGCGGCGCGCCTGGTTGGAGCCGATCGCGAAGCCGAGGCCGATGCTGCCCGCGGCCTGCGTCGCGCCCGGCCGCTGGGCGATCGCCGAGTTGATCCCGATGACCTGGCCGGTCGCGTCCACGAGGGGGCCGCCGGAGTTGCCCGGGTTGATCGCCGCGTCCGTCTGGATCGCGTTGATGAACGCCGTCTGCTGCCCGCTGCCCGCCGAGACGGGCCGGTTGAGCGCGCTGACGATGCCGGTCGTGACCGTGCCCTGGAGCCCGAGGGGGGCGCCGATCGCGACCACGGGGTCGCCCACGACGACCGCGTCCGAGTCGCCGAGCACGAGGGGCGTGAGGCCCGTGCGCTCGACCTTGATCACGGCGAGGTCGTACGCGGTCGTCCGGCCCACGATCTCGGCGGGCTCCTCGCCGCCGTCGGCGAACACCACGACGATCTCGCCGCCGCCGTCGGCCCCGGCCGCCACGACGTGGTTGTTGGTGAGGATGTAGCCGTCCTCGCGCAGGACGAATCCCGAGCCCGTGCCCTCGCCGTCGGCCGCGCGGACCTCGATCGCGACGACGCTCGGCAGGACCTGCGCGGCGACCTCCGCGACGCCCGTGAGCTCCCCCACGTCCTCGCCGGTCGCCTGCGGGAGCGCGGCGTCGACGGGGCGCGGGCGCTCGAGCCAGCGCTCGCCCAGGTAGCCGCCCGCGGCGCCGGCGAGCAGCGCGAGCAGGAGGAGCGGCACGACCCAGACGACGCCGAGCGCCCGTCGCGGGCGGCGGACGCGCTGCGGACGCCCCCAGCTGTCGAGCGGCGGCGAAGGCTCACCGGCAGGGGCGTCGGGCGGGTGCGCCTCGGACGTGGGCGCAGGCGCGGGGCCCAGGACGGGGGGCTCGCCGGGTCCGGACGACGTCGAGGGTCCGGACACCACAGGTCCGGACGCCACGGGCCCGGACGCCACAGGTCCGGACGCCACGGGCCCGGACGGCGCGTACCCCGGGGTCGCCTGCCGTGCCGGAGCGTAGCCGGGCGCCGCGAGGCCGGGCGTGGCGCCCGGGGCGGGCGCGGCCGCCGAGGTCGGGGCCGCGCCGGGCGGCGCGAACCGGGCGTCCGTGGGGCGGGGGCCGGTCGGCCGAGGGCCGGCCGCGGCCGCTGCCGGCTCGGACGACGCACGGGGCGCGTCCGCCGGGGCCGCCCCGGCGTCCCGCGCCGCGCCGGCGTCGTGCACGGCCGAGCGGTAGGACGACGGCGGCGCGAACGGGTTGACCGGGGCGTCGCGGTCGGGGTCGCGCGGTGCGTCGGTCGTGGGCTCGGAGGTCACGGACCCCATGCTCCCGCGATCACGTCCCAGCCGCGCGCGAGCCGCGCCGCCACCCGGTCGTCGTACCGGGTGTGCGGGTAGGCCGTCACGAGCTCCTCGGCCGCCGACGTGCGCGTCTCCGCGACCACGCTCACCACGGTGCTGCCCGACTGCCACACGACGTGCCACGGCGCGCTCGACAGCAGGTGCACGCTGCGCTCGCCGACGGTCGTGAGCGGCGCGCCGGCGACCGCGGACGGGTCGAGCCGCCCGTGCTGCTCGGTCACGACGATCGTGCCGAGCGGTCCCGCGAGGTCGACCTCGATCCCGCTCGACCCGTCGACGTCGTCGCGCACGGTGGTGACGGCGTAGCCCTCGGGGAGGTGGTCGGGCGCCGACCAGCCCTCCTCACCCAGCCAGGTGAGGATCGGCTCCCCCTCGCCCACCGTCTCGGTGGGGGTCGACCGCCACGTCAGCGCGGTGGTGGCCGTGCCACCGAGCGACGCGGACGAGCCGAGCGTCGACGTCCGCGGCGTCGCGGTCACCCCCTCGCCCGTGCCCGCCCGGCTGAGCAGCGTGAGCGCGTGCGCCGGGTGGGTCGACGGCGCGACGGCGGGCTGCACGCCGAGCGCGACGAGCGTCGCGGCCACGACGCCGACGCCCGCCGCCGTCGCCAGGACCCGCGCGGGCGTGCGCGACCGCGTGAGGTCGCCGCCGAGGCAGCCCGTCGCGCGACCGGGCAGCTCGGCACGTCGGCTGCCCGGCATGGGCAGCGAGCCGTCGGGCAGGCGCCGGGGCGTGTCGCGGCGCGGCACGCCCCGCGCGGACGGGTCGCACGGCGGGGCGCCGAGCGCGACGAGGCGCGCCGTGAGTCCCGGGTCGACCGGGACGTCCGCCGCGCCCGCGAGCGCACGCCGTGCGGCGCGGGCTGCCGCGAGCTCGTCGGCGCACTCGCGGCACGCGGCGGCGTGCGCGAGCACGCGCTCGGCGGCCGCGGGCGGGAGCTGCCCGTCGACCAGAGCGCTGATCTGGGAGCCCAGGTGGCTCACCGCCCCGCCTCCACGGGCAGGGCCTCGCGCAGCACGCCGTCGGGCACGACGTCGGCCGGGGGCACCGGGACGAGGTGCGCCTCGACCGGCGCCCGGTGCGCGAGCGACGCGCGCAGCTGTGCCCGTGCGCGGTGGATCCGGGAGCGCACGGTGCCGAGCTTGATGCCCAGCGTCAGCGCGATCTCCTCGTAGGACAGGCCCTCGATGTCGCAGAGCACGACGGCGGCGCGGAACTCGGGCGGGAGCGCGTCGAGGGCGCGCTGGATGTCGTGGTCCAGGTTCGCGTGCTCGTACCCGCGCTCGGGGCTGCCCGGCCCGACGGGGCCTGGCACGTGCGCGGCGTCGTCGCCGAGCGGCTCCATCCGGATCCGCTTCTTGCGGCGCACGCCGTCGAGGAACAGGTTGGTCGTGATGCGGTGGAGCCAGCCCTCGAAGGTCCCCGGCGTGTAGCTCGACAGGGACCGGAACACGCGGATGAACGTCTCCTGCGTGAGGTCCTCGGCGTCGTGCTGGTTGCCGGTGAGGCGGTAGGCGAGGCGGTAGACGCGGCCCGAGTGCGTGGCCACGATCTCCTCCCAGCTCGGCGGCTGGTACGGCTCGTCGGCCACCGCGGCGACGGGCAGCCGCGCGGGCGCGTCGGACGTCGGCGGGGTCGTGCCGCCCGTGCGGCGCCCGCGCAGTACCGGTCGCACCGTGGGTGCCTCTCTCTCGGCGGTGGCACTCGCGTGCCCGCGGGACCAGTGTTCCAGCCCGCACCTGCACGAACGACCGGCGCGTCCCCGGTGTTCCCGCGCCCTCGGCGCGGCGGTTCGCCCGGGCGGGCCGCGCCCGCGGCGATAGCATCGAGCGAGCCCGAGACCCGCCCGCCAGGAGGACATCATCGCCACCGACAAGTCCGTCAGCTGGGCCCACGCGGAGGACTTCCGCGCGCTCGACGAGACCCTGCTGCGCGCGACCGACCGGGCGGACCAGCTCGGGTGCGGGGCGGTCTCGCCCGGCACGGGTGCGGTCCTCCAGCTCCTCGCGTCCGCGCTGCGCGCGACGGCCGTGGTGGAGATCGGCACGGGGGCCGGCGTCTCGGGCCTCTGGCTTCTGCGCGGCATGGCGCCCGACGGCGTCCTCACGACCATCGACAGCGAGGCCGAGCACCAGCGGGCCGCGAAGGAGGCGTTCGCCGAGGCGGGCGTCCGCTCGACGCGCGCGCGCACGATCACGGGTCGCGCGGCCGACGTCCTCCCCCGCCTCACCGACGGCGCGTACGACCTCGTGCTCGCCGACGCCGACCCGCTCGACCTCGGCGAGCACGTCCCGCAGGCGCTGCGTCTCCTGCGCCCGGGGGGCGTGCTGGCGATCGCGCACGCGCTGGGCGGGGACCGCGTGCCGGACCCGGCGCGCCGCGACGAGGTCACGACCGCGCTGCGCGAGGCCGCGCGGCTGGTCCGCGACGACGACCGGCTCGTCCCGGCGCTCCTGCCGAGCGGGGACGGCCTGCTGCTCGCCTCGCTGCGCTGACGCTGGGCTGGCGCTGCGCCGGCGATCCTGCTCGTCCGCGCGCCCCCGAGAGGGCGTCAGCGCAGCTGCAGGAGCCAGCGCAGGAGCAGGCGGGCGCCGAAGCCGGTCGCTCCCTCGGGGACCTCGTGGGCTGCGGCCGTGGCTCGCGCGGGCCCCGCGATGTCGAGGTGCGCCCAGCGGCGGTCCCCGGCGAAGCGCTGCAGGAAGAGCGCCGCGGTGATCGAGCCGCCACCGACGCCCGGGTCGGACGGCACGTGCCGCACGTCCGCGACCGACGACTCGAGCACCCACCGGTAGTCCTCGACGAGCGGCATGCGCCACAGCAGCTCGCCCGTGTCCTGCCCGGCCGCCTCGAGCGAGCGCGCGAGCCGGTCGTCCGGCGTGTAGAGCGCGCCGTGCTGCCGGCCCAGCCCGAGCGTCGCGGCGCCCGTGAGCGTGGCGACGTCCACGACGATGTCCGGGTCCAGCTCGGCGTCGGCGTGGCTCAGCGCGTCGGCCAGGACCATGCGGCCCTCGGCGTCCGTGTTGACGACCTCGACGGTCGTCCCGCCGTGCACCGTGACGACGTCGCCCGGGCGGTAGGACGAGGCACCGACGGCGTTCTCCGCGAGCGGGAGCAGCGCGGTGACGCGGTGGCGCACGCCCGCCCGCGACGCGCCGAGCACGGCCGCGAGCGCGACGGCGGCGCCGGCCATGTCGGTCTTCATCGCGACCATCGACTCGCGCGGCTTGATGGAGATGCCGCCCGTGTCGTAGGTGATGCCCTTGCCGACGAGCACGACGTGGCGCCCCGCGGCGCCCGGCCGGGTGCGCGCACCGGCCGAGGGGGCCCCCACGGGCTCGTACCGCACGGTGACGAGCCGCGGCGGGTGGGCCGACCCGCCGCCGACGGCGACGATGCCGCCGAAGCCGCGCTCCGCGAGCGCGTCGCCCTCGAGCACCTCGACCGACAGGCCGGGTCCGGTCGCGAGGCGCGTGACCTGGTCGGCGAGCCAGGCCGGGGTCTTGGTGTCCGACGGCGTGACGGTGAGGGTGCGGGCGACCCACGACGCCTCGGCCGCGATGCGGGCGGAGGCGAGCGCGCTCTCGGGGTGGCGTCCGAGCACCACGAGCTCGGTCGCCGGCGGCTCGGGGGGCGTGCCGGTGGCACGCGTCGCGTGCCGGTACGCGCCGAGCAGGTAGCCCTCGACGACGGCGCGCGCGTCCTCGGCCCCGCCCTCCGCGCCGAGCGTCGTGACGACGCGGCGCAGCCCTCGGGTCGACCGCGCGACGGCGGCGCCGGCCCGGCGCAGGTCGCGGGGCGAGCCCGAGCCCGTGCCGACGAGCACGACGCGGGCGGGCAGCCCCGCCCACGGGAGCGCCGCAGCGCCCGAGGCGCGGGGCAGGTGCACGGTGTGCGCCTCGCCCGCGGCGCCGGTGAGCCCGGCGCGCTCGGCGAGGTCGCCCAGGTCGATGCCGTAGCGCACGGCGGCGTCGGCGACGCCCGCGCGGGGCTGGACGCCGTCGTCCTCCTCGGCCGCGGGCGCGACGGGCAGCACGAGCGCGTCGACGTCCGGCTCCGCGAGGAGCGTCGTGGACGCGACGGTGCCGCGCGCGACGGAGACGGCGGGCAGCTCGGGCAGCGACGAGGACGCGGGGGCGCGCCGCGGGGCGGCCGCCCTGCGGCGGCCGGTCTCGTCCCGGCGCACGACCGTGCGCCGTGCTGGTCCGGCCACGGGCCTCAGCTCACGACGGCGGTCAGCGCCTCGCCCAGCTCGCTCGCCTCGGTCGCGTTGAGCTCGACGACCAGGCGGCCCCCGCCCTCGAGGGGCACGCGCATGACGATGCCGCGGCCCTCCTTGGTGACCTCGAGCGGTCCGTCGCCCGTCCTCGGCTTCATCGCAGCCATCGGTTGGCTCCTCCTCGTCGGTCTCGTCCCGCCCGGCCCAGGTCCGTCGGTCGGCGCCCTCGCGGGGCCGGCCGTCGGTTGCTCGCTCGTGGCGCGCCGCGGCTCGCGCGCCCAGGGTGCGTGTGCCGGCGGACGCGCTCCCGTGCGTGGCTGGGTGGCGGATGTCCGAGATCAGTCTAGTTCACCGCGAGGACACGGCGGCACCCGTCGGACGGCGCTCACGGCGGCCACCCGGACGGCGGCACGAGGCGCCAGAGCAGCCCCACCCACGCGACCTGTCCCGCGACGCCGAGGAGGACGACGAGCGCGAGCGTCGCACGGGGCCACCGGCTGCGCAGGCAGAGCTGGGCCACGACCGCGGCGACGGGGAACGCGAGGAGCCCGAACCTCACCAGGCTCGTGCCGGGCTCGAGCACGAGGACCAGGTAGCCCAGGTAGCCCGCCGTCCAGCCGCGCAGCACCGCCCCGAGCCGCGCGAGCGGGCGGGTGAGCAGGAGCGCGCCCAGCCCGACGGCGACGGCCGCGAGCGCGGGGACGCCCCACGGGCCGAGCAGCCACCGCGCGACGTCGAGCCACGGCACGAGCGGGACCACCTCCCCGCGCCCGCGCCACGCGGCCTGGGTCAGCGTGTACGCGTCCGCGCGCCCGGTCGCGAGCCCCACGAGGGCGGGCCACAGGAGCCCGGACGCCGCGGCGACCAGGGCGAGCGCGCCGAGGCGCCACCGCTCGCCCGGGGCCCACGCGAGGGCGGGCGCCGGGGCCACGGACGCCTCGCGGTGCCGCTGCCACGCGTGGGCGGCGACCGCCAGGACGAGCGGCAGGGCGACCGCGCGCGTGAGCCCGAGCGCGAGCACCACGGGCACCGCGAGCGCGTACCGCCGCTCGAGCAGGCACCACAGCGCCGCGGCGAGCAGGAGCAGGGCGAGGGACTCGGTGTACGCGACCTGGAGCACGGGCGACGCCGCGCCCGTCGCCAGCACCGCGACGGTCGCGAGCGGCAGCGCGCGGGCGACCCGTGCGGGCGGCGGCGGCGCGCCCGCACGGACGGCCGCCTCGAGGCCGAGCGCGACCACGCGGTGGACGACGAGCAGCGCGGCGGTCCCGAGCACGAGCGCGAGCAGGGGTGCGACGGTCGCCCAGGGCGCCCCGGTGAGCGCCATGATCCCGCGCGCGAGGACCGGGAAGAGCGGGAAGAACGCCCAGGCGTTCTGCTGCACGCGGCCGTCCGGCCCGAGGGGCAGCTCGGCGGGGTACCCCTCCTCCGCGATCGTCCGGTACCAGGAGGCGTCCCACATGAGGCCCGTGTACTCGAGGTACGACGGCGACGCCGGGGTCCAGAGGTTCGCGGCCTGCCGCTCGGCGACGACGAGGAGCACGACGGCGCTGACGAGGCGCGCCGCGGCCTGCACCGCCAGCACCTGGACCCACCAGCGCCGGCGCACGAACCCGAGCGCGGGCCGCGCAGCGGTCACGCGAGCCCGCGCACGGCGCGGGCCGGCGGCAGGTCGCCGCGGATCACGGCGACCATCTCGGCGACCCGGCGGGTCGCCCGGACGTCGTGCGCGCGGAAGACGCTCGCGCCCAGCCACGCCGCGACCGCGGTCGCGGCGAGCGTGCCCTCGAGCCGGTCCTCGACCGGCAGCCCGAGCGACTCGCCCACGAAGTCCTTGCGGCTCAGCGCCATGAGCACGGGGTGACCCAGCGCGACGAGCTCGGCCGTGCGGCGCGTGAGGTGCAGCGAGTGCCACGTCGTCTTGCCGAAGTCGTGGGTCGGGTCGACGAGCACGGACTCGGGGTGCACGCCGGCCTCGACGGCGCGCGAGGCAGCCGCAGCGAGCGTCGCGAGGACGTCCTGCAGGACGCCGTCGCGCGGGTCGGGCGCGGTGCCGGCACCTGCGCCACCTGCGTCACCGTGGGCCCCGCCGGCACCCTCCCCCGCGCGCAGCGGGTACTCCGGACGCAGCGGGTCGGTCCGGGGCGGCAGCCCGCCCGTGTGCGAGCACACCAGGCCGGCGCCGTACCGCGCGGCGACGTCGGCGAGGCCGGGGTCGTAGCCCGCCCACGTGTCGTTGATGAGGTCGGCGCCCGCCTCGGCCGCCGCGACGGCGACCTCGGAGCGCCAGGTGTCCACCGAGATCGGCAGGTCGCCGAACGCCGCGCGGACGCGCGCGACCAGCGGCACGACGCGGTCGACCTCCTCCGCGACCGACACCTCGGGCCCGCGTCCCGCCCGCACGCCGCCGATGTCGACGAGGTCCGCGCCCTCGCGCACCGCGCGCTCGACGGCCGCGAGCGCGGCGTCGTCGTCCGACGCGCGCGCCGCGGCGTAGAACGAGTCGGGCGTGCGGTTGACGACCGCCATGACCGCCGGACGACCCGGGGACAGCACGCGGCCGCGCAGGCGCAGCGCGACGCCCGCCGGCGGCACGCCGGTGCTCACGCCGGCGAGGTCCCCGAGCCCGCGCGCTCGGCCTCCTGCTCGGCGGCCGCGTTGGCGGCGACGGCCTGCTCCTCCGCGCGCCGCTGCGCGTCGCGGTCGTGCACGATCCGCACGGCCTCGTCGGGGTCGTCGACGAGCTGGACGAGGTCGAGGTCCTTCTCGCTGATGGTGCCGTGGTCGAGGACGGGCCCGCGCAGCCAGTCGAGCAGGCCCTGCCAGTACAACGAGCCCACGAGCACGATGGGGAACTCGGTGACCTTGTGGGTCTGGACGAGCGTGAGGGACTCGAAGAGCTCGTCGAACGTGCCGAACCCGCCCGGCAGCACCACGAAGCCCTGCGCGTACTTGACGAACATCGTCTTGCGCGCGAAGAAGTAGCGGAAGTTGACGCCGAGGTCGACCCACTGGTTCATGCCCTGCTCGAACGGCAGCTCGATGCCCAGGCCCACCGAGAGGCCGCCCGCCTCGGCCGCGCCCCGGTTCGCGGCCTCCATGATCCCCGGACCGCCCCCGGTGATGACCGCGTAGCCGTGCTCGACGAGCCCGCGCCCGACGGCGACGCCGAGCGCGTAGTCGGGGTGGTCCGGCTTGGTCCGCGCGGAGCCGAAGACGCTGACCGCCGGCCCCACCTCGGCGAGCGCGCCGAAGCCCTCGACGAACTCGCTCTGGATGCGCATGACGCGCCACGGGTCGGCGTGGACCCACTCGGCGCCGCCGCCCCGGGCGAGGAGGTTCTGGTCGCTGGTCGTCTCGGGGACCTGCCCGCGCCGCAGGAGCACGGGGCCCTTGCGGTAGCCGCGGCCGCCGTCGTCGTTGCTCATGGGACCGACTCTAGGAGGTCAGCCAGGCCCGCAGCCCGGCGAGACAGGCGGTGATCTGGTCGACCGGGCAGCGCTCGTCGTCCGCGTGCGCGAGCGCGGGGTCGCCGGGGCCGAAGTTCACCGCGGGCACTCCCAGCGCGGAGAACCTGGCCACGTCCGTCCACCCCTCCTTCGCCGCGGGCGGGCGGCCGCTGAGGCCGGCGACGGCGGCCGCGAACGCAGCGGCGGCAGGGTGGTCGAGACCGGGCCGGGCCCCCGGCGCGCCGTCGGTGAACGCCACGTCGAAGCCCGCGAAGACGTCGCGAACGTGGTCCTGCGCCTGCTCGAGCGTCGCCGCGGGCGCGAAACGGTAGTTGACGGTCACGACGCACTCGTCCGGGATGACGTTGCCCGCGATGCCGCCGCGGATCGCCACGGCGTTGAGCCCCTCGCGGTACACGAGCCCGTCGACCTCGACCGCGCGCGCCTCGTAGGCCGCGAGCCGCGCGAGCACCGGCGCCGCGCCGTGGATCGCGTTGACGCCGAGCCACGACCGTCCCGAGTGGGCCGCGCGCCCCGTGACGCGCACCTCGGCGCGCAGGGTCCCGTTGCAGCCGCCCTCGAGCGCCCCGGCCGTGGGCTCGCACAGGACGGCGAAGTCGCCGTCGACCCAGTCCGGGTGCTCACGGACGAGGCGGCCCAGGCCGTTGCGGTCCGCGTCGACCTCCTCGTTGTCGTAGAAGACCCAGGTGACGTCGCGCGTCGGGGCGCCGAGCGCCACGGCGAGCGCGAGCTGGACGGCGACGCCCGCCTTCATGTCGACGGTCCCGCGGCCCCAGAGCACCTCGGTCCCGTCGGCCTCGCGTCGCCGCTCGGTCGGCAGGTTGCCCGCGACCGGCACGGTGTCGAGGTGCCCGGCGACCACGACGCGCTGGGACCGGGCGAGGTGGGTCCGCGCCACGACGGCGTCGCCGTCGCGGAGCACCTCGAGGTGCGGCGCCGCGCGCAGGGCCGCCTCGACGGCGTCCGCCAACGGGCCCTCGGTCCCGCTCACGGAGCGCAGGTCGCACAGGACGCGCGTGAGCTCGACGACGTCGCCGGTGACCGGCAGCACGGTGGAGGTCATGCCGCGACCCTAGGCCGTCTCGCTGGGCAGGACGCCGCGCGCCCGACATCTAGGCTGGCGGGCATGAGCACGCGCACCGCCTGGGGCCACGGTCTGGCCACGCTGACGCCGGACGGCACGGTCCTCGACACCTGGTACCCGCAGCCCGCGCTCGGTCGCGCGCCGTCGGACGGCTCGGACGAGGAGCACCGCGCCGCCCTGCGCGCCCTGGAGCGCGCGGACGACGCGCGCGGCGTCCGGACGCAGGTGATCACGACGGAGATCGACCTCGACGAGGCGCCGACGAGCACGGCCGACGCCTACCTGCGGCTGCACCTGCTCTCGCACCGCCTCGTCCCGCCGCACGGCGTCGACCTCGACGGCATCTTCACCGTCCTGCCGAACGTCGTGTGGACGGACCGCGGGCCGTGCGCGGTGGCCGGCTTCGAGGCGACCCGGCTCCGGCTGCGCGCCGAGCACGGGACCGCACCCGTCGTGCTCGGCGTCGACAAGTTCCCCCGCATGGTCGACTACGTGCTGCCCTCGGGCGTCCGCATCGCCGACGCCGACCGCGTGCGCCTCGGTGCGCACCTCGCCGAGGGCACGACCGTGATGCACGAGGGCTTCGTCAACTTCAACGCGGGCACCCTCGGGGTCTGCATGGTCGAGGGCCGCATCTCCCAGGGCGTGGTCGTGGGCGACGGCAGCGACGTGGGCGGCGGCGCGTCGATCATGGGCACCCTCTCGGGCGGCGGGCGCGAGCGCATCCGCGTGGGCCGCCGGTCGCTGCTGGGCGCCAACGCCGGCCTCGGCATCCCGCTCGGGGACGACTGCGTCGTCGAGGCGGGCCTCTACCTCACCGCGGGCACCAAGGTGACGATCGCGGGGTCGGGCGCCGACGCGGGCGCGGTCGTCGCGGCGCGCGAGCTGGCGGGACGCGACGGGCTCCTGTTCCGCCGCAACTCCGTCACCGGGGCGGTCGAGGCGCACCCGCGGACCGGCACCGGCATCACGCTCAACCCGGACCTGCACGCCCACTGATGCCCGCCCGCCCAGCCGCGCCGCGGCGCGGACCGTCGGAGCCTCCGCAGGCCGGCGCCGCGCGGCCCGCCCGGCAGCCCGTGCCGCGCGCGCTCGACCCGCGCCCGGCGCGACCGCCGCGACGCCGTGGCCGCCGCGCCGGCCGGACGCTGCTCGGCGTCGCGGCGTTCGTCGTCGGCGTGGGTGCCGCGGGGACCGGTGTGGCCGCGTGGCTGCGCCACCTCGACGCCGAGCCCCTCGTCGAGCGGTGCTCCGCGACCGCCGAGGGCACGGCGTGGTTCCTCGAGCCGGACCAGGCCGACACCACCGCGCTGCTCGCGGCGACGAGCGTCCGGCGCGGGCTGCCCGCGCGGGCGACGACCATCGCGATCGCCACGGGCCTGCAGGAGTCCAAGCTGCGCAACATCGACTTCGGGGACCGCGACTCCCTCGGCATCTTCCAGCAGCGGCCGTCCCAGGGCTGGGGCACGCCCGAGCAGCTGCTCGACCCGGTCTACGCGACCAACGCGTTCTACGACGCGCTCGTCGAGGTCGAGGGGTACGAGGACCTCGCCGTCACCGAGGCCGCGCAGGCCGTCCAGCGGTCCGGCTTCCCCGACGCCTACGCCCAGCACGAGCCGCGCGCGCGGGCGTGGGCGTCCGCGATGTACGGCTTCAGCCCGGGCGCGCTGACCTGCACGCTGGCCCCGGCCGACGCCGCGGGCGACCCGGCCGGCCTCGCCGCGCGCGTCGAGCGCGACTTCGGCGGGCTGCCCGTGACCGCCACGGGCCCGGTGCTCGAGGTCGACGCGAGCGGGCTCGGCGGCACCGCGGAGGACGCCGCCCGCATGGCGTGGATCGTCGCCCACTGGGCCGTGTCCGTCGCCGAGACGCACGACGTGGTCGCCGTGCAGGCGGGCGACACGGCGTGGGCGCGCACCGAGGGCGCCTGGGCGACGGTCGACGACGCGCCGACCGCGCCCGGTGTCGTCCGGATCGAGCTCGCGACCTGAGCCGCGCGGCGGGTCAGGGCCGCCACGGGCTCAGCCTCAGCGCAGGTCGATCGGCGCGTAGTCCCGCGACGTCGGGCCCGTGTACACCTGGCGCGGGCGGCCGATCTTCGTCTGCGGGTCGCTCATCATCTCGCGCCACTGCGCGATCCACCCGGGCATGCGGCCGACCGCGAACAGCGGCGTGAACATCTGCGTCGGGAAGCCCATCGCCTTGTAGAGCAGGCCCGTGTAGAAGTCGACGTTCGGGTAGAGCTTGCGCTCGATGAAGTAGTCGTCGCTCAGCGCGATCTCCTCGAGGCGCATCGCGATGTCGAGCATCTCGTCGCGCGCGCCGAGCGCCGAGAGGACCTCGTCGGCCGCCTTCTTCACGATCGCGGCGCGCGGGTCGTAGTTCTTGTAGACCCGGTGGCCGAAGCCCATGAGGCGGACGCCGTCCTCCTTGTTCTTCACGCGCCGCATGAAGTCGGTGGCGTCGCCCCCGCCCTCCTGGATCTCGGTGAGCATGCGCAGCACGGCCTCGTTGGCGCCGCCGTGCAGCGGGCCCGACAGGGCGTTGATGCCCGCCGACACCGAGGCGTAGAGGTTGGCGTGGCTCGAGCCGACGATGCGCACGGTCGACGTCGAGCAGTTCTGCTCGTGGTCGGCGTGCAGCAGGAGCAGGACGTCGAGCGCGCGGACCATGACCGGGTCGACGTCGTACGGGGTGCCGTTGGGCTGGAACGCCATGCGCAGGAAGTCCGCGACGTAGCCGCGGCCGCGGTCGGGGCCGATCATCTCCTGGCCGAGCGCGCGCCGGTGCGCGTAGGCCGCGATCGTCGGCGTCTTGGCGAGGAGCTGCACCGTGGCGAGCTCGACGGTCGCGGGGTCGAACGGGTCGACGCTCTCCGGGTAGTACCCGGGCAGCGCCGAGACGGCGCTCGAGAGCACCGCCATGGGGTGCGCGTTCTCGGGGAAGGCGCCGATGAGGGCCTTGAAGTTGTCGTGCAGGTGCGTGTGGCGCTCGACCCGCTCGACGAACGCCGAGAGCTGGTCCGACGTCGGCAGCTCGCCGTGCGTGAGCAGGTAGGCCACCTCGAGGAACGACGAGCGCTCGGCGAGCTGCTCGATCGGGTACCCGCGGTAGAGCAGCACGCCCTGGTCCCCGTCGATGTAGGTGATCTCCGACTCGCACGACGCCGTGTTCATGAACCCGGGGTCGACGGTCACGAGACCGGTCTGCTTGAGCAACGAGGACACCACGATCCCGTCATTCCCGATCGTCGCGTCGACGACGGGCAGCTCGAGCGCCCGCCCGCCCACACGCAGCTCGACCGGGCTGGTGGTGGTCTCGGTCATGAATCCTCCTCGGCGGGCCGTCGGCCAGCGGGAAGGCCCCCTGCGCTGCGGTCCAGACATGCGATACGGCCCTCGTCGGCCACGACGACGGTACCTGCGCACTCGCGCGCAGAACGAATCGGTGATGGGCAGAACGTCCCTTGTGGGGGGTGATCCCCATCACACCCGTGGGCCCTCCGGTCGCGGTGGCGACGTCAGGAGCAGTCCAACGATAGACCAGGTGCGGGTCAAGCGGCCGGGATCCGGAGCGGGACCTGCGTCCTCGGCGACTCAGGCGCCCGCGAGCCGCGCCGCCGCCTCGGCGACCGCGGAGTCCGACGCCGTGAGTGCCATCCGGACGTGGCGCGCGCCGGCGGGCCCGTAGAACGCGCCGGGCGCGACGAGGATGCCCAGGGCCGCGAGGTCGGCGACCGTCCGCCAGCAGTCCTGCCCCGGGCCGGGAGCGCGGACCCAGAGGTACAGGCCCGCGGGAGACGCGTCGACCTCGAGCCCGGCGGCCTCGACGCCCGCGCGCAGCACCTCGCGACGCCGCCCGTACCGGGCACGCTGCTCGTCCACGTGGTCGTCGTCGGCGATCGCGGCGAGCGTCGCCGCCTGGACGGGCGCGGGCACCATCATCCCGGCGTGACGCCGCAGCAGGAGCATCGGCGCCACGAGCGCCGGGTCCCCCGCCACCCACGCGGCGCGGTAGCCCGCGAGGTTCGACTGCTTGGACAGCGAGTGCACCGCGAGCAGGCCCTCGTGGCTCCCACCGCTGACGCGGGGGTCCAGGACGCTCGGCACGCCGTCGCGCGCCCAGGGCTCGTCCCAGGCGAGCAGCGCGTAGCACTCGTCGCTCGCGACGACGGCGCCGATCCGGCGCGCCGCCTCGACGACCTCGCGCAGGCCCTCGACCCCGAGGACCGCGCCCGTGGGGTTGCCCGGCGAGTTCACCCAGACGAGGCGCACGTCGTCCCGGTCGGCCCATGCGGCGACGTCGTCCGCAGGGAGCGGCTGCGCGCCCGCGAGGCGTGCGCCGACGTCGTACGTCGGGTAGGCGGCCTCGGGGTGCACGACGACGTCGCCCGGGCCGAGGCCGAGCATCGACGGCAGCCAGGCGACGAGCTCCTTGGAGCCCACCGTCGGCAGGACGGCGGCCGGGTCGACGTCCGGCACGCCGCGACGCCGCGCGTACCAGGCCGCGATCGCCTCGCGGAGGGCGGACGAGCCGTGGACCGTGGGGTAGCCCGGCGCGTCCGCGGCGGCGGCGAGCGCCTCGCGCACGACGCGCGGCGTCGGGTCCACGGGCGTGCCGACCGAGAGGTCGATCATGCCGTCCGGGTGCGCCCGTGCGGCCGCCGCGTGGGGCGCGAGGGAGTCCCAGGGGAAGTCGGGCAGGCCCGCGGTGACCAGGCCCACTCAGGCCGCCGGGACCGCGAGGCTCACGCGGTGCCGTTCTGCGGCGGGAGCGCCGCGATGATCGGGTGGTCGTGGTCGATCATGCCCATCTTGGCGGCGCCACCCGGCGAGCCGAGCACGTCGAAGAACTCGACGTTCGCCTTGTAGTACTCGCTCCACTGCTCGGGCGTGTCGTCCTCGTAGTAGATGGCCTCGACCGGGCAGACGGGCTCGCACGCGCCGCAGTCCACGCACTCGTCGGGGTGGATGTACAACGACCGCTTGCCCTCGTAGATGCAGTCGACGGGACACTCCTCGATGCAGGCCTTGTCCTTGACGTCGACGCAGGGCTGGGCGATCACGTAGGTCACGGGTGGTCCCTCCAGAGGCCGGCTTGCCGGTGCGGCCCGAACGGGCCCGTCGGCGCGGTCACGCCGGTCCTAGTATCCCCCACATGCGCCCGACCCTGCCGAACGGTCCGTCCGCGTCGCGGCGACGGCCGGTGCGGCCGTGAGCGTCGACCGGTCGTCGTGGCAGCCCGGCGTGCGCGTCGTCGTGCGTCGCCGGCTCGCCGAGGGCGGCTTCTCCGACGTGCTCGGCGACGTCGTCGAGTCGACGGACGCGCACGTGGTCGTGCGGACCCGCCGCGGGGACGTCACCGTCCCCGCGGGCGAGATCGCCCTGGGCAAGCGCGTGCCGCCCGCCCCGATGCCCCGGCCGCGCCGCGACCGCTGAGGTCAGCCGGTCGGCGGCGGGCCGCAGACCACGTGGTTCTGCGGCTTGTAGCGCACGGTCCACGACTCCGAGGACTGCTCGACGCCCTGGAGCAGCAGGCGCCGGGTGACGGTGACCGTGAAGCCCGGGTTGCCCGCGGACTGCGGCTCGCACGTCGGCGACTGCGAGTACACGGTCGTCGGGGCGACGACGCCGCTGCGGCCGCTCGTCGAGTCCTGGACCTCCCAGTACTTCGTCCCCCAGATGCGCACGTGCGTGCGGCCGCCCTCGACCCACGCCTGCACGAGCGCGCCGTAGGGCGTCGTGTTCTTCCAGCGCATGTCGAGCGAGCCGGTGAAGATCGTCGCCTCGCGGCCCTCGGGGTAGCGCGAGAACCACTCGCTGTGCGGGTGGTGCTCGACGTCCTCCATGCCGGCGAAGAACGCCGCGTTGTACGTGGTCGTCGAGAGCTGCGAGAGCCCGCCGCCCCACGCGTCGGAGTGCTCGCCGTTGACGATGGCGCCCGCCTGGACGAAGCCGTGGGCGCCGTCGATCGGGCCCAGCGCCTCGGTGAGGCTGAACGTCTCGCCCGGGCGGACCAGGGTCCCGTTGATCTTCGAGGCGCCGTTGGTGATGTTCTGCGTGCGGCGCGGCTCGCTGTTGAGCGGGGTCGAGAACTCCGAGACCACCTCGACGATGCCGAGGGCCTCGAGCTCCGCGGTCGACTCGGTCGGGGCGACCTCGACGAGCTCGACGCGCGCGGTGCGGTCCGGGCCGGTGCCCGCGGCCGCCACGGCCTCGGCGAGCGCGGCGGGGTCGAGCGTCGTGCCCGGGGTGCCGGGCACGATCACGGGGACGCCGCCCTGGAACTCGAACGACCCGTCGGACGGGCTGGTGAGCAGGTTCGTCGTGCGGGCGGTCACGGCCTCGACGAGCGCGGCGCCGTCGAGCTGGAGCACCAGCTCCGAGCCGTCGGGGACGAACGACGCCGCGGCGGCGAGGACGTCCGGCGGCAGCTCGGCGAGCTGGTCCCCGACGGCCACGGCGACCGGCGCGGCGACGAACGGTCGCGCGACCTCGGCGAGGACACGGTCGACCTCCTCCTGGGAGATCTGCGGCTCGGTGACCTCCGTCGGCAGCTCGAGCGGCCGGGCCGCGGTGAGCCATCCGTCCTCGATGAGCTCGGCCGCAGCGTCGGCGTCGACCGCCGAGCCGGGCACGGCGTCGGTCCCCTGGGGGGCGCCGTCGACGTACAGCACAGCGCCGTCCACGGGCGCGACAGTCAGCGCGGCGGAGACGCCCTCGACCGCCTCGGCGAGCGCGTCCTCGTCGACGCGCGTGACGGGGTCGGCCTCCCCGGCGCCGAACAGCTGCTCCCAGAGGCGGCGCGGGTGCAGGTCGAAGCCCGTGAGCGCGTCGACGGTCGCGGGCGCGTCCAGCACGAGGCCGGCGGCGACCGGGTCGAGGGTCGTGCGGTTGTCGCCCGCCGAGACCGGGATCGCCTCGGTCGTCGCCGCCTCGAGCGACGAGGTGAGAGCGGCCTCGGCCTCCGCGGCCTCCATGCCGCCGAGCTCGACGCCCGCGACGGTGGTGCCGGGAGCGACCCGCTCGGCCCAGAGCCAGAGCGCGCCCACGTAGGCGCCGGCCAGGACGACCACCACGGCCGCGACGACGCCGAGCACGCGCGGCCAGCGGCGGCGGCGGCGCGGCTCGTCGGGGAACGCGTCCATCGGGGAGGACGGGCGTGCCGGCGCGACGACCGGGGCGCTCGTGCGGCTGTCGCCGGCGCGTCCCGCGCCCCGCGCGCCCGTCGCGGGCGTGGTCGCGGCAGGCGGGACCGGGCCGGCGGGCGCGAGCACCTGGGTCGCGTCGTCGGCCGCGGGGGTCGGCACCGCCGGGGTGGTCGCGGCCGTGGTGCGGTCGCCCAGGGGGTCCGCCGACGGCGACGCGGGCGTGCGGTCGAGGTGGCTCAGCCGGGTCGGCGCGCCCGGGGCACCGGGCGCGGCGGTCGGCGGCGCGTAGGCGGGCGCGTCGTCGTCGAGCGCCGCGGCGGGGATGACCACGGTGGGCGCCTCCCACGCGCGCGGCTGCCAGGAGGCCGGGGCGCCGTCGGAGGCCGGCGGTGTGGCGGCAGGGGCAGGCGGCACGGTGTCCGGCGCGGGCGGACCCGCGTCGGGGGCGGGCGGCGCGGCCTCGGGGGCGGGGGCGGGCTCCGCCTCGGCCGCCGGGCCGTCGCCCTCGGTCGGGGGCGCAGCCGCGGGCGCTTCGCCCGGCGCAGCGACGTCGTCGGTGGAGCGCAGGCTCTCGGGGGCGTCCGCGCTCACGCTCGCGCCCGCCTTCTCCGCGCCCTCGCTCGGGGTCCCCTCGGCGTCGGGCTGCACGGCGTCAGGCTCGGCCGCGTGGGGCTCCGCAGCGTCGGGCTCGGCCGCGTCAGGCTCCGCGGCGTCGCCCGCGCGCTCTCCGTCCACCGCACCGGCTGGGGCGTCGTCGGCGCCGGCACTCGGCTCCGCGCCGTCCTCGTCCGCACGCGCGGCGTCGTCCGCGGAGGCGTGCCCCGCGGCGCCCGGTGACCCGACCGTCTCGTCGGCCGCCGCGTCCGGCGCGGGCGCGTCGGTGCGCTCGTCGGCCGGCGGGACCGCTTGTCGTGCGTCGGTCATCGGTGTGCGTCTCCCCCTGCTGCGACGGCGGACCCCTCGCCCGCCCGCGCGATTCTACGGGCAGAGGCTGGTCAGCCCCGGCGTCCCGTCATCGGCCGGTCGCTGAACCAGCGGCGCGGCGCCAGGCCGGCGAGCGAGACGACGAGCGCGCCGGCGTACCAGACGTAGCCGACCGGCTCGGCCGCGACGAGGACGTCCCCACCCGGCCCGCGCGCCGCGAGCACCGCGACGGTCGTCACGATGCCCAGGCCCACGAGCAGCATCCCGGCCCAGCCCGCCCAGGCCCGGGCGAGCACCCCGGACGCGAGGACGGCCGCCAGCGCGAGGACGAGGCCCCACGGGACGTCCCAGCGGTGCACGACGGTCCCGATCAGACCCACGACGACGCCCACGAGCAGCGTCGCGGCGAGGCGCCCGAGGGTCCGTCCGTCGGTGAGGTCGATCACGGCGGTCACGCTACAACCGCGACGGCGCGCGGCCAGACCACGTCGTCGGGCCGCCCGCCCGGTGCGACGCGGTACCCCTCCTGCGCGAGCACGGGCTGCAGGACGTCGTTGCTCAGGGCGAGCACCGCGACCACGCCGGGGACGTCGACCGCACGCACCGCCTGGACCTGCGTCGCGTGCGCCGCGAGCGCGGCGAGCACGCGGTCGAGCACGGGCACGGCGTCGACCCGGACCGTGACCGCGGCGTCGGGCACGGCGGCCGAGGGCAGCGGTCCCTCGGCGTCGGACGGCACGAGGCCCGGACCCGCGAGGTCCGCCGTCGCGGCGTACGCGGCGCGCAGGCCCGCCTCGGGGAGGGCGCCCCACAGCACGACGGGCACCCGGTGACCTGGGCGTCCCTCGCCGGGCTCCGCCGCGAGACCGACCGCACGCTGCATCACCACGTGCGCGTGCACGTGGTCGGGGTGCCCGTAGCCGCCGCCCGGCTCGTAGCCCGCGACGACGTCGGGACGACGGTCGCGCAGCACGCGCGCGAGCGCGGCCGCGGCGGTCTCGACGTCCACGTCGACGAACGCCCCGGCCGGCCGCTCGGCCGCGGCACCGGCCCGGCCTACGCCCAGCCACGCCATGCCCGAGTCCTCGAAGCGCTCCCCCGTGCCGACGACGTCGTCGAGGAAGAGGTGGTCGGTGACACCGAGCGCCCCGAGCGCCGCGGCGAGCTCGCGCGTGCGGTGCGCCGCGAGCGCCGGGCCGTCGCCCTCGAGGTGGGCGAGCTCGTCGCCGATGACCTCGCCGCGCTCACCGCGCGTGCAGGTCACGACCGCCGTCGGCCGGCCCGCCGCCGCCCAGGTGGCGAGCAGCGCGCCGGTCGCGAGCGTCTCGTCGTCGGGGTGGGCGTGGACGGCCACGAGCCCGCCCCGGCCTCGTGCGCCGTCCACCCCCGGCACGGTCAGGCCCGCTTGGCCCGGGCCGTGATGCGGGCGCGCTCGGTCTGGTCGAGCACCACCTTGCGGATGCGCACGATCTCGGGCGTCACCTCGACGCACTCGTCCTCGCGCGCGAACTCGAGCGACTCCTCGAGCGTGAGCCTGCGCGGCGGCACGAGGTTCTCGAAGTTGTCGGCCGTCGAGGACCGCATGTTCGTGAGCTTCTTCTCCTTGGTGATGTTCACGTCCATGTCCTCGTTGCGCGAGTTCTCGCCGACGATCTGCCCCTCGTACACCTCCTGCGTGGGCTCCACGAAGAAGGAGCCGCGCTCCTGCAGGTTGATCATCGCGAACGGCGTCACCTTGCCGGCGCGGTCCGCGACGAGCGAGCCGCTCGTGCGCGTCTCGATCTGGCCCGCCCACGGCTCGTAGCCGTGCGAGATCGAGGACGCGATGCCCGTGCCGCGCGTCTCCGTGAGGAACTGGGTGCGGAAGCCGATGAGCCCGCGGGCGGGGACGACGAACTCCATGCGGACCCAGCCCGTGCCGTGGTTCGACATGGTCTCCATGCGGCCCTTGCGCTGGGCGAGGAGCTGGGTGACGGCGCCGAGGTACTCCTCCGGCACGTCGATCGTCATGTGCTCCATGGGCTCGTGGACCTTGCCGTCGACGGTCCGCGTGACGACCTGCGGCTTGCCGACCGTGAGCTCGAAGCCCTCGCGGCGCATCTGCTCGACGAGGATCGCGAGGGCGAGCTCGCCGCGGCCCTGCACCTCCCACGCGTCCGGCCGCTCGGTGGGCAGGACGCGCAGCGAGACGTTGCCGATGAGCTCGGAGTCGAGGCGGTCCTTCACCTGGCGCGCCGTGACCTTGTGCCCCTTGCCGCCCTTGCCGGCGAGCGGGGACGTGTTGATGCCGATCGTCATCGAGATCGCCGGGTCGTCGACCGTGATGAGCGGCAGCGGCCGCGGGTCGGCGGGGTCTGTGAGCGTCTCGCCGATCGTGATGTCCGCGATGCCCGCGACGGCGACGATGTCGCCCGGCCCCGCCTCGTCGGTGGGGACGCGGTCGAGCGCCTTCGTCTCGAGCAGCTCGGTGATGCGCACGTTCTGCAGCGTGCCGTCGGCGCGGGCCCACGCGACCGTCTGGCCCTTGCGGATGGTGCCGTTGAACACGCGCAGGAGCGCGAGGCGGCCGAGGAACGGCGACGCGTCGAGGTTGGTGACGTGCGCCTGGAGCGGCGCGCCCTCGTCGTACGTGGGTGCGGGGATCTTCTCGAGGATCGTCGCGAAGAGCGGCTCGAGGTCCGGGTTCTCGGGCAGCGTGCCGTCGGCCGGCTGCTCGAGGGACGCGCGGCCGGCCTTGGCCGCGGCGTAGACGACGGGGACGTCGAGGATCGCGTCGAGGTCGAGGTCCGGGACGTCGTCGTGCAGGTCGCTCGCGAGGCCGAGCAGCAGGTCGGTCGACTCGTGCACGACCTCGTCGATGCGCGAGTCGGGGCGGTCGACCTTGTTGACGAGGAGGATCACCGGGAGCTTCGCGGCGAGCGCCTTGCGGAGCACGAAGCGCGTCTGGGGCAGCGGGCCCTCGCTCGCGTCGACGAGCAGGACGACGCCGTCGACCATCGACAGGCCGCGCTCGACCTCGCCGCCGAAGTCGGCGTGGCCCGGGGTGTCGATGACGTTGATGGTGATGCCGTCGGGCTGACCCGCGGCCGCCGCGGCGGGCCCGCGGTACCGGATCGCCGTGTTCTTGGCGAGGATCGTGATGCCCTTCTCACGCTCCAGGTCGCCCGAGTCCATCGCGCGCTCGTCGACGTGCGCGTGCGAGCCGAAGGAGCCCGACTGCCACAGCATGGCGTCGACGAGGGTGGTCTTGCCGTGGTCGACGTGGGCGACGATCGCGACGTTGCGCAGGTCGGAGCGCACAGGCATGCGGGACTCATCTCAGGAGGAGAAAGGGGGGTGGAGCGGCGCCGCGTCGTCGTGCGTGGGCTCGGGGGCGTGAGCCGGTCGTCAGTCCTGGTCGGTGCGGTTCTGGATCTCGAGCCGCTCCACGTCGGACCGGTCCGTCGGCGGCACCGTCTCGCGCATGCCCATCCGCGCGGCCTCCTCCTCGAGCAGGCGGTCGCGCGTCTCGCGACGCTTGCGCTGCTCGGCAGGGTCGGGCACCGGGACGGCGGCGAGCAGGCGGCGCGTGTAGTCCTCCTGCGGCGCGCGCAGGATCTGCTCGCGCGGCCCCTGCTCGACGAGCCGGCCCTTGTGCATCACGGCGATGCGCTCCGACAGGATCTCGACGACGGCGAGGTCGTGGCTGATGAACAGGCACGCGAAGCCGTACTCCCGCTGGAGCTCCTGGAACAGCTCGAGGACCTTGGCCTGGACCGACACGTCGAGCGCCGACGTGGGCTCGTCGGCCACGAGGAGCTTCGGCGAGAGCGCGAGCGCGCGAGCGATGCCGACGCGCTGGCGCTGGCCGCCCGAGAGCTCGTGCGGGTAGCGGTTGCGCATGCTGCGCGCGAGGTGGACCTGGTCGAGGAGGGACTCGACCCGGCGGTCCAGCTCGGCGCCCTTGGCGATCTTGTGCAGGAACAGGGGCTCGCCGATCGACTCGCCGATGGGCAGGCGCGGGTTGAGCGACGAGCCCGGGTCCTGGAACACGATCGAGACGTGGTTGCGGACCTCGCGCAGCTCCTTGGTCCCGATGCCCTTCATCTCGTGCCCGCCGATGGTGAGGCTGCCGTCGACCACGGGCAGGAGGCCGACCGCGGCGCGGCCGACCGTCGTCTTGCCCGAGCCCGACTCGCCGACCAGGCCGACGACCTCGCCCTCGCCGATCGTCAGGTCGATGCCGTCGACCGCACGGAAGGCCGGGATCCGCCCGCGCTTGGGGTACTCGATCGCGAGGCCCTTCGCGACGAAGACGTCGGAGCCGCCCTCGGCGGTGCCGTGCGCCGCGGGGCGTGCCCGCTCGGTCACCTGGGCCGTGCCCGCCGGCGACGCGACCTCCTCGGTGTGCGAGAGGAGGTGCGGCACCGCGGCGAGCAGCTGCTGCGTGTAGGGGTGCTGCGGTCGGTTGAAGATCTCGTCGGCGGTGCCGCGCTCGACGATCCGGCCGTCCTTCATGACGAGGATGCGGTCCGCGAGGTCCGCGACCACGCCCATGTCGTGCGTGATGAGGAGGATGCCCGAGTCGATGCGGTGGCGCAGGTCCCGCATGAGCTTGAGGATCTCGGCCTGGACCGTGACGTCGAGGGCCGTCGTCGGCTCGTCCGCGATGAGCAGCTTCGGGTCGAGCGCGAGTGCCTGGGCGATCATCGCGCGCTGGCGCTGGCCGCCCGAGAGCTGGTGCGGGTACTTGTCGACCGAGAGCTCGGGGTTGGGGATCTCGACGAGCTTGAGCAGCTCGACGGCACGCTCGCGTGCCTGCTTCGGGCCGATCTCGCGGTGCGTGCGCAGCGTCTCGATGATCTGGAAGCCGACCGTGTAGACGGGGTTCAGCGCCGTCATGGGCTCCTGGAAGATCACCGCGACGTCGTTGCCGCGGATGTGCCGCAGCTTGGAGTGGCTCAGGCCGATGAGCTCACGCCCGCCGAGGCGCGCGCTGCCGGTGGCGCGGCCGTTGGACGGGAGCAGGCCGATGAGCGACATCGACGACTGCGTCTTGCCCGAGCCGGACTCGCCGACGATCGCGAGGACCTCGCCGGGCCGGACCTCGTAGCTCACGTCGATCGCGGCGGGGTACCACTCGCCGTCGACCCAGAACTCCACGCCGAGGTTGTCGACCGCGAGGATCGGCTCGGTCGCCGTGGCGGCGGTGGTGTCAGTGGTCACGGTGGGACATCCTTCGGTGGCTCGGGCGCGAGGAGGGGTCTGGGAAACTGGCGCCGTGGACGAGACGAGCATGGTCTTCCGCCCGACGTCGGGCCGCTGGCTGGCCGGGGTGGTCGCGGCGCTCGCGACCTACGGGCTGGTGAGCCTCGTGGCCTCGGGGGGCGTGACCGACGTCGTGCGGTACGGGCCCGGGGTCGCCCTGGTCGGTGCGCTCGTGTGGGCCGCGTACTGGCAGCCCTCCGTCGAGGTCTCGGCCGCGGGGGTGACGCTGCACAACGTCCTGCGCAGCGTCGAGCTGCCGTGGCCGTCCATCCAGCGCGTCGACACGCGGTACGCCCTGACCCTCGTCACGGCCTACGGCACGTACGCCGCGTGGGCTGCACCGGCCCCGGGCCGCCGGCGTACCAAGGACGTGGTCGAGCCCGAGCTCCGCGGGCTGCCCGAGTCCACCTACGGCGCGGCCGGCAGCGTGCGCCCGGGCGACCTGCCCGGCACCCCGTCGGGCGACGCGGCCGCCATCGTGCGTCACCGCTGGGAGGCCCTCCGCGACGCCGGTCACCTCGACCGGCCGCGGCTCGAGCGCAGCCGCCCCGTCATGCGGTGGCACCGCACGACCGTGACGGTCCTGGCGGTCCTCGCCGCCGCGACCGTCGTCGGACTGGTCGCGACCCATCAGCCCTGACGCAGCTTGCGCTTGCTCGGGATCTTGCGCTGGCGCGGGTCGAACGCGTCGCGCAGGCCGTCCCCGATGAAGTTGACGCACAGGGCGATGGCGATGATGAACAGTCCCGGCCACCAGAAGAGCCAGGGGCGCGTCGAGAACGCCGACTGGTACTCGTTGATGAGCTGGCCGAGGGAGACGTCGGGCGCGCTCACGCCGAAGCCCAGGTAGCTGAGCGACGTCTCGAGGATGATCGCCGACGCCATGAGCAGCGTCGTGTTGACGATGATCACGCCGATGGCGTTGGGGAGCATGTGCTTGAACATGATGCGGGCGTTGCTCGCACCGGCGACGCGCGCCGCGTCGACGAACTCACGCTCGCGCAGCGAGAGGAAGTCGCCGCGCACGAGGCGCGACATCGTGGTCCAGGTGACCAGGCCCAGCGCGAGACCGAGCAGGACGGCGTTGCCGCCGCCGAACGCCTTACCGAGCACCGCGCCGACGACGATGATCGGGATGGTGATGACCATGTCGGTGAGGCGCATGAGGAGCGTGTCGACACGGCCGCGGAAGAAGCCCGAGAGCGCACCGAACGTGATGCCGATGGTCGTCGCGAGCAGGCCGATGAGCACCATGACGGTGAGCGAGCGCTGCGTGCCGAACATGACGCGCGCGAAGAGGTCACGACCGATCTCGTCCTGGCCGAACGGGAAGTCGCCGACCCGGATCCCGTCGAGACCCACCTGCAGCGTGGGACGGCCGCCGGCGACCGCCGTGTCGTGCGTGCGGATGTGGTCCCACTGCCACCAGCCGTCGACAGGGCCGATGCCGATCGACGTCGTCGCGAGCAGGATGATCCCGATGAGGACGCCGCCGGCGATCATCGCGCCCTTGTGGCGGATGAACCGACGGAAGACGATCTGGCCCTGCGAGAGGCCCTCGACCTCCTTGAGCTCGATGGCGTTCTCGAGCTTCTCGGTCGCGTCCTCCGCGGGGGGCGGCGTGGTGAGAGGCGTCTGGGTCATGCGTTCACCCTGATCCGTGGGTCGAGGCCGGCGTAGACGAGGTCGGCGACGAGGTTGGCGAGGACGGCGACCGTGCCGGTCACGAGGAAGAAGCCCATGACGGGGTACGGGTCGTCGCCGTTGAGCGAGGTGATGAAGAGGTTGCCCATGCCGGTCCAGCCGAAGATGCGCTCGGTGATCACGGCGCCGCTGAGGATCGCCGCGATGTCGAGCGGGATGATCGTCGCGAGCGGGATGAGCGCGTTGCGGAACGCGTGGCGCATGACGACGGTGCGCTCGGTGAGGCCCTTGGCGCGCGCCGTGCGGATGTAGTCCTGGTTGAGCACCTCGAGGAGGCTGCCGCGGGCGTACCGCGTGTAGCTCGCGAACGAGATGAGCAGCAGCGACGTCGTCGGCAGGATGAGGTGCGTGTACTGGTCGAGCGTCTCGACCCAGAAGTCGCCGTTGAGCCCGGGCGTCGCCGCGCCGAGCGTCGCGATCGGCCGGTTGTCGCTGTAGTCGGAGTAGATCCGCCACACCTGCATGACGCGGTCGGCGAAGATCAGGACGGCCACGCCGACGGCGGTGAGGCCGGCGGTGCGCATCGACTGCCCGCGGTCCGGCCCGCCGAAGGCCCAGCCGACGAGCGCCGCGACACCGAGCGACACGAGGAGCAGGCCCACGATCAGCCAGAAGGTCGCGTACGGGAACACGAACTGGAGCGGGTACCACAGCGCGGTGCCGATGCCGACGACCGTGAGCGCGGAGTACAGCGCGCGGCGGTTGCGCAGGCCCGTGCTGAGGACCGTGACCGCGAACGCGATCGCGACGCCTGTGACGGCGATGAGCACCGGGCCGAGGCTCGGGTTGAGGAACCAGCCGGTCGACGAGACGAACCAGAGCGTCACGGCGGTCGCCGCCCCGGCCGCGGCGAAGGTGATGAGGCGGCGTCGGAGGTCGCCCGCGACGAGCGCGGACCAGACGAGGCCGGCGACCACCGATATGCCTATCAGTCCCCCGGTGCCGATCGTCGGGTCCCTCAGGAAGTCGTTGAAGCCGATGGCGCCCCACTGCTTGAGGAGCACGGCGATCCAGAACGTGGGCAGCGAGTACAGGAGGAACGACGCGAAGGTGATCGAGTAGTCGAAGCCCGTGTACTGGCGCAGGGCGCTCGCGATGCCGACCGTGATGCCGGTGATCATCGCGAGGAAGGTCGCGACGACGACGAGGCGCAGCGTGACGCCCACGGCGCCCGCCAGCAGGTCCGTGACCTCGCGGTTGGTGCGCCAGCTCTCACCCATGGTGCCGTCGCCCCACAGGAAGCCCAGCAGTCCGCGCAGCCAGATGAGGTAGCGCAGCACGGGCGGCGTGTCGAGGTTGAGCAGGCGCGTGCGCTGCTCCATGAGCTGGTCGCGGTTGATCTGGCTGCTCGTGCGGAGGTCCTCGAGGGGGTCCGTCGCGAAGTCCACGAGCATGAAGAAGACGAAGGTCGACGCGAGCAGCACCGCTGCTGCCGAGGCGAGTCGTCTCACGAGGAAGGTGAACATCGGATCCGTCAAACCTCGCTGAGGGGAAGGGGAGGCGCACGCAGAACGCCCGAATACTACCGGCGGGTAACGCCTGGATCGGTCACCGAGGACCTAGCCGACCTGGCCAGTCTGGGCCCGTCGTCGGGCCGCACGCACCCGGGGGCGGGGGGGGCGGGGGGGGCCGCCCCCCCCCCGGGGGGGGGGGGGGGGCGCCCCCCCCCCCGCGGGGGGGGGGCCCCCCCCCCCCCCCCCCCCCCCCCCCCCCGGCGGTGGGGGGGGTGCCCCCGCCCCGCGCCCGAGTGTCGCGTGACAGACCTCCGCGCGTCGGCCGGGGGGCCGGGTGAGAGGGGCACGGTCAGGCGGCGAGGACCTCGTCGCACAGGCGGGCGACCGTCGACGCGATGCCGTCCCGGGCCGGGCGCAGGTAGGCGCGCGGGTCCGTGAGGCGCTGGTCGTCGGCGAGCCGACGGCGCACGGCGCCCGTGTACTCCACGTTGAGTGCCGTGCCCACGTTGACCTGGAGGCCGCGGGTCAGGCGCGGGCGAGGCGGTGGATCGCCTCCGTGAGGACCTCAGGGCTGCACGCCAGGTTGAGACGCGCGTGGCCGCGGCCCTCGGCCCCGAAGGTGTGCCCCGGCACGAGGGCGACCTTCGCCTCGAGCGCGCGCCTCGCGGGGTCGTCGCCCCAGCCGGCGTCGCGGAAGTCGAGCCACGCGAGGTACGTCGCGTCGGGCATGCGGTAGCGCACGCCCGGCAGGTGCTCGGCGAGCAGGTCGGCGAGCAGCCGCCGGTTGACGTCGACCGCCGCCCGGACGCCTGCGACGTACGCGTCGCCCGAGGTGAACGCCGCGGTGCTCGCGTGCAGCCCGAGGATGCTCGTGCGGAAGCCGACCTCCTCGGGCATCGCGTCGAGCAGCGCGACGGCGCGCTCGGACTGCCCGACCATGAGCGCGCACTTCGTCCCCGCGAGGTTCCAGCCCTTGCTCGCGGCGGTGACGCACACCCCGACCTCGCGCGCGTCGTCGGACGCGGCGAGGAACGGCGTGAAGTCCTCCGGCCGCTGGACGAGCGGGCCGTGGATCTCGTCGCTCACGACGACGACGTCGTGCGCACGCGCGATCGCCGCGAGCCGGCGCAGGTCCTCGGCCGGGTGCACGACGCCGACGGGGTTGTGCGGGTGGCACAGGACCATGGCCCGCGCGCCCGCGGCGAACGCCCGCTCGAGGCCGTCGAGGTCGAGCGCGGGCGTGCCGTCGCGGTCCACCAGCGGCACGTCGACGCGCTCCGTGCGCGCCTCGGCGACGAGGTCCGCGAACGGCGGGTAGACGGGCGGGGTGATGACCACGCGGTCACCGGGCCGGGTCGCCTGGCGCAGGGTCTCGACGATCGCGACGCTCACGTCCGTCGTCGTGCGGATGCCGGCCTGGTCCGGGCGCCAGCCCCAGGTGCGCTCGGCGTACCCGGCGAACGCCGCGGGCAGCGGGCCCGCGCCGTGCACGTAGCCCGTGTCCGACGCCTCGACGCGGTCGATGATCGCGCGCGCGACCGTGGGGTCGAGCGGGTAGTCCGTCTCCGCGACGAAGAGGGGCAGGACGTCGGGCGGGTAGGCCGACCACTTCTCGCTGGTCCGGGCTCGCAGGGCGGGGAGCGGGTCGGCGTGGACGTCCATCGGCCCAGCATGCCCGACCCCGCACGGGCAGGCTCCCGCACCGGATGTGCGGCGCGCGGTACTGGTGGGGCGGGTGGGGCGGGACGGGCTCGCCGATCACCTCACCAGCCCCTCGCGTCACGAGCGCCGCACATCCCGATCGACACCGGCCAGGGCGGCGACGACGTGTGCGGCCCGCCGGGTGCGGCCCGCCGGGGGGCTCCCGGCGGGCCGCGCCCCTCACCGCGTCGTCAGTCGGACCAGACGCGCAGGTGGTCGAACCGCGACGTCGCCGGCTCGCCGCCCTGGAGGCCGTGCGAGATCAGGCCGATCCGGACGTCGGCGTCGGCCGGGAACGTCCAGACGCCGCCCGCGTACCAGTGCTCGCCGTCCGCGCTGGTGAGCGCCTGGATCTCGCGCTCGCCCGCCTCGTCAGTGCGGTGCACGAGCCGCAGCCACGTCGTGTCCGACGGCGTGCCGGCGATCGTGCCGCCGAACTGCGTGCGCCCGGCGTACGGGATCTCCCGGCCGAACTCGGTCTGCCGCGTGTTCCAGATGGCGACGTGGGAGAGCCGCGCGAAGTCGTCGTCGGACACGTACGCGACGATGCCGCCCTGCTGGAAGTTGCGGACGGTGTCGGTGCCGAGGTCGATCGTCAGCTTCGTCTCGGCCGTCCAGTCGCCGTCCGGCGCGTCGCGCAGGAGGAGCCCGGCGGTGTTGCCGCCGCCCACGAGGTCCGTCGCCTCGACGGGCCATACGAGCTCGCCGCCCTCGACCGTGACCTGCGGGTCGCGGACCGTCGTCCAGCCCTCGCCGAGCCCGTCGTCGAAGGTGAGGTCCTCGACGAGCGTGCCCGTGGCCGGCAGCGGCACGACCTCGGTGACCGGGTCCGCGAGCGGCACGGCGCTGAGGTTGTCGACGCCCACACCCGCACCGGTCGCGAACGCCCCCGCCGCGCCGGACGTGCGCGTCCCGCCCGGCAGCTCCAGGTGCACGACGGCGATCGGGTCGCCCAGCCGCGCGTGGCTCAGCTCGGCCGTCGCGACGCCGTCGGCCACCTCGAGCACGAGCGAGTGCCACGCGGTGAGGTCGGTGCCCGCCGCGACCGGCGCCGTCGCACGCGCGCCGCGCGTCTCGACGACGAGCTCGCCGGACGCCGGGTCGACGTAGGCGGCGACCCGCTCGGGCGTGCGCCCGTGCCCGCCGCCCTGCCCGCCGCCTCGACCGCCCGCGATGTCGGCGCCGTCGTCGGAGCGGCCGTGGCCGTGACCGCTGGTGCGCAGCGCGGCGACGACGCCGCCCGCGGCGTCGCCCTCGAACCGGACGTCGGCCTCGACGCGCACGTCGTGCGTCATCGCGTGGCGGGTGACGAGCGTGCCGGCGCGGGACGAGAGTGCGTACGTCCCGCTCTGCTCGTCCGACGCCGTCCTGAAGCCGGTGGCGCGCCAGGGCGCCCCGATGCCCTCGTCGAACGTCGTGACCGCCCGGCCGGACGTCACGGGGCCCTCCTGCTCGCCCTCGGACGCCCACGCGCCCGCACGGACGGTCGGCCAGCCGTCGACCCAGTCGAGCCGGTCGATGAGCATCGGGCGCTCGTTGATGCCGCCGGTCCCGTCGAGGTACGGGTCGGCGCGGTCGATCGCGTGGTAGACGAACCAGTCCTGGCCCGCGAGGTCGGTCACGACGGCGTTGTGGCCGGGGCCGACCCACGCGTTGCCGTTCGGCGCGATGACCTGCGTGCCGCCCGCGCGCGACGTCGTCAGCGGGATGCCGTCGGCGTCGACGTAGGGGCCGGTGAGGCTCGCGGAGCGCCCCACCTTGACGCTGTAGCCGGTCGTCGGGCCGGCGCAGCAGTCCGCCGTGGACGCGAAGAGGTACCAGAACCCGTCGTGCTGGACGACGTAGGCGCCCTCGAACCGGTTGTCGATGGCGACCTGCGTCGCGGCGCCCGTCGCCTCGGTGCCGGTCTCGTCGAGCTCCGTGACGAAGATGCCGCCGTAGTAGGAGCCGTAGAAGAGGTACTCGGTCCCGTCCGGCCCGACGACGTGGGACGGGTCGAAGGTCCACAGGTAGTTGCCGGGACCGCCGTTGTTGCGCGGGTCGACCACGGGGTCGCCCGAGTCCGTCCACGGGCCCGTCGGCGTGGGGGCCGTGGCGACGCCGATCGCGTTGTCGTTGGGCTCGTCGGGTGCCCCGGGGATCGCGGTCGACGTCACGACGTAGTACAGGCGGTACTCGCCGTCGACGTACCGGATGTCGGGCGCCCACAGGCCGGCGTCGGGCGCGGCCCACGTGGGCCGGTTCTCGGCGGTGAAGGCGTCGCCCACGTACTCCCACGTCACCAGGTCGGTGGACCGCGACATGGGCAGCGTGTGGAAGACGCCCTCGCCCTCGCGCAGCGGGTCGGTGGTGCCGTACGCGTACCAGTACCCGTCCTTGCCGCGGATGACCGCGGGGTCGGCGAAGGTGTCGGCGAAGGGCGCGCTCACGGGGTTGGTGTACGCGGTGCCCTGGGCCTCGGGGCCGTGGCCGCCGCCTGGTCCACCTCCTCCCGCGGTCGCCGATGACGGTGCGAGCGCGAGGCCGGCGGCGAGCAGTGCTGCCGCGGCGGCCCGGCCCACGACGGACGGGAAGGTGGTCTGCCTCATCGCAGTGCCTGCCGTTCGTGAAAGGGAGGAATCGGAAGGTTAACGTTTGCCTCACCGATCGCGGACCCGCCAGACCCTGGCGCGAGGAAGCCCGGACCGATCGCCGGCCGCCGGCCGCGCCTCGTGCGCGCCCTACGATCGCCGGATGCTGCCCGAGGACTGGATCGAGCACCGCCGCCCGAGCGACCGCGAGCTGGTCGGCTGGCTGCGGCCGCAGGGCGAGGGGTTCGTCGCGGTCGACCGGCTCGGGCGCGACGTCACGGGCGTCGTCGACTGGACCGACGGCGAGGAGGCGCTCGAGGAGCGCGGCCTGCGCTGGCTCGCCGACCTGTGGCAGCTGACGCTCGACGAGGGCCGCACGCTGCGCGTCGTCCTGGTCGAGGTGAGCCCCGAGCGTGTCGTGGTCAAGCTCGACGACTTCGGCGCGGTCGGGGTGGGGACCCGCTCGTGGACGCTGCCGTTCCCGGCGCCCGCGACGCTGCAGCCCTACGCCGGCGACCGGGGCGTCATCGACGGCCTCCGCTGACCGCGCCGCCGGCCCGCGGTCAGTCCCCGGCGCTGAAGCCGAGCTCGGGCCAGTGGGCCCACTCCTCGAAGTGCTCGGCGCGGCCGTCGTCGGCGAACCGCAGGATCCACAGGTCGCGGTACTCCTTCGGGTCGTCGCCGCCGTAGCGCACCTCGGCCCGCACGACGGCGACCGGGGCGTCGAGGGCGACGACGTCCCACGTCATCGTGAACGGCGTGGGGTCGGGCCAGAACTCCTCGATCGCCGCGCGGCCGCGCAGGCCGTCGTCGTACGCGCCGCGGAGGTAGAGCGCGTCCTCGGTGAACAGGCGCGCCACGGCGCCCACGTCCTGGGCGCGCCACGCGCGCTCGTACTCCGCGACCCACGTCCCGACCCGCTCGCGCATGCTGCCCGCGTCCATACGACCTCCCGACGACGACGACCGTCCCAGCCTGCCGCCGCGCCGCCCGGCCGTCGAGCCGTCGCGGCGCCGCCGCTTCCCGACGGCCCGGGTCGGCGCGAGCTCACTCGGTCGCGGCGGCCCCGACCACGCGCGCGAACCAGCCGCCCGGCGGCACCTCGGGCGGCGGGACCTCCTCGAACGGCCAGGGGCGGTCCGGCTCGCGCGGCCAGAGCACCTGAGCGCGCGACGCCGCCTCGGCGAGCGTGGCGGCCGGGAGCGTGACGGCACCCTCGGGCAGTCCCCACGCCGGCGCGGCAGCGACCACGACGACGTCGCCGGCCGGCGGCGCCGGCGTGAGCCAGAGCGTGAGGTCGTAGACGCGGCCGCCGCCGTTCGCGCCGTGGTGGGTCAGCACCGGCACGTCGGGGTCCGCGTCCCACGTCGGAGCGCCGAGCACGGTCGAGGCCGTGCGGCCGTCGGCGAGCTCGACACCGAGCAGCAGGGCTCGCTCCGTCGCGCCGAAGTGGTCGCTGTCCGGCGCCGGGTCGAGGCGCCGGCGCACGCCGACGTCGAGCAGCAGCCCGGTGGTGAACACGCGCACGCCCGTGAGCGCGACGACGGTGTCCCGATCGCCCGTGAGGACCGCCGTCGCGGGGAGCACGCCGGGCACCTCGTTGTCCGGTGGGGTGTGGCGCCGCTGCCACGCGTCGGCCTGCGCCTGGGCCGCGGCGGCGTCCTCGCCGTCCCCGTCCCCGTCGTCCACGACCACCGTGCGCGTCCACATGGCGCCGAGGCTCCCGGGTGCCCTGCGCCGGCGTCAACCTCGGGATGCCGGTGTCGGCGGTCGGGGGTACCAAGGACCCATGACGAGCGACGCACCCCAGCAGCCCCTGCCCGACCCCGACCCCGCGTTCACCCCCGCGGGCGACGCCGACCTCGCGGCCGACCCCGCGTCCGGCCGCGGCCCCGGCGGCGCGCCCCTCGACGAGGGCGTCGAGCTCGGCAGCGAGGCGGACGATAGCGAGCCGGCCGGCTCGACGGACCCGGACGCTCCGCTCGACGGCGGCGCCCACTCGAGCGGCACGGCCGGCACGTCCGACGCCGGCGACGCGCCCGGCGTCGGCAGCCCCGAGAAGGACCCGAAGGACTGGGTGACGGGCGACGAGCCGATGACCGGCCCGCAGCAGAGCTACCTGCAGACGCTCGCGCGCGAGGCGGGCGAGGACGTCCCGGGCGACCTCACCAAGGCCGAGGCGTCCGAGACGATCGACCGCCTCCAGGACGAGACGGGCCGCGGCGCCTGACGGACGCCGCCCGCCGGGGCACGCCCACGCGTGCTCAGGCGGGCGTCATCCGGCGCGCGACCCCGCGCCACACGAGCAGCTGCACGACGGCGAGCGCGAGGACGTAGGGCAGCAGCGCCTCGATCCCCACGCCGCCCGCGAGCGCGCCCGCGAGCCACGGCAGCGCCGACCCGCCGATCACGCTGACCGCGTTCATCGCGCCGATCGCCGTCGGCACGTGCGGCGCCGCGGTGAGCCGTGGCACGACGGCCATCGCGGTCGGGAAGAGCGGGCCGAGGAAGAAGCCGAGCACCGCGAGCCCGACGGCGGCGACCGCCGGCACGGGCGCGAGCCACACCACGCCGACTGCGACCAGGACCGCGACGAGGCACACGAGGACGAGCCGCCGCACCCCCAGACCGAGCCGCACGCCGACCGGGCTGATGACGAACCGGCCGACGGTGAGCCCGAGCCAGTAGGCGCTCACGGCATAGCCGGCCGCGAGATCGGAGACCGCGTGCCGCTCGACGAGGTCGGTGAACGCCCAGGTGCCCACGCTGATCTCGACACCCAGGTAGACCGTGAGGAAGACGGCCGCGAGCAGCACGGCGCGTTCGCGCAGCACGGCGAGCAGGAGCCCGGACCGGTGCGCGGGCGGCTCGGCGTCGCCGTCGGCCGGCGCCGCGGAGCGGGGGAAGAGCAGGGCCGAGGCGACCACGAGCGGCACGACGAGCGCCGCGAGGAGCCACCAGACCGCCGTCCACTCCAGGGCCGTGAGCATGCGTGCCGCGAGCGCGGGTCCGACGAGCGCGCCGACGCCGAAGAAGGCGTGCAGCCGGTTGAGCAGCGTGGTCGCGGACGGGAGCTGCGACAGGTAGGCGTTGAGGACGGACTCGAGCACGCCGACGCCGTAGCCCGCCACGGCCTGGACGGCGACGAAGAGCACGAAGGACGGCCGTGCGGCGGTCGCGACGGCGGCGAGCAGGTACAGCGAGCCGCCCGCGACGAGCGCCCACCGGGTGCCGAGCCGGTGCATGAGCGCGCCCGTGCTCGAGCCGGCGAGGAAGAAGCCGGCCGACGACGTGAAGAACGTCAGGCCGATGGTCGCGAGGTCGACGTCGTAGTCGCGGACCTGGGCGGGCAGCAGCACGCCGCCCACGCCGGCGCTCACGCCGACGAACACGAAGATCACGTAGGCGAGGACGACGGACGCGGAGGTCGAGCGCGCGGTGCGGGTGCTGGTCACGAGGGCCCTCTCGACCGGCGGGCTCCCCCGCGCTGGCCGGTCGCCGTCGACCGGGCGCGACGCGACCCCGTCGACGCGCCGATAACGATATCGACATCGTTCTCCACCGCCTAGCCCCGCCCGCCCCTCGCCGAGGTCGACACTTCCCGCCGAGGTCGACCGGGTGCGGGGTGGGACGCGGGGGGGCAAGGAGTCCCACGCGCCCCGCGGGGGGGCGTCAGGGCGTCAGGTGGCGAGCCAGGGCGTCGAGGCCCTGGTGGAGCGACGCGGTCTCGTGCGCTTGTGTCGCGGGGCTGCCGTCGAGCAGGTCCAGCACGGCCTCGCGCGTGACGCGGGTGCCACCCGCCACCGGCTCGAGCCACGTCGTCCGGACGCCCGAGAAGAAGCCGCGGTCGCGCGTGACGAAGGCCTCGCCCTCGTCGACCGCGAGCGTCTCGGCGAGCGTCGCCTCGAGCCCTCCCCCGCCGTGCCGGACGACGCAGCGCAGCTCGCCGGGCCGCCCGGGCGGCGTCCCGGGGACGGTGAACGCGACGGCGTCCGGGTCCGGCTGCCACCAGTGGTCGTGCCGGGCGTCGGTGACGGCGAGCCACACGCGCAGCGCGGGCGCGGGCACGACGACGGTCGCGTGCACGGTCACGGTGACGCGCGGGGCGGCGGCCGCGCGCCACGCGCGGTGCTCGTCGTCGCGTCGGATGTTCCGGAGCACGACGCCCTCGCGCGGCGGTGCCGGTGGCGGCCCGTCGCCGAGGTGGTGCGCGACGGCGGCGAGCGCGTGCTCGAGCTCGGGCGCGAGCGTCTCGTGCATGAGGCCGACGCCGGCCGCGGGGGCGTGCGCGTCGAGCGCGATCCGCAGGACGCACGAGTCCGGCCCGGTGGGCTCGGCGGCGAAGGTCCGGCGCAGCGGCCGGCCCGCCGCGCGCGGCACCACGACGACGCGGCGCCCCCGCACGACCTCGACGACGTCGCTCACCGCCCCGAGGAGCGCGTGGCTCCACGGGTCCGGCACGACGACGACCCGGCGCTCGCCCACCGCGCCCGCGGGCGTCCCCGGCACGACGAAGCCGAACGCCCCGGGCTCGGACACCTGGAACGCCGCGCTCGCGGGGTCCGCGAGGACGCCGAGCGCCACCTCGGCGGGTGCCGCCACGGGCAGCGCACGCTCGACGACGATCGGCACCGGCGTGAGGTCCGGACGGCGCGGCGACGACCCGCGGCGCTGCCACCGCTCGTCGGCCCACCGGCTCAGCCCCATGCCGGCACCGGCCCGTCGACGCTCACGCCGCTCCATCGGCACGCGGGCGCGCCGAGTTGACCCCCACCGCCGAGCTCGGCGGCGTCAGAGGGACTGCCACGCGGGCTTGGTGGCCCACGTCTCGCGGTAGTAGGCGGCGAGCTGCAGGCGTGACGCCGCCGCGTCGTCGATCAGCACGGTCACGTGCGGGTGCAGCTGCAGTGCGGTCGCGGGCCACAGCGCCGAGACCGGTCCCTCGACGAGCTGATGCACCGCCTCCGCCTTGGCGACGCCGCCCGCGAGCAGGACCACGTGCCGCGCCTCGAGGATCGTGCCGAGGCCCTGGGTGAGGCAGTGCCGGGGCACCGCGTCGACGTCGCCGCCGAAGAAGCGCGCGTTGTCCCGCCGCGTCTGCTCGGTGAGCGTCTTGACCCGCGTGCGGGAGCCCAGCGACGACCCCGGCTCGTTGAAGGCGACGTGCCCGTCCGTGCCGATCCCGAGGACCTGGACGTCGACACCGCCCGCGGCCCGGATCGCCGCCTCGTACGCGGCGCAGGCGCCGGGCAGGTCGTCGGCGAGGCCGTCCGGCCCGTGCACGGCGTCCGGGTCGAGGTCCACGCGACCCGTGAGGTCCCGCTCGACGACCGTCCGGTAGCGCTCCGGGTGGTCGGCCGGCAGCCCGACGTACTCGTCGAGCGTGAACGCCTGCGCGTGCGCGAACGACAGGCCCGCGGCGTGCCGCCGGACCAGCTCGTCGTAGACGCCCAGCGGGCTCGACCCGGTCGCGAGCCCCAGCACGGGAGCGGGCCGCGAGGTCAGCGCGCGCTCGACGGCATCGGCGGCGAGGCGCGCGGCGCCCGCCGCCTCGGTGACGACGACCTCCATCAGCCCTCCCCCGGCCTGCGCCCGGGCGCGAGCGCGGCGACGAACCAGCCGGTGATCGTCGTCGGGTGCGTGATCGCGGTGCCCACGCACACGGCGTGCGCCCCGGCGGCGAGCACGGCGGCGGCGTGCGCCGGCGTGTGGATGCGCCCCTCGGCGACCACCGGCATGCCCGTCGCGGCCACGACCTCGGCGACCAGCCCGACGTCGGGCCCGTCGGTGCGCTCACGCTCGTCGGTGTAGCCGGCGAGCGTCGTGCCCAGCAGGTCGACGCCGGCGTCGGCCGCCGCGAGCGCGTCGCCCAGGGACCCGCAGTCGGCCATGACGACGACGTCGTGCTCGGCGCGCAGCGCGCGCACGGTCTCCGCGAGCGTCCGTCCGTCGGGCCGCGGTCGGCGCGTGCCGTCGAGCGCCACGACCCGCGCGCCCGCGACGGCGAGCGCCCGCGCGTGGTCCAGCGTCGGCGTGATGACGACGCCCCGGTCGCCGTCCTTCCAGATCGCGACCACGGGGACATCGAGCATCGCGACGCCGAGCCGCACGTCCTCGACGCCCTGCAGCCGGACGGCGCGGGCACCGCCCGCGACCGCCGCCTGCGCGACCTGGACCATGGTGCGCGGGTCGCGCATCGCCTCGCCCGGGTACGCCTGGCAGGAGACGACGAGCCCGCCCCGCAGGGCGTCGACCACCTCGGCGCGGCTCATGCGGCGTCCACCAGGCGCCACGCGGAGGCCGCGGCACCGAGCAGCGGTGCCGCGACGCCGAGCCTGCCCGGCACGACCGGCACGTCCTCGAGGACGTCGACGAGCTCCGCGCGCAGCGCGTGCTCCATGGGCCGCCACCACAGCACGCCGGCCTCGGCGACGCCGCCCGAGACGACGACGACCTCCGGGTCCAGCACCGTCACGACCGCCGCGATGCCGCGCCCGACGGCGGCCGCCGACTCCCGCACGGCCTGACGCGCGGTGCGGTCGCCGGACTGCGCGAGCGCGACGACGCCGCGCGCGTCGAGGACGGACCCGTCACCGCTGAGCCACGCGTAGTGCCGACGCATGCCGGCGCCCGAGCCGAGCGCCTCGAGGTGACCGGGCCGACCGCACGGGCAGCGCAGGTGGTCGGCACCGCCGATGGGCAGGTGGCCGAGCTCGCCTGCGACGTGGTGCGCCCCGCGCAGCACGGTGCCGTCGAGCACGACGCCCGCGCCGATGCCCGTGCCCACCGCGACGACCAGGGCGCTCCGGGCACCGGCCGCCGCGCCGCGCCACGACTCGCCGAGCGCGTGCGCGTCGACGTCGTTCTGCACGTGCACCGGGACGTCGCGCTCGAGCAGCGCGGACGCGGCGGCACGCACCTCCTCGCCGAGGTGCGTGCCGGCCCAGCCCGCGAACGTGTCGGTCGAGGACACGATCGTCCCGGCCGGCACGTCGACGACCCCCGCCGTGCCGACGCCGACGGCGCGCACGCGCGTGCCCGCGTCCGCGTGGCCGGCCGAGCCCGGACCGCCGGCCGCACCGCCGGGCCACCCCCCGCGCAGCACGTCCTCGAGCAGCCGCCCGACGGCCCGCACGACGACGTCGGGCCCGTCCTGCGCGGGCGTCGCGACGGTCCGGACGGGCCCGACCTGCCCGCTCCGGTCCACGAGCGCACCCGCGATCTTGGTCCCGCCGAGGTCGACGGCGAGGGTGAGGTCCATCAGCGCCCGAGCCCGGCCGCGTGGACGACCGCGCGGACCCGCTCGGCGACGGCCCCGTCGAGGGCCTGGACGGGGTGCGCCATCGTGGCCGACGCGAGGAGCCCCTGCGCCTCCATGGCGACCTTGAAGGCGCCGACGCCCGCGGCGTCGCCGCTGCGGCCCGTGGCCTGGAAGACGATCTCGAAGAGCGCGTTGAGGCGCTCCTGCTCGGAACGCGCCGACGCCCAGTCGCCCCGCCGAGCGGCGTCCCACAGCCGGACGTACCCGGCCGCGTCGACGTTCGCGAGACCCGGCACGACGCCGTCCGCGCCCGCGAGCAGCATGGCGTCGACGACGACCTCGTGGCCGGTGAGCAGGCGCAGCGGCGAGCCGGCGGCGGCGTTCGCCGCGAGGAGCCGGCGGAAGCCGACGTCGTCGCCCGAGGAGTCCTTGACCCCCGCGAGCACGCCTGCCTCACCCAGCCCGACGAGCAGGTCGGCCGGCAGCTTGGTGTGCGTGCGGACCGGCACGTCGTACGCCCAGAGCGGGACGTCGAGCCCGGCCGCGATGCGTCGGAAGTGGTCGGTCGTCTCCTGGCGGTCGTGCAGCGCGTAGATCGCCGGGGTCACGACGACGGCGTCGACCCCCGCCGCGACGAGCGGCCGGGCCGCGTCCAGCACGCGCGCGGCGGTGAGCTCGATCGCGCCCGCGATGACAGGCACCCGGCCGGCGGCGGCGGAGACGATCGTGCGCGCGACGTCGACGCGCTCGGCGTTGGTGAGGTACGCGGTCTCGCCGGTCGAGCCGAGAGCGAAGAGGCCGTGGACCCCGGCGCCGACGAGGTGCTCCACGAGCGCCTCGAGGCCGGCGTGGTCGACACCGCCGTCGGCGTCGAGGGGCGTCACCACGGGCGGCACGACGCCGTGGAAGGTACGGGAGGACGGGCTCACTGCGACTCCTGGAGGTGCGATACGGGGTGCGACGGCGTCGAGGACGGCCGGCGTCGGGGCGTGGGGCTGGGCACTCATCGGTGCGGGTCCAGCAGGGAGGGGGCGGCGCCGAGCAGCGTCCGCGTGTACGGGTCCTGCGGGTTCGCGAAGACCTCGGCCGCAGGCCCGGTCTCGACGACCGTGCCGCGGCTCATCACGGCGATGGTGTCGGACACGTAGCGGACGGTCTGGATGTCGTGCGAGATGAAGACCATCCCGAGGCCGAGCTGCTCCTTGAGGTCGGTGAGCAGGTTGAGGATCTGCGCCCGGACGGACACGTCGAGGGCCGACGTCGGCTCGTCCGCGACGACCACCTGCGGGTCGAGCGCGAGCGCGCGCGCGATGGCGACGCGCTGGCGCTGCCCGCCGGACAGCTGGCCGGGCAGCGCGTCGAGCGCCGACGACGGCAGCCCGACGAGGCCCACGAGGTCGCGGACCTTCGCCTCGCGCTGCGCGCGCGTCCCGATGCCGTGCACCTCGAGCGGGTCGGTGAGGGCGTCCCGGACGACCATGCGCGCGTTGAGCGCGGTCGCCGGGTCCTGGAACACCACCGAGACGATCCGGCCGAGGCGGCGACGCACCGGTCGGGTGAACCGCGTCACCGGCTCGCCCGCGAACCGGACCTCGCCCGACGTCGGCTTCTCGAGCCCGACGAGGACCTTCGCGGTCGTCGACTTGCCCGACCCGGACTCGCCGACGATCCCGAGCGTCTGCCCGCGACGGACGGCGATCGAGACGCCCTCCATCGCGTGCACGAGCTGGGGCCGCAGGAGCGTCGACGAGCGCGCCCGGTAGGTCACGTGCACGTCCCGGAGCTCGACGACCGGCTCGGCGGCGTGCGGCGCGGCCGCGGCGGCCGCGGGCTCGGACGACCTCGGCCGGGTGGGGGCGGGGGCGTTCATCGTGCGGCTCCGATCGGCTCGACCGGCGCGTCGTCCGGGTGCGCGGCGTAGAAGTGCTCGGTCCCCGCGATGCGGCGCCGCACGGGCGTGACGCCGGCGTGCCGCTCGGGGTCGGACGACCGCGGCGCGAACCGGTCGCCGCGCGGGAAGTCGCGCGGCGACGGCACGGTCCCGGGCACCTGGTGCAGCCGCCCCTGCCCCTGCTCGATCGAGAGCACCGCGCCCAGCAGGCCGCGTGTGTACTCGTGCACCGGCTGGGCGAGGAGCTCGCTGGTACGCCCCTGCTCGACCACCTGGCCCGCGTACATGACCGTGACGCGGTGGGCCAGCTCCGCGACCAGCGCGAGGTCGTGGGAGACGAAGAGCATCGCGAACCCCAGCTCCTCGCGCAGGCGGTCGAGCAGCTCGACGACCTGCGCCTGCACGGTGACGTCGAGCGCCGTCGTCGGCTCGTCGGCGATGACCAGCCGCGGGTCGCGCGTGAGGGCCATCGCGATGAGCACGCGCTGGCGCTGGCCGCCCGAGAGCTCGTGCGGGTAGGACGCGAGGGTCCGGCGCGGGTCGAGCCCGACGAGCTCGAGGAGCTCGGTGGCCGTGCGCGTGCCGCCCCGGCGCGTGAGCTGGGCGAGCTGCGAGCGCACGAGCATCGCCGGGTTGAGCGAGCTGAGCGCGTCCTGGTAGATCATCGCGATGTCGTGCCCGCGCAGGGCGTCGCGCTCGGCGGCCGGCATCGTCAGCAGGTCGCGCCCGTCGAAGAGGATCCGTCCCCGCACGTCGGCACGCGGGTCGAGCAGACCCATGACCGCGAGCGACGTGATGGACTTCCCGCAGCCGGACTCGCCGACCAGGCCCATGGTCTCCCCGGGGCGCACGCTGAGGTCGACGTGGTCCACGACGTCGACGTCGCCGTGCCGGGGGAACGCGATCGACAGGCCCTGGACGTCGAGCAGCGGGGCGGCGTCGCCCGTGTACTCGTGGCGGTCGCGCCGCTCGAGCTCGCGCACGCGCAGCGCGGCGAGACGCGCGGCGAGCGGCACCGGTGCCTCGGCCGGGACGGCGTCGGGCACCGTGTCCGGCACCGTCCCCGGCGCGTCGTCGTCGGCGTCGGCCTCGGTGGCTGCGACCGGGACGGGCGCGGCCGTGGTCACCTCGGCCGCCGTCGTGCCGGGCAGCGCGCGGGCGCGGGGCGCGACCATCGCGTCCGTCATGCCCTCGGAGAGGACGTTGAGCGCGAGGACGGTCGCGGTGATGACGAGGCCGGGGAAGAACGTCGGCCACCAGTAGCCCGCCATGACGAGGTTGCGACCGGCCGCGATGATGTTGCCCCACGACGGCTCGGGGTCCGGGATGCCCGCCTGGATGAAGGACAGGGACGCCTCGAAGACGATGGCGTCCGCGACGAGGATCGTCGCGAAGACCAGCACGGGTGCGACGCAGTTGCGCGCGACGTGCCGCACGACGATGCGCGGCGTCGAGGCGCCCATGACGCGCGTCGCGGCCACGTAGTCCTCGCCGTACTGGTCGAGCACGTTGGCCCGGACGACCCGGGTGAGCTGGGGCACGTAGAGGAAGGCGATCGTCAGGACCAGCACCGGGAGCGACTGCCCGAAGACGGTGACGAACACCGCCGCGAGCGCGATGCCGGGGAAGGACATGACGACGTCGAGCACGCGCATGAGCGTCTCGGCGATCCACCGGGGGGCCGTGGCGGCGACCGAGCCCAGCACGGCGGCGACGACGAGCGCGATGCCGGTCGCCGCGAGGCCGATGACGAGGGAGTACCGCGCGCCGTACGCGATGCGGGCGAAGATGTCGCGGCCCTGGCGGTCGGTGCCGAACCAGTGCTCGGCGCCGGGCGGCTGGACCGCGGGCCCGGATGCGAGCGGGTCGAACTGCGCGACGACGGGCGCGAGCACCGCGACGAGCACCACGACCACGAGGACGACGAGGGAGATGCGCGAGCCCAGGGGCAGGGCACGCAGCGCACCGAGCCGCAGCCCTGGCCGCGAGAGACGTTCCGTCAGCTGGCGTCGCATGGTCACACCGACCTGATCCGGGGGTTGATGAGCACGTAGAGCAGGTCGACCACGATGTTGATCGCCACGAAGGCGAGCGCGACCGTGAGGGTGACGCCCTGCACGAGGTTGGGCTCGTTGTTGGTGACGCCGTTGAGGATGAGCGTGCCCATCCCGGGGAGCGCGAAGATGATCTCGATGACGACCGCGCCGCCCATGAGGTAGCCGACCCGCAGGCCGAGGACGGTGACCGGCGTGATGAGCGCGTTGCGCAGGACGTTGCGCGCGACGACGACGGGGCGAGGGATGCCCGCACCCAGCGCGGTCCGCACGCAGTCCTTGTCCAGCTCCTCGACGACCGCCGTCCGCACGACGCGCGAGAGCTGGCCCACCACGGGCACCGCGAGCGCGAGCGCCGGCAGCGCCATGCGGGCCAGCCAGCCGCCGGGGTCCTGCGTCAGCGGGGGCAGCGGGCCCGACGCCGGCAGCGCACCGAGCCCGAGCGTGACGCCCTGGATGAGCAGCACCGCGAGCCAGAACGACGGCGTCGACAGCGCGGTGATCGAGAGGACCCGGATGACCTGGTCGGGCCACCGGTCGCGGTGCACGGCCGCGAGGACGCCCAGGGTCAGCGCCCCGAGGACGGCGATCGCCAGGCCGAGGAACGTGAGCTGGAGGGTGATGGGGAACGCGCGCGCGACCTCGTCGACGACGGGCTGCTGGCGCGCCGAGAACGTGCCCAGGTCGCCCCGGACGAGACCGCCGAGGAACGCCAGGAAGCGCACGAGCAGCGGACCCTCGAGGCCCTTGTCCACGCGGTAGGCCTCGCGCTCCTCGAGCGTCGCGCTCTCGCCGAGCGCGATGAGAGCGGGGTCGACCTTGGAGAACGACATCACGAAGAACACCAGGAAGCTGATCCCGAGGATCATGACCGGCAGCTGGAGCAGCCTCCGGCCGATCAGGCGGAGCGCTGAGGTCACCGCGCACCTGCTCTCTCTTGCGTCGTGGACGGGCGACGTCGCCGGTCCGTCGGACCGTCGGCGGGACCCGGGGGTGGGGTCCCGCCGACGGCGTCTGTCACTCGGCCGCGACGCCGACGTCGAGGAACGACAGCCCGGTCATCGCGACGGGCCGGAAGCCGACCAGGCGGTCGTCGTCCCAGGCGGTGGGCAGCTGCCGGTGCAGGATCGGGTACAGCGGCACCTCCTCGCTGACCAGGTCGAACGCCTCGTCCCAGCGCGCCTGCTGCTCGTCGCCCTCGAGCTGGACCGCCTCGTCGAGGAGGGCCGTGAGCGCGGCGAACTCGGGGGTGTCGCTCCACCGGTAGCGCGTGTCGGACCAGACGTTCTTGCCGTACCACCAGCGCATGAGCAGGTCGGGGTCGTTGCCGAACACCGACGGGTCGCCCGGCGCGATCATGACGTCCATGTCGCCCGCGTCGACCTTGGTGTACTGGCCGGCGGACTGACCGATGTCGAGGTTGGTGCTGATGCCCACCGCGTCGAGCGACTCCTTGATGAGGGGCGCGACCTCCTTGACCCAGCCCGTGTCCGTCGTGAGCAGCGTGATGGAGAGGTCCTCGACGCCTGCCTCGGCGAGCAGCGCCTCGGCCTTCTCCGGGTCGTACGTGTAGACCGTCGAGGCCTCCGAGTAGTTCGGGTGCGTCTCGGGCAGGAACGAGGTGGCCGGAGCGGCGTTGCCGAGCAGGCCCGTGTCGATGATCTTCTCGGTGTCGAGCGCGTAGAAGAACGCCTGACGCACGCGCGGGTCGTCGAACGGCGCCTTGTCCGTGTTGAACATCGCGAAGAGCAGACCGAAGGACTGCGCCGTCTCGACGGTCACCTGGCTCTCGAGCGTGGGGATGTCGATGTAGGGGACGTCCTCCATCGCGTGGATGGTGCCCGAGCTCATCGCCGTGACGCGTGCGGCGGCGTCGGAGAGCAGGTTCCACCGCATGCCGGCGGCCTGCGCGGGGCGGGTGCCCGTGTAGTCGTCGAACCGCTCGAAGACGATCGAGTCGTCCGGCACGGCCGACACGAGGCGGTAGGGCCCGGTGCCGGTGGGCAGCGCCCCGAAGCCCTCGGGGTCCGCCTCGACGATCGCCTTCGGGACGATCTTGACCACCGAGAGGCGCTCGTCCACGAGCGAGAACGGGTACTTCGTCGTGATCCGCACCGAGTCCTCGTCGACCGTCTGGACGCTCTCGATGAAGGACACGAAGCCCGCGAAGAAGGTGCCGGTGGCCGGGTCCATCACGCGCTCGAAGCTGAAGACGACGTCGTCGCTCGTCACGGGCGAGCCGTCGTGGAAGACGGCCCCCTCGCGCAGGTCGACCTCGTAGGTGGTGTCGTCGACCTGCGTGGGCATCGCCGTCGCGAGGCCGGGGTACGCCTCGCGGGTCACGGGGTCGAGCTCGACGAGGGCCTCCATGGTGTGCCAGTTGGCGGCCTGGGTGACGGCGCCCGAGGCGACCATCGGGTCGAAGCTGCCGCCGAGCGCGTAGGAGATGCCGGCCTCGATGATCGCGTCGGGGTCGACGGCGCGGGTGTCCTCGGCCGCCTCGGTGGGGCCTGGCTCGTCGGCGCCGTCCTCGCCCGCTGGGGTGCAGGCGCTGAGGATGAGGGCTGCCGCGGTGGCGCCGGCCACGACGGCGCCGAGGCGCCGTCCCGCGCGGCGGGAGATGCTCGTCATTGGGTCTCCAATTCATCGGACATCAGATGTCTGATGTAATATAGGCACACGTCGCCTCGGGCACAATGCGACGCAGGTCACAGGGCGATGACGGGAGCGGGATGGCAGTCACCGGGACGGCGCGGTCCGAGCGGATGCGGCGCGCGACCACCGCGGACCAGATCCGCGAGCTCATCCTCGCCCAGGGCCTGCGCCCGGGTGACCCGCTCCCCACGGAGGCGGAGCTGTGCGAGGAGCTCGACGTCTCGCGGTCCTCGGTGCGCGAGGCCGTGCGCTCGCTCGCGACGCTCGACATCGTCGAGGTGCGTCACGGGCACGGCACGTTCGTCGGACGCATGTCGCTCGACCCCATGGTCCAGGCGCTCGTCTTCCGCGGCGTGCTGTCCCCGGGCGACAGCCTCCAGGCGCTCCGCGAGGTCGTCGAGGTCCGGATGGCGCTCGACCTCGCGATGGCGGAGAAGGTCGTGGGCGCCGTGGCGGGCACCGAGCAGGCCGAGCTCGCGGCGCTGGTGCGCGAGATGGAGGCCAGCGCCGCACGCGGCGAGACGTTCCTCGAGGCCGACCGCGCCTTCCACACGACGCTGCTGGCGACGATCGACAACCAGCTGGCGGGGCAGCTCGTCGCGGCGTTCTGGGACATCCACACCGCCGTGCTCCCGCGGCTCGGGCTCGCGCTCCCCGACGACCTGCGCCAGACGTGCCAGGCGCACGGCGACATGCTCACGGCCGCGCTCGAGGGCGACGTCGCCGGCTACCGCTGCGCCGTCATCGAGCACTACGAGCCGCTGCAGCGCGCGCTCGGCCGCGCATCGAGCTGAGCGGCCGCACGGCGGACGTCGCCGTCCGCACCCCCTCCGGCGCCGTGATCTCCGTACAGCCGGCGCTCGGGACGGCCGGGTCCATGGGCCGCAGGACGGCCGGGCGCCCGCCTGGTCGGGCGCCCGGCCGTGTCGTGGGCGCGCTCAGAGGCGCGCGGTCACCCGGACGGTGCTGCCGGCGGGCGCGTACGGCACCTCGTTGCCCTCGACGGGGACGCCGTCCACCTCGAGCACGGCGCGGGAGCCCTCGGCGCCCGAGTTGGTCACCGTGATCTCATAGGTCGCGCCGCGGGCGACGCGCGTGACCGTGAACTCGGGCACGTCCGGCCCGATCTGCGGGTCGACGACGAGGCCGTCCCAGCCCGGCCGCACCCCCAGCAGGTACTGGCTCGCGGTGACGAAGTTCCACGCGGCCGTGCCGGTGAGCCACGAGTTCTTGGCCTCGCCGTGCCGCACGGCCTCCTTGCCGGCGATCATCTGCGCGTACACGTACGGCTCGAGCTTGTGCACCTCGCTGATCGCCTCGCGGTAGGCCGGCGTGATGCGGCGGTAGTAGTCGAACGCGCGCTCGCCGCGGCCCAGGACGGTCTCGCCGATGATCACCCAGGGGTTGTTGTGGCAGAAGATGCCGCCGTTCTCCTTGTACCCCGGCGGGTAGGTGGAGACCTCACCCATCTCGATCCGGTAGGTCGTGTACGCCGGGTGCTGGAGCACCATGCCGTGGTCGGTCGCGAGCAGCTCGCCGACGGCGTCGAGCGCCTGGACGGCCGGTGCGGACGCGTCGCGCGGCCCGTCGCCCACGCCGATGCCCGCCATGACGGCGAAGCCCTGCGGCTCGATCCAGATCTTGCCCTCGTCGTCGGCGTCGGTGCCGATCTTGTTGCCGTAGTAGTCGTACGCGCGCAGGAACCAGCGCCCGTCCCAGCCGTGCTCGAGGACGGCGGCGCGCATCGCCTCCACCTCGCGGCGCGCCTCGGCGGCGACGTCGGGCAGCCCTCGGCGCTGGGCGAGCTCGGCGTAGTCCGCACCGTAGAGGACGAACTGGGCCGCGATGAAGACGGACTCCGCGACGCCGCCCGCCTGGTTCTCGGTCGTCTGGAACGACTCCCCCGGCGTGCTCGAGAAGCAGTTGAGGTTGAGGCAGTCGTTCCAGTCGGCACGCCCGATGAGGGGCAGGCCGTGGGGTCCCCGGTGCTCGACCGTGAACCGGAAGGACCGCGTGAGGTGCTCGAACAGCGGCACCTCGGTGCCCGGCTCGTTGTCGAAGGGCACGGGCTCGTCGAGGATCGAGACGTCGCCGGTCTCCTTGACGTACGCGGCGACGCCGGCGATGAGCCACAGCGGGTCGTCGTTGAAGCCCGAGCCGATGTCGTCGTTGCCGCGCTTCGTCAGCGGCTGGTACTGGTGGTACGCCGAGCCGTCGGCGAGCTGGGTCGACGCGATGTCGACGATCCGCTCGCGCGCCCGCTCGGGGATGAGGTGGACGAAGCCGAGCAGGTCCTGGTTCGAATCGCGGAAGCCCATGCCGCGGCCGATCCCGGTCTCGAAGAACGAGGCCGAGCGCGACATGTTGAACGTCACCATGCACTGGTACTGGTTCCAGATGTTGACCATCCGGTCGAGCTTCTCGTCGGTCGACCGCACCGAGTACGTCGACAGCAGCCCGGTCCAGTACTTCTGCAGGCGCTCGAAGGCCTCGTCCGTCTGCTCGGTCGTGGCGAAGCGGCTCAGCAGCGCGTGCGCCGACCCCTTCGCGACGACCTGGTGCGCGGCGTCGGCCCACTTCTCCTCGGGCGCGTTCTCGACGTAGCCGAGCACGAAGGTGTGCGTGCGCGACTCCCCCGGCGCGAGCTCGAGCACGAGGCTGTGCGAGCCGATGGGGTACCAGCCGCTCGCGACCGAGCCCGCCGAGGCCCCGGCCCGCGGCACCGCGGCCTCGGCCATGCCGTTCCACGGGCCGACGAACGTGTCGCGGTCCGTGTCGAAGCCCGCGGCGCGGGCGTTGACGCCGTAGACGGCGTAGTGGTCGCGCCGCTCGCGGTACTCGGTGCGGTGGTAGATCGCGCTGCCGGTCGGGCCGTCCGGCTCGACCTCGACCTCGCCGATCGACAGGTTGCGCTGGTAGTTGGTCTGGTCGTCCTGCGCGTTCCACAGGCAGAACTCGACGTAGGAGAAGAGCGTCACCCGCTTCGGGGCGTCGGACGTGTTCGTCACCGTGACCCGCTGGACCTCGGCGTTCTCGTCGACCGGGACGAAGAGCAGCGTGTCGACGCGCAGGCCGTTGCGGGCGCCCGAGATCGACGTGTAGCCGAGGCCGTGCCGCGTCTCGAAGTGGTCGAGGTCGGCCTTGACCGGGAGCCAGGACGGCGACCAGACGTCGCCGCCGTCGTTGACGTAGAACCAGCGCCCGCCCGCCTCCGACGGCGTCGTGTTGTACCGGTAGCGCGTGAGGCGCCGCATCTTGGCGTCGCGGTAGAAGGAGTAGCCGCCGCCCTGGTGGGAGACGAGCGAGAAGAACTCCTGCGACCCGAGGTAGTTGATCCACGGGTAGGGGGTGTGCGGCGTCGTGATGACGTACTCGCGGGTCTCGTCGTCGAAGTGCCCGAACTGCATGCCGGTGGAGCCTCTCGTCGTCGCCGCGCCCCTGCGGGCCGGCGTGCTGGTCGGCCCGGCGGTCCGGACCGTCGCAGGCGCCCGAGCCCATCCGGCCCCTGCGCCGGTGGACGGGAGCGCTCCCACGCTTCCCTCGCATCATAGGGCCAGGCCACCGCCGCCACCAGGGACGAAACGGGCTCGAGGCGGTCGATCATGGCTGCGGCACGCGGGCGCGCTCCCAGCCGCGCGCGACCCGCGAGATCCGGGCGAGGGTCGAGCACGCCGGCGTCCGGTCCGGACCTGGCCCGCGACGCCGCGGTCACGTCGGGGACCCGCAGCCCTGTGTGCCCCGAGGTGCCCGACGCCTGCGCGACCGTCTCCGCCGTCGCCGCCGAGCCGGACTGATCGAGCACGGTGACGTCGAGGGCCGCAGGTCCTGTTCCCACCCTCCCGGGCCGTGACTAGCCTGCCTCCAAGGGCCACTCCGACGAAGGAGATCCGTCATGGACCAGGCATCGACGCCGAGGATCCGCACCGTGGCCCTGGTGGGCCACAGCGGCGTCGGCAAGACCACGCTCGCCGAGGCGCTGCTGCACCGCTCCGGCACCATCCCGCGGCCGGGCCGCGTCGAGGACGGCACGACCGTCTGCGACACCGAGCCCGAGGAGACGAGGCGCCGCATCTCGCTCTCGCCGGCAGTGGCCCCCTTTCGCTGGACCGCCTCCGACGGCGAGGCGTACAAGGTCAACCTGGTCGACTGCCCCGGGTACGCCGACTTCGCGGGCGGGGTCGACGCGGCGCTGAGCGTCGCGGACCTCGCCCTCGTCGTGGTCAGCGCGGTCGACGGCGTCGAGGTGGGCACGGAGATCGTGTGGCAGCAGCTCGCCGACGCGGGCATCCCGCGGATGGTGTTCGTCACCAAGGAGGACAAGCCGCGCGCCGACTTCCACCGGGTCCTCGACCAGCTGCGCGCGACCTTCGGCGACGGCTTCGTCCCGCTCGAGCTGCCGCTCGGCGAGGAGGACCGGCTTCGCGGGGTCGCCGATGTCCTCACCGACGAGGGCTACGCCTACGACGCCGACGGCACCCACCACAGCGAGGCGCTGCCGCACGACGTCGCCGAGGAGGAGCACCGCCTGCACGACGAGGTCGCCGAGGAGATCGTCTCGGGCGACGACGAGCAGCTCGAGCGGTACCTCTCGGGCGAGGTGCCCACGGCCGGCGAGCTCGAGCGCGCGCTCGTCCACGAGGTGCGCGACTGCCAGGAGTTCCCCGTCCTGCTCGGCTCCGCGACGACCGGCGTCGGCATCGACCGCCTCGCGGACTACCTGTGCGAGCTCGGGCCCTCGCCCGCGGACCGGCCCGTGCCCGTGGTCGTCGGCTCGTCGGCGGACGACCCCGGGGGCACGCGCGTCGACGTCGTCGCGGACCCCGCGGCCGACGCGCTCGTGCACGTGTTCCGCACGGTCGCCGACCCGTTCGTCGGGCAGGTGTCGGTGTTCAAGGTGCTCACCGGCACCGTGCGGGCCGAGGACCGGCTGGTCAACGGCACGACGGGCACCGAGGAGCGCCTGCACGGCCTGTTCTTCCTGCGGGGCAAGGAGCACGTCCCCACCGACGCGGTCGTCGCGGGCGACATCGGTGCGGTCTCGAAGCTCGCCGGCAGCCCCACGGGCTCGACGCTGAGCCGGCGCGGGACCCCCGCGCACGTCGCCGGACCGCCCGCGCGACCCACGCCCTACGCGCTCGCGCTCAGGCCGGTCACCCAGGCCGACGACGACAAGCTCTCCTCCGCGCTCCAGCGCCTCGTCGGCGAGGACCCGACGCTCGCGATCGACCGCAGCGGGGCCCAGACGGTGCTGCGCGGGACGGGCGACACGCACCTCGCGGTCGCGCTCGAGCGGCTCGCCCGCAAGTTCGGCGTCAACGTCACGACCGAGCCGGTCCGGATCGCCTACCGCGAGACGATCGCGGCGTCGACCGAGGCCGAGGGCAAGCTCAAGAAGCAGTCCGGCGGTCACGGGCAGTTCGCCGTCGCGCAGCTGCGGGTGAGCCCGACGGCGCGCGGCGAGGGCAGCGCGTTCGTCGACTCGGTCGTGGGCGGCGCGATCCCGCGCAACTACATCCCCGCGGTCGAGCGCGGTGTGCACGAGGCGATGGCCGCGGGCGGCCTGCACGGGTTCCCCGTCGTCGACGTGCGCGTCGAGTGCTACGACGGCAAGTACCACTCGGTCGACTCGTCGGACATGGCGTTCCGGACCGCCGCGGCCCACGGGCTCAAGGAGGCGCTGCAGCGCGTCGGGACCGTCGTGCTCGAGCCGATCCAGCACGTGACCGTCGTCGTGCCGGCCACGCTCCAGGGCGACGTCATGGGCGACCTGTCCGCGCGCCGCGGGCGGATCGCCGGGACGACCGCGCTGGCCGACGGCCGGCACGAGATCCAGGCCATGGTGCCGGAGGCCGAGCTCACCCGGTACGTCATGGACCTGCGCTCGCTCACGGGCGGCCGCGGGAGCTTCACGGCGGTCCACGACCACTACGACGTCGTCCCCGCGCACCTCGTGGAGCGCATCGCCGTCCCGGCGTAGCGCGCGTCACCCGTCCGGCTGGATCCGCCTGTGGACCCGTGCCGGACGGGGCGGCCGGACCGCTAGCCTCGGCGCGGCCGCACGGCGCGGTGCGCAGGGACAGGGGGCGACGTGATCATCTTCGGGACGTACGTGCTGCACAAGGTCCTGGCGACGCTGGGCTTCGTGTGCCCGCACTGCCAGGGACCCGTCGAGGGCCAGGTGCGCCGCGGGCGCCGCTGGTTCCACATCTTCTGGATCCCGCTGATCCCGCTCGGCGCGCAGCCGGAGCACGTGCGCTGCACCCGCTGCCGGTCGATGTGGGCCCTCGCGGTCCTGGGCCCCGCGGGCGACCAGTACCGCCGCGTGCCGCCCGTCGCCCCGCTCGAGCTCCCGGCCGACGGCGCCGTGCCGCCGCCGCCCGCGCCGGTCGCCGCCTACCTGCCGCCGCCCCCGCCGCCCCCGGCCGGACCCGAGGCGTGGGCCGCGCCCTCGCCCGTGCCCGGCCAGGTGCCCGTCGAGGACTCCGAGGAGTGGGCGCGCCGCAACGGCCTGTCGCGCTGACGGCCGAGAGCGACGCGCCGCCTCAGCGGACCTCGAGCGGCAGCTCGACGGCGACGTGACCCGGAGAGGTCACGACGACGGTCCGTGCGCCGGTGTCGGACCGTGCGGGGCGCAGGTGGAGGGTCACGCGACCGGCGGGGTTCGCCCGCCCGCTGACGCCCACGCCGCCGTCGAGCGCGACCGCCACGACCTGGTGGGGAGCGAGGCCGGAGAGGCGCACCGGGACGTCCCGGCCGGCACGCACCGAGGTCGGGAGCGCCACGTCCACCCAGTCGGTCGGGCTGACCGCGAGGAGCGTCGTCGTGCCGGACACCTCGTTGCCCACCGCGAGCAGCGGTGAACCGGTGGGCGAGTCGGACGCGGGGATGAACGCGAGGCCCTCGGGACCGAGGTCGCCCGCGGCGGCGAGCGCCTCCGCCCGGTCCTCCTCGGCCGCGTCGTCGACCGAGACGGCGAGGTCGCGGTTGTTGACGTAGGTCACGAACGTGGGCGCGGCAGGGTCGGTGACGTCGAACGCGGCGACGCCGCCCACACGCTCGAGGCCGACGAAGACGTACGTGCGGCCGTCGACCTCGCCGATCACCAGGTTCTCGGGCTCGGGTCCCTTGTCGTCGCTGCGCGCGTCGAGCGCGGTGCTGGTGTGGCTGGTGTTGAACGCCGCCGGCAGCGCCTCGGCCGTGACCCGCTCGAGCGCGTCGCCCGAGTCGGCCACGAGCGTGCCGTCCGTCGTCCAGACGGAGAACGACCGGCCGCCGAACGCGAGGAGCTCCTCGTAGCAGGTGCCGTCGGCTCGCAGGCCGCTCGCGCGGGAGACGTGGAGGCGGCCGAGGTCGGCGTCGGACGTGAGGGCCGCGAGCGGGCTGTCCGCGCAGAGCGGCGGGACCCCCTCGTCGCCGAGGTCCTTGACCCGGACCGGCTCCGCGTAGTCGCCCCACTCGCGCGCGTCGCCCTCGTTCGCCGTGACGAGGTAGGTCGTGCCGTCGACGTCGTACGCGGCGATGCCGTCGGGCTGGTACAGCCCCTGCAGCCCGGGGACCTCGCGCGGGCCGGCCAGGCCGTCCCGGTCGGACGGGTCGAGGCCGGCGCCGGCGAGGCCGTGGTCCTTCGTGCCGAGCGGAAGGACGGCGGTCACGCGGGCCGCGTCGAGGTCGACGACGGCGACCGCGTCCGCCTCCTGGAGCGTCGCGTAGGCGGTCGTCCCGACGACCGTCACGTACTCGGGCTCGAGGTTGCGGGACACGGGGAGGTCGACACCCTCGATGCCGGCGAAGACGCGGACGCCGTCGGGCAGCGCACCGTCCTCGAGGTGGTGGAAGTCGGCGATGCGCACCGAGCCCTGCGCGGGCGCACGCACCGCGGACGGCAGGTCGACCACGGAGATGCTCCCCTCGGGGTCGACCGCGTAGTCCTCCGACGGCTCGCCCTCGTTCGCGACGACGGCGCGGCGGCCGTCCGGCGCCAGCGCCACCATGTCCGGCAGCGCGCCGACCTGGACCGCACCGAGGACGCGCGGGCCGGCGGCGCGGGCGTCGAAGAAGACCAGCGAGCCCGGGTCGGTCTTCGTGGGCGCCTCGAGCGCGATGACGCCGAGCCCGTCCGGCCGGACGGCGACGGAGTTGGCGACGCCGTCGGCGGCCAGGGAGAAGAGGAGGGTGGGCGCCGTCGGGTCGCTCGCGTCGAGCACGTCCACCGTGCCCGCCTGGGCGTTGACGACGAACAGCCGCTGCGTGCCGGCGTGGAACGCGACGATCTCCGCCGCGCCCTCGTCGAAGACCCCGGTCGCGAAGCTGCCGAGCGGCAGCACCGAGAGCGCGGCGTCGGGAGCGCTGTGGACGACCGGGTCTGCCACCGGCCGGGCCGGGCCGGGCACGGACGCGGGCGCTGCGACGGCGCCGCCGGCCACCAGGCCGAGGCCGCCGCAGGCGGCGACCGCGAGCAGGGCAGCACGGCGCGGCCCGGGAAGGCGGCCGGGGCGGCGGGCGTCGTCGACGGCGGCGGGGCGCGGGGACGGCAGGGCAGGTCGGGGCACGGGGACTCCTGGACGGCGGGGGCCGCCCGGGACGGGGCTGTCGCGCGGGCGTGCTGGGAACCTAGGCAGGCCAGGTGACGTGCGGGCGCCCGCCGCGTGAACCCGGGCCGCCCGTCGGGTGACGCGCCGCCGACGTGGCCCCGGCCTGCCCCGTCCTGTGCCACCCTGCACACGCGCGTCCGCGCGCCCACGTACCCGTTCCCCGAAAGGACCCTCCGTGACCGTCACGCCCCTGATCGGCCTCGACCGGTTCGCCGTCAAGCAGCGCTACACGATGATGGTCAACCGCTACGAGATCCGGGCGCTCGGCCCGAACGGCGAGGAGGGCCCGATCCTCGCGCTCGCGCAGCAGAAGCGCATGGCCTTCAAGGAGGAGGTCACCTTCTACGCCGACGAGCAGCGCACGGTCCCCGTGTTCTCGTTCAAGGCCCGCAAGCGCCTCGACCTCGCAGCGACGTACGACGTCTTCGACGCCCAGGGCACGCCGATCGGCCAGTTCCGCAAGGACTTCAAGGCCTCGCTGCTCAACTCGACGTACCACCTCGAGGCCGCGGGCGTCGCGGCCACGGGCTCGGAGCGCAACATGCTCGTCGCGATCCTGCGCCGCGTGCAGGACACGATCCCGCTGGCCGTCCACTACGACTTCAAGGACGCCGCAGGCAACCTCGTCATGTCCTCCGAGCGCAAGTGGGGCCTGCGCGACGTCTACACGGTCAACGTCCCGGGTGCGCGCCTCGACGGCCGCGTCGCGGCGGCGATGGCCGTCGCCCTGGACGCGCTCCAGGCCCGCTGAGCCACCGCACGGGAGGCCCGGCCAGGAGCTCCTGCCCGGGCCTTCCGCGTCCCCGCGGTCGTCAGACCTGCAGGCCGTAGCAGGTCGTCACGCAGGCGCGCGACCACACGGGGAGCAGCACCTGCAGCGCGGGGTCGCGCACGAGGCGCTCGCCGTTGGGCCCCGTGCGCGTCGCGTCCGGGGCGGTCGGTGCGGACCCGCCCGGCGCCGTCGGGGCGGGCGTGGGGGTGGGGGCGGCGCCGCCGGGGGCGGGTGACGTCCCGCCCGGCGCGGGTGCGGTCCCGCCGGGCGCGGGCGAGCTGCCGCCCGGCGTGGGCACCGTGGGAGCCGACGGCGTCGCCGCGTCGCCGTAGACGAGCGCGCCGGTGAGGACGCTCGTGCGCCCGTTCTTCGACAGCGTGACGTCGTAGGTGCCGGCGACGCGTGCCGGCGTGACGAACACCAGCGACGTCGTCGTGCTCGTGACGACGTGCGCGACGGCGGTCGCCCCGACCCGCACCGACAGCCCGGTCTCGAGCGCCGCGCCCCGCACCGTGACGGTCTGGCCGCCGGCCACGCCGACGTGCACGGGCGAGATCGACGTCACCCGGAAGTCGCCGACCCGGTCGTAGAGCCGGGTGTCCGGCCCGTCCGGGCTCCCGGTGCCGGGCGTGGACGGGCCGGTCGGGGCCGTGGGCGCGGGTGCCGGGGTCGGGTTCGCCGGCGCCGTGCCGCCGCCCGGCGCGCCCGACCCGCCCGGGGCGCTCGGGGCGCCGGAGCCACCGGGCGCGGGCGACGGGGTCGGCGTCGGCTGCGCGACCCCCGGGCCCGACGGCGACGTGCCACCGCCAGAGCCGCCCGAGCCGCCAGAGCCGCCTGACCCGCCGGGGCCACCCGTCCCGCCGCCGGGGGCGCCCGAGCCTCCCGGGGCGCTCGGGGCGGGGCTCGGTGTCGCGGAGCCGCCCGGGCTCGTCCCGCCCGGCGCGGGGCTCCCGGGCGCGGTCCCGCCGGGCGTGCTCCCCTCAGGCGCGCTCCCGCCCCGCGCGCTCCCACCGGGCGTGCTGCCGCCGGGCGTGCTTCCACCCGGCGCGCCCCCGCCGGACGAGCCGCCCGGGTCGGCAGGCAGGTGCGCCGCGGCGGAGACCACGAGCGGCGCCGCGAACGGGCTGCTGAGCGCCCGGCCGTCGGCGTGGACCTGCACGGTGAGGGCGAACCGGCCCGCCCCGAGGGTCAGCCCCGGGCGGAGCTCCACGGTGCCCAGCCGGTCGAGCGTGCCGAGGTCGAACGTCGCCGTGCCCGCGTCGGACGTGGTGCGCGTGACGCCGTCGAGCGTGACGTCCTCGTCCGCGACGGCCCACACCTCGCCGTCGAGCAGCATCGCCAGGCCCAGGGTCACCGTGTACGCCGCCCGGGCGGCCGTCGAGGTGACGGTCACCGACGGGCTCTGCGCGCCCGCCGACCCGGTCATCGAGGCGAACGTGTAGCTCGCCGTGCCGCCGCCGCGCAGCGTGCCGACGGTGAGGCGCCCGCCCGAGACCGTCCGGCCCGCGAGCGCGGGGACCGGGGCCGACTCGGCGAGCAGCCGGTCGCGCACCTGCGCGGGCGTGAGCGTCGGGTCGAGCGCGAGGTGCATCGCCGCGGCGGCCGCGACGTGCGGCGACGCGATCGACGTGCCCGAGACGAGGCGGTACCCGCCGTCGTTCCAGGTGGTGAGGACCAGCTCGCCGGGTGCGGAGAGGTCGACGCTCCTGGCGCCGTACGCCGAGTGCGCGGCGGGCGTGTCGGCCGCCGTCGTCGAGCCCACCGTGAGGAGGGCGGGGTTCGGGAGGTTCGCCGGGTACATCGGGCTCGCGTCGCGGTCGGCGCTGTCGTTGCCCGCCGCGACCACGACGACCACGCCCTTGCTGATGGCGTAGTCGACGGCGCTGCTCAGCGCCGTGAGCGCCGGTCCGGTGAACGCGCCGCCGAAGCTCCCGTTGACGACGTCGGCGCCGTTGTCGGCCGCGTAGCGGATCGCCTGGGCGGCGAGCATCACGTCGACGTTCCGCCCGCCGCCGACGACCAGCGGCATGATCCGGGCCTCGGGGGCGACGCCCGCCGAGCCCTGGCCGTTGCCCAGCGCGGCCGCGATGGCGCCCGCGACGTTGGTGCCGTGCGTGCCGTCGACGCCGTTGTCGACGTCGGCGCTGTTCCGGTAGAAGTTCCAGCCGTGGCAGTCGCCCACCTTGCCGTTGCGGTTGGTGTCGACGCCGCCGCACGCCTCGGCCGGGTTGGTCCACAGCGCCCCGGCCAGGTCGGGGTGGTCGGAGTCGAACCCCGTGTCGACGACGGCGACGACGGTGCCCGCGCCGCGGGTCGCCGCCCAGCCGGCGGGCGCGCCGACGTCGGCGCCGGCCTTCGCGACCTGCCCGTAGGCGTTCGAGCCGGTGTTGTGGAGGTTCCACCCGTACGGGGCGTAGTAGGGGTCGTCCGCGGCGACGGGCACCTGCGGCGCGTCGGCGACGTCGGCGACGCCGGGCAGCGCACGGACCTCGGCCGCGGTGAGCCGCGTCGCCACGAGCACCTGGCCGCCGTCCACGAGCTGCGCCGAGTCGACCGCGGGGTGACCGGCGAGCGCGTCGAGCGCCGCCGTCGTGCCGCTCGCGGCGGAACCGGTGAGGAGGCCGGCCGGGACCTGCGCGGGCTCGAGCACCGCACCCGTGCCGCCCGGCGACACGACGGCCGCGGCCTCGCCCACGACGTAGTAGGCGACGCGGTCGACCTGGACCGTCCGTCCGCCCGCGCCGAGCTCCGCCTGCGCGGCGGCGAGCAGACCGAGGTCGATCCGCCCGCGCTCGACCGACGCGGGCGCGACGGCCCCGACGCCCGGGGTCGGCGTGCCCGCGGGACCGTCGAACGCGTCGTCGGGCGTGACGACGTACCGGTGCAGGCCGTCGCCCGGTCCGAGGTCCGCGGCGGACGCGACGGCCACCGCCGGGCCGGACGTCACCACCGCGACCGCACCCGTCGCCGCGGTCACCGCGGCGACCGTGGCGGCCAGCGCCCTGCCGTGAGCGGATCGCAGTCGTGCCCTGATGCCCATGCTGACCGCTGTCCCTTCCGTGGGCGGCGTCGGCCGTGGCGCGCGGAGGCGGCACCGGCCTGCGACCCGGTCCTCGGGTCGTCGTCCGATCGTCCGCGCGGGGGTGCGGCGTAGCCGGAGGGGTCCGGCGTCAGTCGGACGGGTGAGCGCTGTCAGCCGGACGGCCCAGCGCGGGCGGCGCACCGCCCACGCGGACCGCGCCGGTCCTTCGTCACAGGCCGTCCACAGCCGCGTGGCCTAGCCTCGACGCGTGACGGCACACGCGCCGACCGGCTCGCCGGTCCGCAAGATCCCCCTCGACCTGCGCCTGCGGCGCCTGACCGTGCAGCGCGTGGACGAGCTGTCCGCGTCGGTGCGCCGCGTCGCGCTCGCCGGCCCCGACCTCGCCGGCTTCGAGTGCCACGGGCCGAGCGACCACGCCAAGGTCTTCTTCCCCGCCGAGCCGGGCGCACCCCTGACGCTGCCCGACGTCGCCTCGTGGGGCGGGCGGCAGGACCCGCGCCACGTCGTGCGCGAGTACACGGTCCGCACGTACGTGCCGTCGTCCGACGAGCTCGTGCTCGACATGGCCGTGCACGCGCACGGTCCGGCCGGACGCTGGGCCGCGCAGGCCGCGGTCGGGCAGGAGCTCGGGGTGCTGGGCCCCAAGACGTCGAAGATCGGCCCCACCGACCGCGCGTGGTACCTGCTCGTCGCCGACGAGACCGGCCTGCCCGCGCTCACCAACTGGCTCGAGCGGCTGCCGCGCGGCGTGCGCGTGCACGCGTTCGTCGAGGTCGGCGGCCCTCAGGACGAGGTGCCGCTCCCGCGCCGTGAGGGCACCCAGGTGGCCTGGCTCCACCGCGGCGACGCGGAGCCGGGCAGCACGACGCTCCTGCCCGACGCGGTCGCCGCGACCCCGCTGCCCGCTGGTGGGCCGGGGTGGGTCTGGGCCGGCGCCGAGGCCGGGGCGGTCCGCGCCGTGCGGCGCGACCTCACCGAGCGCGGCGTCGACCGCAAGGCCCTGTCGATGACCGGCTACTGGCGTCGCGGCGTCGCGAACTTCGACCACAAGAGCCCCGAGGCGCAGGGCTGACGCACCGACGTCCCGGGGCGTCGTACGGTCAGGGCATGCGACAGCCGACACGGTGGGAGACCAGGGTCGACGCCGACCCCCAGCACTCGCACTGGTACGTGGAGCGCTTCCGGCGGATGGCAGCCGACGGCGCCGACCTGCACGGCGAGGCGCGGATGATCGACGCCATGGTCCCGCGCGGCGCGCGCGTGCTCGACGCCGGCTGCGGCCCCGGCCGGGTGGGTGGCGAGCTCGCGCGCCGCGGGCACACCGTGGTGGGCGTCGACGTCGACCCCGTGCTCGTCGCGGCCGCGGTCGAGGACCACCCGGAGGGCCGGTGGCTCGTCGGCGACCTCGCCGAGCTCGACCTCGCCGCGCACGGCGTCGACGAGCCGTTCGACGTCGTCGTGTGCGCGGGCAACGTCATGACGTTCGTCGCGCCGGGCACGGAGGTCGAGGTCCTGCGGCGGCTGGGCGCCGCGGTGCGGCCGGACGGCCGCGTGGTCGTCGGGTTCGGCGCCGGGCGGGGCTACCCCTTCGCGCAGTTCTTCGACGACGTGCGCGCGGCCGGGCTGCGGGTCGACGTCGCGCTCGCCACGTGGGACCTGCGCGCGCTCGAGCCCGACTCCGACTTCCTCGTCGCGGTGCTCACCGCGGGCGGCGGCCGGGGGCGCTGAGGCTCCGCTCGCCGAGGTGCCGGCGGAGGGCACCGTCGGCGCCGGCCGCCGCGAGCGCGCCCGCCGCGTACGCGGCGAGGTCGGTCGCGACGAAGGTCGTCCCGAGCACGTACCGCAGCACGGGCATCTGCGCGACGACGTCGCGCGGGAGGTCGGTGAGCTGGAGCAGCTCGACCGCGACGCAGATCGCGAGGGCGGCCGCGCCGACGGCCCACGACGGCGCGCGGGGCCGCACGAGCGCGACGAGGACCACCACCAGCGCCGCGTAGAGCGCACCGCCCGCGAGGTCCGCGACGAGGCCCGTGCCGCGCGAGACGGCGAGGCCGACCGCGACGACCACGAGGGCCGCCGCGGCGAGGGCGAGCCGACGTCGTCCGTCCGGGCTGCGCGCGTCCGGGCTCATGGTCACCGGACCCTAGCAACGCGGCGCGCGCGCACCCGCGCCGTCGCGGGGGCCGATGACCCGGTTGTAGTTTGGCGTCGACCGAGGAGGAACCCGTGGCGCGCTACGTCGACGTCCACCCGCAGGACCCCCAGCCGCGCACCATCGCGCAGGTGGCGGCCATGCTCCGCGACCAGGACGCGCTCGTCGCCTACCCTACGGACTCCTGCTACGCGCTCGGCGCCCGGCTGGGCAGCCCCACGGGGCCGGAGCGGATCCGTCGCATCCGCCACCTCGGCGACCGGCACCACTTCACGCTCGTGTGCGCCGACTTCGCGCAGCTCGGGCAGTTCGTCATCCTCGACAACTCCGCGTTCCGCGCCATCAAGGCCGCGACGCCCGGGGCCTACACGTTCATCCTCCCCGCGACCAAGGAGGTGCCGCGGCGCCTCGCGCACCCCAAGAAGAAGACGGTCGGCGTGCGCATCCCCGACCACCCGGTCGCGATGGCGCTCGTGCGCGAGCTGGGCGAGCCGCTCCTGTCGAGCACCCTGCTGCTCCCCGACCACGAGGAGCCGCTCACCGAGGGCTGGGCGATCAAGGAGGAGCTCGACCACGTCGTCGACGTGGTCGTGGACGCGGGCGACTGCGGCACCGAGCCGACGACGGTCGTCGACTGGTCCGACGGCTACCCCGTCGTCGTGCGCGAGGGCGCGGGGGACCCGAACCGCTTCTGACCGGTCGCGCCGCCGGCGTCAGCTGCCGGCCGTCGCCGCCGTGGACGCGACGGCCGCGGCGATGGCGGCCGTCGTGGCGGCGTCGACCGCCTCGATCGCCTTGCGCACCGCCTCGCTCGCGAACCCGCTCGCCGCGACGGCCTTGGCCCGCGCGCGGAGCTCGCGCTTGGTCAGGCCGACGTCGCCCACGACGGCGGGGATCCGGTCGACCGCCTGGAGCAGGCTGATGAGCGCGGCCTCGCGCTCGGTCGGGGTGTGCCCGGTGACGACGACGGCCCGGATGCCCTCGGCCGTCGCGTCGGAGCCGTGCGCGAACGTCCGGGGGTACGCGTGCGTCGGGAAGACGCCGAGCACGCGACCCTCGACGTGCTGGACGAGCTCGAGCCGCACGAGCCGGTCGAGGACGCGCTGCTTGAGGCCCTTGGCGACCTTGGGCAGGACGTCCTGCGGCTTGCGTCCCTCGCGCTCGGCGAAGGTCCGCAGGGCCTCGTCGAGCAGCGGGTCACCGGTGGGCGTGGTGTCGCGGACGACGAGCCGGCCGGCCTTGACCCGCTCGCCCGGCTGGGCGACGTCGACCTTGCCGCGGAGCGCCAGGTCGAGCATGAGGGCGCCGGCGAGGCCGAGGCCGGTGCGGGTCGCGTCCGCGCGCGTGCGGCCGGAGGCGTCGAGGAGCTGGAGCATGAGGTCGTCGACGAGGAGCATGCCTCCACGCTAGGGAGGCGGGGCGCCGCGCGGACCAGTCCGGGGACGGATCTTCGCCGCCGCGTTCCGCCTCGCGACGGATCCACCGGGGGACGACCGGAATGCGCGGACGGGCGGTCGTGGTTGGCTGGAGCATGCCTCTGACCGGTGAGTACGCACCCTCCACGTCCGACTGGGCCCGCACGCAGGCGGAAGGCTTCGAGGCCTCGGGCGGCACGAAGCACAACACCCTCCGCGGCGTCCCGATCATCGTCATGACGTCGGTCGGCGCGAAGAGCGGCAAGCTGCGCAAGACGCCGCTCATGCGCGTCGAGCACGACGGCGAGTACGCGGTCGTCGCGTCCAAGGGCGGTGCGCCCAAGCACCCGACCTGGTACCACAACCTCGTCGCGCACCCCCACGTCGAGCTCCAGGACGGCCCGGTGAAACGGGACTACCTGGCGCACGAGGCGACCGGCGGCGAGCGCGAGGCGTGGTGGGCGCGCGCCGTCGAGGTGTGGCCGGACTACGCGACGTACCAGACGAAGACGGACCGCCTCATCCCGGTGTTCGTGCTGGTCCCGATGGACGACGCTCAGGGCTGAGCCGCCGTCGCGCACCCGCGGCCTCAGGAAGACGGGGCGTCCCACGAGTCCAGGGCGAGCGGCGCGCTCTGCACTGGCTCGTGAGGTTCGTCGGGCCGGCACAGCAGCGGGTACGCCAGGCGCCCCACGAGGCGGGTCGAGTCACCCGTCCTGACGCACGCGGTAGACCCACCGGACTCCTCGCGGCGCGAGCGAGGGCTCGGCACGGATCTCCACCGCGCGTTCGATCTGTACCGCGTCTCCGACGAGGTCGCTGAGCCCGTCCTCGATCTCTCGCATGTCCTCGATGTCCTGCTCTGATTCCGTGGTCAGCTGGAAGTGCAGCCTGACCCTGCTCCCAAATATCTCGGCACCGAGCGCGAGCGCGTTGACTGGGATGATCCCCAGCGCGGCCTGGCTCAGCTGCGCCACGACGTAGTTGTCCCACGCGGGCGCGAGCTTCATGTCCTCTGGGCTTGGGTAGGTCACGGTGTCCACTCTGGGTTGAATGGCACGACACTTGGCGAGGTCGTGCCTTTGATGAAGAAGACATTCGTCGGCTGGTCTGGGTGCTGTGCTCCCGGATTGTTGTTGTACCCGGTCACGCGGTCCGCACGGACGACGATATCGCCGTGCTTCATGCCGAGAGCCTCCGCAATCCCGCTGTGGAAATCGTCGAGCACGCGCTGAGCGTCTGCGGCGGACAGGAAGTAGCCGCCGCCGCGATAAAGGCGCGTGCCGAGAACGTGGCGATCCTGACGTTGGCGGCTGATGGTGGTCCGCACGGAGGAACGGTCCGGAGTGCCGGGCGGGTCCGGCCGCGGTCGCGCCTGCGGCGTCGAGGTGACGTCGTCGACCGCACGCTCCGCAGCCTTGACGCTAGTGAAGGCTCTCGAGCCCGCTGCAGCCGCGCCCCCCGTACCGGCCGTCGCCGCCGACAGGAGCAGGTCCGGGACCTGCTGGCCGACCGCACGCACCGGCTCCGTGCGCCACGTGTCCCAGGCGACCATGTCCCGCGCGAGGCGCACCGGGTCGTTGCGGACACCCTCACCCATTGCCTGCCCGACGAGCTGCTGCTCGGCGGCGAATCCCAGCGGGTCCGTCACGAAGCGGAACGTCTGCACCTGCCACGAGCTCTCGACCATGCCGAGAAGCGACTCGCCCATCCCGGTCCAGTACTGGTCCCGCATGTAGCGGGCGACGTCCCAGCCGTCCGGCAGGCGCTCGATCCCGTCGGCGATCGCGCGCAGCGCGTCCGCCGCGCGCTCGGCCGAGGCACGGACGACCTCGCACAGCTCGGCGACCCGGACCTCGCGCTCGAGGGACGGGGCCGTCGGGTCGGACGCCTCGTCCCGCGCCCACGCGACGACGTCGGCGTGACGGTCGAGCGCACGCGCCGCGTCGAGCGCGCCGTCGGCGGCCCGGAGCAGCCGTCGGGCGGTCGCCGACAGCGCCTCGCCGAACGCGTCGGACGCCTCGCCCGACCACCAGCCGACGTCGGTCCGGCGCACGAGGTGCGCGAGGCGCTCCGCGGCCCGGGCGCGACCCCTCAGCGCGACCGCGTCGTCACGCAGCGCCCGGATGTCGCCGAACGCGGCAGCGGCGAGCACGCTCATCCGAACATCTCGACCCGGTGGACCGCCGCGAGCGCGTCCGCCTCGCTGTAGGACCGCGCCGACGCGCGGAGGCCGTCGCCGAGACCCGCGAGCGCCTGCGCGAGCCCGACCGCCTGGTGGTGCATCGCCTCGCCGAGCAGCGCGGCCGCGCCGGCGAGCGCCGGGTCCCCGTAGCCGGTCCGGCCGCGCAGAGGCGCCCCCAGCCCGGGAACCACGTCGTCGGCCGTGTGCAGCAGCGAGGAGCCCGCGCGACCGAGCAGGTCCCAGTCGACCTCGAAGCCCTGCGCCATCCGGTCCCCCCGCCGTTCTCCCGTGTGTCGGGGCATTCCTACCGGCGCCGACCACCTCGGTGGGGCGCGCGGTCGAGATCTGTGGACAACGCCCGCGTCCACAACTCCGTGGTCAGCCGGCCCGGCGCACGGCTAGCCTGCCGACGACCGCACAGCTGCTCGAGGAGGTGGTGACCGTGACCGTGACGACACGGGCGCTCCCCTCCGGGCCCGCGGTCGGGCGATAGGTCGCCCGGGAGCGCCGCCCAGCACTCCGAAAGGCACGACCATGCGACTCATCTCCGAGCACCACCTCGACGACGGGCTCCTCGAGCGCCGCCTCACCGTGGGCGACGTCCCCGCGATCCTCTGGACCGCCGCCACCTCGCCGGTGCCGGCGCCGCTCCTCCTCCTCGGCCATCCCGGCGGCCTCGACGCGATGTACCCGCGTCTCGCCGGACGCGCGCGGCACTACGTGACGTACGGCTTCGCTGCGGCCGCGGTCGAGACGCCCGGCGCGGGCGACCGCCCGCGCTCCGCCGCCGCGGAGCGGGCCCGCGCGGACCTGCGCCGGGCGCTGGCTGCCGGCGAGCCGGTGGCAGAGATCGTCGACCGGCTCGTCCTCCCCCTGGTGGAGGCCGCGGTCCCGGAGCACCAGGCCGCGCTCGACGCCCTGCTGACGCTCCCGGAGATCGGCGGCCCCGTCGGGACCGACGGCGGCGTCATCTCCGTGGGCATCCGCCTCGCGGCGGTCGAGCCGCGCGTGCGCGCCGCGGTCCTCTACGCCGGGAGCCTCATCCCGGCCGCGATCGTCGACGAGGCACGCAGCGTCACGGTCCCCGTGCAGATGCTCCTGCAGTGGGACGACGAGTGGAACGACCGCGGGCAGGCGCTCGACGTCTACGACGCCCTCGGCTCGCGCGAGAAGACGCTGCACGCGAACCTCGGTGGACACACCGGCGTCCCGGAGTTCGAGCTCGACGCCGCCGCGCGGTTCTTCGCGCGGCACCTGACGTGAGGCCGCGCGCCGGGCCGGGGAGGGGCGACCGATGGGCTACCTGCTGATCAGCGGCCCGGGCGACGCGTCGGCCGCCGAGGCCGACGCGTCGTCCGCCGCGGGGCGCTGGGCGGCGGAGCACGGGCACGTCGTCGTCTGCGGCGGCCTGGGCGGCGTCATGGCGGCCGGCGCACGCGGCGCGGCGGAGGCGGGCGGCGTCGTCGTCGGGCTGCTGCCCGGGAGCGACCGCGCGGACGGCAATGCCTGGCTCACCGTGGCGATCCCCACCGGTCTGGGCGAGATGCGCAACGCGCTCCTGGTGCGCGCGGCCGACGTCGTCCTGTGCGTGGGCGGGAGCTGGGGGACGCTCAGCGAGCTCGCGCTCGCGGTGCGGACCGGCGTGCCGGTGGTCGCGCTCGGCACCTGGCCGGTCGCCGAGCCCGCGGCCGTCCCGGACGCGCCGGGGCTCACCGTCGCCCACAGCCTCGACGAGGCGCTCCGGGCGGTCGGCGCGGCGTTCGCCCGACTCAGCGGCGGCGCGACAGACGCCGCTCCCACCACGGGAACACCGCCGCCGACAGGGCGACCATCGCGATGATCACGAGGAGCTTGTTCTCGCTCCCCGTGACCGCGCCGCCGCCGACGCCGGTCGCGTCCAGCAGGACGATGAGCGCCGCGGAGCCGAGCGCCGCCGTACCGAGCGTCAGGAGGACGGCCACGGCGCGGCTGCCTCGCGGGAAGTAGCGCCGGGCACCGACGACCAGCCCGATCACCCACGTGAGGACCGCCGCCAGGACGGCCGCGACGACCCCCACGACCACGGCGGCGAGGCCGGCCCAGCCGTCGGTCGCGTCGTCCGACACCAGGGCGGTCATCACGAGGGCGACGACCGCGCCCACCACGACGCCGACGACGACCGCGACCACCACGGTGCCCAGCGCCCACACGAGCACCCGTCGGGTGCGGGGGCGGCGGGGGGCGTCGACCTCGGTGGGTGCCATGGGCGTCACCGTAGCGACGCACGCCGACTCCCGGGCCCCGGCGGGCGCGCGCGTCGATCATGTCCCCGTCACCTGGCAGGGTGGGCGCATGACCGACGCGCTCCGCACCGTCCCCTGGTCCGAGGGCACCTGGACCACGCCGCCCGCCACCGCGCACGAGGACGGCACCGACCTCGTCGTCGAGGCCGTCGAGGGCAGCGACGCCTGGCGGCACACCGCCTACGGCTTCGTCCACGACGACGAGCACGCGCTCCTCGCGCCCCTCGAGCCCGGGACCGCCGTCGAGGTGACGTTCCTCGCCGACTTCGCCGAGGAGTTCGACCAGGCCGGCGTCTTCGTGCGCGCCGACGCGGAGACCTGGATCAAGGCCGGGCTCGAGTTCTCGGACGGCGAGCTCAACGCCGGCGCCGTCGTGACCCTCGGGCGGTCGGACTGGTCGGTCGGTCCGGTGCCTTCGTGGGCCGGCCGTGAGGTCACGGTGCGCGCCAGCCGCGCGGGCGACGCCGTGACGATCCGCGCGCGCGCCGACGACGAGCCCTTCCGCCTCGTCCGCGTCGCCCCGTTCCCGGCCGACGCCGACGTCGCCGCAGGCCCCTTCTGCTGCGGTCCGACGCGCGCGGGCCTCGTCGTGCGGTTCCGTCGCTGGCAGGTCGGCGCTGCCGACGCCGCCCTGCACTGACCCACGGCACGTGCGCCCCGGCCGTAGCCTGGCGCGCGTGCGCCGCCTTCCCACCGCCCTGATCGCCGCGGTCACCCTCGTGCTCGGCTTCGCCGTCGCGCAGGTCAGCGGCGTTCGCGTCGCCGGCGCGGTCGTCCTCGTCGCAGGCGTCGCGTGGTGCGTGGCGCGCGAGGCACGGCGCACCGCGGCCTCGCGGCTGGCCGTCGTCGTGCTCGCCGGCGCCGCGTGCTTCGTCGCGTCGCACGTGCTCGCGGACACGCTCGGCCCGTGGCCGTCCGTGCTGCTCGCGGCCGTGGTGCTGGGCGGCGTGACGGCCGCGCTCGTCGACCGGCGCCCGCCGCCGCGGACCGCGGCGTAGCGGCTCAGCGCCCGACGGCGACCGGACGGGCCGCCGGGCCTCACACGGTGACGACGGCCTTGCCGCGGACGCGCCCCTCGCTGAGGTCCCGGATCGCCGCCGCGGCCTCCGCCAGCGGGTAGGTGCGGTCGACCGCGGGCACGAGGCTGCCGGCCTCGACGAGCGCCGTGAGCGCCTCGAGGTCCGCGGCGCGGACGGCGTTGACGAACATGACCAACGACTGCCGGACGACGAGCGAGAGCACCGACGCGCGCAGCTGCCGGTCGAGGCCGCCCAGCAGCCACCCGTCGGTCTCCCCGCCGACGATGACCAGGCGTCCCGTCGGCGTCATGGCGCGGCGCAGGCTCCGCAGCGACCGCGCGCCGCCGGTGTCGATGATCACGTCGTAGGAGCCGGCCTCCGCGAGCGGGTCGGACGTCGAGTGGTCCACGACGTGGTCGACACCGAGCGCACGGACCATGTCGACCTTGGCCGTGCTCGCGGTCCCGGTCACCTCGGCGCCGAGCGCGGCGGCGACCTGCACGGCGTACGAGCCGACCCCGCCGGACGCCCCGAGGACGAGCACCCGGTCCCCCGCCCGGACGCGCGCCCGGTCGCGCACCGCCTCGAGCGCGGTGCACCCCGAGATCGGCACGGCCGCGGCCTGCACGGCGGTGAGGCCGGCCGGGCGCAGCGCCAGCGACGCCTCGGGCACCCGCGCGTGCTCGGCGAAGGTCCCCGAGCCGGCGCCGTAGACCTCGTCCCCCACGCGGAAGCGCGTGACGGCCGCGCCGACCACCTCGACCCCGCCGGCGACGTCCATGCCGGGCACCTTCTGCCGTGGCGCGCGCAGGCCGACGGCGAGTCGCACGAGCCGGGGCGTGCCGCCGACCAGGTGCCAGACCCCGCGGTCCACGCCGGCGGCCTCGACGCGGACCAGCACGTCGCGGTCGCCGATCACCGGGATCGGGACCTCGGCGACGCGCAGCACCTCCGCCGCCTCGCCGTAGCGGTCCTGCACGACCGCCGTCATCGTCGTCGGCCGGGCACCACCGGTCGAGCTCGGGATGTCACGCTGCTTCAGGTCCACGGGATGCCTTCTTCCTCGGTAGGCTTACGTCGTAAGGCTGATGCTTACACCGTAAGCCTGTCAAGACCTCGGGAGGACCAGATGACGCCACCTCGGGCACGGCCGGGACTGACGCGCGACCGCGTGGTCGCCGCAGGACTCGCGCTCGCCGACGTCGGCGGCACCGAGTCGGTCACCATGCGGCGGGTCGGCGAGCGCCTCGGCGTGGAGGCGATGTCGCTCTACAAGCACGTCGCGAACAAGGACGACCTCCTCGACGGCATGGTCGACGCGGTCTTCGCGGAGATCGACGTCCCGCGCGACGTCGGGTGGCGCGAGTCCATGCGTCGTCGCGCGATCTCGGTGCGTACCGCGATGCAGCGCCACCCCTGGGCCGTCACGCTCATGGAGTCGCGCCCCACACCGGGCGTCGCGACGATGCGGCACCACGACACCGTCCTCGGCGTGCTGCGCGGCGCCGGCTTCCCGGTCGCGCTCGCCGCGCACGCGTTCTCGGTGCTCGACGCGTACGTGTACGGGTTCGCGATGCAGGAGCGGGCCCTGCCGTTCGAGACGCCCGAGGACACGGCAGCGCTGGCCCAGGCGATCTTCGCGCGGATGCCGCCCGAGGAGTACCCGCACCTCGCGTGGCTCACCACCGAGCACGTGCTCCAGCCCGGCTACGACTACGCGCACGAGTACCTGCTGGGGCTCGACCTCGTCCTCGACGGGCTCGACCGCGCGCTCGCGTCCGCGCGGGCCTGAGGCTCAGCCGAGGCCGGCCACACCGAGCTCGGCGACCGCCATGACGGCGTCGTTCGGCCCGAGGGCGTTGTTGGCGCGACGCACCGCGTCCGCGCCCACGTGCCGCTGCGCGATCGTCGTCGCCCGCGAGCGGACCTGGCCTCCCGGGACGCCGAGGTCGCCCAGCACGTTCTGCACGCGGTTGACCGCGTGGAGGAGCGCGACGACGCCGGCCTCGCGCTCGGAGGGCTCACGACCGAGCGCGAGCACCTCGCGCAGGCGCTCGCGCAGCTGGGCCTCGTGCGTCGAGTCCTCGGCGGGCCACGACGTGCGCGGAAACAGCCCGAGGACCCTACCCGCCTCGACCCGCAGCACCCCACGCTCGACGAGCCGTGCGCGCAGGGCCTCGAGCAGGCCGGGCCGCAGGTGCGCGAGCAGCGTGTGCGGCGCCTTCGGCGTGCCGTGCCCCACGCGTCGCAGGGCCTCGTCGAGCAGCGGGTCCCCGACCGGGGTCGCGTCCTCGACCACGACGCGGCCGGCCCGGACGGACTCGCCGGGACCGGTGAGCCGCACGCGGCTCAGCAGCAGCAGCTCCGTGAGCGCCGCGCCCGCGACGACGTTCTCGAGCCGCACCCCCGTCTCCGCGGGCCGGCCCGAGCGGTCGTCGGTGAGCAGCAGGAGGAGGTCGTCGGCGAGGATCATGCGCCCACGGTAGACGGGCACCGCGCTCGCCCGGGCCACGGGCCGCCGTGCCGGACAGCCGGTCAGACGCGCGTGCGGTTCGGGTTGCTGACGCCGGTCCAGACGATGCGCTCGGCGGCGACGTCGTCCGCGGTCTCGTGCTGCTCGTTCACGGGCGATCCCCCTCGGGACTCGATCTCTCGATGTCGAGAGATCTTCTCCCACGCGGGTGCACTTCGCATCCCCCGCACGGTGGATCCGACGTGATCTCTGCCACCCTTGCGGACGATGGGTTGCCGATATATCGTGAGCATGTCGAAACGAGAGGACAGCCATGAAGAACCACACCCACCACCACGAGAACCGCCCGGGACGCGGTGGCGGCGAGCGCCGCTTCCGCTTCGAGCCGCCGGCCTTCGACGAGGGCTTCGGCGGACGACGCGGCGGCCCGCGAGGCCACGGCCACCCGGGGCACGGTCCCGGCGGCGGCCCTGGCTTCGGCCCCGGCTTCGGTCCGGGCTTCGGACGTCGCGGACGCGGCGGCCCCCGGGCGCGGGGCGACGTCCGCGCCGCCATCCTCCTGCTGCTCGACGAGCAGCCCCGCCACGGGTACGAGCTCATCCAGGAGATCGCCGAGCGCAGCTCGGGCTCCTGGACGCCGAGCCCCGGGTCGGTCTACCCCACCCTCCAGGCGCTCGAGGACGAGGGGCTCGTGACCATCGAGCGCGTCGAGGGGCGCCGCACGGCCTCCCTCACCGCGCAGGGCACGGCCTACGTCGACGAGAACCGCCAGGCCCTCGGGTCGCCGTGGACCGTCGCGGGCTTCGACCCGACGTCGGCCCTCGCGCTGCGTCAGGAGATCATGGCGCTCAAGGACGCCGTCGCGCAGGTGGCGAAGGTCGGCACGCCGGCCCAGCACACCGCCGCGACCGAGGTCCTGCAGCGGACCCGCAGGGAGCTCTACCGGCTCCTGGCCGAGGACGCGGCCGAGTCCCCCACGGACTCGTGACCCCGACGTCGCACCACCCGCGAAGGCCCCGACCGCCCGGTCGGGGCCTTCGTCGTCCGTCCACAGGATCTGCACCATCACCTCGCCGGCCGGGCCCTGACCCCGCGCCGAGGAGCCCCTACGCTCACGACCGTGAGCGACATCGAGGTGGACTACGCCGACATGAAGAAGACCGCCCACGGGTTCCGCGACGTGGCGACCGACCTCTCGGACGCCCGGCTCAGCGGCCTCCCGAGCGGCACCGGCACCTACGGGTACGCGTACCTCGCGGGCGCCGTCGAGCAGGTCGTGGAGGCCTTCAACCAGCGGCACGACGCGATCGTCAAGGGCACCTCGGGCGTCGGCACCACGATCGACGCGTGCCGCCTCGCCTACCAGGCCGCGGACGCGTTCGCCGAGACCAACCTCGGCCGGCTGCTCGGCAACCTCCTCGGCACGGGGCCCCGGTGAACGGCAGCCCGGCGCAGGTGCGCGCCGCCGCCACCGCGCTGACCACCGCCGGCAACACGAACATCGGCGCCTCGGAAGCGATCACCGCGCTCGACGTCGAGACGTGGCAGGGCTCGGCCGCCGGCGGCTTCCGCGACCGGCGCCTCGCGCTCTCCCAGGAGGCGACGGAGCACGCGGCGGACCTGCGCGCCGCGGCGAACATCCTCGACCGCTACGCGGGCGAGATGGAGACCTGCGACCTCGAGATCGCCACCGCCAAGGCCGCGGTCGAGAAGGCGTGGGACGCGTGGCGCGCGGACCCGCTCGACCTCAGCGTGCTGCCGAAGATCATCAACGGGATGAACGACGCCTCCGTGGCGACGGACAAGCGCGAGCAGTACTCGATCCATGCCGCCGACGAGCTCCTGGCGCTCGTCGCGTCCGACTCGTCCCATCTCCCCGAGCTCACCTGGCCGCCCGACGGCTGGCCGCCGCCGGCGTCGCTGCCGACCGTGCCGATCCCGGGCGGGCTCGACGAGAACTCCCCGTTCGACCCGCTCGACGTCTCGCAGGGCGGCATCGGCGACTGCTACCTGCTGGCCTCGCTCATGGCGCTCATGCAGACCGACGAGGGCGACCAGCTGCTGCGCGACAACCTGCGCTGGGATCCCGAGCGCGGCGGGTACTGGGTCACGCTGCACGTCGACGGCAAGGAGGTCGTCTACTTCGTCGACCGCGCGCAGCAGGGCGGCGTCACGGAGAACGGCGGCCCGGGCATCGCGTCGATCTACGAGAACGCGCTCAAGCAGCACCTGAAGTTCAACGACCTCAACGACGGCGGCTGGCCGGCCGACGCGCTCGAGCTCCTCACCGGCGGGGACACCCACGTGTACGAGGACCGCTTCCTGCGCGGCTGGGACTGGGGCGACATCCGCAACGACGTCGAGGACGGCGATCAGCTGGTCGCCGCCACGCGCTCGGGCCCCAAGGCGGGCATGTGGCCGGTCGAGGCCGAGCGCCCCGGGCCGGACGGGACGATGCAGACCGTCAAGGTCGACATCGTCGGCTCGCACGCCTACACGGTGGTGAGCGTCGACAAGGACGGTGACGTCACCCTGATGAACCCATGGGGCCAGGGCAACGGCGCCGACGGCGGCGGCCCGATCCGCATCTCGCAGGACGACTTCGAGCGGATCTTCCACCAGATCGCGAGCACGGGGGACGGCAAGTGAGCGAGAGATTCGTGCTCGAGGCGGGCACCCAGCACCTCGGCGACGTCCGGCTCGCCGTGACCGACGCCGGCACCGACGGCGAGGGCGCCTTCGCCGCGGTCCGCGTCGGCACGTTCCCCGACACGACCGACGTCGTGCTGCGGCCCGGCGTGCCGCACGCGCTCCCGGACGGGCGCGAGCTGCGCCTGGCCGCCGTCGGCCCGGGCGCGCGGCGCCCGTCGGCCGCGCTCGAGATCGCGGAGCCCGCGTGAGGCGGACCCGGCGCGCCGCGCCCTGGATCGCCCTCGCCGTCGTCGTCGCGATGGTGCTGCTCGGCATGGCCGGCGCGATCGGCGGCGCGTTCTGAGCGCGACCCCCGACGAGGTCGGCCGCCTCCGCGCGTAGCGCGCCGAGATGCGCGAGGTCCACCGGCGCCTGCGCGACGCGATCGACCTCGCGCGCGTCGCAGTCGAGGAGGAGCACGCGGCCCCGTCCGCCGCGCCCGACCCCCTCCTGTACTGCTGGGGCTTCTGCGCGGCGCTGAGCGGCCACCACCGCAGCGAGGACGGCGCCCTCTTCCCCCGCGTCGTCCGGGCACACCCCGAGCTCGCGTCCGTCCTCGCCCAGCTCGTGCAGGACCACGCGATGATCGAGCACCTCATCGGCGAGCTACGGCGGGCCGAGGACGCACCGACCGAGGAAATGCTGCGCCACCTCGACGGGATCGAGGCGGTCATGCTCACGCACTTCCGCTACGAGGAATTGCGGCTCCTACCTATCCTCGACGCCATGAATGCCGACGACCTGCTCGCGACGGATCCGTACGGCCCACTCGCCTGAGCGCTGCGCGATTTGCACCGGCGATGCCGTGTCAAATGGGGTAGCGAGAAATCACCCGGCAAGGACGGCCGACTTCTCCTCCCGGCACTCATTAATTGATGGGGAAGTGCCGAGACGAAGAGGGAGCGAGGCCGGCACTCGACGTCGGCACCTCCCACGGCGACTCCGGCGACGGCGCCGAGCGGGTAGCTCGAAGAGCGGCGGCAGCGCCGCGAAGCCTGTCGTCCGTCATCGAAGGAGTCGTGCCCGTGTCCCCGAAGAAGCTCACCGCACTAGCCGTCACACCGCTGCTCGCGCTCCTCGCCGCCTGCGGCTCGACCGGGGCGATCGAGGCGAAGAGCGAGCCTGACGCCAAGGCGAGTGCGACCTCCGAAGAGGAACCGACTCCCGAGCCCGAGAAGACCGAGAAGCCGGAAGCGCCCGCCGTCCAGGAACTCGTCGTCGTCAACTCGGCGTTCGGCCAGCGTTCCTACGACGCATCGGTGTGGTGGTACACCGTCATTCTTGAGAACCCCAACCCGGGTCATGTCTTCTCCTTCGCGGAAGTGAACACAGAGGCGTACGGAGCAGACGGCGTCATCCTGGACACCGGCACCGACTTCCTCGAGATCCTGCCCGGACAGATCGCCATCACGGGGACGTTCTTCAACGTGGGACAGAACCTCATCGATCACATCGAGGTGCGGGGCCCGCTCGCGAATGCCGCTCTGCCTGCCCCGACTGAAGGCGTCGGCACATTCAGTGCCAGCGAGGTCGCCGCGGTGACCGACTCGTGGTCGACCACGGTCGGCGGGAACCTCACCGGGACCTTCGCGACTGAGCAGGAGTTCGTCACGGTCGTCGTGGTCGCCTCGAACCCGGCCGGGACAATCATCGGCGCGGATATGGCTTACGTGGACCGACTTCCCGTCGGCGGCACGGTCCGGTTCGAGGTGATGTTCGCAGACCCGCTGCCCGCGGACACCATCTACTCGGTCTACCCCCGTCTCTGAGCGCGCGACGTCCCGCGTGACCTACCTCGACCAGCACGGACGCCCGAGAGTGGTGCCGTGCTCCGGATACGCCACCACCGGCTTTGTGCTCGCCGCCGTCGGCCTGTGGCCGCTCGCGCTCGCCTTCTGCGGACTCGCCTGGGGCGAGACCAGCACGGGTGAACGCGGCGGTCATGGGCTGACCGTGGCGGGCATCGTGCTCAGCGTCCTGGGCATCATTGGAACGATCTTCGCGATCATCCTCGCCGCAAGCGGCGTCAGTCTCATCGGCGCCCTGATGGACGCGATCACACCCTGAGGCACTCTGCGCCGGACAGGCGGCACCGCCCTTGTCCGACCCGCGTCTACGGCCCTGTCGTCTGAGCGTCGCCGGAGGAAGGAAGACTTCGTCACGCCATGCGTGCCGAAGTCTTCACGCCGAGCGCGGACTCAGGCGACGAAGATGCAGAACGGGTGCCCCGACGGGTCCGCGTAGACGCGCAGCGGCTCGTCCGGGTCGTCGCTGCGGTCGAACCGCAGGCGCCCGCCGAGCGCCAGGACGCGCTCGTGCTGGGCGTCGAGCTCGTCCTTCGAGCCGACCACCGTGTCGAGGTGCAGCTGCTGCGGGACGGTCTGGTCCGGCCACGTCGGCTCGACCTGCTCGTCCTCCTGCTGGAACGCGAGCTGGGCACCACCGGGGTTGCGCAGCACGAGCCAGTCGCGGCCCTTCTCGTCCGGCTCGCCGGGCGGGGGCGGCTCGTCGCCCGGGCGGTACTCGAGGCCGAGCAGCTGCCGGTAGAACTCCGCGAGGCCGCGGGCGTCCCGGGTGTCGAGCACCACGGACGCGATCGTCGGGTACGTCGTCATCGTCCACCTCCGCCTCCCAGGGTGGCGCGCCCCTCCGGCACGCGCACCCCCGCACCGCCCCGCCGTGGCCGCGTCGACCCGGCGTGCCCACTGGCGGACGCGCGGCACCGATGGTCTGCTCGTGCCGTGAGCGAGGCGAGCACCCAGGCCGGCGGACCGGACGCACCGGTGGGGCAGCACGTCCTCGTGGCCGACGACGACCCGGACATCCGCGACCTCGTGGCGTTCAAGCTCGGCACGGCCGGGTACGAGGTCGAGGTGGTCGGCGACGGGCTCGCGGCCCTCGAGCACGCGCGCGCCCGGCCGCCGCGGCTCGTCCTCCTCGACGTCATGATGCCCGGGCTCTCGGGGCTCGACGTCGCCCAGCAGCTGCGCGCCGACCCGCGTACGGCGACCGTCCCGATCATCCTGCTCACCGCCAAGGCCCAGGAGTCCGACGTCGAGGGCGGCTTCGGCGTCGGCGCCGACGACTACGTGACCAAGCCGTTCTCGCCGCGCGAGCTGCTCAGCCGGGTCCGGGCGGTGCTCGCGCGCTCGGTGCCGTGACCACCGCGGCAGCGCTCGGCGTCGCGCTGGTCGCGCTGGCGGCGCTGCTCGCGGCGCTCGCGCTCGTGGTCACGGTCGCCCGCACCCTCCGGCTCTCGCGCGCCCGCCGGCGCCGCGTGCGCGCCGAGCCCCTGCGGCCCGTGCTGCTGCGGCTCGCCGCGGGCGACCCCGAGGACGCCGAGGAGGCGCTCGCGGAGCTCGCCGCCCTCGGCGCCGCGGACTGGGCGGCGGTCGAGCCCGTCGTCGGCGGGCTGCTGCTCAAGGTGCGCGGCGAGACGCACGCCGCCGTGGTCGCGCTCCTCGAGCGTCGCGGCACGCTCGACCGGGCCCGCGCGCGCACGCGGTCGCGCAGCGTCGTCCGCCGGGCCGAGGCCGCCGAGCTGCTCGGGGCGACCGGCCTCGCGCGCGCCACCCGGCACCTCCTCCCCCTGCTGGAGGACCGCGACCCCGAGGTGCGGCAGGTCGCGGCGCGCGCGCTCGGGCGCGGCGGGGACGCCGGCGCCGTCCGCCCCCTCCTGGCGCGGCTCTCGCCCCCGCGCGAGATCCCGGCGCGCGTCGTGGCGACCGCCGTCCTGCGGCTCGGGGCCGCGGCGCACCCCGCGCTCGTCGACGCGCTGCGGGCGGGCGACGCGCCGCAGCGCGCGACCGCCGCGGAGATCGCGGGCCTCTCGGGCGCCCTGCCCTGCGTGCCTGGACTCGTCGCGGCGCTCGAGGGCGACGACGTGCTGGAGGTACGAATCCGCGCGGCACGCGCGCTGGGCCGGCTGGGCCCGCGCGAGGCGGTGGCACCCCTCGTCGCCGCCACCGCCGACCGCGAGCCGGTGCCCCTGCGCGCCGTCGCCGCCCGCGCGCTCGGGGAGGTCGGCGACCCCGCCGCCGTCCCGCACCTCGCGGCCCTCCTCCGCGCGGCGGCCCACCACGTCGCGGCCAACGCCGCGCGCGCGCTCGCGGACCTGGGCCCCGCCGGACGCGCGGCCCTGGCCGCCGCGGCGGACCATGGGACCGACGGCGCGAACGGCCCGTCCGCCGGCCCCGCGACCGGCGAGGCCGCCCACGCCCGCGACGCGCTCGTCACCGCCGGGCTGCGCGAGCGCGCCGGGGCGACGTCGTGACCCGCGGACCCGGGGCGGTGCCGTGGGCTCCCTGGCACGGCGTGCCGACGATGCCCGAGCCCGTCGAGGACTTCCTCGAGCCGGTCCGCCAGAGCGCGCCGGGCCGCACGCTGCGCGAGGTGCTCACGGTCGTGTTCGACGCCGTCGGCGAGCCCGTGCTCGGGTACTTCCTGCTCATCAACACGAGCTACCTCGTGCTCATCGCGTTCGCCGCGCTCGAGTTCGCGCGCCACCTGCGCCGCGCGCCGTTCGCGGGGCTCGACGACGTCGCCGTCAGCCCGCTCGCCCTGCCGGCGTCGGTCATCGTGCCCGCGTACAACGAGGAGGCGGGCATCGTCGCGTCGGTGCGCGCGATGCTCGCGCTGCGCTACGCCGAGCACGAGGTCGTCGTCGTCGACGACGGCTCGGCCGACGCGACCTTCGAGCGCCTGCGCGCCGCCTTCGGCCTGGTCGAGGTGCCCCGCGTCGTCCCCGACGACGTGCCGGTGCGGCAGCGTCCGACGTCGGTCCACGTGCCCGCGGACGGGCGGACCCGGCTCGTCGTGGTGCGCAAGGAGAACTCGGGCCGCGCGGACTCCGTCAACGTCGGCGTCAACGTCGCGCGGTACCCGCTCGTCGCCATGGTCGACGCCGACTCGATCCTCGACCCGGACGCGCTCCTCGTCGTCGCGAAGCCCTTCGCCGACGACCCCGACCGCGTCGTCGCGACGGGCGGCGTCATCCGCGCGGCCAACGGGTGTCGCGTGGTCGCGGGCCGCGTCGTCGACGTGCGGATGCCGCGGTCCTTCCTCGCCCGGATCCAGGTCGTCGAGTACCTGCGCGCGTTCCTCCTCGGCCGGACGGGCTGGTCGAAGCTCGGGTCGCTCATCCTCATCTCGGGCGCGTTCGGGCTGTTCCGCCGGGACGTGCTCGTCGAGGTGGGCGGGCTCGACGCCGACTGCATCGGCGAGGACTTCGAGCTCGTCCTGCGCCTGCACCGGCACCTGCGGCGCGCCCGCCGCGAGCACCGGGTCGTGTTCGTCGCCGAGCCCGTCAGCTGGACCGAGGTGCCCGAGACCGCTCGCGTCCTGCGCAGCCAGCGTCGGCGCTGGCACCGCGGCATGTGGGAGGTGCTCTGGAAGCACCGCTCGATGACCCTCAACCCGCGCTACGGGCGCATCGGCATGGTGGCCGTGCCCTACTACTGGCTGTTCGAGCTCCTGGCGCCGGTCATGGAGCTGCTCGGCGTCGTCCTCGTCGTGCTCGGCCTCGTCGTGGGCGCGGTCGACGTGGACTACACCGTGCGCTTCCTCCTCGTCGCCTACGCGTTCGCGATCCTCGTCTCGCTCGCGGCCGTGTGCGCCGAGGAGCTCTCGTTCCACCGCTACGGCCGGTGGCGCGACCTCGGGCGCATCCTCACCTCGAGCGTGTGGGAGAACGTCGGCTACCGGCAGGTCACCGCGTGGTGGCGGCTCCAGGGCCTGTGGCAGGGGCTGACCCGGCGGACGCAGGTGTGGGGCACCATGACGCGCACGGGCTTCGCGGACGAGACCGAGGCCGCCGGGGGCACCGCGGGCACGGCCGCAGCGACCACCCGCGGGGGCACCTCGTGAGCCCGGCCGAGCTGTCCTTCCGCCCCGGCACCCTGCGCCAGACGCTGCGGCGCGGCTTCGGCACGGTCATGGTCCTCGTCGCGGGCGTCGGCCTGGCCGGGATCTTCGGCGTCGGGATCGCGACGCAGCGGGTCGAGCACCTCTCCCGCGTGCTCACGCCCGCCGTCGAGGCCAACGCCGAGGCGCTCCAGCTCATGCTCGACGCCGAGACCGCCGTGCGCGGCTACCAGCTCACGGGCGACGCGGCCTTCCTCGTGCCCTACGAGGCCGCGCAGGACGACGTCCTCGGGGCGGTGACGTCGACGCAGAGCCTCGGCGAGCTCGCGGGGGTCGAGGCGCCCTACGAGCGCGAGCTCGCCGCGGCGCGCGCGTGGCTCGAGGAGTACGCGGCCGACGTCGTGGACGGCGCGGGCCCGCCCGACGAGGCGACGTCCGACGCGGGCAAGGAGCTCTTCGACGAGTTCCGCGCCGAGCAGCGCGCCGTCGCCCAGGCGCTGAGCGTGCGGCGCGAGGAGGTGCGCACGGACGCGCGCCAGTACCGCGCCGCCGTCGTGCCCGGGCTCGGCGCGCTGACCGCCCTCGGCGTGGTGTTCGCGACGCTCGTCACGCGCGGGACCGTGCGCGCGGTGGCGGGCCCGCTGGACCGCGTGCGCGACGTGCTCGAGCGGCAGCGCCTCGGCGACCACGCCGCGCGCGCGCCGGTCGCCGGCCCGTCCGAGGTCCGTGACGTCGCCGAGGCCGTCAACGCGCTCGCCGACGAGAGCGACCGCCTGCGCGAGCAGCAGGCCGAGCAGGCCGCGCTGCGGCGCCGCACGCGCGACGCGGTGCGCCTCGTCCGTGACGAGCTGGGACGCGTCGCCGTGCTCGAGGTCGCCGCGGGCGCGGTCGCCGAGCTGGTCGGCGCGGACGCCGTCGTGCTGCGCTACCTCGGCCGCGGCGGCCGGCGCCACGACGACGTCGAGGTGCCCGACGGCGTCTGGCCGGCGCGCGGCTCCCGGCGGCCGGCGCCCGTCCCGCACGGGCCCGACGACGTCGCCCTCGCCCGCGCGCTCGCGGGCGCGACGGAGGTCGTCGTGCTCGAGCACGTGCCCGGCCCGACCCCTGCCGACGGCGGGACCGAGGGCGCGGCCGCGCGGCTGGTCCGCGCGGTCGCGCCCGGCGCGATGAGCGCCGTCGTCGCGCCCGTCGCGGTGGGCGGCGAGGTGCTCGGCCTCGCCGTCGTCGCCTTCCATGCGACGCACCGCCTCACCGAGGACGAGGAGCAGGCGCTGGGTCGGCTCTGCGACGACCTCGGGCAGGCGCTCGAGCAGAGCGACCTGTTCGAGCGGCAGCTGCGGCTGGTGGACCAGCTCCAGGAGCTCGACCGGCAGAAGTCGGTGTTCCTCTCCAACGTCTCGCACGAGCTGCGCACTCCGCTGACCTCGATCACCGGCTACGCCGAGATGCTGCTCGACGGCGACGGCGGCGCGCTCGGTCCCAGCGCGGCGGAGATGGTCACCGTCGTCGAGCGCAACGCCCAGCGGCTGCGCGAGCTCATCGAGGACCTGCTGACGCTCTCCCAGATGGAGTCCGGCGCGCACCGCGGCCGGCGCGAGGCGGTCGACCTCGCGGAGGTGACCGCGGCCGCCGTCGCGACGCTCGAGCCGCAGGCGCGCGCGGGGGGCGTCCGGCTCGCGACGCACCTCGGCCCCGACGTCCCGACGATCATGGGCGACGTCGGCCAGCTCGAGCGCGTCGTGCTCAACCTCGCGGGCAACGCGGTGAAGTTCACGCCCGACGGCGGCTCCGTCGACGTCCGGCTCGACCGGCACGACGGCGGCGTGCGGCTCGTCGTGCGGGACACCGGCATCGGCATCCCGGTCGAGGAGCAGGAGGACCTGTTCCAGCGGTTCTTCCGCGCGTCCAACGCCGTCGAGGGGGCCGTGCCCGGCACGGGGCTGGGCCTGTCGATCGTGCGCGGCGTCGTCGAGGCGCACGGCGGGACGCTGGCCCTGCGCTCCGCGCCCGGCGAGGGCACCGAGGTCGAGGTGACGCTGGGGATCAGGGCCCCGCGCTGACGGGGAGCCGGTCCCGCGCGCGCCGGACCGCGCGCGGCCCGTGCGTCACGAGCGCCCAGTACCCGACGCCGGCGGCGAGCGACGCGACGACGCCGAGGGCCGGGTGCACGGTCGCGAGGTCGGGGTACACGAGCCAGTGCACGAGGTAGACGTGCAGCGACGCGCTCGCGAGCATCCCGAGGCCGCGGTGCAGCGCCGTCGGCACGGGCACGGTCGGCAGCCACGCGAGCAGCAGGAGGCCGACGGCGATGACGGCCTCGCGCCGCGGGTCGTCGAAGAAGCCGGGCACCGTGAGCAGGACGACGGCCGAGAGCGCGAGGCGCTCGCGCACCCGGCGCGCCCGGGCGAAGCCCCAGCCGAGCGCGAACAGCCAGAGCACGGGCGCCGGGTGCGGCGTGGGCAGCACGACGAGGTCGAACCGCGTGAGCAGGCCGACGCCCAGCAGGGCCACGGGGAACCCGAGCGGGAACCGCCGCTCGGCGCGGTCGGCCCAGGGCACGGCGAGCAGCGCGACGACGCCGACCAGCACGTACACGAGCATCTCGACGAACCAGAAGTGCCACTGCGGCGTCCACGTCGGGGACCCGACGAGCGCGTTGACGAGCGCCACGTTGGCGAGCGTGTACGTCCCCGTGAGCAGCGCCGCGACGGCGATGAACGCGACGCTCGGGACGACGACGCGCGCGAGGCTGCGCAGCTGGCGGCGCAGGCGGGCCGTCCGGTCCCCGACGAGCTGGAACCGCGCGAAGTTGAACCCGGCCACCGCGACGAGCACGTGCGCCGTGCCCGGCCACGCGAACAGCTTCGCGTGGGTGCCGACGATGAGGACGATCGCGACCGCCCGGAGCACGACGCTCGTCTCGACGGCCCCGAGGAGGCGGCGGCGGCGCGCACCGGCCGGGCGGGCGGCGTCGGCGGCCGACCCGGCGAGCGCGCCCACCGGGGTGACGTGCCAGTCGGCCGGGAGGTGGCCGAGCGCCGCCTCGAGGCGCACCGAGGTCGCGACGTACGAGAGGGAGTCGCCGCCGAGGTCGACGAACGACGCGTCCGGCGGGACGCGGTCGAGGCCCAGCTCCTCGGCGTAGATGCGGGCGACGTCGGCGGGACCGTCGGGCTCCGCCGGGGGCGTGACGACCGCGGCGTCGAGCGCGGCCACGGCGGCGAGGTCGACCTTTCCGGACGCCACGCGGGGCAGCGCGTCGACGGGGTGCACGACGACGGCTCCGCGCGGCAGCGCCAGCCGCTCGGCGAGCAGGGCGCCCAGAAGCCCGGCGTCGAGCGCGCCCTCGACGGCGACGACGAGCCGCTCGTCGCGCCCCGCCGCGGCGGCCGTGAGGCCCATCCCCGCGAGGACGGCCTCGACGTGCCCGAGGTCCACGCGCAGCCCCACGACCTTGAGGAACCGGCTGCGCCGCCCGACGACCTCGACGACGCCGTCGGGCCCGAGGCGCGCGAGGTCGCCGGTGCGCAGCACGTCGACCGTGCGGCCGAGCGCGAGGTCCGCGGGCGACTCCGCGTAGCCCAGCATGACGTTCGGGCCCTCGTAGACGAGCTCGCCGTCGGGCGACCCGGGCACGGGCTCGATGCGGAGGCTCCCGCCGGGGACGGCGCGCCCGACGGCCCCGGGCCGGGTCGGCGCGAGGTCGGGCGGCAGCACGGCGATGCGGGCCGTCGCCTCCGTCTGCCCGTACATGACCACGAGGTCCCAGCCGCGCTCGCGGCCGACGCCGGCCCAGCGCCGGACGGCGTCGGGCGCGAGGCGGCCGCCCGCCTGGGTGACGTAGCGCAGGCTGGGCAGGTCCATCCGCTCGACGCCGAGCCGGTCGAGCAGCTCGAAGGTGTACGGCACACCCGCGAACGTCGTCACACCGGCCTCGCGCGCGAGCGCCCAGAAGCACGGGTCGACGACGGACAGGTCGGTGAGCACGAGCGTCGCGCCGCGCAGCAGGTGGCTGTGCACGACGGAGAGGCCGTAGGAGTAGTGGAACGGCAGGGTGGTCGCGGCGCGGTCGTCCGGCCGGACGCCGAGCGCGTCGGCGACCTGCTCGGCGTTGGCCTGGAGGTTCGCGCGCGAGAGCCGGACGAGCTTGGGTGCCCCGGTCGAGCCCGACGTGCTGAGCAGCAGCGCGAGGTCGGGGTGGAGGTCGTGCGCGGTCCCGGGGCGGCGCTCGTCGAGGACGACGTCGTCGCCGGGCGCGTCCCGGCCGCGCAGCACGACGTCGGGGTCCCACGCCGCGACGAGCGCGTCGACCGCCTCCGGCTTGTCCCCCGGCAGCAGCAGGACGGCGTGCCCGCCCGCGAGCGCGCCCAGGTAGGCGACGAGCGAGCCGACGTCGTTCAGGGCGGCGACGGCCACGAGCCGCCGCGTGCCGAGGCGCCGGGCGACGTCGTCGGCGCGCGCGGCGAGCTCGGCGTACGTCAGCGTGCCCGTGGCGGTGCGCACGGCGGGGCGGTCGCCGTGGCGCGCGAGGTCCGCGAGCGGCAGGGCCTCGACGGGCAGGACGGTCACGAGGAGGAAGCCTAAAGCAAGGCTTACCTAACCCGGAAGCGAGGGCGGGCGGGCCGTCAGGTCGCGAAGAACGACACCGGCCCGGCGACGAGCAGGCCCACCTCGGTGTCGACCTCGGGCAGCGGGCCCTGCGTCCGGACGAGCACGTCCACCGGCGCACCGTCGCGCCAGGGCACCTCGAGCCGCACGGTCGCGTCGTGGCCGTGGAAGGTGACGTCGCGGACACGCCCGCGGATGCCGCGCCCGGCGCGCACCATGTGGATCTGCTCGGGCCGCACCGCGACGCAGCCGGGCCCGGACGCGAGGGCGTCGCCGCGCACGAGCTGGAGGCGCCCGATCGGGGTCTCGACGGCCGCGCCGTCGACCTCGACGGGCAGCACGACGGCCTCGCCCACGAAGCGCGCGGTCTCGAGGTCCACGGGCTCCCGGTAGAGCGTCGCGGGCGGGGCGGCCTGCACGACGACGCCGTCGCGCACCACGGCCACGAGGTCCGCGATGCTCAGCGCCTCCTCCTGGTCGTGCGTGACGAGCACGCCCGTCGCGCCGGCCGCCTTGAGCGCGGCCCGGACGTCGTCGCGCAGCGCGCCGCGCAGCCCGGCGTCGAGCGCGGAGAACGGCTCGTCGAGCAGGACGACGTCGGGCCGCGGTGCGAGCGCGCGCGCGACGGCGACGCGCTGCTGCTGCCCGCCCGAGAGCTGGGACGGCATCCGGTCACCGATGTCCGCGAGGCCCACGAGCGCGAGCAGCTCGCGGACGCGCTCCTGCCGCCGCCGGCCGGCGTCGCGCCCGCGGCCGCGCAGGCCGAACGCGACGTTCTGGGCGACCGTGAGGTGCGGGAACAGCGCGCCCTCCTGGGGGACGACGCTGACGTTGCGCTGCTCCGGCGGCACGGACCCGCGCGCCGACACGACGGCGCGGTCGCCGATGACCACCTCGCCCGCGTCGGGCTGCTCGAACCCCGCGACGACGCGCAGCAGCGTCGTCTTGCCGCAGCCGGACCGGCCGAGCAGCGCGACGAGCGCGCCCGAGGGGACGTCGAGGTCCATCCCGCGCAGCACGTGCGTGGACCCGAAGGACTTGTGCACGCCGCGCACGACGAGGCGGCTCATCCGCGTCCCGCCCTCGTGCGCCTCGTGCTCATCGTGCCCCGCCCTCCGTCGCCACCGCGGGCACCACGGTAGCCACCGGGTCGACGGGCTCCCCGCCCGGCTGCGCCGGACGGGTCACGCGCTCCTGCACGCGCGCGAGCAGCACGGTCGGCACGGCGGCGAGCAGCACGAGCGCGACGGCGTACGGCGCGGCCGCCGCGTACGCGCCGACGCCGGTCTCGGTCCACAGCCGGGTCGCGAGCGTGTCCATCCCCGTGGGCCGCAGCAGCAGCGTCGCGGGCAGCTCCTTCATCGCGGTGAGCGTGACGAGCGCGAACCCCGCCGCGATGCCCGGCGTCGCGAGCCGGAGCGTGACGTCGCGCAGCACGCCGGCGGGCGTCCGGCCGAGCGAGCGAGCGACCTCCTCGAGGCGCGGCGGGCTCTGGCTCACCGCCGCGCGCACGGCACCCACGACGGCGGGCATGAAGAGGACCGCGTAGGCGAGCACGAGGAGCGGGGTGCGCTGGTAGACCGGCTGCGCGTACCGCACGCCGAAGAAGACGAGCGCGAGCGCGACGACGATGCCGGGCACCGCGTGCCCCGCGTACGTGAGGTGCTCGAGCAGGCGCCCGCCGCGGTCGGGGTGCCGCGCGGCGAGCACCCCGACGGGCACGGCGAGCGCGGTCGCGGCGAGGGCGCCGAGGACGGCGACCCACACGGTCGAGACGCCGGCGGGCACGAGCTCGGCCCAGTCGACGCCCGCCGAGCGGCCGCGGCTCACCCACAGGCCGAGGACCACGGCGGGGAAGCCGAGCGCGACGGCCGTCACCGCGCCCGTGAAGGCGACGGCGAGCGGCGTGGCCCGGCCCAGGTCGACGTCGTGCAGCGCGCGCGCAGCGCCCGCGCCGAGCCGCGCGTAGCCCGCGCGGCCCCGGCTGCGCTGCTCCGCGACCGTGATCGCGACCGTGATCGCGACGAGCACGAGCGAGAGGACGGCGGCGGGCGTGCGGTCGAAGGACGCGCTGTAGGACGTGTGGATGACGCGCGTGAAGACGTCGTACCGCATGAGCGAGGGCGTGCCGAAGTCGCTCAGCGCGTAGAGCGCGACGAGCAGCGCGCCCGCCGCGACCGCGGGCCGCACGACGCGCGCGGTGACCTCGACCGTGGCCGCGAGGCCCGTCCGCCCGAGGGAGCGCGCGACCTCCTCGAGCGCGGGGTCGGTGCGCGTCAGGGCCGCCGCGACGGGCAGGTAGACGTAGGGGTAGGTCGAGAACGTGAGGACCAGCCACGTGCCGAGGAACCCCGACACCCCGGGGGCCACCGACACCCACGTGTACGCGGCGACGAAGCTCGGGACGGCGAGCGGCAGCGCGGCGAGCACGGCCCAGCCGCGGCGCCACGGCAGCCGTGCGCGCGTGGTGAGCCACGCGAGGGCCACGCCGATGACGATCGCCGAGGCGGTCACGGCGGCCGCGAGGGCCAGGCTGCGCAGCACGAGCGTGACCGTGCGGTCCCGCACGAGGATCGCGACGACGTCGGCCGCGCCCGCCTCGGCGGCCCGGACGACGAGGTAGACGACCGGGAGCAGCGCGACGGCCGCCGCGACCCACGCGGGCGCGAGGAGGACCGCCGTCGGCCGGGCGGTGCCGGACCGGGACGGACGGCGCGCGGCGCGACCGGGGAGGCTCAGGTGAGACCCACCTCGTCGAGCAGCGCGAGCGTCTGCTCGAGCGACTCCAGCGCGTTGAGGTCGACGACGTAGCCCGACAGCTCCGACAGGGGCTGCAGGTCGTGCTCGGTCGACGTGATGCCCTCGACCACGGGGTACTCGGCGGTGACGTCCGCGAAGTACTGCTGGGCCTCGTCCGAGACGAGGAACTCCGCGGCCGCCTGGGCCTCGTCCGCCATGTCCGAGCCGGCGAGCACGCCGACGCCCGCGACGTTGATGAGCGCGCCCGGGTCGTCGCTCGCGAGGAAGTGCAGGCGGGACGGGACGGCGTCGGCGCCCTCCTCCGCGACCTGCTCGTACCAGTAGTAGTGGTTGATGAGGCCGAGGGCGACCTGCCCCTCGTCGACCGCGTCGAGCACGGCGATGTTGTTGTCGTAGGCCTGCGGGTCGAGCGCCGCGAAGTCCTCGAGCCACCGGCGCGCGCCGTCCTCGCCGCGGTCGAGGCGCAGCGCGGTGACGAACGCGTGGAAGGACGCGTTGGTCGGCGCGAAGCCGATCTTGCCGCGGTACGCCTCGTCGAGGACCTGGTCGATGCCGGTGAACGAGGTGACCTCGGGCGCCTGAGCGGGGTCGTACGCGAGGACGCGTGCCCGGGCCGACGTCGCGACCCAGGTGCCGTCGGCGTCGCGGTACTGCTCGGGGACGCGGTCGAGCACGGCCGCCGGGAGGTCGGCGAGCATGTCGGCGTTCTTCAGCGCGCCGAGCGCGCCCGCGTCCTGGCTGAAGAAGAGGTCGGCGTCCGTGCCCTCGCCCTCCTCGAGCAGCTGGGCGGCGAGCTCGCTCGAGCCGGCGTAGCGGACCTCGACGGGGACGCCGACGGCGGCCTCGAGCTGCTCGAGCAGCGGGCCGACGAGGTTCTCGTTGCGGCCCGAGTAGATGGTCAGGGCGGGCCCGGACTCCTCCTCGGGCGCGGCGTCGCCGCACGCGGCGAGGGCGCCGACGGCCGCGAGCGACGTGGCTGCGGCGAGGACGCGGAGGCGGGCGGGGACCGACGGGCGCATGGGGACCTCAGGGGTGGGGCGGCGGGGGCGCCGGACTCCGGCGCGCGCTCGACTCTAAGGCAACCCTTACCTCGCACGGAAACGGCGACCGGCGGGCGTGCGCGGGGGCCCGACGGCGCGGCGCCCCGTGCCTCAGCCCTCGCTCACACCCACGGTCACGGTGCCGGTCTCCCGCGCCCGTGGGTCGACGACCACGACGTGCTCGCCCGCGCCGGCGACGCGGTGCCGCAGCTCGCCCGCGCCGTCGAGCAGGCAGCCCGAGCGGACCTCGCGGCCGTCCGGGCCGAGAAGCCGCACGGCCTCGCACTGGTCGGCCAACGTCGCCCCGCTCAGCTGCACGACGACGACCTGGCCGGCCGCGGCCGCGAAGGGCAGTCTCGCGACGGAGCCCGCGCGCTCGAGCCGCACGTCGACGGGCGGTCCGCCGAGCGTCAGCGGGCCGACCTGGTCGACCGTGCTCGCGAGCCGGACGCGAGCCGTGCCGGTTCCGGCGTCGGCGGGGTCCACGACGACCGCGTACCGGCCGGTGGCGGGCAGCGTCGTCGCGTCGACGGTTCCCTGCCCCCCGCGCACGCAGCCCGACGCCAGGGACGCGCCGTCCGGCGCCAGCAGCTCGACGACGCCGCACCCGCCCAGCGCGGGCGAGGCCGCGTCCACCTCGACGAGGACCGCCGCTCCCGCGGCGCCGTCGAAGGTCACGACGCCGACCGCCCCGGGCGCCGCGACGCCCACCACCGTCCCGGGCCCGTCCACGGTGACGTCCCGCACGTCCGCGACGGCGTGGCCGAGGCGGAGCGGGGAGCCGTCGGCCGCGCCGCGGCCCTCCGGCGCGCACCCGGTGCGGACGGCGCCGCTCGGGCCGACCAGGACGAGGCCGGCGCACCCGTCCCGGTGCTCGGCACCCCCGCCGTCCCGGTGCTCAGGTGCCGGGGCCGCGGCGGTGGCGAGCGCGACCGTGAGCGCGACCGCCGCTGCGGCCGTCAGGGCGGCTCGTCGGGTCCGGGCCGGTGTGCGCATGGGTGACCCCCTCGTTCGGAAGGAGTCCTGCGCGCCGCGTCTGTGACGGCGTCAGCCGAGCGGGACGTGCGCGAGCGCGGCGCGCGACGTCACGCCGGTCTTGGCGAAGACGTTGCGCAGGTGGAAGTCGACGGTCCGCGGGCTGACGAAGAGCTGCGCCGCGACGTCCCGCGTGGCAAGACCCTGCGCGACGAGGCGCGCGACCTGCAGCTCGGTGGGCGTGAGGTGCGGCGCGGCGCCCGGGTCGGCGTCGCGGCGCCGGACGGTCTCGCCCGACGCCCGCAGCTCCTGCGCGGCGCGCTCGGCCCACCGCCGCGCGCCGACGTCCTCGAAGACCTGCAGCGCCGCACGCAGGTGCGGTCGCGCGTCGACGCGCCGACGCTCGCGGCGCAGCCACTCGCCCAGGGCGAGGTGGGTCCGGGCGGCGTCGACCCGGCGCGGCGACACGGCGTGCAGCGCCAGCGCGCGGCGCAGGTGGGCCTCGACCTGCGCGCCGTCGGCGAGCGCCGCGCGCGCGTGCTCGGTCACCGCGCCCGCCCACGGCGAGCCGGTCCCCTCGGCGAAGTGCGCGATCTGCGCGAGCCACCGCTCGGCGAGGTCACGGCGGCCCGCCGCGACCGCCGTCTCGATCCGGTCGAGCGCGATCATGCGCTCCGCGAACCCGTGGGCCATCTGCTCGTAGTGGTGCAGCGCGTCCGCGGGTGTCGTGGCCAGGACCGCGCGCGTCCAGAGCAGCTGGTCGCGGACCGAGGACTCCGTGGTGCCCGACGGCCCCTCGGCCAGCACGCGCTCGAGCGCGGCGAGCTGCTCAGGCGCGTCGTCGGCGCCCCGCAGCGCGGCGACCAGCGCGATCCAGGCCCGGGGCATCGCGGCCAGCGCGGGCCGGCCGGTCGCCTCGGCGAGGCCGAGCGCCTCGCGCGCGCCCGCAGCGAGCTGGTCCCAGCGCCCCAGCACCTGGTCGACCGCGCCCCGGCGCGTCAGGGCGTAGAGGACCATGATCAGCGCGCCCGCGTCGCGCGCGTCCGCGAGGAGCCGCTCGTGCAGGCGCAGCGCCGCGTCGTCGAGCGCGACGTGCATCGCCGCGAGCCCGAGGTTGGGCAGCAGGCCCTCGAGCCCGAGGTCGACGTCGGCGGAATGGGCCTCCGCCGCGCGGACCGCGTCGACCGCCGGTCCCCACGCGTGGCGGCCCAGGTGGACGAACGCGCGCAGCAGGTCGGCGGTGCAGCGCTCCTCCGGGGTGGTCGGCTCGCCGACGAGGGCGAGCGGGTCGGCGGACGCCTCGACGGGCGTCGTCGCGGTGAGCGACGCGGCGAACATCGCGAGCTCGCGGGCCCGGCGCGGGTCGTGCGGCGCGACGGCGGCGGCCTCCCCGAGGAGGCGCCGGTGCGCGACCTGCACGGACCCGGTGTTCCACTCGACTCGGGCGCGCAGCAGCACGGCGTCCGCGTGGCGCCGGGGGTCGTCGAGCACGAGCACCGCGGCGTCGGCGAGCGTCGCGGCGCGGTCGGGCTGGCCTGCGGTCCACGCGGCCGACGCCGCCTCCTGCAGCCGCCGCCCGCGCGCGCCCGGGTCCGCCGTGAGCTCGGCCGCGCGCTCCCAGGCCGCCGACGCCGCCTCGTGCCCGCCCACCGCGGCCGAGCGTCGGGCCGAAGCCTCGAGCTCGGCCACGACCGACTCGTCGGGGTGCGGGGTGGCCGCGGCGAGGTGCCAGGCGCGCCGGTCGGCGTCCTGCGGCCCGCGCAGGGCCTCGGCGAGCGCGGCGTGCGCGCGCCGCCGCTCGGGCGTGCTCGCGCCGGCGTAGACGGCCGACCGGACCAGCGGGTGCCGCAGCTCGACCCGGTCGCCGTGGCGGCTCAGCAGGCCGGAGCGCTCGGCCGCCTCGGTCGCGACGTCGTCGGCACCCAGGGCGCGCGCCGCCTCGTCGACGACGGCGAGGTCGCCCGAGTCGTCCGCGGCCGCCACGAGGAGCACGGCGCGCGCGCCGTCGGGCAGCCGGCGGTACTTGTCGAGGAAGGCCGCCTCGACGCCGCCGGTGAGGGGCAGCGCGGCGGGCAGCGGTGCGCGACCGAGGAGCGCGTCGCGCTCGACCGCGTGCGCGAGCTCGGTCAGGGCCAGCGGGTTCCCGGCGGTGCGCGCGTGCAGCGCGCGCGCGACGGCGTCGGGCACGTCCTCGCCGAGCTGCTCGCCCAGCAGCGCCCGGGTGGCGTCCGGGGCGAGCCCGTCCACGCGCAGGGTCGGCAGGTCCGCGGCGTCGAGGCCCGCGTCCTCCCGGGCGGCGACGAGGAGGGCGAGCCTCTCGCCCTCGACCCGGCGGGCGACGAAGAGCAGCGCCTCGCGCGACGCGTCGTCGATCCAGTGCGCGTCGTCGACGGCCACGAGCACGGGCCGCGCCTCCGCGGCCTCCGAGAGCAGGCCGAGGACGGCCAGGTAGACGAGGAAGCGGTCCGACGCGGCACCGGGGCCGTCGGCGTCGTCGGCCTCGCCGAGCGCGACGCGCAGCGCGCCCGACTGGCGCGCCGGCAGCGCCGACGCCGAGCGCAGGAGCGGCCGCAGCACGCGGTGCAGCGCGGCGAAGGGCAGCGGGTACTCGGACTCGACGCCGCGCACCCGGAGCACGTGCAGGTCGGGCGCCGAGGCGACCGCGTCGGCGAGCAGGACGGACTTGCCGGCCCCCGGCTCACCCACCAGGACCAGAGCCCCGCCCTCGCCGCGGCGGGCGCTGTCGAGCACGCGCGCGACGGCGTCGCGCTCCGCGTCCCGGGCGACCACCACGGCGCGGAGCCTAGCCCTGAGCGGCGCCGCGCCGAACCCCCGCGGGACCGCCGTCCGACGACCACGCGCGTCCGATCCAGGCGGTTTCACCGGCGCGACCCGGTGGTCGCCCCGGCGACGCTCGGGGTGCACCGATCGGGACCCCCGGCACCGGTGCACCGGCCGGCACCCGCACGGCCGGACCACGAGACCCCGGAGCCGCCGCCGTGATGCCGTCCACCCCCCGCACCTTCGTCGGCAGCGCCACCGTGCGCGTCGCCGGCCAGGTCTGCGGGCACTGCCTCGACGCCGCCCTCGCGTCGGTCCGCCAGGTGCCCGGCATCCGCTCGGTCGCCGTGGACCACGCCCGCCGCACCCTCACGGTCGTCGCGGACGAGCCCGTGGACCGCGCGGACGTCGAGGCGGCCGTCGTCCGCACGGGCCACTGCGTCGCGCCGCTGCACTGACCGACCTCCCGCACCACCCGCACCTCCCGCACCACCCGCACGACCCGCACCACCCGCCCACCCCTCCACCCGCACCAGGAGCACCTCATGAGCGTCCTCACCACACCCATCGCTGGCGCTGCCGGCACCGCCGGCGCGGCGCCCGACGCCCCCGCCCCCGCCGCCGTCGCGCGCGGCGTCGTCAAGGTCTACGGCCGCGGCGCGACCGCCGTCCGCGCGCTGGACGGCGCCGACGTCGTCATCCCCGCCGGCCGCCTCACGGCCGTCATGGGCCCGTCCGGCTCCGGCAAGTCGACCCTCATGCACGCGATGGCCGGCCTCGACCGGGTCGACGAGGGCTCGATCCGGCTCGGCGGGACCGAGGTGACGGGTCTGTCCGAGCGGCAGCGGACGCTGCTCCGCCGGGACCGCCTGGGCTTCGTGTTCCAGGCGTTCAACCTCGTGCCGTCGCTCAGCGCCGAGGAGAACATCACGCTCCCGCTGCGCCTCGCCGGGCGCACCGCCGACCGCGCGTGGCTCGACGAGCTCGTCGCGACGCTCGGCCTCGGCGACCGGCTCACCCACCGCCCGAGCGAGCTGTCCGGCGGTCAGCAGCAGCGCGTCGCCGTAGCGCGGGCGCTCGTCACGCGACCGGAGATCGTCTTCGCCGACGAGCCGACCGGCAACCTCGACTCGCGCCACGGGCTCGCGCTCCTGGCCTTCCTCCGGCGCGCGGCCCGCGAGCTCGGCCAGACCGTCGTCATGGTCACGCACGACCCCACGGCGGCGTCGTTCGCCGACCGCGTCGTCGTCCTCGCCGACGGCCGCGTCGCGGGCGAGCTGACCGACCCCACCGTCCCCACCGTCCTGGCCCGCATGGCCGGGCTCGAGCAGCAGCCCGCCGCGCGGGCGGAGGTCTGAACCATGTGGCACCTGACCCTGCGGAACGTCGTGGCGCACCGTGCGCGGTTCGCCCTCACCCTGCTCGCCGTCGTCCTGGCGGTGACCTTCGTGTCCGGGAGCCTGCTGCTCACCGACACCTCCGACCGGCTGCTCGAGGAGCAGTTCGGCACCGCCGCCGCGGGTGTCGACCTCACCGTCCGCGGCGCCGCCGCGTTCGGGTCCGCGATGGGCGTCGAGGTCGACCGCGACCCGCTGACGCCCGACGTCGTCGAGCGCGTCCGCTCCGTCGAGGGCATGGGCGAGGTCGAACCCGTCGCGACCGGTCAGGGGCTGATCGAGGTCGACGGCGAGGCGCTCGTGCCCGTCGGCGCCTCGGTGCTCGCCTCGTGGGCGCCGGAGCCGTTCGGCGCGTTCACCGTGCGCGAGGGCCGCGCCCCCGCGTCCGCCGGCGAGGTCGTGCTCGACCTCGCGACTGCGCGCGACGCGGGCGTCGAGGTGGGCGACACGGTCGCCGTCCTCACCGACCTGCGCTCCGACCTCGAGGTCGTCGGCCTCGCGGGCTTCGGCGACGCCGACGGCGTGCCGGGCGCGACCCTCGCCCTCGTCACGCTCGCGGACGCCCAGCGCATGCTCGAGCTCGGCGACGGCGTGTCCGAGCTGCGCGTCACGACGGCCGACGGCACCTCGGTGCAGGACGCGCTCCCGACCCTCCGCGACGCGCTCGGCGACGAGTACGACGTCGCGACGGCGCAGGACACCGCAGCCGCGAGCGCCGACGCCGCGCAGGAGCAGCTCGGCTCGCTCGGCCTCGTGCTCACGGCGATGTCGGCCGCGGCCGTGCTCGTCGGCGGCCTGCTCATCGCCAACACGTTCGCGATCGTCACGAGCCAGCGGCGGCGCGAGCTCGCGCTGCTGCGGGCCGCGGGCGCCACCTCGGGCCAGGTGACGCGTGCGGTACTCGGCGAGGCGGTGCTCGTCGGCGCGGTGGGCGGCGCGCTCGGCACGGCGCTCGGCGTCGCGGCGGCGGGCGGGCTGCGCGCCGTCATGGGCGGCTTCGGCCTCGACCTGCCCCAGGGCGCGACGGTCGTCGCACCGGGCACCGTCGCGGTGTCGGTCGCCGTCGGCCTCGTCGTCACGGTCGTCTCGGCGGTCGGCGCGGCCCGGCGCGCGGCGCGCGTCGCGCCGGTCGAGGCGCTGCGGGCCTCGGTCGACCTCGCGGGCACGACGGCGCCCGGCCGCGTGCGGTCCGTGCTCCGCGCGGTCCCGCTCGCGCTCGGCCTGGCCGGCGTCGCCGCGGTCGTCGCGGGTGCCCCGGTGCTCGTCCTCGTGCCGGGCGCGGTCGCGACCGTCGTCGGGCTCGCGCTGCTGGGGCCGGTGCTCACGCCGCCCCTCGCGCGCGCCCTGGGCACCCCGCTGCTGCGCACCGGGGTCACGGGCCATCTGGCGCGCGAGTCGGCGGCCCGCGCACCCCGCCGCACGACGTCGACCGCGATGGCACTCGCGCTCGGCCTCGCGCTCATCGCCTTCATGACGGTGGTCGCGACGTCGCTCAAGGACGGCATGACGGGCGCGTACCGCGAGACGATCACGGCCGACCTCGTCGTCGAGAGCGCGCGCGGCGAGATGCTCGGCGGCCTCTCGACCGACGTCGGGCACCACGTCGCGGCGCTGCCGGAGGTCGGGTCGACGTCGCGCGTGCGCTACGGGCACTGGCTCGACGCCGGGCAGACGGGCGCGCTCGCCGCGGTCGACCCGGGCACGCTGCGCGAGGTCGCCGACCTGGACGTCGTCGCGGGGTCGCTCGAGGCGCTGGACGACGGCGGCGTCGTGGTCGCGGAGTCGGTCGCGCAGGAGCGCGGGCTCGAGGTCGGGGACACGGTGACCATGACGTTCTCGGCCACGGGCGACCAGGACCTCCGTGTCGTCGGGGTCCTCGACTCCCTCGACGCGCAGGCGCTCTCGACGAGCTGGCTGGTCTCGCTCGGCACCTACGCGGAGCACTTCACGGAGGACGTCGACGCGACGGTCCTCGTGCGCGGGGCCGACGGCGTGCCGGCCGAGGAGCTCCGCGCCGCGGTCGAGGACGTGCTCGCCGACCACCCGACGGCGGCGGTGCAGGACCAGGCCGCCGCCGCGGAGGCCCGCGGCGCGACCGTCGACCAGGTGCTGGGGCTCGTCACCGTGCTGCTCGTGCTCACGGTCGTCATCGCGCTGCTGGGGATCACGAACACCCTGGCCCTCTCGGTCGCCGAGCGGACGCGCGAGATCGGCCTCCTGCGGGCCGTCGGCGGGACGCGGCAGCAGGTCGGGGCGATGGTCCGGTCCGAGGCCGTCCTCGTCGCCGCCCTGGCGGCCGTGGTGGGCCTGGGTCTCGGCGTGGGGCTCGGCGCGGCGACGGTCACGGCGCTCGGGCGCACCGCGCCGCTGGTCGTCGCGCTGCCCGCGGGACGCCTCGCGGTCGTCGTCGTCCTCGCCGTGGTGGCCGGACTCGTGGCCGGCCTCGCGCCCTCGCGCCGGGCCGCGCGGATGGACGTGCTGGAGGCGATCGCGACCCACTGACCCCACCACCCGCGCGCAGGCCGCCCGCGTCGTCCGGCAGGATCCCGGTAGTTCCACCGGCGAGACCCCGGCGGCGCGGGCGGCAGCCTGGTCCCAGCAGGTCCACCACCCGAGACTCCCCAGGAGCCCGCCATGACCGTCCCGACCACCGCGTCGCCCGCCGCCCCGTCGACCGTCACGATCCGCCGCGCCGTCCCCGCCGACGCCGCGACCGTCCAGACCCTCGTCCTGGAGATCGCCGCCCACGAGGGCGACACCCACCACGTGCGCGTCACAGCCGAGCGCTGGGAGCAGCTGCTCGGGCGCGACGACGTCGTCGTCCTCGTGGCCGAGCGTGACGGCCGGGCGCTCGGCTACACGTCGGCGGTGCGCCGACTGCACCTGTGGAGCGGCGGCGACGTGCTCGCCGTCGACGACGTCTGGGTGCGGCCCGGCGAGCGCGGCGCCGGCCTCGGTCGTCGGCTGCTCACCGCGATGGCCCGGCTCGCCGCGCCCGAGGGGCTCACGCTCACGTGGGGCGTCGAGCCCGAGAACGCGGGCGCCCAGCGGTTCTACGCCGGGCTCGGCGCGACGCTGCGGGACAAGGTCCTCGCCGGCTGGTCGCCCGACGCGTACGGCCCGCTCGTCGCCGCGGACGAGGTAGCCCGATGACCGCCGTCCCCCCGCCGGTCCCCGCGGCACCGGCAATCCCCGTGCCCGCCTCGAGCGCACGACGCACCGCCGCGCTGGGCCTGCTCGTCTCCGCGCAGTTCGTGGTCATGCTCGACACGTCGATCGTCAACGTCGCGCTGCCCTCGATCCAGCGGGACCTCGACCTCACGCCCGCGGGCGTCGCGTGGGTCGTCAACGCCTACGTGCTGGCCTTCGGCGGCCTGCTGCTCCTCGCGGGGCGGGTGGCCGACGTCGTCGGGCGGCGGCGGATGCTGCGGATCGGCGCGGCCGTGTTCACCGTCGGGACGCTGCTCGCGGGGGCCGCCACCTCCGAGGCGCTGCTCGTCGCGGGCCGCGTGGTGCAGGGCGCCGGCGCCGCCGCGCTGAGCCCGGCCGCGATGGCGCTCCTGCTCGCGATGTTCCCGGGCGTCACGCGGGCGCGGGCCATGGCGGCCTGGGGCGCGGCGTCCACGCTCGGCGGCGCCTCGGGCGTCGTCATCGGCGGCCTGCTCGCCGGGACCGTCGGCTGGTCGTGGATCTTCTTCATGACCGTGCCCCTGACCGTGACCACGCTGGTCGCCGCGCCGCGCCTGCTCGACGGCGCGCGCGGGCGGGGTGGGCACGAGCCGGGTGCGGCGGGTCCGCGACGCCGGTTCGACGCGCTGGGCGCCGCGACGATCACGGGCGCGGTCCTGGCGGTCGTCCACGCCGCCCTCGCCGTGCCCGACCAGGGCTGGGCCTCGCCGTCGGTCGTCGTGGGCGCCGTGGTCGCCGTCGTGCTGCTCGCGGTGTTCGTCGCGGCCGAGCGGCGTGCGGCCGACCCGCTCGTGCCGCTGGACCTGTTCCGGTCGCGGCCCCTGTCGACCGGGGTCGCGCTGGCCGTGCTCGGCGGCGGCACGCGCGCCTCGACGTTCGTCCTCATCGCCCTGTTCCTCCAGCAGGCGCTGCGGATGGAGCCCGAGGTCGCGGGTCTCGCGATGGTGCCGACGTCGCTCGCCGGCTTCGTGGTGTCGCTCGCCCTCCTGCCGCGCGTGCTCCGGGCGATCGGGCCGGAGCGCAGCATGGTCGTGGGGCTGGTCGTGCTTGCGGGCGGGCACCTGTGGCTCGCGCGCACGCCGGTCGGCGCGACGTACGCGACCGGCGTGCTGCCGGCGCTGCTCCTCGTCGCGACCGGCGTCGCGCTCAGCTTCACGCCCACGACGATGGTCGTCGCCGCGGCCGTGCCCGAGCACCGCACCGGCCTGGCGTCGGGGCTCGCCGGCTCGGCGACGCAGGTCGGCGCCGCGCTCGGCATGGCGGCGTTCACCGCGATCGGCACCGCGGCGACGCTCGCCGACGGCCAGGCCGACGTCGTCTCCGGGAGCGGCTACGCGGCCGCGTTCACGGCGGCGGCCGTCGTCTCGCTGGTCACCGCCGCCCTGGGCGCGACGCTGGTCGCGCGCCGGGGCGCGCGTCGGGCGGGCGCCTGACGTCAGGCCCGCGCGGGGTCCGTCACGAGCAGCGGGCTTGCCCCGGCGAGGCGCGCGAGGACGGCTTCGGTGGACGTCGTGACCATCTCGGCCCGCTCGGCCTCGGTGATCCCGACGAGCTGGTGGAACGCCAGGCGGCCGTTGGGCGTGTCGATGACGCCGAGCTGCGGGTCCTCGACCACCGCGAACGCGGTGAGGCCCGTGGCGGGAGCGTCCGGCACGTCGGGGTGGCCGGTGACGGGGCGACCGAGGTCGATGCGGTGGCCCGCGAGCGGGATCGCGCGGGTCGCGTGGATGTGCCGGCCCATCGCGTTGAGCATCGTGAAGGCCCACCCGGGCGCCTGGGTGTCGCCGTCGGCGCGCGGCACGCGCATCGTGAGCTCGAGGCCCCAGCCCGAGTAGTCCGGGTGCGACGTCGGCTGCTTCTCCCAGAGCTCGCTCAGCCCGTAGGTCACGAGGTGCCAGTGGTCGCCGGCGTCGTGGGCCGCGCAGCCGGCGAGGTTCGTCGCCTCACCGGCGACGGGCTCGTAGGAGACGTGCTGGTGCGGCGCCGGACCGTAGACCGCGACGAGCGCGGCGTCGATCGCGTCCCAGCCGGGTGAGGCGAGCTCGCGCTCGGGTGCGGGGGTCTCGTCAGGCATGGCGGCGAGCCTAGGCGTCCGCCCGGACCACGGCCGGGTGGTGCCCGGCGCGCGGGATGTCCAGGTCGCGTCGGCGTCGCTCACCAGCGCCGGATCGCCCACTCCCCGACGGCGACGTTGATCGCCCAGCCGGCCGCGAAGAGCGCCGCCTCGGTGAGGCCGGTGAGGGGACCGAGCAGGGCCTCACCACCGAGGAGCACGAACACGTGCGTGCCCGCGCCCTGCCCCAGCGCGTACGCGCGGACCATCCACGCGCGGTGCGCGCGCAGGTCGCGCCCGAGCGCCCGGAGCACGCCGAGGACGAGCGCCGCGACCATCGCGACGCCGACCGCGATCCGCACGACCACGAGGGCACCGTTCGCGCCCGGCCCGACCGCTGCGAGCGTCAGCCAGATGCCGCTCACCGACGCGAGGACGCCCGCCGGCACCGTGACGCGTCCCGCGATGCGGTGCCAGCGCGGCCGCCGCCGCCGCAGGCCGCGGTGGAACTGCAGCGCCCCGAGCAGCACGTAGACCGTGATGCCGACGATGTGCGCGACGAGCGCCGGCACGGGCGTGGGCGGCGCCCCGAGGTCGGCGCTGACGTCGACCGCGCCGGCGAGCGACGCGAGCCGCAGGGAGCCCGCGCTCATCGGGACGAGGCTGAGCAGGATCAACGCGGTGGGCAGCACCCACGCGGGCGCCCACGGCCGACGCCGTCGGGGGCGGCGCGCGGGGAGGGAGCGCGGGAGCGGGGCCTCGATCGTCGTCATGCGTCGATCGTCGCGAGCGCCGCGCGGCGCCGGATCGGCCGGACGACCGGGCGGTGGCCTCGTCCTTTCGGCCGAGGCCTGGCCCCTCAGTCCGCGCGACCGCCGTCGATGCGACCGGTCTGGTAGGCCCAGAGCGCGAGTTCGACGCGGTTGCGGACGCCGAGCTTGGCCAGGAGGTTCGCGACGTGCGTCTTCACGGTGCTGAGGGTGACGAAGAGGGCGCGCGCGATCTCCTCGTTCGTGCGGCCCGCGGCGACCTCGCGCAGCACCTGCTCCTCGCGCTCGGTGAGCGGGTCGATCGGCTGCGCCGCGCCGCCCCGGGTCGACGTCGGCTGCGTCGCGAAGGCCCGCAGCAGCCGGGCGGTGACGGCGGGCGCGATGAGCGCGTCGCCCGCGGCGGCCGCGTGGACGGCCTGGGCGAGCAGGTCAGGCCCGGCGTCCTTGAGCAGGAACCCGCGCGCGCCGGCGCGCAGGGCGTCGTAGACGTGCTCGTCGAGGTCGAAGGTCGTGATGACGACGACGGGGATCGGGTCGGCGACGTCGGGCCCGGCGAGCTCGCGCGTCGCGGCGATGCCGTCGAGCACGGGCATGCGGATGTCGAGCAGGCAGACGTCGGGCCGCAGCGCGCGGGCGAGCTCGACGGCGCGCCGCCCGTCGCCCGCCTCGGCGATGACCTCGATGCCCGGCTGGACGTCGAGGATCATCCGCAGCCCGGTCCGGACGAGCTCCTGGTCGTCGGCGAGCAGGACCCGGACGCTCACGACGCCGGGCCGGTGCGCGGGAGCGTGGCGGTCACGGCCCAGCCGCCGTCGGGCGCGGGCCCGGCCTCGCACGTCCCGCCGAGCAGCGCTGCGCGTTCCCTCATACCGGCGAGACCGTAGCCCTCACCGGACGCGCGCGCGGGCGGCTCGCCGTCGTCCGTCACGACCAGGCGCACGACGTCGCCGTCGACGGCCGCGTGGACGCGCACAAGCCGGGGCGAGCGCGCGTGGCGGCGTGCGTTCGTCACGGCCTCCTGCGCGATCCGGTAGACCGCGGCGCCCACCGACGGCGCGACGGCGTCGACGTCGCCCGCGACGGTGACCCGCACGGACGGGCCGGGGCCGGCGTCGTCGGCGAGAAGGGCGACGTCGGCCAGGCGGCGCTGCGGCGCGTCGACGTCGGCGCCGGGCTCATCGCGGCGCAGCGCGCGGACGATGGTGCGCATCTCGGCGAGGGTGCGGGACGCCTCGGCCTCGATGACCGCGAGCGCCTCGGTCGCGGCCTCGGGCCGGTGGGGGGCGACGGCGAGCCCGGCCTGCGCGCGCACGGCGATCGCCGAGACGTGGTGGGCGACGGTGTCGTGCAGGTCCCGCGCGAGCTGCTCGCGCTCGAGCAGCCGCACCTCGTCGAGCGCGCGCTGCCGAGACCTCGCGCGGTACCGCATGGCGGCGCCGAGCGCGAGGCTCGCCCCGAGGATCGCGAGGCCGCCGAGGACGTCGCCCGCGGGCGTGCCGTTCACGAGCGGGTCGACGAGGCCGAAGGCGACCATCCCGACGGCGCCGACGATCGCCTCACGCCCCGACCCCCAGCGCACGACGGCGTACGCGAGGCCGAGCACGAAGACGCTCACGTAGATGTCCGGGCCGCTGCTCAGGATCGACACCAGCGTCAGCCCGACGGCGGCGACCGCGAGCGCGAGCAGGGGGCGGGTGCGGCGCCAGAGGAGGGTGCCCGCGAGCGCGAGGGTCGCGAGGAGCGCGCCGAGGTGGCCGGCGAGGTCGGTCCGGAGCGCGACCTCGAGGAAGGCGATGACCAGCGGGATCGCGAGGGCGACGGCGTCCGCGGCGCGGCTGGTGCGCGGCCGGGGCGGGCGGGGTTCCGCCCATGCGGAGCGCAGCGGGGTCGTCATGCGGCGACCGTACGGCAGCGGGCGGGGCGGCCAGATCGGCCGGAAGGACGAGCGGTGGAAGGGCCCCCGGTCAGGCGCCGTCGTACGCCGCGCGGGCGGCGACGACGTCGTCCATGTGGTCCTGCGCCCAGTCCTTGATGCCGCGGACCAGGGCGTGGAGCGACAGGCCGAGGTCCGTGAGCTCGTAGTGGACGGTGACGGGGACGGTCGGGGTGACCGTGCGCGTCACGAGGCCGTCGCGCTCGAGGGACCGGAGCGTCTGCGTGAGCATCTTCTGGCTCACGCCGGCGAGCGTGCGGGCGAGCTCGGAGAACCGCATCGGCGCGGGACCGCCGGCGCAGTCCGGGCCGCTGCCGAGGGCGGCGACGACGAGCGTCACCCACTTGTCGGAGAGCCGGTCGAGCAGCTGGCGGCTCGGGCAGGCCGCGAGGAACGCGTCGTACTGCACCTTCGCCTCGGCGCGCTGCTGGGCGGCGGTCATGGTCGGCACGGTGTCTCCTCGAGTGACCTAGGCACCTCGAAGTGCCTACTTCCTGACGGGAAGTTACCCCACCAGAGTGGAGCACGTCAGCACCGCCCCTGCGCGAGAGGCAGAGCATGAGCACCACCACCTCCACCACCCTTCCCGGCGGCACCTGGGCCCTCGGCGACCTCGACGTGACGCGCGTCGGCTACGGGGCGATGCAGCTCGCCGGCCCCGGCGTGCTCGGCCCGCCGGCCGATCCCGACGCCGCGCTCGCCGTCCTGCGTGAGGCCGTCGCCCTCGGCGTCACCCACATCGACACGAGCGGGGCCTACGGGCCCGGGGTCACCAACCGGCTCATCCGCGAGGCGCTCTACCCGTACGAGCGCGTGACGGTCGCGACGAAGGTCGGCGCCGTCCGTGACGCGCAGGGCGGCTGGCCGCCGGCCCGGACGCCCGACGACCTGCGCCGCCAGGTCGACGCGAACCTCCAGACGCTCGGCGTCGATGTGCTCGACCTCGTGTACCTCCGCCTCGGCGACGCGATGGGAGCGGCGTCCGAGCCGGTGACCGAGGCCATGGAGACGCTCGCGGACCTGCAGCGGCAGGGCGTCATCCGGCACCTCGGGGTCAGCAACGCGCTGCCCGAGCAGGTGGCGGAGGCGCGCGCCGTCGCCCCGATCGTGTGCGTGCAGAACCTGTACAACCTGGCCGTCCGGCACGACGACACCCTCGTCGACGAGCTCGCGCGCGACGGGATCGCGTTCGTGCCCTTCTTCCCGCTCGGTGGCTTCAGCCCGCTGCAGTCGGACGCGCTCTCGGCGGTGGCCGCGCGGCTCGGCGCGACCCCGATGGCGGTCGCGCTCGCGTGGCTGCTGCAGCGCTCGCCGAACATCCTGCTCATCCCGGGGACGTCGTCGGTGGCGCACCTGCGGGAGAACGTCGCGGGGGCCGGGGTGGTGCTCACGGCCGGTGACGTCGCGGAGCTCGATGCGATCGGGGGATGAGGGGAGGTCCGGCGCCGTCGGCCGAGCCGGCCGTCAGAGCACGAGGCGACGTGGGTCGACGGCCCGGGCGTCCCAGATCACGCCGTTGCCGTCCTGGACCCAGAGGGGCTGCCCGGACGCCTCGGCCAGCTCCTTCGCGATCTCCGCCACCTGCTGCTCGAAGCGGCATTCGACGTAGTAGCCGTCGACGGTGCTGATGTCCGGCAGCGCGACGCCGTCCGCCGATTCCCACGGCGGGTCGCGGAAGTCGCTCGCGCGGCTCTCCGGGATCCTGCCGAACCAGGTGAACCAGCCGTGGTCGCCGTCCTCGGGGCCCTGCAGCCGGACGAACTCCCCGTTCACGAGGGCGCCGCGCGGACGGAGCAGGTCCTCGAGATGCCTCTGCAGCGACTCGTCGAAGGAGAGGAAGACGGCTGCTCTCACGGGAGCCTCATCCCGAGCCGGCGGTCTCGAGGCGCACGAGCGTCGCAAGGACGTAGGAGAGCGCGAGCGACTCCACGTCGGGGAGTCCACTCAGGACGTCCGTGATCTCGTCCGCCGCGTTGGATCGAGCCGTCGAGTCCGAGCCGGTGAGACGGGCAATCATCCCGATGGTCCGGTCCCACTCGTCCGTGCCGTTGTGCCTGGCCACCGCACGTCCCTCCCAGGCGTCGACGACGTGCTCGTGTGTCGCTCTGGGGCGGCGGCGTGGCCTCACAGGACGATGCGTTCGGGGTCGACGGCCGCGGCGTCCCACACGACGCCATCGCTGTCCATGACCCAGACCGGTCCCGACGCAGCTTCAGCGATCGCCTTCGCGACGTCGGCGAACTGCTGCTCCCAGCCGCACTCGACGTAGTAGCCGCCGACCGTCGCCATGTCGGGAAGGGTGACGCCGTCGGCGGCCTCCCACGGGGGGTCGCGGAATTCCCAGTCGAGATCCGCCGGCGTCTTCCCGTAGAAGTTGAACCGTCCGCGGTCCGGGCCGTCCTCCACAAGCTCCATCTGTTGGTCACCGACCCGACCACCGCGAGCCGTGATCACCTCACTCACCACCCGCTCGAACTCCGGGTCGAAAGAGAGGAAGGTGGCCGACTTCATTCGAGCTCCTTCAGGATCGCAATCAGTTCGTCCGGTGTCCGCGCGATGGGGAGGCCGCGTTGGGCTGCTTCGACCCAAGCACCTGGGCGCATCGTCGGTGCATATCCCACGACCGTGCGACCTGTGGTCGCGATGGTCGCCTCCATCTGGCGGATGATCCGCCGTGCGTCGCCGCTCTTGACTTGGACGACCGTATCGCCAAGGTCGATGTCGATCTCGCGCATGCCGCTGCCGTCGGCGTACGGGATGTCGTGGTTGAGCGCCCTGACCCAGCCCGGGCGCTCCGCCTCAAGCACCCGGGCGACGTCCGCAACCAGCGGATCGCGCGAGACGAACACTCTGGGTGCCGGCGTCGCGGTCACGGTCGGCAGGGAGAGCTGGCGTAGACCTGCTAGACGCGCGGTACCCGCGCCGGTAGCGGCGAGCACCAGGTCGGGAGCCATGCCACCCCACCACGCCCCGGGGTTGTCCTCGAGCGTCTGGGTGTCGAGGAGGGTCGGCACGACCTGCTCCGGGTTGTGGACCGCCATCTCCCCCAGAGCGCCGAGGGCCTCGTTCGCTGCCTCACCCTCGGCGACGAGCCCGTCGTGGTCGACGATCGCGCGGGCGGCGAGGACCACGGGAAGGCCGGCGGCCTTGGCGAGCAGCCACTGACCCAGCGCGAACACGAACTGCGACGGGTCCCAGCGACCGTCGGGCATGCCCTCGCTCAACGAGTCGAGCACCTGGGCCGCGGCCTCCTCCGAGGCGGCGACCTCGCGCCGGGCGTCGGCCAGGACCGCCTCGGCCATCGCTCGCAGGCCGAACGGGTCTCCGAGGTGGCTGCCGAACACCTGGTGCGGGCTGAGCATCCCCGGCTGACCGCTGCGGTCGCGTCCGTAGTGGACGAGGCCGCCGGTCGCGGACAGGCCGGGCACGTTCTCCCACATGTCCGCGGCGACGGCGGCCCGCTCGCGTCCCCACGCGAGCACGTCGGCGTGCGCGCGGAGCACCGAGGCGGCGAACGTGAGGACGTCCGCCACGCCCACCAAACCGTCGGTCAGCGCCTCGCGTCGCGGCGCCCAGTTCGAGGCGGCATCGCCGATCCAGGACGCGACGACGTGCCGCCCGACGTCCGCGGCCGCACCGCTCAGCGTCGCCGCGCGGGCGTCCAGGTCGTCGGCGTCCGCGTGCAGCGCCTCGAGCGAGCCGGGGACGAGCAGGTGCGGGTCGCGCGTTGTCGCGAGCTCGAACCTCACAGTGCACCCGCCGGTGCGGCCGGTAGCAGTCCGAGCGCCAGGACGTCGACGTCGGCGTAGTCGCGGACCGTCGCGTGCAGGTTCTCGCCCGCGGCCACCGCCTCCTCGGCGAGACCCTGGACGAGCAGGTGCTCGAAGCGCGCGCCGAAGCTCCGTCCGGCGCCGACCAGGCGCGGTCCGCCGTACGCGTCAGCCCCGAGCAGGATGCCCGCCCGGCCCGCGGCGTCGACGTCGTCGCCCGCGCGCAGCAGCGCGGACCCGGCGGCCCACGCCTCCTCGTACTCGATCTCGAACCCGCTCGTCACCGCTCCCCCTTGGCGTCGGAGCGATGCTGGCGCGATCCCCGGCAGCGCGGCCCTTGTCCACAGGACCGTCTCGAGATCAGCCCATGCGATCGAGCGCCTCGGCGACGAGCTCGTCCGGAGTGATCCCCCGCGCCGTCGCCTCGCGTGCCACGCGCTCTAGCACCTCGGCACTCAGCGCGGGGGTGCGCGACGGGCGCACGGTCCTCTGCGTTCCCACGGGCGGAATGGGCACGACGATGTAGCCGCTCGCGACGTTGCCGAGCACTCGCAGCCGCTCGTCGCGCTGTCCCCACAGCCAGGCGAGGTGCGCGCAGAAGATCGCGTCGACCTCGTCCTCGATCGCAGCGAGGTGCATCGGACGTTCAGCGCGCACCACGGCAGAGCGGATCTCCGACCAGCGCACACTCTCGCCGAGCCGCATCGTCGGGCCGGCGACGGTCTCGATCCCGTCCAGCAGCCGCGTGAACGCCTCGCGCCGCGACGCCGTCGTGCGTCTCGGCTTGTTCTTGTACGGCAGGACGGACGCGAGGCCGAACAGGCTGACCATCGCCGGGTGCGGGTACACCTCGATCGCGACGGACATCCCTGCGCCGGGTGCCACGCGCGGGTCGACATCCCAACCGAACCGCTCCGCGAGTCGCTCGGCGCGCGGCGGGTTCAGCCACACGCGCGAGCGGTTCGACGGGTGCGCGCCGGCGTGGAACCGGCCGAACTCGCGCTGGAGCTCGGCCTCGCAGTCGCGCCGGCCGGTGAGGTTGGGGACGACGATCGGTGCGTCGATCGCGGCGACGACGTCGCCCGCGGCCTGTTCGGCGACGAACGCGGCGATGTCGTCGTCGGTCACCACGGATGTCGACGCCACGAGCCGGCCCGCGGCGTCGAGCGCGGCGAGGCCCGTCCGCGCGCGCTCGCCCCACGCGAGGTCGATGCCCAGGTAGGTGGTCACGTCAGAGCGGGAGCACGAGGTGCTCGCCGGCCTCCGTCAGCGCGCCCTCGGTGAGCGCCGCCGCGAGCACGTCCTCCAGCCGGGGCCGTACGCGCGAGGCGACACGCGCGACGCCGAACGCCTGGGCGGTCTGGCGCAGGAGGTCGTCGCGGTCGATCCCGTGCGCGCGCCGCACGACGTCGACCATCGCGTTGCGCAGCTCGTCGTACGGGACGTCGGCGATCTCGCGCGCCTCGCCGACCGGGCGCCGGTGGAGGGTCCACGTCGCGGGGTCCAGATCGCGCGGCCACACGACGACGTCGCCGTTCGGCGACACCCGCACCTGCTCGGGCCGGATCGCGTCGAGCAGCGACTGCCGGCGCGCCTCGCGGAGGCTGTACAGGGAGAAGCGGCGCGCGGTGATGCGCACCAGGCGGTCGGCGAGCATCGGGCCCTCGACCGCGAGCACCGCGTCCATCTCGGCGCGCACCCGTTCGAGGCTCCGCGGCCGGGGCAGCCCGTCGAGCACGCTCACCGACGCGCGCACGACCTCGTCGGCGCGGGTCCAGACGGTCGGGTCCGGCGGCGGGGGCGGGGCCGGGTGGTCCGACGGCTCCCCGTCGGCCGGGGGGAGGTCGTCGACCGCGGGCACGACGTCGTCCGAGGGCGCCGCGCGGCCGTCCAGCAGCCGGTCGCCCCGGAGACCGCCCGGCGCGAGGTCGTCCGGCGCGACGTCGCTCGGGACAAGGTCGCTCGGGACGACCTCGTTCTCGGCCACGACCTCCGCGACCTCCGCAGCCGGCGGGCGGACCGGGTCCCGCGCCGCGTCGACCACCGCCTGCACGACGGCGTCGGGCTCGCGCAGCCACGTCGGCAGCCACACCTGCACCACGCGCGACCAGCCCATCGACCCCTCGAGCACGGTGCGCGGCAGGCCCTCGCGGTCGGTGACGGTCGTGCGCCGGGACCACGCCGGGCCGTCCAGCATGACGGCGACCCAGGGCAGGTCCGGCGCGGCCCGCACCGCGAGCTCGACCGTGAAGTCCGACAGCCCGACGTGCGTGAGGACCTCGAGGCCGGCGTCGCGCAGCGCGGTCGCGACCTCCTCGAGGTGCAGGTCGCGCCCGCGCTCGCGCACGAGCCCCGCGCGCTGCGCGCCGTGCTTGGCGAGCACGAGGTAGTCGCGCAGGTCGGCGAGGCCCTGCGCGGACGAGCCGGAGAGGTCCAGCTCCTCCGGCTCGAACGACGAGAGCACGATGACCTGCTCCTTCGCGCGCGTCACCGCGACGTTGAGCCGCCGCTCGCCGCCGCTGCGCGTGAGCGGGCCCCAGTTGAGCGGCACCCGACCGCGCGCGTCCTTGGCGAACGCGAGCGTGAAGACGATCACGTCGCGCTCGTCGCCCTGGACGTTCTCGAGGTTCTTGACGAACAGCGGCTCCTCCTCGCGCGCGAGCGCCGCCTCGACCAGCGGGTCCCCCGAGCCCTCGAGCAGGTCCAGCACCAGGTCGCGCTGCTGGATGTTGAACGTCACGACGCCGATCGACCGGTCCGCGTCCTGCCGCAGCAGCGCGCCGATCTCCTCGACGACGGCGTCGGCCTCCGCGCGGTTGACCCGCGCCGCGCGCGCCCCGCCCTCCCAGACCCCGTCGACCCTGCGCCACGAGACGCCGAGCCCGTCGCGGCGGCCGGGCGGCGTTGGGAAGCTCGCGAGGCGGTTGTCGTAGTAGGAGCGGTTGGAGAACGCGATGAGCGTCTCGTCGCGGCTGCGGTAGTGCCAGCTGAGCTGCAGGCTCGGCAGCCGCGACTCCTTGGCCTCGCCGAGGATCGACTCCATGTCCGCCGGCACGGCGACGTCCTCGACGAGCGTCTCGTCGTCCTCGCCCAGGGACGCGGCGAACATCGACGTCGGCGGCATCTGCTTGGAGTCGCCGACGACGATCACCGAGGCCCCGCGTCCCATCGCGCCCACCGCCTCGGCGACGCGGATCTGCGACGCCTCGTCGAACACGACGACGTCGAACCCGATGCCCTCGGGCGGCAGGAACCGCGCGACCGAGCTCGGGCTCATCAGCAGGCACGGCGTGACCTCGGTGATGATCGATCCGTAGCGCGCGAGCAGCTGGCGGATCGACAGGCCGCCCCGCCGCCGCCCGAGCTGCGCCATGAACTCGCTCGACCTCCCCGCCCGCACGCGCGGGTCGAAGGTGCGCGCGGCGACGATGCGCGCGGGCAGCTCGACGCGCATGCGCTCGCGCACGTCCTCGCCCGTCGCGAGGAAGCGCCCGGCCAGCCGCGCGCGCTGCCGCTCGTCGAACGCGCGCAGCCCGGTCGCGTCGAGCCGCTCGGCGACGACGGTCTCCGCGAACGCGAGGCGCACGGCCTCCTCGGTCGAGTCGCCGTCGAGCCGGCCGGTGCGCACCAGGCGCCCGACGTCGGCCGCGCCCCAGCCGTCGAACGCGGCGATCGCGCCGCGCACGCGCGTCCAGCGCTGCAGCCGCACGAGCGCACCCGAGCGCGCGTCGGCCTGCCACAGCGGCCCGTCGACGGCGAGCGCCGCGGACAGCCCGCGCCCGCCGAGCCAGAACGCGAGGTCCTCGGGGTGCGGGCGCAGCGCGGCGACGACCTCGTGCCACGCGGCGGCCAGGCGCCGGACGGCGTCGACGGCGCCCCACGGCAGGTCGTGCGCGCGGTCGACGACGTCGGCCGTGGCCGCGTCCACCGCGTCGCCGCCGTCCGTGCCCACCGCGGAGAGCGCCGCCGTCGCGCGCCACCGCCGGATCGCCTGCTCGACGGGCACGGCGGCCTCGGGGTCGAGCGGGTTCCAGCCGAACGGCAGGAAGAGCCCGGGCAGGCCGCCGACGTACTGCGCGAGCTGCGCGCCCGCCGCGCGCGCCCCGACGAGGCCGGTGAGCAGCGGCGTGAGCTGGTCGAGCGGCACCTCGGCGTCCGGGCGGACCACGCCCGCAACCAGGGCGAGCGCCGCCCGACGACGCTTCTTGCGGCCCAGGAAGAACGACGCGTCGGCGGCGGTCGCCGCGGCGAGAGCGGCGTCGAGGTCGAGCGCCATGACGTCGGGCGCGAACGGCCCGAGGCGGCCGAGGTGCGCGGCGCGGTGCTGCTCGAGCGCCTGCCGCACCTGCGCGGCGTGCTCGGCCCAGTCCGGCCCGACGACGCGCCGCCCCTCGGCGGTCGGCGCGAGCCGCTGCCCCGCGCTCGAGTCGAGCCACTCGGCGACCCCGTCGAGGTGCTCGGGCGCGGTCGCGAGGTCGAGCAGCGGCCGCAGGACCGTGCCCGCGAGGGCGGCGTCGGCGGCGAGCACCTCGTCGACGGCGGCGGCGACGCGGTGCGGCACGATCGCCTCGGGACCGCTGAGGCCCGCGAGCCGCCACGGGCTCGTCGCGGGCGCCCCGCCCAGGTCGTGCAGCGCGTGGGCCAGGTCGCGCGCGGCGTCGTACACGTCGGCCGGCGGCACCGTGCCCAGCACGAGCGTCGTCGGGAGCTGCGGGAGCGCGTCGTCGGGCACGTCGCCGCGCTCGCGCAGGCTGAGCGCGACCTGGCGCGCGTCCCACGCGGACAGCCCGGCGGGGCCCTCGTCGTGCAGCTGGCGCGGGTAGCGGCTGAGGTTCTCCGTGAGCGAGCGGTAGGTGTCGCGCAGCGTCTCCCATGCGGGCGAGCGGTCCGCGCCGTGCTCGATGGCGCGCAGCAGCTGGGCGCGCACGGCGTTGATCGTCTGGTTGCGCCCGTGCAGGTCGAGGGAGAAGACGCCGAGCCCGACGTCGTCCAGGCGCCGCTTCACGACGTCGAGCGCGGCCTGCTTCTCGGCGACGAACAGCACGCTGCGGCCGTGCGCGAGGCAGTCGGCGACGAGGTTGGTGATGGTCTGCGACTTGCCCGTGCCGGGCGGGCCCTCGAGCACGAAGGAGCGTCCGGCACGGGCCCAGCGGACCGCCTCGATCTGCGAGCCGTCGGCGGCGACGGGCAGGTAGGTGGTGGCCTCGGCGGTCGGGTCCGGCTCGGGCTCGGGCGCCTCGTCGAGGAACGGCAGGCCGGGCGTCTCGACGAGGTGCTGCACGACGGGCCGCTCGACGAACGACCGCCAGCTCTCGGTGAGGTCCTTCCACATCTCGAGCGTCGAGAACGCGAACATGCCGATCGCGGCCGTCTCCTCGAGCGTGAAGCCGCTGTGGCCGCCGGAGAGGATCGCGCCGCGCACGGCCTGGAGCGCGCGCGGGAGGTCGATGCCCGCGCCGTCCTGGCCGGGGTCGAGCAGCTCGGGGATGACGATGCCGCGGCTCACGCGCAGCTTCTCGACGAGGCAGTGGTTGGGGACGATCGCGCCGGTCTCGTCCATCCGCAGTCGCCACAGCGCGCCGCGGCCACCGCTGAGCGTCACCGGCACGAGGAACAGCGGCGCGCGGACGGTCTTGTTCCGCTCGGTCCACGTCAGGGCGCCGAGCGCGAGGTAGAGGTTGTTGGCGCCGGTCTCCTCGATCGCCGTCCGCGCGCGGCGCGCGAGCCCGAGCATCCGCGCCGTGTAGACGCTGGTCGGCAGGCCGACGTAGAGGCCGGACTCCTCGGTGAGGATGCGGCGCAGCACGTCGGCGTCGATGTCCTGCGCCGAGCGCGCGCCCTGCTCGACGTGGAGCTGACCGATCTGGTCGTGCGGGATGAGGGAGAGGCTCTGCCCGGCGGCGACGAGGTCCTCGAGGGCGCCGAGCGCGCCGTGCGGCACGTGCACGGGCGCGCCGCTGCGCGAGGCGGAGAGGTTGAGCAGCGGGTTGCGCAGCGTGAGGTCGAGCAGCGAGCGCCGCCACGCCTCGATGCGCGCGGGCCGGTCCTCGACGGGCATCGCGGGCGTGACCTCGCCGCGGATGCGCCGGCGCACCTCGGCGCGCTCGACCTCCACCTCGACGACGACGGTGTCCCCCTCGCGCCGCACCGTCGGCAACGGCCGCACGCGGCGGTGCGCCGCGGCGACGTCGAGCATGTGGCTGACCTCGTCGAGCTTGCGCGTCCACCACGGCGCGGTGGCGGCGACGGCGTCGTCGAACGCCATGGCCGACGTCGTGCCCGTGAGCTCGACCGTCTCGACGACCCCGGCGTCCAGGAGCAGGGTGAGCGTGCCGGCGTCGCGCACCGCGACGAGCGGCAGCTGGCTGTCGTTGACGAGGTAGCCGGCGAAGGCGTGGTTGCGGGTCGTGACGATGACGGGGTGCAGGCCGGCGGACTCGAGCGCGGCCGCGTAGACGCACGCGAGGTCGAGGCAGTTGCCCCAGCGGCCCTCGAGCACCGCGGCGTGGGACCGGATGCGCTGGCCGGTGCCCTCGAACGACGCCGGCGCGGTGATGTAGCGGATCTCGCGCGTCGCCATCGCCTCGTAGACGGCCTGCGCGATGGCGACGGCGCGCTCCTCGCCGCCCTGGTAGCCGTCGAGGTCGCCGCGGCCGGTCTTAGCGCGGAGGCGCTGGCTGGCCTCGGCGAGGAGCGCGGCGACGGCGGCGTCGTTGGGGCGCACGTGGGCGGCGAGCGCCTCGGGGATGGACAGGGACCACCACTCGTCGGGCGGGAGGAGGCGGACGAGCTCGGCTGCGGTCGTCGTGCCGGTGGAAGTGGTCGCCGCGAGGGTGAGGCGCGTGGTGATCGACTCGTCGAGGTGCACGAACGCCGACGGGCTCAGCTGCCACGCGGTGAGGTGGCTGGGCACGTCGAGCGTCTCGCCGGGGGCGACGGGCCCGGGCTCGACGACGAGCGGCTCGGCGACGTGGGCTGCGCTCCACGGCTCGATGGTGAGGATCAGGCGGCCGGGGTCGATTGCGGCGGGGCCGTTGTTGGTGAGGCGGATCGCGAGGACGGGCGAGACGCGGTTGGTGACGAGCGCGTAGTTGAGCGCCTCGCGGTACACGACGACGACGTCCAGGTCGCCGACCTCGACGGTGAGGAGGCAGAAGCCGGGGCTGGGTGGGCCTTGGTCGCGGGTGGTGGCTGTGGTCGTGGGGGCGTCTGCGGTCTCGGGCGTGGGTTCGAGGGCCGGGCCGGCGGGGCGGAGGGCGCGGACCTCCTCGGCGGCGTCCTCCATCGCGAGGGAGTCGAGGAGCAGCGAGATGGTCTCGAGGGCGCGGTCGGCCTCGGCGCGGTCGAGGTCGGGGACGTGGGCCCATCGGTTGCCCGAGGCGATGAGCTCGTCGAGCCAGGCGCGCTGCGCCTGTTCGAGGGGGAAGACGTGGCGGGTGTGGCGGACGATGCGCATCAGCGCGCGCGGGTCGCGGGGGTCGAGGCGGAACGGGTGACCGCGGCGGGCGGACTCGGCGGCCTCGTAGAGCGCGACCCAGTCCTCGCCTGCGGGCGCGTCCTCGCGCATTTCGCGGTCGACCCACGGGTGCAGCGCGGCGCCGAGCGCGGCGAGGCCGCGGCCGAGGCGCTCGGCGTCGGTGAGCGTGGTGTCGAGTGCGGTCATGCGGTGCGCCCCCAGGTGTGCGGTCCAGCGCAGGGTACGGGGAGGCCGTGACAGACGGCGTGGTCCGTCGGTGTACGCGGGCATACTCGCTTGGCGATCGCCCGCGCTCGAACGACCGGTGAAGGAAGGCCATGACGACGCCTCCGACCGACGCGAGCCGCCGGCAGGTTCGCCGCGCTCGCATCGGCCAGGTCGAGCTGGCCTTGGGCGTGGTCACGGGACTCGTCGCGATCGTGCTGGGCGTCGCGGTCGTCGCGCGCGCGGACACCGGCTTCGGGAAGGTGTGGGCCGCCGCGCTCGTCGTCTTCGGGCTGGTCGCCGTCATTGGCGCGGTGGGCGCGTCCCGGCCGCTCCGGCCGGGCAGCCCAAAGGTGCGCGGCGCTACGGCGGCGATCTTCGTCCTCCTCGCGGCGTGGTGCGCGGCCGTCGGCGTCGTGGGCGCGACGCAGGAGAGCTGGATCTGGGGCGTGGTGATGGCGCTCCCGGTCGCGTACCTGATCCGGGCGCTACGAGGTCTGCGACGCAGGAGCGCGCGTGGAGCTGGTCGGTGAGCTCGGCGCTACTCGGAGGAACTGCAGCGTCCGAGTCGCCGGCTAGCGCATCAGACGACACCCACCCAAAGCCCGTCACGCGCCCGCGTCATCCCGACGTAGAGCTCGCGTCGTCGCAGGTTCCAGCGCTCGCGCTGGGTCCCGTCCTCAGGCGGCGCGGCGCTCCCGACGTCCGCCGAACCGACGTCGGGCAGGAGGACCTGCTTGAACTCGAGGCCCTTGGCCCGCTTGATGGTGCCGACCTTGACGGCGTCGACCGGCGTTCCGTCGTACTTCTCGAGCTCGATCGCAGGGATGCCCGCGCGGCTCAGCGCGGCGATCGCGTCACGCACGGCGAACTTGCTCAAGCACAGGACACCGACGTCGCCGGGCCCGGTTCCGACCTCGCCCAGCACATGGCGCACGCGCTCAACCAAGCGCGGCCCGCGCGCCTTCGTGCCGGCGCACTGCTCGATCACCGGCTCGGGCCCGACCCGCGGGACGCTGCCCGGCACGTCGCCGCGGGCGATCGCGCCCTCGATGTCGGCGAACTCGTCGCCCGCGACGAGGCGCTGGGCGAACTCGAGGATCTGGCGGGTGTTGCGGTAGTTCACGTCCATGACGACGCCGCGGCCGGCGAGTGAGATGCCGAGCTCCGAGAGCGTGTAGCCGCCGGGGTAGATGGACTGCTGGCCGTCGCCGATGAGCGTGAAGGCGTCGGGCGCGTCGCCGACCAGACCGTGCAGCATGCGGACCATGGCGCAGCTGAGGTCTTGCGCCTCGTCGACGAGGACGGCGCTGTACGTCTCGGCCAGCGGCTCGCGGCGCAGCTCCGCCTCGGCGAGCAGGATGGCGTCGGCGAAGTCGCACACGCCCTGCGAGCGCAGCTCGGCGTCATACGCCTCGTACAGACGCCAGACCTCGCGGCGCTGGTCGAGCGTCAGCCGATAGCCGCGGCCCGTGCGCTGGAGGTCCGCGTACTGGCCGAACTGCGTGATGCCGCGGCCCTTGATGACGCTCTGGATCTCTTCCTTCCAGTACCGCGCGTCCATCGCCGACGTCCCGAGCCGACCGGCGACGCCGACCCGCTCCCACGCGGCCTTGAGCGCGGCGTCGGCCTTCTGCCCGTTGAGGTTGATCCGGACGCCGCGCTGGTCGAGCACGCGAAGCGCGAACTGGTGGATGCCGACGAACTCGACGCGATCGACGACGTCGGGCGCCATGCGCTGGAGCGCCTGTTTGAGGACGTCGGGAAGAGTCCGGACGAACGTCGTCACGAGCACCTTCCCCGGCCGCGTGCGCGCGAGGTACGCCGCGCGGTGCAGTCCCACCACCGTCTTGCCCGTGCCGGCGGCGCCGCGGATGCGCGACGGCCCGTTGAACGAGCGGCGGACGAGTTTCGCCTGCGACGGGTGGAGGAAGGTCATCCACTCCTCGATGGGGCTCGCGAGCATCCCCTCGAGCAGCGCCGACTGCACCTCCTCCTCGCTGAGCAGCGGCTCCATCGAGGCGGCCGCCTGCGTCGGGACGACCGGCTCCGGCAGCGCGATGCTCACCGGCGCCGGTGCGTTGACCTCGGGGAAGAGCGCGAGCGCACGCGCGAGAACGGTGTCCGCCTGTGTAGGCGTGAGCCGGTTCCCCTTGGCGGCGATGAACCGCAGCACGTCCTTCTCGCCGACGACGCACACGGGCCCGACCCGCTCGTTGATGCCCTGCCGTCCGGCGAGCACGACGACGGCGTGCACCTCGCCCGGCGCGAGGCCGACCTCGGCGAGGTCCCCCTCGGCCGTGTAGGCGAGGTCGGCGAGCCCGAGGACGTCGTCCGTCACGTCGTCCTGGCCTCGGTAGATGCGGTCCGAGTGGATGCGGACGTCCTTCCACGCCTTGGTGTCGACGATGAAGACACCACCCGGCCCGACGACGACGAGGTCGACCTGGGCGCGTCGGCTGCCGGGCCAGCGACGGTCGGCAAGGAGGTGGTGCCCGACGGCGGCGAGGGGCGCGAGGGCCTGCGCCGTGCGCTTCTCGGTGACGTCGGCGATGCCGTAGCGAGCGGCCGTGGCGCGCGCCTCGGCCGCCGCGGCGGCGTGGGCGTCGGCGAGCGCGAGCTGCCGACGCGCCTCTGCGCCGGCGGAGTCTCCTGCGGGCATGGTGGGCCCCCTCTCGTGCACCTCATCGGCAGAGCACGGGGTGCACTTGATGGGGAAGCCACGGCAGGGAACGAGCGCCGAATATGGCCGACGGCGGTTCGCCAGAGGCTCACCGAGATCTGGCGTACCACCGTCACCCCGCAGATGGCAGACAATGCGCGATCCGCGTGGTGAGCTCTGTCGCATGGACACGGCCGTCGAGTCAGCACTCCGCGTGCAGATCATGGACTGGGTGCGCGGGCGCGCTGAGGCGAACGGTGGCTTCCTGCACCGGCAGGAGCTGCTCGGCTTCCGCATCAATGGCAACGACCTGCCGCTCATCGACTTCTCGCGCGGCATCCGCAACCCCGCCGCCTTCAGCTCGACGCTGTCGATCGTCGCGGCCGCGAACGGGCCCTACGACGACGTCGAGTCGGACGACGGCCTGCTGCACTACAGCTACCGCAAGGGTGACCCGTGGAGCGGTGACAACCGCAAGCTCCGCACCGCGATGGAGACCGGCCAGCCGCTGATCCTCTTCCGCAAGGAGGTCGCCAACTACTACACGCCCGTCATGCCGGTTTACGTGGTCGACGACGAGCCGGAGAGCCGGGCGTTCATCATCGCACTCGACGAGGCGTTCAGGTTCATGGGCGACGTCCGACACCTCGCCGAGCCGCAGCGCGAGTACGCCCGGCGGCTAGCGAAGCAGCGCCTGCACCAGCCAGCGTTCCGCACTCGCGTGCTGCTCGCTTACAACACACAGTGCTCCATCTGCCGCCTGCAGCACGGCTCGCTGCTCGACGCGGCGCACATCGTCCCCGACTCCGAGGCGCACGGCGTCCCGACGACGCCGAACGGCCTGGCGCTGTGCAAGATCCACCACGCCGCCTACGACCAGAACATCCTCGGCGTCACGCCGGATTACCGGGTGCAGGTGCGGAGCGACGTGCTGGAGGAGATCGACGGTCCGATGCTCAAGCACGGGATCCAGGAGATGCACGGGCGGGAGTTGACCCTGCCCGTGCGGCGCGCGGACGCACCCGACCGCGAGCTGCTGGCCTGGCGGTACCAGCGCTTCACCACGTGAAAGTCGACGCGGTCTGGCGGAGCCGCTGGTTAAGCAATGCGCTCGGCGGGCAGCCAAACGGCATCAAGTCGGGCAATGTCGAGAAGGGACACCCACCTACCCGACACGAAGACGACGTCACCGGGAGCGACGACCGGCCATCCGCCGATGCCCCAGACGCTCGACACGTACGGCGGAGACATGGCATCTAGCCACAGGCGCGTGCCACGCGCGTCGGGTACGGCAGCACGTACAACGTGCGCCTCGAGAGGCTCACCTCCGTACTTGTCCCAATACTCGCGTCTCGCCCTCGTCGTAATGCGGGCCCATGATCTACGAATCTGCCTCCAACGGTGGGCTCGGGTCGGACGGGGCGTTCCGGACTGTTCCGCTGCTGAATCCAGCGAACGATGCGTCCTCGGTCCGCGAGGCAAGGGTGCTTAGGCCATGGGGGGCCGATCTCGTCGAAGTAAACCCGGCTTCCTTGCTGATTGGAGTAGAAGTAGACCGGGGCCCCGCACACCGGGCAGCGAGCGTTCGGCTGCGCCCAGCGCAACGAGTAGGCGACGCGAACCGTTACGGCCGATGGTCGCGATCGTGTGGAGACGTTTCGACTTCACGGAGAATGGCCTCCGCGGTTGACGTAGTGACCCGAGACCCAATGACGCGTGCCGTTGCTGCTGCGGCGCCAATGTCCTCGCCAGTGATATCGGACCATGCTTCAGCCTCGACACGGCCGGTGGCACCGCTCCGCAGAGCGGCCTTCGTCACGCACGCCGCGCCCCCCGAGCTCGTTACGAATGCGGGTGGCCGCGACGACGCGCCCCAGGGAACGCTCGCGGAGTTCGGCGACTTCCCGCCTGGCCTCGTCACGCTCAGAAGCGGGTGCCAGCAATACGCGGCGGCCTCCGAGCACGAGCATGACCTCCAAGAACTCCATGCCCTCCGCGCTAAGCGTCATGATCACGGACCCCATCAGGTCGAACTGGCGCGTCGCCTGCCTCGACCGGTAGGGGCGGCGGGGGCCCAAACACGCGGCGGGTCGTCCGTACCACACCCCATCCGATCGCAGCATTGGCGCCGGCGCCTATAGCCGCCCCGATCCCAAACGGAGCAAGCCTTCCGAGCACAATGATGCCCTGCCGCGTACCGTAGCGCGTGATGAAATTCCGGCCGAGAACCCGATTCGCGGCGCGAATTGCTTCGATCGGAATCTTTTGAGTTAGCTTCTTCCCCCAATGGGCTCCAGTACGCCCCGCCATGCGCTGCACGGTCATGAAACCCGCGTCGCCTAGAACAACGGCAAGAACCAGCGTTCGACGTCTTTCGACATCGTCTACCCGGACACCGTGGACTGAGGCGACCGAAAGCGCAAACAGCGCGGTCGCCTCAAGGAAGACGCCCGCCTCCCCGGCGCCAAGTGCCAACGCAACCGGCGTGCCGACCCCCGGTGCCGCTGCCGCCGCACCGGCGCCCGCACCTGTCGCGGTGACGGTGGCCGTGTACGCCTTCTCGAGCGCGCCGATCAGCTCAGCGGGAATCGCCTCGGGCCGGGACCGCCGGACGCGATCGACGTTCCGTTCGACTACTCGTTGCTGGATCGCCAGGGCGCGATCGAGGGTCTTCAGCCACTTGCCCTGGTCTTCGCTCGTGTCGTCGAGCACGTCGTCCGTCATCGTTACGCTCCGCCGGCTCTCTCTTTGGTTCCGAGCAGCCCGTGCCGCTCAGTGGTGGCCATGGCGACCAAGCGTTCGTGTGACGTCCCCTCGACCAAGCCTCATCAGTGCATCGCCATCCATTCAACGTCGGCGCCTGGGACCACGCACTTGAGCGGGGCGCCTGAGCCAGTCCTCAGCTTGAACCTCCGCGTCAGAGCGCTGGCGCTCCTCCTCCTTCGAGCCGAATGTCGGGGACCTGGGCGACGATACTCGGCGGTCTCGGCTCGAGCTCTCTACCGCGATGGCCCAACCCGCTTACTGAGCGCCACGCTCCGTGATTCTCACCGGCCCCCCGGATGCCGCGCCAACTCGGTACCGCGAGGCGCTCCTCCAAGATCACTGGCACTGGAGTTCCGGCAACCCGACTCCGCCGGACGGGGGACAGACCCAACGTGCAGCCCAAAGCTCGCTGGCCCCGTTGGGGGCCACGACCGCTAGGTTGAGCGACGTGCGCACCGGCTACGCCCTCGGCGCCAGGGGTCGAGCAGAGATCGCCGAACCCCGGACGCCTGCCGTCCAGGCCGCCATATTGAGAAACGCCGTGCGCTACTACGTGTCTTCCGGGGTTTCCACGCAATCACGCCCGACTGAACGCGAGGGTTGCTGCCCGAAGCCGTCGGGTTGCGGGACGAAAGAACCCTTGGCGGCTCCGACGCGGCACGTTGCTCGCCCGGAGCCCAAGGGCGGTGACACCTGATGCGCATCATCGACAACCTCAACGAGTTCCTCGGCGACGACCTTAAGGCATCGATCGAGCCGGGCTCCAAGCTCCGCATCGCGGCGAGCACCTTCTCGATCTTCGCCTTCGAGGCACTCAAGCGTGAGCTGGAATCGGTCGAGGAGCTGGAGTTTATCTTCACCGCACCCTCCTTCACGACGACGAAGGCGACCGACAAGCCCGCGCCGGAGAAGCGCCAGTTCTTCATCCCGAACGACAAGAACCGAGATGCCGCCCTCTACGGCACCGAGTTCGAGATCCGGCTTCGCAACAAGCTGACCCAACGGGCGATCGCCCGGGAGTGCGCGGAGTGGGTGCGGCAGAAGGTCACCTTCCGCTCGAACCGCACCGGCGCTCCGATGCAGTCGTTCGCAGTGGTTGGTGACACCGCCGCCTACGCGCCGCTCCAGGGCTTCACGACCGCTGACCTCGGCTACGAGCGGGGGCCGGCGGTGTCGAACATGGTGCACAAGATCGAAGACATGCCGTTCACACAGCAGTACATCCAGCTGTTCGACCAGGTCTGGCGCAACCCGGACCAGGTCGAGGACGTGACCGAGGCGGTGCGCGAGCACATCGCGAGCGTGTACGCCGAGAACTCGCCCCAGCGGGTGTACTTCCTGATCCTCTACAACCTGTTCAGTGAATTCCTCGACGACATCAGCGAGGATGTACTGCCCAACGACCTGACCGGCTACCAGGACACCGAAGTCTGGAAAGCGCTCTACAACTTCCAGCGAGATGCCGCCACAGGCGTGATCAACAAGTTGGAGACCTACAACGGCTGTGTCCTCGCCGACAGTGTCGGCCTCGGGAAGACATTCACTGCACTCGCGGTGATCAAGTACTACGAGCTGCGCAACAAGACGGTGCTCGTGCTCGCGCCGAAGAAGCTTGCCGACAACTGGACGAACTACAACAGCAACTACACGACGAACATCTTCGCGAAGGACCGCTTCAACTACGACGTGCTCGCCCACACGGACCTCTCGCGTAATGGCGGCGAGTCTCTGGGCAAGCGGCTCGACCTGATCAATTGGGGCAACTACGACCTGGTCGTGATCGACGAGTCGCACAATTTTCGCAACGCCGACTACGTGGAGGAGCGCGAGACCCGCTACCAGCGGCTGATGCGCAAGGTCATTCGCGAGGGCGTGAAGACTAAGGTGCTGATGCTCTCGGCGACGCCGGTGAACAACCGGTTCAACGACTTGCGCAACCAGCTCGCCCTGGCCTACGAGGGCGACCCCGCGCGGCTCGCCGCGAAGTTGAACATCAAGACCTCGATCGAGGAGGTGTTCCGTCAGGCACAGCGGATGTTCAACCAGTGGTCCGATCTGCCGCCAGAGGATCGCACGACCGACGCGATCCTGGCTCGGCTGGACTTCGACTTCTTCGAGCTGCTCGACGCGGTTACCATCGCCCGGTCCCGCAAGCATATCCAGGCGTTCTACGACACCTCCGACTTTGGAGCGTTCCCCGAGCGGATGAAGCCGGAGTCGCTGCGGCCGCCGCTCACCGACCTGCTGGACGCTCCCGCATTCACCGAGATCTTCGAGCAGCTCCAGCTCCTGACCCTGGCGGTCTACACGCCGCTGGCCTACGTGTTCCCGAGCCGCCGCGACAAGTACGAACAGCTCTACGGGGCCGGGTCGGGCCAGAACTACATGGGTGGGCAGACGGCGAACCTCGGCGCGGCGAGCCGTGAGCAGGGCATCCGCAAGCTCATGACGGTCAACCTCCTCAAGCGGCTGGAGTCCAGCGTCGAGGCGTTCCGGCTTACCTTGCACCGGCTAGAGGGAACCATTGCCGAGGCGATCGAGGCCCTCGACGACCACGCCGCGAGCATCGCCGCGATCGTCTCCGCCTTCGCGGACATCGACGCCGAGGACGACGATTTTGAGTTTCCGACGAGCGGCACCGTCGGGAAGAAGGTCCCGATCGACCTGGCCGACATCGATGTCGATTCGTGGAACCGCGACCTCGTCAACGACGGCAACGTCATCCAGCAGCTCCTCGCCTCGATCAGCGGCATCACTCCCGAGCACGACTCGAAGCTGAAGGCGCTGCGCGAGCTGCTCGCGGGCAAGTTCCAGCACCCGCTGAACCCGGGCAACCGCAAGGTGTTGATCTTCTCGGCCTTCGCCGACACCGCCAAGTACCTGTACGAGAGCCTGGCCCCAGCCATCAAGGAGCACGGCTACGACAGTGCCCTCGTCACCGGCCAAGGCAACCCGCTTACCACCCTCGGCAAGGGCTACGGCTTCCAGCAGACCCTCACCCTGTTCTCGCCGCGGTCGAAGCAGCGACACCTCGTGATGCCGAAGGAGTCGTCCGAGATCGACGTGCTAATCGGCACGGACTGCATCAGCGAGGGCCAGAACCTCCAGGACTGCGACTTCCTGGTCAACTACGACATCCACTGGAACCCGGTGCGGATCATCCAACGCTTCGGCCGCATTGACCGCATCGGATCGACCAACGAGCGAATCCAGCTCGTCAACTTCTGGCCCGACATCTCCCTCGACGAGTACATCAACCTCAAGGAGCGCGTAGAGAACCGCATGGTGATCGCCGACCTCGCGGGGACCGCCGATGACAACGTGCTTACGCCTGAGGCCAGCGACGCCGCCTTCCGCAAGGAGCAGCTCCGCAAGCTCCAGGAAGAGGTAATCGAACTCGAGGACGTCCGCACCGGCGTCTCGATCACCGACCTGGGCCTGAACGACTTCCGCATGGACCTGCTCGGCTACATCAAGGAGTACGGCGCCCTGGCCGGCACCCCGAAAGGCCTGCACGCAGTCATTCCCGCCGACCATTACAAGGGCCTCAAGCCCGGCGCGCTGTTTGTCCTGCGCAACATCAACGCCGACGAGCACCTCAACCGCGGAAACCGCCTGCATCCGCACTACCTTGTCTACCTAGACAACAGCGGCGAGGTGATCGCCGACCACACCGCGGTCAAGCGCCTACTCGACCTCATCCGCGCAGGATGCCGCACCCGCGACGAACCCGCCTGGGAGGTGTGCCGTGTCTTCAACGCCGCCACCCGCGACGGGGCCGACATGGACCAGTACAGCCACCTGCTCACCAAGGCGATCCGCTCCATGATCGATGTCACCGAGGAGCGCGATGTCGACAGCCTCTTCAGCCCCGGCCGTACCACCGCCCTCGTGCAGACCATCGCCGGGCTCGACGACTTCGAGCTGATCGCCTTCCTAGCGATCGTCGAGGAGCCGCTGGATGACTGAGCCCGTTCTGTTCCGCTGGCCGCCGAACGCCGCGTTCGGCCGCACTGTGCCGAAGACGAAGTTCTATGAGCACGGCAACGTGCGCACCGCGCTGCGGGAGAAGTTCGTCGACGGCATCCAGCGCGTCATCTGGGCCTACAAGCTCGCAGATGACACCCTCCGCCTGCGCGGCACGCCCGCTGTACCGGAGATTCAGGTCTTCACCGTTGAGACCAAGGGCGCGGATGTCTCCGACGACGTGCTCACCGCCATCGACAAGACGGTGCACTTCCCGATCATCTTCGAGGTCGCCAGCTGCGACCGGGTGCGCACCGTCGCAGCCCAGAAGGCGCTGTCCGGCAAGACCCCGACGATCGGCGCGTACCTCTCGAGCGACTGGCAGCCCGCTGATGGCCCGCGCCGGCCGCTGCCGACAGCTCTCGACCTGCCCGGCCTCTACGAGGCGATCCTCAGCGCCTTGCTCCCAGTGGACACGCGCGCCGGGGAGACAGTGTCAGAAGCGACCGACAGACTGGACCGAGCCCGAAAGCTCCAGCGCGAGATCGGCGCACTGGAGAAGAAGTTGCGCACCGAACCACAACTCAACCGCAAGGTTGCACTCCGCAGGCAGATCATTGAGCGCACCGCAGCGCTCACCGAGCTGACCGACCCCGTACCGAGCAACAAGGAATGACCGTGGACAAGCTCAAGATGCACTCGCCGGACCTGACCCAGCGCAACATCGACGCCATCGCGGAGTTGTTTCCCACGGCCATCACCGAGAGCGTCGATGGCGACGGCAACCCCACCCGTGCCGTCGACTTCGACGCGCTCCGCCAGGAACTCTCCGACCACATCGTTGAGGGACCACACGAGCGCTATCAGCTCGATTGGCCTGGCAAGCGCGCCGCGGCCTCCGCGGCCAACGCCCCCATCGCCAAGACGCTCCGCCCGGTGCGCGAGGAGTCGGTCGACTTCGACACGACGAAGAACCTGTTCATAGAGGGCGACAACCTCGACGCGCTCAAGCTCCTCCAGGAATCGTACCTCGGCAAGGTCAAGCTGATCTACATCGACCCGCCATACAACACAGGCGGGGACTTTATTTACGACGACGACTTCAGCGAGAAAACCAACGACTATCTCGAGAAGTCCGGCCAGACTGGCGCAGGCGGTCAAAGGCTCGTAGCTAACACAGAAGCGAATGGTCGCTTCCACTCCGACTGGCTCTCGATGATGTACCCGCGTCTCAAGCTGGCACGCAACTTGCTAAAGGACGACGGAGTCATCTTTATCTCCATCGACGACCACGAGGTCGACAACCTGCGCAAGCTGTGTGACGAGGTTTTCGGCGCGCCAAACTTCATCGCGCAGGTCATCTGGCAAAAGGTGTACGCGCCCAAGAACTCGGCGTTGTGGTTCTCCGAGGATCACGACTATGTCCTCTGCTACGCCCGGAACAAGCTGCGCTGGCAGCCGCGGCCGCTACCTCGGACTGAGGCGATGGAAGCACGGTACAAAAACCTCGACAATGACCCTCGAGGGCCTTGGAAGGCCGAGAATATGACCGCTCGGAATCCATACGACGCTGGCGTTTACCCGGTAAGAACGCCTTCAGGCAGGTTGATCCCTGGACCTCCGCGAGGGACATACTGGCGGATATCAGAGGCAAAGTTCCGCGAGTTGGATGCCGACAACCGCATCTGGTGGGGCACCGACGGAAATAACAGTCCAGCGGTCAAGCGGTTTCTGTCGGAGGTTGCAGATGGACGCACCCCCCAGACTCTCTGGACCTACCAGGAGGTCGGCCACACCCAGGATGCGAAGAAGACCCTGCTCAAGTACGTCCCCTTCGAGCACACCGAGAACGTCCTCAACTCGGTGAAGCCTGTCGAGTTGATCCAGCGAATCCTTCAACTGGCCGGTAGACCACATGACGGGGACATCGTCCTCGACTTCTTCAGCGGCAGTGGGACGACGGCGCACGCTGTGCTAAAGCAAAATGCCGAGGACGGCGGCAACCGCCGCTTCATCGCAGTGCAGATCGACGAACCGCTCGCAACCCCAGAACCAACGTTCCGCTCGATTCTTGGGATGAGCCTCGCCCGGTTGCGCAACGTGAGCACCGAGATCCGTCGCACGCTCGGCGGCAAGGAGCAGGACCTCGGCTACAGACTGACAAGGATCGACTCGTCGAACCTCGCGGATGTCCGGCGCACGGCGGAGAAGACCTCGCAGGACCTCCTCGCGGACCTCGCGCCCAGCGTGAAGCCGGACCGCACGGACGAAGACCTGCTCTTCCAAGTATTGCTCGACTGGGGACTCGATCTCACCGAGCCGATCGCGGCCGAAGACGTTGGCGGCACGCGCGTACTGTCGGTCGCTGACGATGCGTTGATCGCCTGCTTCGCCGACGAGATCACCGACGCTGTTGTACAAGCAATCGCCTCTCGACGTCCGTTGCGCGCAGTCTTTCTGGACGTCGGCTTTGCAGATGACGCCGCTCGCATCAACGCCGAGCAGGTCTTCCTCGAGATGTCACCCGTCACAGAGGTAAGGGCGATCTGAACCCGATGAAGCTCCAGTTCAAGATCCAGCAGTACCAGACCGACGCCGTCAGTGCCGTGGTCAACGTGTTCACCGGCCAGCCGTACGCCGACGGGGTGAAGTACCGCATCGACCCTGGCAAGGACGCCGCGCCTACGTTGCTCGACGATGCGGGTCTGCGCAATGCGGAGATCGCGCTGACTCCGCCGCAGCTTCTGGAGAACGTGCACGCCGTCCAGCGGGAGGGAGGACTGCCGCTCTCGAAGGACCTCAGGGACCCGATGAGGAAGTCCGCGGCCGCGATCAATCTCGACGTCGAGATGGAGACCGGGACCGGAAAGACCTACGTGTACACAAAGACCATCATGGAGCTGCACAAGCGGTACGGCTGGTCGAAGTACATCGTGGTGGTGCCCTCGATCGCGATCCGCGAAGGCGTGAAAAAGTCGTTCGACATCACCTCCGAGCACTTCCAACAGTTCTACGGCACCAAGCCCCGCACGTTCGTCTACAACTCCTCGCGGCTGCACGAGTTGGAGCGGTTCTCGTCCGACTCCGGCGTGCAGGTGATGATCATCAACATCCAGGCGTTCAACGCCACCGGCAAGGACGCCCGGCGCATCTACGAGGAGCTCGACGACTTCCAGTCCCGCAAGCCGATCGACGTAATCGCCGGGAACCGGCCGATCCTGATCATCGACGAGCCGCAGAAGATCGAGGGCGACGCGAAGAAGCCGTCGAAGTCGCTGGAGGCGCTCGGGCTGTTCAACGCGCTATTCGCGCTCCGCTACTCGGCCACGCACAGGATCGAGCGCACCAAGGTGCACCGCCTGGACGCGATCGACGCCTACAACCAGAAGCTCGTGAAGAAGATCGCGGTGCGCGGCATCACCGTGAAGCACCTGGCCGGCAGCACCGCATACCTGTACGTGGACGGGCTGGAGGTCGGCAAGGGCGCGGACTTCCCGAAGGCGCGCGTCGAGCTGGAGGTGCAGACCGCCCAGGGCATCAAGCGGCAGGTGAAGCGGCTGAGCCAGGGCATGAACCTTCACACCGTCTCCGGCGGAATCGAGGCGTACAAGGGCCTGTTCATCCGGGACGTCGACGCCAACCGCGACATCGTCGAGCTGAGCAACGGCGACATCATCGGTGCAGGCGAGGTCACGCAGGACGTCACCGACGATGCGAAGCGGCGCATCCAGATTCGCGAGGTCATCCGCGCTCACCTCGACAAAGAGCGCGAGCTGTTCGCGCAGGGAATCAAGACGCTTTCGCTGTTCTTTATCGACGAGGTGGCAAAGTACCGCGACTACGAGCGCGAGGACGACCTCGGCGAGTACGCCCGCGTGTTCGAGGAAGAGTACGAGGCGGTGCTGAACGACTACCTCGGCCAATTCGACTTCGATGGGGCCGCCGAGCGCTACCGCGCGTACGTCGGGGCGATCGACGTGCGGCGTACCCATGAGGGCTACTTCTCCATCGACAAGAAGACCGGCCGCTCCATCGACGGCTCCGTGAAGAGGACCGGCGAGACCGCTGGCCAGTCCGACGATGTCGACGCGTACGACCTGATCCTGAAGGACAAGGAGCGGCTGCTGTCGTTTGAGGAGCCGGTGCGGTTCATCTGGTCACACTCGGCGCTGCGCGAGGGCTGGGACAACCCAAACGTCTTCGTGATGGGCATGCTCAAGAAGAGCGACAACACCACGACCCGGCGCCAGGAGATCGGCCGCGGCCTGCGCCTGTCGGTCGACCAGCACGGCGAGCGGATGGACAACCCCGTCACCGTGCACGACATCAACGAGCTGACCGTCGTGACCGACGAGTCGTACACCGACTTCGTCACCGCGCTCCAGAAGGAGATCGTCGAGTCGCTGTCGGCCAGGCCGCGCAAGGCGAGCGTCGACTACTTCACCGGCAAGCACATCAAGCTCGCTGGCGGCTCGACGGCCGTGCTGGAGAAGGCCGTCGCGAACGCCTTGTACAACTACCTCATCAAGAACGACTACGTCGATGATGACGGGCTGGTCGCCGATGCGTACAAGGAGGCGAAGGCGTCCGGGATGCTCGCCGCGCCGACCGCCGAGGCGCTGAAGCCGATCATCGACTTCGTGTGGCCCCTGGTGGACGCGCTCTACCTCGACGTGCCCAGGCCGACCGATGGGCGCAAGCCGAAGAAGATCCCGCTGAACGAGGCCAACTTCAAGAAGCGCGAGTTCCAGGAGCTGTGGGGTCGCATCAACCACAAGGCCGTCTATCGGGTCGAGTTCGAATCTGCCGAGCTGGTCAATAACTGCGTCAGGATGCTGGACAAGACCCTCAACGTGACCGTCACGCAGTACCTCGTCGAGAGCGGCAAGCAGGTCGTTGGCTTGGAGGTCGAGCAGCTCGAGGCGGGCACCGGCTTCAAGGTCTCCAAGACGAAGGTCGAGCACTCGGCCGTGTCGGCGGGCTCGACCGTCGAGTACGACCTGCTCGGCGAGATCGCGGAGAAGACGCAGCTCACCAGGCGCACCTGCGCGGCGATCCTCACCGGGATCAACCCGGGCACGTTTGCGAAGTTCAAGCAGAACCCCGAGCAGTTCATCACCGAGGCCGCCCGGCTCATCAACGAGCAGAAGGCCACCGTCATCATCGAGCACCTCACCTACGACCCGCTCGACGGCCGCTACGATTCCTCGATCTTCACCGAGAGCCAGACCGCCCAAGACCTGACCAGGGCAGGCGACAAGCTGAAGAAGAGCGTCTACGAATACGTCGTCACAGACTCGAAGATCGAGCGGTCGTTCGTCGAGGAGCTCGACGTCAGCGACGAGGTCGTCGTCTACTCGAAGCTGCCCCGCGGGTTCTTCATCCCGACCCCGGTCGGTGACTACAACCCCGACTGGGCCATCGCCTTCCGCGACGACACTACGAAGATCAAGCACGTCTACTTTGTCGCCGAGACCAAGGGCTCCATGTCAACGCTGCAGCTCAAGGGCATCGAAGACGCCAAGATCGAGTGCGCCCGCAAGTTCTTCGCCGCGCTCAACGGCAAGGCCCAGCACGATGGCGTGAAGTACGACGTCGTCGACAGTTTCGACTCGCTGCTCCAGTTGATTGGGGCGTGAGGCTACTCGCCGCCATACAGTCCGTCGCGATTTGAGCGGTGGTATCACCAAACGATATTTGCCCCTCCCGGCCACCACCCGACACCGCGAGAGGGACCAAACCGGGATGGGGACACCCCGGCGCGGATAGGTCTCCGGTGCAAGGCTGGGTAAGTCCGCCGCGCGCCAGCTCAGTGACACTCCGATTGACGGTGGCGCCGCCGCGCTCCAGGTCGGACGCCGCCCATCGAGCCGGCAAGCTCTTCGGCTTCATGGAGCCCCTGAGCACGTCGATCGCAGCGGCGGAGGACGTCAGCTGCAATCGACAGCGCTCGGACGGTGCTAACGGGCGCGTAGCGCCCAGTCACCTCGCTCGGCCGAGCGACAGCTTCGTGGATCGTCGCCCTCGACCGCGTTCCCGGCTACCGTGACGGGGTGCGTGCGGACGCCCCCGGCGCCTGGGATCCGTCTCGAGAGCCCGCGGGTGCGCAGCGACGGCAGCGGTCGGCCACCCGCATGACATGACGAGGATGGGCAGCGATGACCAGCTGGCGTGAGCTTGTGCTCACCGAGATTCGGCGCCGTTGGCGTCCGGGTCAGGAGTTCTCTCGCGGTGAATGGCTGCGCGTGAGCATGCCGGCTTTCGAGCACGCGTTCCCCGACAACCTTGCGTTGAAGGAGTCTGCCCAGAAGACGATCCAGAAGCTTCGTGACGAGGGTCTTGTGGAGTTCCTGGGCAATGGCGTCTACCGCCTGCCTGCCAGCCTCGCCGCGGACCGCACAGACCCACCCGCAACCGACGAGGGCGTCCGTCGCGGTGTGCTGACTCGCGCAGCGTTCGAGGTAGTGGCAGAGGGATCAGGACCGCTCCAGTCGAGCCGCGTTCTTGCGGGGATCCAGGAGCGGCTCCAGTTCACCGACCGAGAGCTCAGTACCAACGCAAGCGGCCAGGAGAGATGGCGAACGGCGGTGAGTGCAGCATTGTCGCGTGCCACCTTCGCGGGCTGGCTCGCTAGGGACGACAGCGGCGCGTACTACCTCACGGAGAGTGGCGCCGAAGCGCTTGAGGAGCTGTCCGGCGACGACCTCTGGCTGGAGATCAACCGTCGGTACACCGCATCCAGGCGCGACGGGGCTTCGCCAGCGGTCGGCTGGGACCCATTCCTCCTGTGGGCGCGCGAGCTCGCCGGGAGCGTCGACCTCGACGCGGAGGAGCGCGACTACAAGCTCAAGGCTGCGGAGAGGTGGGCGGCTGCCGGGGAGGCCTGCGTAGCCGGGGCGCCGGAGTGGGCCGAGCGCCTCAAGCAGGCGTGCGGTGCGGGGAACCTCGTCGACGCGTTTGCGCAGACGTGGTTGCGCAACCGGATCGTGGACCATCCGGACGAGGTGCGCGCCGCTTTCGCGGAGTTGTACGCGGCGGGGACGGTTCAGGCTGTGGAGGCGTTCGGGGAGCGGCTGGGCACCTGGGGCGAATACGTCAGCCCCGGCGATCGAACGGTGTTCGCGTCCTGCCTCCTGCTCGGCCGCGATCCCTCGTCGTTCGTGCCGTACCGACCGGCGCTCGCCAAGACGTGGGCAGAGCGCGTCGGCGAGCCCGCGGGGAGCACCCCCAGCGAGCGCTATGCGGCACTGCTGTCGCTCTGCGACGGGCTGCTTGAGCGGTGGGAGGGTCAGGAGCCGGCCCTGCGTGACCGGCTCGACGCGCAAGGCCTCGCTTGGCTCGTCATGAAGTGGGCCGCGCCGGACACGTGGGCACCGATGAAGCGGGCCGAGCTCCAGCACTGGCGCGACGGCCGTCCCGGCGAGGTGCGTGTGGAACGCGGCGAGAGCTTCTGCCCCACGATGGAAGCAGCAGTTTGGAAGGTGCTCGGCGCCGGCCTGCGCGGGGAGACCTCAGCCATTGTCAGCGGCGTGCGGAGCTGGTCCGTCGAGACAGCGCACGACCTCGCCGCACGGCTGCGCAGCGGCGAAAGCGGCCAGAAGTTCGCCGAGCGCCTGGGTCATCAGCTCGAGGGTGCGTCCGACGGCGTGCTGTGCCTAGCCGCCGAGCTGTTGTACATCCGTGACACACCACTGCACGACATGAAGGCCTCGACCAAGGCGGACCGCATCAACGGCGTCCTGGCCGCGATGTCGGGGGCGCCGTCGTTGCCGGACACGTTACGTGCGGGGCTGGACGACGGCCGCGCCTTCGCCGGCGGCCAGGGTTACCACGCGCGCGCGCCCGAGCATCTTCAGTGGCTGTGCCGGTTCGTGCTCCACTGGCTCGACGAGCCCGCTGACGTCGTCGACAAGGCTCTGCGAGACCCCTTCGCCTTCCGCGAAGTGACCACGAGCGTCCCCGAGGACTCCCCGTCGATCCGCTACGACCTCGAGCACCTGGCGTGGCCGGGCATCTTTCCGTCGATCGTCAGTGCGGCCCACCGCCGGAAGATCCGCAACGGCCTCATCTCTGATGTCGGGGCGCCGAGCGGCGACGACGACGAGCACGTGACGCGCGACCTGGTCGCCCTCCGCGCCCTGCATGAGCGCAAGAAGAAGGGCGCTGTCTCCTGGTACGAGCCGCCCTTCGTGAACCGCTGGCGCCCCGGCTCCTGGTCCGGTCCGCGAGCCTGGTTGGTGCGCTCTGACGCTCCGGAGGACGTCGCCGGGTGGCGCAAGACGGGCTGCGTCACGCTCCGCGACGAAGCCCAGCTGGCCCTCGAGCCGGGCTTGACCTTGGCCGAGGTATCGACGCTCGTAGCCGGCGGCTACGCGCACCTCCCGCCGTCCCAGCGCGACGAGATGGCCGCAGCCCTGCACACATTCCGCGAGGGGATGCAGGAGGGCGACCTGGTCGTGGCCCTGACGGGGCAGCGGCTCATCACCGGGACGCTGGACGACGCGCCACCGCCAGCGGTGCAGTCGCCGCTCCTGACGCGCCCGGTGCTATGGGCGGAGTCGCAGACACCGCTCGAGGCACTCCCCGCCAAGCTCAGCGCGGCGCTGGAACAGGAGGGGCACGTCGTCGACCTGACGGCGGTGTTCGACCTTCTCGCAGACTTGGCTGACGACTACCCGGAGACCACCGCCCACCGCGCGAGGACGGCGCCCCAGCAGACCGAGCGGGCGATGCTGCCAACCGTGTACCAGAGCCTGGCCGACGAGTTGTTCATGCCGGTCGCGCCGCTGCAGGAACTGGTCGACGTGCTCAACCGGCGGCGACAGGTCGTCATCTACGGGCCGCCCGGGACGGGCAAGACGTTCGTCGCCAAGAAGCTCGCGGAGCGGTTGGCCGGCGCGCAGGACCCGAGCAAGGTTCGGCTCGTCCAGTTCCACCCCTCGTACGCGTACGAGGACTTCTTCGAAGGCTTCCGGCCGGTGGAGAAAGACGGCCAAGCGCACTTCGCCCTCCAGGACGGGCCGCTCAAGCTGATGGCGGCCGAGGCCGCCAAGGCGGAGAACCGCGGGAAGCCCTATGTGCTCATCATCGACGAGCTCAACCGTGCGAATCTCGCCAAGGTCTTCGGCGAGCTGTACTTCCTGCTGGAGTACCGCGAGGAGACCGTCCGGCTCCAGTACCAGCCGGACAAGCCCTTCAGCCTCCCGGACAACCTGTTGATCATCGGCACGATGAACACCGCGGACCGTTCGATCGCGCTTGTCGATGCAGCTATCCGGCGCCGCTTCCCGTTCTTCGAGATGCATCCCCAACGCGAGCCCGTAAACGGGGTCCTCGCCGAGTTCGTTCGGCGCCGGCAGCTGAGCGACGACCGCGTCGCGTTGCTCGACGAGCTCAACGCCGCGATGGGCCAGCGTGGTCACGACCTGCACATTGGGCCGTCGTACCTCATGCGGGACGGCCTCGACCAGCCAGGGGCGCTCGACTTGGTATGGCGGTACGACATCCTGCCGCTGCTCCACGAGCACTTCTACGGCACCAAGCCGCCGGACGTCGTCGATCAGGAGTTCGGTCTGTCGTCGTTGCGCGAGAGGATCGAGCGCCGGGTCACCTCTGGCGAGGGCCCGGCCGAGCCGGAGGTCTGATGGACTTCCGGCACGTCACCCTCGACGAGCTCGACTTGGAGGGCAGGGAGCTTGAGCTGACCGCGCAGCAGGCGATGCTGCTCCGCGAGTCGAAGCTGGTCGACGTCCGTACGCTCGGCGGCGACCGGCATTGGCTGATGCCCAACGGCCGAGTCGGGGCAGTGCGGTTCGAGGACCTCCAGGTGAACGTGACGCCCAATCACAAGCTCGACGTCACACACCTGATGTTCCTCCTGGGCTACGCCAAGAACCCCGGCTTCCGCCCGGACTCCGTCGTCGGGGAGGCCCACGGGGACCTGTGGCCGGCGATGGCCCAGTCCCTCGCCGCATCAGTGGAGCGTGCCCTGAGGATGGGCGTGCTGCAGGGGTACACCTCCGAGCAGGAGGCCCTCTTGACGGTGCGCGGGCGCATCGCGTTCGAGGAGCAGATCCGCCGCCGGCCTGGCCACACCGTGCCGATCGAGGTTCGGTACGACGACTTCAGCCCCGACATCGCCGAGAACCAGATCCTCGTGGCGGCGATCCACCTGATGCTCGGTGTGCCACGCCTGGACGGCGAGATCCGAAGGCGCCTGCTGCACCTCGACGCGCGATTCGTAGGAGTGAAGCGGCTGGTCCCGGGGACACCGACACCACGATGGCAGCCCACGCGCCTCAACGAGCGGTACCACGCCGCCCTGGGCCTGGCCGAGGTGCTGCTGCGCCACGCCTCGACCCGAGCGAGCGCCACGGGCATCACGATGTCGGCGTTCGTCGTTGTGATGTGGAAGGTGTTCGAGGACTTCGTGACCACCGCCCTTACCGAGGCCCTCGCCGCGCACCCTGGCTACTCCTCACCGCACCTGCCCGTCTACTTGACCGGTGCGGGCGACTGGGGTGAGGGCAGGACGGGCCGAGGCCAGGAGGACCCGCACGGCGACGTCCTCATGAACGTCGACGTCGTGCATGTCGACGGAGACGGAGCGCCGGACGTGGTGTTTGACGCCAAGTACAAGCTCGCGTCCCACACGGGCCGGTACGCGAACGCCGACCACTACCAGATGCTCGCCTACTGCACCGCCCTGGGCGTCCCTACCGCCTGGCTCATCTATGCCGGCGGAGGTGCGGACATCCGGCGCAAGATCAAGAACGCCGTCGTGGAGGTCGTGACGGCTCCGCTCAACCTGCGCGAACGGCCGGAGGCAGTTCTGGAGCGGGTCCGCCAGGTCGCCCTAGAAGCCCTTGGCGCCTCACAAGGGCGCCGAATGGTCACAGCGAACGCCTCCGCACAGGGCCGCGTCAGCGAGGCGCTCCGCGACCTAGGGACGTCGGCGGAGTCCTAGCGGCCCGGCGCCACGTCTCTTGGCGGAACACCTGAGGTGAACTTCGCGCACCGCAGACAAGTCTTCCCGATCCCGACCAGTTCGGGCGACTCTGGCAGTCAGTAGCGGGTGAGACCTGACCCAAGGAGGACCTCACCGTGAGCGACGCGACCGCCGCACCCCCGACCGACGCACAACCCACCGCCATGCGCACCTTCGGCCACATCCTCGTCAACACCGCCGTCGCCAACGTGACGACGAGCTACCTCTGGTGGGCGCTGACGTTCTGGGTCTACCTGGAGACGCGCTCGGTCCTGGCCACGGGCGTCATCGGCGGCGCGTACATGCTCTTCATCGCCGCGAGCAGCGTCGTGTTCGGCACGATCGTCGACCACCACCGCAAGCTGCGCGTCATGCAGATGTCGACGACGGCGACGCTCCTCGCGTTCGGCGCGGCCGGGGCGTTCTTCTGGCTCACCCCGGAGGCGACGCTGCTCGACCTCGGTGCGCCGTACTTCTGGGCGTTCACCGTGATCATCCTCGCGGGCGCCGTCGTCGAGCACATGCGCAACATCGCCCTGTCGACGACCGTGACGATCCTCGTTCCCGACGAGCGGCGCGCCAACGCCAACGGCCTCGTCGGCACCGTGCAGGGCGTCGCGTTCATGGTGACCAGCGTGCTCAGCGGGCTGTCGGTTGGGTTCCTCGGCATGGGTGGGACGCTGGTCATCGCGCTCGCGCTCACCGCCACGACGCTGCTGCACCTGCTGACGATCCGCTTCCGCGAGGACCGGGCCGCCGCCGCGCCGGCGTCGGGGGCGCGCGCGCAGATCGACCTGTCGGGCTCGATCCGCGTCATCCGCTCGGCGCCTGGACTGTTCTCCCTCATCATCTTCGCGACGTTCAACAACCTCATCGGCGGCGTCTACATGGCGCTCATGGACCCGTACGGCCTCGAGCTGTTCTCGGTCGAGGCGTGGGGGCTGGTGCTCGGCGTCACGGCGACGGGCTTCCTCATCGGCGGCGGCCTCGTCGCGCGGTTCGGCCTCGGGGCCAACCCCATGCGCACGATGCTGCTCGTCGTCGTCGCCATGGGTGTGCTCGGCGCGACGTTCACCATCCGCGAGTGGTGGCTCCTCTACGCCCTCGGCATCTGGGCGTACATGTGCCTCATCCCCGTGGTCGAGGCGGCCGAGCAGACGGTGATCCAGCGGGTCGTGCCGCTCGAGCGGCAAGGGCGCGTGTTCGGCGTCGCGATGACGCTCGAGTCGGCCGCGGCGCCCATCACCGCGTTCCTCATCGCGCCGATCGCGCAGTTCGTCGTCATCCCCTACGCGCGCACGGAGGCCGGTCGAGACGCGCTGCGTCCGTGGCTCGGCGACGGCGACACCCGTGGGATCGCGCTCGTCTTCCTCATCAGCGGGCTGGTGATGGTCGTCGCGGCGCTCGTGGCGCTGCGGTCGCCCGTCTACCGGACGATCTCGCGGACGTACCGGGAGTCGGCTCCGCGGAATGAGGTCGAGGGCACACGGGAGCGGGCAACCCTCAGCGAGGAAGGCACCCGAAGCTAGACAAGTGTGGCGTAAGGCCCTCGCGGACGCCGCACGAGCGCTCGGTAGTCACCTGCCCGGGCTACGAGGTGACAAGACTCTGGCGCGCACACTATGGTTGACACACGCCCACAAAAGTGGGAGGACGCGTACGAAAGTGGGCCTAGGGAGGCGAGTGCGGTGGACGCGACGCATCCGCTCGCGGTCGTGACTCCGACCCTGGACGGCGACGTCCTCACGCACCTGGCGCTGACCCGGGCTGCGTTTACACCTGGACAGCTAGCGCGCCTGCTGCCGAAGGCTTCGGTAGAGGGCGTCCGCAAGGTTCTGAATCGGCTCGCGAAGCAGGGCATCGTGACGTCGACCCGCGTTGGCCATGCGGCCGTAACCTACGAGCTCAACCGAGAGCACCTCGCCGCCGAGAGCATTGTCGCACTGGCGAATCAGGCTCGGACGCTGCGTGAACGCCTTGAAGCTCACTTCAAGACCTGGAACGAGCCGCCCATATACGCCGCGCTGTTCGGATCATGGGCCCGAGGTGAAGCGACGGCCGACTCGGACGTCGACCTCTTCATCGTCCGTCCGGACGAGGCAGACGAGGACGAGTGGGATTCACAGGTGGACGAGTTGCAGCGGATCGTCTCGCGCTGGACAGGCAACGACGCGCGTCCCTTCGTGATCGACGAGGCCGATCTTCCCGAGCGGGCCAACGAGCCGGTGCTCCGCTCGATTCGAAATCAAGGCCTAACCATGCACGGAGAACCGACCTGGCTTCGGAAGCGGGTGCCCTTGCCACGCCTGGTCAAGGCAACTTAGGAGGCTCAATGAGCACGAGGCAGGCAGACGCCGGCGTCCGAGCGGGACGACTCGCGAAGGCCACCCAGTTCGCGGCCGTCGCGCACGATGTGCTCGACCTCGCGGACGAAGCACAGGACGTGGCGGACGCGTTCGTGACGCTGGCCGTGCACGCGGGAATCGCTGCTGCTGACGTGATCTGCTCCGCACGGCTCGGCAGCTACCACCAGGGCGAGAGGCACGAGGACGCGATTGCGCACCTGCGGAAGGCGGATGAGGGCGCTGCGAAGGCGCTGAGCGTCCTCCTCGGCATGAAGACGTTGGCGGGGTACTCGTACACGCCGGTGTCGGGCGAGAAGCGAGTCAAGGCAGAACGTGCGATGGACGCCCTCCTGGCCATCGCCAACGCGGTCTAGGTGCGCTCGACGATCCGTGGGTACCGGTCGCTAGGTCACTCGAGTTTCGGTTCGCGATGATCCCTACATGCTCCTCCTCGTCCCCGCGGACCCGCTGAACCCTCGTCGCGCCGACGAGCACTTCCGCGACGAGGCCGTCGCCGCCCGCGAGGCAGGGCACGACGTCGGTCTCCTCGACCACGACGCGCTCGAGCGGGGTCACACCGACGACGCACTCCTGCGCCTCTCAAAGTCGGACGACGCCGTCTACCACGGCTGGATGCTTCGCGCGGAGCAGTACGCCGCGCTCGAGGGCGCCCTCCGCGAGCGTGGCGCCACCCTGCGCACGACGTCGGCGCAGTACCGCACCGCGCATGAGCTCCCCGGCTGGTACAACGCGTTCGCCGAGGTGACGCCCGAGTCCGTCTGGTCCGACGGGCCCGATCTCGACGCCTTCGAGGACGCCTGCCGACGTCTCGGCTCCGGCCCCGCCGTGCTCCGCGACTTCACCAAGTCGCTCAAGCACCACTGGGACGAGGCGTCCTTTGTGCCCGACGTCGCCGACCTCGCCTCCGCGCGCACCGTCGCCGCGCGCTTCCTCGAGCTCCGCGGCGAGGACCTCACGGGCGGGCTGGTGCTTCGGCGGTTCGAGCGGTTCGTATCCGCCGAGGTGCGCACGTGGTGGGTCGGCGGCGAGTGCCGGCTCGTCACGCCGCACCCGGACACCCCCGACGACGTCGCGCCCGACCCGGACCTGAATGCCGTGGCGCCACTGGTCGCGTTGCTCGCGCTGCCGTTCGCGACGGTGGACATGGTGCTGCGCGACGACGGCGCCTGGCGCGTCGTCGAGCTGGGTGACGGGCAGGTGAGCGACCGGCCCACGAGCACGCCTGCCGATGTGCTCGTGGGCGCACTCGCGCGTCGCTGACACTCGTCCGGGTGACAGTTGCCGTCAGTCGTCCACAGATCTGATCAACCCGTGTCCGGAATGTCGGGCTGACCGATAGGTTGCCCGCCATGCGTGCGAGCAGGGGGCTGTCCTTCACGTCGGCGATCGTGGTCGGCCTGGGCGCCATCGCGCTTCTCGGTGCCTGCACCCCCGACGAGACCGAGCCGACCCCGAGCGCGTCGCCGACCGCCGAGGAGCCCACGCCCACCCCGACCCCGACGACGCCGCCCGAGGCGCTCGCGCCGGAGCGTCCGGCCGAGATGGCGGAGATCAGCGTCGCGGGGGCGGAGGCTGCGGCGACGTACTTCCTGGAGCTCTACCCGTACGCATACGCGACGAACGACCTGACAGAGTGGCGAGCACTGAGCCACCCGGAGTGCGGATTCTGCAACTCAGTGATCAGCAACGTCGAAGAGCAGGTGGTCGCTGGGACAGTCAGTCTCGGCGGGCTCCACATCGACCAGCTTTACGCCGCCACGATCAGCCCGTCCCGTTTCGCGGTGAACGCGGTCGTCACCGAGTCTCCGTCCGTGGAAGTTGCCGGGGACGGAAGCGTCGTCTCCGAGCTACCGACCTCGAAGACCTACGACGTCGTCTTCGCACTGCAGCGGGGCGATACCGAGTGGATTGTGCTCGAGATCGATGCGACCGAAGTCGTCGAACAATGAGCGCACGAGTAACTCTCGTCCTCGTCCTGGCGATGCTCAGTGCCCTCTTGCCCACCGCGGCGCACGCGCGGGACAGCCTTGGAGACAACTCTCAGGTCTCTGGGACGGCTCGTGGCGGTGCGGTCGAGCTCAACGCTCGCGACGGGCTCGCGGCGGAGCGTGCATGGTTGGCGGCCGGCAGCAATACCGGTGCTCGACTCATCGAGTTTCTCCGGTCAGTCGAGTGCGGCATCGAGCTGTTGGAGTCCGGCGCACCCGGCGCCGGTGACTGCGCGCAGGACATCGACCTGACGGAGGTGCCGGACTGTGGCGAGCTCCAACCGTTGAGACCGCTGTGGAGCCGCGAGCGCGCCACCTCGACCAGCGCCTGGGGTCCTTGGCGGCTCGTCAATGGCTGGTCGTGTCCGCAAGACGCGCTGCCCGCATTCACCGCCGAGGACTTCCGCCGCCTCCCGCTCGCCCCAGCGCAGGTCACGGTGCAGCCGGCGGCATCCACGGTGCTCATCAACATCCCGACCATCACGATGGCCGCCGCCCCGCAGCAGAACCTCGCGACCGACCTGCTCGGGTACCCCGTCGAGGTCCAGGCGACCGCGACCACCTACACCTGGGACTACGGCGACGGGTCGGCTCGCCTCGTCACCACTAGCCCCGGCCACGCCTACCCCCACCACGACGTCCACCACTCCTACGCCCGGCCCGGCACCTACACGATCACGCTCACGACGACCTGGTCCGGCCAGTACCGGATCGCCGGCTCCACCGCGTGGCTCCCCGTCGACGGCACCGCCACCACCGTCACGACCATTCCGCCGATCACCGCCGTCGAGCAGCGCACCGCGCTCGTCGCCGAGCCCTGCATGCCGAGCACCTGCTGACGCGTTCAGACCCAACTGCCACCGGAGGGGATCGCGCCGTTCAGCGATACCGCCCCGGCCCGAGCCCCCCACGCGCCACTCGCTCGACGACCACCTCCGTCGCGAGCTCCCAGCGGTCACCTGGCCGCGCGAGGTAGTGCTCGATCACCGCCCACACCAGGGCAGGGTCGCTCGCGTGCAGCCCGAGCGGCAGCTCGAGCGGCGCAGGCCACTCCTCACGCGGCCCGTGCGCCAGCGGCCGTGGGATGGGCACCGGCCGCCGAAGGACGACGAGCACGCGCACCTGCGCAGGGTGCGGTCGCACCTCGGCGATCTCGTCCCACGGCACGACGGTCGCGCGGTCGCCGACCCAGCGGGAGACGCCGTCGGGCGTGAGCATGACGCGCGGCGTCGCACCCCGGCGCGCCGAGCCGCTGAGCAGGCCGTACAGACACAGTCCGAGCAGGAGCAGCCCCACGACCGGCCCGGACCGGCGCCCGCTGCCGAGCTCCTCCCCGGTGAGCCACGCACCCAGGAGCACGGCACCGAGCGCGGCGCACAGGACCGTCCCGGCGATCACGACGACGCCCAACGCGCGGCTCGGCGGCAGGACCAGCCCGCCTCCCCAGCGCTGGAACCGCAGCCGTCCGCGGCGAGGACCCACCAGGAGGCAGATCGCCGCACCGCAGACGACGGCAAGGCCGAGGAACGTCGCGCCGAGCGCCGGGTACGCGTCCTCGCCCCGCACGACCATGCCGCCGCCCGCGGCACCCAGCCCGACGAGGAACACCGCCGCGATCGCGACGGCCCGCGCCTGCTTGCCCCTCGGCGCGACCACGGGCGGCCCGGGCACGACGTCGACCCGCACCGTGCGCGTGACCCCCGCTCCGCGCTGCCGCGGCGGTCGCTCGTCGTGCGTCACTCACGCCTCCCTCACGGTGTCACGACCGCGCGTCGCGACTGCCGCGCCGCAGCGTAGGGCGACCCGTCCACGGACGGCCGACCCGCCCACCACCGTGTCACCGGTGGCCGTTACGGTGACGTCACCGCCATCGGCCGCGAAGGAGGACCGCGTGCTCCACCTGCACCGCTCCGAGCGCGCCGATGCCCTCATCGCCCCGCTCGCCGCGGTGCTCGCCACGCCGGTCGCGGACCCGTTCGCGGTCGACGTCGTCGCGGTGCCGACGCGCGGCGTCGAGCGATGGGTCGCGCAGCGGCTCTCGCACCACCTCGGCACCGGCGGTCCGGGTACACCCGCCGACGGCGAGTCCGGGATCTGCGCGAACGTCACGTTCCCCTCCCCCGCGCGGCTCGTCGGCGAGGCGCTCGGGACCGTCCTCGGCCTCACCGCCGACGACGACCCCTGGCAGCGCGACCGGCTCACCTGGACCCTGCTCGACGTCGTCGACGCCAGCGCGGGCGAGCCGTGGGCGGCGCCGCTCGGCCGCCACCTCGGCGTCGGCGAGCCGGACGGGCCGCGCCGCGGCCGCCGCCTGCAGTCCGCGCAGCACCTCGCGGGCCTCTTCTCCTCCTACGCGGCGCAGCGGCCCGCGATGGTCCTCGCGTGGGCGTCGGGCCGCGACGACGACGGCGCCGGTGCGCCCGTCCCCGAGGACCTCGCCTGGCAGCCCGAGCTGTGGCGGCGCCTGCGGGCTCGCGTCGGCGCGCCGAGCCCCGCCGAGCGGCTCGACGACGCGCTCCGCCTGCTCGCCGCCGAGCCGGACCGCGTCGACCTGCCGGCGCGGCTCTCGGTGTTCGGGCCGACGCGCCTGCCCGAGGACCAGCGGCTCGTGCTCGACGCGCTCGCCCGGCACCGCGACGTGCACCTGTGGCTGCCGCACCCGTCGCCGGCGCTGTGGGCGCGACTCGAGGGCATCGGGTCGGCGGGCGCGCCCGGCGGTGACGCCTTCGTGGATCACGGCTCCACGGGCGCAGACGCCGGCGCGGCACTTGGGCGTGCGCGCGCCGTCGTTCACGCGGTGCCGCGGCGGCGCGACGTGCCCGCAGTCGCCGCGCACCCGCTGCTCGCGTCGATGGCGCGCGACGCGACCGAGCTCCAGCTGCGGCTCGCCGCGCTCGACGGCGCCTCGGCCACGCACCATCCCTCGGCCGAGCCCGCGCCGACCCTGCTCGGCGCTCTCCAGCGCCGCCTGCGCGGCGACGCCCCGGACGCGCCGCCCCACCCGCTCGCCGCCGACGACCGGTCCGTGCGCGTGCACGCGTGCCACGGGCGCGCGCGGCAGGTCGAGGTGCTGCGCGAGGCGCTGCTCGGCCTCTTCGCCGACGACCCGACGCTCGAGCCGCGCGACGTCGTCGTCATGTGCCCGGACATCGAGGCGTTCGCGCCGCTGGTCGCGGCGACGTTCGGGCTCGCACCCGCCGACGACGCCGAGCCCGACGCGCACCCCGGTCGGTCGCTGCGCGTGCGGCTCGCCGACCGGTCGCTGCGGCAGACCAACCCGCTGCTCGCACTGGTCAGCCGCCTGCTCGAGCTCGCGGACGGGCGCGTCACGGCGTCGGACGTGGTCGACCTCGCGGGCACCGAGCCCGTGCGTCGGCGGTTCGGGTTCGACGACGAGGACCTCGACCGCATCCGCCAGTGGGCCGTCGACGCGGGCGTGCGGTGGGGGGAGGACGCGACGCGGCACGAGCGGTTCGGCGTCCCCGCGCCGCAGGGCACGTGGGCGACCGCGCTCGACCGCATCCTGCTCGGCGCCGCGATGGCCGAGGACCACCGGTTCGTCGCCACCGCGCTGCCGCTCGACGACGTCGACTCGACCGACGTCGACCTCGCGGGCCGGCTCGCGGAGCTGGTCGACCGGCTCACCGTCGTGCTCGGCGACCTCGACGGCGTGCACGCGCCCGCGCACTGGTTCGACGCGCTCGACCGCGCGCTGCACCTGCTCGCCGACGTCGGCCCGGCGGACACGTGGCAGGACGTCGAGGCGCGCATGGTGCTCGACGACGCTCGCCACGGGGCGCTGGCCGCGGGCGGCGACGCGAGCTCTTCGGGTCCCGAGAACGGTGCAACTGACAGTTGCAGGGCCACCGAGCTGCGCCTCACCGACGTTCGCGCGCTCCTCGCCCACCGCCTCCGCGGCCGTCCCACCCGCGCGGGCTTCCGCACCGGCGCGCTCACGGTCTGCTCGCTCGAGCCCATGCGCGCGGTCCCCCACCGCGTCGTCGCGCTGCTCGGCATGGACGACGGCGCCTTCCCGCGCGGCACCCGCCAGGACGGCGACGACGTGCTGCTGCGCGACCCGCTCGTCGGCGAGCGCGACCGCCGCGGCGAGGACCGGCAGCTGTTCCTCGACGCGGTCGTCGCCGCGCAGGAGAACCTCGTCGTCCTCTACAGCGGCGCCGACGAGCGCACCGGCGCCTCCCGCCCGCCCGCGGTACCGGTCGGGGAGCTGCTCGACGCGCTCGACGCCGCGGGCGCCGCGGCCGACGGCGAGCCGGTGCGCCGGCACGTCGTCGTGCGTCACCCGCTGCAGACCGCCGACGAGCGGAACTTCGCCGACGGCACCCTCGGCCGGCCCGGCCCGTTCAGCTTCGACGCGCTGCACCACCGCGCGGCGCTCGGGGCGCGCGGCCAGCGCGCGCGCCGCGAGCCGTTCCTCGACGAGCCGCTGCCGCCGCTGCCCGAGGAGGAGGCGCGCGGCGCCGTCGACCTCGAGGACCTCGTCTACGCGCTCGAGCACCCGGTCAAGGCGTTCCTGCGACGGCGGCTCGGCGTGCAGCTGCCGGGCGAGGTCGAGGAGCTCGGCGACCGCCTGCCGCTCGAGCTCGACGGGCTGCAGACGTGGACCGTCGGCGACCGGCTGCTCGGCGCGGTGCTCGACGGCGTCGACATCGACGTCGCCGCCGCGGCCGAGCGCCGGCGCCCGCTCATCCCGCCGGGGCAGCTCGGCACGGCGGTGCTGCGGAAGGTCGGCCAGGACGTCGCCCCCGTCGCCGCGGCCGCCCAGCCGTACCTCGAGCGGCCGGGCGAGACGGTCGACGTCGACGTCGCCCTGCCGAGCGGGCGCAGCGTGGTCGGCACCGTGACTGGGGTGCGGGGCGACGTCGTCGTGCGGTGCGTGTTCTCGAAGCTCGCCGCGAAGCACCGGCTGCGCGCCTGGATCCAGCTGCTCGCGCTCGCGGCCGACGGCCGCACGTCGGTGCGCGGAGCCGTGACGATCGGGCGCGGGCGCAGCACGCGGCCGACCGCCGCGCTGTCGATCCTCGTCGCGCCCGAGCCGGAGGAGGCGAGGCGGCTGCTCGACCAGCTCGTCGCGCTGCGCGACCAGGCGCTGCGCGAGCCGCTGCCCATGCCCGTCGCCACCACCTGCGCCTACGCCCGCACGCGCGCCGGCGGCGACGGCGAGCTCGAGGCGCTCGACAGCGCGCGCAAGGAGTGGAAGGACAGCTTCGAGAGCCGGGACGCCCAGCACGTGCTCGTCTGGGGCGAGGACGCGACGATCGCCGACGTCCAGGGCACGCCGTCGCCCGCGGAGCAGCAGTGGTGGCCCGAGGACCGCACGCGCCTCGGCGTGCTCGCGCGGCGGCTGTGGGAGCCGCTGCTCGAGCAGGAGCGGACGGAGCTCGCATGAGCGCGGACTCCACCACGAGCGCGGCGTCCACCACGAGCACGGGGGCCACCGCGGGCGACGTCGCCGTCGAGCCCGTCTTCGACGTCTGCGGCCCGCTGCCCGAGGGCACCACGGTGCTCGAGGCCAGCGCCGGCACGGGCAAGACGTTCACCATCGCCGCGCTCGCGACCCGCTACGTCGCCGAGGGCCTCGCCGAGCTGTCCGAGCTCATGCTCATCACGTTCGGCCGCGCCGCGACGTCCGAGCTGCGCGACCGCGTCCGCGAGCGCCTCGTCGCGACCGAGCGGGCGCTGCGCGACCCGGCCGTGCGCGCGTCCGACGACGCCCTGCTGCGCCACCTCGCCGACGTCGACGACGCCGAGCTCGCGCGCCGCCGCACCCGCCTCACGCGCGCGCTCGCGCAGTTCGACGCCGCGACCATCGCCACCACCCACGGCTTCTGCCAGCAGATGCTCGCCGCGCTCGGCACCGCGGCCGACGTCGACCACGACGCGGTGCTCGTGCCCGACCAGGCGGACCTCGTCGACGAGGTCGTCGACGACCTCTACCTGCGCGGGTACATGGGCGAGGCCGAGCCGAGGATCTCGATCGGCGAGGCGCGGACCGTCGCGCGCGCCGCCGTGAGCGATCACGACGCCGACCTGCGGCCGGATGACCCCGAGCCCGGCTCCCCCGCCGAGCATCGCGTGCGGTTCGCCGCCGCCGTGCGCGCCGAGATGACCCGCCGCAAGCGCGCCCGCCGCGTGCTCGACTACGACGACCTCCTCGTCCTCCTGCGCGACGCCCTCACCGACCCCGTCACCGGCCCGGCCGCCGCCGAGCGCGTCCGGTCGCGCTACCGCGTCGTCATGGTCGACGAGTTCCAGGACACCGACCAGGTCCAGTGGGAGATCCTGCGCACCGCGTTCCACGGGCACCGCACCCTCGTCCTCATCGGGGACCCCAAGCAGGCGATCTACGCGTTCCGCGGCGCCGACGTGGTCACCTACCTCGCCGCGAAGGGCGAGGCGCACGCGACCTCGACCCTCGGCCGCAACTGGCGCAGCGACGCCGACGTCCTCACCGGGCTCGCGACCGTGCTGCACGGCGCGGCGCTCGGCGACGACCGCATCGTCGTCCGGCCCGTCGACGCGCAGCACACCGGGCGGCGGCTCGAGGGCTCGCCCGCGGTCCGGCTGCGGCAGGTCACGCGCCCGGCGACGGGGTTCAGCGGCTCGCTCCCGTCGGTGGGCGCCGTGCGCGCGGTGATCTACGCGGACGTCGCGGCCGAGGTGGTGCGCTCGCTCGAGCAGGACCGCCTGCACGACGACGGCTCCTGGCGCCCGCTGCGCCCGGGCGACGTCGCGGTGCTGGCGCGGCGCAACGCCGACGCCGTCGCGGTGCGCGACGCGCTGGCCGCCGTCGGCGTGCCGGCCGTGGTGTCCGGGCTGTCGAGCGTGTTCGGCACGCCCGCCGCGCGGCACTGGCTCACGCTGCTCACCGCGCTCGCGCAGCCGGGCAGCTCGGCGCGCGGGGCCGCGGTGGCGCTCACGCCGTTCGTCGGGTGGGACGCCGCGCGGCTCGACGGCGCCTCCGAGGCCGAGCGCGACGCCCTCGCCGACCGCCTGCGCGTGTGGGCGCACCTGCTCGCCGAGCGCGGCGTCGCGACGCTCGTCGAGGCCGCCGACGCCGGCGGGCTCACCGAGCGACTGCTCCGCACCGTGGGCGGGGAGCGCATGCTCACCGACGTCCGGCACATCGGCCAGGCGCTGCACGAGGTGGTCGTGCGGCAGCGGCTCGGCACCGCGGCGCTCACCGAGTGGCTCGCGACCCGCATCGCCGAGACGGCCGAGGACTACGCCGAGGAGCGCAGCCGGCGCCTCGAGACCGACGCCGCCGCCGTGCAGGTCGTCACCATCCACTCGAGCAAGGGCCTCGAGTTCCCCGTGGTGCACGTGCCGTTCGCGTGGGACCGGTTCGCCGCGTCCGGCCAGCAGGTGCTCCGCTACCACGACGACGCCGACCGCCGGCTGCTGCACGTCGGCGGGCCGGGCGACGCGACGTACGCCGACGCCCGCAACCGGCACCTCGCCGAGGAGCAGGGCGAGGACCTGCGGCTCACCTACGTCGCGCTCACGCGCGCGAGCTCGCAGGTCGTCGTGTGGTGGGCGCCGACGAAGAACGCCGCGGGCGGGCCGCTGAGCAGGCTGCTGCTCGGGCCGCGGACGCGCGGCGTCGAGCCGCTGCCCGCGATCACCGTGCCCAAGGACGACAAGGTCGAGGCGGCGTTCGCCGCGCTCGCCGCGGAGTCCGGCGGGGTGATCGCGCACGAGGTCGTCGCCACGATGCCCGAGCCGGTGCGCTGGCAGCCGCCGGGTGCGACGCCGCCCGCACTCGACGTCGCGCGCTTCACGCGGCACCTCGACACCGCCTGGCGGCGCACGTCGTACTCCGGGCTCACGGCTGCGGCGCACGAGGCCGTGCACGGGGTCGCCGACGAGCCGGAGACCACGGGCGTCACCGACGAGGCCGACGCGCCCGCGGTGGCGGGGGCGCTCGGACCCGAGAGCGCGCCCGCCGCAGGTCCGGTACCCGGCCCGGAGGACGCGCGGACGGCCGCGCCACCGGTGGTCGACCCGACACCGGGTCTCACGCACGGCGCCGCCGTCCAGGACGAGCTCGACCTCGGCGTCGGCGACGGCCGGACGACGGAGCCGGTCGCCACCGGGACCGGGGGTGGCGGACCAGCAGACGCGGGCACGCCGATCGCCGCTGCCACGGGCACGGGTGCCGTGACCGAGGACGCGCTGCGGGCGCTGCGCTCGCCCATGGCGGACCTGCCGGGCGGGACGACGTTCGGCACGCTCGTCCACGAGGTGCTCGAGCACGTCGACACCACCGCGGACGACCTGGGCACCGAACTGCTCCGGCGCTGCCGCGAGGCCGGGCTCACGCGCGGGCTCGGCGTCGACCCCGACGCGCTCGCGGCGTCCCTCCTGCCCGTGATGCGCACGCCCCTGGGCGACCTCGCGGGCGGGCGGGCGCTGGCCGACGTCGTGCCGGGGGACCGCCTGCCCGAGATGGTGTTCGAGCTGCCGCTCGCGGGCGGCGAGACCGACCGGCGCACCGCGCCGGGTGGGACAGCACCGCGCGGCGCCGTGCTGCGCGACGTCGCGACGCTCCTGCGGCGCCACGTGCCCGCCGACGACCCGTTCGCGCCGTACGCCGACCGGCTCGACGGCCCGCACACCGCGACCGAGCGGCTGCGCGGCTACCTCACGGGCTCCATCGACGCCGTCCTGCGCGTGCGCGACGACGACGGCACCCCGCGCCACCTCGTCGTCGACTACAAGACCAACCGCCTCGCGCCCGCGGCCGAGGACCTCACGCTCTGGCACTACCGGCCGGACGCGATGGCGTCGGCGATGATCGACGCCCACTACCCGCTCCAGCTGCTCCTCTACACGGTCGCGCTGCACCGGTTCCTGCGCTGGCGCCAGCCCGGGTACGACCCGGACGTGCACCTCGGCGGCGGGCTCTACCTCTTCGTCCGCGGCATGGCCGGGCCCGGCACCCCCGTGGTCGACGGCATGCCGTGCGGCGTCATGGCGTGGCGCCCGCCGACGGCGCTCGTGCTCGACCTCTCCGCGCTGCTCGACGGGAGGACGCCGTGACCGACGCGACCGGGACCGTCGCCGGCGCACCGCCGGCCACCCCGCCCGACCCGTTCGACGCGCGCCTCGCCCTGCGCGCGTCACCGCTCCTGCGCACGTTCAACGTCGCGGGCCTGCTCTCGGCCGCGGACGTCCACGTGGCGCAACGGCTCGGGCGGCTCGCGCGGGAGCCCGACGAGACGGTGCAGCTCGCGGTCGCGCTGGCGGTGCGCGGAGTCCGGTCGGGGTCCGTCTGCGTCGAGCTCGACGAGGCCGCGACCCTCACGGCCGAGGCCGAGGTCGAGGGCGGCGTCGCGGACGACCTGCCGTGGCCCGAGCCACGGGCCTGGCGCGAGGCGATCGAGCGCAGCCCGCTCGTCGCCGTCGGGCCCTACGGGCACGAGGACCGCCCGGTCCGGTGGGTCGACGGGCGCCTCTACCTCGACCGGTACTGGCGCGACGAGCAGGTGGTCCGGGCGGAGATCGACGCGCGCCTCGCCGCGCCGGCCCTCGCCGTCGACCCGTCCGCCCTGCGCGGCTCCGTCGAGCGGCTCTTCCCCCGCGACGTCGACGAGCGCCAGCGCCTCGCGGGCGTGACCTGCGCGGTCTCCCCGCTCACGGTCCTCACGGGCGGCCCCGGCACGGGCAAGACGACGACCGTCGCGCGCATCCTCGCGATCCTCCAGGAGGTCGCGGGCGAGGGCGCCGGCCGGCCGCGGCTGCGCGTCGCGCTCGCCGCCCCGACGGGCAAGGCCGCCGCGCGGCTCAAGGAGGCGGTCCAGCTCGAGGTCGGGCGCCTGGGCCAGACCGACCACGACCGCGTCGGCGACCTCGAGGCCACGACCATCCACCGCCTGCTGGGCTGGCGCCCCGGCTCGTCGACGCGCTTCCGCCACGACCGCTCGCGCCGCCTGCCGCACGACGTCGTCGTCGTCGACGAGACCTCGATGGTGTCCCTGCCGCTCATGGCGCGGCTGCTCGAGGCGCTGCGCCCGCACACGCGCCTGCTGCTCGTCGGCGACCCCGACCAGCTCGCGTCCGTCGAGGCCGGCGCCGTCCTCGGCGACCTCGTGCGTCGCGCCGCGGCCGGCGACGGCCCGCTCCCCGCGGTGGAGGCGGCGCTCCCGCTGCCCGCAGCCTTCCCGGCCGAGGACCACGCGGCGCTGCGGCACGGCGTCGTGCGGCTCACGGTCAACCACCGGTTCGAGGGGCTCGAGCTCGCCGCGCTCGCCGCCGCGATCCGCGACGGTCGAGTCGACGAGACGATCGCCCTCCTGCGCTCGGGTCACCCGTCGATCACGTGGGTCGACACCGAAGGCACCCTCACGCCGGCGCACCTCACCGGCCTGCACGACGACGTCCGCGCCGCCGGGTCCGCGCTGCTCGCCGCGGCCCGCGCGGGCGACGCGCCCGCCGCGCTGCGCGCGCTCGAGCAGCACCGCCTCCTCCTCGCCCACCGCCGCGGCCCCGCAGGCGTCGCCCACTGGGCCGAGGTCGCCGAGGCCTGGGTCGCCGAGCCCGACGCGCCCGACCAGCAGGGTCCGTGGCCACTCGGCCTGCCCCTGCTCGTCACGACCAACGACCGCGACAGCGGGCTCTTCAACGGCGACACCGGCGTGGTGATCGCGGACGAGGCCGGCGCCCGGGTCGCGGTCTTCGGCGACCCCGACCGTCCCCTGCGGATCAGCCCGCACCGCCTGCCCGCCGTCGTGCCCGTGCACGCGATGACCGTGCACCGTGCGCAGGGCAGCCAGTTCGCGCGCGTCTCCCTCGTGCTCCCGCCCGCGACGTCGCCCCTGCTCACGCGCCAGCTGCTCTACACCGCGGCCACCCGCGCGCGGGAGGCGGTGCGCCTGCTCGGCAGCGAGGACGCCGTGCGGGTCGCCGTCGGGCGGGAGATCCGGCGGGCCAGCGGCCTCGCCCGGTCACCGGGTCGGCCAGCAGGCGGCTGACCGCAGGCGGCTCGCGGCCGACGACGACCGGCCGACGGCAACGGGCGGGCCGGCCTCGAGCGAGCAGGCCTCGAGCGAGCAGGGCACGCGCGAGATCGCAGCGCTGCGACGGCCACGACGAGGCCGGGCCTTGCTGGGGGGATACCTGTTCATCGGCGGGCGATTCGCCCGACTTGAGTGCGGGATGTCCGATTCACCCGATCGGACCAACGCGCCGTCATCCGCGCTGGTCAGCGCTCCGTTACTCGGTGACGGTGACGGTGATCTCCGGCGTCGGGTCGTCCGTGCGCCCCTCGGGGTCGCCCTCGGTGCCGCGGTAGGAGTAGGTGAAGCCGATCGTCGTCGTGCCCGGGCCGACGGCCTCGAACCGGTAGGTGAGCAGCGCGCCCGCGCCGACCTCGCCGTCGCGCGCCAGGCTCTCGCTCTCCTCCTCGCCCTTCGACAGGATGCTCGCGTCCGGGCGGGTGGTGAGCGCCCAGCCGTCGCCGATCGACGCGTTGACCTCGCCGAAGTCGACGACGAGCGTCTCGCCCACCGCGAGCGTCGCCTCGGCGTCGGTGTACTCGACGACCCGCTCGGCGCCGCCGGTGCAGCCGGCGAGGGCCGCCACGAGGGCACCGGTCAGGACCACGCGCGCGAGCCTCGGCATGCGCGCCAGTGAACCACCTCCCCGCCGCGCGCCGGCCCGCGACGAGCCCGCGGTCGCCGTCGGGCGCCGCCCGACCTACCGTCGAGGGAACCGCACCGTCGCCCCGAGGGAGCCGAGATGTTCGTGCAGATCGTCCAGGGCAAGGTCCGCGACCCGCAGGCAGCGCGGGCCGAGCTCGACCGGTGGGCCGACGAGCTCGCGCGCACCGGCGTCGGCCTCCTCGGCGCCACCGCCGGCGTCACCGCCGACGGCCAGTTCATCAACGTCGCGCGGTTCGAGTCCGAGGAGGCCGCGCGCGAGAACAACGCCCAGCCCGCGCAGGCCGCGTGGTGGGCCGAGACCGCCGAGCTGTTCGACGGCCGCCCGACGTTCGCCGAGAGCTCGGACGTCACCGTCGACGTCGTCGGCGACCCGGACCAGGCGGGCTTCGTCCAGGTCATCCAGGAGCGCGTCACCGACACGGCCCGCGCGCGCGAGCTCATGTCGCAGGACTCGGGCGAGTGGAACGCGTTCCGCCCCGACGTCCTCGGCAGCCTCAGCGCCGCGCACGACGACGGCCGCTGGACGACCGTCATCTGGTTCACCTCCGAGGCCGAGGCGCGCGAGAACGAGGCGAAGGAGATGCCCGAGTCGATGCGCGCGGCCATGGAGGAGATGGCGTCGATCACCGAGGGCGAGCCGACCTACCTGGACCTCAACGAGCCCTGGCTGCTCACCCCCGGGCGCTGACGACGGCGCGCCCGGCCGGACCCGCCGCACCGCGGCGCGGAATGCCGCGCGGCGAGCGCGGGTTGTCGCCACGCGTGGCGACAGAACCGGCGACGACGACCCCGACGCGCGACGACGGCGTCGGCTTCCGCTCCGAGCGCGGCCCGATCCTCGTCGCGATCATGGTCACGACCGGCCTCATCGCGATCGACGCCACCATCCTCGCCACGGCCGTCCCGACGATCGTCGCGGACCTCGGCGGGTTCTCCTCGTTCCCCTGGCTGTTCTCGGTCTACCTGCTGACGCAGGCCGTCTCGGTCCCGATCTACTCCAAGCTCGCGGACACGATCGGCCGCAAGCCGGTCATCCTCATCGGCGTCGGGCTCTTCCTGCTCGGCTCGGTCCTGTGCGGGCTCGCGTGGTCGATGCCCGCGCTCATCGCCTTCCGCGCGGTCCAGGGCCTCGGCGCCGGCGCGGTGCAGCCCATGGCGATCACCATCGCGGGCGACATCTACACGGTCGCCGAGCGCGCCAAGGCGCAGGGGTACATCGCGAGCGTCTGGGCCGTCTCGTCGGTGGTCGGTCCCACGCTCGGCGGCGTGTTCTCCGAGTTCCTCGACTGGACCTGGATCTTCTTCGTCAACATCCCGCTGTGCGTGCTCGCGGCGTGGCTGCTCGTGCGGCACCTCCACGAGAGCGTCGAGCGCCAGAAGCACCGCATCGACTGGACCGGCGGCGCGCTGCTCACCGTCGGCTCGACGCTGCTCATCCTCGCCCTGCTCGAGGGCGGCAACGCGTGGGCCTGGACGGACCCGCGCAGCGTGGGCGCCATCGCCGTCGGGCTCGTGATGCTCGTGGGGTTCGTGCTCGTCGAGCGGCGCGCGGCCGAGCCGGTGCTGCCGCTGTGGGTGCTCTCGCGGCGCCTGCTCGCGACGACGGCGCTCGTCGGCGTCGGGGTCGGCGTCATCCTCATCGGCCTGACGTCGTACGTGCCGACGTGGCTCGAGGCGCTGCTCGGCGTCTCGCCGCTGACCTCGGGCCTGACCCTCGCCGCACTGACGCTCGGCTGGCCCCTCGCCGCGTCGCAGGCCGGCCGCCTCTACCTGCGCATCGGGTTCCGCGCGACCGTGCTGCTCGGCATCGCGATCGTCGTCGTGAGCACGGCCGCGCTCGCGCTGCTCTCGGGCACGCCGTCGATCGCCGTCGTCGCCGCGTGCTGCTTCGTCATCGGGATGGGCATGGGCCTGGTCGCGGCGCCGTCGCTCATCGCGGCGCAGTCGAGCGTGGAGTGGGGCGAGCGCGGCGTCGTGACCGGCGCGAACATGTTCGCGCGGTCCATGGGCAGCGCCGTCGGCGTCGCGGCGCTCGGCGCGCTCGTCAACGCGCGCATGCGGGGCGACGACGCCTTCGCCGCTCCCGAGCGCTTCGGCGAGGCGGCGACCGCGGTGTTCGTCGCGGTGTCGGTCGTCGCGGTCGCGACCGCCCTCGCGGCCGTCGCCATGCCCCGCGACGAGCACAACGCCCCGACCGCCTGAGCTCAGCTGCCGCCGGGCCGCCCAGGACGTGAAGGGTCGGTCGCAGCCCGCGCGACCAACCCTTCACGCCACGAAGCCGGCACGACGTCGGCTGGCGAGACACCCCGCGGGCCGCATGGGCCCTCGATGTGAAGGGTTCGTCGCGTCCCGCGCGACCAACCCTTCACGCCACGAAGCCGGCACGACGTCGGCTGGCGAGACACCCCCACGCGCCGCATGGGCCCTCGACGTGAAGGGTTGGTCGCGTCCACCGCGACCAACCCTTCACGCCACGCAGCCGTCCCGACGTCGGCCGGCGCGACGCCCCGCGCGCGGCCTGGTCACTGGCGTGAAGGGTTCGTCGCGGCCCGCGCGACCAACCCTTCACGGCACGCGATCGGCGACGGCGGCGGGCGTGCACCCACCGTGGGGCCTGGCCGCCGCGCACACCGGGGCCACGCGCTCCGGCGCGGCAACCGCGCGCACGCGCCCCGCGGGCGGACCGTGGACGTGAGCGGCGCGGGTGTCACAACCCGCCCGGGCCGCCCTCCGTACAGGTGAGACCTCGGAGGCCAGCATGAGCATCAGCACGGTCCGCACCCACCGCCTGGTGGTCGACGACCTGACCGACACCGCCCTCGCCGCGACGCTGCTGGCCGGCGGCGCCGCCGTCGCCCACGGGTTCGGCAACATCTACGCCATCACCACGCGCGGCGACGCGGCGACGGTCGCGCGCGTCAACGTGCTCAAGGGGCGCCCGCCCGGGCAGGTCGGCAGCATCACGCTCCCGCGGGACCGGCTGCTCTCCGCCTTCGACACCGCCGCCCTGCCGCCCGAGCTCACGCCCGCCCTGGTCGCGCGGGTCGTCGACGCCTTCGCGCGCGTGGGGCCGATCGGCTTCCGCGGCCCGGCGGCGGCGCACGTCCCGGCGCACGTCACGCGGCACGACGGCGGCGTCGCGACCACCCAGGTCATCGTCCCGGGCACGCGGTGCCCGTCGAACCGCTTCCTCGCGCTCGCCGCGGCCGCGGCCGCCCCGGCGCCGCTGTTCATCACGTCGGCGAACCGCTCGCACCACCTCACCGGTGCCGCCGAGGAGCCCGCCCACTGGCGCGCGGACGCGCTGCGGGCGGACTTCGACGGCGTCCCCGGGCTCGTCGTCCTCGAGCACTCCGACGAGCGCGCCGCGCGCCACCGCTACCCGTACCACCGGCCGATGTCGACGACGATCCTCGGCCTGCACCGCGTGCGCGTCGTGGACGGCGTCGTGCACCTGCCGCTCGAGCGGCACGGCTCGCTCGACGTCGGCCGGGTGCGGTGGGTCCTCGCGTCGCTCGGGCTGGGCGTGACCGTCGAGCCGTCGGCGGCGGAGCGCCTGCAGGAGCGGACCTACCCGGCGCTGGCGGCGGCGCGCTGACCACACGCGGCTGCGGGCATACAGAAGGCCCGCTGCCAGGGGGCGGGCAGCGGGCCTTCGGTAGTTGAACCTTAACCCGCCGGGAGGCCCCTCGGGCAAGCCCCGAGAGGGTGAAACCGCGAGACCTGCGTCACGCGGGACGCCCGTACGTCAGCCGGCGCAGCAGCACCTCGAACGGCCCCCGGCGCCCCGCGCGGTCGAGCAGCACCATGAGCCCGAGGATGGCGAGCCACGTCCCGATCGCGAACAGGTACGCCTGCGCCGTCGAGAGGTGCTGCCCGAGCCCCAGGCCCCACATCTCGAGCGCCGGCGCCATGATCAGCGACTGCAGCAGGTACGCCGTGAGGGACCGCTCCCCGACGGCCGCGAGCGCGCGCGGCACGCCCGTGCGACCGCGCTCGCGCCACCGCAGCGCGAGGAGCGCGAACCCGCAGATGTAGCCGGCGCCCATGAGCAGGCCGCTGAGGCTGTGCAGCTCCCACACGAGCGCTCCGACCCACCCCTCCGGCCGCCAGACCTGCGCCGCGCCGAGCGCGTGCGGCAGGTTCGCGACGAGGTTGACGACGACGGCGACCAGCAGCACCCGGCGCAGGGCGGGCACGTGCTGCTCGGGGTGCTCGAGCCAGCCGCGGCGGTGCAGCCAGAAGCCCACGAGGACGGGCGCGAGGAAGCCGAGCGCGAGCGTCGAGGCGAGGATCGCGAAGACGGACGCCCCGAGCCCGAGGCCGAGCTGCTCGAGGTACGTCGAGCCCGGCATCGTCCCCGCGCCGTCGCCCAGCGTGAACAGCTCGGCGAGCGGGCTGAGCGTGACGGCGAGCACGAGGCCCTCGAAGAGCACGAGGCTGACCCAGAACCAGCGCCGCAGCACCCGGTCGCTGCGGTGCACGAGCGCGAGCGCGACGAGGCCGGTCGCGCCGTAGGGCGCGAGGATGTCGCCGAGGAAGAGCAGGGCCGCGTGCACGACGCCGAACGCGATCAGCCACAGGCTCCGCCGCCGCAGCACGCGCCGCACCCCACGGAGGTCGACGCCGCGGGCCGCCATGCGCGAGGCCATCATCGCGATGCCGAAGCCGTAGAGGATCGCGAACATCGGGCGGGACCGGTCCGCGACGAGCCACTGCTCGACGAAGAGCGCGGCCCGGTCGGTGACGGACAGCCCGGTCTCGGTGAGGTCGGCGTCGACCGGGTAGCCCCAGCGGTGGATGCCGACGTTCGCGATGGCGATGAGCAGGAGCATCGCCCCGCGCGCGACGTCGGGCGCGAGGGAGCGCTCGGACCGGCGGAGCGGCGCGGGCGGCGCGACCGGCGCGGGCGGCGCGACCGGCGCCGGCGCCGCGAGCGCGTCCAGGGTGAGCGGTGCGACACGTGCGGCGCCGGGTGGGGCGGCGAGCGTCCCGGTCGGCGGTGCGGGCGGTGGCGGCGGGGCCGAGTGGTCCATGTCCAGGACGCTAGGGCGCGCGACCCGCGCGCCACCTCCACCGGACGGTGGGTTCCGCGCGGCCGCCTCGTCCTTCCGGCGGAGGTGCCGAGGAGGACTCCCGCCGCGGCCCGCGGGCGGGCACCATGGTCGCGAGGCGCCCTGGCCGCCGGCACGACCGCCGCGACGTCGTCGGCGCACGACCCCGAGGAGGTCCCGTGAGGTACCGCACGACCATCCTGCAGACCGGCGGGAGCACGACGGGCGTGCCCGTGCCGGACGACGTCCTCACCGCGCTCGGGCAGGGGAAGAAGCCGCCCGTCGTCGTGACCCTCGGCGGCCACACCTACCGCAGCACGGTGGCCGTCAGGGACGGCGTGGCGATGATCGCGCTGAGCGGCGCGAACCGCGCCGCGGCCGGCGTCGAGGGCGGGCAGGAGGTCGACGTCGACGTCGAGCTCGACACGGCGCCGCGCACGGTCGAGGTGCCGGACGACCTCGCGGCGGCGCTCGCGACGGCGGGGGCGCGCGACGCCTTCGACCGGCTGGCGCCGAGCCACCGCAAGGCGCACGTCGGCTCGGTCGAGGACGCGCGCACGCCCGAGACGCGGCAGCGCCGGATCGCCGCCGTCGTCGCCAAGGTCACCGGCTGACGCCGTCACCCTTGCCGCTCGCGCCGCGCGTGGCGTTCACTGCCGACCATGGCCCGGATCGCGCAGTGGACGCTCGACGTGCAGGACCTCGACACGATGGCGGCCTTCTGGTCGCAGGCGCTGCACTACCGCGTCGACCGCGGCGACGACGCGGGCGCCAAGCTCTGGCCGCCCGACGACGCCGACCCCGGCGTCCTCACGGTGTGGCTCCAGCGCGTCGACGCGCCGACGCCCGGCAAGGTGCGCGGCCACCCCGACCTGCGCCCCGACGACGGCGACGTCGAGGCGGAGGTCGCCCGCCTGCTCGCGCTCGGGGCGCGGCACGCCGACGTGGGCCAGTCGCCGGACGACCCGTTCGTCGTCCTCGCCGACCCCGAGGGCAACGAGTTCTGCGTCCTGCGCCGCGAGCCCCGGCGCTGACCCGCGGACCGGCGCGCGCACCGGCCGGCGCCGGTCGCGTCAGCCGTCGACCGTGAGGACCAGCAGGGCGAGGTCGTCGTCGCGCTGCTCGGGGCCGATCTCGCCGACGATCGCGTCGGCGAGCTCCTCGGCCGTCGCCGCACCCGCGGAGCGCACCACGTCGACCAGCCGCGCGATCCCCGCGTCGAGCGACCCGCGGCGCCGCTCGACGAGCCCGTCGGTGTAGAGGACGAGCGTGCTCCCGGGCGCGAGCACCAGCGTGCGCTCGGCGCGCGGCGTGTGGTGGTCGACGCCGAGCAGCAGGTCGGTGCGCCGGTCCACGAGGGCCACGTGGCCGTCGGGCGTGCGCAGGACCGGCGCGAGGTGCCCGGCGTTCGACCAGCGCAGGCGCCACACGTGGTTCGCGCGGTCCGCCGCCGTCTGCTCGAGCCGGCCCAGCACCGCCGTCGCGAGCGTGCCGAGACCGAGCCCGTGCATGGCCGCGTCGAGCCGCGTGAGCTGGACCGCGGGGCTGGAGTGGCTGTCGTAGGCGATGCCGCGCAGGAGGTTGCGGATCTGGCCCATGAGCGCGGCCGCCGTGCGGTCGTGCCCCGTGACGTCGCCGACGACGACCAGCGTCGCGCCCGTCGACGTGAGGAACGCGTCGTACCAGTCGCCGCCGATCTGGGCCTGCTGCGCGGCCGGCTGGTAGCGGACCGCGATGCTCAGGCCGTCGGGCTTCGGCGGCCGCGTGAGCAGGCTGCGCTGGAGCGTCTCGGACATGCGCTGCGCCTCGGCGGACGCGACCCGCTGGGCCTCCGTCGCGCGGATGCGCTCGAGCGCCTGCGCGAGCTGGGCGGCGAACGCCTCGAGCAGCTCGAGCTCGTCGGGCAGCACGTGGTGCTCCTCGGTCCACGCGACGCCGAGCGAGCCGATCGTGCGGTCCTGGACCGTCAGCGGGATGAACGCCCACGCGCGGCGCCCGGACGACTCGTACGCCTCGACCATGATCGGGTCGAACGCGACGGCCGAGGCGACGGTCGGGAGCATGAGCCGCCGGCCGCGCCGCGCGACCCACGCCGCGGGCCACGGGCTGTCGTGGGGCACGTGCATGCCGACGATCCGGCGGTTCTCCGGCAGCGTGCCGATCGCGCTCATCCGCCAGCCGCCCGCCGGGTGCACCGTGAGCACCGCGCCGCCGTCGGCCCCGAGGACGCGCAGGCCCTGGGCGACGACGACGTCCTCGAGGTCGGCGACCGTGTCCGCGCTCGTGAGCTGGAACGCCGCCTCGGCGAGCGCCGCGAGGCGCCGCGCGGCGATCTCCTTGCCCTCGACGGCGGCCGCGAGCTCGCGCGCCCGCGCGTAGAGGTCGGCCTCGACCTCCTCGACCCGGCGGCGCCAGGCGTCGTCGCGCGCGGCCGTCTCCGCGCCGCGCCCGCGGACGTAGTCCGTGATGTCCTCGGCGCGCTGCGCGACCAGCACGGTGCGGCCGTCGTCGTCGAGCACGGGGATGCTGATGAGGGACCAGTAGCGCTCGATGACGCCGCCGCTCGCGGGGTCGGGGATGTCGTACTTCTGGATGGGCATCGTGTCGGGGCGGCCCGTGTCGCGCGCGCGCTCGAACGAGCGCTGGACGCGCGGCACGCCCGTCGGGTCGAGGGCGTCGTGCGTCGGGGGGAACGCGTCGAACACGTACCGGCCCAGGACCTCCTCGCGCGCCCGGCCGACGGTCGCGAGGTAGGAGTCGTTCGCCTCGACGATGACGAGGTCGGGCGACATGACCATGTAGGGCGTCAGCAGGGAGCGGAAGAGCCGGACGTGGTCCACCTCGACGGAGGTCGACGTGCGCGGCCCGGCCTCGCCCGTCGGCTCGATCCACGCGAGGTACAGCGCGCGCCCGCTCGTCGACCGCGCCCGCTCGACGAGGTACGTGCACGCCACCTCGCTGCCGTCCGCGCGCACGAGCGGCACCGTGAGGGGCGGACCCGTGGGCGCACCCTCGTCGGCGGTGAGCCGGCGCGTGAGCACGGCCACGTGGGCCTCGCGCAGGTGCGCCGGGACGAGCGTGACGACCCGGCGCCCGACGAGCTCGTCGACCTCCCAGCCCGTCGTGCGCGCGAGCGAGCGGCTGACCGCGACGATCCGGTGCGTCTCGTCGGCCGCGAGGACGCCGCGCGAGGACTCGGTCACCGCGCGGCGCACGGGGTCGGTCACGGCCTCCCGCAGCGCGGTGCGCAGGAGGTCCCGCACGGCGTCGCCCGCGGTGGCCGGCACCGCGAGCCCGGCCGGCGACCCCAGGACGGCACCGTCGCCGTCGAGACCCGGCCAGGGCGTCGGCGGCACGCCCGCGAGCTGCGCGACGACCTGCTCGCAGATCCAGTCCCGCAGCGCGACGACCTCGGTGAGCCCGGGGTGTGCGAGGAGCCGCCCGGCCTCGGCGAGGCTCTCGGCGACGTCGAGCGTGTCCTGGAGCGCCACGAACGCCGGGCCGGCGTCGACGGGCACGTCGAGCGCGAGGTCCACCGGCTCGTGCACCCGGGCGGGCAGGCCCGGGGCACCCAGCGGGACGACGGGGTGGGGCGCCGCGGCCACGCCGGCCGCGTCGAGCGCGGCGAGGATCGGCGGCCCGACGACGGACCGGGCCCGGTCGGCCTGCTCGGGGTCCGCCTCGGGGACGTCGTGCTGGGACAGGAAGAGCACGAGCTCGCGCAGCAGCGTCGCGTGGTGGTCGTGCGCCGCGAGCCACAACCCGGGCGGCAGGCCGAGCAGGCGGACGCTGCGGGTCGCGACGTCGTCGGCGGCGGCGGCGCTCAGGGCGCTCGCCTCGGGGCCGAGGTCCCAGTCGGCGTCGTCCCAGGCGGCGAGCACGTCCTCGCCCGAGCGGGGCTCCTCCCCGCCGACCGTGAACCACAGCGTCTTGCCGTGCGGGCCCGCGTCGCTGATGCCGTAGGCGTCCGTGATGGCTGCGACGAGCGCGAGTCCGCGCCCGGTCGTGGCGTGCGTGTCGCGGCCGCGCTGGGAGGGCAGGGTCGCGCTCGCGTCGTGCACCTCGACCCGCACCTGCGCGCCCACCTCGACGGACACCTCGACCGTGGTGTGCGCGTGCAGCACGGCGTTGGTCACGAGCTCGGTGCACGCGAGCTCGGCGACGTCCACGCAGTCGGGCCGCCCGGCGGCCTCCAGGACCTCGCGCAGCCAGCGGCGCGCGCGCTCGGCGCTCGCCGGCTCGGGGTCGAGCACGAGCGACGGGCGCGCCGGGTCGGACGACGGCCCCCGGCCGTCGTCGTGCGCCGGCTCGGCGGCGTCACGAGCCGACGTGGCCGTGCCCTCCGTCGACGGCGACCCCACGGGCGTCACGGTACGCACGCCGGGCCGCCCGCGCGCGGTGCCGCGACGGCGCGCCGCGGAGCCGTCGGTCCACGGCCGGTCCGACCGGACCCTGGACGTGCGACCCGGTGCCGAGGATCGTCTGCCGGATGAGCGCAGACCCCGTCGAGACCAACCCGGACCACTACTCGGTCGTGTTCGAGAACGACGACGTCCGCGTGCTGCGGTACGCCGACGTGCCGGGGCACCGGTCGACACCGCACGACCACCCGGACAGCGTGATGATCACCCTCTCCGGCTTCCGGCGGCGCCTGCACGCGGGCGGCACCTCGCGCGACGTCGAGCTGCCGCCGGGCGCCGCGATGTGGCTCCCCGCGCAGCACCACGCGGGCGAGAACATCGGCGACACCGAGACGCACGTGGTGTTCGTCGAGCTCAAGCGCCCGGGCGGGCCGGCGGGACCGTCCCGCGCCGTCGGTCCGGCCTGAGTCGTCCACGCCGAGGGCCGGTCGGCCTCAGACCAGCCGTCCGGCCGCCCTGCGGACGAGCTCGCACATCTGGTGCGCGGTCATGATCGAGGTGTCCTTCTCGGCGAGCTCCCACACGAGCGGGTCCTCGATGTGGCCGTCCGCGCGCTCGACGAGGAAGTCCGCGGGGCCCGTGAGGTGCGTGCCGAGGGGCGTGAGGTGCCAGGTGACGGCGTAGCCGCGCAGGGGGTGCGTGCCGTGCAGCACGGCCGAGGCGCCGCGGACCTTCGACGGAGCAAGCGTCCTGCTCATGGCGACCTCGCTGGGGTTCCCTCCGGGCCGCGCCCGCTGCGCGGCTGATACCAGGAAGGATCGGCACGGGTGCCCGGTCGATGACCGCGCGGGCGGGTGAACGTGCTCCGGGTCACACGCGGCCGGCCGGGCGGGCGGCGCGTCAGGACGTGACGAACGGCAGCGTCACGAGCCCCACGACCAGCGCGACCCCGACGGCGGTCGCGGCCAGCCCGAGGTAGCCGACGACGAGCCCGACGACGGCCTGCGCGTCCCCGGGCTCCCCGGTCCGGCGGATCTGGCGCCGTGCGACGTGCCCGCACACGACGGCGACGACCGACAGGCCGAGCAGGGCCGTGACGAGCGCCGTCGTTGCGAGCGCGTTGGTCGTCACGACCCGCACGGGCTGGGCCGCCGGGGCGGGCCACGCGAGGGCGGGAGGAGGGCCGAGGGGCGGTGGTGTGGTCACGCCTCGACGCTAGGCAGCCCGCGTCGCAGGAGTACCGGCGCCGTGTCGCAGTCCTGCGACACGGGTCGCGGACCTGCAACGCCCCGTCGATCATGACGCGACGCGCGCTCCCTAGGGTCGGGGTGCCGGCCTCGTCCGAGGCACCGGCGCCGTCCCCGGCCCCGCCGCCGTCGTCCCCTGGAGGACCCCCGTGCGTCCCGTCCCGTGCCGTCCGCTGCTCGTGCTCGCCGTCCTCGTCGTGCCCCTGGCCGGGTGCAGCCTGTCGGTCGCCGAGCGGGACGAGGCGCCGCGGCCGCGCGTCAGCGCGAGCGCCGCCCCGACCGGCACGCCGACGCCGACGGCGCCCGCCGAGCCCACCGGGGTGCACGGGCTGCCCTACGGCGAGATCCCGCCGGTCCCGCTCATCGCCGTGCCGGACCTCTCGGCGCTCGACGACGCGCAGGCCGCCGTCGACGCGGCCGTCCGGGCCGCGGTCGCGTCCCTGCCGGGGCTGTCGGTGACGCCGGCGCGCTGCGACGCGGCCGGCGAGCTCGTCGTGCGCGACGGGGCCGTGCTCTACGGCGACGGCTCGGGCACGTTCGTGGGTCCCGACGGCACGGTCGTGGCCTACGGGGACGGGTCCGGCACCGCGACGTCGGACGGGTCGACGACGACCAACTACGGCGACGGGTCCGGCACGTACGCCGACGGCGACGTGTCGATCGTCAACTACGGCGACGGGTCCGGCTCCTACACCGACGCCACCCGCTCGGTGACCGTCTACGGCGACGGGTCGGGCGCCCTCACGGACGGCACGGCGAGCATCGTCAACTACGGCGACGGCTCGGGAACGTGGACCGACGGCACCGAGTCCGTGACGAACCACGGCGACGGGTCCGGCACGTACAGCGGGCCGACGACGTCGATCGTCAACCACGGCGACGGCACCGGGCTCGTCGACGGCGTGCCGGTCGAGATGGACCCCCTGCCCCCGGTCCCCCGCATGGGCGTGTTCCCGCCGCTCGCGGCGCTCGAGCCGGTGGCCCCGGTGTGCGGCTCGCTCGTGACCCTGCCGGCATCGGTGCTGTTCGACTTCGGGCGGCACGAGCTGCGCCCGGAGGCGGGCGCCGTGCTCGACGCGGTCGTCACGGGGCTGACGGCGGCCGGTGTCGCGGGGACCGTGGAGGTGCACGGCCACACGGACTCCGTGAGCGACGACGCGTTCAACCAGGCCCTCTCGGAGCGGCGCGCGGCCGCCGTCGTCGACGGGCTCGAGGAGCGCGGGCTCGGCGCGCCGCTCGTCGCGCGCGGCTTCGGCGAGACGCGCCCCGTCGCGCCCAACGAGGTCGAGGGCCAGGACGACCCGGCCGGCCGTCAGCTCAACCGCCGCGTGGAGATCTTCGTCCCCGCGGGCTGAGGACCGCGCGTCAGTCGGTGAGCACCTCGTTGAGCCGGCCGGAGTCCTCGACCTCGCCGTCGACCCGGTCGAGGTTGAGCACGTTGCCCGAGCCGCTGACGACGACGGCGCCGACGTCCTTGGCGATGACCGTGACGTTGTCGCCGGAGACCTCGAGCCGCTCGACGTCGTCGACGTTGACCGTGACCCACGAGGCCGTGACCGTGATCGCGCCGCACGGGCCGGTCATGATCACGGTGCTGCCGTCCTCGTCGACGTCGAGGTCCTGGCCGGTGCAGGTCGCGTTGAGGATCGGGAGGTCGCTGCGTCCGGCGAACGGGTTGCCCGGCGCACCGGACCCGCCCGCGACCACCTCGCCGACGGCCTCGCCGTCCTCCTCGGTCTCGTCCGCGGTCGCGTCCGCGCGGTCGGCGTCCTCGGCCGCGGGCGCCGGCTCGCCCGTGCGGTCGGTCTTCTGCGGCCCGTCGGTCTCGATGGTCGCGGAGCAGCCGGCCACGAGCAGGGGCACGGCGAGGGCCGCGAGGACGGCGAGCGGGGCGCGGCGCGGCGCGTGTGCGGACGGGGGGACGGTCACAGCGGTGCCCTCTCGGTGACGGGGGTGGGTCGGACGGCGGGTCGCGCGGCGGCCGCCGGGTCGTGGCGCACCGGCAGGCGCAGGGAGACGACGGTCCCGTGACCAACGCGGGAGCGCATCTCGGCCCGGCCGCCGTGCAGGCGCGCCACGGACCGCACGAGGGACAGGCCGAGGCCGGTGCCCGCGACGTCGCCCGCCGTGGACGCGCGCGCGAGCTCCTCCCACACGCCGTCGACCTCGTCGGCGGGGACGCCCGCACCGGTGTCGGCGACCTCCACGAGCACGACGCCGTCCTCGGGCTCGCTCACGCGCAGCTCGACCCGGTCCCCCGGGCGCGAGTACTTGAGCGCGTTGTCGGCGAGGTTGTGCACCGCGAGGAACAGCAGGTCGCCGTCGGCGTGGAGGCGAGGCGCGGGCCAGGGCGCCTGCGGCACCGTGACCGACCAGCGGCGCTCGGCGGCCCCCGGCCGCTCGGCGAGCGCGTCGCGCACCTCGTGCAGCAGCTGCCCGACGTCGACCTCGTCGAGGTCGAGCGGGCGGCGCTCGAGGTCGGTGAGCTTGCGCAGGTCGCCCAGCAGGGCGCCGATGCGCCGCACCTGCTGCTCGGTCGCCGCGAGGGGCGCGTGCGCCGCCGACCCGCCGCCGGGCGCACCCGGCGCGCCGGGCCTGTCGAGGCTCGCGCGCACGTTGACGAGCGAGAGCTGGAGGGCCTGCACGGGGTTCTTCAGCTCGTGGTCGAGCCGGTCGAGCAGGCGCAGCCGCTCGGCGTGGACGTGCTCCGCGACCTCGGCGGCGCGGCGCTCCTGCGCGGCCGCGAGCGCCCGCTCGGCCCGGAGCCGACGGCGCCGCGCCACGAGCACGGCCGCGGCGACCGCCGACCCCGCGATCCCGAGCAGCCCCGCGACGAGGCCCAGGTGCACCGACCAGACGAGGTAGGTCCGCGGCGCCGCGGCGTACAGGGCGACGCCGACGACGGCGCCCGCCGCCAGGGGCAGCGCCACGGGGACGGCCGCGCGGGCGCTCACGCGGACGGCTCGACGGCGCCGCGGAACCGGTAGCCCGTCCCCTGGACGGTCTCGACCCACCGCGGGGCCGCGGGGTCGTCGTCGAGCACGCGACGCAGCTCCGCGACGCGGTGGTCGACGGCGCGCGTGCCCACCGGGTGGTCGAAGCCCCACACGACCTCGAGCAGGCGGTCCCGGCCGAGCAGCTCGTCGGGGTGCGTGACGAGGTAGTCGAGCAGCGCCGCGGCCTTCGGCGTGAGCACGAGCTCGCGCGTGCCCAGCCACGCGCGGCGCGAGACCCGGTCGACGAGCAGGTCGCCGGACCGCACGCGCCCCGCGCCCGCGAGCGACGGCCGGCCGCGGACGCTCCGGCGCAGCACGGCGCGCACGCGGGCGATGAGCTCGCCGTGGTCGAACGGCTTGTTGAGGTAGTCGTCGGCGCCGTCGTCGAGTGCCCGGGCGCGCTCGCCCGCCTCGCCCACCGACGTCAGCAGGAGGACGGGCACGGTGCGCCCCTCGGCGCGCAGCGTGCGGAGCACCGCGCGGCCGTCGGTCCGCGGGAGCATGACGTCGAGCACGACGACGTCCGGCTCGGCCGCGCGCACGCTCGCGAGCGCCGCGTCGCCGTCGTGCACGACGGCGACCTCGAAACCCTCCCGGCCCAGGATCGGGGCCAGTGCGTCCGTGATCGCGACGTCGTCGTCGACCAGCAGGAGTCTGGTCGGGGGCGTCGGCACGCCGCCGATCCTAGACAGGCCCGGTGCGGGCCCGGTGCCCCGCGGGCCCGGCGCCCGGGCCGCCGCCGCGCGGGGCCCGGGCGGGCGACGTAGCGTCGGGCGGAGAGCCCACCCGCCCGCCCCCGGCGCGCACGGACCGCCGGGGCGCCGACGTGCCGAGGAGCGCGATGACGACCGACCAGGACACGCCGTCCGCCACCCCGACGTCCGCGCCGCCGGCCGGCGCGGCGCCGCTCGTGCTCGTGCTGCACGGCGCGCGCGGCGACCTCGCGCGCCGCCTCGTCATCCCGTCGCTGGCGACGCTCCACCGGCGCGGGCTGCTCCCCGACCGCTGGGCGCTGCTGGGCACGGGGCGCGGGAAGATCAGCCGCGAGGAGTTCGTCGAGCACGTGCGCGGCTCGCTCGAGGAGTTCGGCCACGAGGGCACCACGGCCGACGACGTCGAGGCGCTCACGCGGCACTCGCGCTTCACGGACGAGGTGACGGTCGACAGCGGCGGCGGCCTGCCCGAGGCGCTCGAGGAAGTGCGGCGCGAGCTCACGGAGAGCGACCGCCTCGCGGAGGGCGACCAGGAGCCCGCGCAGCACGAGATCGGGCCCGAGGACGTCGTCGTCGTGCACTACCTCGCGATCCCGCCGCAGGCGTTCGCGCCGCTCACCGAGGCGATCGGTGCCCAGGGGCTCAACGCCGGGCCGGACGGCAGCCGCGCGACGGTGCGCGTCGTCTACGAGAAGCCCTACGGGACGTCGCCCGAGACCTTCCGCGAGCTGGACGCCGTCGTGCACCGCACGCTCGAGGAGGAGCAGGTCTTCCGGATCGACCACTTCCTCGGCAAGGAGGCGACGCAGAACCTGCACGTCATGCGCTTCGCGAACGAGCTGTTCTCGAGCGTCTGGGACCGCCACCACGTCGAGCAGGTGCAGATCGACGTGCCCGAGACGCTCGACGTCGCACAGCGCGCGGGCTTCTACGACGCGACCGGCGCGGCCCTCGACATGGTCGTGAGCCACCTCTTCCAGGTCGCGGGCCAGGTCGCGATGGAGCCGCCGCGGCACCTCGCGGTGTCCGACCTCGTGCGGGCGCGGGAGGACGCGATCGCGGACTTCCGCCCGCTCGACCCCGAGAACGACGTCGTGCTCGGGCAGTTCGAGGGGTACGAGGACATCGAGGGCGTCGCCGAGGGCTCGACCACCGACACGTTCATCGCGGCGCGCCTGTGGATCGACAACGAGCGCTGGCGCGGCGTGCCGTTCCTGCTGCGCACGGGCAAGCGGATGGCGGCGTCGGCCCAGCGCGTGACGCTCGTGCTGCGCCGCGACCCGGTGCACCTGTTCGGCGACGTCGTGCCCGCGAGCGCGATCAGCCTGTCGCTGGCCGGGGACGGGGCGATCGAGCTCACCACCGCGGTGAAGAAGCCCGGGCCAGACCTCGACCTCGCGCAGGGCACCGCGAAGCTCGACCTCGACGACGTCCACCCCGGCGAGCCGCTGCCCGCCTACGCCTCCCTGCTGCACGACGTGCTCGAGGGCGACCGGACCCTGTTCACGACGCCGCTCGGCCTCGAGGCCGCGTGGACGGCGTTCGAGCCCCTGCTCGGCGACCGGCGGCCCGCGGTGCAGCCCTACGCGCCCGGGTCGTGGGGCCCGAGGGCCGCGGACGCGCTCGCCGAGCCGCACGGGTGGGTGCTCGGCCGCGAGGCGTGAGGCGGCACCCGGACGGGTGACGTCGCGCCACGGCGACGGCCGGTAGCCTCCCGGCGTCCGGCCGCGCGGCCGGCGAGCACGAGGGGGACGACGCGTGAGCGAGCAGCCGCACGAGCCGCACGGACCGGGGGCGCCCGCCGCGCCGTACCAGCAGCCGCCGCCGTACCAGCCGGCCACGCCGTCCGCGCCGGCCTCCGAGCGGCCCGCGTACCAGCCGCCCCCCTCGCCCTACGGCGACCCGGGCGCGGGCCACGCCGGCGCCGGCCAGCCGTACGGCGCCCCGTCCGGCCAGGCTCCCTACGGTCAGGGCGCGTACGGCCGGACCCCGTACGGCCAGGCCCCGTACGGCCACGCCGCGTACGGCCCGGCCCCCTACGGCCCGGGCGCCTACGGCCCACCGAGTCCCGGGGCGTACGGCTCCTACGCGCCGCCGCCCGTGCTGCGCACCAACGGCGTCGCCATCGCCGCGCTCGTCGTGGGCGGCCTGGGCCTGCTCCTCTGCGCCGTGCCCGTGATCGGCGCGCTCCTCGGGCTGGCCGGCGTCGTGCTCGGGATCGTCGGCGTGCGCCGCGCGCACGGCGACATGGGCGGCAAGGGCCTCGCGATCGGCGGGCTCGCGGCGGGCGGCGTCGGGCTGCTCGTCGGCGCGCTGGTCACGACCCTCTTCTTCGCCGCGATCCGCTCGACGCAGGACACGATCGACCAGGCGTGGGAGGAGATCGACCAGAGCCAGGAGGAGCAGGACGCGAGCGCGACGGACCAGAGCTCGGCGATCGGGTCGGACGAGCAGGCGGAGCTCGACGCGGCGACGCCGCTGGCCCTGGGCGAGTCCGCCGTCGTCGGCGAGTACACGGTCACGGTCACCGCGATCGACACCGACGCCGACGACGTCGTGGCCGCGACGGACCAGTACAACGCGCCTCCGACGCACCGCTACGTCCTCGTCGACCTCACCGTGACCTACGCGGGCGAGGACGTCGGGGACCCGTTCTGGGACCTCGACACCGCCGTCCTCGGCACGGACGGGCGCGCCTACTCGGCGTCGTCGTGCTGGGCGACCCTCCCGCAGGACCCGCTGGACCTCGAGCCCGTCGCCGCGGGTGCGACGGCGAGCTACCAGGTGTGCATGGACGTGCCCGCCGAGGTCACGACGGGTGCGGCGCTGCGCGTCGAGGAGCTGTTCTCGTTCGACGCCGCCGCACCCGCGTTCTGGGCGGTGCCCTGACGCGGCACGCCGGCCGCGCGGGACGGGGGCCCAGGTTCACCCCCGTGGCGCGCACGCCAGACGGTAGGGTGCGGGCGAGCCGGGCACCGGCGAGCGACCACCACGGGGGGCGGGCAGCGACCGCATGATCATCTTCATCGTCATCGGTGCGCTCGGGCTGCTCCTGCTCCTCGTCGCGCTCCCGCTCGGGGACGTGTTCGACATCGGCGACGGCGCCCTGTCCGGCACGTCGCTCGGTGCGGGCGCGCTCGCCTTCGGCGCGATCGGCGCCATCGTCACCGCCAACGGGCTGCCGACCGGCTGGGCCTACGTCGCGTCCGCGGTCTTCGCGCTGCTCACGGTCGTGGGCATGCAGCGCCTCGTCGCACGCCTCAAGGCGTCCGAGGACGGGCAGCCGCGCACCCTCACCGGAGTCCAGGGCGTCGTGACCTCGACCGTCGCGCCCGGCCGCAGCGGCGAGGTCAGCCTCGACGACGCGCGCGAGCTCGAGCGGCGCCTCGCGTGGGCCGACGTCGAGATCGCCGAGGGCACGCGCATCGTCGTCGTCGAGCAGTCGGGCGGTCGCGTCAAGGTGACCCCCGCGACGCCGACGGACTGAGCCCGCCGCCCACCGCACCCGCTGCCCGCTGCCGCGCAGCAGCCACGAACCACCCGCCAGACCCAGACTCCGGAGAGCCTCGTGACACCCTTCCCGCTCACCTCCGACATCGTCACCGTGATCGGCGTCGCCGCCCTCGTGCTGGCGGTCGTCGCGATCGTGGCGTTCATCGCCAAGCGCATCCGGCGGGTCCCGCCGAACGAGGCGCTCATCATCGTCGGGCGCGGCGCGGGCAAGGCCGCGGCGGCCGAGTCCGGTCAGCGTGTCGTCGTCGGCGGGCGCGTGTTCGTGTGGCCCGTGCTCCAGCAGGGCTTCCCGATCTCGCTCGAGCAGCGCCAGATCGGCATCACGGTCGAGGGCGTCGACAAGAACCGCATCAAGATCGCCATCAAGGCGTCCATCAACTTCAAGGTCCGCGGTGACGAGGAGGGCGTGCGCCGCGCGGCCCAGCGCTTCCTGTCCCAGCAGGGCACGCTCACCGAGATCATCAAGGAGTCCCTCGAGGGCTCGCTGCGCTCCATCGTGGGCGACATGACGATCGAGCAGATCATCTCCGACCGCAAGGGCCTCTCGGACCGCGTCGTCGAGTCGACCAAGGCCGACCTCGCCGAGCAGGGCCTCCAGGTCGACCTGCTCAACATCTCCGACATCTCGACGCCGGGCTCCGACTACCTCGCCAACCTCGGCCGCGCCGAGAACGCGCGCGCCCGCCAGGTCGCCGAGGTGTCCGAGGCCGAGGCCCGCCGCGCGGCCGAGTTCGCCGTCATCGAGGCGGCCGAGCAGATCGCCGAGCGCCAGAAGGCGCTCGACCTCAAGAAGGCCTCGATCAAGGCCGAGACCGACCGCGCCAACGCCGAGGCGGAGGCGTCCGGCCAGCTCGCGCGCGCGCAGCAGGACAAGATCGTCGCCGCGCAGCAGCGCGAGGCGCTCGCCGAGCAGGCGCGCGTGACGGAGGAGCAGCTCGACATCGACGTCCGCAAGCCCGCCGAGGCGCAGGCGTACGCGGCGGTCCAGAAGGCCAACGCCGAGCGCGACGCCGCCAACGCGGCCACCGAGGCCGACGCCTACAAGCGGACGACGATCGCCACGGCCAACAAGACGGCCGCGATCCAGGACGCCGAGGCCAACGCCGAGGCCGTGCGCCGCGCCGGCGAGGCCGAGCGCGACCGCCAGCTCGCCCTCGCCGCCGCCATCCGCGCCGAGGGCGAGGCGCGCGCCGCCGCGGTCGAGGCCGCCGGTCGCGCCGAGGCCGCAGCCACGGACGCCAAGGCCGAGGCGCTCAAGAAGTACGGCGAGGCCGCCATCGCACAGGAGGTCATCTCGCGCCTGCCCGAGATCGTCCGCGCCGCCGCCGAGCCGATCGGCTCGATCGGCCAGATGACCGTCATCTCGACCGACGGCGCCTCGGCGATCACGAAGAACGTGGCGTCGGTGCTCGGCGAGGGCCAGGAGGTCGTGCGCCAGCTCACGGGCCTCGACCTCGCGGACCTCATCTCGTCGGTCGCCGGCGGCCGGACGGTCGACGGCGCGCCGCGCGACGGCCTCGGCGTGCGCGCCGGCTCGACGCCGCCCCCGCCGCCGCCCGCCTGACCGGACGGGGCGCAGGCGCCCGTACGCAGCACGCCCGGGCGGCGTCGCCGGACCACCGGCGGCGCCGCTCGCGCGTGTCCGGGGCGGCGCGGGTCAGGTCCGGTGCGCCTCCGGGGCGGTGGCGTCCGGGGCGGTGGCGCCAGGGGCGGTGGCGCCAGAGAGGTCGGCGTCGGCCGGCGCCGGGACGGGCCGGTCCGCGCCGCGCAGGGCGCCGTGGCCGGCGACCCACGTCCCCACGCCCACGAGCGCCGTGAGCGCGCCCGAGAGCAGCAGGCTCGACCGCGCGCCGACCAGCCCGACCACGGCCGCGCCGACGGCGAGGCCCACGAGGTTGCCGGCCTGGAACACGCCGCTCACCGCCGAGAAGACGCGCCCCCGGACGTCGTCGGGCGTGCGCGCGCGGATGAGCGCGTTGATCGCGACGCGCTGCACGGCCCCCGCGGCGCCGCCGAGCACCCAGCCGACGCCGACCGCGACGAGCGAGACCACGGCACCGGCCGCGGCGAGGGCGACGCCCATGACGACGCTCGCGAGCGCGAGGGCGCGGAACAGCGCGCGGTCCCCGACGAGCCGACCCGCGTACCAGCCGCCCGCGATGCCCGCGGCGGGCCAGAGCGCGGTGACGAGCCCGTACGCGGCGGGCCCGGCGGCGAGGTCCCCGAGCACGAAGAACACCTCGGCGACGTTGACGATCACGGTCGCGAGGACGGCGAGCGCGAGCCCGACGACGCCGACCAGCAGCAGCCGGTCGTGCCCCAGCCGCGTGAAGCCCACCCAGACGGACGCGTGGGCGTCGTCGTGCGCGGAGGGGCGGCGCTCGGTGCGCAGCGCCAGCACGGCCGCGGCCATGAGCGCGTAGGTCACGGCGTCGACGAGGATCGCGGTCCGGACCGACGTCGCCTCGACGAGCACGCCGGACACGGCGAACCCGACGAGGAACCCGGCCTGGGTGATCGCCGAGTACCAGCCGTAGGCGCGGGTCGCGCCCGCCTCGCCCGTGACGTGCGGCAGGAGCGCGGCGACCACCGGGTTCGTCACGGCCGAGCCGGCGCCGAGGAGCGTGAGGGCCGCGACCAGCAGCACGGGCCGGTCGAGCCCGACGAGGGCCGCGGCGAGCACTGCCGCGCCCTGGACGACGAGCGACGCGAGGAGCAGCCGGCGGTTGGGCACGCGGTCCACGAGCCGGCCCGCGAGCGGGGCGAGGAGCACGACCGGGACGAGCTCGGCCGCCATCGCGGCGGCGATCCACACCGCGCCCGCGTCCGCGAGGTGGACCATCACCGCGAGCAGCGTGAGCGACGCCCCGACGGTCGAGACCGCGGCGCCCGCGAGCAGGAGCGTCAGGTCGCGGCGCGCGGGCGAGCGGTCCTCCACGGGGCGACGCTAGCCGGTCCCCACGCGGGTCCGGCGCAGGTCCGGCGCCGGGGCGACCGGGGTCTCAGCCGCCGGGGGGCTTCGGGTACCAGGGCTCGGCGCTGTGGAGCCGGAGGCTCACGGCCGTGCCGCCGACCTCCTCGACGACGGCGCGCGGCCCCACCAGCACGAGCAGCGCCCGGGCGCGCGAGAGGCCGACATAGAGCATCTCGCGCGCGCGCTGGAGGTCGCGGAAGCCGTTCACGGCGAGCACGACCACCTGGCGCTCGAGCCCCTTGAAGCCGAGGACGTGGCCGTAGAAGACGTCCTCGTCGTCGAGGAAGGCGTCCCAGTAGTGGCCCCATCCCCCGACCTCGACCGCGTGGCGCTGCTCCGGGTGGCGGTGCTCGGTCGTGAGCAGCGCGATCTGACCGGGCTGCCAGCCCTCGTCGAGCAGGGCCTCGACGACGTCGTCCGCGACCTGCACGGCGTGCTCGGCGGGGACGTCGACGAGCCGCACGGGCTCGCCCGGCAGGCCCCGCGGGCGCAGCTCCTCGTGCGAGAGGCTGCCGAACAGCTGGGCGATGCGCTTGGTGTTGCGGATGTTCTCCTGGAGCGCGAACGGCGGCAGGTCGACGGGCACGTGCCCGTGCCGCGCGAACACGCGCTGGGCGTCGTCCATGAACGCGAACAGGCCGCCCTGCGGGCCGTCGCCGCGTGCGCCGCCGTCGCGCAGGCAGGCGAGGAGCGCGGGCCACCACAGCTCGCCGAAGTCCTGCGCCTCGTCGACGACCACGGAGTCGAACAGCGAGCTCGGGTGGCGGGCGGCCGCGAGCTCGCCCAGGCGCAGGGGCAGGCGGCGCTCCCAGTAGTCGGAGTCGTCGTCGTCCCCGCGCTCGGCACCCCAGAGCACCGGCAGGTCGTGGAAGAGGCCCACGTAGGCGGGGCGCTCGCGCCCGGGCCACTCGCGGGTGACGCGCTCGAGGAACCGCGCGAGGCCGCGGCTGTAGCAGACGAGCGCGACGCGCTCGCCCGCGCGTGCGAGGCGGCGGGCCTGCGCGAGGGCGAGCCACGTCTTGCCGCTGCCCGCGCCGCCGACGACGCGGACGCGGCGCTGGTAGCGCAGGAGGTCGAGCAGGCGGGCCTGGTCGCGCGTCATCTGCTCGACGCGCTGGTCGTGCTCCGCGGCGGCCAGCAGGTGGTCGCGCTGGCTCGGGAGCGCGCCCGCGACCAGCTCCACCAGGCTCTCGAGCCCCTCGGGCGTGAGGGGCTGCTGCCCGCGGCCGAGGTCCTCGATGGCCCGGCGCACGCGCAGCCCGAGGCCCACCAGGTCGTCGCTGTCGATGACCATCTGGCGGGGGCAGTCGGGCGCCTCCCAGTCGGCGGGCACGTGCACGCCGGGCAGCGCGAGGAGGTGGACGCACCGCGCGCGCGACGCCGGGCTGCGGTGCTGCCCGAGGTAGCGGTGCAGCAGGTGGCGCGCGTCCTGGACCTGGCGCACGGGGTCGATGCGGTGCGCCGTGTCGGCCGGTCCCTGCCACCAGCCCTCGGCGTCCCGCACCACGCGCCCGCCCTTGACCTCGATGACGGCGATACCGACGCCCGGCCAGGCGACGAGCAGGTCGACCTCGCGCTCGCGGCTGCCGAGCTGGAGCGGCACGTGGTGGAACAGGGCCGCCTCGTCGGGCAGCTGGTCGCGCAGGTCCTCCCACACCCGACGTTCGGCGCGGCTCGCGTCGTCGAAGTCGGGCTGCGTCGGGTAGAGGCGGGGCACAGGTCTGCTTTCGGCCGGTTCGTCGGGTCGCTTGAGCGGCCGCGGTCGGGGACGCCGCCGCAGAGCCGCTCCGTACTCTCCCATCGGAAGGTCTCCCGCCGGCCTGACCCGCGGGCCCCGGGTTCACCCGACGCTTCACCCGCCCGCCCGCCCGCCGCTCGCCCCGCCGCACCGGCCCTGCACTCCCCAGCGCCCGCACCGCGCTCCCACCCGCACCGGCGCGCGGCGGCGGGTGGGGGGCGGGTGGCGGCAGCAGTTGCGGGGGGTCGCCGGGGACCGTAGGCATGGGGCACGCACCCCGAGCGCCCCACGAGCACCCGGGAGCACCCCACGAGCACGGAGGTCCGCATGGACATCAACGACATGGTCGGCAAGGCGCGCAAGGCGCTCGACGGCCGCGAGGACCAGGCGCAGGACGCCCTCGACAAGGCGGCCGACCTGCTCAAGCAGCGCACCGACACGCCGGCGGACGCCACGATCGACTCGGTCGTCGAGAAGGCCAAGGACGTCCTGGAGCAGGAGAAGAAGCGGTGACGTCCGGCGACGCGGTCCCGCACGGGGCCGCGACGCCCTCGAGTGCCGCCCCGGGGGCCGACCTGACCACCGACGGGCCGGACGCCGAGCACCGCCCGCCCGCGGGGGCGAGCGAGGCGACGGTCGACGCCGTCGGCAAGCTCACGGCCGCGCTCGAGATGGTCGAGGAGGCGCGCGGACGCCTCTACGGCTTCCACCGGCTCACGGGCCACGCGGACAACGACCTGCTCGACGCGCTCGAGGCGCTCGAGGACGCGGGTCACGGCGAGCTCGCCGCGCAGATGCGTGAGGACCTCCTCGGCAAGAACGTCATCTCGCGGCGCTGGACGTTCCAGATCGTCGAGGACTACGACGACGGCTACTGGGAGCCGTTCCGCGCGTGGGAGCGGCGGGTGCGCGAGGAGCTGCTCGAGGGCCGGCGCCACGTCTACGAGGCCCGCCTCAAGGAGGAGCGCCGCACGCACGGGCGTCCGGGGCACGAGGCGCGCCCCGCCGACGGCGCCTGACCCGCGCGGGCGTGGCCGCCCGGGGGCACGAGGCTCGCCCCGCCGACGGCACCTGACCGGCGCGGGCGTGGCCGGCCGAGCCGAGCCGAGCCTTGCCCAGCCTTGCCGAGCATCGCCGAGCCGGGCCGTGCCGAGCCGGGCCGCGCCTCAGCCGTGGTGCGCGCGCACGCCGACGAGTCCGTCCGCGGGGACGAGCTCCGCGGCCAGCCCGCCGTCCGTGAGCGCGCGCGCCGCGAGCGGGCCGGACCGGTGCCCCGTCGCGTCCCCCGGCACCTCGTAGACGAGGAGGACGACGCCGTCGGGGGCGAGCAGCTCGCGGAGGCGGGCGACCTCCGCCACGGCCGGCGTCGTCCAGAAGACGTTGACGTTCACGGCGAGGACACGGTCGAACGGCCCGGACCCGTCGAGGCCGTCGCCGTCGCCGAGACCGCCGTGGCGCACGGTGAGGCGCCCGCCCTCGACGAGCGCGCGGTGCGCCGCGAGCGCGCGCGTGACGGCGACCGGGGAGCGGTCGAGGCCCGTGACGTGGCCGCGGGGGACGCGCGCGCACAGCAGCCCCAGGGAGGCGCCGGGGCCGAAGCCGACCTCGAGGACGCGCGCGTCGGGGGCCGGGTCGAGCAGCGCGACCGCGCGGTCCACGCGGGCCGGCACCCTCGCCACCGTGCTCCCCCGGGTCCCCGCGGCGTCCGCGCCCGTCAGGCCGCCGCGAAGGCCGCGAGGCCCAGCGCGACCGCGCGGTCGAAGAGCAGCTCGCGCTCCGCGGCCGGCAGCGAGGCGTCCCGGAACAGCAGGTCGGAGATGGTGCAGATGGCCAGCGCCTGGCCGCCCTCGGCGTCGGCCACCGCGTACAGGCCCGCGGCCTCCATCTCCACGGCGAGCGTCCCGTGCTTGACGAGCGCCTCGTTCGTGGCGGGGCGCTCGGCATAGAAGGAGTCGGACGAGAACACCGCACCGACGTGCACGGTCGGCCGGGCGACCCGGCGACGGCGGCGCCCGCCCGACGGCGCCTCGGCGGGGGGCGTCGTGCCCGGGCCGACGCCCGCGGCCGCCGCGGCCGCCGCGGTGAGCGCGAAGCTCGGCGCGTGGCTGTAGTGGATCCCCGGGATCCGGCCCGCGGACATCGCCGAGTCGGTGTGCGCCGCGCTCGCGATGACGACGTCGCCCAGGTCCAGGTGGGGCGCCATGCCGCCGGCCGTGCCGATGCGGATGATCCGCCGGACGCCGTAGAAGCGGAACAGCTCGGTCGCGTAGATGCTCATGGACGGCATGCCCATGCCCGAGGCCATGACCGACACCGGCCGGCCCTCGAAGGTGCCCGTGTAGCCGAGGATCCCCCGCACCTCCGTGACGAGACGGGCGTCCGTGAGGACGGTCTCGGCGATGCGGGTCGCGCGGCGCGGGTCGCCGGGCATGAGCACGTCGGGTGCGAGGTCGCCGGGCTCGGCGGAGATGTGCGGCGTCGCCATGCCCCGACCCTAGCGACTGCCTGCCACCGGCCCCGCCGCGCCGCCCGGCCGCGCTACTCCGCCAGGGTGCGGTCGAGCACGACGTCCTCGCCGCCCGCCTCCAGGTCGACCCCCGAGGCCGTGACGTCGACGGCGGTGAGGATCATGCCCGCGGGCAGCCCGTCGACGGGGACGGAGAGGCCGTCGAGCCGGTCCGTGAGCTGGGAGGGGAGGTCCTCGGCGGACACCGTGACCCCGGCGAGCGCGAACGACTCGACGTCGGCCTCGATCGCGCGTCCCGCCGGGCGCGGCGTCAGCCGCACGGCGACGGGCAGGCCGAGGAACGACGTGGTCGCGACGAGCAGGTCGTCCTCGACCGTGAGGTCCGCGTCCATGGCGAGCTGGTCGGACAGGTCGCCGAGCGACGCGGACGCGGTCATGGTCGCGAGCCGCGCCGTCGTCGGGGAGTCGGTCGACACGCCCTCGAGGTCGACGACGACGTCGTGCAGGGGCATCCCGTCGACCGTGACCGCGGGCGCGGCGATGCGCACGTGGTCCAGCTCGCCGCCGAGCACCTGGGTGAGGAACGGGAAGCCCTCGATGGTGACGTCGGGCACGGCGTCGAGCCCGGGGACCTGGTCGACGAGCGAGGCCGCGAGGTCGGCCTCGGCACGGTCCCGCACGACGCCGTCCGCCACCACGGCACCGCCCACGACCACGGCCAGCACGACGGCGGTCGCGACGACGGCTCGGGTTCCCACGTCGCGACCCTAGGGGCGACCGCGGCCGCGTGCCCACGGGCGGACCGCCCTGGACGGCGGGCGGGCGTCCGGCCGGGCCCGGCGCCCGCGCCCGCGGGGGTCCGCCGGCCCGGGGCCTGGTGACCGTCGGCGCCGCGACCTACGCTGGGAGGACCTCGCCGACGAGGAGCCTGACATGGCGCAGGGCGTGCTGTGGATCGTGCTTCCCGCGGTGGTCTACGGGGCGCTCGCCTGGGTGGTCCTCGACGACCCACCGCGCACGTGGTCGCGCCTGCGCGCCGCCCTGACCCGCCACCGCGAGCGGCGTGCATCGCACACCCCCAGGGACGGCGCCGCCGTCGTCGACGAGGCGCCCGCGGCGGGCCCAGGCGTCGCACCGCCGGCGCGCGAGCCAGTGCGTCGGCCGACGGCGCCGCCGGACCCGTTCGACGTGCTCGTGGTGCAGGTGCAGCTCGGCCGGCTCACGGCGCAGATGCGCGCGCTCGACGCCGACCCGCACGCGTGGGCGCGAGGCCGGCGGATGCTCGCTGCGCAGGCGGCCTACGACGCGCTGCTCGCCGAGGCGTGCCGGCTCGCGGGCGTGCCCGTCGAGCAGGAGTGGTCGCCCGAGCCGTGGGGACCCACGCGCGAGCCGGAGCGGTTCCGCGAGGAGATGGAGCTCGCGTCGCGCGGCTGGTCGTGGTGACGTCGCTCCGGCCCGGGCGCCGGCCGCCCGGGCCCGGACGGCGGGCGCTCCGGCACGGACGCCGAGCCCTCACGCCCGGACGGCGGGAGCTCAGGCACGCACGCTGAGCGTGCTCGTCCCGTCCGGTCGGCAGCGCACCTCGATGCGCTCGGCGATGGCCTGCTTGAGCGCCTCGACGTGGCTCACGACGCCGACGACGCGACCGCCGTCGCGCAGGCGGGCCAGCTCGGCGAGCACGACCTCGAGGGTCTCGGGGTCGAGCGAGCCGAAGCCCTCGTCGATGAAGAGCGTCCCGAGGTCCGTGCCGCCCGCCTCGGCGGTGACCACGTCGGCGAGCCCGAGCGCGAGGCACAGCGAGACGTAGAACGTCTCGCCCCCGGACAGCGTGCGCGGGTCGCGCTCCGTGCCGGTGCGGTGGTCGACGACCTTCATGGCGAGGCCCGTCCGGCGGCTGCGGACCGCCTCCTTCTCCTCGCTCCGGACGAGCGCGTAGCGGCCGTCCGACATCGCCGCGAGCCGCGTGTTCGCCGCGGCGACGACGTCCTCGAACCGGCGCGCCAGCACGTACGTCGCGAGGGTGAGCTGCTTGGTGTTGTCCGCGCCGCTCGCCGCCGCGACGTCGGCCATCCGGACCACGGGGCCAGCCTCCGCGTGCGCCGCGTCGCGCGCGTCGACGGCGGCCTCGAGCGCGGTCAGCGCTCGCGCCGCGGCCTGGGCCAGGTGCGCGGTGCGCGCCGCCTCGCCCGCGGCCACGCCGGCGGCCTCCTCGGCCGAGGCGTGGGCCGCACCGAGCGCGTCGAGGTCGACGTCCACGACGGCCGGGAGCGCGACGAGGTCGGGCTCCGCGAGCCCGGCGCGGACGCGCACCCACGCCGCGTCGTGGGCGGCGACCTCGCGCTCCAGGGTGGTCAGGGCACGGGGCTCGAGGGCAGCAGCACGGACCGCGGCGCCGTCGGCGAAGTCGTGCTCGACGAGGGCGGAGGCCAGCTCGGCGACCCGGCCCTCGTGCGTCGACGTGGCCTCCTCGAGCGCCGCGAGGGCCTCGGTCCACGCCTCGAGGTGCCGCATGCGGACCTCGACCGCGTCCAGGCGCGTGCGGACGGTGTCGGCGCCGTCGCGCGCGCCCTCGACCTCGACCTCGTCGAGCAGCAGCCGCTCCTCGAGCGCGGTGGCGCGCGCCTGGCCCTCGGCGATCTCGACCTCGAGGCGCGCGACCGCGGCGGTCGCGCTCGCAGTGGCGTCGTCGAAGGCGCGGAGCGTGTCCTCGAGCTCGGCGAGACGCCCGCGCGCGGCCTCGGCGGTCGCGACCTCGCCCCGCGCGGCGTCGAGCAGGGTGCGCACCTCGTCGGCGGTGCCGCCGGCGGCCGCGCGTCGCTCGTCGAGCCGCGTCGTCAGGGCGGCGAGCGCGGTCGACGCCGCGCCGAGCCGGTCGGTCGCGAGGTCGCGCGCATCCTCGGCCGCCTCGAGCGCCTCGACGGTGACGTGGGTGGCGGTGAGGAGGGCGGGCGCGGGGTGCTCGGTCCCGCCGCACACGACGCACGCCTCCCCCGGGACGAGGTCCGCGGCCAGCTCCCCGGCCATGCCCGCGATCCGCGCGCGCTGCAGACGTGCCGCGGCGGCCACCGCGTCCTCGGCCTGGCGCGCGGTCACGCGCACGCGACCCTGCGCTTCCTCGACCTCGCCGGTGAGCCGCTCGGCCTCCTCGACCGCGGACCACCGCGTGCGCACGGCGGCGAGCCGCTCGCGCGCCGCCGCGAGCCCGGCCGCCGCGGCCGCCGTCACCGTGACGGCGTCCGCGAGCGGGACCCGCGCGGCCGGACGCTCCGCGAGCGCCTCGGTCAGCGCGGCGACCTCGCCCGCACGGCGAGCCTGCGCGGCCTCCTGCGTGCGCAGCTGCTGGCGACGGACGGGCAGCTCGTCCTCGAGCGCGACGGCCCGCACCAGGGTGCCGCGCAGCGCGGCGCACCGGTCCCGCTCGATCGCCAGCGTCTTGCGGACGACGCGGGGCTCGGTGGTCTCGTCGACGAGCGCGCGCACGTCGGCGGGCACCGCCCGGACGACCGCGTCGCACGCCGCGGCGCGCGCGTCGAGCGCCCGGGCGGCCGCCTCGGCGCCGCTCAGGGACGGGAGCACGGCGACGGCCCGACGGGCCGCCGCGAGGCGCTCGGCCCGCGCGGCGTGCTCGTCGGCCTGCGACTCGAGGTCCGCGAGCTCGGCGCGGAGCGCGGTGCGCCGGCGGTCGGCCGCGACGAGGGCCCGGGCCGCGTCGAGCGCGGTGCGCGCCTGGCCGCACCGCTCCCTCGCCGCGGCCGCGGCCCGCGCGGTCGCGAGCGCCTCCTGCTCGTGCGCGGCGGCGCGGGTGCGTGCCGCCTCGCGCAGCGCGTCGCCCGCCTCCGCCCGGGTGCCGAGCCCGCGCAGGGCGCCGGCGTCGTCGTCGTCCAGGCCGGCCGCCCCGGCGAAGTGGTCGACCGCGCGCGCGACCGCCGCCCCCGCGTCGGTGAGGGCGCGACCCGTCTCCGCGCGCATCGCCTCGAGGCGCTGCTGGAGCCGGTCGTAGACCTCGGTGCCGAACACCTTCTGCAGCAGTCCCCGGCGGTCCTCGGGGTTGGCGCGCAGGAACCCCGCGAACTCGCCCTGGGGGAGCACGACCGTCTGGACGAACTGCGTGCGGTCGAGGCCCACGAGCCGCTGGAGCTCGAGCCCGGCCTCGTCGAGCCGGGTCGAGAGGAGCTCGCCGTCGTCCGGGCGCGACGGGTCCGTGAGGCGCCAGAGCTTGACGGTGGCCTGCTGCGTCGTCGTGCCCGTGCCGCGCTGCTTGGGCCGCGGGTAGGCGGGCGTCCGGCGCACGCGGTGGACGCCCGCGCCCGTCTCGAAGACGAGGTCGACCACCGTCTCGTCGCCGGGCGCCGCGTGCGCCGACCGCAGGCGCTCCTCGGTGGCCTCCTTGGACGCGACCTTGCCGTAGAGCGCGAAGACGATCGCGTCGATGAGCGTCGACTTGCCCGCGCCCGTGGGTCCCTCGAGCAGGAAGATGCCGCTCGCGCCGAGCGCGCCGAGGTCGACGGTGTGCCGACCGGGGAACGGTCCGAGCGCCTGGATGGTGAGCGTGTGCAGGTGCATCAGGCGCTCCGCTCCGCCGCGAGCACGTCCTCGTAGGCGCGCCGGAGGACCGCCCGCTCGGCCTCGGACGGCGCCGCGCCGGTGACGTGCTCGACGAAGGCGGCGGCGACGTCGAGCGGGTCGCTGGCCGTCGTCACGGCGGCCGCCCGCAGGCGCGCCGCGCCGCCGACGGGGCGGTGCTCGACGGCGAGCGCGTGCGGGAACCGCTGCCGCACGCGGGCGTAGAGCTCGGTGGGGCGGGCCGCGTCGGTGACGACGACGCGCAGCCAGTCGTCCACGTGCGCGTCGCCCGCCGCGCCGAGCAGCTCCTCGAGCGTGCCGCTGACCTCCGCGAGGCGGCGCGGCACGGGCGCGGGGACGAGCTCGACGCCGACGGCGTCCCCCGCGAGGTCGACCAGCACCGAGGCCTTGCGCTGGCGCATCTCGGAGAACGAGTAGGCGAGCGGCGAACCGGAGTACTGGAGCACCGGCGCTGCGCCGTCGGCGTCCGGCTCGACGCCGATCCGCTGCGCGCCGTGCAGGTGCCCGAGCGCGACGTAGTCGACGCCGCGCAGCACGCCGGCGGGCACGCTGTCGACGCCACCGACGCGGATGTCCCGCTCGGACGCCGAGGGCTCGCCGCCGACGACGAAGGCGTGGGCCATGACGACGCTGCGCGGGCGCCGGGTGCCCCCGCGCCCCGCGAGGTCCGACCGGACCCGCCGCATCGCGGCCGCCGTCACCGCCTCGTGCGAGCGCGGGAGCAGGCCCTCGGGCGTGAGCTCCGGGTCCTCCGGGTCCGCCAGCGTGCGGCGGACCGCGTCCGGGTCCAGGTAGGGCAGCGCGTAGACGAGCACAGGCCCGTCGTCGTCCGCGAGCTCGACCGGGCGGCCCACGTCGGCGACGCGCGCGCGCAGGTGGACGCCCGGGCGCATGAGGTTGGCGCCGAACCCGAGGCGGATCGCGGAGTCGTGGTTGCCCGGCGTCACGACGACCGCGGCGTGCTCGCTCAGGCGGGCGAGCGCGTCGGCGAGCAGCTGGACCGCCTCGACCGGCGGGATCGCGCGGTCGTACACGTCCCCCGACACGACGACCGCGCCGACGCCCTCGCTCCGCACGAGCTCGACGAGGTGGTCCAGGTAGGCGGCCTGGTGGGCGAGCAGGTCGACCCCGTGCAGCGTGCGACCGAGGTGCCAGTCGCTCGTGTGCAGGATCCGCATGCCCCGGACGCTAACCCGCCCCACCGACACGACCCGGGCACCGGCCGGGCGCGTCGCGCGACGCCCGCTCCTCACGCCCTCGTCCGGACGTTCGCATCCGAGCGTCCGTGCGCACGGCGGCGTACTGGACGCCTCCAGATGTCGGCACGCTCGGATCCGAGCATCTGGACAGGCGCGAGGTGGGCGGGCGTCAGGCGAGGGTCGCGACCAGGACGCCGCTGACGCCCGCCGCGACAAGGGTCGAGGCCGCACCGAGCGCCGCCGCGCGGCCGCCCGTCCGGCGCAGGCGCCGTACGTCCACGCCCGCCCCCAGGCCCACCATCGCGGCGGTGAGCAGCGCGGTCGTCGTCCAGGAGGCGACGTCGAGCACGACGTCGGGCAGCGCCCCGGTCGAGCGCAGGGCGACCGCCGCGAGGAACCCCACGACGAAGAGCGGGACGAGGGGCGGGCGCGTCGCGCGCGGCGCGGACGGCGCTGCCGGCTCGCGCCCGACCCCACCCGGCGCGGCGCCCCGCGGCTCGGCCGGGGCCCGGACCTCCACGGTCGCCCGCACGCCAGCGTCCGCGCGGCGCGAGCGCACGACCAGCCCGACCCCGGCGACGAGCGGCGCCAGGAGGACCACGCGACCCAGCTTCGTCACGGTCGCGACGGCGAGCGCGGCCGCCGAGACCGCACCGCCCGCGGCCACCACCTGCGCGACCTCGTGCACGCTCGCGCCGATCCACAGGCCCGCGGCGTCGTCGTCGAACCCGAGCGGCCCCGCCAGCAGCGGCAGCGCGACGAGCGCGAGGGTCCCGAAGAGCGTGACGAGCGCGACCGCCGTGGCGGTGTCGTCGTCGGCCCCCTCGCCGTCCGGGTCGACCACCGCCGACATCGCCGCGACGGCGGCCGCGCCGCAGATGGAGAAGCCGGTCGCCACGAGCAGGCCCAGACGTCGCGGCACGCCGAGCACGGGTCCGAGCAGCACGGTCGCGCCGAACGTCACCGCGACGGTCGCGACGATGACGACGACGCCGCGCACGCCCAGCGCCGCCACGGCCGGGAGCGACAGCTGGAGGCCGAGCAGCACGACGCCCGCTCTCAGCAGGCGCCGCGCCGACCACGTGAGCCCGGGCTGGGCCGCCGCGCGCACGGCGCCGACGTTCCGCAGGACGGCGCCGACGACGATCGCTAGCACGAGCGCCGACACGGGCGCGAGGCGCGCGACGAGGAGCGCCGGGACCGTCACCGCGGCCACGAGCGCGAGCCCGGGCAGCAGACGACGCACCCGGCGAGTCTGCCGCACCGCCGTGACCGCCGCGCCGACCCGCGACGCCCCGTCGGCGGTCGGCGGGGGGTGGCAGGATCCGGGTGAGATCTGGTGCGGGGGGTCAACCAGGGGGCTGGCCCGGCCGATGTAGTGGACGCTGTCCCGTCATGCCCGGCGGGCGCGTCCGCAGGGCACCCTGCAGCAGCACCAGCACAGGAGGAACCAGATGACGCCGACCCACGAGTCCGGACCGGGACTCCGCCTGGTCACGGACGACTCGGCGCCGGCCGACGCCCTGACCCTCACGACGGCGTTCCACGACCTCGACGAGTACGTGGCGCTCCCGCGCATGTCGGGCCTCGTGCTCTCGCCGGACGGGTCGCGCCTCGTCACGCAGGTCTCCACCGTGAACCACGACGCGACCAAGACGCACACCGCGCTCTGGGAGGTCTACCCGACCCGCGCCCGGCCCGCGCGCCGCCTCACGCGCTCCTCGCAGGGCGAGTCGGGCGCGGCCTTCACGCCCGACGGCGACCTCCTCTTCACCTCCTCGCGCCCCAACGCGGACGCGACCGACGACGCCGAGAAGCCGCTCGACAAGCCGGCCCTGTGGGTCCTGCCCGCGGGCGGCGGCGAGGCGCGCATCGTGGCCACCCGGCCGGGCGGCGTCAACGGCGTGCGCACCGCGCGCCGGTCCCCCGCCGTCGTCTTCGCGACGGACATGCTGCCGGGCGCGACGAGCGGCTCGGACGACGAGCGCCTGCGCAAGCTCCGCAAGGACACCAAGGTCTCCGCGATCCTCCACGACGGCTACCCCGTCCGGTACTGGGACCACGACCTCGGCCCGGACCAGCCCCACCTCCTGGGCTGGCACTTCAAGCCGGGCGACGACGTCGCGCGGTCCGTCGAGGTCGCGAGCCTCAGCGTCGAGCACCTCAAGGTCAGCGACCTCACGCCGCAGCCCGGCCACGCGCTGCGCGAGGCCGAGTACGACTTCAGCCCGGACGGCAGCTTCGTCGTCTCGACGTGGCGCGTGCCCGGGGCGCGCGGCGCCTTCCGCACGGTGCTCGTGCGGATCGACGTCGACACCCAGCAGCGCACCGTCATCGTCGACGACCCGGACGCCGACCTCGACTCGCCCGTCATCTCCCCCGACGGCCGCGCGGTCGCGTTCGTCCGCGAGTCCGTCTCGGACCCGACGACGGCGCCGCGCCGCACGCTCCACCTCGTCGCGCTCGCGCCGACGGAGGACGGGTCGCCGCAGCGCACGCACCAGGTCGCGGCGTCGTGGGACCGCTGGACCGCGGGCCACCAGTGGCTCCCGGACGGCTCGGGCCTGCTCGTGGTCGCCGACCAGGACGGCCGCGCGCCGGTCTTCCACATCGACCTCGCGACCGACGAGGTCACGCAGCTCACGCACGACGACTACACGTACTCCGACCTCCAGGTCGCGCCCGACGCGACGGTCGTCTACGCCCTGCGCGCGTCCTACCTCGCGCCGGCGCACCCGGTCCGCATCCACCTCGTCGTCGAGGACGAGCACCGCACGCGCGGCACCGTCACGGTGCTCCGCGCGCCCGTCCCGCCGCCCACGCTGCCGGGCACGCTCACCGAGGTCCGCGCGACGGCCGAGGACGGGCACGAGGTCCGCGGCTGGCTCGCCCTGCCGGACGGCAGCGGGCCCGCGAACCCCGCGCCCCTGCTCCTGTGGATCCACGGCGGACCGCTGGGCTCGTGGAACACGTGGTCGTGGCGCTGGAACCCGTGGCTGATGGTCGCCCAGGGCTACGCGGTGCTGCTGCCGGACCCGGCCCTGTCGACCGGCTACGGGCAGGAGTTCATCCAGCGCGGGTGGGGACGCTGGGGCGCCGAGCCCTTCACCGACCTCATGGCGATCACCGACGCGACGGTGGCGCGCGAGGACATCGACGAGTCGCGCACCGCCGCGATGGGCGGGTCGTTCGGCGGCTACATGGCCAACTGGGTCGCGGGCCAGACGGACCGCTTCCGGGCGATCGTCACGCACGCGAGCCTCTGGGCGCTGGACCAGTTCGGCCCGACGACGGACGTCTCCTTCTACTGGGAGCGCGAGATGACGGCGGAGATGGCCGAGCGCTACTCGCCGCACCGCAACGTGGGGAACATCCGCACGCCGATGCTCGTGGTGCACGGCGACAAGGACTACCGCGTGCCTGTGGGCGAGGGCCTGCGCCTCTGGTACGAGCTGCTGTCGTCCTCCCAGCTCCCCGCCGACGACGAGGGCCGGACCCCGCACCGGTTCCTCTACTTCCCGGACGAGAACCACTGGGTGCTCAGCCCGCAGCACGCCAAGGTCTGGTACCAGGTGGTCACGGGCTTCCTCGCGGAGCACGTGCTCGACCAGGGCGTCCCGGAGCTCCCCGAGACCCTGGGCTGACCGCCCGCCCCGACCGCACGACGCCCCGACCGCCGGGGTCGCCGGCCGCACCGAGGTCGCTGGTACCCACCAGCGGCCCCGGCGTGCCGGCGGCCTCGGCGGTCGGCCGTTCGGGCGACGCCGGGCGTTTCACCCGGGGCCGACCGGGGAAGTGATCGACATCCGTGTGACCATGGGCTCCCCTCCCCACGTCCCCCCGCGTGGACCTCCCCCGCCCCGAAGGACCCCCGTGGCCCGCTCCCTCCTGCCTGCCCGCGCGTCCGCGCACTCCCCCGCGCCCGCCCGCCGTCGGCTCCGGCGCCTCGTCACGGCGGGGCTGGCCCTCGCGGCCGCCGTCGCCGGGCCGCTCGCGGCGGCGCCCGCGACCGCCGTCGTGAGCCCGTCCGCGAGCTGTGCCGACGTCGCCGCCGCGACCCCGGGCGCGCCGGACGGCACCTACACGATCACCGTCCTCGGGCAGACGCTCGACGTGTGGTGCGCCGGCATGGCGGGCACGCCGGCCGAGTACCTCTCGCTCGGCCCCGGCAACGTGTCCGTCAACGGCGCGGGCGGCGACGTCTGGGGCACCGACGTGCGCACGACCTACCAGCGCGTCCGGCTGCTCCTGCCGACATCGGTCGGCCAGCCGTTCAGCGTGCTGCGCACCGACCGCACCTTCTCGACGAGCACCGGCTTCCAGGGCCGCGCGGGCGGCACCGCCGACTGGACGCCCTTCGCGGGCGGCGGCAACTGCGGCGGGAACGCCGGCACCGCCGACGTCGACCTCGCGGGCACGCCGTTCGAGGTCCGGGCCTCCGGGTTCGCCTTCTACGGCTGGGACGCGTCGGGCTACGTCTCCCAGCTCACCCCTCAGCGCGTGACCATGGCGTCCTGGGGCTGGTGCTCGAGCGTGGGCCCCGTCGACCCGACGCCCGGCCTGCCGTGGGAGAACGGCCACCCGGACACCTTCCCGCTCGTGTGGGCCGCGGCGGTCGCCCCCGTCGTCACCGCACCCTCGGACGTCACGGTGGCGTCCGGCGCGAGGGCGTCGTTCACGTCGAGCGCGACGGGCGACCCCGCCCTCGCGGTGCAGTGGCAGACGTCGCCCGACGGCACGACGTGGACCGACGTGGCGGGCGCGACGTCCGGGACGCTCGACCTCGCGGGGGTCACGACCGCCGACTCGGGCCTGCGGGTCCGCGCGGTCTGGTCCAACGCCGAGGGGACGGTCGCGAGCGCGCCGGCCGCGCTCACCGTGCTCCCGGCGCTGCCGGTGGTCACCACGGACCCGCAGGACGTGACGCTCGTCGTCGGCGGTGACGCGACGTTCGACGTCGCGGCGACGGGCGACCCGGCCCCCGCGCTGCAGTGGCAGTCGTCCGACGACGCCGGCACCACGTGGCAGGACCTCGCGGGCGAGACGGGCACGACGCTCGTGCTCGCCGACGTGCCGCTCGAGGCGGACGGCACGCTCGTCCGGGCGGTCGCCACGAACGCCGCGGGTGCCGTCGCGAGCGCCGACGCGCTCCTCACGGTCTCCGCGGTCGCGCCGACCCTCACGGCGTCGCCGACCTCCACCACCGTGACCGCGGGCGGCTCGGCGACCTTCACGGTCGCGGTCGCGGGCACGCCCGCGCCGACGATCCAGTGGCAGGTCCGGTCCGCCGACGGCCTCACGTGGGCCGACCTCGCGGGCGAGGACGGCGCGACGCTGACGCTCGCCGGCGTCACGGCCGCGCAGGACGGCACGGTCTACCGCGCCTACGTCGCCAACGCGGGCGGCGCGGTCGCGACCGACCCGGTGACGCTCACGGTCGTGACGCCCGCCGTCGCGCCGGTCGTGGCCCCGACGGCGCCCGTCGCCGCGCCGGTCGTGGCCGCGGCGGCAGCGCTCGCGGTGACGGGCAGCACCCCGGCCCCGTGGCTCGCGCTCGCGCTCGCCCTCGTCGCCGCCGGCACGACGGCGGTCGTCGCCACCCGCCGCGCGACCGCCTGACACGACCTCGTCGGGCACACCGACGCGAGGTCGCCGGCTCGCACCGCGCGAACCGGTGACCTCGGCGTGGGCGACGGGGTCGGGCTGCGGCCGGGCCGCAGTCAGGCCTCGACCGGGGCCGAGCGGCGCACCGGGACGCGGTCGGTCATGCCGACCATCGCCACGAGGTCCGTCAGGTGCGCGGGCGGGTCCTCGAGGACGACGGCGCGCCCCTCCTCCTCGCCCGCCTTGACGAGCTGGAGCACGAAGGCGAGGCCGGTCGAGTCGAGGAAGCCGACGTCGGCCGCGCCGATGACGACGGGGCCGCTGCGCAGGACGACCTGCGCCATGACGTCGCTCGCCTGGTCCCGCAGGCTCGCGTCGACGTCGCCCCACAGGCGCACGACCGAGGCGTCCGGCCGGGACCCGTCGAGCTCGATGCCGCCCCACGGGCCGTCGCCGATCTCGAGGGGCGCCCCGCCGAGACCCGGCAGCCGGACGGCCGGACCGCGCCCGGCGGCGTCCCGACGCGGGCCGGGGGCGGTGGTGGCGGGCGCTGCGGCGGCGGCAGGGGCCCGGTCGTCGGCGTCGGTCATGAGGTCCCTGTCGTCGGTCGGTCCGGTCGCGTGCCCACGGAACGTAGGACGAAGCACCGACACCCAGGGTTCCCGAGCCGCGTGGACGGCCGGTGGACGCCGGGTGAACGCCTCACCGGGCCGCCGTGCCGTCGGTGGCCCCGGCGTCGGTGCCCCCGGCGCCGTCGGCGCCCTCCTCGGGCTCCGTCACGTCGGCCACCGTCGCGCCGAGCGCGAGCACCATCTGGCTGCCGTCGACCGTCGCCGCGACGCCGTGGGCGCCCGCACCGATCGACATCGGCCGGCCGGCGACGCGCGCGTCGGCGATCACCGGCCACGCATGCGTGGACCCGAAGGGCGTGATCGTCCCGCGCTCGTAGCCCGTGACGGCCCGGGCGACGGCGGCGTCGGGCATCGACAGCCGCGAGACCCCGAGCAGCTCGCGCAGCCGCGGCCACGAGATCGTCCGGCCGCCGGGGACGAGCACGAAGAGGTAGTCGTCCTCCCCGCGCCGCACGACGAGCGTCTTGACCACCTGGTCGGGCCCGAGCCGGCGGGCCGCGGCGGCCTCCGCGAGGCTCCGGACGGGCCCGTGCCGCACGAGCCGGTACCGCAGCCCGGCGGCGTCGAGCGCCGCGACGGCACGCTGCTCGCCCTCGCCGGGGCCGGGCGTCGCGGTGTCGGTCACGGGCCCATCCTGGGCGGAGCCGCGCGGCGAGGACAAGCGTCCCCGCCGTGCGGTCCCGGGCGACGCCGTCAGTGGTGCTCGGCGCGGACGTGCTCGCGGGTGCGGGCGACCATGACCGGGCACGGCGCGTGCAGGACGACGTCGTGGCTCACGGAGCCGAGCAGTGCCCGCGTGAGGCCGGTCCGCCCCCGGCTCCCGACGACGACGAGCCGGGCGGTGGCGGCCACGTCGAGCAGGGCCCGCGCCGGCTGGGCCTGCACGAGGTGCCGGCGGACCACGAGGTCCGGGTGCGCGTCCGCCAGGCCCGCGACCGACTCGCCGAGGATGACGGCCTCGGCGTCGGCGAGCTGCTCGCCGAACCCGGACGGCACGTAGTCGGCCGAGAGGTACGTGGCCGGCTCCTGCCAGGCGTGAACCACGTGCAGCTCCTGGCCGGTCCGCTCGGCCTCCTCGGCCGCGAGCCGCACCGCGAGGACGCCGTCCGCCGAGCCGTCCGCGCCCACGACGACGCCCGCCGCGTCGTCGCCCGGCAGGCGCGGCACGACCACGACCGGGCACCAGGACGCCGCGGCGACGGCGTAGCTCAGCGAGCCGGCGAGGACGCGCTCGGCGCGCGAGAGGCGGTGGGTGCCCACGACCACGAGCGCCGCCTCGCGCGAGAGCTCGGCGAGCGCGTGGGTCGCGGGCGTGCCCGCGACGTGGGTGGTCACGGCCACCTCGGGCCACGACTCGCGCACGCGCGTCGCGGCCTTCTCGAGGAGGTCGTGGGCCCCCTCGCGGATCTGGTCGTCGTAGATCGCGTCGAGCGCCGTCATGGGGTGGCCGACCGCGTGCACGAGGACGAGCCGCAGGTGCCGGTCGCGCGCGGCCTGGGCCGCCCAGACCAGTGCCTGGCTGCTCGAGCTGGTGCTGTCGACCCCGACGACGACGGCGCTGCTGGTGGTGGTCATCACGCCTCCCCGGCATCCGGGGCCGCGGGCGGACGGCTGCGGGTCGCCTCCGGGCCCGCGGTCCTCGTGCCTCCACCGTCCGCCCGGGGCGAGCGGCGGCGCCAGAGTCCAACGTCCTCCTCGTTATTGATAACGAGTCTCATATCGAATAGGTTGCGGACGCCGTGCCCGCCGGGGCACGCGGAACCACCTGGAGGACCCATGACCACCACCCGTCGGCTGCGACCGCTGGCCGCCCTCGTGCCGCTCGCGCTCCTGGGCGCCTGCGCCGGGGCGGCCGAGCCCGCCGCGACCGCGCCCACCCCCAGCGAGGCCGCGGCGACCGTGTCCGACGTCCGCGAGGCCGCGACCGCGAGCCCGCGCCTGGCCCTCACCTACGACGGCGGCGTCCAGGTGCTCGACGCCCTCACGCTCGAGGTCGTCGCGGACCTCCCGCTCGAGGGCTTCGTGCGCCTCAACCCCGCGGGCGACGGCCGCCACGTCCTCGTGAGCGTCGACGGCGGCTTCCGCGTCCTCGACGCGGGCACGTGGGCCGAGACGCACGGCGACCACGCGCACCACTACGTGACCGACCCGGCCCTGACCGACGTCGTCTGGCCCGCCGAGGTGCCCGGGTACGCCGTCGTCCACGCGGGCCGCACGGTCCTCTTCGACGACGGCACCGGCCGCGTGGTGTCGGTCCCGTCCGCGGAGGTCGCGGCGGGGCCCGACGCCGCGCACGACGTGCGCACCACGACGACGCCCACCGCCCACCACGGCGTCGCGGTCGAGCTCTCGACGGGCGAGCTCGTCGTCTCCGAGGGCACCGACGAGGCGCGCACCGGCACGAGCCTGCTCGACGCCGCGGGCGCCGTCGTCGCGTCGTCCGACGCCTGCCCGGGCGTGCACGGCGAGGCCGTCGCCGCGGACGAGGCCGTGGTCATCGGCTGCGAGGACGGCGTCCTGGTGCACCGTGCGGGCACGATCACCAAGGTGCAGAGCCCCGACGCGTACGGCCGGATCGGCAACCAGGCCGGCTCCGAGGCCTCCGCCGTCGTGCTCGGCGACTACAAGAGCGACCCGGACGCCGAGCTCGAGCGGCCGACGCGCGTCGCGCTGGTCGACACCCGCACGGCCGCCCTGCGGCTCGTGGACCTGCCCGCGAGCTACACCTTCCGCTCGCTGGCCCGCGGCGACGCGGGCGAGGCGCTCGTGCTCGGCACCGACGGCGCGCTCCACGTCATCGACCCCGAGACCGGGGTGCTCGTGCGGTCGGTCCCCGTGATCGCACCGTGGACCGAGCCGGACGCGTGGCAGGAGCCGCGGCCCGCCGTCGTCGTGCTCGACGGCTCGGCCTACGTCACCGACCCCGCCACGCGCAGCGTGCACGCGGTCGACGTCGAGACCGGCGAGGTGTGGCAGCGCGCCGAGCTGACCGTCACGCCGAACGAGATCACCGGTGCGTCCGGCGAGGGGGAGCACGCGCACGAGCACTGACCGTGCGTGCGACCGTCGCCGACGAGGTGCCCGGCGGGGCGCCGTCGAGGTGCCGGCCCGGGGGGTCCGGGCCGGCGCCGACCGTCCTCGGGGAGGATGGTCCGGTGCCCCGCCCCGACCGCGTGACCGCGCTCCTCACCGCCGTCCTCGTGCCGCTCGCCCTCGCGACCGTCCTGGCGCTCGCCGCGCTGTGGCCGACCGGCGAGCGCCAGGTGACCGACGTCGCCGCCGAGGGTGCCGAGTACGTCACGGCGAGCGTGACGTCGGCGGTCGTCGAGGAGTGCCAGGGCATGGACGAGGACCGCCTGCCGGACGGCACGGTCCCCGAGACGGTCGGCTGCACGCGCGTCACCGCGGCCGTGCCCGACGGCGGCGGCCGGGTCGAGGTCTGGGCGCCCGCCACGGTCGGGCCCGACGACGTGCCCCAGGGCACGCGCGTCGTCCTCGCGCGGTACGCGGCGACGGACACCGAGCCCGAGGTCTGGGTGTGGCACGACCTCGAGCGCACGCTCCCGCTCACGGTCCTCGCGGTCGCGTTCGCACTCGTCGTCGTCGCGGTCGCCGGCCTGCGCGGCCTGCGGGCGCTCGTGGGGCTCGCGCTCGCGTTCGGCGTCATCGGCGTGTTCATGCTGCCCGCGCTGCTCGAGGGGCGGGACGGCCTCGTCGTCGGCCTCACGGGCTCGGCGGCGATCATGTTCGTCGTCCTCTACCTGGCGCACGGCCTCTCGCGCCGCACGACGACGGCGCTGCTCGGCACGCTCGGCGGCCTCGCGCTCACCGCGGGGCTCGGCGCGCTCGCGGCCGAGGCCGCGCACCTCACGGGCCTCGCCACGGAGGAGAGCTACCGGCTCGCGATGTACACCGGCCAGCTGGACGGGCCGGGACTGCGCGGCCTGTTCCTGTGCGGCGTCGTGCTCGCGGGGCTCGGCGTGCTCAACGACGTGACCATCACGCAGGCCTCGGCCGTGTGGGAGCTGCGGGCCGCGGACCCGGCGGCCGGCCGCCGGGCACTCTTCGCGCGCGGCATGCGCATCGGCCGCGACCACATCGCCTCGACCGTCTACACGATCGCCTTCGCGTACGCGGGCGCCGCGCTCCCGGTGCTCCTGCTGCTCGAGGTCTACGGGCTGCCGCTCGCGCAGACGATCGGCAGCGGCGAGTTCGCGGAGGAGATCGCACGCACGCTCGTGGGCTCGATCGGCCTGGTCCTCGCGATCCCGCTCACGACGGCGATCGCGGTCGTCGTCGTCACCGCGGGATCCGCGCACGGCCGCCGCGCGGCCGTGCCCGCCGGCTCAGCCGGCCACGGGCACGCGCACGGCACCGCCCTCGTCGACTCCTGACGCGAGCGAGCCGGGACCCGCGAGCAGCGCGCCGAGCGCCGTCGTCACGGGGATCGCCAGGACGAGGCCGATCGACCCGACCAGCGTCCGGACCACCTCCTCCGCGACCTCGCCCGCGCCGAGCACGTCGAGCACCGCGCGGTCGCTCATCGCGACGAGCAGGACGAGCGGCAGCGCCGCGCCGACGTACGCGAACGCCACCGTGTAGACGGTCGAGGCGATGTGGTCGCGGCCGATGCGCATGGCGCGCGCGAAGACCTCGCGCCGGCTCGCCGTCGGCGAGGACGCGCGGAGCTCCCACACGGCGGACGCCTGCGTGATCGTCACGTCGTTGAGCACGCCGAGGCCCGCGAGCACGAGGCCGCAGAGCAGCACGCCGCTCAGCGACAGGTCGGGCGCGAGCTGGAGCAGGTCGAGCGAGCTCTCGCCGCCGAGACCCGTGAGGTGCGTCGCGCCGGTCGCCCACGCCCCGAGGCCCGCCGTGAGCAGGATGCCGACGACCGTGCCGACCAGCGCCGTCGAGGTGCGTGCCGAGAACCCGTGCACGAGGTACAGCACGACGACCATGATCCCGACCGCGGACACGACCGCGACCGCCGCCGCGGGCCGGCCCGCGAGCAGGGCGGGCAGCGTGAACGACGCGAGGCCCGCGAGGGAGAGCCCGAGCCCGAGCAGGGCCGCCGCCCCGCGCAGCCGCGCCACCGCGACGACGAGCACGGCCATGACGCCCGCGAGCAGCAGCATCGGCGGGCCGCGCACGAAGTCGACGAAGACGTGCGTCGGCGTGCCCGCGGGCGCCCCGGCGACGGCGTCCGTCGGCAGGACGATGACGCGGACCCGGTCGCCGACGTCGATCTCGGGCAGGTACTCGGGCGGGGCGTGCACCTCGACGTCCTCGCCCTGCGCCGTCCGGGCGTCGAGCTGCGCGAGCGCGGTCGCCTGCCGGTCGACGGCCGTGACCGTGACCTCCTGGACCGACGAGCCGGGCGCCATGGTCTGCAGCGTCGGCCGGTCCCCCGCGGGGGCCCGGAGCATTACGGCGCCGACGACGGTCGCGAGCAGCACCGGCGCGAGGAGCGCCGTGAGCAGCAGGCGCGTGCGTCGGTCGGCCCGGGCCGGTGCGTGGTGCCCGTCGGGGCCGGCGTGGTGGCTCACCGCACGAGCATCGCCCGGCCGACGCCGGGTGGCGGGCGCGCCGCGCCGGGCCGGGCCCGGACGGGCCGGTCCGGTGAGCCGGTCAGGCGAGCCGGTCGGTGGCCGGGTCCGCGGCCGGGTCCGCGGCCGCGCCGGCAGCCGGGTCCGCGGCCGGGTCCGCGGCCGCGCCGGCAGCCGGGTCGGCGGCCGGGCCGGCAGTCGTGTCGGCCCGGAACATCGCCGCCGCCTCGGTCAGCACGCGCGCGGCGGCGTCGTCCAGCGCGCCCTCCGCGAGCGCGGCCGTGCCGACGCGCCGGGCGGCCCACGCGCGGGCGAGCGCGTCGCGGGCGGACGCCGCGTCGGCGCCGGGCACCGCCTCGAGCACCGCGGGCAAGAGCCAGTCGACGTCCACGGTGCCGCTCGGCGGCGCGAAGACGCGTTCACCGCTCACCCAGTCGGTCGGCCCGAGACTCATGCGGGCAGTGTGGCAGCCGCCCCGCCCTTCTGCCCCTCCAGCCCCTCCTCTCCCGGCCCTCCGACGTCCAGATGCTCGGATGCGAGCGTGTGACGCAGACGGGGACGTACTCGACGCCGGGTTCTGCACGGATGCTCGGAGCGGCGTGCCGTCGCCCTCCCGTACCGTCACGCGCATGATCGCAAGCCCCCCGCCCGGCACGCGCGCGCGGATCTGGCTGGTCGACGCCTTCGCGACGCGCCGCTTCACCGGGAACCCGGCCGCGGTGGTGCTGCTCGAGGAGTTCGCCGACGACGCGCTGCTCCAGGCCGTCGCGGCGGAGAACAACCTCGCCGAGACGGCGTTCCTCGTCCCGGGCGAGGACGGACGCCACCGGCTGCGCTGGTTCACGCCGGTGGTCGAGGTGCCGCTGTGCGGGCACGCGACGCTCGCGTCGGGCGCCGTCGTGCTCGAGCGGCTCGAGCCGGGACGCGACGAGGTCGTGTTCGAGACCGCGAGCGGCCCGCTCACCGTGGCGCGCGACGGCGACGGGTACCGGATGGACCTCCCCGCGCGGACCGTGACCCCCGTCCCGACGCCGCCCGCGCTCACCGCGGCGCTCGGCGTCGCCCCGGTGGAGACCGCCGTCGACGGCGGCAACTACCTCGCCCTCCTCGCGACCGCGGACGACGTCCGGTCGCTCGTCCCCGACCTCGCCGCGATCGCGCGGCTCGACCGGACCGGCGTCGTCGTCACCGCGGCCGGCGACGGGCCGTACGACCTGGTGAGCCGCTACTTCGCGCCGGCCAAGGGCGTCCCGGAGGACCCGGTGACCGGAGGTGCGCACTGCGCGCTCGTGCCGTTCTGGGCGGCACGCACCGGCCGGGCCGAGCTCCTCGCACACCAGGCGTCGCGGCGCGGGGGCGAGCTGCGCTGCCGCCTCGTCGGCGACCGCGTCCACCTGCACGGCGCGTGCGTCTTCTACCTCGAGGGCGAGATCCAGCTCTGATCGGTTCTATTGGCCCGCCGCCGCGGGCTCGGAGTGCTGGGGCGCCGCCCGCCATAGACGTGCGGCGCATGTGACGCGTGGGGCTGGTGCGACTCGTGCGAGCCCACCCACAGTCTCGTGAACCCCACCAGCACCATGCGCCGCACGTCTGCTTCGACGAACGTCGTCCGGCCGGGCACTGGGCTCGCACGCGTCGGACCGCGCCCTGCGTGAATGGCGGAGCGCCGTCGCGTGAGGTCGGGGAGAATGGTCCGTCGTGAGCGAGGAGCCCCAGAGGTCGGCCGCGGACCGGTCCCGGTCCGGGCAGCGCCGACCCCGCGGGCGGCGCGGTCCGCGCCAGCCCGGCGCTGACGGCGCCCGCACCGACCGGCCCCGGGAAGGGACCGGCCCCCGGGCCGTGCACGACGCCGGCCGCGAGGCCGCCCGCCGCGCCCGCCGCGCCGAGGTGCGCCAGGGCGTCGTCGTGCCGCCGATCACCTACCCCGAGCAGCTGCCGGTCTCCGCGCGCCGCGAGGACATCGCGGCCGCGATCCGTGACCACCAGGTGGTGATCGTCGCGGGCGAGACCGGCTCGGGGAAGACGACGCAGCTGCCCAAGATCGCGCTCGAGCTCGGCCGCGGGCGTGCGGGTCAGATCGGCCACACGCAGCCCCGTCGGATCGCCGCGCGCTCGGTCGCCGAGCGCATCAGCGAGGAGATCACCGGCGGCTCGGGCGCGCTCGGGTCGATCGTCGGGTACCAGGTCCGCTTCACCGACCAGTCGTCGGAGGAGACGCTGGTCAAGGTCATGACCGACGGCATCCTGCTCGCGCAGATCCAGCGCGACCCGCAGCTGCTCGCCTACGACACCCTCATCATCGACGAGGCGCACGAGCGCTCGCTCAACATCGACTTCATCCTCGGCTACCTCACGCGCCTGCTGCCGAGGCGCCCCGACCTCAAGGTCGTCATCACGTCGGCGACCATCGACTCGGCGCGGTTCGCGCGCCACTTCGCCGGCCCGCCGACGCCCGAGCACCCCGACGGTGTCCCCGCGCCCGTGGTCGAGGTGAGCGGTCGCACCTACCCGGTCGAGGTCCGGTACCGCCCCCTGCGCCCCGACGACGACGTCGCGCCCGGGGAGGACGACGACCTCGACCTGCCCGACGCCCCGCTCCGGCGCGCGCCCGGGCGCCGCTCCGACGTCGAGGAGCGCGACCTCATGACGGCGATCTGCGAGGCGGTCGACGAGCTGTGCGCCGAGGGGCCGGGCGACATCCTCGTGTTCCTCTCGGGCGAGCGCGAGATCCGCGACGCCGAGGACGCGCTGAGCAGCCACCTCGGCCCGCGCGCGCTGGGGAACGGTCCGGCGGTCCCCGGCTCGGTCGAGCTCCTCCCCCTCTACAGCCGCCTCTCCGCGGCCGAGCAGCACCGCGTGTTCGAGCCGCACCAGCACCGCCGCGTCGTGCTCTCGACCAACGTCGCCGAGACGTCGCTCACCGTGCCGGGCGTGCGCTACGTCGTCGACCCTGGGACCGCGCGCATCTCGCGGTTCTCCAAGGCGACCAAGGTCCAGCGCCTGCCCATCGAGCCCATCTCCCGGGCGAGCGCCAACCAGCGCTCCGGGCGCTGCGGCCGCGTGGCCGACGGCATCGCGATCCGGCTCTACTCCGAGACCGACTTCGCGTCGCGGCCCGAGTTCACCGAGCCCGAGATCCTGCGGACGTCGCTCGCGTCGGTGATCCTCCAGATGGTCGCCGTGGGCGTCGCGTCCACGCCCGACGACGTCACGCAGTTCCCGTTCGTCGAGCCCCCGGACGTGCGCGCGGTGCGCGACGGCGTCCAGCTCCTCACCGAGCTCGGCGCGCTCACCCCTGCGGCCGAGGGCACGCGCCTCACGGAGACCGGGCGCGCGCTCGCGCTGCTGCCCATGGACCCGCGGCTCGCGCGCATGATCGTCGAGGGCGGCCGACGCGACGTCGCGCGCGAGGTCATGGTGGTCGCCGCCGCGCTGTCCATCCAGGACCCGCGCGAGCGCCCGGTCGAGCAGCGGCCCCAGGCCGACGCGCTGCACGCGCGCTTCGCCGACCCGACGTCGGACTTCCTCACGTACCTCAACCTGTGGACCTACCTGCGCGAGCAGCAGCGCGAGCTGTCGGGCAGCGCCTTCCGCCGGCTGTGCCGCGCCGAGCACCTCAACTACCTGCGCGTGCGCGAGTGGCAGGACGTCGTCGCGCAGCTGCGCGAGATGGCCAAGCCGCTGGGCATCGTCGTCCGGCCGCCCGTGAAGCCCGCCCCGCTGCCCGGGCGCGCCGCCACGACGTCGCAGCAGGCGAAGGTGGACGCGTCGCTGCGCGAGCGGCGGACCGGTGAGGCGCAGGCCGAAGGCCCTGCCGCGGAGACGGCGGAGTCCCTGCGTCTCGCGTGGGACGGCGACCGCATCCACCAGGCGCTGCTCGCGGGCCTGCTCTCGCAGGTCGGCATGCAGGAGGTCACCGAGGTCCGCGCGAACGCGCCCGTCAAGGGCCGCGAGGGCCGGGCGCAGCGGCGGCCGCAGGCGCGCAACGAGTACCTCGGCGCGCGCGGCGCGCGGTTCGCGATCTTCCCGGGCTCACCGCTGTCCCGGAAGCCCCCCGCGTGGATCATGGCCGGCGAGCTCGTCGAGACGTCCCGGCTGTGGGCGCGCGACGTCGCGCGCGTCCAGCCCGAGTGGGCCGAGGAGCTCGCGCCGCACCTGGTCAAGCGCACGTACTCCGAGCCCGCCTGGTCCACCAAGCAGGGCGCGGCCATGGCGACCGAGCGCGTGCTGCTCTACGGCGTGCCGATCGTCGCCGGGCGCCGCGTCCTCTACGCGAAGGTCGACCCCGATCACGCGCGCGAGCTCTTCCTGCGGCACGCGCTCGTCGAGGGCGAGTGGACCACGCACCACGAGTTCTTCCACGCCAACCGGCGCCTGCTCGCCGAGGCCGAGCAGGTCGAGCACCGCTCGCGCCGCCGCGGGATCGTCGTCGACGACGACGCCCTGTTCGCCTTCTACGACGAGCGCGTCCCGGCCGACGTCGTCTCGGCGCGCCACTTCGACCAGTGGTGGAAGGGCGCGCGACGGCGCGACCCCGACCTGCTGACGTTCTCCATGAGCATGCTCGTCGGCGACGCCGAGGTCGACGAGGGGCAGTTCCCGTCGGTGTGGCCGCAGGCCGACCTGCGCCTGCCGCTGACCTACCAGTTCGAGCCGGGGACGGAGGCCGACGGCGTGACGGTGCACGTGCCCGTCCAGGTGCTGCCGCGCGTCCGGCCCGAGGGCTTCGACTGGCTCGTCCCCGGCCTGCACGAGGAGCTCGTCGTCGCGCTCGTGCGCGCGCTGCCCAAGCCCGTGCGCGTCCAGCTCGTCCCCGCGCCCGACGTCGCGCGGTCCGTCGTCGCGTGGCTGCGCACGACGCAGCCGTCGTGGGAGGACACCGTGCGCGCGGCCGACGCGGCGCCGTCGTTCACGCAGGTGCTGGGCCGCGCGGTGCGCGAGCTGCGCGGGGTCGACGTGCCCGACGACGCCTGGGACACGTCGCGCCTGCCCGCGCACCTGCGCATGCGCTTCCGGGTCGTCGAGCAGCGCGGGCGGTCCGCCGTCGTGCTCGAGGAGGGCTCGGACCTCCTCGCGCTCCAGCGCCGCCTCGCCGCGCGCTCGGAGGACGCCGTCCGCAGCGCTGTCCGCGACGCCGTCCGCCAGGCCGTCCGCGAGTCCGGTGCGGCCCCCGCCGCGGACGTCGCCACGACGTCGGGTCCGGGCGCGACCGACGCCCGGCACGCGCCGTCGTCCGCAGGGCCGCGCCCCGCCCCCGGCGCTGGGCTCGAGCGCACCGCTCTCACCACCTGGCCGGACGGCCTGCCCGAGGGGCGGCTCCCCGACGTCGTCAGTACGACGGCGGCCGGCGTGACCGTCCACGGATACCCCGCCCTCGTCGCGGGCGAGCGCGGGCGGGGCGGACGCCGGCCGGTGGACCTGCGGGTCCTCGCGACGGCGGCCGACCAGGCGCTCCGGCACCCCGCGGGCGTGCGGGAGCTGCTGCTCGGCGAGCTCGCGCTCGCGACGGGCCGCGTGACGAGCCGGTGGACCACGGCCGAGTCGCTCACGCTCGCGGCGAGCCCGTACCCGACGACGGAGGCGCTCGTCGTCGACCTCCAGCGCGCGGCCGTCGACGCGCTCGCCGACGGGGCACCGGGCGCGGCGTCGGGCACCGCGGGGGTCCGCGACGCCGAGGCCTACGCCGCGCTGCGCGCGCACCTGTGCGACCGGCTCGAGGACCGCACGTACGCGGCCGCGCGCGACCTCGTCGCCGTCCTGGGCGCGGCCCGCGAGCTCGACGCCGAGCTCCGCGCCGCCACGAGCCTCGCGCTGCTGTCGACGGTCACGGACGTGCGCGCCCAGCTCGACGCGCTCGTGCACGACGGGCTCGCGAGCGCGGCGGGCGCCGCGCGGCTGCCCCACCTCGTGCGGTACCTGCGCGCGGCGCGCCACCGCCTCGGCAAGGCGGCCGCGGACCCCGGCCGGGACCAGGCGCTCGCGTGGCAGGTCGCCGAGGTGCAGGACGCGTACGAGGACGCGCTCCGTGCCCTGCGCGCCGGATCGCCGGACGCCGCCCGCGCCGCGCGGCTCGAGGAGGTGCGGTGGCTCGTCGAGGAGCTCCGGGTCAGCCTCTTCGCGCAGCAGCTGGGCACCGCCCAGCCCGTCTCGGCGAAGCGGATCCGGACGGTCCTCGCGGGCTGACCGCGGCTGCGGGCCGCGCTCGGGGCGCGGTCGGGGCGACGACGACGCCCGCCGCGGGAATCACCCGTGGTCTCACCCACTGCCGCACTCCCCCACGGACCGCCCAGGGCCCTACATTGACCCCCATGACGGACATCGACAGCGAGGTCACGCTCGCCCGAACCGCCCTGAGCGGCCCGGCGGCCGCTGCCGACCCCGAGCTGCTCGGCGCCGTGCGCAGCGGGCTCCTGTCCGTGCCGACCGAGCACGTCGAGCTGCGCGTCGCGCCCCCGGCCGACCCGGCGGGGCTCGCCGTCCGCCGCCGCGAGGCCGTCTGACCGCGGGCGCACGGCCCCACGCACGACGACGGCCCGGGTCCCGCAGGACCCGGGCCGTCGCCGTGTCCGCCGCCGGGCTCAGCGTCGGGCGGAGCGCCGGAAGAGCACGACCGCGGCCGCACGCGCCACGACGAGGATCCCCACGCACCAGGCGAGCGCGACCCACGGGTCCGCGCCGGGCCAGCCGAGCAGCCACGCCCGCACGGTGTCGGTGACCGGCGTCACGGGCTGGTGCTCGGCGACCGCCTGGAGCACGGCCGGCATCGTGTCCGTCGGGACGAACGCGCTCGACAGGTACGGCAGGAACTGCAGCGTCATCGCGTACCCGCTCGCGGCCTCCGGGCTCGACGCGACGAGGCCGAGGCACACCGCGACCCAGGTGAACGCGAGGACGTACAGCACGATCAGTCCCGCGACCCGCAGCCAGTCGCCCGGCCCCGCGGCCGCGCGGAAGCCGACGAGGTGCGCGAGGCCGACGACGAGCGTCGTCGCGAGGAGGTTGCGCGCGACGCCCGCGACCACGTGCCCCGTGAGGACGGCGGCCGGGTGCACCGGCGTCGTGCGCAGCCGCTCGACGAGGCCCTCGGTCATGTCCGCCGCGACCGTGACGGCCGTGCCGGCGGCACCGAAGCCCGCGCACAGCAGGACGATGCCGGGCACGACGTAGTCGACGTACGCCGACCCCGTCTCGATCGCGCCGCCGAAGACGTATACGAAGAGCAGCAGCAGGATCACCGGCAGGGCGACGGACAGGAACAGTGCGTCCGGCTCGCGCAGCGTGCGGCGCAGGCTGCGGCGCACCATCGCCGCGGTGTCGTGGACCGTCCAGCCGAGGCGCGGGCGCCAGGGCGCGGGCGCGGGAGCCGCGGTCGGAGGTGCGGCGAGCGTGGTCATGACGCCTCCTGGAGGGTGCGGTCGGCGGGCGCGGGCGCCCCGGTGAGCGTGAGGAAGACGTCGTCGAGCGTCGGGGCGCGGACCTCCCAGTGCTCGACCGCGAGCAGGCGCTCCTCGACGTCGGCCAGGATGCGCCGCACGTCCGCGACGGAGCCGTCCGTGCGCACCCGCTCCCGGCCGCCGTCCGCGAGCGTCAGCTCGACGTGCGCCTCGCCCACCTGGCGCTTGAGCGCGGCGGCGGTGCCCTCGGCGATGACGCGCCCGTGGTCGAGCACCGCGACGCGGTCGGCGAGCTGGTCCGCCTCGTCGAGGTACTGCGTGGTGAGCAGCACGGTCGTCCCGTCGGCGACGACGTCACGGATGACCTGCCACAGGTCGTTGCGGCTGCGGGGGTCGAGGCCCGTCGTCGGCTCGTCGAGGACCATGAGCGCGGGCCGTCCGAGGAGGCCCGCGGCGAGGTCGAGACGACGGCGCATGCCGCCCGAGTACGTCCGCACGAGCCTGTCCCGGGCGTCGACGAGGTCGAAGAGCTCGAGCAGCTCGGCGCAGCGGCGGCGCGCCGCGCGGGGGTCGAGGTGCGCGACGCGGCCCATGAGCCGCAGGTTCTCCGCGCCCGTGAGCAGGGGGTCGAGCGCGGCGTACTGGCCGGTGAGGCCGATGCGGTGGCGGACGGCGGCCGCGTCGCGCGTGACGTCCAGCCCGTCGACGCGCACCGTCCCGGCGTCGGGACGGAGCAGCGTCGCGAGGACGTGGACCGTCGTGGTCTTGCCGGCGCCGTTGGGCCCGAGCAGCGCGACCACCGAGCCCCGCTGGACCTGCAGGTCCATCCCGGCCAGCACCCGCGTCGGGCCGTAGGCCTTCTCGAGCCCGGCGATGTCGACCATCGTCGTCATGGAGGCTCCTTCTGTGTATGGGGTACGCGATTAGTTGGTGTGTATGTTGTACACAGATGCGCGGACGGGCGTCAAGGGAGGTCGGGTGAGCGGCACCGGGGACGGCGCGGCGGACGCGGGGCACGCGGAGGCGGCCGCGGCGCGCCGCGAGGCCGAGCTCCGGCGCGCCGACGAGGACAAGGCGGCACGAGCCGCGGCCAAGGAGGCGCAGCGGGCCGAGCGCGACGCCGCACGCGAGCAGCAGCGCCGCCAGGCCGAGCTCGAGCGCGCCGTGCGCGACGCGGAGCGGGAGGCGACCCGGGCGCAGCGCGAGGCCCGCCAGATCCTCCACGCGCGCGCGACCGCGGAGCAGGCCGGGCTCACGGCCGCACCGCCCGCCGCGGACGCCCCGCTGCCGCCCGAGCTCGCCCTCCTGTGGCCCCGGCCCGCCGCGCCGCGCCGCGGACCGCGGCCGGGTCTCGACCTCGACGCGATCGCGGCCGCGGGCGTCGCGCTCGCGGACGAGGAGGGGCTCGCCGCGGTCTCGATGGCGCGCGTCGCCGAGTCCCTCGGGGTGACGACGATGGCCCTCTACCGCTACGTGCCGGGCAAGGACGACCTGCTCGCGCTCATGTACGACCTCGCGCTCGGCCCCGTGCCCGCGGGCCCGGCGCCACCGACCCCGCTGCGCGACCGGCTCGAGCAGTGGTGCCGGGACCAGCTGAGGACGCTGCACGTGCACCCCTGGCTCGCCGAGGTGCCCACGAGCCCGCGCCTCGGCCCGAACCAGCTGCGGTGGCTCGAGCGCGGGCTCGACGCGCTCGCCGACACCCCGCTGGACCCCGGCACGCGCACGGCGGTGGTCGGGGCCCTCTCGCTGCACGTCCTCAGCGAGGGGCGGATCATCGCGGAGATGAGCCGGCAGCGGAGGCGCGCCGCGGCCCTCGCCGCCGGCCGGGACGCCGACGGCCCCGAGGTCGCGCACCCCGCCCTGCTCGACTATGCCGGGCTGCTGCGGCGGCTCACGACGCCCGAGAGCCACCCCGCGATCGCCGCCTCGCTCGCCGCCGGCGGCTTCGACGACCCGCGCCCCGACGACGACGACGGCGCCCCTGTGGACGGCGCGTCGCCTGGGGACGACGCCGACCTCGGGTCAGGGCTCGGCTTCATGCTGGACGGCATCGAGGCGCTCGTCCTCCGCGCGCAGCAGGCGCACGGCCCGACGGCGCGGGACCGCGGCCCGGCCGCGACGGAGGAGGACGCATGAGGTGCTTCGGCGACGGGGACGCGCTCTACGAGGCGTACCACGACACCGAGTGGGGGGTGCCCGTGCGGGGGGAGGCCGAGCTGCTCGAGCGCTTCTGCCTCGAGGCCTTCCAGTCGGGCCTCGCGTGGATCACGATCCTGCGCAAGCGCCCCGCCTTCCGCGACGCGTTCGCGGGCTTCGACCCGGACGCGGTCGCGCGCTTCGACGACGACGACGTCGCCCGCCTGCTCGGCGACGCCGGCATCGTCCGCAACCGCGCCAAGATCGAGGCGAGCATCGCCAACGCGCGCGCGGTCGTCGGGCTGCGCGACGCGGGGCGCAGCCTCACCGAGCTCGTGTGGGCGCACGCGCCCTCGGAGCGCGTGCGCCGGCCGCGTGCGGCGACCTTCGCCGAGGTGCCGGCGACCACGCCCGAGTCGGCCGCGCTGGCGAAGAGCCTCAAGGCCGTCGGCTTCCGCTTCATCGGCCCGACGACGGCCTACGCGGCGATGCAGGCGTGCGGCCTCGTCGACGACCACCTCGCGGGGTGCCCGGTCGTCGCCTGAGCACCCGCCCGCCGGGCGCTCTCCCGGGTCCGTCCTTACGCTCGCGACATGGAACCCAGCCGCGCGCCGTCCCTCTGGACCGACAGCCTCGGGCGGGCTGCCGTGCGCTGCGCGCAGGTGCTCCTCGTGCTCGCGCTCGTCGCGTGCGCGGTGTGGGGGCTGCGCCAGCTCAAGCTCGTCGTCATCCCGGTGCTCATCGCCGCGATCGTCGCCGCCGCCGTCAGCCCGGTCGTGTCCTTCCTGCGTCGGCGCGGGCTGCCCGCGGCGGTGGCGACGTGGGCGGCCCTGCTCACCGGGATCGGCGCGCTGGCGGCGGTCCTCTGGCTGGTCGGGCGCGGCATCCGCAACGAGTGGGACGAGCTCCGCGCGTCGGCCGAGGCTGGGTTCGACGAGCTCCAGACCTTCCTCGCCGAGGGCCCGCTCGGGATCGACGAGCAGCAGATCAGCGCCGCGCGCGACCAGGCGCGCGAGCTGCTCGCGAGCGACGCGGTCCAGTCCGGGGCCGTCGCCGGCGCGAGCGCCGCCATCGAGGTCGTGGCCGGTGTGCTGCTCGGCGTCGTCGTGCTGTTCTTCCTGCTCAAGGACGGCCGCAGCATCTACGCGTTCTTCCTCCGGCCGCTCGCCGCCGGGCACGAGGAGCGCGCGTGGCGCATCGGGAACCGCTCCGTCGCGGTGCTGGGCGGCTACGTCCGGGGCACGGCGATCGTCGCGCTCGTGGACGCGGTCGTCATCGGGGTGGCGCTCGTCATCCTCGGCGTCCCGCTCGCGCTGCCGCTCGCGACCATCGTCTTCCTCGGCGCGTTCGTGCCGCTCATCGGCGCGACGCTCGCGGGCGTGCTCGCCGTCCTCGTCGCGCTCGTCGCGAACGGGCCGGTCACCGCGCTCATCGTGCTCGCGGTGGTCATCGCCGTGAACCAGCTCGAGGGCGACCTGCTGGCGCCCGTGGTCATCGGCAAGGCGCTCGCGCTGCACCCGCTCGCGATCCTGCTCGCCCTCACGGCGGGCACGATCATCGCCGGCATCGTGGGCGCGCTGCTCTCCGTCCCGATCGCCGCCGTGGCGTGGGCGGTGGTCAAGGAGTGGCACGGGACGTCCGACGACGAACCGGCACCCGCCCGCCGCCTCCGGTGGCGGGCGTCCCGCGGCCGGCCCGGGGACCTCCGCGGCCAGGCCTTCGACCGGGCGAGCGCGCCCGGCCGCCGCACCGAGGAGGGGGACGCACCGTGACGCTGCGCTGGTACTCCGTCGTGGTCGAGGCACGCGACCACCGCGCGCTCGCGGCCTGGTGGGCCGAGGCGCTCGGGTGGGAGACCGCGTTCGCGACCGACGACGAGGTGGTGCTCGTGCCGCCGTGGGCGCGCGAGCTCGGGGGGACGCTGCCGTTCGAGCAGGTCCCGCCCGGCCTGGTCTTCGTGCCCGTCGAGCACGAGAAGACCGGCAAGAACCGGCTCCACCTCGACCTCGCGCCGCACACGTCGCTCGACCGCGACGCCGAGATCGCCCGGCTCCTCGCGCTGGGCGCGACGCGGGTCGACGTCGGGCAGGGCCCGGACGCGACCTGGGACGTGCTCGCCGACCCCGACGGGAACGAGTTCTGCCTGCTCTCGTCGCGCGACCGGTAGCGACGACGCGGCGGACCTCAGTCGCCGTCGGCGAGCGCCGACGCCAGGCGGTCGAACCGCTCGGCCCACGCCTGCTTGAGGTCGGCGAGGCCGGCGTCGTCGGCCGTGCGGTGCTGGACGGACAGGCGCGTGCGGTCGCCCGACGCGCCGTGCACGTGCATCGTCACGCGGCTGCCGTCGGGCCACCCCCAGCGCAGTGAGCGCACCGCACGGGTGCTGCGGAGCTCGGGCTCGACGTCCAGCCAGCGCCGGCGCCGGTCAGGGTCAGTGAGCCAGGTCAGCGTGACGTCGGTCGGCACCGGGAGGGTGCGCGTGACGTTGGCCTCGAACGCGCCGTCGGGTCGCTGGCCGGGCCGGCGCAGACCGCGGGCCTGCTCGTAGCCCACCGTGACGGACTGGGCCCACCAGCCGTCGACGCCCTGGTCGACCAGCCAGGCCGCGATGGGGCCGTGCGCCCACGATGCGGCGCCGGCCTCGTCGAGCGCGGAGAACCAGTCCTCGCGCGTGCGACCGGTGCGCTGGAGCACGGCCTCGGCGCCCACGCTCGCCTCGTGCCTACGGACGGGGTCCTTGACCCTGCGGAGCGGCTCCTTGACCATGCCTCACGGTAGCCCGCGACGCCCGGCGGGTCAGCGCGCGGCGGCCTCCTCCACGGCGAGCGCCCGGGCGGCGGCGGCGAGCGCGTCCACGACGTCGGCGTCGTGGAAGCGACGCTCGGTCGGCTCGACCCGGTCGACGAAGCGCTGGTAGACGACGGCGAGCCGCGCGGCCGCGACGGGGGCCAGCAGCCGCGCCGCACCCTCGGGGTCGCAGCCGGGCACGGCGCGACGCCACGCGTCCGACCAGTGGGCCCGGACCGCGGGCGCGTCCGCCGGCGGGACCGCGGCGAGGAACGCCTCGCGGTCGAGCATCGGGTGGCCCGTGGCGCTGTCCCCCCAGTCGAGGAGGGTCAGGGCGCCCGGCGTGCCGCGCACGTTGCCCGGGTGGGCGTCCCCGTGCACCAGCGTGTCCGGCAGGCCGCACGCGGTGACGGCCGCCCAGCGCTCGCCCAGGCCCGCGACGAGGCGGTCGAGGGCCGCCCGGTCGGCCGGCGGCAGCGCGGCGGCGCGGCGGGCGACGACGTCCGCCACCGCCGCGGTGAGGGGCTCGGCGCGCGCGGACGGCACCCCGGCCGCCTCGAGCTCGGCGGCGCGCCCGAGCCAGGCGCGCTGCACGCCGACGAGCAGGTCGACCGCCTCGAGCAGCACGGCCCGCGGGGCCTCGTACTGGTCCTCGCCCGGGACGGCGGCGAGCAGCACGCGCGGACCGTCGCGCCCGAGCAGCGTCGGGACCGGTCCGCCCTGGAGGCGCGCGAGCACGGCACCCTCGTGCGCGAAGAACGCGGGGACGACCTTGAGCCAGGCGGAGCCGCCGTCGTCGGTGGGCAGCTCCCAGAGCGAGGACAGGTTCCAGGTCCGGTCCTGCACGGGCGCGCCGGCGAGGCGCAGACCGTGGGTGCCGAGCACCTCGACCGCCCAGCGGAGGTCGGCCGCAGGTCCGCCCGGCCGGGCGTACGCGGGGCGCTCCGGCGCGTCCGCGAGCGCCCGGACGCGCAGCGCCTCGTCGAGCGGGGCCCGGAGCGGCACGCCCGCGGGCAGCGGCCCGCTCACCTCGGCGAGGTAGGTGACCCCGCCGCCCTGGGGTCGGGCGAGCTCGGTGTCGAGCAGCCGGAGGACCGTGAGGTCGAGCCCGGTCGCGGCCCGGGCCGCGGCGACGACGGCGCGCGCGTCCTGCCACCAGGGCGTCGCCACCTCGATCTCGTCGAGCCGGCCGAGCAGCTCGCCGGCCGGCGTGACGAGGACGAGCGTCGCGCGGCGGGGCGGCGGGTCGTGGGCGGGCACCGTCAGCGGAGCCCGCCGGGGGACGCCGCGCGCGCCGCGAGCGCCTCGACGATCGGGACGTCCGGGTCGAGCCACGGGACCGAGAGCCAGGCGCCGGCGTCGAGCCAGGTGACCGCGTCGTGCTCGACGAGCGGCTGGGGCTCGCCGGACGCGACCGTCGCGGCCCACAACCGCATGACGTAGCCGTGCGTGATGGGCCAGCCGCCGTCGTGCGGGCCCGGGATCTCGGCGCCGACGCTGATGGTCACGCCGAGCTCCTCGCCGATCTCGCGGTGGAGCGCCTCGAGCGGCGTCTCCCCCGGGTCGACCTTGCCGCCCGGGAACTCCCACCGACCCGCCAGGGACAGGGGCTTGCTGCGCCGCGCCGACAGCAGGCGTGCGGGTCGGTCGAGGTCGTCGACGAGGCCGACCGCCACGACGAGCACGGGAGGTCGGCGGCTCGTCATGACCGGATTCTCCCAGACGGCGGCGGCCCGGCCGGGCACCCGCTCAGCTCGGCAGGTGCCAGGCGCCCTTCGCCGACGCCGCGAGCTGGGCAGCGACGTCCCGCACGTCCTCGCCCGAGCGGCGCACGAGGCGCGCGAGCCGGCCCGGGCCGTCGGACACCAGGACGTAGACATCGACGGTGCGCCCCGCGGCCGCCTCGGCCGTGACGAGGCGGTTGAGGCGGCAGCGCTCCTCGCCGCGCGGGTTCTGGCAGTCGCGGCGCGTGATGTCGCCGAGGCCGTGGCGCTCGCCGAAGGTCCGGGCGAGGTCGTCGGACGCGCCGACGTAGCGCACGGTGCCGTGCGTGACCAGGGCGTACACACCTGGCGCGGCCGGGAGCTCGTGCTCCGGCTCGATGTGCCCGAACGGGCCGAGGGCCCAGGCGGGGTACCGCTGCTCGACGGCGGCCATGCCGGCGAGGGGCGAGTGCACGAGGACGGTGCCGTCCGCCTCCTGCTCGACGAAGAGGCGACCCGCGTGGCTCAGGACCCGGCGGTCGAGGACCAGGTGGTCCGGCGCCCAGTGCTCGTCGACCGCAGGTCGACCGCCCGGACGATCCACGCGCACCTGCCTCCGAGCGGGGCCCGACGGGCCGGAGATGTGTCCTCCGACATTACCCGGGCAGGGTGGCCGGTCCGAACCGGACCGGCCACCACCCCTGGACCCCGCGCGTGCTGGTGGAGCGGTGGTGCGCTGGTGGTCAGCGCAGGCCGATCTGGCGCGCGCACGCGACCGCGTCGGCCCGGGTCGAGACGCCGAGCTTCTTGTAGACGCTGCGGACCTGCGACTTCACGGTGTTGCGCGTGACGAAGAGCTTGGTCGCGATCTCCTCGAGCGTGACCGTCTCGTCCAGGTTGGAGAGGATCACGCGCTCGCGACGCGTGAGGGGCTCGGCGGTGCGCTGCGTCGGGACCGTACGGAGCTCGGTCGCTTCGATCGTCATGATGACCTCCAGGGGACGGTGCTCGGGGTGAAGCACCGGTTGTGCGGGTACACCTGGAGAGAGCGGGGACTTCACCCCCGATGACGCGGTTTTCACCCCCGATTTCGCGGCCACGCGGTTGCGGGGGCGCGGTCCGGCCCGATAGGGCACCCCCGCGACCGCATCGCCGCAGGTCAGCGGCCCGAGTGATCGACTACTGCCGCCGCCGCACGTTCACCCGATCGGAGTACGCGAGGGCGCCGCCCGCAGGGCTCGTCGACCCCGCCGCGGCGCGCCCCGTCACTCCCCGATGAGCTCGGCGTACTCCTGCGCGCTGAGCAGCGTCCCCGTCGCGACGACCTCGACGCGCAGCAGCCAGCCCCGGCCGTACGGGTCGGAGTTGACGAGGCTCGGGTCCGCGACCGCCTCGTCGTTGGTCTCGACGACCGTGCCCGTGACGGGCGAGTAGATCTCGGACACCGACTTCGTCGACTCGATCTCGCCGCACACCGACCCCGCGGTCACCTGGGACCCCACCTCGGGCAGCTCGAGGTAGACGACGTCGCCCAGCGCGTCCGCCGCGTTGGCGGTGACGCCGATCGTCGCGGGGTCGCCCGTCGTCACCCACTCGTGCTCGGCGGTGTACTGCAGCTCGGTCGGGATGGTGCTCACGGGGTCTCCTCGGTGGTGGTGCGGTGCTGCAGCGGTCGTCCGGCGGGGCCGGGTGGTCGGGTGGCGCGGGTCAGGCGCCGGCGCCGCGGTCGCGACGGTAGAACGGCAGGGCCACCACGCGCACGGGCTCGGCGCGCCCGCGCACGTCGACGGCGAGCTCCGTCCCGGGTGCGCTGACCTCGGGCGTCACGTACGCCATGGCGATCGGGTGCCCGAGCGTGGGCGACGGCGCGCCCGACGTCACGTGCCCGACGACGGCCCCCCGCGGCGCGAGCACCGGGTGCCCGGGGCGCGCGGCGCGGCGCGAGAGGCCCTGGAGCCCGACGAGGACCCGGGCGGGGTCCGAGCCCGCGCGCGCGGCGAGCGGGCCCCGGCCCACGAAGTCGACCGGGGCGCCGTCGGCGTCCACCTTGTCCAGCCGGACGACGCGGCCGAGGCCGGCGTCGTGCGGCGTCGTCGTGACGTCGAGCTCGTTGCCGTAGAGCGGCATGCCGGCCTCGAGGCGCAGGCTGTCACGTGCCGAGAGGCCGGCGGGCACGAGGCCCTGCGCCCCGCCGGTCGCCAGGACGGCGCGCCACAGGGCGCGCGCGTGCTCGGCCTCGACGAAGAGCTCGAAGCCGTCCTCGCCCGTGTACCCGGTGCGCGCCACGAACGCGGGGACGCCCGCGACGACCGCACGCGTGCCGGCGTAGTACTTGAGCCCGACGACGGCCGCGCGCTCGGCCTCGACCGGCACGAGCTCCGCGACGATGCTCTCCGCGGCGGGACCCTGGACCGCGATGAGCGCGGTGGCCTCCGACTCGTCGTGGACCTCGACCTCCGGTCCGGCGCAGCGCTCACGGAGCGCCTCGAGCACGACGCCCGCGTTGGACGCGTTCGCGACGACGAGCCAGGCGTCGTCGTCCGTGCGGTAGACGACGAGGTCGTCGAGGACGCCGCCGTCCGGCCGGCAGATCATCGTGTACCGCGCCCGGCCGACGGCCAGGCCCGAGAGGTTGCCCACGAGCGCGCGGTCGAGCGCCGCACCCGCGCCGGGCCCGGCGACGCGGATCTCACCCATGTGCGACAGGTCGAAGAGGCCCGCGGCCTCGCGCACCGCCCGGTGCTCCGCGAGGTCCGACGTGTACCGCAACGGCATCGACCAGCCCGCGAACGGCGTCATCGCCGCCCCGAGCGCGACGTGCTCGGCGTGCAGCGGACCGTGGCGTCCCGCGTCGGCGGGGTCCTCGGCGTGCGGCGTCCGCCGCGGGGTGCCGAACTCGTTGAGGCGCTCGGGGTGGGCGTGCTCGGTCGTCTGCTCGGTGGTCGTGCGCTCGGTGGCGGCGCGCTCGGCGTTGATGCGCTCGGTGTTCACGCGTACTCCTCGATCGGCGGGCACGAGCAGACCAGGTTGCGGTCACCTGCAGCCTGGTCGATCCGACGCACCGGCGGCCAGTACTTCCCGGCACGAAGACCGGCGACGGGGAACGCCGCCGTCTCGCGGCTGTAGGGGCGGTCCCACGCGTCGGAGACGACGCTGGCCGCCGTGTGCGGCGCGCCGCGCAGGGGCGAGTCCGCCGCGGACCAGGTGCCGGCCTCGACCTCGGCGATCTCGCCGCGGATCGCGACCATCGCCTCGACGAACCGGTCCAGCTCGCCGAGGTCCTCGCTCTCCGTCGGCTCGACCATGAGCGTGCCCGGCACGGGGAACGAGAGCGTCGGGGCGTGGAAGCCGTAGTCCATGAGGCGCTTGGCGACGTCCTCGGCCGTGACCCCGGTGGCCGCCGTGATCGGTCGCAGGTCGAGGATGCACTCGTGGGCCACGTGGCCACCCGGGCCCGTGAACAGCACCGGGTAGTGGTCCGTGAGGCGGGCCGCGAGGTAGTTCGCCCCGAGCACCGCGACCTCCGTCGCGCGCCGCAGCCCCTCCGCGCCCATGAGGGCGACGTACGCCCACGAGATCGGCAGGATGCCCGCCGAGCCGTGGGGCGCCGAGGACACCCGCGTGGCGCCGCGCCCCGGGAGGAACGGCACGAGGTGCTCGGCGACAGCGACCGGGCCCACGCCCGGACCGCCGCCGCCGTGCGGGATGCAGAACGTCTTGTGCAGGTTGAGGTGGCTCACGTCGCCGCCGAGGTCGCCCGGCTGCGCGAGACCGACGAGCGCGTTGAGGTTGGCGCCGTCGATGTACACCTGGCCGCCCGCGGCGTGCACGAGGTCGCACACCTCGCGCACGTGCGCCTCGTACACGCCGTGCGTCGACGGGTACGTGATCATGATCGCCGCGACGCCGTCCGCGTGCTCCTCGAGGCGCGCGCGCAGGTCGCCGAGGTCGACCTCGCCGTCGGCCGCCGTCTTCACGACGACGACGCGCATCCCGGCGAGCACCGCGGACGCCGCGTTGGTCCCGTGGGCGCTCGCGGGGATGAGGCAGACCGTGCGCTCCCCCTGGCCGCGCGAGCGGTGGTAGGCGCGGATCGCGAGCAGGCCGGCGAGCTCGCCCTGCGAGCCCGCGTTGGGCTGGACGCTCGCCGCGGCGTAGCCCGTGATGCTCGCGAGCCACCCCTCGAGCTCCGCGACGAGCGCGGCGTAGCCCTGCGTCTGGTCGGCAGGCGCGAGCGGGTGCAGGTCCGCGAAGCCCGGCCAGCTGATCGGCTCCATCTCGACCGCGGCGTTGAGCTTCATCGTGCACGAGCCCAGCGGGATCATCGTGCGGTCCAGCGCCAGGTCCTTGTCCGCGAGCGTGCGGAGGTACCGCATCATCGCCGTCTCGCTGCGGTAGCGGTGGAAGGTGGGGTGCTGGAGGTACGGCGTCGTGCGTCGGAGCTCTGTGGGGATGGTGGGTGCCGCTCCGTGGTCGGGTCCGGCCGGGGCGGCGGCGGGAGCGCTTGCCCTTCCCGCGCCGGCTCCTTCGTCGCCGGCGCCCGCCAGGCCCACCACGGGCTGCGCCACTCCCGCCGCCGCCCCGGCCTCTGCGGTCAGCTCGGCTCCGGCGTCGGTCGGGTCGGGCGAGGCACCGTCGCCCACCGCCTCCGTGAAGGCGGCGAGGACGGTCGTGAGGTGGGCGGGCGTCGTCTGCTCGTCCGTGGTGATCTGGACGGTGTCCGCGTCCGGGGACCAGAGGTTGATGCCTCGGGCCCGGGCGGCGGCGACGACGTCGGCGGCCCGGCCCGGGACGTGGGTGCGGACCGTGTCGAAGAAGGCGGCGTGGGTGACCTCGACGCCGGCCGCGCGGAGGTCGGCGGCGAGGGTCGCGGCGTGGGCGTGGACGCGCTCGGCGATCGTGCGGAGGCCGTCGGGGCCGTGGTACGTCGCGTACATGCTCGCCACGACGGCGAGCAGCGCCTGGGCGGTGCAGATGTTGCTCGTCGCCTTGTCACGACGGATGTGCTGCTCACGCGTCTGGAGCGCGAGGCGGTACGCCACGGCGCCGTCGGCGTCGGTGCTCACGCCGACGAGGCGGCCGGGGAGCGTGCGCTCGAGGCCCTGGCGGACGCTGATGAAGGCCGCGTGCGGGCCGCCGTAGAACATCGGGACGCCGAAGCGCTGCGCCGACCCGACGGCGACGTCGGCCCCGATCTCGCCGGGCGGGGTGAGCAGGGTGAGCGAGAGGAGGTCCGCGGCGACGGTGACGAGAGCGCCCGCCTCGTGCGCCGCGGCGACCAGCGCGCTCAGGTCGCGGACCGCGCCCGAGGCCCCGGGCTGCTGCACGACGACGCCGACCAGCTCGCCGACGCCGTCGGGCAGCCCCTCCGTGAGGTCCGCGACGACGAGCGGCAGGCCGATCGCCTCGGCGCGGCCGCGCACGACCTCGAGCGTCTGCGGCAGCGTGTCCGCGTCGACGACGACGACGCCGTCGGGGCGGCCCTTGACCGCGCGGCGCATGAGCAGGACGGCCTCGGTCACCGCGGTGGCCTCGTCGAGCAGGCTCGCGCCGGCGATCGGGAGGCCGGTGAGGTCGCTGACGACCGTCTGGAAGTTGAGCAGCGCCTCGAGGCGGCCCTGGCTGATCTCGGGCTGGTACGGCGTGTACGCCGTGTACCAGGCCGGGTTCTCGAGCACGTTGCGGCGGATCACGGGCGGGGTGGTCGTGCCGTGGTACCCCTGGCCGATCATCGGGACGAGGACCTCGTTGCGGTCCGCGAGCGCGCGCAGCGCGGCGAGCACCTCGGCCTCGGTGCGGGCCGGCGGCAGGTCGAGGGTGCCGGACATGCGGATCTCGGCGGGGACGGCGTCGTCCACGAGGGCGTCGAGCGACGTCGCGCCGACGGCGGCGAGCATCGTGTCGAGGTGCGCGGGACGCGGGCCGATGTGGCGGTCCGCGAAGTCGCGGGCGGCGGGCGTGCCGGGGTGGGTCGCCGGCGGGGAGGCGACGGGCGCGGGCGTCGTCGTGCCGGGCGGCTGGGACGTGGTGGAGGTGGTCACGCTGGCGGCTCCGAGGACGTGCCCGGGCGGACCCGGACGGTGGCTGGGCCTCCCCGCTCTGTCATCGTGGGCCGGGGCCCTGACCTGAGAGTTTGACCGGCGTCCCGGAGGGACGCGCAGCGTGCACCGTCGGTGGACCGGCGGCGCCGGTCGCTTTCCAGAGTTGCCTCGCTGGGGCGGTACGTGGGCCTGAGAGATTCCCGGGGAGGGCCTTGCTCCTTCGGCGTCGCGACCTGGTCGCGAGCTCTCCCGCCGCAGCTCGAGCAGCGTGTTCGGTTGTGGTCCTGCTGCGTCGAGCATAGGTGCTGGGCGGGCGGGGCGGGGGCTGCGTCCACCGGCGGCGGTGGGACCGACGGGATCGCGCCCGCCGGTGCGTGGTGCGGCGCGCTACGTCGTCACCGACCCCGCCGGTCGGGCGGTGTCACCACGGGACCAAGCCCTGCGGGCACGCGAGGAGGGCGCGTCGCGACGCCCGTCGGCCTCACACGCCGAGACGCTCGCCGCGCACCTCGCGCCAGCGCAGCGCGTCGCCGATGGCGTCGCGCAGGGACAGCTCGGGCTTCCAGCCGAGGAGCTCGCGCGCGCGGTCGCTGGACGCCGCTCCGCCGACGACGTCGCCCTCCCGGCGCGGGCCGCGGACGACCTCGACGGGCTGCCCCACCACGTCGGCGAAGGCGTCCGCCAGCTCGAGGACGGTCGTCCCTGTCCCGGACCCGATGTTCACCGCGGTGAACGGTGAGGCGTCGTGGCAGACGTCGTCGAACGCCGCGAGCGCGAGGACGTGCGCCTGCGCGAGGTCCCACACGTGCACGTAGTCGCGGACGGGCGAGCCGTCGCGGGTCGGCCAGTCGGAGCCGTGCACGGTGAACGGCCGCCCTGCCTCGTGCGCGGCGAGCAGGCTGCCCAGGACGTGCGAGGGGTGAGCGACCTGGAGGCCCGTGCGCATCTGCGGGTCGGCGCCCACCGGGTTGAAGTAGCGCAGCGCGAGCGCGCGGACGGGGTGGGCGGCCACCACGTCCTGCAGCACCCGCTCGACCATCGCCTTCGAGACCGCGTACGGGCTGCGCGGGTCCAGCGGGGCCCGCTCGTCGACCACGAGCGACGGGCTCGCCGCGTAGACGGCGGCCGACGAGCTGAAGACGATGCGCGGGCACCCCACACCGACGAGCGCGTCGACGAGCTCGATCGACCGCGTCACGTTCGCGCGGTAGTAGGCGAGCGGGTCGCTGACCGACTCGTGCACGACGGTCCGGGCCGCGCAGTGGACCACACCCTCGATGTCGGGGTGCTCGGTGAACACACGCTCGACCAGCGCGCGGTCGCCCACGTCGCCCTCGTACACGAGGCGCCCGCGCACGAACTCGCGCCGGCCGGTGCTGAAGTCGTCGAGGATCACGGGGGTCCAGCCCCGGTCCAGGCACGCCGAGGCGACCGTGCTGCCGATGTACCCGGCACCTCCGGTGATGACGACCTTCATCCCGCCCCCTCCACTCCGGACATCCTGGGGCATGCGACACCCCGCAGGTGCGATCTTCCACGCCCTCGTTCCGCCCGGGCATCCGTCCGGGGGGTGGTGCGGGGACCGCCGGGGTCCTGCTCGCGACGGAGACGGGCCGCCGAGCGGGCTCGCGGGCGTCGCGGCGACCTCGCGGCGCGGGACGGCTTCGCGCACGTCGCGGCGACGCCGCGACGCGTGGGCAGCGTGCGCGCGAGGTCAGGTGGTGAGGCGCGACTGCCAGGCGACGATGCGGTCGACGGCCTCGGCGACCACGTCGGGGGGCGAGGCGAACGCGAGACGCACCCAGCCGTCGCCGTCGACCGCGTCGAAGTCGGTGCCCGGGGTGAGCGCGACGCCCGCCTCGTCGAGCAGCCGCGCGCACCACGTGACGGAGTCGAGTCCCGAGTCCGAGACGTCGGCGTAGAGGTAGAAGGCGCCGTCGGGCGGGGCGACCTGCCGCCAGCCGAGCTCGGGGAGCCGGTCGAGCAGCAGCGAGCGCGACGCCGCGTAGACCGCGACCTCCGCCTCCGCGGCCGCGTAGCCCTCCGGCGTGAGCGCCGCGACCGCCGCGTGCTGGGCGAGGCCGGGCGGGCAGAGCGCGACGTTGCCGGCGAGCGCGTCCACGGGACCGACGAGGTCAGGCGGGAGCACGAGCCAGCCCAGCCGCCACCCCGTCATCGCCCAGTACTTGGAGAACGAGGACACGACGACCGCGCCGGCATCCGTCGCCGCCGCCGCGGTCGCCGCCTCGGCCCCGTCGTACGTGATGCCGTGGTAGATCTCGTCGCTGATCAGCCGCACGTCGTACTCGGCGCACCAGGCGGTGAGCGCCGCGAGCTCCTGCGGGGTGAGCATCGTCCCCGTGGGGTTCGCGGGGCTCGCGGCGACGACGCCGTCGAGCCCGCCGTCGTAGTAGGCCGCGGTGAGCTGCTCGACCGTCGGCTGGTAGCGGGTCGCCGGGCCGCACGCGAGCTCGACCACCTCGAGCCCGAGCGATCTCAGGATGTTCTTGTACGCCGGGTAGCCGGGCCGCGCGACGGCGACGCGGTCGCCCGGGTCGAACGCGCTGAGGAAGGCGAGCAGGAAGCCGCCCGAGGAGCCGGTGGTCACGGCGACGCGGGCGGGATCGAGGTCGACGTCGTACCAGCGGCCGTAGTGCTCCGCGATGGCGCGTCGGAGCCGCGGCACGCCCACGGCCTCGGTGTACCCGACGTCGCCCGACGCCAGCAGGGCCGCGGCACGCTCGCGCACGACGGGCGAGGCGCCGTGCAGCGGCTGGCCAGCGCACAGGTTGACGACCGACGCCCCCGCGTCACGCCGGGCGTTGGCGGCCGCGAGGACCTCCATCACGGCGAACGGCGGGACGAGCGAGCGGCGCGAGACCTTCATCCGGCCATCCTGCCCCGACGCTCCGGCCGCGTGTGCCGGGCGGCGTCGGCCCGACGACCGGGTGGGGCTCAGCCGAAGTCGAGGATGTCGCTGAGCCAGGACTCCTTCTTCTTGCGGTACGGCTGGTTGCGCGGGTCGCGGCGCGGGTCGTAGTCACGCCGGTCGTCACGGCGGTCGTCACGCCGGTCGTCACGGTAGCCGCGGCGCTCGTCGCCGTACCCGGACGACGGGGTGTCGTACGGCTGCGCCGGGTAGGGCGCGGGAGCGGCGGGCTCCGCGCGGTACGGCTGCGGCGGGTACTGGCCGGACGCCGGCGACACCGGCGGGGCCGCCGAGGCGGGGGCGGCGGGCGCGACCTCCGCCGCGGCGCGGTCGAGGATCTTGTCGAGCTCACCGCGGTCGAGCCAGATGCCGCGACACGTCGGGCAGTAGTCGATCTCGACCCCCTGCCGCTCGGACATGACCAGGTCGACGCCGTCGATCGGGCACTTCATGGCAGCTCCTCCGCTCGTGGTGCGATCTCCCACACAACGCCGGGGGGCGCCCCGAAGTGCCCGACCGGCATCACGACTGCGACGCGTCCTGCGGGGGTCGGCCCTCGGCGAGCGCGGCCCGCACGTGGGCCACGATCCCGTCGACGGCGGCCTCGACCTCCGCGAGCGTCGTCTCGAAGCCCGACTCCTCGCCGTACCAGGGGTCGTCGACGTCGAGCACGTGCTCGGGACCGTCCGTCGGGGCCGCGGGGTCGAAGCTGCGGAACATGCGGATGCGGTCGGTCAGCCCGGCGTCACCCCGCGCGAGCCGGCGCAGCGCGGCCGCGTGCGTCGCCGTCATCGGGAGCACGAGGTCGCGCGCCGCGAGGTCGACGGCGTCGACCCGACGGGCGCGGTGCTCCGGCACCTCGTAGCCGTGGGCGGCGAGCACCCGCCGCGCGCGCGGGTCGATCGGCCGGCCGTGCTCCTCGTCGCTCGTGCCGGTCGAGTCGACGTCGACGACGTCGGCCAGGCCGGCCTCGGCGAGCCGCGCGCGCAGCACGACCTCGGCCATCGGCGAGCGGCAGATGTTGCCCGTGCAGACGGTCATGACGCGGTAGGTCGGGCGGTGCGGGGCGGGGCGGGTCACGCCGTCATCGTGCCCCACCGCAGCCGCTGCGGGCGGCAGCGCGAGCCCTAGAGTGCAGCCCATGACGACGGACGACCGCCCCGCCAAGGAGCCGTGGGCGGTGAGCTTCGGGCTGCTCGGCGTCGTCGCCGGGTGCCTCGTGACGGCGCTCGTGCTCATGGCCCTCGTGTACACGGTGCTCTCGGCGGCGCCGGCGGGCGAGCTCGAGGCCGCCGGGGTCGAGGCGGCTCCCGGACGGTTGGCCGTGCTCATCGGCGGCTTCGCCGCGATCGCCATCCTCGTCGTGGGCCCGACGCTCGCGTTCGGGGTGGGCTGGCTGCTCCGGCGGGTGCGCGCCCAGTCGCTGCACGTCATCGCCTTCGCCGCGCTGGGCGCCGTCGTCGGCGCGGTCGGCGGGTTCGTGCTCGGCGGGCCGACGTTCGCCAACCTCCTCGGCGGGATGCTCGGCGTCGCCGCGGCGGCGGGCCGCGCGGCCCTCGTCCCGTTCGCACGGGTCTGACCTCGCCCCGGGCGGGGCCCGGGCACGGGACAGCCCGTGGGTTACCGGTCGGGACGACCGGCGCGCCGTGCTGGACGATGCACGGCCCCCACGGGCTGCGGTGACTGCCGGGTCTCGCTGCCGCTCGGCGGCTCGGGACCGGAGGCAATCCGTCCGATGTGCTCGGGCGACTAGCGGACAGCCACCTCACGCGTCCGAAGAGAAATCATCTTCTGGACCACCTCCTCTCCCGTGTGCCTCGACGGTACGTCCGGCCCCGCGGGGATGCCAAGCGGTATTTCGCGGGCCGGCCGCACCCGGCTCGTGCCGCCCGCGGGCCTCAACGCCCGGGGGATCGGGCCGATATACCTGGCGACGTCCGACGTGGCCGGACCGGAGCAGAGGGGGCACGATGCGCGCCGAGCGGCTGCCTGCTGCCGTGCTGCTCGCCGGCGCGCTCGCGGTGCTCGTCTTCCTCGTCGCCCCCGTGGGCTCGCCCGCGCAGGTCGCCGCGTTCCTCGCACCCTTCGTCGCGACGACGGCGCTGCTCGGCGCACGCGCGTGGCGCGCGCGCGGACCGCACCGCCGGGCGCTCCAGCTGCTGTGGTTCGGCTCGGCGGCGTACCTCGTCGGGATGGGGACGTGGTACCTCGCGCCGGTGGTGCTCGGCGTGACGCTCGACTTCCCGACCGTGCTCGACGGCGTCTTCTTCGTCTCCTTCGGCGTCTACACCGCGTTCCTCACCGTCGTCCTGCGCCACCGTGCGCCGGACCGGCGGGCCGAGAGCCGGATCGCCGCCACCGACTCGCTCATCCTCACGTGCGCCGCCTCGGCGGCCGTCTGGGTGCTGCAGATCGAGCCGGGCATCCACACCCAGGCGCCCGTCATGGCGCGCGCCGTGGCGCTCGTCTACCCGGCGGCGAACGTCGTGATCTTCGCGCTCGCCGCGCGGCTCGCCGTCTCCGGCCGCCTCCTCGCGAGCGCGCCCGGCGCGCTCCTCCTGGCGTGGATCGGGTTCGAGCTCGCCGGGGACGTCTTCTACGGCACGCAGGTCACCAACGGCACGTTCGAGCACGGCGGGCCCCTGACGGTGACGTGGCTCGTGTCCTACAGCGCGCTCGCGGCCCTCGCGGTCCACCCGCGCCTGCCCGCGCTGCTGCGCGGCGCCCGCGGGCGCGACGACGTCGTCGTGGGCGAGCGTGCGGTCTGGGTGAGGTACGTCCGGCACGGGCTGCTGCTCGGGGCGACGCTCGTCCCCCTCGCGCTCATCGCGCTGAGCCCCGACGCCGGCCCGGGGCTGCTCGTGCTCGCGTGCGTGACGTTCGTGCTGGTCATCGTCCGGGTGCAGCTCCTCTCGGGCGACCTCGGGGACCAGCGCCGGCTCACGGCCGAGCAGCGGCGCCTGCTCGACCGCGTCGAGGCGCAGAACCTGGAGCTCGCGAGGTACGCCGCGATCGTCGACTCGACCGACGACTCCGTGCTCACGGTGACCCTCGACGGCCTCATCGCCACGTGGAACCCGGGCGCCACCCGCCTCTACGGGTACACCGCCGAGGAGGCCGTCGGCGGGCCGTCGAGCGTCCTCGTGCACGACCGCGACGCCGAGGCCTTCACGCAGGCCTTCACGCAGACGCTCGCGACGGGCCACGCGCGGATCGAGGCGCTCGCCCTGCGGCGCGACGGCACGACGGTCGAGATCCTCTGCACCCTCTCGGTCATCCGCGACGCCGACGGCGAGCCCGCGGGGGTCGTGGGCATCGCGCGCGACATCACGGACCGCAAGGCCGCCGAGGCGCAGCTGCGCGAGCACGCGCTCGAGATGCGCCGCCAGGCGTTCCAGGACCCCCTCACGGGCCTGGGCAACCGCGCGCTGTTCACCCAGCGCGTCGCCGAGCTCACCGACCCGGCGGCGGGCCTCGACCTGCGCGAGATCGCCGTCATCATGCTCGACCTCGACGACTTCAAGGTCGTCAACGACTCCCTCGGCCACGAGGCCGGCGACGCGCTCCTCACCGCCGCCGCGCGCCGCCTGGGGGACATCGTCGGCGAGCGCGGCACGGTGACCCGGCTCGGCGGCGACGAGTTCACGGTCATCCTGCCCCGGGGCGGGGAGGCGGCGGGGGTCGCCCTCGGCACCGAGGTGCTCGAGGCGTTCGCGCACGACTTCCAGGTGCTCGGCCTGGCGCTGCGCACCGCGACGAGCGTGGGCGTCACCACGGGCGCGGCCGGCGCCGACGCCGGCTCCCTGCTCCGCAGCGCGGACCTCGCCATGTACGCGGCCAAGGCCGCGGGGAAGGGCACGCTGCGCGTCTACCAGGAGGGCCTGCTGCACCAGGCGCACGAGCGCCTCCAGCTCGAGAACCACCTGCGCCACGCGGTGCAGCGGGGCGAGCTCGCGCTCGAGTACCAGCCGATCGTCGACGCCGGGACCGGCGCCGTCGTCGGGCTCGAGGCGCTCGCGCGGTGGCACCACCCGCGCTGGGGCGCGGTCTCGCCCGGCGCGTTCATCCCGGTCGCCGAGGCGAGCGGGACCATCGTGGTCATCGGCGAGTGGGTGCTGCGCACCGCGTGCCGCGAGGCCGCGGCGTTCGCGGTGACGCACGGGCGGCCCGTCGGCATCTCGGTCAACGTCTCGGTGCGGCAGCTGCAGGCCGACGGGTTCCGGGCGGTCGTCGAGGACGCCCTCGCCGAGGCCGGCCTCGCGCCCGAGCTCCTCACGCTCGAGGTGACCGAGAGCCTGTTCATGTCCGACGACCCGCGGTCCGCGGTCGTGCTCGACGAGCTGCACGCCCTCGGCGTCGAGCTGTCCGTCGACGACTTCGGCACCGGGCACTCCTCCCTCGCGCGCCTGCGTCTCCTGCCCGTGTCCGAGCTCAAGGTCGACCGGTCGTTCGTCAGCGCGATCGGCGAGGACGGCGAGTGCGGGCCGATCATCACGGCCGTCGTCGCGATGGCCCGGGCGCTCGACCTCTCGGTCGTCGCCGAGGGCGTGGAGACGGCCGTCCAGCTCACCGCCCTGCGGCGCGCGGGGTGCGACCGCATCCAGGGCTTCCACATCGCGCGGCCCATGCCGGCGGCGGGCCTCGCGACGCTGCCGCGCACGCTCGGGTCGCCGTCGACGGTGGTGCACGTCCCGACGCCCGCGCGACGCACGGGCACGCGCGTCCCCACGGCCTGACGGCGCACCCGGGCGGCGGCGCCCCGGGCCTGCGTGCGTCGGCCGCCCCGGCTAGGGTGCGGAGCCGGCGGGGCCGCCCCGCCGCGTCGCGACCGGGGAGGGACCATGAGGACGACACGCGCCGCCGCGGGCCTCGTCGCCCTCGCCCTCACGCTCCTGGCCTGCACGCCGCTCGAGCCCGACGGCGAGCGCTCGACGAGCGCACCCACGCCGACCCCGACGCCCGAGGTCGCCGTCGCCGCCGAGGTGCGCCTGCCCGACGCGGCCACGACGGTGCTCGACAGCCCGGACCCCGTCGCGCGCGCCGTGGCGGTCAGCGAGGCGCTCTTCGCGAGCGCGCCCGTCGTGGTGCTCGCCCCGGCCGACGACGTCGCCGCGCAGGTCCGCGCCGCCGCGCTGGCCGTCTCGCTCGGCGCGCCGCTCCTGCTCGCGGGCCCCGACGACACCGTCGGCGGCGAGGTCGAGCGCCTCGACGCCGCGGCCGTCCTCGCGGTGGGGGTGCCGGGCGGGCTCGAGACCGACGCGGACGTGGTCGACGCGCCCGAGGACCCCGAGGCGCTCGCCGCGGTCCTGCGCCTCGACCCCCTCGCGGCGCCCGTGACCGCACCCGGGGGCGAGGTGGCGGCGGTCGCCGCGCTCGACGCGTCGACCCTGCCGGCCGCGCCGAGCGACGCCGACGACGCCGGCGGGGCGACCACAGAGCCCGAGGAGCCCGACGAGGGCGCGCTGCCGCTCACCTCGCGGCCCGAGCCGCCGTCGGGCGGGCTCGTGCTCACCACGGGGGACGCGGGCGACGTCGCCGCGGTCGCGACCGCACGCGCGGCCGGCGTGCCGGTGCTCGCCGTGCCCGGGGGCGACCCGCGCGTGGGCAGCGCGACCGTGCAGGCGGTCGCCGCCGCCGCGCCCACCGCCGTCGTCGCGCTGGGCGCCGCCTTCGGGACCCCTGAGGACCTCGGCTGGCGGGTGACGACGGCCGCGACGGGCGTCGAGCTCCCGGGCGGGGGGCAGACGCTCTTCCCGGGTCGCCGGCTCGTGGCCCTCTACGGGACGCCGACGTTCCCGGCGCTCGGCGTGCTCGGCGAGACGGACCTCGCCGGGAGCATCGCCAAGGCGCACGCGCTCGCCGGCTCCTACCAGCCGCTGACGGGCGACCTGGTGGTGCCCGCGTTCGAGATCATCGTGACGATCGCCTCGGCCGGTGCGGGCGCCGACGGGAACTACTCGAACGAGCTGCCGGTCGAGTCGTTCGTGCCCTGGGTCGAGGCCGCGCGGGACGCCGGGATCTACGTGGTCCTCGACCTCCAGCCCGGGCGGACCGACTTCCTCAGCCAGGCGACGATCTACGAGCCGCTGCTGCGGTACCCGAACGTGGGCCTCGCCCTGGACCCCGAGTGGCGTCTCGCGCCCGACCAGGTGCACCTGCGCCAGATCGGGTCGGTGCACGCCTCCGAGATCAACGCCGTCTCGACGTGGCTCGCGGACCTCACGCGGACGCACGCCCTGCCGCAGAAGCTCTTCGTCCTGCACCAGTTCAGCCACCGGATGATCGCGGACCGCGCGCTCGTGGACACCAGCCGACCCGAGCTCGCGACGATGATCCACGTCGACGGCCAGGGCAGCCAGGGCGCCAAGGCGGGTACGTGGGCCTCGCTGCTGCAGGGCGCGCCGCCGGGCCTCGCGTGGGGCTGGAAGAACTTCATCGACGAGGACGTGCCGATGCTCACGCCGCCCGAGACCTACGCGGTGCAGCCGGTGCCGGAGCTCGTCACGTACCAGTGACCGCCCGGCCGGGCCGGACGCGACCGGGCCGGACCCGGCGCTGAGGTCAGACCGCGCGCAGGAGCTGCGTCGGCAGCACCGCGTTGAAGCACGCGCGCTCGCCGGCCATCGCGGCCCAGCGGGCCAGGACCTGCGGGGGGACCGTCATGGTGCTCGCGGAGTCCTCGACGGAGGTCGAGACGGACGCGGAGTTGCCGAGGTCGCTCATGGGGGCCTGCTCTCGTTCGGTGGCCCGGCTGACCTCGAGGGTCCCGTGGCTTTGCGTCCCCGCCTCGCGACGGGTTTGCCTTTTTCGCTGACGTGACGACTCTAACGGGGAGCCTCGCCGTGGCCGAGGGCCTCTGCGGGCCACCACCCGTTCGGGCGAGCGCTTTCACCCGCTGCGTCCCGCGTGCCGACGTGCGCCGCGGGCCGCTCTCGCCCTCGCGGCGGGACACGCAGCCCGACACGTCGCGGGCCTCGTCGGCAGTGCGGTTCGCCTCACAACCGGCGTGGGGCGGCCGATCCGACGGACGACCCGGCAGAAGGAGCACGTGTGGACGGCGTCGCGGCGGTCAGCCAGCGCATCGGGGAGATCGAGGGTCGCCTCGCGCTCCTCGGCTTCGCGCGCGCCTCGGCGTCGGGCGTGCTGGGCGGCGGTCCGGCGCCGGCGGTCGCGACGACCGGCATCGCGTCGGCCGGCGGCGCGTCGGCCGACTTCGCGTCCGCCCTCGCGACCGAGGTCGCGAGCACCGCCACCACGGCCGACGTCGGCTCCGGCAAGGCGCTCGTCGACGCCAAGGGCGTGCCGATCGAGCTCAAGCAGTACGGCAACGGCAAGGTCCCCGCCGCGGCGCTCAGCCCCGTCGCCGGGACGAGCCACACGCTCTGGACCCCCGCCGCACGCTCGCTCGAGGCGCTGCGCGACGCGGCCGCCGCCGACGGCGTGACGATCGGGATGACCGACTCCTACCGGACGTACGCGTCGCAGGTCGACCTCGCCGAGCGCAAGGGCCTGTACTCGCAGGGCGGCCTCGCCGCCGCGCCGGGCACGAGCATGCACGGCTGGGGCATGGCCGTGGACCTGTCGCTCGACGCGCGCGCCCAGGCGTGGATGCGCGAGCACGCCGGCGCGTACGGCTTCGTCGAGGACACGCCGCGCGAGCCGTGGCACTGGGGCTACCACCCCACCCACTGACGCACCCGGTCGCCGGCGCGCGGACGCCGAGGTCGCTGGTGACCTGGGAGACCAGCGACCTCGGCGTCCGTGCGGGGGAGCGCCGCGCGGGTGGTCAGATGACCATGACCGACAGGGAGCCCGTGCCGTAGCCGGCGATGGTGAGCTCCATGTCGACGCGCGGGACGTAGGCGAGGAGCCACCGCTGGATGTCGGCGGCCAGCGCCTCGCGCGGCGCGTACGCCTCGTAGAGCCGCACGTGGGGAGCGTCGTCCTTGTTGAAGAGCGACGCCATGATGTTGAGGATCTCGGCCGCGTTGTCGTAGAGCGCGGGCGTGATCATGCCCTTCTCGACGGCGTCGGCGGCGCCGGCCGCCGGCATGAGGGCGATCGCCGCGCCGCTGTGGGCCGTGAGCGAGAGGTCCATGAGGACGATGGCGCGCAGGGCGAGCTGGTCGTCGACGTACGCGGCCACGGTCGCGCCCGCCGGCACGCGCGTGTCGACCGGCGGCGTGCCGACCTGGGCCTCGACGTCGCGGCCGAGCAGGCCCTCGAGGAGCTCGCGGACCTCGAGGGCGGCCGGCAGGGGGCTCTTGGCGTTCATGCGAGGAACGGCTCGATCGTGTCGCGGAAGGTGTCCGCGGTGAAGGGCTTCGCGATGAGGAAGAGCGCGCCCTCGGCCTCGGCCTGCTCGCGCATCTCCGTCGAGCCCTCTGACGTCACGAACCCGAACGGCGTCTCGATGCCCTCCCGGCGCATCGCGCGCAGGAAGTCGATGCCGGTCATCTCGGGCATGTTCCAGTCGGACAGGACGAGGTCCGGGTCCTCCTGGCGCACGATCTCCAGGCCCGCGGCGCCGTCGGGCGCCTCGGTGACCTCCCAGTCGAAACCTGCCTGGCGCAGGGTGCGGACGACGATCTGGCGCATGACGCGGCTGTCGTCGGCGACGAGGACTCTCATCGGTACCACCTCGGTCGTACGGGGAACACAGGATCGGTCGGGGGCGTCGGGGTCGTGCGCGTCACCGGATGCTCCACAGGCTGAGCACCAGGAGCCGGCCGCGCCAGTCGAGCGTCAGGCGGTGCAGCAGCTCGCCGACGTCGCCGCGCGGCTCGGTGCGGTCGACGACGGGCAGGCCGAGCGCGTGCGGGTCGACGACGAGCGCCTTGACGTTGCCGCCGACGACGTTCGCGACCTCGCCCAGCGCGTCGACCAGGTCGGCGTCGGACACGTCGTCGTCGGCCTCGAGACCGAGCAGGGCGCGCGCGAGGTCCTCGGCGGTCGCCTCCTCGGTGCTCAGCAGCACGCGGCCCGCGGCCGGGCCGTGCACGTCGACCCACGCGTGGATCTCGCGCCCGAGCGCGGGGACGGGCCCGTCCCAGGGGCGCAGCGTCCCGGGCTCGGAGTCCACCATGGACGCGAAGAGGTCCTCCGCGATGCTGAGGACGGGGTCCGTGCCCCCGAAGGCCTCGATGTCGACGGCGGCGCTCATGCGATCTCCTCCTGCTGGACCAGCCCGAGGAGCTGGAGCTTGTCCCTGATGGCGTCCGCCGTGAACGGCTTGATGACGTACTCGTGCGCGCCGGCGGCGAGGGCACGGACGATCTGCCCGTGCTCGCTCTCGGTCGTCACCATCATGAGCGTGACGTCGCGCCACGCGCGGTTCGCGCGCACCGCACCGACGAACTCGAGCCCGTCCATGACGGGCATGTTCCAGTCGATGCAGCACAGGTCCACGACGGTCCCGGACTCGAGGACGTCGAGCGCCGCGCGCCCGTCCCCGGCCTCGATCGTCTCGAACCCGAGCGGGTGGAGCGTGCTCGCGACGATCCGCCGCATGACGCGCGAGTCGTCGATCACCAGTGCCTTCATGCTGCCCTCCGTGCGGCCAGCCGGTAGACGGAGCTGCGCCCGACCGGCACCCGCTCCCACCCGTCGTCGATGCCGATGGTCGTCTCGGCGGCGCCGAGCAGCAGGTAGCCGCCCGGTCGCACGACCTGCTGCACGCGGCGCAGGACGTCGCGCTTGGTGGCCAGGTCGAAGTAGATGAGCACGTTGCGCAGGAACACGATGTCGAAGGGACCGCCGAGCGGCGGCGCCTCGAGCAGGTTGTGCTTCGCGAACGTCACGGCCTGCCGCAGGGGCGCGGCGACCTCCCAGTCGGCCCCCGAGCGCGTGAAGTGCTTGACGAGCATCGGTGCGGGCAGGCCGCGGTTCACCTCGAGCTGGCTGTACCGGCCCGTGCGCGCGCGGTCGACCATCTGCTGCGAGAGGTCGGTCGCGACGATCCGCAGCGACGTCTGCGGGACGAGGTCGGCGAGCGCCATCGCGATGGAGTAGGGCTCCTGCCCGCTCGAGCACGCCGCGGACCAGATCCGCAGCGGGCCGGCGCCGAACGCGCCGCGCGCCTCGAGGAGCTCGGGCACCACGTGGTTCGCGAGCGCCTGGAACGGCTGGGCGTCGCGGAACCACGACGTCTCGTTGGTCGTGAGTGCCTCGACGACCTGCTCGACGGCGGCCGGCTGGGCGAGCGGCGGCGCGGCGCGCACCGAGCGGACGAACGCGTCGACGTCGGGCAGGCCCGCGGCGCGCGCGAGCGGCAGCAGGCGGCTCTCGACGAGGTACTCCTTGCCGGCCTCGAGCTGGATGGCGCTGCGGCGGCGCACGACGTCGGCGACCCAGGCGAAGGAGTCGGGTGCGAGGCTCATCGGCCCGCCCCGGCGGCGTGCAGGTCGCCCGCGGCGGTGCGCGCGAGCAGGGTCGCGGCGATCTCCTCGACGGGCATGACGGCGTGCGCGAGCCCCGCGCCCGCGACCGCGCCCGGCATGCCCCAGACGACGCTGGACGCCTCGTCCTGCACGACGACGTGGCCACCCGCGCCGACGACCGCCTCGCAGCCCGCGCGGCCGTCCGAGCCCATGCCCGTGAGGACCACGGTGAGCAGGTCGCCGCCGTAGACGGCGACCGCGGAGCGGAGCATGACGTCGACCGCGGGGCGGCAGAAGTTCACGGGCGGGCCCTGGTGCAGGCGCGTGCGCGCACCCGACGGCGCGGGGACGAGCTCGAGGTGCTGGTCGCCGGGTGCGATGTAGACGGTGCCGGGCGCGAGGGTCTCGCCGTCGCCGGCCTCGACGACCGTGCTGGGGCCGAGGCGGTCCAGGCGCGCCGCGAGCTGCCGCGTGAAGACGGGCGGCATGTGCTGGACGACGACCATCGGTACCGGGAGCGCGGTCGGCATCGCGCCGAGCAGGCGCGAGAGGGCCTCGGGCCCGCCCGTCGACGAGCCGAGGACGACGGCGCGCACGGGCCGGCGCGGGCCCTCGGGGCGCGGGCGCAGCCGGACGGGGGTGCGGCCCGCGGCCGGACGGACGGCGGCCGGGGCGCCGGGGGCGGCGGTCGCCGCCGCGCCGGACGCGGGCACTGGGCCGCGCAGGCCGCCGGGCCGCGGGACGAGCGCCTTGATGCGGGGCACGAGGTCGGACGCGACGCGCGCGAGCGACTCCTGCACGCTGCCGACGTTCGCGGGCTTGGTGACGTAGTCCGTCGCGCCCGCGGCGAGCGCGTCGAGCGTCGCGACGGCGCCGCGCTCGGTGAGCGTCGAGAACATGATGATCGGCATGCGGTGGCCGGCCTTGCGCAGCGCGCGCACCGCGTCGAGGCCGTCCATGACGGGCATCTCGATGTCCATCGTCACGAGGTCGGGCGCGAGCTGCTCGACCTTGCCCACCGCGATCTGACCGTTCGCGGCGATGCCGACGACCTCGATCGCCGGGTCGGCCGAGAGCACGTCGGTGACCAGCCGGCGGACGACGACGGAGTCGTCGACCACCAGGACCCTGATCGGTGCCACGCGTGTCCTCCGCTCGTCGCCACTCCTCGGCAGGGACCTCCCGCGCCGGGTTCCAGATCGGCCGCCCGACGCCGGTTGTGAGCGTCGGGCGGCGGGTTCAGCAGGTGAAAGCGGCGACCCGCCGAGCGGGTCGGCCGACGTCGACGCGCGCGTCAGTACGTGAAGGTCGCGACGCGGGCGCGCAGCTCGGCCGCCATCGCGGCGAGCTCGGCGACCGACGTCTGGAGCTGCGTGAGCACCTGGCTCGCGCCCGCCGACGCGGTCGCGACGCCCGTGATGTTCTGCGCGATCTCGCCCGAGCCCGCCGCGACCTCCTCGACGCCGCGGCTCATCTCGCTCGTCGTGGCCTGCTGCTCCTCGACCGCCGAGGCGATCGTCGACTGGAAGTCGCTGATGCGCCCGATGACGCCCGTGATCTCGCCGATCGCAGTGACCGCTGACGCGGTCATCGCCTGGTTCGCGCTGATGCGCGCGGCGATGTCCTCGGCGGCGCGCGCGGACTCGCGCGCGAGCTCCTTGACCTCGCCCGCGACGACCGCGAACCCGCGGCCCGCCTCGCCCGCGCGGGCGGCCTCGATGGTCGCGTTGAGCGCGAGGAGGTTGGTCTGCTCGGCGATGCCGGTGATCACGCGGACGACCGTGCCGATCTCCTCGGCGCTCCGCCCCAGCGCGCTCACCGCCTCCGCCGTGGTCCGCGACTGCTCGGCCCCGCGCTCCGCGACGCCCGCGGCCTCGGCGGCGTTCTGCGCGATCTCCTGGATCGACGCGCCCATCTGCTGCGCGCCGCCCGCGACGGCCCGGACGTTCTGGCTGACCTCCTCGGCGGCCGCCGCGACGACGCCGGCCTGGACCGCCGTCTCCTCGGACGAGGCGGTGACCTGGGCGCCCGCGGCGGACATCTCCTCGCTCGCCTGCGCGAGCGTCGTCGCGGCATCGGCGACCTGCGCGAGCGTCTCGCGCAGCGCGGCCTGGGCGGTCGCGAGGGAGCGCGCCATCTCGCCGAGCTCGTCCCGGCTCGTGACGTCGGCCTCGACCGTGAGGTCGCCCGCCGCCATCGCGTCGAGCGAGGCGCGCACCCGGGCGACCGAGCGGCGGACCTGGGCCGCCGTGAGCAGGCCGAGCCCCACGAGCACGACGAGCGCGAGCGCGATCGTCACGCGCATCGTCGTCCGGGACGACGCCGCCTGCGTCTCCGCCTGCGCCGCCGCCTCGTCCATGAGCCGGGTGACGTCGTCGGTCGCGGCGTCGAGGTACCGCGTGTACTCGATGGTGATGGGCTCGAGCCGCCCGCCGAGGAGGCGCGCGTACTCGGTGCGGTCGTCGTCGAGCGCGGGGCGCAGCAGCTCGTCGTCGCGCACCGCGGTCCAGCGGGCCTGCGCGTCGACGAACTCGTCGAAGCCCTCGAGCGCGATCCCGCTGCCCTGGACGTGCGCGATGTCGGCGGCGATCTGCTCGTCGTTCGTGCCCATCCGGTTGGTGAAGGGCTGCTTGGTGCCGGGCAGCTCGTGCGCGGCGATCTGCGCGAGGATCGTCACGGCCTCGGCCTGGTTCTCGCGCAGCCGGCTGAGCGGCGCCGCGGCGTCCTCCTGCAGGCGCGCGAGCCCGGCGGTGTTCTCCGCCATGGCCTCCATGCCGGTGACGACGCCCATGCCGAGGCCGCCGCAGGCGAGGACCGCGACGGCGACGAGCACGAGGATCTTGGTCCGGACCGAGCGGTCCGCGTACCAGCCGAGCCCGCGGCGGCGCGGGGCGCCGGGCCGCGCGACCACCGCCGTCGCCGACGCGCCGTCGGCGGGTCCGTCGTCGTGCCCGCCGTCGCCGGGCGTGGTGTCGCCGGGCGCGGCGTCGTCGAGCGCGACGTCAGCGGGCCCTGCGACGACCGAGCGCTGCGTGGGGACGTCGTCGAGGAGGTCCGGCGCGCCGTCGGGCGCGGTGCCGTCCCGCTCGAGCAGGGCGACGGAGGGCGGGGCGGTGGCGGGGTCGGGTACGGGGGTGTCCCGGCGCGGTGCACGGCTCCGCCCCCCGGGCACGGGCAGTGCACGGAGCGCGGTGAACGGCGAACGCATCGGGACTCCTCCTCGAGCCTGGTGGTGGCGCGACGGCCGGCGCGGTGGCGCCGGCCGTCGCGGTCGGTCAGTAGGTGAACGCCCCGACGCGGGTGCGCAGGTCGGCCGCCATCTCGGCGAGCTCGGCGATGGACGTCTGCACCTGGCCCAGCACCTCGGTCGACGACGACGCGGCGGACGCGACGCCCGTGATGTTCACGGCGATCTCGCTCGACCCGGTCGCGGCCTCCTGCACGCCGCGGCTCATCTCGTTGGTCGTCGCGGTCTGCTCCTCGACGGCGCTCGCGATGGTGAGCTGGTAGTCGTTGATCGACGCGATGATCTGCGAGATCTCGCTGATCGCGGCGACGGCCGTCGTCGTGTCGGTCTGGATCGCCTCGACCCGTCGCGCGATGTCCTCCGTCGCCCGCGCCGTCTCCTGCGCGAGGTCCTTGACCTCGCCCGCCACGACCGCGAACCCCTTGCCCGCCTCGCCGGCGCGCGCGGCCTCGATGGTCGCGTTGAGCGCGAGGAGGTTGGTCTGCTCGGCGATCGACGTGATGACCTTGACCACGTTGCCGATCTCCTGCGAGGACGTGCCGAGCTTCGCGACGGACGACGTCGTCGTCTGGGCGACGTCGGTCGCCCGCGCCGCGACCTTGGCGGCCTCGGTCGCGTTCTGGGCGATCTCGCGGATCGAGGCGCCCATCTGCTCGGCGCCGGCCGCGACGGCCTGGACGTTGCGCGAGACCTGCTCGGCCGCGGCGGCGACGACGCCGGCCTGGACGCTGGTCTCCTCGGAGCCCGCGGCGACCTGCGCCCCGGCGGCCGACATCTCCTCGCTCGCGGCGGCGATCGTGCCCGACGCCTCGGCGACCTGCGCGAGCGTGCCGCGCAGGCTCTCCTGGGCGGTGGCGAGCGCGGCGGCCATGCGGCCGATCTCGTCGGCGCTCGTCACGGAGGCGGGGACGGTGAGGTCGCCCTCGGCCATCGCGTCGAGCGAGCGCTCGACCTGGCCCAGCGAGCCGCGGATCGAGCGCGCCGTGACGATGCCGAGCGCGATCGACAGCAGCAGGCCGACGCCGAGCACGGCGAACGTGACGGTCCTGGCGCGCGCGGCCTCGGCCTGGGCGGCCGACGCGATGCCCCCGACGTACTCGGTCGTACCGGCCTCGACCGTCTCGAGGTCGGCGACGAAGGCGTCGATCAGCGGCTGGCCGGAGGCCAGGCGGCGCTCCTCGTAACGGGCGCGGTTGTCGTCGAGGGCAGCGGGCAGCAGCTGGGTGTCGCGGACGTCCTTCCACTCCTCCCAGTGCTCGACGAAGGAGGTCCACTCCGGCGCGAGGCCGGTGAGCACCACGTTCAGCCGGTCGATCGGCGCCTGGATGTCGGCGTCGGTCTCGACGATCTTCTGGGCCCACGCCTGGCGCTCCTCGTCCGTCGCCGCCGCGGCGACCTGGGCGATGAGCATGCGCGCCTTGATCTCCTCCTGGTGGACGACCGCGAGGTCCGTGATCGTGCTGGCCTGGAGGTCGGCGAGGGTCTGTGTGTCCTCGGCCACGCCCTCGAGGTTGACCGTGCTCACGACGGCGCCGGCGACGGCCGTGAAGGCCATGACGCCGAGCGTCCCGAGGATCTTGGTCATGACGCCGCGGTCGGCGAAGAGCCGACGACGGCGCCCGCCCGTCGCTGGCGTGCCGGCCGCCGGTCCCGACGGCCCGGTGGGCACGGCGGAGGCCGAGCGCTGCGTGGGCACGGCGGGCAGGGCGCCGGTGCGCGCCTGCGGGGCGGCCGGGCGCTGGAGGGTCGTGGACATGCGGTGCTCCTCGTGAGCGGGGGGCTGGTGGCGGGGGGCGGAGGGTCAGGCGGCGACGGCGCGGTCGACGTCGAGCGCCAGCAGGAGGCGGTCGTCGAGCTTGTAGGCGCCGAGGATGAGGTCGCGGAGGCCGGGCGCGAGGGTGTCCGGCGGCGCCTCGAAGCGGTCGTCGTCGACGTGCAGGACGTCGCCGATCTCGTCGACGAGCAGGCTCACCGGTTCCCCGCCGACCTGGACGACGACCATCATCGGGTCGGCGTCGCGCGCGAGCGGGGGCATGCCGAGCGCGACCCGCAGGTCGACGGTGAGCACGACCTGCCCGCGCAGGTTGACCAGGCCGGCGACGCCGGCCGGGGCGAGCGGCACCGCGGTGCGGGGCTGCGAGCGCAGCGCCTCCTGCACGTGCCGGACGTCGACGGCGTAGTGCGCGCCGGCGAGGACGAAGGTCGCGAGCTGGCGGCTCATCGGGCACCTCCCACGAGAGCGGTGAGATCACGCAGTTCGAGGTCGGCGTCGAGGACCGAGCCCTCGTCGTCCGACTCGTCGGCGTAGAACAGCGGGTCCGCGGCCGCGACCGCGGCCCGGATGTCGAGCAGCTCGGTGACGCGGTCCTTGAGGACGGTCGAGCCGACGATGCCGTGGTCGCCCAGGTCGCTGTGCGCCGTGACGTCGTCGTCGACGATGTCGACGATCTGGTCCACGACGACGGCGACGCTGCGGCCGCGGCGCGAGGAGACGACGACGGTGAGCTCGTCGCGCTCCTGGGCGAGCGTCCCGAGCATCCGGTCGAGCCGGACCACGGGGGTGATCGAGCCGCGGTACTGGAGCACCTCGCGCCCGCCCACGTGCTCGAGCAGCGTCGCCGGGAGCTTCTCCAGCCGCGTGACCGACGCGAGCGGGATCGCGACGCGGCGGCCGTCCCCGATGCCCGCGACGAGCACCTGGACGGTCTCGCGCAGCTCGGTGCGGTCCTCGGCTGAGCGTGCACGCTCGAGCTCGCCGCGGTCCCCGGCCATCGCGCGGCGGCCGATCGCCTGGACGTCGAGGATGAGCGAGACGCGGCCGTCGCCGAGCAGGGTCGCGCCGGCGTAGAGGCCGATCGCCTTGAGCCGGCCGGAGAGCGGCTTGACGACGATCTCCTCGGTGTTGAGCACGCGGTCGACGAGCAGGCCGAAGCGGCGGCTGTCGGCCTGCAGGACGGCGATGACGGCGCCCGCCCGGTCGGACGGCACCTCGGCGCCGAAGACCTCGCGCAGCTCGACGAGCGGGAGCAGCTCGCCGCGCAGGCGGTAGACCGGGGCCGAGCGCACGTACTCGACCGCGCCCGACGTCTGCGCGTCGAGGGCGACCAGCTCGAGCAGGCTCACCTGCGGGATCGCGTACAGCTCGCCGTCGCAGGCCACCGTGAGCGCGGGCATGATCGCGAGCGTCAGCGGGATGCGCAGGCGCCACGTGGTGCCCGTGCCGAGCTCGGACTCGACGTCGACGGTGCCGCCGATCGCCTCGATCCGGGTGCGCACGACGTCCATGCCGACGCCGCGGCCCGACACGTTCGTCACGGCCTCGGCGGTCGAGAAGCCGGGCAGGAAGAGCAGCTGGAGCAGGTCCGCGGGCGCCATGGCCGCGACCTGCTCGGGCGTGCGCAGCCCGCGCTCGACGGCCTTGGCCGCGACGCGGTCCACGTCGATGCCCGCGCCGTCGTCGACGATGTCGACGACGACCTGACCGCCCGAGTGGGACGCGCGCAGCGACAGCAGGCCCTGAGCGGGCTTGCCCGCGGCGGCGCGGCGCTCGGCGGTCTCGATGCCGTGGTCGACCGCGTTGCGGATGAGGTGGGTCAGCGGGTCCTTGATGGCCTCGAGGAGGCTGCGGTCGAGCTCGGTGTCGCCGCCGACCATCTCGAGGCGCACCTGCTTGTCGCAGGCGGCCGCGAGGTCGCGGACCATGCGCGGGACCTTCGACCACACGTGCTCGATGGGCTGCATGCGCGTCTTCATGACGCCCTCCTGCAGCTCCGAGGCGATGAGGCTGAGGCGCTGCGAGGCGCGCACGAGGTCGACGTCGGCCGTCGCGCCCGCGAGGCGCGAGATGGCGTTGCGCGCGAGGACGAGCTCGCCGACCTGGCGCATGAGCGCGTCGAGCAGGCCGACGTCGACGCGGATCGAGCCGTCCGCGGCGGTCCGGGCCGCGCCGGTCTCGCCCGGCTCGGGCGACGGCCGGGACCCGGCCGGCGGCCCGACCGCCGCAGCGGGGGCGGCCGGGGGTGCGGCGGGGGCGGGGGCGGGGGCGGGGATGGCGGCCTCCGGTGTCGGGGCGGGAGCCGGCGGCTCCGCGGCGGGAGCGGCGGGCGGCGCGCTCGGGGCGGCCGGCGCCTTCTTCGCGCGGATCGTGCGCGAGCGCGGCCGGGGGGCGGCCTCCGTGACGACGGCGGGCTCGGCGACGACGCCGGCGGCCACGAGCTCGGCCGGCGCGTCGGCCGCCTTCTCGGCGCTCGCCGGCGGCGCGGTGCGCTGCGCGGGGACGACGGCCTCCGTCGCCTCGGTGGTCGCGAGGGTGGCCGGCTCGGCGACGTCGGCCGTGCCGTCGAGCACCGCCTGGATGCGCGCGACGACGGGCGCGACGTCGACGTCGCCCTCGCCCTGCTGCGTCTCGATCCGGCGCAGGATGTCGCGCACGACGTCGACCATCTCGAGCAGGACGTCCGTCGTCCGTTGGTCCATGGCGCGGACGCCGTCGCGCAGGTCGACGAGGAGGTTCTCGCCCGCGTGGGTCACGCGCTCCAGCGCGGTGAACGCGAGGAAGCCGCTCGTGCCCTTGATCGTGTGGATCGTGCGGAAGATGCTGCTCAGCAGCTCGCGCGAGCCCGGCGCCGCCTCGAGCGCGACCAGGTCCGAGTCCAGCTGGTCGAGGTTCTCGTGGCTCTCGACCAGGAACTCGTGGACGATCTCGTCCAGGTCCTCCACTGCGCCCTCCGTGGCTCCCGGGGCGGGTCCGTCCGCCCTTCGACCCCCTGATCGGCGGTCGCAGGGGACTTGTGAGCGTCCGCGGCGGCGCACGGTGACCCGGGGGCGGGTGATCTCTCGGCCGCCCGGGGCGTGTCGGCGGTCGGTCCTACGGTGGGTCCGTGGTCGAGACGGTGAGCCTGCGGCGCCTCAACCGCACGCTGCTCGAGCGCCAGCACCTCGCGGCCCCCTCGACGGCGGGCGTCGAGCAGGTCGTCCGCGACCTCGTCGCCGTCCAGGCGCAGGAGCCGAACTGGGCGGTCGTCGGCCTGTGCACCCGCGTCGCGGGCCTCACGGCCGCGGGCGTCGGGCGAGCGGTCGAGGCGCGCGGGCTCGTCCGGTCCCCGCTCCTGCGGGGGACCCAGCACCTGCTCGCCGCGGACGACTACCCCTGGCTGCGCCCGACGATCCACCCCGTGCTCGAGCGCCTCGTGCGCTCGCCCTACTACGCCGAGCAGACGACCGGCATCGGGGCTGACGTCCTCGTCGCGGACGCGCTCGCCGTGCTGGGCGACCGGACGGTCCCGCGCCGGGAGCTCGGCGCGGCGCTCGCGGCGCGCCACCCCGGACGGCGGGCGGCGGTGCTCGCGGCAGCCGTCGAGGCGCACCTGCCGGTCGTGCACGACCCGGCGACGTCGGCCTGGGGGTCGTGGTGGAGCCGGCGGTCGATCGCGGTGACGCACGCGCCCGCGTGGCTCGGCGCACCCATGGCCGCGCCGGACGTGCCGCGGCTCGTGCGCCGCTACCTCGCGGCGTTCGGCCCCGCGGGCGTCATGGACGTGCAGGCGTGGTCGGGCCTCACGCGCCTGCGGCCGGTGCTCGACGCGATGCGTGCCGACCTGCGCGTGCTGCGCGGTCCCGACGGCGCGGAGCTGTTCGACCTGCCCGGCGCCACGCTCGCGGACGAGGACGCGCCCGCGCCGGTGCGCTTCCTCGCGGCGTTCGACAACGCGGTCCTCGGCCACCGCGACCGTGCGCGCATCCTGCCCGAGGAGGTGCGGCGCGCCGTCATGCCCGGGTACTCGATGGTCCACGCGACGGTCCTCGTCGACGGCTTCGTGGCCGCGACGTGGGAGCTCGCCGACGGCGACGTCGTCGTGCACCCGCAGCGGCCCCTCACGCGCGCCGAGCGCGACGAGGTCCTCGCGGAGGGCGGGCGGGCGCGGGAGCTCGTCGGCCTGCCCGACGGCGACGTCGTGCTGCGCTGAGGAGTGTGCCGGCGCGTCAGTCCGTCGGCGTCGGGGGGCGGAGCGCCTTGAGCGCCGCCTCGGCGGCGTCGTCGGACGAGCGCGCCGCCTCGAGGTTCGCGTTCGTGACCGCCTCGAGCACCTCGGCCCGGTTGACGCGGACGTGGCGGGGGGCGTCGATGCCGATCCGCACGCCGTCGCTGCGCACGTCGATGATGGTGATGACGATGTCGTCGCCGATCACCAGGCGTTCGCCGACGCGGCGACTCAGGACGAGCATGGAGCGAGAGTAGTCGCTCCTCCCGCCGGGCCTCGCGTCAGTCCCAGCTGGCGTCCTCCGCGAGCCGCTCGCTGAGCACGGCGGCCCAGACGACGGGCGACACGGGCAGGCCGTCGACCCACCCGACCGGGACGCCCAGGTTGAGCACCGCGCCCGGCGACTGCGCGTGGAACGTCCCCATGGCCGCGACGGCGTCGAACGGCCGGCGCGCGCCGACCTCCCGCAGCCAGCGTCGCGTCTCGGCGACGCGCCGGCCGGCGTCGACCGCGGCCCAGCACTGGTCGGGCGCGAGGGCCTCGAGCAGGTCGGCGGCCGCCGCGCCGCCGTCGGCGTCGACGCCGACCGCGACGAGGGTCGCGCCCTCGCCCGCGCGCGAGCGCAGCCGCGCGGCCGCGGCGGCGGTCTGGACGCGCCGCCCGTGCCCCGGGACGGGCCCCAGGTCCCCGGCGACGACGACGTCGTGCGGGTCGATGCCCGCGCGGTAGGCCATCTGCATCGCGGTGCGCAGCGCGGCGTCGGGCTCGCCCACCACCGCGACGACCCCCGCGTCCAGGCGCAGCACGGGCCCGGCGGGGAACCGGCGGACGAGCCGCGACAGGGGCACGGGCGCGCGCAGGTCGCCGAGGCCGGCGAGCAGCGCGGCCGGCAGCCCGAGCTCGAGCAGGGCGCCGACCGTCGCCCCGTGGGGCTCGGGCTGCTCGGGCTGCTCGGGCCGGGCGTCCGGCTCGCGCGGGGCGGTCGCGACGACGGGCCCGGCGGCGGGCCGGACGACGAGGTCGCCCGTCGCCTCGCCCGCCGCGGCGTCGTCCTGCGGGCCGACGAGCTGACCGAGGGACTCGAGGACCTCGGCGAACGTCGGCCCGGTCGTCGAGATCTCGGGCACGGGAGGCGCGTCGGCCTCCTCGGCGTCAGGCGCGGGCTGGGCCGGGGCGGGGGCGGCCGCGTCCCGCGCGGGCGCAGGAGCACTGCCGCCGCCCGGGGCCGCCCCGCCCAGGACCTCGGCGTCCTCGGCGGCGTCGGCCGCGGCGAGGAGCGCCTCGATGCCCGCGGGCCTGCCGCCGGCGGGAGCCCCGGACGCGCGGCGCTCGTGCAGGCGTCGACCGGGGTGCACGGGGTCGGGCACCTCGACGGTGAGCTCGTAGTGCTCCTTGGCGAAGAACCCGCCGATGCCGCCCGTGCGGATGCGCTCGGCCTTGACGATGCGTGCGCCCGGGCCCATCTCGGCCTTGACGCGCAGCATCAGCGAGCGCAGGTCCTCACCGTCAAGCAGCAATCGCGTGGGCATCCCTGACCACCCCCACGGTCTCGATCTGCAGGCCCGCCCCGGTCACCTCGCTGTAGGACAGCACCGCGAGGCGGGGGAGCGCCAGCGCCACCGTACGGCGCAGCGCGGGTCGCAGGGCGGGGGCGCACACGACGACGGCCTCGCGGCCGCTCGCCTCGCCCTGCACGACGACGCCGCGCAGGTCGGCGAGCATGCGCTCGAGGCGGTTCGGGTCGACGAGCAGGTGGCTGCCGTTCTCCCCCGGCCGGACGGACTCGACGAGCTGCTGCTCGAGCGAGGGGTCGAGCGTGACGACGCGCAGCACGCCGTCGTGCGCGTAGGGCGCGGCGAGCGCGGGGCCGAGCGCGCCGCGGGCGGCCTCGACGAGGCTTTCGGGGTCGGTGCTGACCTTGGCGCGCAGCGTGAGGCCCTCGTAGATGCGGGAGAGGTCCCGCACGGCGACCTGCTCCGCGAGCAGGCCCTGGAGCACGCGCTGGATCTCGCCGAGCGTCAGGAGGTTGGGCACGAGCTCGTCGACGACGGACGGGTTGACCTGCTTGACCCCCTCGGTGAGCACGCGCACGTCCTCGCGCGACAGCAGCCGCGGCGCGTTGGCGTCGATGATCGCGCCGAGGTGCGTGATGAGGACGGACACGCGGTCGACCACGGTCGCGCCGACCATCTCGGCCGCGTGGCGCAGCTCGGTCGGGATCCACTTGCCGGGCAGGCCGAACACGGGCTCGACCACAGCGGTGCCGCCGATGCCCTCGAGGTTGTCGCCGAGCGCGAGCAGGCGACCGCCGGGCGCCTCGCCGCGGCCCACCTCGACGCCCGCGATGCGCACGACGTAGGTGGAGCGCGGCAGGTCCACCGAGTCGCGCGTCCGCACGGGCGGGACGACGAAGCCCAGCTCCATCGCGACCTTGCGGCGCAGCCCGCGCACCCGCGCGAGGAGGTCCTGGTCGGTGCCCGAGCCGACCATGTCCACGAGGTCGGGGGCGAGCAGGATCTCGATCGCGTGCACGCGCATCTGCTCGATGAGCGCCTCGGGCGTGTCCGCCTGGGCGGGTCGCGTCGGGTCGACGGTGTCGACGTCGGTGCCGGCGGCCGCGGCGGCCTCCTCGGAGACCTTGATCCGCCACGCACCGAGCAGCAGGAGCGCGCCGACGAGGATGAACGGGACCTTGGGCAGGCCGGGGATGAGCGCGAGCGCGATGGCCGCGGCGCCGGAGATCTGCAGCGCGGTGCGCGACTGCGTGAGCTGCTGGCCGGCCGCCGTGCCCATGTCGGCCTCGGCCGTGGCGCGCGTGACGATGAGGCCCGTGGAGACGGACATGAGCAGCGCGGGGATCTGCGTGACCAGGCCGTCGCCGATGGTCAGGAGGCTGAAGCGCTCGAGCGCCTCGCCCGCGGACATGCCCATCTGGAGCATCCCGACGGCGAAGCCGCCGAGGAGGTTGATGACCGTGATGATGATGCCCGCGATCGCGTCGCCCTTGACGAACTTCGAGCCGCCGTCCATCGCGCCGTAGAAGTCGGCCTCGGCCGCGACGTCGGCGCGCCGCTTGCGCGCCGTGTCCTCGTCGATGAGGCCGGAGTTGAGGTCGGCGTCGATCGCCATCTGCTTGCCGGGCATCGCGTCGAGCGTGAACCGCGCGCCGACCTCGGCGACGCGGCCGGCACCGTTGGTGATGACCGCGAACTGGATGACGACGAGGATGAGGAAGATCACCAGGCCGATGACGAGCGAGCCGCCCACGACGAAGTGGCCGAACGCGTCGATGACCTGGCCCGCGTAGCCGTCGCGCAGGACGAGGCGCGTCGAGGCGACGTTGAGCCCGAGCCGGAAGAGCGTGAGGACCAGGAGCAGCGACGGGAAGACCGAGAAGTCGAGCGGCCGCTTGACGTACATGCTCGTGAGCAGCACCACGAGCGAGATCGTGATGTTGAGCACGATGAGCAGGTCGAGCACCGCGGCCGGCAGCGGCACCACGAGGAGCAGGACGATGCCGACGACGCCGACCGGCACGCCCAGCTGGAGCAGCTGCTTGCCCTTCATCGGTGGTCTCCCTTGCTGGTGGTGACAGTGGTGGTGGTGCGTGCGTCGGTGCTGCGGGTGACGGGAGAGCCGGCGGCCGTCATGCGGCCTCCAGGCGGCTCGGCCCGCCCGGCGGGCGGTGCGTGCCGGCCGCGGAGCCGCGGCGGCGCAGGGCCATGACGAAGGCGAGCACCTTCGCGACGGCGACGAAGAGGTGGGCCGGGACCTCCTGGCCCAGCTCGCACGCGGCGTGGAGCGCGCGCGCGAGCGGGACGTCCTCGACCATCGGGACGCGCTTGTCGCCCGCGGCCGCGCGGATGCGGGCGGCCACGTGGCCGGCGCCCTTCGCGACGACGCGCGGTGCGCCCTTGCCGGGCTCGTACCGCAGCGCGACGGCGACGTGCGTGGGGTTGACGAGGACGACGTCGGCCGTGGCGACCTCGGCGATCATGCGGTTGCGGCTCATCGCGAGCTGCTTGGACCGGATCGCGCCCTTGAGCTGCGGGTCGCCCTCGGACTGCTTGTTCTCGTCCTTGATCTCCTTCTTCGACATCCGCGTCTTCTTGCGGTTGCGCCGCATGATCACGAGCACGTCGAGCGCCGCGAGCACGAGGCCCGCGACGACCGCGGTCCGCAGGACGTCGGCGACGCCGCCGCCCGCCGCGTCGAGGATCTGGCTGAGCGAGTGCGAGCCCGAGCCCAGGAGGAGCGGGACGAGGCCCTGGACGACGGACGCGAGGACGAGGCCGATGACCGCCGTCTTGAGCGCGGCCTTGACGCCGTTCCAGCCGGCCTGCGGGCCGAACGTGTTCTTCAGGCCCGCGGCGAGGTTGAACTGCTTGAAGGTCGGCTTGAGCTTCTTCGCCGAGACGTGGATGCCGCCCTGCGCGGCGGACGCGACGACGGCGGCCAGGACGACGACCACGAGCAGCGGCGCGAGGGTGCGCAGCACCGAGGACATGCCGTCCCAGAGCGCGGCGACGGCGACGTCCGGGCTGGGGTTCGCGGCGACGTCGCGCACGAGAGTGAGCTGGTCGACCGCCGCACCCGAGCCGGCCGTGAGCACCATGGGCAGCACGAGGGCGCCGACGCCGATGCCGAGCCAGGCCGAGACGTCCTGCGAGCGCTGGAGCGCGCCGTCGCGGCGCAGCTCCTTCATGCGCTTCGGGGTGGCCTTCTCGGTCCGCTCCTCGCCGCCGCTCATCGGGCGACCTGCCCGACCTGGGACACCGCCGTGTCGGTGAGCGCCGCGATCACGGTGGGCAGCGCGAGGTAGGCGGTGACGCCGAGCCCGAGCGTGAGCAGGATCTTCAGCGGGAAGCCGAGGGCGAAGGCGTTGAGCGCGGGCGCGACGCGCGTGAGCAGGCCCAGGCCGACGTCGGCGAGGAACAGCACGGCGATGAGCGGCCCGGCGACCTGGAGCGAGGCGAGGAACATGTCGGTGAGACCGCCCACGAGCGTCTCGCCCATGACCGTGAGGTCGAGCGGCGTGCCGAGCGGCAGCGCGTCGAAGCTCCGGACCAGGCCGCCGATGACGACCTGGTAGGCGTCCGACGCGAAGAGCAGGACGATCGCGGTGAGCTGGTAGAGCTTCGCGAACTGCGCGCCGTTGGTCATGCTCATCGGGTCGAACGCCTGCGCGAGCTGGAAGCCGCCGAAGAGGTCGATGAGGTTGCCGGCCGCCTGCACCGCGGAGAAGACGAGGAGCACGAGGAAGCCCAGCGCGAGGCCGATGAGCGCCTGGAGCAGGACGTCGCCGACGAACTGCGCGGTGCCGGACGCGATCGACGTCCCGAGCGTGGGACCCGCGGCCTCGGCCGCGCGGGGCGCGGCGAGGAGCCCGAGACCGACCGCGAGCATCGCCTTGACCTGGCCCGGGATCGCGCGGTGCGAGAAGGGCGGTGCGACGACGAGGAACGCGGCGATGCGGACGCCGGCGAGCATGACGACCTCGAGGGTCGCCAGCGGCAGGGTGAGGCCCACGGCTCAGCCCCCGAGGAGCGACGGGATGCGCTCGAAGATCTCGTGGGTGAACGTCACCGTCTCGGAGATCATCCAGTGCCCGGCGACCAGCAGCGCGACCGCGACGGCGAGCGCCTTGGGCACGAAGCTGAGCGTCACCTCCTGGATCTGCGTGATCGACTGCAGGAGCGAGACCGCGAACCCGACGACGAGCGCGGTGATGAGGACGGGCGCGCAGAGCTTGCCCGCGAGGAGCAGCGCCTGCATGCCGATGTCGAGGACCTCGTTGGGGTTCACCCGTAGCTCCCCACGAGCGCCGTGACGATGAGCCCCCAGCCGTCCACCAGGACGAAGAGGAGGAGCTTGAAGGGCAGCGACACCATGACGGGCGGCAGCATCATCATGCCCATCGACATGAGCGACGCCGAGACGACGAGGTCGATGACGAGGAACGGCACGAAGACGACGAACCCGATGATGAAGGCCGACCGGAGCTCGGAGAGCATGAAGGCCGGGATGAGCGTGGTCATCGGCACGGTCTCGGGGGACTCGGGGTTGACCTGGTCCGCGGCGCGCGTGACGAGCGCGAGGTCCTCCTGGCGCGTCTGGCCGAGCATGAACTCGCGCAGGGGTCCGGTGCCCGCGTCGACGGCCTGCGTGAAGGTCAGGGTCCCGTCGAGGTAGGGCTGGAGGCCGACGTCGTTCAGCTCGCCGAGCACCGGCGCCATGATGAAGAGGCTGAGGAAGAGCGCGAGGCCCGCGAGCACCTGGTTGGGCGGCACGCCCTGGAGGCCGAGCGCGTTCCGGGTCAGGGCGAGGACCACGAAGATCTTCGTGAAGCTCGTCATCATGAGCAGGAGCGACGGGGCGACCGAGAGCAGCGTGATCGTCAGCAGGACGACGATCGAGCTGTCGGGCGTGCCGTCGATGCCGTTGATGTCGATGCCGACGGTCGGGCCGTCGGTCGGCGCGGTCGGCGCCACGGGTGCCGCCGGGTCGACGGGCGGCGTCGGCGCGGCGTGCGCGCCCGACGCGAGCGCGATCGACAGGACCGCCAGCAGCGCCAGGAGCAGGGCGACGGCGAGGACGCGCGCGCTCCGGCTCGTGCCGGCCGCGCGGGGCCCGGTGGTGGTGAGGCTCAACGCCGGATGGTCCGTTCCTGCACCGCAACCACCGCCTGGCGCCACGTCGCGGCGTCCAGGATCGATCCCTCGAGAGGGTTGCGGGGCGTGGGGACCGCGGGCATCCGTGCCGCGGGGGTCGACAGGGGGGTGACGTCGTCGGCGCGGACGTCGCGCAGGTCGTCCGGCACGACGGCGTCGGCGACGACGGCCTCGAGCTCGGCGGGGTCGAGGGCGACACGGTCGCGCACGGCCTCGGGCTCGGGGGCGGGCGGCTCGACCTCGGTGAGGAGGTTGACCCCGTGCTCGCTCACGCCGAGGAGCAGCCGGCGGCCGCCGATCTCGACGAGCGCGACGCCCGTCCGGCCGCCGAGCGACTGCTTCGCGACGACGCTCAGCGCGGCCTGGCGCGAGCGGCGGACGGTGCCGGTGCCGGCGGCCCGGCGCCCGAGGAACCAGAGCACGCCCAGCACGCAGGCCAGCGCGAGGAGCACGCGCAGGCCGAGCACGAGCGTCGAGGAGTCCATCAGGCGCCCGGCTCCGTGGAGACGATCTCGGTGATGCGGATGCCGTAGTGCTCGTCGACGACGACGACCTCGCCGCGCGCGACGAGCCGGCCGTTGACCATGACGTCGGCCGGCGAGCCGGCCTCGCGGTCGAGCTCGAGGACCGTGCCGGGCACGAGCTCGAGGACCTGACGCACGGGCATCCGGGTGCGGCCGATCTCCGCGGTGAGCGTCATCTCGACGTGCTGCAGCAGGCGCATCGTGGCCTCGCGGCTCTCGGTGCGCGTCGTCGAGGACGCGACCGGCGAGGCGCCGCGCTGCTGGGGCACGCGGTCCGCGGCGCGCAGGCGGATCCCGGCCCACGCCTGCGGCCCGGCCGGGCCGGCCAGCGCGAACACGACGACGTCGTCCTCGGCGAGCGAGCCACCGAGCGGGGCGACCGTCGCGGTCTCGAGGACGCCCGGGCCGAGCACGGCGACGGCACCCTCGAGCGCGGGCCGCAGCGCGTCGGCGAGCGAGACGCCCGCCCCCGCACCGGCGAGCGCCTCGGCGACCGCGGCGTCGGCGACGACGACGAGCTCGGCGCTCGTCGCGCCGACGAAACCGGCGCGCACGGCCTGCGCGTCCGGCGCGGGGCCGGCGGTGGGGTCGTGCACGGTGACCTCGAGCGTCGCGGTCGAGGGCAGCAGGCGCGCGAGCTCGGTGGCGACCGTGTGCGCGGTCGCGAGGAGGTCGGCGTCGTGCCGCGCGGCGACCGCGGGCGTGACGGGAAGGCTGACGGGCAGAGACGTCATCGGGTGCTCTCCTCGGAGGTGACGACCAGGCAGGCGAGGCGGGAGCCGTTGCTCCCGAGGGCGGCGCGGGCCATGACGACGTCGTCGACGACGACGTCCATCGGGGTCCCGACGCGGTGGTCGAGCGGCAGGAGGTCGCCGACCGCGAGGTCGGCGAGCCGGGCGGGGGTGACGGTCACGGGCGCGAGGCGGACCGAGACGCCCACGGGGACCTCGTTCACCTGGGCGGCGAGGCGGCCGACGGCGGCCTCGTGCTCGCGCACCTCGTCCACCGAGCGCCGGACCGTCGCGTCGCCGTCGCGCAGCGGCGCGAGCAGCACGTCGGCGGGGAACATGAGCGTGGCGGTGCTCGTGTGCTCGCCCGCGAGGAGCTCGAAGGTCGCGACGAGGACCGGGTCCGACGCGGCGGCGGCCTGGACGAACTGCGGGCTGTACTGCACCGACCGGACGCTCGCGTCGAGCGGGCAGATCGACGTGAACGCGTAGGCGAGGTCGCCGAGCGAGACCTGGACGAGGTCGCGCACCAGGCGCCACTCGATGTCGGTGAGCTCGCGCTCGCTGTCCGCGAGGACGATGCCCGGCCCGCCGAGCAGGTAGTCGACCCAGAGCATCGTCGTGTCCGTGGGCAGCTGCACGACGGCGGTCGCCCGCGCCTGCTCGAGCGTGCACAGGATCATCGCCGTCGGCGCCGGGAGCGAGCGCACGTACTCGTCGTACGAGTGCAGCTGCACCGAGACGAGCGTGGCCTGGGCGACCACGCGCAGGCGCGAGGTGAGCAGCGTGCTGGCCTGGCGCGCGTAGGTCTCGAAGGCCATCTCGAGCGCCCGGCCGTGCTCGCGGGCAAGCGTCATCGGGCGGCGGAAGTCGTAGAGCTCGGGCGTGCGCGTCGGGGCACCGCCCGCGCGTCGCGCGGAGGTCGTCGTCGCTGCGTCCTGGACCGTCACGCGGGCAACATCGGCCGGGGTCGGCACCTCATGAGGAATCGGCGCGCGACGTCGTGCCTGCCGGCACGCGACCGGCGTGTCGCCGGGGTGTCGCGGTGGTCGTGCCCCGGCCGCCGTCGTGGCGCCCGGGTGAGGTGGCGCCCTCCATGGCGCCGTGAACCCGCCGGCCTCCGTGCCGGCTCCGTGCTGGCCCGCCGGGTCGGCGGGCGGACGTCACTGGGTGACGTAGTCGGTCAGGTAGACGTCCATCACCTCGCCGTGGTAGGCCTCCTCGAGCTGGTGGCGCAGCTCGGCCTTGAGGGCGTCGCGGCCCTCGGCCGACGACACCTCCTCGACCGTGCGGCCCGAGAACAGCGCGATCGCGAGGTCCAGCGCGTGCGCCGAGGACACCTCCTCGTGCACGTCCTTCGTGAGCTGGAGCGCGATGCCCAGGCGCAGGTAGTGCCCGCCCGCGAGGTTGATGCTCACGGCCTCGACCGTGAGCACCTCGCCCGGCTCGGGCTCGGGCTCGACCGGCTCGGCCGCCGCGTCGGCCGGGGCGGCGCCGGGCCCCATGAGGAGGTACCAGGCGGCGCCGCCGCCGAGCGCGAGCACGACGACGAGCAGGACGACGACGAGCTTCTTCCGGCCCTTCTTCGCCGGCGGCTCCTCGGCGGCCGCCGAGGACCCGAGGCCCGCGGACGTCTTGCCCGAGGCCCCGATGGTCGGCTTGGACGCGATGATGCGCTGTTCGGTCGGCATGTCTTACCCCTGGTTCGCTGCGGCGAGGGACGGCAGGAGGGCGCGGACGTCCTCCGGGACGGAGCTGAGGACCACGAGGTCCACGCGGCGGTTCGCCTCGATCGGGTCGACGCCGGGGTCGTCGATCGGGCGGGCCTCGCCGAAGCCCACGGCCGCGATGCGGTGCGGCGCGATGCCGCCCACCTCCACGAGCCGGCGGAGCACCTGGGTCGCCCGGTCGGACGACAGCTCCCAGTTGGTCGGGTACCGGCCGGAGACCGGGATGGCGTTGGTGTGGCCCTCGACGGACAGCTCGTCGGGCAGGCCGGCGAGCACGGGCGCCGTCGTGTCGATGATCCGCTGCGCCGTCGCGGTGAGCTCGGCGCTCGCGGCGCTGAAGAAGACGTCGTCGGCCACCATGCCGACCACGAGGCCGCGCTCGGTGATGCGGAAGCGGACGCGGTCCGCGAGGCCCTCGGGCGCGAGCGCGGCCGCGATCTGCTGCGCGACGGCGTCGAGCCGCTGGTACTCGACACTCGCGGCGGCCGCGCGCTGCTCGTCCTCGGTGAGCTCCTTCGACGGGCCCTGGATCTGCTCGGCCTCGATGCCCGCCTCCGAGCGCAGGTCCGGCGTGATCTGGAACGCCTCGACGCCCGTGAGGGCGCCGTTGCTGCCCTCGAGCGCGACCGGCGCCGCGTGGCCGAAGCCGACCGCGAGCGACTGGCGCAGCTGCTCGAACTTGACCTGGTCGACCTGGCTCACGGCGTAGAGCACGATGAACAGGCCGACGAGCACGGTCATCATGTCCGCGTAGCTGACGGCCCACCGCTCGTGGTTCTCGTGCTCCTCCTCGTGGGCCGTGCGGGACTTCCGCCCGTGACCCCCGGAGCCGTGGCCCGCGCTCATGCTGCGGCCTTCTTGCCGGCCTTGCCCTCCGCGGGCGGCTCGGAGCCGGGCGGCATGAGGCTGCGCAGGCGCTGGCCCACGAGGCGCGGGTTGGCGCCGGACTGGATCGCGAGCAGGCCCTCGACCGCGAGCTCCATGTGCGCGGCCTCGAGCTCGGAGGCGCGGTTGACGCGCGCGCCGAGCGGGAGCCACACGAGGTTGGCCGAGAGCAGGCCCCACAGGGTCGCGACGAACGCCGCGGCGATCATGTGGCCGAGCTCGTCGGGGTTGGAGAGGTTCTCGAGCACGTGGACGAGCGAGACGACCGTGCCGATGATGCCGATGGTCGGCGCGTAGCCGCCCATGTTGTTGAACACCTTGGCGGTGCTCTTGTCCTGGGCCTTCTTGCTGGCGATCCGGTCCTCGAGCATCTCGCGCAGGTCGTCCGGGTCGGTGCCGTCGATCGCGGCCTGCAGGCCCGAGCGCAGGAAGGGGTTCTCGACGGTGCGGGCCGCGTCCTCGAGCGAGAGCAGGCCCTCGCGGCGCGCGCGGTCGGCGAGGCCGACGACGACCTCGACCGTGGTGTCGAGGTCGGGGCGCTTGAACGTGACCCAGTCCTTGAGCGTCTTGAACGCGTGCAGGAAGTCCTTGAGCGTCGTCGAGGCGAGGCCGGCGCCGATCGTGCCGCCGATGACGAGGATCATCGGGGCCGGCAGGACCACCGACATCGGGCTCGAGCCCTCGAGGAAGATCGAGAGCAGGACCATCGAGAACGCGAAGGCGATGCCTCCGAGGGTTGCCGGATCCATCAGTCGACCTCCGGGACTGCCGTGAGGGGGCGCGGCTGCTGGCGCAGCTCGGTGACGGGAGCCAGCTCGTCGCTCTCGCGGGAGTAGTCGAGGGTCGCGGCGGCCACGCGGGCGCGGTAGCGCACGACGAGGTCGGTGATCTCCTCGAGCGACTCGGTGACGATGTACTTCGTCCCGTCGATGAGCGTGAGGATCGTGTCCGGCGTGCTCTCGACGCGCTGGAGCAGGTCGGGGTTCACCGCGAAGCGCGGTCCGTTGAGTCGCGTGACGACGATCATGGCTGTTCCATCCCTGGTGATGCCTCGGGGCCCGTCCATGAGCCCTGCCCCGTACTCATCGGCCGATCGCGCCCGATGTGAGGCTTCCGGTGCGGGTGAGCCGCCTCAGACCTTGATCGTCGAGACGAGCGAGAAGAGCTCGGCGGAGAGCTCGCGCATCTGCTGCGCGGCCTGGTCGGCCGAGCGCGCGCCCTCCTGGGCCTCGCGCGCGGCGGAGCGCACGGAGCCGATGGAGCCCGCGATGTCGGCGGAGCCGCCCGCGGCGCCGGCGACGGCGTGCGCCATCTGCGCGGTCGTCGCCGACTGCTGCTCGACCGCGGCGGAGATGCTCGTCTGGTACTCCGCGATGGTCCGGATGACGTCGGTCACCGTGGTGAGCTCGCCGACCGCCTGCGTCGTGCGGTCCTGGATCGCGCCGATCTGCGCGGTGATCTGCTCGGTCGCCCGCGCGGTCTCCTGCGCGAGCTCCTTGACCTCGCCGGCGACGACCGCGAAGCCCTTGCCCGCCTCGCCCGCGCGCGCGGCCTCGATGGTCGCGTTGAGCGCGAGCAGGTTGGTCTGCGCCGCGATCGAGGTGATGAGGTTGATGACCTGGCCGATCTCGGCGCTCGCGTCCCCGAGCCGACCGACCGTCGCGTGCGCGGCGGCGGCGGCGTGGACGGCGTCGGCGGCGATGGTCGCGGCCTGCGCGGCGTTGCGGGAGATCTCGTCGATCGCCTGGCGCATCTCGCCGGTGCCCGCGGCGACCGTCTGCGCGTCGGCGGTCACGCCGCGCGCGGTGGTGTCGACGAGGTCGAGCTCGCGCGCCGTCGTGTCGGCCGCGCCGGTCATCGTGCGGCTCACGGCGGCGAGGTCGTCGGCCGCCTCCTGGAGGGCGCTCGCACCCGTGCGCAGGCCGTGGACGGTGGTGGCCATCCAGTCGACCGTGCCGTTGAGCGCGTTCCCCATCATCCCGAGCTCGTCGTTGCTCAGCTCCTCGAGCCGGCCGCTGAGGTCGCCCGAGTGGACCTGGGCGAGGAACGCGCCCGTGCGCTGGAGCGGGCGGGTCACGCTCACCTGGGCCCAGACGGCGAACAGCAGGGCGGGGGCGAGCACGACGAACGGGACCCAGACGAGCCAGGAGAGCGAGTCGAGCGTCGCCGCCGCGGCCGTCGCGTCACCCGCGGCGAGCTGCGACGACGCACGCGTGGTCGAGGTGCGCGCCAGCACGCACACGGCGACGAGCGCCGCGAGCGGGATGAGGACACCCAGGCGGGCCTTGGTGCGGTTGCTGATCACGGTGCTCCAGTCGTCGGTCCGGTCGGCACACCCATCGGCCGACCGGCCGCGATCCTGAGCGGACCGCGACCCGGTGCGCGGCGCCCCCGGGATGGCGGCGCCCCGCCGTCCGCGTCGTCCCCCGGTCGGGATGTGCGGCGCACGGTGCCGGAGTGACGCACGGGGCCGGTGTGGCGGGCCGCCGACCCCCAGGGGCATCACGAGCACCGCGCGCCGCACGTCCCGACCGGACCGGCGGCCCGCGGCGTGCGCGCCGGCGGGCGCAGACGCCGACCGGGGCGGACCTGGGCACGCAGCGCGTGGCCTGGTCCGCCCCCGGTCGGCAGTGGGGTCGGTCGCGTCAGCGCTTGAGGTTGACGAGCTCCTGGAGCATCTCGTCCGACGTCGTGATGACGCGGCTGTTCGCCTGGAAGCCGCGCTGGGCGATGATCAGGCTCGTGAACTCGGCCGAGAGGTCGACGTTCGACATCTCGAGCGTGCCGCCCGAGAGCGCGCCGCGGCCGCCGGTGCCCGCGGCGCCGACCTGCGCGTCGCCCGAGTTGACCGTGGTCCGGTAGAGCGAGCCGCCCGCCTTCTCCAGACCCGCGGGGTTGGTGAACGTCGCGAGCGCGACGCGGCCGAGCGGCTGCTTGAGGCCGTTGCTGAACGAGCCGAGCAGGGTGCCGTCCGCGTTGATCATGAAGGACTGGAGCGTCCCGGCCGAGCGGCCGTCCTGCGACGACGCCTCGACCGTGGTGAGGCCCGCGTAGCCCGTGAGCGTGCCGAGCTGGACGGTCACCGGGCCGGCCGTGAGCGTGCCGCCCGCGGTGAGCGCACCGCTCGCGTCGAACGTCACGGTGCCCGCGCCGACCGCGGCGCCGTCGCGCGTGGCGGCGACGTCCCAGCCGGTGGCGGTCTTGGTGAACGCGAGGTTGAGCGACGAGGCGGTGCCGTCGGGGGCGTGCACCTCGATCTGGCGGTTGAGCACCGTGCCGAGAACGGCGTCCGACGGCAGGTTGCCCTCGAAGGTCGCCGCGCGGGTCTCGCTCGCGCCCATGAGCGTCGCGATGGGCAGGCGGATGTCGGTGAGCGGGCCGTTGACGTCGATGGTGCCGTCGGCCGCGGCGGCCCAGCCCTGGACGAGCGCGCCGTCGGGCGTGACGAGCTGGCCGGTCGCGTCGAAGTCGAACGCGCCCGCGCGGGAGAAGAACTGCTCGTTGCCCTTGCCGACGACGAAGAAGCCGTCGCCCGAGATCATCATGTCCGTCGAGCGGTTGGTGAGCTGGGCCGCGCCCTGCTGGAAGTTGGTCGTGATGCCCGCGACGCGGACGCCGAGGCCGACCTGCGCGGGGTTGGTGCCGCCGACGCCCTCCTGCGGGCCGCCCGCGTTGGACAGCACCTGGGACAGGGTGTCCTGGAACTGCGCCTGCGAGGCCTTGAAGCCGGTCGTGTTGACGTTGGCGATGTTGTTGCCGGTGACGTCGAGCATGGTCTGGTGGGCGCGGAGGCCGCTGATGCCGGAGAAGAGCGAGCGGAGCATGTCAGTTCCCTTCGGGTGTGGTCGCGGCCTGGTCAGGCAGCAGAGCCGGCCGACGCGTCGGCGGAGGTCGTGGGGGTGGTGGAGGTCGAGGTCGAGCGGACGAGGGTCACGCCGTCGAGCGGCACCTGGGTGCCGTTGACCGTGATCATGGGGACCGGCCCGGCGAAGGACACGGACTCGGCGACGCCGGTGCGCGCGGTGCCGTCGGCGTCGGCGTAGCCGATCTGCTGGCCGACCATGCCGCCCGCGGCGATGCGCATCTGGAGGCTGAAGCTCTCGCGCGACGTCTCGGCCATCGCGGAGAGCTGCTCCATCGAGGCGAGCTGGGTCGACTGCGCCATCATCTCGGTGGTGTCCATCGGGGACGACGGGTCCTGGTTGCGCAGCTGCGCCACGAGGAGGGCCAGGAAGACCTCCTGGTCCATCTCCTTCTTCGCGGTCGACGTGGTGCCGGTCGCGTGCACGCTCGTGCTCGCGGCCGCGGGTGCCGTCGCGGCACCGGTCATCGGGATGTCCATGGGGTCCTCTCAGACGACGAGGTCGAGGCCGCGCAGGGCGGTCCGGTGGTCGGTGGGGGCGGCGGTGTCGGCGGGGGCGCCGCCCGACCCGGCGGCCGACGGCGTGCCCGGGGCGCGCGAGCCGTCGTGGCGGCCGTCGCCGGGCTGACCGGCCTGACCGGGCGCACCCTGACGGCCCTGGGCCGCGCCGTCCTGGGTGCGCGCGCCGAGCGCGAGGTCGGACGGCAGGCCCGCCGCGACGAGGTCGCGACGCAGGTCCGGCAGCGCCGCGCGGAGCGCGTCACGCGCGGCATCCGTCACGCCGAGCAGCTCGACCCGCACGCCGTCCTTCGCGATGTGGGCGACGACCCGCACGGGTCCGATCGAGTCGGGCTCGACGCGCAGGACCATGACGTGCTCCCCGAGCGGCGCGGTGCGCAGGCTCACCAGGCGCGTGCCGAGCTGGGTCGCGAGCACCGGGACCTCCGCGGGCGCTGTGCGCTGCGTGGGCACGACGTCGGCCGGGCGCCCGGTGGGCGAGGCGGGCGCGGTCGCCGCGGTGGCGGCGGTGGCCACGCCCGGCGCCTCCGCGGTGCCGGACGCGCCGGACGAGGAGGCGGCGGACCCTGCCGGCGCAGCCGACGTCGCGTCGGGTCGGGCGGACTCGGCCGGCGCGTCGGCCGTCGCGGCCGTGGCCGCGGGGTCCGTGGCCGCGGCGACGGCGGGCACGGGCGGTCCGCCCGGCGTCGCAGCCGCCGCTCCGGCGACCGTGGTCACCCCGGTCGGCGTCGCGGCCGGACCCGTGGTCGGCGTCGTCGTGGTCGCCGGGTCGCCCGTCGCGGGCGTCAGCGCGGCGGTCGCCTCGGCGACGGCGAGCGCGGCGTCGAGCGGGTCGGTGCTCGGCGCCGCGCCCGCGGCACCGGCCGCGCCACCCGCGAGCGCCTGCATCGCGGCGAGCACGACCTGCTCGACGGTGAGCGCGACGGGCGTCGCCGCAGCGGCGGCCGGGTCGGTGGTCGCACCGGTCTCCCCGGGCGCCCCCTCGGTCGCGCCACCGGTCGTCGTGCCGGTCGCCGTGCCGTCCGCCGTGCCGGCCAAGGTGCCGGTCGAGGCGCCGGTCGAGCTGCTGGTCGCCGTGCCGGTCGACGTGCCGGACGCGGTGCTGCCCGACGTGCCGTCCGACGCGCCGGTCCCCGCCGCGGTCGCGGGGCGGGACGTGGTGCCGGACGCGGCGTGGTCGTCGCGGCCCGTCGCGCCGGCCGTCGCCGTCGGGCGGGTGTCGGACGCGCCGCGCGTGCGGTCGGCCGTGCTGCGGGCGCGGGCGGCGTCGTCGGCGCGGGCCTGGCGACCGGCGGCGTCGAGCGTCCGCGCGAAGGCGTCGGCATCGGGCGCGTGACGGCGGTCCGCGGCGTCCGGGCGCTCGGCGCGGGGCCGCGACGCGGCCGGGACGGGGAGCGTGCTGACGGTCATCGGGTCTCCTCCACGAGGTCGGCACCGGGCGCGCGGCGGCGCGCGGCCGCCTCGTCCAGCACGAGCTGCTCGAGGCGCAGCTCCTCGGCGACGAGCGCGGCCTGGTGGCGCTCCTCGAGCTTGCGGATCATGAGGGCGCGGGCACGCGCGTCGCTCCACTCGCCGGTCGCGCGGCGCACGCGGAAGTCCACGACGTCGCGCGCGGCGATCGCCTCGGCGAGCATGCCCGTCGCCGCGGCGCGCGCGGCGACGGCCGCCTGCCACGACAGGTCGTCGGCACGCTCGGGCAGGTCGGTGCCCGCGAGCGCACGGGCGGTGGCCTCCTCGCGGCGCTGGGCCGCGGTGAGGGACGCGTTCTCGCGCGCGAGGTGCGCCGCGGCCTGCTCCTCCTGCATGCCGCGCAGGCGCAGCAGGCCGGCGAGGCGGAACGGGGCGGCCATCAGCGGGCTCCCATCTGCTGCACGAGGGCGCCGAGACGCTGCCAGGAGTCGCCGGCCGGGGCCGCCTCGTCCATGGCCTGGCGCAGGAACGCGTCGATGGCGTCGGCGTGCGCGACGGCGGCGTCCACGAGCGGGTTCGAGCCCGCGGCGTACGCGCCGACGTCGATGAGGTCCTGCGCCCGCCGCCGCGCGGCGAGGACCTGGCGCAGCCGGGTCGCGAGCGCCTGCTGGTCCTTGCCGGTCACCCGGCTCGCGACGCGGGACACGGACCCGAGCACGTCGATGCTCGGGAAGTGCCCGGCGACCGCGAGGTCCCGGGTGAGGACGACGTGGCCGTCGAGGATCGAGCGCGCCGCGTCGGCGATGGGCTCGTTGTGGTCGTCGCCGTCCACGAGGACCGTGTAGATGCCGGTCACCGAGCCGCGCTCGTCCGTGCCCGCGCGCTCGAGGAGCTGGGCGAGCAGCGAGAAGGTCGACGGCGGGTAGCCGCGCGTCGCGGGCGGCTCGCCGACCGACAGTCCGATCTCGCGCTGGGCCATGGCGACGCGCGTGAGCGAGTCCATCATGAGGACGACGTCGGCGCCCTCGGCCCGGAAGGACTCCGCGATCCGCGTCGCGACGAAGGCCGCGCGGAGCCGGACCAGCGGCGGCTCGTCCGACGTCGCGACGACGACGACGCTGCGCGCGAGGCCCTCGGGCCCGAGGTCGTCCTCGAGGAACTCGCGGACCTCACGGCCGCGCTCGCCCACGAGCGCGATGACCGAGACCTGCGCCTCCGTGCCGCGGGCGACCATCGAGAGCAGGCTCGACTTGCCGACGCCCGAGCCCGCGAACAGCCCGAGACGCTGACCGCGGCCCGCGGTGACGAGGGTGTCGAGGGCGCGCACGCCGAGTGCGAGCGGCTGGTCGACGCGCGCGCGGCCGAGCGCCGACGGCGCCTGCCCGCTCACGGGCTCCCGCCGCGCGTCCACCAGCGGGCCCTTGCCGTCGACCGGGCGGCCGAGGCCGTCGAGGACGCGGCCGAGGAGGCTCGGGCCGGTGGGCGCGGTGAGGGGGCGGCCGGTGCTGCGCACGGGCATGCCCGTGCGCAGGCCGTGGAGCGGCCCGAGCGGCATGCACCGCAGGGTCCGCTGCGTCACGGCGACGACCTCGGCCGTCGTGGTGCCGTCGATGACGAGCAGGTCGCCGACCGCGCCGCGCAGGCCGGCCACGTCGACCGAGAGGCCGACGACGGCGTCGACGGTGCCGACGGGCTGGGGCGCGGCGACGTCGAGCGCCCGGCGCAGGCGCTCGTCCGCGAGCAGCGCGGTCACGGTGCGACCTCGCCGGACTCGTCGCCGAGGAGCGCGGCGCGGGCGCGGTCGAGCGCGCCGCCGATCTGCGCGTCGAGGAAGCCGGTCGGGTGCTCGCTGATCGCGTCGCCCGGGCCGAGGCGCGGGTCCGCGACGAGCCGCACGCCGTCGGGCACGAGCCCTGGGTGCGCGGCGAGCTCGGCCTCGACGGCCGCGAGGTCGGCGGGGTGCAGGCGGATCGTGTGCACGCCCAGGTCGAGCGGCAGGGCGAGCGCACGCGCGAGCACGCCGCGCGCGGACCGCGGGCCGGGCGCGAGCTCGCCGGCGAGCACGGCCTCGGCGAGCGCGAGCGCGGCCTCGTGGACCGTGCGGCGGGCGTCGTCGAGGACCGGCACGGTGCGCGACGAGGCGGCGACGGCGGCGCGCGCGAGCACCTGGAGCGCGTCCGCGAGGGCGGCCTCGCGTGCGGCCTCGGCGCGCACGGCGGCCTCCTCGTGGCGACGGGCCTGGGCCTCGGCCGCCTCGGCGGCGGCGCGCGCACCCGCCGCCCAGCCGGCCGCGTAGCCGGCCGTGCGGGCGCGCTCGGCCTCGGCCGTGGCGGCCTGCGTGGGGACGGGTGCGAGCGCGACGGCCCGGAAGGCCACGGGCGCGGCGGGTGCCGCGGCGAGGGCGGGCTCAGGCGACATACTCGTCCTCGCCGTCCCGTCGGATGACGATCTGGCCGCTCTCCTCGAGGCGGCGGATCACCTGGACGACGGCGGCGCGCGCGTCCTCGACCATCGAGAGCCGGACCGGGCCGAGCAGCTCGATCTCCTCGGCCAGGTTCTCGGCGGCCCGCTCGGAGAGGTTGCGCAGGATCTTCTCGCGCACCTCGTCGCTGACGCCCTTGAGCGCCGTCGCGAGCGACGCCATCTCCACGCCGCGCATGACGAGCTGGATCGCACGGTCCTCGAGCAGCACGATGTCGCCGAAGACGAACATGCGGCTGCGGACCTCCTCGGCGAGCGCCTGGTCGCGCTCCTCGAGGCCCTCGAGGATGGCCTTCTCGGTCGTCGGGTCCGCGCGGTTGATGATCTCGACGAGCGGCTGGACGCCGCCGACGGCCGAGAGCTCCTGGGGCGTGAGGACGGCGGACGCCTTGCGCTGGAGGCTCTCGGCGACGAGCTGGACGACGTCGGGCGACGCGCGCTCCATGAGCGCGATCCGGTGCGCGACGTCCGCCTGCACCGCGGCCGGCAGGCCCGCCATGATCGCGGACGCGTGCTCGGCGCGCAGGTGCGCGAGGACGAGCGCGACCGTCTGCGGGTGCTCGCCGGTGAGGAGCGACACGACCTGCCGCGCGTCGGCGTACTGGAGGAACTCGAACGGCTGGCCCTGGAGCGACGTCGCGAGGCGCTCGAGCATGCCCGCGGCGCGCTCGCGCCCGACCGACGCCTCGAGGAGCTGCTGCGCGAGCCCGAGCCCGCCGCGGCTCGAGGCCCCGGTGCCCGAGATCGACGCGGCGTGGAACTCCTCGAGCACGCCGTCGGCGACGGACGCGTCGACGCGCTCGAGGCGCGCGATCTCGGCCGTGAGCTCCTCGATCTCGGCGTCGTCGAACTGCGCCATGACGCGCGCGGCCTGCTCCTTGCCGAGCTGGATGAGCATGAGGGCGGCCTTCTGCCGGCCCGTGAGGACCTGGGTCGCCATCACCGGCGTCCGCCCACGAGCCAGCCGCGCAGCACCTCGGCCACCTCGGCCGGCTGGTCGGCCGCGAGGGCCATGACGTCGTCACGCTTCGCCGCGAGCTCGGCCTTGGCCGGGTCCTCGGCGGGCGGGAGGGCGAACGCGGGCGTGGGCGCCGGCTCGATGACCTCGCGCTGGGCGGCCTCGACGAGCTCGATCTGCCCGAGGTCGATCGACTCGCGCCGCGCCTTCTTGCTGCGGCGTGCGCCGAGCACCCCGGCGACGACGAGCAGGAGGAGGACGGCGCCGGCGATCGCGGCCTGCTTGACGAGGTCGGCCTGCTCGGCCGCCTTCTCGTCGGCCTCGGCGGCGGCGAGCGCCTCCTGGGCCGCCTCGGCGGTCGTGGTGTCGAACGCCATCCGCGACACCGAGACGACGTCGCCCCGGGCCGCGTCGATGCCGGCGGCCGCGACGACGGTCTGCTCGAGGTCGGCCATGTCGAGCGCGGCGCCCGCGTCGGCCGAGACGACCACCGAGACCGACTGGCGGCGCACGGCGCCGGGCGTCGAGGTGACCTGCTCGGTGACCTTGTTGACCGTGTTGTTCACGGTCGAGCTCTCCTTGCTGTACGCGCCGGTCGGGTCGTCCTCGGTCGCCGGGACCCCGTCGGGGCCGAGGATGCCGGTCGCGGACTCCGCACCACCCGTGTAGGTCTCGGTGGTCGTCGCCGCGTTGAGCGGCGGGGTCCCCTCGGCGGGCGTGTAGGTCTCGGACGTCCGGGCGAGCTGGTCGTAGTCGAGGTCGGCCGTCACCGTGACGACGGCGTTGCCGACGCCGACGACCCGCTCGAGCATCGACTGCACGTTGCCCGCGACGCGCGCCTCGTACTCGGCCGTCTGGCCGCCCTGCAGCCCGCCGGCCTGGACCCCGCCGACCGCGGAGAGCACCTTGCCGTCCGCGTCGATGACGGCGACGTCGGTCGGGGACATGCCCTCGATGCCGGCCGAGACGAGGTGGACGATCGACTGGACCTTGTCGCTGTCGAGCGTCTGGCCGGCCTGCGTCTTGATGAACACCGACGCGGTCGGGTCCGCGGTCTCGGAGACGAACACCGTCTCCTCGGGGAGCGCGAGGCGGACCGTCGCGGTCTCGACGCCGCTCATCGACCCGATCGTCCGGGCGAGCTCGCCCTCGAGCGCGCGCTGGTAGGTGACCTGCTGCTGGAACTCGGACGACGTCATGCCCATGTCGTCGAGCAGCGAGTAGCCCGCGCCGTCGGACGCCGTCGGCAGCCCGGCGGCCGCGACCGCGAGGCGCATGGGGTAGACCTCGTCGGCGGGCACGAGGACGGTCGAGCCGCCGTCGGTGAGCTCGTACGCGACGCCCTCGGTGTCGAGCTGGTCGACGATCGCGCTCGCGTCGCTCGCGGCGAGGCCCGTGAAGAGCGGCGTCATCGTGGGGCGGCTCAGCCAGGTCGAGAGCGCGAACGCGCCGAGGACGAGCACGGCGACGCCGATGAGGGTGAGCGTGCGCTGGGCGAGGCTGAACTCGCGCACGGTGGTCTGGAGGCGGCCGACGAGGCCGGTGATCTGGGCGGGCATCAGGCCTGCATCCTCATGATCTCGCTGAAGGCCTCGACGGCCTTGTTCCGGAGGGCGGCGGTGAGCTCGAGCGCGACGGACGCCTGCGTCGAGGCGATGGTGTAGTCGTGCACGTCGTCGAGGTCACCGGTGACGGCGGCCACGCCGAGCGCCTTCGACGTCGACTGCATCGCCTGGAGCTGGTCGATGGAGCCGGTGAGCGTCGCGCCGAAGACGGCGCCGCTGCCGGGGACGCCCGGGACGCCGGCGGCACCCGCGGCGCCGCCGAGCCCGGTCGTGGGGGACAGCGCGCCGAGCAGGCCCGCGGGGGTCATGCCCCCGATCGCCTCGATGCTCATCAGCCACGTCCGATCTGCAGCGCTGCGGTGTAGGTCTCCTTGGCCCGGTCGACCACCGCGGCGTTCGCCTGGTAGCCGCGCTGGGCCATGATCAGCTGGGTCATCTGGCTCGACATGTCGATGTCGGGGTAGCGCACGTAGCCCTCGTCGTCCGCGAGCGGGTTGCCGGGCTCGTAGACCATGCGGCCCTCGGCGCTGCCGAACTCGACGCCCTTGACGCGCACGCCACCGTCGCCGCTCTCGATGGACTGGGCGACGACGTACCGGGCCCGGAAGGCCTCCTCGTCGGTGCCGCGCACGGTGTTGAGGTTCGCGAGGTTGTCGCTGATGGCGTCGAGCCACGTGCGGTAGGTGGTCATGCCGCTGCCGGCGACGCCGATCGCCCCGAAGATGCTCATCAGCGCGTCCCCATCGCCGTGCGGAGCTTCGAGAAGGTGCCGTCGACGGCCCGCGTCGCGAGCTGGTAGCGCAGGTTCGTCTCGATGTTCGACAGCGTCTCGGTGTCGAGGTTGACGTTGTTGCCGTCGAGGCGCGTCGCGTCGAGCGAGCGCGACCGCGTGGGGGTGACCGCGCCGGAGCCGTCGCCGACCGCCTGGCGCAGGGCGTCCTCGAAGGACACGCGCCCGGCGCGGAAGCCCGGGGTCTGGATGTTCGCGACGTTGTCGGCGATGACGCGCTGCCGCAGGGACAGCCCGTCGAGCGCGCTGTTCATCGCGACGTAGGACACGGAGTCGAACACAGCCGGTGCCACCTCAAGGTTCGAGGGGGAAGAGCGGCCGATCCATGGCCTGCGGGGTGAGCGATCCGTGCTCAGGGGGGTGATCGGCCGTCCGGGCGAGGGTGTGAGGACTTCGGTCCCGCGTCTTCGCAGGTCATCCGCGCGTCACCCGCGCGGTCGATGCCGTACCGCACCGATCCGGCCTCATCCGGACATCACCGCGCCGCGGCCGTCTCGCGCCCCGGACTCCGGCCCGACGTCGCCTCACCGCACCGGACGCGCCCTCGACCGCACCGTGCAGCGCCGAGTTCTGGAACGGATCCCGCGCGCGGGTGGCGGTTCTGGTTCCAGAACCACCGGCGGGTGGGCGGCGGGGCCGGGCGGCGTCGCCGTCGGGTGGGTGGGTGGTCAGGCGGGGGTGTCGAGGTAGACCGGGACCGACGGCGGCGCCTGGCGCAGCGCCTGCGCAGCGCGGCTGTGCCGGCGGCTCAGCTCGGCGGCCTCGGCGAGCCGGCGGCCCACCTCGATCTGGCGGTCCAGCAGGGTGCGCGCGCGGTCGACGAGCGGCGCGGGCAGCGGCCCGAGCCCGGCAGGCGGCGCCCAGGGGTCGCGCGGCGGCGCGTCGGCGATGTGGTCGAGCGTGAGCATCGCCTCGGCGGCCGCGACGTCGAGCTCGAGCTCGGCGAGCGCGGACTCCCACGCGGCGTCCCAGCGGGGCGTCGTGGCCGGCGCGGTCGCGGTGGTCACGGCGTCAGCCCACGCCCAGCTCGCCGAACGCGGCCGAGCCCGAGGCGGCGAACGCCGTCGACGGCGCGCGCGCCGGCTCGAGGGTCGCGCCGAGCTGGTCCGCGGCCTGGTGCCACGCGTCAGCGAGCGGCTCGACGAGCGCGCGGCACGCGGCCGTGCGCTCGGGGTCGCCCGCGACGTTCGCCGAGACGAGCTCGGTGAGCAGGAAGGTGTAGATCGAGAGGAGCCGCGGCGCACCGTCCCACGCGGAGACGTCGAGCGTCGAGGCGAGCTCGCCGACGATGTCCTGGGCGTGGGTCAGGTGCGGGCCCGCGGCGCCCCGGTTGCCCGCGCGCTGCTCGGCCTCGGCCCGCGTGAGGTCGAGGACGAGGCGGTCGTAGAGCATCGTCAGGAGCTTGGCCGGGCTCGCCGTGGCGACCGTGTCGTCCACGTAGCGCGTCCGCACGGCGGCGTAGTTCGCGGTGTAGGTCATGGCTGCCTCGTCACGAGCTCGTGGGGAGGGAGCCGAGCTGGCCGGCGAGCCAGCTCGACTGGGAGTTGAGGTTGGAGAGGGTGACCTCGAGAGCCGAGTAGGTGCGCTGGAGCGAGGCGCGACGCACCTCGAGGCGGCGGTCCCAGTCCTCGATCTGCGAGCCCATCGTCTTGACCAGGCCCTCCTGGCTCTGGATCTTGAGCGTGAGGCTGCCCTCGTACTTGTCCGAGATGCTGGTCGCGGCCTCCTCGACGCGGGCCGCGATCGCGCTGACCATCGACTGGACCTTGGCCGGGTCGGCCGCCAGCGCGGCGGTGAACTTCGCCTCGTCGAACGTGAAGGTGCCGTCGCGGCCGACGATGATCCCGACCTCGACCGGCGAGCGGCCGTCGACGGGCAGCGCCATCGCGGACGAGAGCTGCTGCTGGATGCCGCGCACGGCGCTGTCGGCGCTGAAGAGGCCGCCCGTGACCGTCGTCCTGCCGTCCGTGCCGGTCTTGGTCGTGGTCGCCGACTTCGAGCTGATCTCCTGCAGGACGACGCCCATCGCCCCCACGAGGCCCGACGCGAGCTTCTTCAGCGCGGCGTCGTCCTGCGCGACGGTGATGGTCACGGGGTCGTCGTCGACGCCGGTGACCTTCGAGACGGTGACGTCGACGCCGGTGAGGAGGCCGCTGAAGGTGTTCGAGGACTGCGTGAAGCCCTCCTCGAACGCGGTGCCCTTCCACAGCGTCACGACGGCGTCCTGCGCGGTGCGCACGTCCGCCTCCACGAGCGAGGGACCGGTGTCCCCGGTGCCGGCGAAGACCTCGAACGTCCCGTCCGTGCCGGTCTTCGTGCCGGTGAACTGGAGGCGGTACTGAGGGTCCGTACCGCCCGAGATCCGCACGACGGTGGCCTTGACGCCCGCGTCGGCCGAGTCGTTCACGGCCTTGGCGATGTCGGCCAGGCTGCCGGTGGTCGGCTGGACGGTGACGAGCGTGCCGTCGTTCTTCTTGATCGTCACGGCGGGCGGGATGGTCGGGACGAGGCTCTTGTCGTCGAGGGTCGCCCTGCTGACGCTCACCTGGGCCGCGGCGACGGCGTCGACGTGGAAGGTCACGGTGCCCGGCTGCGCGGTGCTGCCCGCGGTGGCCTTCGCACCCTCCGACGAGCTCGTCGCGGTGTACGCCTGCCAGGACGCCGGCTTGGCCGCGGTCTTCCCGGCCTCCGCGAGCGACGCGATGCGGCTGTTCAGCCCCTGGAGCCCGGAGACGAACGACTGCGTCTGCGTCTGCTTGCTCTTGAGCAGGGTCTGGGGCATGGCCTCGACCTGCATGAGCTGGTTGATGAGGTCCGTGGTGTTGAGGCCGCTCACGAGGCCGTCGATGCCGAACGAGGCCATCGGTCGTCACCTTTCGTGGTCGGGTCAGCGGGGTGGTGCGGCCCGGTCGGCGGCGGGTGGTCCGCCGCCGACCGGGTTGGTGCGGGTCGTGCGGGTCGTGCGGGTGGTGCTGCGATCAGCGCAGGAGCGACAGGACGCCCTGGGGGATCTGGTTGGCCTGCGCGAGCATCGACGTGCCGGCCTGCGACAGGATCTGCGCACGCGTGAACGAGACCATCTCCGAGGCCATGTCCGTGTCACGGATCCGGCTCTCCGACGCGGACAGGTTCTCCACCGCGACGTTGATGTTCTTGATCGTGTGCTCGAACCGGTTCTGGTAGGCACCGAGCTGCGCACGGGCCGTCGAGACGTTGCCGATCTGCACGTCGATCGTGGAGACCGCGGCCTGGGCCGACGCGTGCGATGCGAAGCTGATGGCCGAGAGCCCGGCGGCGACGGCCGAGACGTTCGCGCTCGCCAGCGACACCGCGATCGTGTCGCTGGTGGTCGAGCCCGCGCCCACCTGGAAGTTGAGCGTGGCGACCGAGCCGTCGAGCAGCTTGGTCCCGTTGAAGTTGGTCGACGTGCCGATGCGGCCCAGCTCCGCCACCAGGCTGTCCGCCTCGGTGTCGA
>NZ_JADDKQ010000004.1 GCF_016464425.1 Actinotalea solisilvae
GCCCGCCAGGCCTCCGCCGGAGCCGGCCGACCCCCCGCCCCCCGCGGTACCGGACGCGGCGCCGCCGATGAGCCCTGCGGGCGCGCCGGTCGCGTTGGCGCCGCCGGGTCCTCCGGCTCCACCGGGTCCACCGGGTCCACCGGTGCCCGCGCCGGACGCGTTGCCCCGGTTCGCGGCCGCGCGACCGAGGCCGGCCGCGCCGAGCGCGGCCCCGCCGATCGCCACGCCGCCCGCGAGCATGCCGCCCGCGCCGCCGGCGCTGCCGCCGAAGCCTCCGCCCACGCCGTGCCCGGGACCGCCGGACGCGCCGCCGACGCCGATGCCGGCCCCGACGCCCGCCGCGCCGCCGACGGACACCGAGCCGAGGACGGAGCCGTCCGCCGTGCCCGAGCCGCCGGTGCCGACCCCGCCGCCGGTGCCGGTGCCGGTCCCCGTGCCGCCGCCGATCCCGACGAGCACGCCGCCGGTGCCGCCGCCGCCGCCCGTGCCGATGCCGGTGCCGGTCCCCCCGCCGCCACCACCGCCGATGCCGATGCCGACGAGGACGCCCGTGCTGCCCGTGCCGCCGGTCGGGCCGCCGGTCGTGGGCCCGCCCTGGTAGCCGGGGCCGCCGCCGTAGGTCGGCAGGCCGGGGCCCGAGCCCGTCGGGACGTAGGGCGTCCGCGGCGGCCCGGACGGCCCGGACGGTGAGTCGTCGCGGTCGTTGGACTGCTTGAAGGCGTTGGTGGCGATCTGCGTCGCCGTGCTCATCTCGGCGGAGAGGGTGGCCATCGCGGAAGCAGCCTGCGCCTCACGCTCCTGGCGCCGCTTCTGGATCCAGTAGGACTCCGCGGTCGCGGCCGGCAGCGTGCCCGCGCCGGGCACGGTCACGGGCGTGCCCGTGCTGTACCCCTGGCTGACGGCCTGCTGCTGCCACGGCTCGAGGCCCTCGGGCGGCAGCGCCTCGTACTCCGTCTGGGCCGTGGAGAGCGCCGCCTGCGCGCGCGTCGTCGCGTCGACGATCCGCGTGAGGCTCTCCGAGTAGGTGACGAACTGGACGCTGACGTCGTGGAACGCGTCCAGGGCGGCGTCGGCGGACTGGCCCGTCATGCCCGGCTCGCGCCCGATCGAGTCGAGCACCTGCGCCTGGAACTGGAGCTCCGGCGCGGTGTCGCCCAGCTCGACGACGCGCGACGCCGCGATACCGGGGTTGCCGTTCTCGGTCTTGGCGAGGTTCTCCACGTTCGAGCCCATCACGGCTCCCTTCCTGCCGCGGGTGCGGCGCTGGCGGCCCGGCGTCGGGCCAGGAGGACGACGGCGGCGACGGCGACGACGCCGACCCCGCCCAGGACGATGGGGAGTGCGGGACCGGCCCCCGACCCGACGCCGTCGGCGTCGGAGTCCGGGCGGGGCGCGGCGGTGGCCTCAGCGGTGGGCGTCTCGGACGGCTCGGCGGTCGCCTGCGGCGACGCCGCGGCGATCGCGTCGAGGACCTGCTGGGTGGTCGGGACGACAGTCCCGGGGTCGTCCAGCGGACGAAGGAACGGGTTCTCGTCGGGGTACTGCGTGGGGTCGGCCTCGAGGAGCTTGAGGATCGCCACCGGGCCGTACCCCCACTGGGGGTGGTGCTCGAGGTCGGGGTTCTCGATCGCCGTGTTGCGGATGAGCGCCTGCATCATCTGGTTGCCCGTGGCGTCCGGATGCTGCGACCACGCGAGCGCGATCGCCCCCGCCGTCCACGGCGCGGCCATGCTCGTGCCGCTCGCGAGCCGGTAGCTGTCCCACGAACCCGCGGCCGCGTCGTACCAGCGGATGTCCTCGCCCGGCGCGACGACGGCGAGGTACGGGCTCGAGGTGGTGTCGGTCTCGGGGTCGAGCTGGAGCGCCGAGTCCGACATCTCGACCATCACGACGCCGTTGCCCGACCCGGGCCAGCCGATGACGCCGTCGTTGCCCGGCGCGGCCACGATGACGACACCGGCGGCGTACGCCCGGGCGACCGCCTCGCCGATGGTGTTGTTCCACGCGCTGCCGCTCGACATGCTGATGATGTCGGCCCCCTGGGCCACGGCGTCGTCGATGCTCTCGGCGACCGGTGCGAGGTCGTCGACGTACCCGGCGGACCCGAGGCACGCGGGGCCGTCGAGGTCGCCCTCCTGCCAGCCGGGCGCGTGCATGGAGTACGTGAGGACCGTCGCGCCGGGCGCGACACCGCGGATGCCCGGCTGCCCACCAGCCCCGGCGCCCGTCCCGACGAGGAGCGCCACCGTGCCCGTCGCGTGCTCCGCGTCCGGCCCGGTCGACGTCTCGCTGGGCGTCACGCCGTCGGGCGCGCCGCAGAAGCTCGGCCGGACGACGACGTTCGCCCCGACGAGGTCGGGTGCTGCCGGGTTCACCGGGCCGTCGATGACGGCGATCGTGATGCCCTCGCCCGTGGTCTGCGCGTGCGCCTCGTCGATGCCGGTCTCGGTGATGTACCAGAGGCCGTCGCCGGCGCCGGTCGAGGCCGCGGCGGGCAGGGCCGACGCGAGCAGCGCGGCGCCCAGCGCGAGCGCCGCCGCGGGGCGGGCCGTCCGCCGCACCGTCACTGGCTCGCGTAGCTGGCGCCGCCACCGGGCGTCGGGCCGAGCAGGTCGGCGAAGGGCGACGTCGACGCCGTCGTCGTCGTCGCGGCCATGATCGCCGGCGGGGTCAGGAACGGCGACGGAGCCGTCGCGGGGACCGTGTAGCCCGGCGCGTAGGGCACGGGCGCGGGGATGTAGTCGGGCCCCTCGGGCTGCGTGTCCGCCCGGGTCAGCAGCCGGGCGAGGGCCTCGGCCGTGGCGGCGTCCATGTTCTCGATGTCGGCGGCGTTGCGCTGCAGCGTCTCGCACAGCCGCCGGACCTCGGCCCACAGGTCCTTGAGGCGGTCCTCCGCCGTGTCGAGCACCGTGGACATGGCGAGAAGGAAGTCGACCGCCGGCGGCGCCGCCGACCAGACCGCCGTGGTCTGGACCGACTGGGCGGACTTCACCCGGGGCAGGAAGTCGGTCTCGATCTGGTCGAAGAGCGCGTTGAGGTCGTCCACGCAGCGCTGGACGCGCTCCGGTGTCATCTCGACCGACGTTGCCACGTTCTCGTCCTCCATCGTTCCCCCTGAACCGGTGGCGGTGGCGCCACGCCCCCAACCCCGGCGGTGGGGTTGGGGGCGAGCGTCACGAACACCGGACCACGCACGCGGGGCGCGCGCGGCCGTGCTGGTACGGCTGCTGGGCGTCCGGCCTCACGGCCGGCACGGCTCACCAGCGAGCGGCGTTGTTCTTCTCCGTCGCGTTGTACTCCTGGCCCGACGTGTCGACGGCCTTGCCGATGTCGGCGAGGAGGAGCTTCATGTCGCTGATCGCGGACGTCCACTTGGCCTTGGCGGCCTCGTACGACGACGACGCCTCACCGGACCAGTTGGCGCGCAGCGGCTGCAGCGAGCGGTCCATGTCGGCGAGCTTGGCCTCGAGCTGGTTCGCACCGGTCGAGATGTCGGCCGCCGCGGTGGACAGGGCGGAGAAGTTGACCTTCAGGTCGCTCATCGATGTGCCTTTCTGCCTGGTCGGGGTCAGCCGAGCCGGCTGGTGAGGCGGCCCATCGAGGCGGACTGCGCCTCGTCGGACGCGGTGTACGTGCTCTGCGACGAGATCAGGTTGCTCTCGAACTCGTTGAGCGCGCTGATGATCTTGTTCGCGTCGCCGTTCCACCGCTCCATGAGCGTGTTGAACGCGACTGCGCCCTGACCGACCCACGCACCGCGCAGGCCCTCGAGCTTGCCGCGCAGCACGCTGAGCTCGTTCTGCAGCTCGCTGCGGGACTGCGCCACTGCGGACGCGCCGGCCTTGAGCGCACCATCGGCTGCGGAGACTTCGCCAGCCATAGCCACCTCCCCCTACCACGACCCCTCGGGGCCTCTCGAGAACCCGACCGGACAGCCAGGGTCGGCACCCTGCGGCGCCAGGCATGAGGCTAGACGATCACGTCGGACCGGTGGCAACCGCTCGCGGACCTGTGCACGGACTCTTCACCAACGGCCACACCAACGAGTGACGTCGCGTCCGACACGTGAAGGAACGGTCGAGGTCCGGGGGCGCGAGGGCGCGGGCGTCACGGTCGCCCGGCCGCCCGGCCTCACTATGCTGACCGCCGACGCACGCGCCACCACGACCGAAGGGCCGCCGATGTCCGCAGCCACCTCGACCCCCGGCGTCCTGGGGACGCTCGTCCGGGTCTCGGTGAGCGCCGGTGACCGCGCCGTCGACCTCGGCGCGCCGGGCAACGTCCCCGTGGCCGAGCTGGTCCCCGGCCTGGCGCGCACGCTCGGGCTGCTCGACGCGAGCACGGTGTACGGCGGCTTCCGGCTGGTGCGCACCGACGGGCGGCCGCTCGACTCCGACCGCAGCCTCCAGGCGCAGGGCGTCGAGGACGGGTCGGTCCTCACGCTCGAGTCCGGCGCCCAGGTCGCCGACGTCCGCGTCTACGACGACGTGGTCGAGGCCGTGGCCGACGCGGTCGAGGGCCAGTACGCGCCCTGGACCCCGCGGGACTCCGCCCTCACGGCCGTGGTCGCCGCGGCCGCGTTCCTGCTCACCGGCGCTGCGCTCCTGCTCGGGGCCGACGTCGGCTCGCTCGTGCCCCCGGTCGTCGCGGGCGCCGGCGCGCTCCTCGTCCTCGGTGCGGGTGCCGTCGTCGGCCGCGTCGGCGGGCACGACGTGGGCGCGCGCACGCTCGTGCTCGTCGCGACGGTGTTCGGGCTCGTGGCGGGGCTCACCGCGACCGCCGAGCCGCCGTCGTGGGGCGTCCCCGCGGCGCTCGCCGGCCTCGGCATGCTGCTCGTCGCGGCGCTCGGCGTCCCCGTGCTCACGACCGGCCGCGAGATCTGCGTCGCCCCGGGGGTGCTGGGTCTGACGGTCGCCGTCGTCGGCGCAGTGGTGGCGGGGACGGGCGCGGCGCCGGGGACGGTGCTCGCGATCGTGGTCGCCGTCGTCGTCACCGCGGGCAACGCCATCCCCTGGCTCGCGCTCGCGAGCACGCCGCTGCGCGTGGTGTCGCCGCGCAGCGACGCCGAGATCCTGCTGGACCCCGTCCCGCTCGACCCGGCCCAGGTGCGCGAGCAGTACGGCCGCGGCCACCGGCTCCAGGTCGCCCTGCGGCTCGCGGTCGCGACGCTCGCGGTCGCGGCGGCGCCGGCCGTCGTCGCCACGGGCGTCCCGGGGACGCTCCTGGTCACCGCAGCGTTCGCCGGCATGCTCCTGAGCGTCCGGCAGACCTACTCGCGCCAGGACGTCCTCGTCGTCATGGGCGCCGGCATCCTCGGGCTCACGGTCACCGGCGTGCTCGCCGCGGCGGCGCACCCGACCTGGCGCACGGGCCTCGCCATGGTCGCGGGCGGAGCCGCCGCCCTGGTCATCGCGCTGAGCCTGGTCGCGCCCCGTCAGCGCGTCGCGATGGGCCGGGCCGCGGACACCCTCGAGCTCACGTGCCTCGCGGTGCTGCTCCCGCTCGGTGTCGCGGCGGCGGGTCTGGTCTGACCCGTGGCGAACAAGAAGGACCTCGTCGAGGCCCAGACCTTCAGCCGGCGACGCCTGCTCACCGCGTTCGTCTCCGGCGCCCCGGGCGGGCGCGAGCTCGAGCCGACCAAGCCCCTGCGCGCCGTCGTCACCGGCGTCGCCCTCACGGGCCTCCTCGTCGTGGGCAGCCTCGTGTTCGGCCTGCTCAAGCCGGGGCTCCCCCAGGGCTGGGACGACAACTCGCTCATCGTCACGCGCGACGGCGGCTCCCGCTACGTCGCGATCGACGGCACGCTCTACCCGATCCTCAACACCGCCTCGGCGCGCCTGCTCATCGCGGGCGAGTTCCGGGTCATCCAGGTCGACGACGAGAAGATCGCGTCGACCCCGCGCGGCGAGACGCGCGGCATCCCGGGTGCCCCCGACGACCTGCCGACCCGGTCCTCGCTGATCAGCTCGGGCTGGCTCGCGTGCACCGAGCCGGAGGGCGGCCTCGCGACGATCCTGCGCACGGGCGACGTCGTCACGCAGGTCCAGGAGGACCTCGCCGCCGCCGAGGCCGCCGCCGCCACGCCGCTCGGGCTCCTCGTGCGCACCGCGGACGACGTCTACCTCGTCGTCGAGGGCCGGCGGCACCTCGTGCCGCGTGCCGAGGCGCCCGCGGTGCTCCGGGCGATCCGCCAGGAGACGGTCCAGCCCTGGCAGGTGAGCGCGCAGTGGCTCAACCTCTTCCCGGCCGGCGAGGACCTGTCCCCCGTGACGACCCCGGGTGCGGGTGACCCGCTCCCGGACGACGTGCCCGCGCCCCCCGGTGCCGTCGTCGGCTCGGTCGTCTCGGTGACGGACACCGGCGCCCGGTACGTCGTCGACCAGAACGGGGACCTCGCGCCGCTGAGCCCGTTCGCGCTCGAGCTCTACCGGATCGGCTCCGGTGCCGTCACCGGCGCCGACGTCGAGGTCACCGCGGGTCAGATCAGCGCGATGAACACGGCCGAGCGTGCGGCGGGCGGCGCCGACTGGCCCGACGAGCTCCCGGCCGCCCTGCCCGAGGACGAGGTCGCGTGCGCCTACCTCACGACGCAGGCGGAGACCGGCGAGCCCGCGCAGGTCGAGCTCGTCGCGCACCCCGACGTCGTCATCGAGGTCGGCCGCCAGTCGGTCGAGGTCCAGCCCGCCGCGGGCGCGCTGGTGCACGCGACCGCGGGCCCCGGCATGACGGGGCCGACGCTCCTCATCGACCAGACGGGCACGGCCTACCCGGTGCCGGTCGCCACCGACGAGATCCTCGGCCGGCTCGGCTACGCCGCCGACGACATCGTGGACGTCCCGCAGGCGTGGATGAACCTCTTCCCGGGCGGTCCCGCGCTCACCGAGCAGGGGGCCGCGCAGGCCGTGCTGGCGGCCGGGTGAGGACGCTCGGGCGCCTCGTCCTCGGCGCGGCCGGTCTCGCGCTGGCGTCGGGGCTCGCGCTGCCCGGGGCCGCGGCCGCGCCCGGGTCCGCCGGCGCTCCCGGCACGCCGACGCCGTCGGGGCGCGTGCCGACCGCCGTCGGCCAGTGCACCCCCGAGAAGGTGCAGTACGTCGCGCAGGAGCCCCCCGCGCTGAACCGGCTCGGCGCGCGTGACGCGTGGCGCACCGCGACCGGCGCCGGCATCGTCGTCGCGGTGGTCGACTCGGGCGTGGACCCGGCGAACACCCACCTCACGCCCGCGGTGCTGCCCGGCGTCGACGTCGTCGGGCTCGAGGGTGACCCGCGCGGCTGGACCGACACGGCGGGGCACGGCACGGCGGTCGCGGGGATCATCGCCGCGCGCCCGTGGGAGGGCTCCGGGCTCGTCGGGCTCGCGCCCGACGCCACGATCCTGCCGGTGCGCGTCTACTACGCGGACGACGAGCAGGCGGTCGAGGCGGGCGTCCAGCCGCAGACGGGTCGCATCGCCGAGGGCATCCTCTGGGCGGTCGACAACGGCGCGCGCGTCGTCAACGTGTCCATCAGCAGCACCGTCGACGACCCGGTGCTGCGCGACGCCGTCCGCGTGGCCACCGAGCGCGGCGCGCTCGTCGTCGCCAGCGCGGGCAACCGGACGACGGCGGAGGACACCACGGACTCGCCGCGCTACCCCGCGGCGTACGACGAGGTCCTCGCCGTGACCGCGGTCGACGCCGGGGACAGCGCCACCGAGGACTCGATCCACGGCCCGCACGTGGAGATCGCCGCTCCCGGCACCGACGTCCTCACGACGTTCCACGCCGCGGGCGACTGCGTGCTCGGCGGCGCGGCGTCGTCGAGCTACGCGACGGCGTACGTCAGCGCGGCGGCGGCGCTCGTGGCGCAGGCCTACCCGGGCGAGCGGCCGGCGCAGTGGGCCCACCGTCTCACGGTCACCGCGGCGCGCTTCGTCGCGGACGCGCGGGACGACTGGGTGGGCTGGGGCGTCGTGCGGCCGTCGTCCGCGCTCGCGTTCGTCGACGACGGCTCGGCCCCCGGGCCGCCGAGCCCGGCGTACGAGGCGCCCGTCGTGACGCCCCCGCGCCCGGCGGACCTCGAGCTCGGCGCGCCCGAGGATGTCCTCGCGCCCGCCCAGGCGGTCTCCACGTGGTGGCTGCTCGGCGGCGTGGGTGCGTGCCTCGCCGCGCTCGTCGTGTCGCGGCTCACGGGGCGCCGCCGCCGGGAGCGCGCCGCGGCCGCGACCACCTGACGGGACCCGGACGACGTCGCACGTGACGCGACGCACGGGGCGGGCCGCTCAGGTTCCGGCGTCGACGTGCCGATGCCACAGGGACGGGCGATCCGGGCAGCGGCGTGCTGCCCGACGACGACCGTGGACGGACTCAGGAAGAGGTGACGGATGGCGACGCCCGGCGCGGTGCCCGCGAGCATGGCCAAGCGACTGCTCGCGGCCGTGATCGACGGCGCCGCGGCGATGCTGCTCGGCGGCGCGTTCGTCGTCACCGGGCTGCTCCCGGTCGTCGAGGCCGTGCGGTCCGGCTCGGCCGCGGTCCCGCCGACGTCGCCCCTCGTGGTCGTCGGGTACGTCCTCGTCCTGGCGCTCGCGGCGTTCCAGTGGTGGTTCCAGGGCGCGCGCGGCTACACGATCGGCAAGCGGCTCGTCGGCCTGCGCACGCTCGCGGCGACGACCGGTCGCCCGATCGGGCTCGGCAAGGCGTTCGTCCGGCTCCTCGTCCCGGCCGCCGGGTCGCTCGCGTGCGGCGTCGGCCAGGCGCTCGTCTACGCGTCGCCCTTCTTCGACGGGACGGGCCGCCGGCAGGGCTGGCACGACAAGGCGGCGGGCTCGATGGTCTTCGACGTGGCGGTCGGCGTCGACCCCGCGGAGGCGTCCGCGTCGGCGCCCGACGTCGCGCGCCGGATCGACGGCCTGCTCGCCCCGGCCGCGCCCGCGACGCCGCGTCCGCCCGTGTCCGGCGCCCCCGGGGCCGCGCTGCCCGTCGGCCCGGTGCCGTCCGACCCGCGCGGCGCGGTGCCGCCGCCCCCGCCGCCCCCGCCGCCGCCGTCGTCGGCGCCCGACGAGCCGCGGCCGGGCCCGCTGCTCGCGCCCCGCCTCCCGCTGACCCCCCCGGGCGCGGGCGCTGCGCCCGCCGGCCCGCCGCCGGCACCCGCTCCGGCGCCGGCTCCTGCCCCCGTCACGTCGGTCCCCGTCACCTCCGTCCCCGTCGCCCCGGCGCCCGGCCCGGCCGGCCCGCCGGCGCCCGCACCTGCGGTGCCGGACGGCACGGGGATCATCTCGTCGGTCCCCGTCGCGACGTCGCGCCCGCAGCACCGCCTCGGCGAGCCGTCCGAGCACGACACGGCGCCGTCGGAGGTGGCGTCCGCGCCCGAGGCGTCGGATGCTGCTCTGGTGACCTCGCCACAGCAGGGCGTCCAGCCCCTGCCGCCCCTCGACGACGACGTGGAGCGCACGCGCCTCGGCCACGCCAGCCGGCTGTCGGTGCCCGAGGTGGAGCGCACCGGTCGCGGCGCGCCGCGCGCGACGCTCCAGCTGTGGGACGGCCGGACGCTCACGCTCGAGGGCACGGCCCTCGTCGGTCGCAACCCCGCCCCGCGCGACGGCGAGGCCGAGCCGGACCAGCTGCTCGCGGTGCCGGACCCGGGCCGGTCCGTCTCCAAGACGCACCTCGTGCTCGGCGTCGACACCGACGGCGTGTGGCTGCGCGACCGCAACTCCACCAACGGCACCGTGGTGACGCTCGGCGACGGTCAGCAGATCCTCTGCGCGCCCGAGCAGAAGGTGCGCGTGCCCGACCGCGCGTCCGTCGCGTTCGGGGACTTCTGGCTCACGGTCGCCGGCTGAACGGTCGCGTCTGGCGCAGGCCGTCCGCGGTGAGCACGACGAGCGCGAGCCAGACGAGCCCGAAGCCGACCCACCGCGCGAGCGGCATCTCCTCGCCGAACCAGAGCACGCCGACGAGGAACTGCAGCGTCGGGGCGAGGTACTGGAGCATGCCGACGACGCTCAGGGGCAGCCGCCGCGCGGCGCCGCCGAACAGCAGGAGCGGCACGGCCGTGATGACGCCGGACGCCACGAGCGCGGCCGCGTGGCCCGCGCCGTGGGCGCCGAAGGCGGCCGAGCCGGTCGCCGCCAGCCACCCGAGGTAGGCGAGCGCCACGGGCGACAGCACCGCGGTCTCGACCGCGAGGCTCGCGACGGCCGGCACGGTGCGCCCGACGCGGTTCTTGATGAGGCCGTAGAGCCCGAAGGTCACGGCGAGCGTGAGCGCGATCCACGGCAGGCGGCCCACGCCGACCGTGATGACGACGACCGCAGCGGCGCCGACGCCGAGCGCGACCCACTGCGCACGCCGCAGGCGCTCGCCGAGCGCGAGGACCGCGAGCGCGACCGTGACCAGCGGGTTGATGTAGTAGCCGAGCGCGGTGTCGACGGTGTGGCCGGTGAGCACGCCGTGGACGAAGACCAGCCAGTTGACGGCCACGAGCGCGCCGGCGCCGGCCAGGGTGCCGAACATCCGCCGGTCCCGCAGCGCGCGCGTGAACGCGGACCACCCGCCGGTGAGCGGCAGCAGGACGAGGCAGAAGAGCAGCGACCACACGACGCGGTGGGCGATGATCTCGACCGGACCCGCGGGCGCCAGCAGGGGGAAGTACAGGGGCAGGAAGCCCCAGAGCAGGTACGCCCCGAGCCCGAGGGCGAGGCCCGTGCGGTCCAGCGGGGCGGTCGACGGGTCCCCGGGCGAGCGCACCGGCCCAACCTACGCCCGCCTACACTGACCTCAGCGTCCTGGTGCGGCGCGCCGTCGCCAGGGCGACCGGCGCCCCGCCGTCCCCCATCGGAAGGCACCACTGCCCGTGAGCAGCACCCGCCCCCTGCGAGTCGCCGTGGTCGGCGCCGGGCCGGCCGGCATCTACGCGTCCGACATCCTCTCGAAGTCCGGGCTCGAGGTCTCCATCGACCTGTTCGAGCGGCTGCCCGCGCCGTTCGGCCTCGTGCGCTACGGCGTCGCGCCGGACCACCCGCGCATCAAGCAGATCATCGTGGCGCTGCACAAGATCCTCGACCGGGGGGACATCCGGCTCCTCAGCAACGTCGACTACGGCACCGACCTGGACCTGGACGACCTGCGTCGCTTCTACGACGCGGTGATCTTCTCCACGGGTGCGATCCGTGACGCCGAGCTGCCGATCCCGGGCATCGACCTGCCCGGCTCCTTCGGCGCGGCGGACTTCGTCTCCTGGTACGACGGCCACCCGGACGTGCCGCGCACGTGGCCGCTCGAGGCGAGGTCCATCGCCGTGATCGGGGCCGGCAACGTCGCGCTCGACGTCGCGCGCATCCTCGCCAAGCACCCCGAGGACCTGCTGCCGACGGAGATCCCCGACAACGTCCACCAGGGTCTCCTCGCGAGCCCGGTGACCGACGTCCACGTGTTCGCGCGCCGCGGGCCGGCGCAGGTGAAGTTCAGCCCGCTCGAGCTGCGCGAGCTCGGCCACGTGCGCGACGTCGACGTCGTCGTCTACCCCGAGGACTTCGACTTCGACGAGGGCTCGATGGCGGCGATCCACTCGTCGAACCAGACCAAGCAGGTCGTCAAGACCCTCACGGACTGGACGCTCAAGGAGCCCGAGGAGCTCACGGCGAGCCGGCGCATCCACCTGCACTTCCTGCACAAGCCGGTCGCCGTGCTCGGCGAGGACCACGTCACCGGGCTCCGCACCGAGCGGACGGTCCTCACGGGCGACGGCTCGGTCGCCGGCACGGGGCAGATGCACGACTGGCCGGTCGAGGCCGTCTACCGCGCGGTCGGCTACTTCGGCTCCCCGCTGCCGGGACTGCCGTTCGACGAGGTCGGCGGCGTCGTCCCCAACCGCGAGGGGCGCGTGGTCGAGGCCGACGGCGAGCCGCTGCGCGGCGTCTACACGACCGGCTGGATCAAGCGCGGCCCGGTGGGGCTCATCGGCCACACCAAGTCGGACGCCACCGAGACGATCAAGCACCTCGTGTCCGACGTCGAGGACCTGCCGCGCGCCGTCGAGCCCGACCCGGACGCCGTCACGGCGTTCCTCACCGAGCGCGGCGTCGGCCACGTCGAGTGGTCGGGCTGGATGCTGCTCGACGCCTACGAGCAGTCGCTGGGCGAGCCACACGGCCGCGAGCGGATCAAGGTCGTCCCGCGCGAGGACATGCTCGCAGTCATCCGCGGCGAGGGCTGACCCGCCCCCACCCGCTCCAGTTCGTGGGGGGCGGGGGGTGAGGTCAGGCGAGGCGGCGGAGGAACTCGCGCGTGCGCTGCTGCTGGGGGTCGCCCAGCACCTGGTCCGGCGTGCCGCGCTCGTGGACGCGGCCGGCGTGCAGGAAGCACACCTCGTCGGCGACGTGACGGGCGAAGCCCATCTCGTGCGTCGCGACGAGCATCGTCATGCCCTCGGCCTTGAGCTCGACGAGCAGGTCGAGCACCTCGCCGACCAGCTCCGGGTCCAGCGCACTCGTCACCTCGTCGAGGAGCATGAGCCGCGGCGACGAGACGAGCGCGCGCGCGATCGCGACGCGCTGCTGCTGACCGCCCGAGAGCTCGTCCGGGAAGGCGCTCGCGCGTGACCCCAGGCCCACGCGGTCGAGGATGGCGCGGGCGCGCTCCTCCGCCTCGGCGCGGGGGACGCGGTGCACCAGGCGCGACGCGAGCGTGACGTTGTCGAGCACCCGCATGTGCGGGAAGAGGTTGTACGCCTGGAAGACCATGCCCATCCGGGCGCGGTCGGCGTCGGCGTCGCGCCGTGGGTCGGTGATGTCCTCGCCCTCGAGCAGCACGACGCCGTCGTCGACCTCCTCGAGCAGGTCGACCGTCCGCAGGAGCGTCGACTTGCCGGAGCCCGAGGCGCCGATGAGCACGACGCAGCGGTGGGCGTCGACGTCGAGGTCGATGCCGTCCAGCACGACCGTCGCGCCGAACGCCTTGCGCACGCCGCGGATGCTCAGGAGCGGCTCGCCGGCCGCGGCCGCGGTCACCGGAGCGGCCCCGCGCCCGCGACGCCTGCGGTCGCACCCAGCCAGCCGCTGCGGCGCGAGAGCGCCTCGGTGAAGCGCGTGAGCGGCACGGTGAGCAGGACGAAGAGGAACCCGGCCACCACGTAGGGCGTGAAGTTCGCGTTGACCGACGTCTGGATCTGCGCCGCCCGGACCGCGTCGATCGCGCCGAGGATCGAGATGAGCCCCGAGTCCTTCTGGAGCGCGACGAGGTCGTTGAGCAGCGCCGGGACGACGCGCCGCACGGCCTGCGGCAGCACGACGGTCCGCATCGTCTGCGCCCGGCTCAGGCCGAGCGAGCGCGCGGCGGCGACCTGGGACGGGTGGACGGACTCGATCCCCGCGCGGAACACCTCGGCCACGTAGGCCGAGTAGGTGAGCACGAGCGCGAGGCCGCCGAGGACGACGGCCTGGGTGGGGATGCCCTGGAGCCGCAGCCCGGGCAGACCGAAGCCGACGAGCAGCAGCACGAGGATGAGGGGCAGCCCGCGGAAGACGTCGACGTAGGCCGTCGCCGCCGCGCGCAGCGGGAAGAAGACGGGCCCGCGGAGCGTGCGCGCCACCGCGAGGGCCAGCGCCACCACGACGATGACGACCGCGCACACCGCCATGACGCGCAGGTTGAGCCACAGCCCCTCGAGCACCGCGGGCAGCGAGGCGAGCGCGACCTCGGGGTCGAAGAAGGACTGCCGCACGCGCGGCCAACCGGGCGACCGGACGAGCGCGAGGACGGCGACGCCGGTGAGCGCGACGGTGCTGAGCACCGCCACGAGGGTCGAGCGCCGTGCCTGACCGCGGCGGTACGCGAGCCGCTCGACCTGCAGGGCCGACGGCGACCAGCCGCTCACCTCACGCCCCGGGGGCGACGCGCGCGGGGGAGCGGCGGCACCGGCCGGGCCGGGTCGTCACTCGAGGACCGGCGCGCCGGCGGCGTCGGTGAGCCACTGCGCCTCGAGCTCGGCGAGCGTGCCGTCCTCGCGCAGGGCGTCGACGGCCGCCGTGACGTCCGCGGTGAGCGCGCTGCCCTTGTCGAGCACGAGCCCGAACTGGTCCGGCGAGTCGCCGGCGGGCAGCTGGCCCACGAGCACGCCCCCGTCGAGCTCGGCGGCCGTGATGTAGAGCGCCGTGGGCAGGTCGACGACGATCGCGTCGACGAGCCCGGCCGTGAGCGCCTGCTTCACCTGGTCGTTGTCGTTGAAGAGCTGCACGGCGGTGGTCGGGGCGATGGACGCCTCGGCGACCTGCGCGCTCGTCGTGCCGACCATCGCGCCGATCCGCAGCGCGGCGAGGTCGGCGAGCGAGGCGGCGTCGGCCGCGGCGCTGCCCTCGACGGTCACGACGGCCTGCGCCGTGTCGTAGTAGCTCGAGGAGAAGTCGAGGTTCTCGCGACGCTCGTCGCTGATCGAGACCTGGTTGATCGCGACGTCGAACGGCTTGGCGCCCGGCGCGATGATCTGGTCGAACGTCACGGTGACCCACTCGACCTGGTCGGCCGCGAAGCCCAGCTCCTCGGCGACCGCGTACGCGACCGCCGACTCGAAGCCCTCGCCGCTGGTCGGGTCGTTGTCGACGACCCACGGCTCGTAGGCCGGGTCGGACGTGCCGATCGTCAGGACCCCCTCGGCGAGCGTCGGCAGCGACGCGTCGCCACCCTCGGCGCCCGCGGTCGGGTCGGCGCCGCCGCCCTCCTCGACGGGTGCACACGCGCCGAGCGCCAGGGCGCTCGCGGCGGCCAGGACGATCAGGGAGGCGGTGCGCACGGGGAACTCCTGCGTTTCGAGACGGGGATGACCGACGGGTGGACGGCCGGCGGCCAGCGTACCGGGAACCGGGCCCGTGCCCCGAGCGTTCTCCCAGGCAGGAGCGCCGGTCGTCGGGCATCCTCGGGTGAGCGGGTCGGGCAGGGAGGAGTCACGTGGGACGCCGGCACGTCAACGGGCTCAAGACGGCGCTGCTGTTCGGCGCGCTCTGGGGGCTCCTGCTCGGGGTGGGGTCGCTCGTCGGGCGCGCTCAGTACCTCTGGCTCTTCGCCGGCCTCGGCGTCGTCGGCACGGCGTACGGGTACTGGAACTCCGACCGGATCGCGATCCGCGCGATGCACGCCCGGCCCGTGAGCGAGATCGAGCAGCCCGCGATGCACCGCATCGTGCGCGAGCTCTCGACCGCCGCGCGCCAGCCGATGCCCCGCCTCTACGTCTCGCCCACGGCGGCGCCCAACGCGTTCGCGACCGGCCGCAGCCCCCGGCACGCCGCCGTGTGCTGCACCGAGGGCATCCTCGCGCTGCTGGACGAGCGCGAGCTGCGGGGCGTGCTCGGCCACGAGCTCATGCACGTCTACCACCGCGACATCCTCACGTCGTCGGTCGCCGCGGCGTTCGCGGGCATGATCACGGCCCTGGCGCAGTTCCTCATGTTCTTCGGGGGAGGGGACCGCGACCGCGGCGGCAACCCGGTCGCGATGCTCGCGATGGTCGTCCTCGCCCCTGTCGCCGCGATGCTCGTCCAGCTCGCCGTGAGCCGCACGCGCGAGTACGACGCCGACGAGGACGGCGCGCGCCTGACAGGGGACCCCCTGGCGCTGGCGTCCGCCCTGGCCAAGCTCGAGCGCGGCACGCAGCGCGCCCCGCTGCCCGCGAACCGCGACCTCGTGGACGTGTCGCACCTCATGATCGCCCACCCGTTCCGCGCCGGCGGGATGGCGAACCTGTTCGCGACGCACCCGCCGATGGCGCAGCGGATCGCGCGGCTGCAGGAGATGGCGGGCCACGGCGGCGTCGTCCGCGACTGACCCGCACCGCCCCGGGCACGCCGCCGGGGGCGCGGCGGCGACGCACGAACGCCCCGTCCCGGCCGGGGCCGGTGCGGGGCGTTCGTCGCGGGTGGCAGGTGAGGGATTCGAACCCCCGTAGCATGACGCGGCTGATTTACAGTCAGCTCCCTTTGGCCGCTCGGGCAACCTGCCAGGGTGCGGATGGAAGGATAGCAACTCCGCGCGGCCTCGCTGCACACGGCACCGTCGGGGCGCCACGGCCCGCGCGCCGGACCACGGCCGGAGCACCGGCCCGGACCCAGGAGGACAGACATGGCATCGGAGTCGTCGTTCGACGTCGTCAGCAAGGTGGACCGCCAGGAGGTCGACAACGCGCTCAACCAGGCCGCGAAGGAGATCGCGCAGCGGTACGACTTCAAGAACGTCGGGGCGTCCATCGCGTGGAGCGGGGACGCGATCGTCATGACCGCGAACTCCGAGGAGCGCGTCAAGGCCGTCCTCGACGTCTTCGAGACCAAGCTCATCAAGCGCGGGATCTCGCTCAAGGCGCTCGACACGGGCGAGCCCAAGGCGTCGGGCAAGGAGTACCGCCTCGCCGCGACCCTCAAGGAGGGGCTCGGCAGCGAGGACGCCAAGAAGATCTCGAAGATCATCCGCGACGAGGGCCCCAAGGGCGTCAAGTCGCAGATCACGGGCGACGAGCTGCGCGTCTCGGCCAAGAGCCGCGACGACCTCCAGGCCGTCATCGCGCTGCTCAAGGGCTCGGACCTCGACGTCGCGCTCCAGTTCGTCAACTACCGCTGACGGGCCCGGCCCGCGGGAGAGCGGCGCGGGGGAGGCCCGATTTCACGGGCACCGCGAGGCCCGTGTACCCTGGCACGCGCTGCCCCGATAGCTCAGTCGGCAGAGCGTCTCCATGGTAAGGAGAAGGTCAAGGGTTCGATTCCCTTTCGGGGCTCTGTTGGTGCCTGGACACCGTCACCGCACGTACAGCGTGCACCGGCGTGCCAGGGCACCGATAGTGGCGGGGTAGCTCAGGTGGTTAGAGCACACGACTCATAATCGTGGTGTCGCGGGTTCGAGTCCCGCCCTCGCTACCACAGTGGACAGGCGTTCCGGCGGACGGCCGGACGCATCAGACGTAGGCGCCGTTCGACCGGCGCGAGAGGTGGCAAGACCGTGGCCAGCAAGTCCCAGGACGTCCGCCCGAAGATCACGCTCGCGTGCGTGGAGTGCAAGGAGCGGAACTACATCACCAAGAAGAACCGGCGCAACGACCCGGACCGCCTGGAGATGAAGAAGTTCTGCCCGCGCGACGGCAAGCACACCGTCCACCGCGAGACCCGCTGACCTGACGCCCCCGGGCGTCGGTCCACCCGGTCGATGGGGATCAACCCCGCCTACGCCGGCCGCGAGTACGCGCCCACGGCGCCCTACGTCGTGGGCCGCGAGCACCTGCGCGAGTTCGCGCGCGCCGTCGGCGCGACGCACCCCGCGCATCGCGACGTGGACGCCGCCCGCGCGCTCGGCCACCCCGACGTCGTCGCGACGCCGACCTTCGCGGTCGTCGTGGCGCAGCGCGCCGAGGCCCAGCTCATCGAGGACCCCGAGGCGGCGATCGACTTCAGTCGCGTCGTCCACGCCGACGAGCGCTTCACCCACCACCGCCCGATCCACGCGGGCGACGAGCTGGTGACCGTCCTGCACATCGACTCCGTCGTCGAGCGCTCCGGCCTCGCCACCGTGACGACGCGGTGCGAGATCGCCGACGCGGCCGGGCACCCCGTCTCGACCGTGGTCTCGCGCCTCGCGGTCCGGCTCGCGGAGTCTGGCGCGTGAGCCGCCCCGTGCTCGAGCAGCTCGCCGTGGGCGACGTCGTCGGGACGCGGACGGTGACGTTCACGCGCCAGGACCTCGTGCGCTACGCCGGGGCCAGCGGCGACCTCAACCCGATCCACTGGAACGAGCGCTTCGCGGGCGACGTCGGCCTCCCGGGCGTCATCGCCCACGGCATGCTCACCATGGGCGCCGCGGTGAACCTCGTGACCGACTGGGCGGGGGACCCGGGCGCGATCGCCGACTACGGCGTGCGCTTCACCCGGCCCGTCCCCGTCCCGGACCCGGGCGAGGCCGTCCTCGAGGTCTCGGGCGCGGTCGGCGCGGTCGACGCCGAGGCGCGCACCGTCCGCGTGGACCTCACGGTGACGGCGGCGGGCGAGCGCGTGCTCGGCAAGGCGCAGGTCACCGTCCGCCTCTGACGGCCCGGCCCGCACGGCCCCGGCGGCGCCACGTCCCGCGGCACGGGTCCTCAGGCGGGCGGCGGGCCCGTCGTGGTGCCGATCCGCAGCTCGACCGCGAGCTGGACGGGCCCGGGGGAGTCGCCCGCGAGCAGGGCCGCGACCGCGTGGCCCAGGGCCTCGCCCTTCGCGGCGAGCGGCTGCACGACGGTCGTGAGGACGTCCGGGCCGAGCCACGGCAGGTCGATGCCGTCGAACCCGGCGACCGACACGTCCTCGGGGACGCGCAGGCCCAGATCGCGCGCCGCGAGCATGACGCCCGCAGCCAGCAGGTCGGACTGCGCGACCACCGCCGTCGGGCGGTCCGGGCCTGCGAGGGCGACGCGCGCCGCCGCCTGCCCCTCCTCGACCAGCGAGGCCGCCGACTCGACCACGACGGCCGGGACGACGCCGGCGTCGGCGAAGCCCTCGAGCCGGTGGCGCGTGGGCGTCCAGTCGAGCTGCTCCATCCGCTCCGGCCCGACGACGCCGCAGCGCCGCTCGCGACCGAACGGGAGGGTCACCGCGGCGATGCGCTCGTGACCCAGGCCCGTGAGGTGCCGGACGAGCTCGGCGGTGCCGCTGCGGTCCTCGATCCCCACGAGGGGCACGCCCTCGAGCTCGGGCCCCTCGCCGATGACCATCGGGACGCCGCGCTGCTGGAGTGCGGCGAGCACGGGGGAGTCGGAGTGCGCACCCCAGATGAGCACGGCGACGTCCATGGGCGCACTCGCGAGCAGGGGGTCGAGCACGGGTGCGTCCCCGGTCGCGACGTCGCCGGGCGTCGCGGGCACGAGCAGGACGCCCAGGCCCATCGTCCCCAGGGTGCCCACGAGCCCGTCGAGCACCTGGATCGAGACCGGGTCGCGGAAGCTGCGCCGGAGCTGGTCTCCGATGACGACGGCGACGATGCCCGACCGTCCGCTGCGCAGCGAGCGGCCCAGCGGGTTGGGGCCCGCGTAGCCGAGCGAGGTGGCCGCGGCGAGCACGCGGGCGCGGGTCTCGGCGGCGATGGGGCCGGCGCCCGAGAACGCGAGCGAGGCCGTCGACACCGAGACCCCCGCCGCGCTCGCGACGTCGGCCAGCGTCGGTCGGCTGTGCCCCATCTCACCCGCCCTCGTCGTGCTGCCTGGCCGTCCTGGTGTTGACGGTGCGCCAGCCTATCGGCGAAGATCTACGAGGCGGGCTCGAATCGTTTCGAAAATCGGGCATCGCTCGCACACCACCCGAACCACCCGGCCCGGCGTCGTGCCTCCTCCCCGCCCGGTCACCCCCTGGAACGAGCCCATGCCCGCGCTCCCCCGCGCCCCCCGCCCGCCCCGCACCGCACCCGCCCGCAGGCCCCCCGCGCGCGACGCGCACCTCGCCCCCGAGGTCCTGCGCGCGCGGACGCTGCTCATCGGGCTCTACGCGCTCCTCGGCCTGACCGTCTCGAGCTGGCTCGCGCGGCTGCCCACCGTCCGCAGCGCGCTCGACCTCGGCACGGCCGAGCTCGGCACGATCCTGCTCGTGGGCGCGGTCGGCTCGCTCGCCACGGTGCTCGTGGCGGGCGGCGTCGTCGCGCGGTGGGGGAGCCGGCGGACGCTGCTCACGGCCGCGGTGATGTTCTCGGTCGCGAACCTGCTGCTGGGCCTCGCGCCCACGGTGGGCGAGGTCGGCGTGCTCGTCGTCGGCGTGCTCCTCCTGAGCTCATCGTTCGCGCTCGGCAACGTCCCGATGAACGTCGAGACGGTCGTCATCGAGCGGCGCATGGGCCGCACCGTCGTGCCGCAGTTCCACGCCGCGTTCTCCCTGGGCAGCGTCACCGGGTCCGCGCTGGGCGCGCTCGCGTCGTGGGCCGACGTCCCCCTGCTCGTGCAGTTCGGCCTGGTGAGCGTGGGCACGCTCGTGTGGCGCTTCGCCGCCGTGCCGGGCGCGGTGCTCCCGGCCGAGCCCTCGCCGGTCGCCGCGGCCGACCTGCACGACGCGCCGCCGGCCCGCCGCGGTGCCGGTCTGCGGGCCGCGCTGTCGGCGTGGCGCGAGCGCCGCACGCTGCTCATCGGCGTCGTCGTCATGGCGGCCGCGCTGTCCGAGGGCACCGCGAACAACTGGCTCGCGATCTCGGTCGTCGACGGGTTCGGCCAGCCGGAGGCGGTCGCCGCGCTCGTCTTCGGCACGTTCGTCGCGTCCATGACCGCGGCCCGCCTCGCGGGCACCTACCTCATCGACCGCTTCGGCCGGGTCGCGGTGCTCACGGCGTCGGGCGTCACGAGCCTCGCCGGACTCGTCCTCTTCGGCCTCGCCCCCTCGCTCCCGACGTCGGTCGTCGGCGTCGTCGCGTGGGGCCTGGGCGCCGGTCTCGTGGTCCCGATCGGCATGGCCGCGGTCTCGGGCGACCCGCTGCGGGCCGCCGGCCGCGTCGCCGTCGTCTCGGCCTTCGCGTCGGTCGCCTCGATCACCGCACCGCCCCTCATCGGCCTCGCGGCCGAGGCCATGGGCGCGCGCCACGCGCTGCTGCTCATCACGGGCGTCATGCTCGCGGGCACGCTGCTCTCGGGCTCGGTGCGCGAGCCGGGTGGCGCGCGCGCCCCGCGCCGGGGCACGGTGGGCCGCGACGCCGTCGCCCCCGCACCCGCCCTGTCCGCGACGCCCGAGCTCAGCGAGGCCCTCCCGTGACGACCGCCCGCGTGCCCAGCACCGCCGTCCGCGCCGCGTCGACCGCGGTCTTCGTGTCCTTCCTGCTCAACGGGTTCAACTTCGCGAGCTGGGCGTCGCGCCTGCCCGCGGTGCGCGACGAGCTCGGCATGGAGCCCGAGCAGCTCGGCCTCCTCCTGCTCGTGGCGTCCATCGGGTCGATCTGCGCCCTGCCGCTCTCGGGGCTCGTGGTGCAGCGGCTCGGCGCGCGCCGGGCGATCATCACGTTCGCGACCGTCAACGTCGCGGGTCTCCTGTTCGCCGCGCTCGGCGTCGCCCTGACGTCGCTGTGGCTCGTGGTGCCTGCGCTCGTGCTCTTCGGCGTCGGCACCGGCGTGTGGGACTCGGCGATGAACCTCGAGGGGGCCGCCGTCGAGCAGGCGCTCGGCCGCGCGATCATGCCGCGGTTCCACGCCGGGTTCTCGTTCGGCACCATGGCCGGGGCCGGCGTCGGCGCGATCGCCGCCGCGCTGCACGCGTCGGTCCTCGCGCACCTGTCGATCGGCCTCGTCCTCTCGCTCGTGGGCGTCGTCGTCTCGGCGCGCTGGTTCCTGCCCGAGGGCACGCACGACGCGCACAGCGACGACACTGACGCCGCCAGCTCACCCCATGCGCCCCGGCGCAGCCGGCTGGGCGCGTGGGGCGAGCCGCGCACGCTCCTCATCGGCCTGGTCGTGCTCGCCGCGGCCCTCACCGAGGGTGCCGCCAACGACTGGGTCAGCCTCGCGGTGGTGGACGGCTTCGGGACCGACCACGCGACCGGCGCGATCGGGTTCGGCATCTTCGTCACCGCGATGACCGCGATGCGCCTGCTCGGCACGGGGCTGCTCGACCGCTGGGGCCGCATCGCCGTGCTCCGCCTGTCGGCCGGGCTGTCCATCGTGGGGCTGCTCGTGTTCGGTCTCGTCCCGAGCCTCGTCGTCGCGCTCGTCGGCGTCGTGCTCTGGGGCATGGGCGCCGCTCTCGGCTTCCCCGTCGGCATGAGCGCCGCCTCGGACGACCCGCGCCGGGCGGCGCCGCGCGTCGCCGTCGTGGCGACCATCGGGTACTCGGCGTTCTTCGTCGGCCCGCCGCTGCTCGGCATGCTCGCCCAGCACGTCGGCTACCGGCAGGCGCTGCTCGCGATCGCGGTCCCCGTGGTCGTCGGCCTGCTGGTCCTGCCCGCGGCGCGGCCGCTGCCGACCGCGGCCGGCCTCGCACCCCGCGACGGCGCGGCCCCCGCGGGCGACGCGGGGCCGCAGGACGTCCCGCGGGACCCGCGCGACGGCACGACTGCCGACCCGGCCACGAGCGTCCCCGGGCGCGGCGGGCCTAGCCTGGAGCCGTGACCACCGCCGTCGAGACCCCTGTGCTCTCCGCCCTCACCACGCTGCGCCTGGGCGGTCCGGCCGCCCGGCTCGTCGACGCCGCCAGCGAGGCCGAGCTGGTCGCGGCCGTGCGTGACGCCGACGCCGCGGGCGAGCCCCTCCTGGTCCTGGGCGGCGGCTCGAACCTGGTCGTCGCCGACGAGGGCTTCGGCGGCGTCGTCGTGCGCGACGCGCGCCGGGGGGTCGAGGTCGAGGACGCCGACAGCTGCGGCGGCGCGAGCATCCGCGTGCCCGCGGGCACGCCGTGGGTCGACGTCGTCGACCGCGCGGTCGCGTCCGGCTGGGTCGGCGTCGAGGCGCTCGCGGGCATCCCGGGCTCGACCGGTGCGACGCCCGTGCAGAACGTCGGCGCGTACGGGCAGGAGGTGTCGGGCGCGATCTCGACCGTCCGCACGTGGGACCGCGAGCAGGGGCGCGTCCGCACCCTGGCCCTGCCGGACCTCGCCTTCGGCTACCGCACGTCGGTGCTCAAGCGCTCACTCCGCACGTCCGAGGGGGCGCCGTCGTCCTTCGCGCCGACGCCCCGCTACGTCGTGCTCGACGTCGGCTTCCAGCTGCGCCTCGGCACGCTCTCGGCGCCGGTCGCCTACCCCGAGCTGGCACGCCGGCTCGGCGTCGAGGTGGGGGCGCGCGCGCCGCTCGCCGACGTGCGGGCCGCGGTCCTCGAGCTGCGCGCCGGCAAGGGCATGGTCCTCGACGCCGCGGACCCCGACACGTGGAGCGCCGGCTCGTTCTTCACCAACCCCGTGCTGCCCGCCGAGGTCGCCGACACCCTGCCCGAGGGTGCGCCTCGGTTCGCGGTGCGGTCCGCGCGGCCCGAGTCGACCACGGGCCCGAGCCTCGGCGCGGTCGACGCCTCGCTGGTCAAGACGAGCGCGGCGTGGCTCATCGAGCACGCGGGCTTCGGCAAGGGCTACGGCCTGCCCGGCCCGGTCGGCCTCTCGACGAAGCACCCGCTCGCGCTGACCCACCGCGGGGACGGCACCACGGCGCAGCTGCTCGCCCTCGCCCGAGAGGTGCGCGACGGCGTGCGGGACCGGTTCGGGATCGAGCTCGAGCCCGAGCCGGTGCTCGTCGGCTGCTCGCTCTGAGCGCGTCGCCGCCCGCGCGGCCTCAGCGGTCGCGCGCCACCGTGGCCGCCTCGCGTCCCGGGCCGTGCCCGCGGGCCGCACCGGGCGGGGGAGCGGCGAGCAGGGCGCCGCGGACGAGGCCGAGCACGGCGTCGTCGTCGAGCCCGGACGCGCGTGCGCTCGCGACCAGGCGGTCCGCGGCGTTCCGCAGCGAGCCGTCCGCGGGCAGGACGGCGTCGGCCACCACGGTGCCCGTACGGCGCCGGGTCGCGACGACCCCGGCGGCCTCGAGCTCGCGGTAGGCGCGCGCGACGGTCCCCGACGCGACCCCGAGGTCCGAGGCGAGCGCGCGGATCGTGGGCAGCCGGTCGCCCGCCCGCAGGCGCCGGGCCGAGACGTGGGCGAGCACCTGGAGCCGGATCTGCTCGTACGGCGGCACGCCCGAGGCGAGATCGACCTCGATGTGCAGGCTCATCGGGCCACCGCGGCCGCGGCGTCGTCGGCGGGCGCCGGCGCGACGGCGGCGTCGCCCTGCTGCAGGGTGAGTGCCACCGCGACGACCAGCACGGCGAGCCCGACGACGGCCAGGGCGGTGCCGCCCAGCAGGTAGGCCGTGCTGCCGGAAGGGGTCGCGCCGTCCACGGTGACGTCCCCGAGGCCGCGGACCGCGACGCCGGCGACCACGAGCACCGCGCCCGCCGTCGCGCCGAGCACGAGCTGCGTGCCGCGCAGCACCCGGTGCGCGCTGAGGCGGCGCAGGCCGAGGTCCCAGGCGTCGGCCGCGTCGGCGACCGCGGCGCGGCGGGTCACGAGGCGCAGGACGACCTCCTGGCCGGCCAGGACGAGGCCGGCCGCGACGAGGAGCGGCAGCCCGTAGAACCAGCCCGGGAAGGGGCTGTGCGTCGCGGCGCCGCCGAGGAACGTCCGGGCCACGGAGCGCCCGTCCGGCTCCGCGACCAGCGCGCACCCGGCGAGCGTCACGGCCAGCAGGGCGGCCCAGGTCCAGGTGAGGCGGCGCACGCGCGGAGGCGCGACGTCGCGCACGGCACGCGGCCGCAGGCTCGCGCGCCGCAGCGTGCCGCTCGGCCGCGGCCACGTGAGCTCGCCGACGGCGTGCACGAGGAGGAAGGCCAGGCCGACCCCGGCGGGCGTGAGCCCCACGAGCACGCCGCCCCCGAGGAAGCCGGAGCCGCCCACGCTCCGCGCGTATGCGCGCAGGACCGCGTGCAGGCCGGGCAGGGCGCCGTACCCGAGCAGGGGCAGCGCGACGACCGCGACCGTCCACGCGGCGACGTGCACGACGGCGGCGTGCCGACGGGCCGCGGCGGCGGCACGGCTCGGTGCGGGCGGACGGCGGGTCGCCCGGACCGCGAGCAGGACCAGCACGGCGAGCAGCAGGGCGGGGACGCCGAGGCCCACGACCGTCCAGAGGATGTCGTAGACGGGGGGCACGAGGACGTCGGCCTGACCGTCGGGCTGCGCGTGCACGTCGACCTCGTTCCATCAATGAATCAAGACATTGATACATTGACATCGCGCGGCACCGCGGTCAAGGGGCGGGCCGCGCCGGCTGCTCCGGACGGGCGAGCCACGCGTCGACGCCCGCGAGCAGCCGCCGTCGCGTCGCCTCGCCGGCCCGCGAGGCCCGCACCGACCCCCGCGCGAGCTCGGCGAGCTCGGCGTCGGAGAACCCGTGCACACGCCGGGCGACCTCGTACTGCTCCACGAGCCGGGAGCCGAAGAGCAGCGGGTCGTCGGCGCCCAGCGCGAGCGTCGCGCCGGCGTCGGTGAGGGTGCGCAGGGGCACGTGGTGGTCCTCCGCGTACACCCCGAGCGACACGTTCGACGCGGGGCACACCTCGAGGGCGACGCCGCGCCGCACGACGTCGTCGAGCACGTGGCGGTCCTCCGCCGAGCGCACGCCGTGGCCGAGGCGGTCGGGCGCGAGGTGGTCGAGGACCTCCGTCACGTGCTCCGCGCCGAGCAGCTCGCCGCCGTGCGGGACGGACGCGAGGCCCGCGCGCCGCGCGATCGCGAAGGCGGGCGCCCAGTCCGCCGTCGTGCCGCGGCGTTCGTCGTTGCTCAGCCCGAAGCCGACGACCTCGCCCGGGCCGTCGCCGGCGTAGCGCACCGCGAGCCGCGCGAGCGTGCGCGCCTCGAGCGGGTGCCGCACGCGTGACGAGGCGACGACGACGCCGACCTCGACCCCGGTGAGCGCGCTCGCGGCGCGCGCCTCGTCGAGCACGATCTCGAGCGCGGGCGTGATCCCGCCCACGAACGGCGCGTACGACGTCGGGTCGACCTGGATCTCGAGCCGCCCCGAGCCCTCGGCGGCGTCGTCCGCGGCGGCCTCGGCGACGATCCGGCGCATGTCCGCCTCCGAGCGCACGCACGCGCGCGCCGCGTCGTAGAGCCGCTGGAAGCGGAACCAGCCGCGCTCGTCGACGGGCGGGCGCGTCACCTGGCCGTCGGGGTCGAGCAGCGCGCCCGGGAGGCGGACGCCGCGGGCCTGCGCCATGTCGGCGAGGGTCTGCGGCCGCATCGAGCCGGTGAAGTGCAGGTGGAGGTGGGCCTTGGGGAGGCTCGCCAGGTCACGCACCGCGTCAGTGTGCCAGCCGAGCGCGTCCGGCTCGCGTCGGGGCCGTGCGGGCGGGCGTCAGGGCTGGCGCAGGATGCCGCGCTCGAGGGCGACGGTCACGGCGCGGGTCCGGTCGTCGACGCCGAGCTTGGCGAAGACGCGCAGCAGGTGCGTCTTGACGGTCGCCTCGGCGATGAACAGCTCGGCGCCGATCTGCGCGTTGCTGCCCCCGCGCGCGACGCCCGCGAGCACCTCGAGCTCGCGCGGCGTGAGCCGCTCGTCGGCCCGGCGCACCTGCTGGACGAGGCGTCGCGCGACCGACGGCGCGAGCACCGTCTCGCCCCGTGCGGCCGCCCGGACCGCCTCGACGAGGTCGTCGCGCGGGGTGTCCTTGAGCAGGTAGCCGGTCGCCCCCGCCTCGACCGCGCGCAGGATGTCCGCGTCCGTCTCGTAGGTGGTGAGCACCACCACGCGGACGCCCGGGAAGCGGCTGACCACCTGCTGCGTCGCGCCCGCGCCGTCGAGGACGGGCATGCGCAGGTCCATGAGCACGACGTCGGGCCGGAGCGCGTCCGCGAGCTCGACCGCCTGCGCGCCGTCGCTCGCCTCGCCGACGACCTCGAGGTCGTCCTCGCCCGCGAGCAGGCCGACGATCCCGGCGCGGACGACGGGGTGGTCGTCGGCCACCAGCAGCCGGACCGTGCCGGCGGGGCCCGCGCTCACGAGGCGGCCTCCGCGACGTCGGCCGGGAGCGTGACCCGCACGCGCGTGCCGCCCTCGGTGCGCCGGCTCACGGCGACCTCGCCCCCGCCCGAGGTGACCCGCTCGCGCATGCCGCGCAGCCCGAAGCCCTCGGCGACGCCGGGGTCGATGCCGCGACCGTCGTCGAGCACCTCGAGGTGGGCCGTCGTGCCGCCCTCGCCGGGCTCGGCCGCGAGGACGAGCTGCACGTGCGCCGCGCCCGCGTGCCGCCGGACGTTGGCGAGCGCCTCCTGCGCCGCGCGCAGCAGGATCACCTCGCGGTCCCGGCCCAGGTCGGCCGCCGTCCTGGGCAGGACGACCTCGACCTGCACGCCCGTCTCCTGCCCGAACCGCGCCGCGAGCCGCTCGAGCGCCTCGGCGAGCGTCGAGCCCTCGAGGCCGACGGGCGCGAAGGCCGCGACCAGCGCGCGCGCCTCGGCGAGGTTGTCGCGCGCGGTCCGCTCGACGAGGTCGATCCGCTGGGCGGCCTGCTCCGGCCGCCCGCGCCGCAGGTCCGAGGCCGCCGTCTGGCTGAGCATGACGATGCTCGTGAAGCCCTGGGCGAGCGTGTCGTGGATCTCGCGCGCCATGCGCTCGCGCTCGGCGGCGACGCCCTCGGCGTGGTGCGAGCGCCCGAGCTCGGCCTGCGCCGCCTCGAGCTGCTCGAGCAGGTACGCGCGCTCCTCGCCCCGCTCCGCGACGTTCGTCGTCCACAGCCCCAGCAGCACCGCGAACGCGAGGGCGATGGTGCCCTGCGTCAGCGCGCTGGGCAGGTCGGCACGGTCGGGCCCGAGGGCGACCACGAGCGCGCCGAACACGCCGACCGTGAGGACGAACGAGAGGAGGGTGCCCAGCCGGCGCGAGTCCGCGAAGAACCAGATCTGCGAGTACGCGACGAAGAGCAGGATCGTCGCCATCGTGTCGAGCAGCACCGTCGCCGACACGAGGACGATGAGCAGCCCGAGGTAGACGAGCGCGAGCCTCCGGTTCCCCGTCCGGGCGGCACGGCGCGCCACGACCGTGTACGCGACCACCAGCGCGCCCATGACGGCGAGGGCGGCGACGCGCGTCCGGTCGGCGCCCCAGCCGTCGTCGACCACGACGGCGAGCGCGCTGATCGCCATCATGAGGTAGAAGGCGACGTCCCAGCCGCGGAGCGTCCGGGCCCAGAAGGCCGAGCGCTCCGCGGTCGGGTCCCCCGCGCGGTCAGCCGTCGTCACGCCGGCGCCACCGGAACGTGCGGGTGCCGAGGACGAGCCCGACGATCAGCCATGCGCCCAGGATGGCAGCCGTGGTGCCCAGCTCCCAGGACCCGGAGGGCTCGAGCGCCTTCGCGCCGTCCGGCAGGAACACCGAGCGCATGCCCTGGGCCATCCACTTGAGCGGGAAGACCGACGCGAGGTCCTGCATCCAGCCCGGGAGCGCGTAGAAGGCGAAGAACACGCCCGAGACGAACTGGAGCACGAGGACGACGGGCGTCACCACGGCGCTCGCGGACTTGCCCGTGCGGGGGACCGAGGAGAAGGCGACCCCGCAGACCGTGCCCGTGGCGGTACCCAGCACGAGGACCCACGCGAAGGTCGCCCAGTGCTCGGCGTCGGGCACGGGCACGTCGTAGACGACGAACGCGAGCGCGAGCAGCAGTGCGACCTGGACGCCCGTGTTGACGAGCACCTGGCCCACCTTGCCGAGGAAGAAGGCGGTGACCGGCAGCGGCGTGCCGCGCAGGCGCTTGAGGGCGCCCGTGTCGCGCTGCACGGCGAGGTCGATCGCCATCGTCTGGAAGCTCGTCAGCATGATGCCCGTCGCGAGGATGCCCGGGAGGAAGTACTGGGCGAACGCCACCTCGACGGACCCGTCGGACTGGACCTGGTCGTCGAAGACCGTCGCGAAGATCGCCATCATGATGATCGGGTAGGCGAAGATGAAGATCACGGCGTCGCGCTCGCGGAAGAACTCGACGAGCTCGATGCGCGTGCGCGCCAGGGCGAGCGTGAGCGTGGACGGCAGGGGTGCGGCCGCGCGGGCGCGGGCCGCCGGGGCGGCCGGGGTGGGGGTCGACGTCGCGGTGCTCATCGCACGGACTCCTCGAGATCGGCGGGGGCGGGGGTGTCGGTCGTGGCCTGCGCGGTGGACGCGCGGGATGTGCGCTCGCCGACCATCTCGAGGTAGACGTCCTCGAGGGTCGGGCGCAGGACCTCGAGCGCGGTGACCTCGCCGGGGGCGAAGCGGCGCACGAGGTCGGCGACGAGCGCGGTGGGCGTCGGGGTGCGCACCTCGCGGACCTCGCCCGCCTCGTGCCAGCGGACGAGCGCCTCGTGCGTCGCGCGGCCGCCGAGCGCGCGCGGCGCGTCCAGCGCGACCACGCGGCCGTCGCGCACGACGGCGACGCGGTCGGCCAGCTGCTCGGCCTCGTCGAGGTAGTGCGTGGTGAGCAGGATCGTCGTGCCGTCGTCGCGCAGGCCGCGCAGGAGGTCCCAGAACGAGCGGCGCGCCTCGGGGTCGAAGCCCGTCGTCGGCTCGTCGAGGAAGAGCAGCTCGGGCCGGCCCACGATGCCGAGCGCGACGTCGAGCCGCCGCCGCTGCCCGCCCGAGAGCTGGCGCACGCGCGTGCCGGCCTTGGCGGTGAGGCCGACCGCCTCGACGAGCTCGTCGGGGTCGCGCGGGGAGGGGTAGAACCGCGCGACGTGCCGCACGAGCTCGCGCACGGTGAGCTCGGCCTGGTCGTCGGCGCTCTGCAGGACGATCCCGACGCGGCTGCGCCACGCGCGGTCGGCCTTCCGCGGGTCGACGCCGAGCACGGTGACGTCGCCGCTGTCGCGGTCGCGGTAGCCCTCGAGGATCTCGATGGTGGTCGTCTTGCCGGCGCCGTTGGGTCCGAGCACGGCGAAGACCTCGCCGGCCTCGACGGTGAGGTCGAGCCCGTCGACGGCGCGCTTGGCGCCGTAGTGCTTGTGCAGGTCCCGGACCTGGACCGCGGGTGTCGTGTTCATGCCACGAGCGTCCCGTGCGCCGGGTGCCCGGCGTCAGCCCCGCCCGGTGGGACCTGGGGTCCACCGACCGGTGGACCCCCGCGACAGCCCGCGAGTCAGCCCGGCGCGTCAGCCTCGCGCGCGGGCGGTCACTCCGCCTCGGCGAGCAGCGTCTGGATGCGACCGACGCCCTCGGCGAGGTCGGCGTCGCCCAGCGCGTAGGACAGGCGCAGGTACCCGCTCGGCCCGAACGCCTCGCCCGGCACGACGGCGACCTCGGCCTGCTCGAGGATCAGCGTGGCGAGCTCGGCCGACGTCGTGGGCGTGACCCCGCGGATCGTGCGGCCCAGGACGCCGCGGACGCTCGGGTACGCGTAGAACGCGCCCTTCGGGGTGGGGCAGACCACCCCGTCGATCGCCGAGAGCATCTCGACCATCGTGCGCCGGCGCCGGTCGAACGCCGTGCGCATCTCCTCGACGGCGGACAGGTCCCCGGTGAGCGCCGCGATGGCCGCGCGCTGCGAGACGTTGGCGACGTTGGACGAGAGGTGCGACTGGAGGTTGGTCGCGGCCTTGGTGACGTCGGGCGGCGAGATCATCCAGCCCACGCGCCAGCCGGTCATCGCGTACGTCTTGGCGACGCCGTTGAGGACGATCGTCGTGTCCGCGAGCTCGGGCACCGCGCGCACGACCGGGGTGAACACCGCGTCGTCGTAGACGAGGTGCTCGTAGATCTCGTCGGTGATGACCCAGATGCCGTGCTCGAGCGCCCAGCGCCCGATCTCGGCGGTCTGCTCGGGCGAGTAGACGGCGCCCGTCGGGTTGGACGGCGAGCAGAAGAGCAGTGCCTTCGTCCGCTCGGTGCGCGCGGCCTCGAGCTGGTCGACGGTGACGAGGTAGTCCTGCTCCTCGCCCGCGAACACCTCGACGGGCACGCCGCCCGCGAGCCGGACGGCCTCGGGGTAGGTGGTCCAGTACGGCGCGGGCAGCAGCACCTCGTCGCCCTCGTCGACGACCGTGGCGAACGCCTGGTAGACCGCCTGCTTGCCGCCGTTGGTCACGAGCACCTGGCTCGGCGAGACCTCGTAGCCGGAGTCGCGCAGGGTCTTCGCGGCGATCGCCTCGCGGAGGTCGGGCAGACCCGCGGCCGGCGTGTAGCGGTGGTTCGCGGGCACCCGGCAGGCGGCGACCGCGGCCTCGACGATGTAGTCGGGCGTCGGGAAGTCCGGCTCACCCGCCCCGAAGCCGATGACCGGCCGGCCCGCGGCCTTGAGCGCCTTGGCCTTGGCGTCGACCGCGAGCGTCGCCGACTCGGCGATCGCGGCGATGCGCGTGGACACGCGGCGCGCGGTCGCGCGGGCGGCGTGGCCCGGCTCGTTCGAGGGGCTGGACGGTGCGGCGGCGGGCGTCTGGCTCACGCGGCCCATAGTGGCAGAGGGGTCAGTCGCTGGGGCGGGCGTCCGCGCTCCGGGCAGGGCCCCGGGCCGCCACCCGGGGTCCGGGGAGGGGTCGCCCGGGCGGCCGTTCGACCCATGCCCCGGGACCACGTACACTCGACCGCTGGTGGTTGACGCCCGCCATGATGTCGTGCGCCCGTCGCGCGGTCCTCGCGGACCGCAGGGTGCACGGGACGCGGCGGACGGCGACGCACCAGGTGAAGGGCAGTGGCGCAATTGGTAGCGCACCGGTCTCCAAAACCGGCGGTTGTGGGTTCGAGTCCCGCCTGCCCTGCGTTGAACGGCGGCCGCACCGGCCGCACCCCCGAGCGACACCAGGGTCCGGCGGTGCCGCCGCGGGACGAGACGTAGGGAACTGACTGTGAGCGAATCCGCACGCGCTGCGGCGTCGGGTGCCGAGGGCACCGGGCGTGGCAGCGACCCGCGCCCCTCGCGGGGCCGGGAGCAGGAGCGTCGTGGTCTGTTCGCGCGCATCGCGCTCTTCGTCCGCCAGGTGGTCGCCGAGCTCAAGAAGGTCGTCCGGCCCACGCGCGCGGAGCTGCTGCGGTACACCGCGGTCGTCCTGGTCTTCGTCGCGGTGGTCATGGCGTTCGTGACGCTGGTCGACCTCGGGGTGGGCACGCTCGTCGGGTGGGTCTTCGGCGGCTGACGCCGGCCGGGCCGCGCCCGGACCGCGCCGCGGACCGGGCGACAGCCGGTCCCAGGGTCCTCCGGACCGCCCGAGCAGCAGGACGACGCACAGCAGCACCTCGCAGGAACCCACGCACGATCCCCAGACAGGCAGCAGAAAGCAGGTTCACCCCGTGTCGCAGGAGTCGCTGGAGCCGACCGAGCAGGACGAGACCCCCGTGGTCGACGCCGACGGTGACGAGCTCGCCCTGACCGCGGACGAGGCCGTCGTCGAGACCGACGAGACCGACGAGGGCACCTCGACCGAGGAGTCCGACGAGCCCGACGACGCCGACGAGTCGCCCGCCGTGGCGCCCGTCGACGAGCAGCCCGCCGCCGACGAGGACGACGAGGACGCCGACCCGGTCGAGGCGTTCAAGGCCCAGCTCCGGCGCGAGCCGGGCGACTGGTACGTCATCCACTCCTACGCGGGGTACGAGAACCGCGTGAAGGCGAACCTGGAGAACCGCATCCAGAGCCTCAACATGGAGGACTACATCCACCAGGTGGAGGTCCCCATGGAGGAGGTCGTCGAGATCAAGAACGCGCAGCGCAAGACCGTGCGCCGCGTCCGGATCCCCGGCTACGTCCTCGTCCGCATGGACCTCACCGACGAGTCGTGGGGCGCCGTGCGCCACACGCCCGGCGTCACGGGCTTCGTGGGCCACACCCACCAGCCGGTCCCGCTGACGCTCGACGAGGTCTTCTCGATGCTCGCGCCGTCGCTCGCCCCCGCGGCCGCCCCGGCGCGCACCGCCGCGGCCGCCCCCACGATCGCCGTCGACTTCACGGTCGGCGAGTCGGTCACCGTCACCGACGGGCCCTTCGACACGCTCCCCGCGACGATCTCCGAGATCAACGCGGAGGCGCAGAAGCTCAAGGTCCTCGTCTCCATCTTCGGCCGGGAGACCCCGGTCGAGCTGTCGTTCAACCAGGTCGCCAAGATCTGACCGAGCCGGGCAGCACTGCAACCGGGTCATCGCCCACGGCGTCGGCCCACGAGAAGGAACGGAAGGCATCATGCCCCCCAAGAAGAAGGTCTCCGGCCTCATCAAGCTGCAGATCAAGGCCGGTGCCGCGACGCCGGCGCCGCCGATCGGCCCGGCCCTGGGTCAGCACGGCGTCAACATCATGGAGTTCTGCAAGGCGTACAACGCGGCCACCGAGGCACAGCGCGGCGACGTCATCCCCGTGGAGATCACCGTCTACGAGGACCGCAGCTTCACCTTCATCACCAAGACGCCGCCGGCCGCCGAGCTGATCAAGAAGGCCGCGGGCGTCGCGAAGGGCTCGCCCACGCCGCACACGGTCAAGGTCGCCACGCTCACGCAGGCCCAGGTCCGTGAGATCGCCGAGACCAAGCTCGTCGACCTCAACGCGAACGACGTCGAGGCCGCGGCCAAGATCGTCGCCGGCACCGCGCGCTCGATGGGCATCAAGGTCGAGGGCTGACCCGCACCACCAGCACGACCCGCACGGCCCGGTGACCGCACGGTCACCGGGACACCCAGTGGCAGGGCCCTTGGCGGCCCGTCGACCACGACTGCTGAAGGAGCAGAGCATGGCCAAGCACAGCAAGGCGTACCGCGCCGCCGCGGACACGATCGACCGCGAGCGTCTCTACGCGCCGCTCGAGGCGATCCGTCTCGCGCAGAAGACGTCGACCACGAAGTACGACGCGACCGTCGAGGTGGCCTTCCGCCTCGGGGTCGACCCCCGCAAGGCGGACCAGATGGTCCGTGGCACCGTCAACCTCCCGCACGGCACGGGCAAGACGGCGCGCGTCCTCGTCTTCGCGACGGGTGAGCGTGCCGAGCAGGCCCGGGCCGCGGGCGCCGACGAGGTCGGTGGCGACGAGCTCATCGAGAAGGTGGCCGCCGGCTACACCGACTTCGACTCGGCCGTCGCGACGCCCGACCTCATGGGCAAGGTCGGCCGCCTGGGCAAGGTGCTGGGCCCCCGCGGTCTCATGCCGAACCCCAAGACGGGCACCGTGACGATGGACGTGGCGAAGGCCGTGTCCGACATCAAGGGCGGCAAGATCGAGTTCCGCGTCGACAAGCACTCCAACCTGCACTTCATCATCGGCAAGGCGTCGTTCGCCGACGTCGCGCTGGTGGAGAACTACGCCGCCGCGCTCGACGAGGTCCTCCGCCTCAAGCCGGCCGCGTCGAAGGGCCGGTACATCACCAAGGCCTTCGTCACCACGACGATGGGCCCGAGCATCCCGCTCGACCAGAACAAGACGCGCAACCTCACGGTCGAGGAGACCGACGAGGCGTGACGTCCTGAGCACGTCCGAAGGGCCCGGCAGCAGCAGCTGCCGGGCCCTTCGTGCGTCCGGTGCCCGACCGGTCAGTGGCCGTGCCCCGAGGGCGTCGCGACGTCCCCGGACGGTTCGGGCGTGCCGTGGGTGCCGTGCGGGACGGCGGCGGCGCCCGCGGGCGTGGCGGCCAGTCCCGGGGTGGTGAGCGCGGCCACGACGACGGCGGCCGCCCCCCATCCGAGGAGCGTGCGCCAGGCGCCCGGGGCGGTCGCGCGGCCCGGGGCCCCGGCTGCGGGCGCACCGCGGCCGCCGTCGGTGCGCGACGCGAGCGCGGACGCTCCCGCCGCGAGGACGCCCAGGGCCACGACCGCGACGTCGGCGGCCGACAGCCCGCCGTCGTGCGGGACGACGCGCTGCGCCACGAGCGCGGGCCACGCGCCCGCGACCACGAGGAGGGACACCGCCGCCGGGCGCGCCGAGACCGGTCGGCCCGCGCGCAGCGCGAGCAGCGACCACCCCGTCTCGGCGAGCCCGACGGCGGCCAGGGCGAGCGCCCACGCGGGACTCGTCGCGTGGGCGCTCGCCAGTCCGAGGTGGACGACGCCGGCCCCGAGCGCCCCGAACGCCGCGAAGGCGAGGCGGGTGCTGCCCGGCCCGGCCGGCGCGACGGGCCCGACGCGGACCGCGGGGACCGCGCGGACCGCGGGGACCGCCGGGGCGGGGGCCAGGGCGAGGGCCGGCGCGGCCATCAGGCGGTCCGGGCCGTGGTCGCGCGCGTGGTGCCGGTGGCGTCGCGGTCGGCCGCCAGGCCGACGCCGAGCAGCAGCAGGGCGCTCGCGAGGTGCAGCACGTTGTCGGCGCCGTTGAGGGCCAGGATGTTCGCGGCCGAGCCGACGAGGAACAGGCCGACCACGCCGACGAGCAGGTAGACCGCGCCCACGGTGGCGTTGACGCCGCGAGCCGCCCGCACGGAGGTGCGCGCCGCCACGAGGAGCGCCGCGCCGATGCCCAGGTGGACGATGTTGTGCAGGGGGTTGACGTCGAACACGACGAGCGGGTTGCCCTCGGTCGCGGCGAACCCGACGCCGCCCGTGACGGCGAAGCCGGCCGCGCCGACCAGGAGGTACACGACCCCGAAGACGGTGCCGAGCAGTCGGTTCGGTGAGCTGTTCATGGTGCGTGCCTCTCGTTCCAGCGGACGGCGGGCGCCGTCGTCGGTCGGTGGTGGTTCGGAGCGCCGGTCGCCCCGGATGGGTCGGTCCTCGGGTGCGCGCGAGATCCGTCCCCCGTCGGGTGTCACAGACGCGCCGTCGCGCGCTCCTCCCCGATGAGGCACGCGCGTGCCAGGACGGGAGGAGCCCGGTGTCGCAGGTCGTTGTGGGCCCACGGTCGGCGTCGATACGCTCGACGTCTCCGCCGGACCCGGAAGGGCTCAGGTCGATGAACCCCACAGCGGGACCCGCAGCCGACGACGTCGGAGAACGCACCGGCCTCGCCGCGCTCGCCGCCGCCGCGCTCGAGGCCTACCGCGCGGGGCGCACCGCCCCGCTCGAGGACCTGGTCCGCGAGGCGACGCCGCTGCTCTGGCACGTCGTGCGGTCGCAGGGGGTCGAGCGCGACGAGGCGCAGGACGTCGTCCAGGGCGTCTGGCTCGCCTTCGTGCGCAGCGCCGCGACCATCCGCGAGCCCGACGCGGCGCTCAAGTGGCTGCTCGTCAGCGCCCGCCGGGCGGCGTGGCAGGTGGTCGCTCACCGGCGCGGCGACGCCCGCCGCACCACCGCGCTCGACGACGACGGCGTCGCGCACCCCGAGCTCCGCTCCCCGGACCCGGCGCCCGACGAGTCGGTGGTGACCGACGAGCGCGACCGCGCCCTGTGGCGCCGGTTCGTCCTGCTGCCCGAGCGGTGCCAGCAGGTGCTGCGCTTCGTCGCCATGGCCGACCGGCCCGACTACCGCGCGATCGCCGAGGTCACGGGGATGCAAGTGACCGCCGTCGGCGTGACGCGCGGCCGCTGCCTGGCCAAGCTGCGGGCGCTGCTCGCGACCGAGGAGGTGTGGGGCGCATGAGCACCGACGAGACGTTCCCGGCCGACGCGCCGCTCGACGCGGGGGACCTGCGCGTCCTCGCGGGCCTGCGGCGCACGCTCGACGCTGTCGACCCCGTGCCCGCCGACCTGGTCGAGCGGTCGCTCTTCGCGCTCTCGCTCGAGGCGCTGCACACGCAGGTCATGGAGCTCCAGCTGCTCGAGGTGCCCGAGATGGCCGTGCGCGGCGGCGACACGACGGTCGAGGCGCGGACCATCACCTTCACGGCGGAGCCCGTCACGGTCATGATCACCCTGTCCGTGTCGCCGTCGGGCGGCGTGCGGATCGACGGCTGGGCCGCACCGGCGCGCCGCTACGACGTCGAGCTCCTGCGTCCGGGCGGCAGCGTGCGCACGCAGACCGACGACGACGGCGGCTTCGTGCTGCCGGACGTGCCCCCCGGCCCGGCCGGCCTCGTGCTGCGGCACGACTCCGGACCGGCCGTGAGCACGCCGGTGATCGAGCTGTGACGCGCGTCCCGCGCGACGACCGACCGACCCGCACCACGACCAGCACCACCACCGAGGGGGACGCATGACGCAGGAGAGCAGTGACCGCCGCGCCCGCGCACGCTCGGAGCGGCCCGAGAGCCTCGCCTGGCGCGTGCGGACGCTCGACCCCCGCAGCGCCGCGCGGCGCGGCGGCGCGGCGGACCCCGCGCCGACGTCGTACCTCACGGACCAGCTGATCGTCTTCGGGAGCCAGGCCGACGCCGCCGACCTCTCCCCGCTCCTCGAGGTCGCCGAGCGGCGCGGCTGGACGCTCGACGTCGACCCCGCGGACCTCCGCGACGCACGTCTGCTCGAGCAGGCGGACCTCTCCGGGCTCGCGCGCGAGGCGATGCAGTCGGGCGCCTCGTTCGCGGTCCGCGTGCGCCCCGGGAAGGGCTCCGTGGCGCCCGCGCCGGACGCCTGGGAGCTCGTCGAGTCCTTCCGTGCGCTGGACTCGGGTGCCCTCCGCGTGTCGCTCGACCACCTCGTGGTCGCGACGCCGGGCATCGGCGGGGCGCCGCTCACCGACCCGCACCCGCTGACGGACCCGCACCCCCTGACGGACCCCCACCCGCTGACCGACCCGCACCCGGTCTCCGGGATCCCCGAGTACGCCGTGCCCGGCTGGGGCGGGCGCAGCGCGGTGGCGTGGGTCGGTCCGCGGCCCGTGCGTCGTCACGGCGACGGCGAGTCGGTCGTGACGACGAAGGGCGGCCTGCCCCGACCGGTGGTCGCCGTGCTCGACACGGGTGCCGGCACCCACCCCTGGCTCGGACCGGACGTCGTCGTCCGGGACCCGAGCGTGCTCGGCGTGCCCGTCGGCCCGTTCCCGGTGCTGCCCCCGGCCGAGGACCCGGAGGACGGCGGCATGGCGGGCTCCCCCTTGACCGGCGGGCTCGACCCCGCCGCGGGCCACGGGACCTTCATCGCGGGCATCGTGCACCAGCGGTGCCCGGACGCGGTCGTCCTCTCGTGCCGGCTGTACGGCGGGGTCGGCGTGATCGCCGAGTCGGACCTGCTGCGCGGCCTGCGCCGGCTGCTCCTGTTCCACCTGCTCGGGCTCGCGGGGCGTGAGGGCTACGTGCCGGTCGACGTGCTCAACCTGTCGCTCGGCTACTACCACGAGCGGCCGGAGGACGCGCTCTTCGACAGCCCGTTCGGGTCCGTGCTCGCGGCGCTCCGGACCCAGGGGGTCGCGGTCGTCGTGTCCGCGGGCAACCACGGTGACCCGCGTCCGCTGTTCCCGGCGGCGTTCGCGCCCCCGGTCGCCGGCAGCCCGCCGGTGCCCGTGCCGCCCGCCGTGCTCGACGACGTCCCGCCCGTCGTCTCGGTGGGGGCGCTCAACCCCGACGGCACGACCGCACTGTTCAGCAACGACGGGCCCTGGATCACGTGCCTGCGGCCCGGAGCCGCGGTCGTCAGCACGCTGCCGACGCCGACGGACGGGTCGCGGGCGTCCTCGCGCTCGCTGCCCGGCCGGCGCGCGGGGGAGGAGCGCTCGACGCTGGACCCCGACGGGTTCTCGGGCGGCTTCGGCGTCTGGAGCGGGACGTCGTTCGCCGCACCCGTCCTGGCGGGCGACGTCGCCGCCGCGCTCCTCGAGGCGCGCGAGCAGGGCGGCGTGACCGCGTCGTCCGTCACCGACCCCGCCGGGCGTCGCGCGGCGGCGTGGGCGGCCATCACGGCGGCCACGGGGCTGCGCCCCGCGTGAGCGCCGCGGCGCACGGGTGAGCCGATGGGCGGGCGGATGACCCCGGGGGCGGGGACCGACGTCGTGCTCGACGCGCTCCGCGCGCTCGAGGAGGGCTTCGAGCACAACTCCGCGGGTCGGCCCGCCCGCGCGTCGAGCGCGTTCCGCGAGGTCCTGCGCCGCCTGCCGACGTCGCCCGCCGACCCGCCGGGAGCCGCGCCCCGGGGGCAGCGCGCGGGCAGCCGACCGGCGCCGGACCCGGGGGACCACGCCGCCGACGTGGCGTACCTGCGGGCGCGCGCGCTGCTGGGCCTCGTCATGAGCGACTTCGAGCTGCGCGCCGATGTCGCCGCGAGCCTGGCCGTGCTCGACGAGGCCGAGACGTGGGCGCGCAGCGGCGGCGCGACCGGGGTCGAGGTCGCGGTGCTCGGCCAGCGCGGGCTCCTGCGCATGCGGGCCGGGGACCCGCGGCAGGCGCTGCGCGACCTCGACCGGGCCGTCGCGATGCTCGACGCCGCCGAGCCCGTCGACGCGTGCCGCGTGCTGCTCAACCGGGGCTCCCTCGCCCTCGAGCTGGGCCAGCGGGCGCGGGCGCGGGCCGACCTCGAGCGCAGCGCCGAGCGCGCGCACGCGATCGGGCACGCCCTGCTCGAGTTCAAGGCCCGGCACAACCTCGGCTACGTCGAGTTCCTCGCGGGGGACCTGCCCGCCGCGCTGGGAGCGATGGCCGACGCCGAGGAGCTCGGGCCACCGGACTCGCTCGCCGCGGCCCTCCTCGACCGCGCCCAGGTGCTGCTCGAGGCGGGGCTCACGAGCGACGCCGACCGGATGCTCGCGCGCGCGGCCCGGACCCTCGCGGAGCAGCGCCTCGTGCACGACCTGGCCCAGACCGAGCTGGCGCGCGCGCACGTCGCCCTGGTCACCGGGCGACCGCACGACGCCCTGCGGTGGGCGCGCTCCGCACGTCGGCGGTTCGCGCGTCGGCACAACGCGCAGTGGTCCGAGCGCGCGGAGCTGGCGGTGCTCCGGGCGTCGCTCGCGGTGCTCGAGGACGGCGGCGGTGCCCGGCCCGCGGGCACCGCCCCCGACGGCGCGGACGCCGGGACGGGAGCTGCGGGCGCCGGGGCGGGAGCCGAGGCGCGCGACCGGGCCGCGCGCGTGCGGCTGGCGCGGCGGTGCGAGGCGCTCGCCGCGGTCGCGTCGGCCGGGGTCGCCCGGGCCGCCCGCGCCACCGCGGCCCAGGCGCTCGTGGCCGCCGGTGCGACCGACCGCGCCCGCGTGCTCGTGGACGCGGTGGGGCGGCTGAGCACGCGCGACCTCGCCCTGACGCTCCAGGTCCGCGCGGTCCGCGTCCAGATCGCGCTCGCCGAGGGCCGGCCGGACGTGGCCCGGCGCGAGACGCGCGCCGGCCAGGCGCTGCTCGCCGACCAGCGGCGGCGGCTCGGCTCCGTCGAGGCGGTGACCGCCGCCGCGGTCCACGGGGAGCGCCTCGCGCTCCTCGACGTCGGCGCCGCGCTCGCGTCGCGGGACCCCGCCGCGGTGCTGGCGGCGGTCGAGCGCGGGCGGGCGACGACGGCCGGTCCGGCGCGCGTCCGCCCGCCGGACGACCCCGTCCTGGCCGAGGTGCTCGCCGAGCTGCGCCAGGGCATGGAGCGGGCGCGCGCCCGGCCGCCGGGCGAGGTGCCGCCGTCGGTCGAGCGGGAGCTGGCCCGCCTGCGGTCGCACGCGCGCGAGCGCACGTGGCGCCTGGGGGAGGGCACGCGCGCCCCCAGGGCGGTGACCGCGCGACAGCTGCTGCGGGCGCTGCGGCCCGTCGGCCCGCGGAGCGCCGTCCCGACGGCGGCGCCCGGCACGACGGTCGCGGACCTCGTCGCCCACGACGGGCGCGTCCACGCGGTCGTCGCGGACCCAGCGGGGCTGCGGCTGCTCGACCTGGCGCCGCTCGCGGCGGTCGACGAGGTGGCACGCCGGCTGGGCGCCGACCTCCAGGTCCTGGCCAACCCGCTGCTGCCGGCGGCGCTCCGCGACGGCGTCCGGCGGTCCCTGGCGCGCGGCCTCGAGCAGCTGGACGCCCACCTCGTCCGCCCGCTGGGCGCGGACGGCCCGCTGCACGTCGTCGCCGGCGGCGCGCTCGTCACCCTGCCGTGGGGGCTCGTGCCGTCGCGGGTCGGCCGGGCGACGAGCGTGAGCCCGCGCCTGCAGCTCGCGCCGGTGGGCGAGCGCGCCACCGACGCCGTCGCGCTCGCAGGCCCCGGGCTGGGGCACGCGCGGGCGGAGGCCGAGGTCGTCGCCGCGACGTGGCCGCGCGCTCGGCTCCTGGTCGGCGAGGCCGCCACCGCGTCCGCCGCCACCGACGCCCTGCGCACCGCGGGCGTCGTCCACCTCGCCGCGCACGGACGGCACGAGGCCGACAACCCGCTCTTCTCGTGGGTCCGGCTCGCGGACGGCCCGCTCTTCGCGCACGAGCTCGAGGGCGCCGTGCTGCCGGGCTCGCTCGTGGTGCTGTCGGCGTGCGAGGTCGGGCGCGCGTCGGTGCGTCCGGGGGGCGAGGTGCTCGGCCTCGCGAACGTCCTGCTGCGCCTGGGCGCGGGCGCCGTCGTCGCGTGCCTCGCGCCCCTGCGCGACGCCGTCGCGGCGCGGGTCATGCCCACGCTGCACGTCCTCGTGCGGGGCGGCGCGAGCCCGGCCGAGGGGCTCGCCGCCGCGTGCTCAGGCGTCGACGAGCCGGTCGCGCTCACCTGCTTCGCGCCGCTCGCGGTGGACCTCCCCGAGCACCGCCGCGACGACGCCGGCGGCCAGCACCGCGGCGGGTGACGACCCGCGCAGGCGCACGACGCCGTCCCGCCCCGCCGCGGGCACGTCCGACCCGGGTGCGCTGAGGTCGCCCCGCGCGCTGCAGCCCGGCAGCAGGCCGGCGTCGTCGTGCGCGGTGACGGCGGTGACCCCGGAGACGGACGCGGGGAACGCGAGGACGTCGGGCCCGAGGTCGCCCGCGGCGACGACGACGCGCACGCCGCTCTCGGCGACCGTGCGCAGGACCATCGCCACCCGGCGGCCGAGGCGGCGTCGGCCGAACGGCAGCACGAGGACCTGAGCGCCGTCGGCCACCACGCGCCGGACCGCGCGCACGAGCAGCTCGTCGCTGGTGAACCCGCCGACGGTGAGCACCGGGACCACGAGCAGGTCCGCGTCGGGCACGAGGCCGAGCACGTCGCGCTCGCCCTGGCCGACGAGCAGCGACGCGTGGGCCGTCGCACGCGCCGACCCCTCCGCCGTGGCCGCCACCGCGGGGACCCGCGTCCGGCCGCGGTCCCAGACGCGCGCCCCCCGGAGGTCGGGGTGCGCGGCGTCGACGACGCCGTCGAGCAGCGCGACGCGCACGCCGGCACCGGTGCGGGGGAGGTGCGTGGGCGGGTAGGCCACGCGCGGGACGCCGAGCGGCGCCCGCCGTCGGTCGCCGAGCCACCGACCGGCCAGCCAGAGCCCGACGTCGACGGGCTCCCCGCCGTCGACGTCGCGTACCGTCGGGGTGCTCAGCAGCGCGGTCATCGCCGGTCCCTCCTCGTCGCGGCCCACGTCCTCCAGGAGCGCGCGGCCGGCGCCGTGTGACACCACGGCGCGATTTGGTCCCCCCGCGACCGTCGCGTACGCTGGCCAGGCCCAAGACCGCAGGTCGTCGGCTGCCCGTGCTCCTCTGCTCGCAGAGCGCGTGGGTGGTGGACCGAAGTCCCGCTCATCAGCGGAGGCCGGCGCAGGTGAGAGACTCAGGACCGGACGGCAGCGCCGTGCGCACGCAGGACGTGCGTGGCGCTCGTCCCCTTCGAGCCCCGCGCCTGCGCGGGGCTCTTCTCATGTCCGGGGTGACGTCCGTCCGACGCCGGCGGTACGACCACCGGAAGGATTGCCATGGCGAGGCCGGACAAGGCAGCCGCGGTAGCCGAGCTCTCGGACCAGTTCCGTGACTCGAACGCCGTCGTGCTGACCGAGTACCGCGGGCTCACCGTCGCGCAGCTCAAGCAGCTGCGTCGCGCGCTCAGCGGCAACGCAACCTACGCCGTGGTGAAGAACACGCTGTCCGCCATCGCGGCCAAGCAGGCTGGCGTCGACATCGCCGACGACCAGCTCGCCGGCCCCTCGGCCGTCGCCTTCGTGACCGGTGACCCGGTCGAGGCGGCCAAGGGCCTGCGTGACTTCGCCAAGGCCAACCCGCAGCTCGTCATCAAGGGCGGTGTCCTCGACGGACGCGCCATGACGGCCGCGGACATCACCAAGCTCGCGGACCTCGAGTCCCGCGAGGTCCTGCTCGCCAAGGCAGCCGGCGCCTTCAAGGCCAAGCTGTACCAGGCGGCTTACATGTTCACGGCGCCCACGGCCCAGGCCGTGCGCACCATCGATGCCCTGCGCGAGAAGCGGGCGACCGAGGAGCAGGCGGCCTGACCTCCGGGTCCTGACGCCTCGCCCCTCGACACACCACCCCACCTGCCCCCCGGCCCCACCGGCCGGACGGCGCAGGGCAATCAGGAAGGACACGCCACCATGGCGAAGCTCACCACCACCGAGCTCCTCGACGCGTTCAAGGAGCTCACGCTCATCGAGCTCTCCGAGTTCGTGAAGGCCTTCGAGGAGACCTTCGAGGTCACCGCTGCCGCTCCCGTCGCCGTGGCCGGCCCGGCCGCCGGTGGCGCCGGCGCCGCTGCCGCCGAGGAGGTCGAGGAGAAGACGGAGTTCGACGTCGTCCTCGAGGCCGCCGGCGACAAGAAGATCCAGGTCATCAAGGAGGTGCGCGCGCTCACGAGCCTGGGCCTCAAGGAGGCCAAGGACCTCGTCGACGAGGCGCCCAAGCCCGTCCTGGAGGGCGTCAACAAGGAGGCGGCCGACAAGGCGAAGGCGGCCCTCGAGGGCGCCGGCGCGACGGTCACCGTCAAGTGACGTCGTTCTGACCTCTGCTGGACCCGGCGCCTCACGGCGCCGACGCACGACAGCGAGGCCCGCACCCCTCCGGGGGTGCGGGCCTCGCCGCGTCCCCACCCGCTGCGTCCCCACCCGCTGCGTCCCCGACCCCGCGCCCACGCGGCCCGTCCCACGCCCGGCCGGACGCTCGCGTGCGAGCGTCCGTGCAGGTGGAGGCGTCGACGACACCTCCGGACGCACGGACGCTCGGATCCGAGCATCCGGACGGGAGGGGGCGCTGCGGCGGGCGCGGGCGCAGGTGGGGGAGCCGGCCGCGACGCCGCGTCCGCAGGGTGGAGAACCGGGGATGGGACCACGGCGCGAGGGCCGGGTCAAGTCGTCGGATGACCTCAGTGGACAGGCGGAGACAGCTCGGGTACGCTAGCGCTTTGCGCTGGCTTGTGCCTGCACCCCTCAACCCGCCCCGGTCCCGCCGTCCTGCCCGAGCTCTGCCCGGTGCCCGGACGTCCGCCGCGGTCTGGTGACGGCAGGGTAGGCCATGACCCGGCGCGCGTGCACTCGATCCGCAGGGAAGGACCCCTCTTGGCTGCCTCGCGCACCCCTTCTGCACCTCTCGCCGACGCTATCGCGAACCGCACTGCATCTCGCCGCATCTCCTTCGCCAAGATCCACGAGCCGCTCGAGGTCCCCGACCTCCTCGGCCTGCAGACCGAGAACTTCGACTGGCTGCTCGGCAACGCCGCGTGGCAGGAGCGCGTCGCCGCCGCCGTCGAGGCCGGACGGCAGGACGTCCCGGAGACGTCGGGCCTCGAGGAGATCTTCGAGGAGATCTCTCCGATCGAGGACTTCGGCGGCAGCATGTCGCTCTCGTTCCGCGACCACCGCTTCGAGCCGCCCAAGTACACGGCGGAGGAGTGCAAGGAGAAGGACTTCACCTTCGCCGCGCCCCTCTTCGTGACGGCCGAGTTCGTCAACTACACGACGGGCGAGATCAAGAGCCAGACGGTCTTCATGGGCGAGTTCCCGCTCATGACCGAGCGCGGCACCTTCATCATCAACGGCACCGAGCGCGTCGTCGTCTCGCAGCTCGTCCGCTCCCCGGGCGTGTACTTCGAGCGCACCGCGGACAAGACGTCCGACAAGGACATCTTCACCGCGAAGATCATCCCGTCGCGCGGCGCGTGGCTCGAGTTCGAGATCGACAAGCGCGACGCCGTCGGCGTGCGCGTCGACCGCAAGCGCAAGCAGTCCGTCACGGTGCTGCTCAAGGCGCTCGGCCTCACCGAGTCGCAGATCCGCGAGGAGTTCGCGCAGTTCCCGGCCGTCCTCGAGACGCTCGAGAAGGACCACGTGAACACCGAGGAGGAGGCCCTCCTCGACATCTACCGCAAGATCCGCCCGGGCGAGCCGCCGACGGTCGAGGCCGGTCGCGCGCTGCTCGAGAACTTCTACTTCAACCCCAAGCGCTACGACCTCGCCAAGGTCGGCCGCTACAAGGTGAACAAGAAGCTCGGCATCGACGCCCCGCTCACCGACTCGGTGCTGTCGGTGTCGGACGTCGTCGCGACCGTCAAGTACATGGCCGCGCTGCACGCCGAGGTCGCCACGATCCCCGGCGCGCGCGCCGGCGAGGCGATCGACGTGCGCGTCGAGACGGACGACATCGACCACTTCGGCAACCGCCGCATCCGCGCGGTGGGCGAGCTCATCCAGAACCAGGTCCGCACGGGCCTGTCGCGGATGGAGCGCGTCGTGCGCGAGCGCATGACGACGCAGGACGTCGAGGCGATCACGCCGCAGACCCTGATCAACATCCGCCCCGTGGTGGCGTCGATCAAGGAGTTCTTCGGCACGTCGCAGCTGTCGCAGTTCATGGACCAGAACAACCCGCTGGCCGGCCTGACGCACAAGCGTCGTCTGTCCGCGCTCGGCCCGGGCGGTCTGTCCCGCGACCGCGCCGGCATGGAGGTCCGTGACGTCCACCCGTCCCACTACGGCCGCATGTGCCCGATCGAGACCCCTGAGGGCCCGAACATCGGCCTCATCGGCTCGCTCGCGACGTACGGGCGGATCAACCCGTTCGGCTTCGTCGAGACCCCGTACCGCAAGGTCACCAAGGGTCGCGTCACGGACGAGGTCCACTACCTCACGGCCGACGACGAGGACCGTCACGTCATCGCCCAGGCCAACGCCGCGCTCAAGGAGAACGGGCAGTTCGCGGACGACCGCGTGCTCGTCCGGACCAAGGGCGGCGAGGTCGAGCTCGTGCCCGGCGAGGCCGTGGACTACATGGACGTCTCGCCGCGCCAGATGGTGTCGGTCGCGACCGCGATGATCCCGTTCCTCGAGCACGACGACGCCAACCGCGCGCTCATGGGCGCCAACATGCAGCGCCAGGCGGTCCCGCTGGTCCGCTCCGAGGCGCCGCTCGTCGGCACCGGCATGGAGCGGCGTGCGGCCGTCGACGCCGGCGACGTCATCGTCGCGACCAAGCCGGGCGTGGTCACGGAGGTCTCCGCGGACCTCATCACCGTCGCCAACGACGACGCGACGACGTCGACCTACCGGGTCGCGAAGTTCCGTCGCTCGAACCAGGGCACGTCCTACAACCAGCGCGTGCTGGCCGACGAGGGCGACCGCGTCGAGGTCGGCTCCGTGCTGGCCGACGGCCCGGCGACGGACGAGGGCGAGCTCGCGCTCGGCCGCAACCTCCTCGTCGCGTTCATGTCGTGGGAGGGCCACAACTACGAGGACGCGATCATCCTGTCGCAGCGCCTCGTGCAGGACGACGTCCTGTCCTCGATCCACATCGAGGAGCACGAGGTCGACGCGCGCGACACCAAGCTCGGGCCCGAGGAGATCACGCGGGACATCCCGAACGTCTCCGAGGAGGTCCTCGCGGACCTCGACGAGCGCGGCATCATCCGCATCGGCGCCGAGGTCGCGGCGGGCGACATCCTCGTCGGCAAGGTCACGCCCAAGGGCGAGACCGAGCTGACCCCCGAGGAGCGCCTGCTCCGCGCGATCTTCGGCGAGAAGGCCCGCGAGGTGCGCGACACGTCCCTCAAGGTGCCCCACGGCGAGTCCGGCACGGTCATCGAGGTCCGCACGTTCAACCGTGAGGACGGCGACGAGCTGCCCGCCGGCGTGAACGAGCTGGTCCGCGTCTACATCGCCGCGCGCCGCAAGATCACGGACGGCGACAAGCTCGCCGGCCGCCACGGCAACAAGGGCGTCATCTCCAAGATCCTCCCGGTCGAGGACATGCCGTTCCTGGCCGACGGCACGCCCGTCGACGTCGTGCTCAACCCGCTCGGCGTGCCCGGCCGCATGAACGTCGGCCAGGTGCTCGAGACCCACCTCGGGTGGGTCGCCAAGCAGGGCTGGGACATCGCCGCGGCCGAGGGGTCGCCCGAGTGGGTCGCCCACGTCCCGCCGGCCGCGGAGCGCAACGTGCCGGGCAACCCGGTCGCGACGCCCGTGTTCGACGGCGTGCCCGAGAAGGTCCTCACGGGCCTCCTCGACGTCACGACGCCGAACCGCGACGGCGAGCGCATGGTCGGCTCCGACGGCAAGGCCCGGCTCTTCGACGGCCGCTCCGGCGAGCCGTTCCCCGAGCCCGTCTCGGTCGGCTACATGTACATCCTCAAGCTGCACCACCTGGTCGACGACAAGATCCACGCCCGGTCGACCGGCCCGTACTCGATGATCACCCAGCAGCCGCTCGGTGGTAAGGCGCAGTTCGGCGGTCAGCGGTTCGGCGAGATGGAGGTGTGGGCCCTCGAGGCGTACGGCGCGGCCTACACGCTCCAGGAGCTCCTCACCATCAAGTCCGACGACGTCCCCGGCCGCGTCAAGGTCTACGAGGCCATCGTCAAGGGCGAGAACATCCCCGACTCGGGCATCCCGGAGTCGTTCAAGGTCCTCCTCAAGGAGATGCAGTCGCTCTGCCTCAACGTGGAGGTGCTGTCCTCGGACGGCGTCTCCATCGACATGAAGGAGAACGACGACGAGGTCTACCGGGCCGCGGAGGAGCTGGGCATCGACCTGTCCCGCCGCCCCAACGCCTCGAGCATCGAAGAGATCTGACCTCGCGGGTCCGCCGGGACACCCCTGTCCCGGCGGACCTCGCCACCGGCTCCCTCCGGCCGTATACCGGGGAACACAGACAGACGAAGGAAGTAGGACACCTTGCTCGACGTCAACGTCTTCGACGAGCTGCGCATCGGCCTGGCGACCGCGGAGGACATCCGCACCTGGTCCCACGGCGAGGTCAAGAAGCCCGAGACCATCAACTACCGGACTCTCAAGCCTGAGAAGGACGGCCTCTTCTGCGAGAAGATCTTCGGTCCCACCCGGGACTGGGAGTGCTACTGCGGCAAGTACAAGCGCGTGCGCTTCAAGGGCATCATCTGCGAGCGCTGCGGCGTCGAGGTCACGCGCTCGAAGGTCCGTCGTGAGCGCATGGGCCACATCGAGCTCGCCGCGCCCGTCACGCACATCTGGTTCTTCAAGGGTGTGCCGTCGCGCCTCGGCTACCTGCTCGACCTCGCGCCGAAGGACCTCGAGAAGGTCATCTACTTCGCCGCGTACATGATCACCGAGGTCGACGACGAGGGCCGGCAGGAGGACCTCCCCAACCTCCAGAACGAGATCGACCTGGAGAAGAAGGAGATCACCAACCGCCGCGACGTCGACGTCGACAAGCGCGCGAGCCGGCTCGAGGCCGACCTGGCCGAGCTCGAGGCCGAGGGTGCCAAGGCCGACGCGCGCCGCAAGGTGCGCGACTCCGCCGAGCGCGAGATGGCGCAGATCCGCAAGCGCGCCGACGCCGAGCTCGAGCGTCTCGACGCCGTGTGGGACCGCTTCAAGAACCTCAAGGTCGCCGACCTCGAGGGCGACGAGATGCTGTACCGCCAGCTCACGGACCGGTACGGCAACTACTTCAAGGGTGCGATGGGCGCTGCGGCGATCCAGAAGCGCCTGCAGGACTTCGACCTCGAGGCCGAGGCCGAGTCGCTGCGCGACACGATCAAGAACGGCAAGGGTCAGCGCAAGACGCGCGCGCTCAAGCGGCTCAAGGTCGTCAACGCGTTCCTCACGACGAGCAACACGCCCCAGGGCATGGTGCTCGACGCCGTCCCGGTCATCCCGCCGGACCTGCGCCCCATGGTGCAGCTCGACGGTGGCCGCTTCGCGACGTCGGACCTCAACGACCTGTACCGCCGCGTGATCAACCGGAACAACCGGCTCAAGCGCCTGCTCGACCTCGGCGCGCCCGAGATCATCGTCAACAACGAGAAGCGGATGCTCCAGGAGGCCGTCGACGCGCTGTTCGACAACGGCCGCCGCGGCCGTCCGGTCACGGGCCCGGGCAACCGCCCGCTCAAGTCCATCTCGGACATGCTCAAGGGCAAGCAGGGCCGGTTCCGCCAGAACCTGCTCGGCAAGCGCGTCGACTACTCGGGCCGCTCGGTCATCGTCGTCGGCCCGCAGCTCAAGCTGCACCAGTGCGGCCTGCCCAAGCAGATGGCGCTCGAGCTCTTCAAGCCCTTCGTCATGAAGCGGCTCGTGGACCTCAACCACGCGCAGAACATCAAGTCGGCCAAGCGCATGGTCGAGCGCGCCCGCCCCCAGGTGTGGGACGTGCTCGAGGAGGTCATCACCGAGCACCCCGTGCTGCTCAACCGTGCGCCCACGCTGCACCGACTGGGCATCCAGGCGTTCGAGCCCCAGCTCGTCGAGGGCAAGGCGATCCACCTGCACCCGCTCGTCTGCGGCGCGTTCAACGCCGACTTCGACGGCGACCAGATGGCCGTGCACCTGCCCCTGAGCACGGAGGCGCAGGCCGAGGCCCGCATCCTCATGCTCTCGAGCAACAACATCCTCAAGCCGTCGGACGGCCGTCCGGTGACCATGCCCTCGCAGGACATGATCATCGGCCTGTTCCACCTCACGGCCCACAAGGACGACGAGGACGCGGTCGGCGCCGGCCGTCTGTTCAGCTCGGTCTCCGAGGCGATCATGGCGTTCGACCAGCACTCGCTGGACATCAACGCCGTCGTCACCATCCGGATGTCCGACCTGGTCCCCGGTGACGGCGACTTCGGCCTGGCCGAGGACTGGACGCCGGGCGACGTGGCGCTGGTGCGGACCACGCTGGGTCGCGCGCTCTTCAACGAGCTCCTCCCGGTCGACTACCCGTACGTCAACGGCGTCGTCGACAAGAAGCGGCTGTCCGCGATCGTCAACGACCTGGCCGAGCGGTACCCCAAGGTCGAGGTCGCGGCGAGCCTGGACGCGCTCAAGGAGGCCGGCTTCCACTGGGCCACCCGCTCGGGCGTCACGATCGCCATCTCCGACGTCGCGACGCCGGACGAGAAGGCCGCCATCCTCGAGGAGCACGAGGGCCGTGCGGCCAAGATCCAGGGCCAGTACGAGAAGGGCCTGATCACGGACGACGAGCGCCGTCAGGAGCTCATCGAGATCTGGACGCAGGCGACCGACGAGGTCGCCAAGGCGATGCAGAAGAACTTCCCCGCCCGGAACACGGTCAACCGCATGGTCGGCTCGGGCGCGCGAGGCAACTGGATGCAGGTCCGTCAGATCGCCGGCATGCGCGGCCTCGTGGCGAACCCGAAGGGCGAGATCATCCCCCGCCCGATCAAGTCCAACTACCGCGAGGGCCTCTCGGTCCTGGAGTACTTCATCGCGACGCACGGCGCCCGCAAGGGTCTGGCGGACACCGCTCTGCGGACCGCCGACTCGGGCTACCTCACGCGTCGTCTCGTCGACGTCTCGCAGGACGTCATCGTGCGCGAGGAGGACTGCGGCACCGAGCGTGGCCTCACCCTCCCCGTCGCCGAGGCCCTCGCGGACGGCACGCTGCGTCGCCACGACAAGGTCGAGACGAGCATCTACGCGCGGACCGTGGCGACCGACGTCGTCGCTCCCGACGGCACGGTCGTGGCCCGCGCGGGCGACGACGCGGGCGACCTGGTCATCGACGCCGCCCTCGCGGCCGGTGTGACCGAGGTCAAGGTCCGCTCCGTCCTCACCTGCGAGTCGCGCGTCGGCACGTGCGCGAAGTGCTACGGCCGGTCGCTCGCCACGGGCAAGCTCGTGGACATCGGCGAGGCCGTCGGCATCATCGCCGCGCAGTCCATCGGCGAGCCGGGCACGCAGCTCACCATGCGTACCTTCCACACCGGTGGCGTGGCGTCGGCCGAGGACATCACGCAGGGTCTGCCGCGTGTCCAGGAGCTCTTCGAGGCCCGCACCCCCAAGGGTGAGGCGCAGATCGCGGAGTTCTCCGGCCGGGTCGCGATCGACGAGTCGGACCGCGTCCGGCGCATCGTCCTCACGCCCGACGACGGCTCCGAGGAGATCGCCTACCCGATCACCAAGCGCTCGCGCCTGCTGGTCGCCGACGGCGACCACGTCGAGGTCGGCGCCCAGCTGGCCGTCGGTGCCGTGGACCCGAAGAAGGTCCTGCGCATCCTCGGCCCGCGCGCGACGCAGAAGCACCTGGTGGACGAGGTCCAGGAGGTCTACCGCTCGCAGGGCGTGGACATCCACGACAAGCACATCGAGGTCATCGTCCGGCAGATGCTGCGGCGCGTGACCGTGCTGGACTCGGGCGACACGGACCTGCTCCCGGGCGAGCTGGCCGAGCGCGGCCGGTTCGAGGACGCCAACCGTCGGGCGGTGGCCGAGGGCCGCCAGCCGGCGTCGGGCCGTCCCGAGCTCATGGGCATCACGAAGGCGTCGCTCGCGACGGACTCGTGGCTGTCCGCGGCCTCGTTCCAGGAGACGACGCGCGTCCTCACCGAGGCGTCGATGAGCGGTCGGTCCGACCCGCTGCTCGGCCTCAAGGAGAACGTCATCATCGGCAAGCTCATCCCGGCGGGCACCGGTCTTCCCCGGTACCGGAACGTCGCGGTCGAGCCGACCGAGGAGGCCAAGGCCGAGCTGTACCCGAGCTTCGGCTACGACGAGATCGACTTCCCGCCGCTCGGCATGGGCTCCGGCGAGGCGATCCCGCTCGAGGACATCGACTTCGGCGACCTGCGCTGACGTCACCTCGCTGACGGAGGGGGTCCACCACGCGGTGGGCCCCCTCCGTCGCCTCCGGGCGCTCCCGGGACCGCCGCGCGGCGGGGCCGGGGCGCCCGCTGCACCCGCCCCGGAGCGACCGAGGTCACTTTGACGCTCTCGCGGACCAGCAGGTAACGTAAGTCCCTGTGCCCGCGCCGTCGGGCCCTCGCGCGTGCATCGCGTGCGACCCGCCCGGGAGACCGGGACGGACGTCGTCGGGATGCCGGGTCGTCGACCGGGGTCGCGCGGTCCACCGTCCAGATGAATCCTGGCGGTCGGTCCGTGTCCACGACCGGCCGACACGCCCGGATGCGGGGGTCGGCAGTCGGCGGCGCAGGACGAAAGATCCCAGGTTCGGCACCAGCCGGACCTCGTGACCGGCGGTCGCCGGTCGACCAGAGCCAGACCGAGAAGACGGAGACGTAGTGCCCACGATCCAGCAGCTCGTGCGCAAGGGACGGACGTCCAAGACGACGTCGTCCAAGACGCCGGCCCTCAAGGGCAGCCCGCAGCGGCGCGGTGTGTGCACCCGCGTCTACACCACGACCCCGAAGAAGCCGAACTCCGCGCTGCGCAAGGTCGCACGCGTGAAGCTCTCGAGCCAGATCGAGGTCACCGCCTACATCCCCGGCGTCGGCCACAACCTCCAGGAGCACTCCATCGTGCTCGTGCGCGGCGGTCGTGTGAAGGACCTGCCGGGTGTCCGCTACAAGATCGTGCGCGGTGCGCTCGACACCCAGGGTGTCAAGAACCGCAAGCAGGCGCGCAGCCGTTACGGCGCGAAGAAGGGGAACTGAGATGCCTCGTAAGGGTCCGGCCCCGAAGCGGCCGCTCATCGTCGACCCGGTCTACGGGTCTCCTGTCGTCACGCAGCTCGTGAACAAGGTCCTCCTCGACGGCAAGAAGTCCGTCGCCGAGGCCATCGTCTACGGCGCGCTCGAGGGTGCTCGCGAGAAGACGGGCGGCGACCCCGTCGTCGTCCTCAAGCGCGCGCTCGACAACGTGCGCCCGTCGCTCGAGGTCAAGTCCCGCCGCGTCGGTGGCGCCACGTACCAGGTGCCCGTCGAGGTCCGCCCGGTCCGCGCGACGACGCTCGCGCTGCGCTGGCTCGTGGACTACTCCCGCGCCCGTCGCGAGAAGACCATGACCGAGCGTCTGATGAACGAGATCCTCGACGCCTCCAACGGCCTGGGTGCCGCGGTCAAGCGCCGCGAGGACATGCACAAGATGGCCGAGTCGAACAAGGCGTTCGCGCACTACCGCTGGTAGTCGCCGCCACGGCGGGCGACCGCCGCTCGGCCGGGGACGGCCACAGCTCCACCAGGCCCACCCGGCCACCACCGACTGCTCCAAGAAGGGCTTCACACCGTGGCACTTGACGTGCTGACCGACCTCAACAAGGTCCGCAACATCGGCATCATGGCGCACATCGACGCCGGCAAGACGACGACCACCGAGCGGATCCTGTTCTACACCGGGGTCAACTACAAGATCGGTGAGACGCACGACGGCGCCTCGACGATGGACTGGATGGAGCAGGAGCAGGAGCGCGGCATCACGATCACGTCGGCCGCGACGACCTGCTACTGGAAGAACAACCAGATCAACATCATCGACACGCCCGGCCACGTCGACTTCACCGTCGAGGTGGAGCGCTCGCTGCGCGTGCTCGACGGTGCGGTCGCCGTGTTCGACGGCAAGGAGGGTGTCGAGCCCCAGTCCGAGACGGTGTGGCGGCAGGCGGACAAGTACAACGTCCCCCGCATCTGCTTCGTCAACAAGATGGACAAGCTCGGCGCGGACTTCTACTTCACGGTCGACACGATCGTGAACCGCCTCAAGGCCAAGCCGCTGGTCATCCAGCTGCCGATCGGCTCGGAGAACGACTTCGTCGGCGTCGTCGACCTCATCGAGCAGAAGGCGCTCGTGTGGCGCGGCGAGACGAAGCTCGGCGAGGAGTACTCCGTCGAGGAGATCCCGGCCGACATGGTCGAGAAGGCCGAGCAGTACCGCGCCGACCTCGTCGAGGCGGTCGCGGAGGCCAGCGAGGAGCTCCTCGAGAAGTACCTGGGCGGCGAGGAGATCTCGGTCGCCGAGCTCAAGGCCGGCATCCGGACGCTCACGATCACGTCGCAGGCGTACCCGGTCCTGTGCGGCTCGGCGTTCAAGAACAAGGGCGTGCAGCCCATGCTCGACGCGGTCATCGACTACCTGCCGTCCCCGCTGGACGTGCCGGCCATCGAGGGCCACGACGCCAAGGACCCCGAGCTCGTCGTCGAGCGCCACCCGGACGCCACGGAGCCGTTCTCGGCCCTCGCGTTCAAGGTCGCGTCGCACCCGTTCTTCGGCAAGCTGACGTACGTCCGCGTGTACTCCGGCAAGGTCCCCTCCGGCGCCCAGGTGGTCAACTCCACCAAGGGCAAGAAGGAGCGCATCGGGAAGCTCTTCCAGATGCACTCCAACAAGGAGAACCCGGTCGAGGAGGCCACGGCCGGCCACATCTACGCGTTCATCGGCCTCAAGGACGTCACCACGGGCGACACGCTCTGCGACCCGGCCCACCAGGTCGTGCTCGAGTCGATGACCTTCCCGGAGCCCGTCATCGACGTGGCGATCGAGCCGAAGACGAAGGGCGACCAGGAGAAGCTGTCGGTCGCCATCCAGAAGCTCGCCGAGGAGGACCCGACCTTCCGCGTCAAGCTCGACGAGGAGACCGGCCAGACCGTCATCGGCGGCATGGGCGAGCTCCACCTCGACATCCTCGTCGACCGCATGCGGCGCGAGTTCAAGGTCGAGGCGAACGTCGGCAAGCCGCAGGTCGCGTACCGCGAGACGATCCGCCGTGCGGTCGAGAAGATCGACTACACGCACAAGAAGCAGACCGGTGGCTCGGGCCAGTACGCGAAGGTCCAGATGACCTTCGAGCCGCTCGAGTCGGAGGACGGCGAGCTCTACCAGTTCGTCAACGCCGTCACGGGTGGCCGCGTCCCGCGCGAGTACATCCCGAGCGTCGACGCCGGCATCCAGAGCGCGATGGAGCTCGGCGTGCTCGCCGGCTACCCGCTCGTCGGGATCAAGGCGACGCTGCTCGACGGTGCGGCGCACGACGTCGACTCCTCGGAGATGGCGTTCAAGATCGCCGGCTCGATGATCCTCAAGGAGGCGGTCCGCAAGGCGGACCCGGTGCTCCTCGAGCCGGTCATGGCCGTCGAGGTGCGCACCCCTGAGGACTACATGGGCGACGTCATCGGCGACATCAACTCGCGCCGCGGCATGATCCAGTCCATGGAGGACGCCACGGGCGTGAAGGTCATCCGCGCGCTCGTGCCGCTGTCGGAGATGTTCGGCTACGTCGGCGACCTGCGTTCCAAGACGCAGGGCCGCGCGGTGTACTCGATGCAGTTCGACAGCTACGCCGAGGTTCCTCGTAACGTTGCCGAGGAGATCATCAAGAAGACCCGGGGCGAGTAGTCCCACAGGTCGTCAGCAAGTCCAGTTCCACACACAACCTGTAGCGACCCGCACGCCCCGCAGGAGTCAGCCGGCACCTGCATCGTTCGGCACAACTACCCAGTCCGAGGAGGACCCCAGTGGCGAAGGCCAAGTTCGAGCGGACCAAGCCGCACGTCAACATCGGGACCATCGGTCACGTCGACCACGGCAAGACGACGCTGACCGCTGCCATCTCGAAGGTGCTGCACGACAAGTACCCCACCCTGAACCCCTTCACGCCGTTCGACGAGATCGACAAGGCGCCGGAGGAGAAGCAGCGCGGTATCACGATCAACATCGCGCACGTCGAGTACCAGACGGAGAAGCGCCACTACGCGCACGTCGACGCGCCCGGTCACGCCGACTACATCAAGAACATGATCACCGGTGCGGCGCAGATGGACGGCGCCATCCTCGTGGTCGCCGCGACGGACGGCCCGATGGCCCAGACGCGTGAGCACGTCCTGCTCGCCCGTCAGGTCGGCGTGCCCTACCTGCTCGTCGCGCTCAACAAGTCCGACATGGTCGACGACGAGGAGATCCTCGAGCTCGTCGAGATGGAGGTCCGCGAGCTGCTGTCGGCCCAGGGCTTCGACGGCGACGACGCGCCCGTGGTCCGGGTCTCCGGCCTCAAGGCGCTCGAGGGCGACCCGGAGTGGGTCAAGGCCGTCGAGGCGCTCCTGGACGCCGTGGACGAGTCGGTCCCGGAGCCGGTCCGCGACATGGACAAGCCGTTCCTCATGCCCATCGAGGACGTCTTCACCATCACGGGCCGTGGCACCGTCGTCACCGGCAAGGTCGACCGCGGCAAGCTCGCGATCAACTCCGAGGTCGAGATCGTCGGCATCCGCCCGGCGCAGAAGACCACGGTCACCGGTATCGAGATGTTCCACAAGCAGATGGACGAGGCGTGGGCCGGCGAGAACTGCGGCCTCCTGCTCCGTGGCATCAAGCGTGAGGACGTCGAGCGCGGACAGGTCGTCGTGAAGCCGGGTTCGATCACGCCGCACACCGACTTCGAGGCCCAGGTCTACATCCTGGCCAAGGACGAGGGCGGCCGTCACAACCCGTTCTACTCGAACTACCGTCCGCAGTTCTACTTCCGCACCACCGACGTCACCGGCGTCATCACGCTGCCCGAGGGCACCGAGATGGTCATGCCCGGCGACAACACCGAGATGACGGTCGAGCTGATCCAGCCGATCGCCATGGAGGAGGGCCTCGGCTTCGCCATCCGTGAGGGTGGTCGGACCGTCGGCTCCGGCAAGGTGACGAAGATCCTCAAGTGACGTGAGCGAGGGCCCGGGCCTGGTGCCCGGGCCCTCGCCATGTCCGGTGTGCCCCCGGTGTGACCGGGGCGACGTCCGGCCGATTGGTAATCGGCTGGGGCGTCTGGCACACTGTTCAGGTTGCCCGGCGCCGCCGTGCGCCGCGCAGGCAGGGGAGCGTTCCACGAGCCCCGCAGCGCGGTCGTCAGGTGTGAGACCGGCAGCCAAGCACGACAGACGTTGAGGAGCAGGTGCCTCGCCCACATCCGGGCGACGGGGACTGGCTCCACACAGCATCCAACGACCTCGCTCCTCACGGTGCGCAGCGCGAAGGTGTGTCGCGAATCGCGACACGCCCGAGTGCGGGGGTCGGACAGCCAGCGGTTCGAGAGAGAGAGTCAGACGACGCCATGGCGGGACAGAAGATCCGCATCCGGCTCAAGTCCTACGACCACGAGGTCATCGACAGCTCGGCGCGCAAGATCGTCGACACGGTGACGCGCGCTGGTGCGACGGTCGTGGGTCCGGTGCCGCTGCCGACGGAGAAGAACGTCTTCTGCGTCATCCGGTCGCCTCACAAGTACAAGGACAGCCGCGAGCACTTCGAGATGCGCACGCACAAGCGCCTCATCGACATCATCGATCCCACGCCGAAGGCGGTGGACTCGCTCATGCGACTCGACCTGCCCGCGGACGTGAACATCGAGATCAAGCTCTGAGGCCGGTCAGGAGATCACGATGACCACGCTTCCCCAGAACGCCAAGCCGATCACGGCACTGCTCGGGACCAAGCTGGGCATGACCCAGCTGTGGGACGAGGCCGGGCGCCTCGTGCCGGTCACGGTCGTGCAGGTCGGCACCAACGTGGTGACGCAGGTGCGCAGCACGGACGCCGACGGCTACGCCGCGGTCCAGCTCGCCTACGGGCCCATCGACCCGCGCAAGGTGACGCAGCCCCTCAAGGGCCACTTCGAGAAGGCCGGCGTCACGCCGCGCCGTCACGTCGCCGAGATCCGCACGTCCGACGCAGCCGAGTTCACGCTCGGCCAGGAGATCACCGCCGAGGCCTTCACGGCCGGCCAGGTGGTCGACGTCGTCGGCACCACCAAGGGCAAGGGCACGGCCGGTGTCATGAAGCGTCACGGCTTCTCCGGCGTCGGCGCCTCCCACGGTGCGCACCGCAACCACCGCAAGCCCGGCTCGATCGGCGGCGCCTCGACGCCGTCGCGCGTCTTCAAGGGCCTGCGCATGGCCGGTCGCATGGGCCACGTGCGCCAGACCACCCAGAACCTGACCGTTCACGCGGTCGACGCCGAGCGGGGCCTCCTGCTCGTCAAGGGCGCCGTTCCCGGCCCCAAGGGCGGCGTCGTCCTCGTGCGTAGTGCCGCGAAGGGGGCGTGACCATGTCCGCGCTGACCGTCGACGTGCTGGACGCCACGGGCAAGAAGGCCGGCACCGCCGAGCTCCCTGCCGAGGTGTTCGACGTCCAGACGAACGTTCCGCTGATCCACCAGGTCGTGGTGGCCCAGCTCGCCGCCGCCCGCCAGGGCACCCACTCCACGAAGAGCCGTGGCGAGGTGTCCGGTGGTGGCAAGAAGCCGTACAAGCAGAAGGGCACCGGCCGCGCGCGCCAGGGCTCGACGCGTGCGCCGCAGTTCGCCGGCGGTGGCGTCGTCCACGGCCCCACGCCGCGTGACTACAGCCAGCGCACGCCCAAGAAGATGAAGGCGGCCGCCCTGCGCGGCGCCCTGTCCGACCGGGCCCGGGCCGGCCGCGTGCACGTCGTGGAGAGCTTCGCCGCCGAGGGCTCCGTGCCCTCGACGCGCACGGCCGTCGCGACCCTCGCGTCGATCTCGCAGCGTCGCCACGTCCTCGTGGTGCTCGAGCGGGGCGACGAGGCCAGCTGGAAGTCGCTGCGCAACGCCGAGCAGGTCCACCTGCTCCAGGCCGACCAGCTCAACACCTACGACGTGCTCGTCTCCGACGACGTCGTCTTCACCCGCGGTGCGCTCGAGGCCTTCCTCACGCGCCCCACGGGCAAGGCGGCCAAGGCCGTCGCGACGTCGACCGAGGCCGAGCAGGACGCTGAGGAGACGAAGTGACCACGCTGAACAAGGACCCGCGCGACATCCTCATCTCGCCGGTCGTCTCCGAGAAGAGCTACGGCCTGCTCGACGAGGGCAAGTACACCTTCGTGGTCGACCCGCGCGCCAACAAGACGGAGATCAAGATCGCCGTCGAGCAGGTGTTCGACGTCGAGGTCGCCTCGGTCAACACGATCAACCGCAAGGGCAAGTCGCGGCGGACGAAGTTCGGCCTGGGCAAGCGCAAGGACACCAAGCGCGCGATCGTCACGCTGCGCTCGGGCACCATCGACATCTTCGGCGGACCGGTCGGCTGACGCCGGACCGACGAGACACAAGGGACTGACCTCCATGGGAATCCGCAAGTACAAGCCGACGACGCCCGGCCGTCGTGGCTCGAGCGTCGCCGACTTCGTCGAGATCACGCGCTCCGAGCCCGAGAAGTCGCTCGTCCGGCCGCTGCACAAGACCGGTGGCCGCAACAGCACCGGTCGTGTGACGACGCGCCACCAGGGCGGCGGGCACAAGCGCGCCTACCGCGTGATCGACTTCCGTCGTCACGACAAGGACGGCGTGCCGGCCAAGGTCGCGCACATCGAGTACGACCCCAACCGCACCGCGCGCATCGCGCTGCTGCACTACGCGGACGGCGAGAAGCGCTACATCATCGCGCCGAACAAGCTGTCGCAGGGTGACGTGGTGGAGAACGGCGCCTCGGCCGACATCAAGCCGGGCAACAACCTCCCGCTGCGCAACATCCCGACCGGTACCGTCATCCACGCCATCGAGCTCAAGCCCGGTGGCGGCGCGAAGATGGCCCGCTCGGCGGGCGCCTCGGTGCAGCTCGTCGCCAAGGACGGTCCCTACGCCCAGCTGCGTCTGCCCTCGGGCGAGATCCGCAACGTCGACCTGCGCTGCCGCGCCACGGTCGGCGAGGTCGGCAACGCCGAGCAGTCGAACATCAACTGGGGCAAGGCCGGCCGCATGCGCTGGAAGGGCAAGCGCCCGTCGGTCCGTGGTGTCGCGATGAACCCGATCGACCACCCGCACGGTGGTGGTGAGGGCAAGACGTCCGGTGGTCGTCACCCGGTGAGCCCCTGGGGCCAGCCGGAGGGCCGCACGCGCCGTCCGAACAAGCCGAGCGACAAGCTCATCGTCCGTCGCCGCCGGTCCGGCAAGAACAAGAAGCGCTGAAAAGGAGCCTGACAGATGCCTCGCAGCCTGAAGAAGGGCCCCTTCGTCGACGGCCACCTCCAGAAGAAGGTGGACGTGCAGAACGAGAAGGGGACCAAGACGGTCATCAAGACCTGGTCCCGGCGCTCGATGATCACGCCGGACTTCCTCGGCCACACGTTCGCCGTGCACGACGGCCGCAAGCACGTCCCGGTCTTCGTGACCGAGTCGATGGTCGGCCACAAGCTCGGCGAGTTCGCCCCCACGCGGACCTTCCGCGGCCACGAGAAGGACGACCGCAAGGGCCGTCGTCGCTGACCTCACGGTCACCGACGACAACCCGGCGGTACGTCATCCACTGACAGAAGAAGGCAGGACAGCAATGGAAGCCAAGGCGCAGGCGCGGTTCGTCCGTGTCACGCCCCAGAAGGCCCGGCGCGTCGTGGACCTCATCCGTGGCAAGCAGGCCGAGCAGGCCGTCGCGACGCTGAAGTTCGCGCCGCAGGCCGCGGGGGAGACGGTCCTCAAGGTCGTCGAGAGCGCGATCGCCAACGCCCGCGTCAAGGCGGACCGCGCGAACGTCGCGTTCGACGCCTCGACGCTCGTGGTCTCCGAGGCGTACGTGGACGAGGGCCCGACCCTCAAGCGTTTCCGCCCGCGGGCCCAGGGTCGCGCGAGCCAGATCCTCAAGCGCACGAGCCACATCACCGTGGTCGTCGCGCCGGTCGAGAAGAAGGAGAGGACCCGATAGTGGGACAGAAGGTCAACCCGCACGGGTACCGCCTCGGCATCACCACCGACCACCGGTCGCGCTGGTTCGCCGACAGCACCAAGCCCGGGCAGCGCTACCGCGACTACGTCCGCGAGGACGTCCAGATCCGCAAGCTCATGTCGACGGGCCTCGAGCGCGCCGGCATCGCCAAGGTCGAGATCGAGCGCACGCGTGACCGCGTCCGCGTGGACATCCACACGGCGCGTCCCGGCATCGTCATCGGCCGCCGTGGCGCCGAGGCCGACCGCATCCGCGGCGAGCTCGAGAAGCTCACGGGCAAGCAGGTCCAGCTCAACATCCTCGAGGTCAAGAACGCCGAGATCGAGGCGCAGCTGGTCGCGCAGGGCATCGCCGAGCAGCTCGCGAGCCGTGTCTCGTTCCGCCGCGCCATGCGCAAGGGCATGCAGTCCGCCCAGCGCGCGGGTGCCAAGGGCATCCGGGTCCAGTGCTCGGGTCGCCTCGGCGGCGCCGAGATGAGCCGGTCGGAGTTCTACCGCGAGGGCCGCGTGCCCCTGCACACGCTCCGCGCGAACATCGACTTCGGTCTCTTCGAGGCGAAGACGACGTTCGGCCAGATCGGCGTCAAGGTCTGGATCTACAAGGGCGACATGACCGAGAAGGAGTTCGCCCGCGAGCAGGCCACGGCCGGCCCGCGCGCGCCCCGCGGTGGTCCGCGCGGCGACCGTGGCGACCGTCCGGCTCGTGGTCCGCGCCGTGACCGTGCCGAGGGCACGTCCGAGGCACCGGCCCAGCCGGCCGCCGAGGCCGCTCCCGCCGGCGAGGCTTCGACCGGAACGGAGGCCTGAGCATGCTGATCCCGCGCAGGCTCAAGCACCGCAAGCAGCACCACCCGTCGCGCTCCGGCGCGGCCACGGGTGGCACCGCGATCTCGTTCGGCGAGTACGGCATCCAGGCTCTCGAGCCCGCCTACGTCACGAACCGGCAGATCGAGGCTGCTCGTATCGCCATGACCCGCCACATCAAGCGTGGTGGCAAGGTCTGGATCAACATCTACCCCGACCGTCCGCTGACCAAGAAGCCGGCGGAGACCCGCATGGGTTCCGGTAAGGGTTCCCCCGAGTGGTGGATCGCGAACGTCAAGCCGGGCCGCGTGCTCTTCGAGCTCGCCGGCGTCCCGGAGCCCCTCGCCCGTGAGGCGATGCGGCGTGCGATGCACAAGCTCCCGATGAAGTGCCGTTTCGTGGTGCGCGAGGGTGGTGGCAACTGATGGCTATCGGGTCGAAGGAGCTTGCTCCGACCGAGCTGGACGGCATGGACGACGACGCGCTCGTCGCCGAGCTGAAGAAGGCCAAGGAGGAGCTGTTCAACCTCCGCTTCCAGTCCGCCACCGGCCAGCTCGAGAGCCACGGTCGGCTCAAGGCCGTGCGTCGCGACATCGCGCGGATCTACACGATCCTGCGCGAGCGCGAGCTCGGCATCCGTACCGCACCCAGCTCCAGCGCTGAGTGAGCGAGAGGTCTGACATGAGCAGCGAGAACGCAAGCGCGGCGACGGCCGCCGAGTCGACGGGCGCCGAGCACCGGCCGTACCGCAAGACGCGGCGGGGCTACGTCCTCAGCGACAAGATGGACAAGACCGTGGTGGTCGAGGTCGAGGACCGGGTCAAGCACCCGCTCTACGGCAAGGTCATGCGGCGCACGAGCAAGGTCAAGGCGCACGACGAGGCCAACGCGGCCGGCACGGGCGACCTGGTCCTGATCATGGAGACCCGCCCGCTGTCCGCGACCAAGCGGTGGCGCGTCGTGGAGATCCTCGAGAAGGCGAAGTAGTCCAGCCGGTCGGGCGCCCCGCACCCCGGGGCGCCAGCCAGCAGGTCACCGACCGGACGCCCGACCACACACATCCGTTCGGCAAGGCTCGCTCGCGAGCAGCGCAGCGAGAACCAGCAGACGACAGGAGTAGGGAAAGATGATCCAGCAGGAGTCGCGACTCAAGGTCGCCGACAACACGGGTGCGAAGCAGATCCTCTGCATCCGGGTTCTCGGTGGCTCTGGCCGTCGCTACGCCGGAATCGGCGACGTCATCGTCGCGACCGTCAAGGACGCCATCCCCGGCGGCAACGTCAAGAAGGGCGACGTCGTCAAGGCCGTGATCGTGCGCACCACCAAGGAGCGCCGTCGCCCGGACGGTTCGTACATCAAGTTCGACGAGAACGCCGCCGTGATCCTCAAGGGTGACGGCGAGCCTCGCGGCACCCGCATCTTCGGCCCGGTGGGTCGTGAGCTGCGCGACAAGAAGTTCATGAAGATCATCTCGCTGGCGCCGGAGGTGCTCTGACCATGGCCAAGATCAAGAAGGGCGACCTCGTCGTCGTCATCTCGGGCCGCGACCGCGGCAAGCAGGGGCGCGTGCTCGAGGTCGTCAAGGACTCGGACCGCGTCATCGTCGAGGGCGTCCAGCGTGTGACCAAGCACGTCAAGGCCGGCCAGTCGAACCGCGGCACGCGCACGGGTGGCATCGAGACCGTCGAGGCCCCCATCCACGTCAGCAATGTGATGCTGGTCGACCCGGAGACCAAGAAGGGCACCCGGGTCGGGTACCGCACCGAGGAGATCGAGCGCGACGGGCGTACCCGCACCGTCCGGGTCCGCGTGGCCAAGCGCTCCGGTAAGGACATCTGATGAGCACCCAGACCGAGGCCGCGACCACCGAGACCCGTGAGGTCCCGCGGCTCAAGGCGCGCTACGCCGAGGAGATCCTCCCGGCGCTCCGCGAGGAGTTCGCGCACGAGAACGTCAACCAGGTCGCGCGCCTGGTGAAGATCGTCGTCAACATGGGCGTCGGTGAGGCCGCGCGCGACTCGAAGCTCATCGAGGGCGCGATCAAGGACCTCACCGCGATCACCGGGCAGAAGCCGCAGGTGACCAAGGCGCGCAAGTCGATCGCCCAGTTCAAGCTGCGCGAGGGCATGCCGATCGGCGCCCACGTGACGCTGCGCGGCGACCGGATGTGGGAGTTCGCGGACCGGCTGGTCTCGCTCGCCCTCCCGCGCATCCGCGACTTCCGTGGCCTGTCGCCGAAGCAGTTCGACGGGCACGGCAACTACACCTTCGGCCTGACCGAGCAGGTGATGTTCCACGAGATCGACCCCGACCGCACCGACCGGCAGCGCGGCATGGACATCACCGTCGTGACGACCGCGACCACCGACGACGAGGGCCGCTCGCTGCTCCGCCGTCTGGGCTTCCCCTTCAAGGAGAACTGACATGGCGAAGACTGCCCTGATCCAGAAGGCGGCGCGCAAGCCGAAGTTCGGCGTCCGTGCCTACAGCCGGTGCCAGCGGTGCGGCCGTCCGCACTCGGTCTACCGCAAGTTCGGCCTCTGCCGTATCTGCGTGCGCCAGATGGCGCACCGCGGCGAGCTTCCCGGTGTCACCAAGAGCAGCTGGTAACGACGACGCCGTAGGTCCGGCGGTGCACTCCGCACCGCCGCGATACCGCGGCGAGGAAGGGCGACAGCCCGATGATGACTGACCCGATCGCAGACATGCTCACCCGTCTGCGGAACGCGAACTCCGCGTACCACGACTCCGTCACGATGCCCTACAGCAAGCTCAAGGGGAACATCGCCGACATCCTCAAGGCCGAGGGCTACATCGCCGGCTGGTCCGTCGAGGACGCCCTCGTGGGCAAGAGCCTCACGATCCAGCTGAAGTTCGGCCCCAACCGCGAGCGCTCGCTCGCCGGCGTCCGCCGCGTGTCCAAGCCGGGCCTGCGCGTGTACGCCAAGTCGACCAACCTGCCCCGCGTGCTGGGCGGCCTCGGCGTGGCGATCCTCTCCACGTCCTCCGGCCTGCTCACCGACAAGCAGGCCGCCAAGAAGGGCGTGGGTGGGGAAGTCCTCGCCTACGTCTGGTAACCCGAGAACCGAGAGGAGAAGACCATGTCTCGAATCGGCAAGGTCCCCGTCCCGGTCCCGGCCGGCGTGGACGTGAGCATCGACGGCGCCGAGGTGACGGTCAAGGGCCCCAAGGGCACCCTGACGCACACCGTCCCCGCGCCCATCCAGGTCGCCCAGGAGGACGGCACCCTCGTGGTGACGCGCCCGGACGACGAGCGCGCGTCGCGCTCGCTGCACGGCCTGACCCGCACGCTGCTGTCGAACCTCGTCGTGGGCGTCACCGAGGGCTACACCAAGCGCCTCGAGATCGTCGGCACGGGCTACCGCGTGACCGCCAAGGGCTCGGACCTCGAGTTCGCCCTCGGCTTCAGCCACCCGGTCGTCGTCAGCGCGCCCGAGGGCATCTCCTTCGCGGTCGAGGCGCCCACGCGCTTCTCCGTGAGCGGGATCGACAAGCAGCAGGTCGGCGAGGTCGCCGCGAACATCCGCAAGATCCGCAAGCCCGAGCCGTACAAGGGCAAGGGTGTGCGCTACGCGGGCGAGGTCGTCCGCCGCAAGGCCGGAAAGGCTGGTAAGTGACGATGGCACTCACGATCCGTGGCAAGGGCAAGTCCGTCGCCCGTGCGCGTCGCCACCTGCGCCTGCGCAAGAAGGTCACCGGCACGCCGGTGCGCCCGCGTCTCGTCGTCTCGCGCTCGAGCCGCCACATGGTGGCCCAGGTCGTCGACGACACCGTCGGCCGCACGCTGGCCTCCGCGTCGACCCTCGAGGTCGACCTGCGGGGCTTCGACGGCGACAAGACCGCCAAGGCCCGTCGCGTCGGTGAGCTCGTGGCCGAGCGCGCCAAGGCCGCCGGCGTCGAGGCCGTCGTGTTCGACCGCGGCGGCAACAAGTACCACGGGCGGGTCGCGGCGGTCGCCGACGGCGCCCGCGAGGGCGGGCTGGTCCTGTGACCGCCACCCGAGTCCTGTCCGTACGGAAGCAGAGGAACCACTGATGGCTGCACCTCAGCGCAGCAACACCGGCGCCCAGGGCGGCGCGGGCGGTGACCGCCGCGACGGTGGTCGCCGCGACGGCGGACGTCGCGGAGACGCCGCCGAGAAGAGTGCCTTCGTCGAGCGAGTGGTCACCATCAACCGGGTGTCCAAGGTCGTCAAGGGTGGTCGTCGCTTCAGCTTCACGGCGCTCGTCGTCGTGGGCGACGGTGACGGCACCGTCGGCGTCGGCTACGGCAAGGCCAAGGAGGTCCCCGCGGCGATCGCCAAGGGTGTCGAGGAGGCGAAGAAGAGCTTCTTCCGCGTCCCGCGCATCCAGGGCACGATCCCGCACCCGATCACGGGTGAGGCCGCCGCGGGCGTCGTCTTCCTGCGTCCGGCGTCGCCGGGTACCGGTGTCATCGCCGGTGGTCCCGTGCGTGCGGTGCTCGAGTGCGCCGGCATCCACGACGTCCTGTCGAAGTCCATGGGCTCGTCCAACGCGATCAACATCGTCCACGCGACGGTCGCGGCGCTGCGCGGGCTCGAGGAGCCCGAGGCCGTGGCTGCGCGCCGCGGGCTGTCGCTCGAGCACGTGACGCCGGCCTCGATGCTGCGTGCGCGCGCCGCGGGCGTCGCCGCGAAGGCGGGTGCGTGATGGCCCGGCTCAAGGTGACCCAGACCAAGTCCGCCATCGGCGGCAAGCAGAACCAGCGCGACACGCTGCGGACCCTCGGCCTCAAGCGCATCGGCGACGTCGTCGTCAAGGAGGACCGTCCTGAGATCCGCGGCATGGTCGCCACGGTGACCCACCTGGTCGCCGTCGAGGAGGTCGAGTGACCATGGCAGAGACCAAGAAGGACAAGGACGCGGCCGCCAAGGCGACCGCGACGACGTCCGCCAAGGCGGCCGCCGAGAAGCCGGCCGCCGAGAAGAAGGCGGCCGCGAAGAAGGCGCCCGCGACCAAGGCGACCTCGGAGGCCAAGGCCGACAAGCCGGCCAAGGCGACCAAGGCCGCCAAGGCCGAGGCGTCGGCCGCCGCCGAGAAGCCGGCGCGTGCCTCGAAGGCGACGACGGAGACCTCCGCCGCCGCCGACAAGCCCGCCAAGGCCGCGACGCGCTCGTCCGCGAGCACGAAGAAGGCCGCGCCCGAAGGCGCCGGTGGCACCCTCAAGGTGCACCACCTGCGTCCCGCCCCCGGCGCGCACACCGCGAAGACCCGTGTCGGTCGTGGTGAGGCGTCGAAGGGCAAGACGGCCGGTCGAGGCACCAAGGGCACGAAGGCCCGCTACCAGGTGCCCGAGCGGTTCGAGGGTGGGCAGATGCCCATGCACATGCGCCTGCCGAAGCTGCGCGGGTTCAAGAACCCGTTCCGCACGGAGTACCAGGTCGTCAACCTCGAGAAGCTCGCCACCCTGTACCCGCAGGGCGGGGACGTCACGGTCGAGGACCTCGTGGCCAAGGGTGCCGTCCGCAAGGGCGCGCCGGTCAAGGTGCTCGGCGACGGTGACGTGAGCGTCAAGCTCACGGTCGCCGTCCAGAAGGTCTCGGCCTCGGCCGCGGAGAAGATCGTCGCCGCCGGCGGCACGATCACCCAGGACTGAGCTGGAGCAGGGGCCGGGCCGCATCGCGACCCGGCCCCTGCGCCGTCCGGTGACGGACCTCGGTTAGGGTTCGCACGGGAATCGCGGCACCGCGGCGTCGGACATCGGACGCGGGCCGCACGCCGGGTCACCCGGCACGACGACACACCGCCCGCGGGCGGAGCAGGAGGACAGGTGCTCAGCGCATTCGCCCGGGCGTTCCGGACGCCAGACCTGCGGCGCAAGCTGCTGTTCACGATCGCGGTGATGGCCGTCTTCCGGCTCGGCTCGTTCCTGCCGACGCCGGGCGTCGACTACGGCAACGTGCAGCAGTGCGTCGAGGAGACGCAGGGCGCCAACGACCTGCTCGGCCTCATCAACCTCTTCAGCGGCGGTGCGCTGCTCCAGCTCGCGGTCTTCGCGCTGGGGATCATGCCCTACATCACCGCGAGCATCATCGTGCAGCTGCTGCGGGTGGTCATCCCGCACTTCGAGGCGCTGCACCAGGAGGGCCAGTCCGGCACGGCGCGCCTCACGCAGTACACGCGCTACCTGACGATCGGCCTCGCGATCCTCCAGTCGACGACGATCATCACGGTCGCCCGCAACGGCCTGCTCTTCGCGAACTGCTCGGTGCCGGTGATCCCGGAGGACGGCGTCATCACGATCCTCCTGATGATCATCACGATGACCGCGGGGACCGCGATCATCATGTGGCTCGGGGAGCTCATCAGCGAGCGCGGCATCGGCAACGGCATGTCGCTGCTGATCTTCACGCAGATCGCGGCGACCTTCCCGGTCGCGATGTGGTCGATCGCCGGCGGCGAGAACGGCGTGACGAAGTTCCTCATCGTCTTCGCCGTGATCGTCCTCGTCATCGGGCTGGTCGTGTTCGTCGAGCAGTCGCAGCGCCGGATCCCGGTCCAGTACGCCAAGCGCATGGTCGGTCGGAAGATGTACGGCGGCTCGAGCACCTACATCCCGATCAAGATCAACATGTCGGGCGTCATCCCGGTGATCTTCGCCTCGTCGCTGCTCGCGATCCCCGGGCTCGTCGCGCAGTTCGGCGACCAGACGGCCGGCTGGGTCCAGTGGATCTCGGTGAACGTCGCCGACCCGGCGTCCCCGCTCAACATCGGGCTCTACGTCGTCCTCATCATCTTCTTCGCCTACTTCTACACGGCGATCACGTTCAACCCGGACGAGGTCGCGGACAACATGAAGAAGTACGGCGGCTTCATCCCGGGCATCCGCGCCGGGCGCCCGACGGCCGAGTACCTGGACTACGTGATCTCGCGGATCACGGCGCCGGGCTCGCTCTACCTGGCGTTCGTCGCGATGATCCCGCTCATCGCGTTCATCCTGCTCGACGTCGGCACGAACATCCCGTTCGGCGGCGCCTCGATCCTCATCGTCGTCGGCGTGGGCATGGAGACGGTCAAGCAGATCGAGTCGCAGCTCCAGCAGCGACACTACGAGGGGTTCCTGCGGTGACGGCTCGACTGGTGATCATGGGGCCGCAGGGCGCCGGCAAGGGCACGCAGGCAGCGCGTCTGGCCGAGCGCCTGGGCGTGCCCGCGATCTCGACCGGGGACATCTTCCGGGCGAACATCAAGGGAGGCACCGAGCTCGGCGTGCTCGCGCAGTCGTACTCCGCGCGCGGCGAGCTCGTGCCCGACGAGGTCACGAACGCCATGGTGCGCGACCGCCTCGCCCAGGCGGACGTCGAGCCCGGCTTCATCCTCGACGGGTACCCGCGCAACGCGGCCCAGGTCGACGAGCTCGACGCGATCCTCGGCGAGCACGGCGTCACGCTCGACGCCGTCGTCGAGCTCACGGCGGACCGCGACGAGCTCCTCGCGCGGCTCGCCCGACGCGCCGAGATCGAGGGCCGCGAGGACGACACCCCGGAGTCGATCGCGCGCCGCCTCGACATCTACGCCGAGCAGACGGCGCCCCTCACGACCGCGTACGCCGCGCGCGACCTGCTCGTCCAGGTGGACGGCATCGGCGGGATCGACGAGGTCACCGAGCGCCTCGTCGCGGCCCTCGGCGCCGTCGTGCCCGACGCGGTCTGAGGTCGACGTGTTCGGCCGCGAGGCGATCGAGTACAAGACGCGCGAGCAGGTCCAGGCCATGCGCCGCGCCGGCCTCGTCGTGGCGCAGGCGCACGCCGCCGTGCGCGAGGCGGTCCGCCCCGGCCTGACGACCGCGGACCTCGACGCCGTCGCGGCGGGCGTCATCGAGGGCGCCGGAGCGACGCCGTCGTTCCTCGGCTACCACGGGTACCCGGCCACCCTGTGCGTGTCGGTGAACGACGAGATCGTGCACGGCATCCCGGGCGACCGGCAGCTCGAGCCGGGCGACGTCGTCTCGGTGGACTGCGGCGCGATCGTCGACGGCTGGCACGGCGACGCCGCGTTCACCGTGGTGCTCCCGGACGCGGACCCGGCCGACGTGGCGCTGAGCGACACGACCGAGCGCGCCATGTGGGCCGGCATCGCCGCCCTCGCGACGGGGGAGCGGCTCGGCGTCGTGGGCGACGCGGTCGAGGACGTCGTCGCGGCCGCGCCCGTGACCTACGGCATCGTCCAGGAGTACGTCGGCCACGGCATCGGCAGCGCGATGCACCAGCCGCCCGAGGTGCTCAACTACCGCGCCCGCGGCAAGAGCCCCAAGCTCCGCGCGGGCCTCTGCGTGGCGATCGAGCCGATGCTCACGCGCGGGTCCCGCATGACGCAGGTGCTCGAGGACGACTGGACCGTCGTGACCGAGGACGGCACCCGCGCCGCGCACTGGGAGCACACCGTCGCGATCGGCCCGGAGGGCATCTGGGTGCTCACGGCGGCCGACGGCGGCGCGCAGCGGCTCGCCGAGCTCGGCGTGACAGTCGCCCCGTGGGAGTGACCCGGACCGCGGAGGCCGTGGTTCACGGGCGCGCGAGGATGGCGTAGGATAGCCCGTTGGGTGCGTGTGCCCCCGATGTTCCCCGGCGAGTCCTCGTGGCAGCCAGGCGTCACCGGGGTCCCGGCACCCGCTCCCCGCTCGACAGCCCCTGACGGTCCCGACCGCCAGGGGAGTGCCCGCCGTCCGGCGGGTGCGACGAGCGGGACGTCGTGTCGTCACAGAGTTAGCGGAGGAAATGGCAAAGAAGGACGGTGTCATCGAGATCGAGGGCAGCGTGGTCGAGGCCCTGCCGAACGCGATGTTCCGCGTGGAGCTGGCCAACGGTCACAAGGTGCTCGCCCACATCTCGGGCAAGATGCGTCAGCACTACATCCGGATCCTCCCCGAGGACCGGGTGGTCGTTGAGCTGAGCCCGTACGACCTGTCCCGCGGCCGGATCGTCTACCGCTACAAGTAGTCCGCAGGTGATCGACAGATCACCCCCATCGACACTGCCGCCCGTCGCACGCTCGTGCGCGCGTGCGGCGGCGGAGGAACGCAGCATGAAGGTCAAGCCCAGCGTCAAGAAGATCTGCGACAAGTGCAAGGTGATCCGCCGGCACGGTCGCGTCATGGTCATCTGCGAGAACCTGCGGCACAAGCAGCGCCAGGGCTGACGCCCCGGCGTCCCGGCCTCGAGCCGGGAGCAGCAGGTCGACCCAGTCGACCACCGGCACCGCACCTGCGGTGACCGGACCAGCGCACGGTCAGCGCTCCTCGTCGGACCTCGGTCCGGCAGGCGCAACCCCCGGTCGGAGGCCGGGGCCCGCAGCAGCGGGAGGGCCGTGCGGAGGACCTCCGAGGCAGTACAGGAGTCATCAGTGGCACGTCTCGTCGGCGTCGACCTCCCCCGCGACAAGCGGCTCGAGGTCGCGCTCACCTACATCTACGGCGTCGGCCGTACCCGCGCGCAGCAGACGCTCGCCGCGACCGGCATCAGCCCGGACCTGCGCGTGAAGGACCTCGGCGACGCCGAGCTCGTCGCGCTGCGCGACCACCTCGAGGGGAACTACCGCCTCGAGGGTGACCTCCGCCGCGAGGTCGCCGCCGACATCCGCCGCAAGGTCGAGATCGGCAGCTACGAGGGCATCCGTCACCGCCGGGGTCTGCCCGTGCGCGGTCAGCGGACCAAGACCAACGCCCGCACCCGCAAGGGTCCGAAGCGCACCGTGGCCGGCAAGAAGAAGGCCGGGCGCAAGTAGCCCGCAGTCCGGGGCGCACCGCGCGCTGACGTCTCAGCGACCCGCGGCCCCCGGTCCGACGACCTCAGACCTCGAGAAGGAACGACATGCCTCCCAAGACCCGTACCGCCGGCGCCGCGCGCAAGCCGCGTCGCAAGGAGAAGAAGAACATCGCCGTGGGCGTCGCCCACATCAAGAGCACCTTCAACAACACCATCGTGTCGATCACCGACCCGTCCGGTGCCGTCGTCGCCTGGGCCTCCTCCGGCCAGGTCGGCTTCAAGGGCTCGCGCAAGTCCACGCCGTTCGCCGCGCAGCTCGCCGCCGAGGCGGCCGCCCGCCGCGCGCAGGAGCACGGCATGAAGAAGGTCGACGTCTTCGTCAAGGGCCCCGGCTCGGGCCGCGAGACCGCGATCCGCTCGCTGCAGGCGACCGGGCTCGAGGTCGGCTCGATCCAGGACGTGACGCCGCAGGCGCACAACGGCTGCCGTCCGCCGAAGCGCCGCCGCGTCTGACGCCGCCGTGGTGGGCGGGTCGCGCGCCGCGCGGTCCCGCCCACCGGCGCGTCCGGCGTCTGCGTGACCGCGGACCCGCACGACCAGCCTGACCAGCACGACCCTGCCGGGTGGACCGAGACCCGGCAGGCGCACCACGTGATGCGTCATATGGCGGACGCACACCGAGAGGAACACCACCGTGCTCATCGCACAGCGCCCCACCCTGACCGAAGAGGTCATCTCCGAGTACCGCTCGCGGTTCGTCATCGAGCCCCTCGAGCCCGGCTTCGGCTACACGCTCGGCAACTCCCTGCGTCGCACCCTGCTCTCGTCCATCCCGGGCGCGGCCGTGACGTCCATCCGCATCGACGGCGTGCTCCACGAGTTCAGCACGGTCAGCGGTGCCAAGGAGGACGTCACCGAGATCATCCTCAACATCAAGGAGCTCGTCGTCTCCTCGGAGAACGACGAGCCCGTCGTGATGTACCTGCGCAAGCAGGGTCCCGGCACGGTCACGGCTGCGGACATCACGCCGCCCGCCGGCGTCGAGGTGCACAACCCCGACCTGCACATCGCCACGCTCAACGGCAAGGGCAAGCTCGAGGTCGAGCTCACGGTCGAGCGCGGCCGCGGGTACGTCTCCGCCCAGCAGAACAAGGCCTACGACGCCGAGATCGGTCGCGTGCCGGTCGACTCGATCTACTCGCCGGTCCTCAAGGTGACCTACAAGGTCGAGGCCACGCGTGTCGAGCAGCGCACCGACTTCGACAAGCTCATCGTCGACGTCGAGACCAAGCAGGCCATCACGCCGCGCGACGCGCTGGCGTCGGCCGGCAAGACGCTGGTCGAGCTCTTCGGCCTGGCGCGCGAGCTCAACGTCGAGGCCGAGGGCATCGAGATCGGCCCGTCCCCGACGGACGCCGCGCTCGCCGCCGACCTGGCGCTGCCGATCGAGGAGCTCCAGCTCACGATCCGCTCGTACAACTGCCTCAAGCGTGAGGGCATCCACTCGGTGGGCGAGCTCGTCGCGCGCAGCGAGGCCGACCTCCTCGACATCCGGAACTTCGGCGCCAAGTCGATCACCGAGGTCAAGGAGAAGCTCGCCGGTCTCGGCCTGTCGCTCAAGGACAGCCCGATCGACTTCGACCCCACCGCTGCCGCCTACTACGACGACAGCGACTTCACCGAGGACGAGCTGTCCTGACGCCGTGGCGGACCGGCGCACCCGTGCGGCCGGTCCCGTGATCTTCGAGAACTGAGGAGTACAGACCATGCCTACGCCCACCAAGGGTCCGCGGCTCGGCGGCGGTCCGGCGCACGAGCGGCTCATCCTCGCCAACCTGGCGACGAGCCTGTTCGAGCACCGCCGGATCACCACGACCGAGGCCAAGGCGAAGCGGCTTCGCCCGCTCGCCGAGCGCCTCATCACGTTCGCCAAGCGCGGCGACCTGCACGCGCGTCGTCGCGTGCTCGCCACGGTCCGGGACAAGAGCGTCGTGCACGAGCTCTTCACCGAGATCGCGCCGGCGATGGCCGAGCGTCAGGGCGGCTACACGCGCATCACGAAGATCGGCCCCCGCAAGGGCGACAACGCCCCCATGGCGGTCATCGAGCTCGTCCTCGAGCCCGTGAGCCCGAAGCAGGCGACCGTCCGCGAGGCCGAGAAGGCCACGAAGAAGGCCGCCGCGCCGAAGTCCTCCACGAAGGCCGCTGCGGCGCCCGTCGAGGAGACCCCGGCGGACACGGTCGAGGAGACCCCGGCGGACACGGTCGAGGAGACCCCGGCGGAGGACCTCGGCGCTGCCGAGGAGTCCGAGGCCGTCGAGGAGTCGGCGCCCGAGGCCGACAAGGCCTGAGCACGCACGTCACGGGCCCGGACCGACGCGAGTCGGTCCGGGCCCGTCGTCGTCCCCGGCGTCGTAGGTTGGACGGGTGGACGTCGCACCCCCGCCCCCGTCGGCGTCGCCGGCGGACGACCCGCGCGTCCCCGTGCTGCTGCTCCACGGTGCGCGGGCGAGCCGCACGATGTGGCGCCCGCAGCTCGAGGCGCTGGACCGCGCCGGACGTCGCGCGCTCGCGGTCGACCTGCCGGGCCACGGCCTGCGGCGCGGCGAGCGGTTCGGCGTCGAGGACAGCTTCGAGGCGATCGACGACGCCGTCGCGGAGCTCGGCGGGCGCGCCCTCCTGGTGGGCCTCTCGCTCGGCGGCTACCTCGGCATCGCCTGGACCGCGCGGCACCCGCAGGCCGCCGTCGGGCTCGTGGCCGCGGGCTGCAGCACGGTGCCGGACCAGCCCGTCACCGGTGCCTGGCGTGCGCTCGCCCGCCTCATCGCGCGGCTCCCCGACCGGGGCGCCTGGCTCAACCGGACGATGGTCGACCGGGCCCTGCCGCCCGAGGCCGGTCTGGCGCTCGCGGAGGGCGGCTACGCGCTCGACGTCATGGTGGACCTCCTCGGCGCCGTCCGCGGCCTGCGGCCGCTCGAGGACCTCGCGCGCATCCGGTGCCCCGTGTGGGTGGTCAACGGCCGGTGGGACCACTTCCGCACCCAGGAGCGCGCGTTCGTCGCGGCGTGCCCCACGGCCCGCCTCGTGACGATCCCGCGCGCGACGCACCTGGTGAGCCTCGTGCGGCCGGTGGCCTTCAGCCGCGTCGTCCTCGATGCGGCCGACGAGGTCGACGCGACGCTGCGGACCGCGGCGGGGGCGGGCGCTCAGCCCGGCGCGTCGCCCGCGCCGCCCGGGGAGCGCAGCGACCACGCGCGGACGCCCCCGACGATCCCGGCGGAGTTCGGCACGACGACGACGTCGTCCCCCAGCGCCTCGAGCACGGCCGGCCGGATCCGTCGCGCGTTGCCCCCGCCGAGGTAGAGCCGGTCCCAGAGCACGACGGGCCGCAGGCCCTCGACCGCGCGGCGCACGCGCCGCGACCACGCGCCGTCGCCGAGCCGCCGCCGCTCGTGCTCGCCCAGGTAGGCGTCGTACGTCACGCCCCACCGCACCGGGGCGTGCGACAGCTCGAGGTGCGGCGCGAGCGTGCCGCCGTCGTACAGCGCCGAGCCCAGGCCCGTGCCCAGCGTGAGGACGAGCTCGAGGCCGCTGCCCGAGACGACGCCCGCGCCGTGCACCTCGGCGTCGTTGAGCACGAGCACGGGGTAGCCCAGCGCCTCGGCCAGCGCGGCCTCGACGTCCCGGCCGGCCCACGCCGCCACGAGCTCGGGCTCGACCCGGCTGCGGGGGCCCGACCGCGTCACGTAGTGGGGTGTGGCGATGACGACGCCGTGCCGGATCATCCCCGGCATGCCCACGGTCGCGCGGTCCGCGTCGGGCAGCCCGCGGGCGAGGTCGACGACGGTCGCGACGAGGCGCTCGGGCGGCAGCGGGTAGGGCGTGGGCACGCGCACCGGAGGCACGTGCATGGTGCCCGCCGCGTCGAGGACGGACGCCTTGATCCCGCCGCCCCCGCAGTCGACCGCGAGCGTGCGCGGCCCCGGGTGCGACGTGGTGCTCACCGTCGCGACCCTAGCGGCGCGGGAACGGGTGCACGACGCCGACGGCTACCGTGGCGCCGTGACCGCGACGCCCACCGAGCCCGCCGTGCGGGTCCGGCTCGACCTCGCCTACGACGGCACCGACTTCGCCGGCTGGGCGACCCAGCCGGGCCTGCGCACCGTGCAGGGCACGCTCGAGGCCGCGCTCGGCACGGTGCTGCGGTGCCCCGAACCGCGGCTCACGGTCGCCGGTCGCACCGACGCCGGCGTGCACGCGCGGGGGCAGGTCGCGCACGTCGACCTCGACCCGGCGGTCTGGGCGGCGGTGCGGGGACGCATGACCCGCGAGCCGGGGGCGGCCCTCGTGCGGCGCCTGGCGGGCGTGCTGCCGCCCGACGTCGTGGTGCACCGTGCGGGTCCCGCGCCGCGCGGCTTCGACGCGCGCTTCGCCGCCCTGCACCGCCGTTACGCGTACCGGATCGCCGACGACCCGGCGGCCGTGGACCCGCTGCGCCGGCACCTCGTCGTGCGGCACCGCGTGCCGCTCGACGCGGACGCGATGCGGGCCGCCGCGGCGCCGCTCGTCGGACGGCACGACTTCGCCGCGTTCTGCCGGCCGCGCGCGGGCGCCACGACGATCCGCACCCTCGAGGTGCTCACCGTCGAGCGGCCGGCGTCGGGCGAGGACGCCGGGCTCGTCGTCGTGGGCGTCCGGGCCGACGCCTTCTGCCACTCCATGGTCCGCTCGCTCGTCGGCGCGCTCACCGCCGTGGGGGAGGGCAGGCGGGACCCGGGCTGGCCCGCCGCGCTGCTCGACGGCGGCCGGCGCGAGGGCGTCGTCGCGCCCCCTGGCGGGCTGTGCCTCGAGGAGGTCGCGTACCCGCCGGACGAGGAGCTCGCCGAGCGGGCGGAGCGCACCCGCGCGCGCCGCCCCGACGCCGACGCGGCCCTGGGCCCCGCGGCGCGGGCGGCGACCGGCCCGGACCGCGCGGTCGGTGCCGCCCCCGACGCGGGGACGCTCGAGGGCTAGGGGCCGACCCTCAGCGGTCCCCGTCGATGTGCTCGACCGTGACCGGGCCCGCGGGCGGGACGCCGTCGTCGTCGAGGCCGGTGCCGTCGGCCGCGTCCTCGTCGACGACGTGGACGGCCGCCTCCTCCGCCGTCGCGGCGCTGCCGGCGATGCCGACGTCGTGCGCGACCACGCTCTCCGCGGGCGCGCCGGACGCCTCCGTCTCCGCCGCGGCCAGGCGGCCCGCGCGGTCCGGCTCGTCGCCACCCGTGCGCGCCGGCTCGTCCTGCGTCTCCCAGACGTCGGGCTCCTCCTGCGCGAGGCGCTCGTCCAGGCTCTCGCCCTCGAGCTGCTCGAGCTCGGTCTCGAGGCGGTGGTGCTGGGGCTGCCGCTCGGGCGGGGAGTAGCCCTCGTCGAGGACGCTGTCGACGCCGCGGTCGAGCAGCGTGTCGTCCTGCTGGAGCTGGTTGGTGTCGCCCTCGGCCGCCGACTCCGGGTCTGGCGTGGTGGCGCTGGTGTCTCCGTACGTGCTCATGGGCCCCACCGTCCCACCCGGTCCGGGCAGGCGCATCCGCACGCCGGGGACGTCCCGGCACCGAGGACCGGGGCCTCCGGTCGACGGCGCCGGCAGGGGGCGCAGGGGGGCGCAGGGGAAAGCGTGCGGGCCCACCCGCCCGGTGGCGGGACACTGGGGCCATGGGACACCTCGACCTCAGCGACATCGGCTACGTGCTCCCGGACGGCCGGCCGCTGCTGGCCGGCGTCGATCTGCGCGTCGGGGAGGGCGCGCGGGTCGCTCTGGTCGGGCCCAACGGCGCCGGCAAGACCACGCTCCTGCGCATCGCCGCCGGCGACGAGGCGCCGCACGCGGGCACCGTCGCCCGGAGTGGCGGCCTCGGCGTCATGCGTCAGCACGTGGGCCGCATCGACGACGACCGCTCGGTGCGCGACCTGCTCGCGTCGCTCGCGCCCGCCGCCGTGCGCGACGCGGCCGCCGAGCTCACCGCCGCCGAGCTCGCGATGATGGAGGTCGACGACACCCCCTCGCAGATGCGCTACGCGCAGGCGCTCGCCGACTGGGCCGACGTCGGCGGGTACGACGCCGAGGTGGGCTGGGACCGCGTGACGGACGCCGTCCTCTCGCTGCCGTTCGACCGCGCGCAGCACCGCGAGGTGCGCACGCTCTCGGGCGGCGAGCAGAAGCGGCTCGTCCTCGAGGCGCTGCTGCGCGGACCGGACGAGGTCCTGCTGCTCGACGAGCCCGACAACTACCTCGACGTGCCGACCAAGCGCTGGCTCGAGGCGTCGCTCGCGGCGTCGGGCAAGACCGTGCTGTTCGTCAGCCACGACCGCGAGCTGCTCGCGCGGACCGCGACGCTCGTCGCGAGCCTCGAGCCGTCGGTCGCGGGCTCGACGGTCTGGGTGCACGGCGGCGGCTTCGCGACCTTCGGCGAGGCGCGCGCCGAGCGCGTCGCGCGCGCCGAGGAGCTCACGCGGCGCTGGGAGGAGGAGCGCAGCAAGCTGCGCGAGCTCGTGCACACGCTCCGGACCAAGGCCGCGTTCAACGACGGCCTCGCCTCGCGGTACCAGGCGGCGCAGACGCGCCTGCGCAAGTTCGACGACGCCGGGCCCCCGCCCCTGCTGGCGCGCGACCAGGACGTGCGCGTCCGCCTCGTCGGCGGCCGGACCGCCAAGCGCGCCGTCGTCGCCGAGCGGCTCGAGCTCACGGGCCTCATGAAGCCCTTCGACGTCGAGCTGTGGTTCGGCGAGCGCGTCGCCGTCCTCGGCTCCAACGGGTCCGGCAAGTCCCACTTCCTGCGGCTGCTGGCCGCCGGCGGGACGGACCCGGACCGCGAGCACGCGCCCGTGCAGGACGGCGCTCCCCTGCCCGCGCCGGTGGCCCACACCGGGCGCGTCGTGCTCGGCTCGCGCGTGCGGCCGGGCTGGTTCGCGCAGACCGACCTCCACCCCGAGCTCGCCGACCGCACGCTGCTCGAGATCCTGCACCGCGGCGAGGGCGGCCGGGCCGGGATGGGGCGCGAGCCGGCGAGCAAGGCCCTCGACCGGTACGAGCTCGTCGCCGCGGCCGAGCAGCGGTACGGCACGCTCTCGGGCGGCCAGCAGGCGCGCTTCCAGATCCTGCTGCTCGAGCTCGGCGGCGCGACCCTGCTGCTGCTCGACGAGCCGACCGACAACCTCGACCTGCACTCGGCCGAGGCGCTCGAGCGCGGTCTGGCGGCGTTCGAGGGGACGGTCGTCGCCGTGACGCACGACCGGTGGTTCGCGCGCGGGTTCGACCGGTTCCTCGTCTTCGGCGCGGACGGCGAGGTCGTCGAGACGCCCGAGGCGGTCTGGGACGCCGGTCGCGTGCAGCGCGCCCGCTGAGCGTCGGCCTCGCGGCGGGCCGCGAGGGCGTCAGAGGAGCAGGCCGACGGCGACCGCGACCATGACGACCGCGACGAGCACGTCGAGCACCTGCCAGGCGCGCGGGCGGGCGAAGAGCGGGCGCAGGCCGCGCGCACCGAAGCCGAGCGTCGTGAACCACAGGACGCTGCCCCCGGCGGCGCCCGCGGCGAACAGCCAGCGCCCGTCCGGGCCGTGCTGGTTCGCGATCGAGCCCAGGAGCACCACGGTGTCGAGGTAGACGTGCGGGTTGAGGAAGGTCAGGGCGAGCGTCGTGAGCAGGACGCCGCGGTGGCCGGCGGGCGCGGCCGTCGCGGGGTCGAGGCGCTCGGGGCGGCGGGCACGCAGGGCGGCCTGGACGCTGAGGACGAGCAGGAACGCGGCGCCGCCCCAGCGGGCCACGCCGAGGAGCACCGGGTTCTCCGCGACGAGCAGGCCGAGCCCCGCGACGCCCGCGCCGACGAGGAGCGCGTCGGCGAGGGCGCACACCGCCACGACCGTGAGGACGTGCTCGCGACGGATGCCCTGGCGCAGCACGAACGCGTTCTGGGCGCCGATCGCCACGATGAGGGAGAGGCCGGTGAGCAGGCCGGTGAGTGCGGTCACGGGGACGACGGTAGGCGCGGCGGGCGATGAAGCACAGCGCAGGTTCCTCACCGACCCTTAGCATCGCTTCATGAGACTCGACCCCGCGCAACTCGCCGCGCTCGCCGCCGTCGTGGAGCGCGGCACCTTCGAGGCCGCGGCGCGGTCCCTGCACGTGACGCCGTCGGCGGTGAGCCAGCGGGTCAAGGCGCTCGAGCAGCGCAGCGGCCAGGTGCTCGTACGGCGCTCGCGCCCGTGCCGCCCGACCGCGGCCGGTCAGGTGCTCGTCCGGCTCGCCGGGCAGATGGCCCTGCTCGAGAAGGAGGCGCTGCGCGCGGTCGAGCCGGCGGGCTCGGGCACCCTGACGCTCGCCGTGGCCGTCAACGCCGACTCCCTGTCCACGTGGTTCCCGGCGGCGCTCGCGGGCCTGCCCGACGGCGTCGTCCTCGACCTCCGGCGCGAGGACCAGGACCACTCGGCCGGGCTCCTGCGCGACGGCGAGGTCATGGCGGCCGTCACCGCCGACGGGCGCGCGGTGCAGGGCTGCCGCTCCGTCCCGCTCGGCGCGATGCGCTACCTCGCCGTCGCCGCGCCCCGCTTCGTCGACGCGCGGCTCGGCGGGACCGACGTCGCCGTCGCCGAGCGGCTCGCGGACGCGCCGCTCGTGTCCTTCAACCGCAAGGACGCGCTGCAGGCGCGGTTCCTGCGCGAGGTGACCGGACGCCGCCCCAGCCCGCCCGAGCACCTGGTGCCGTCCAACGCCGCCTTCCTCGCCGTCGTCCGGGCGGGCCTCGGCTGGGGCATGGTCCCCGACGTCGCGGCGCGCGACGACCTGGCGTCGGGGGAGCTCGTCGAGCTGGTCCCGGGACGGCACCTCGACGTCCCGCTGCACTGGCAGCACTGGCGGCTCGACGCGCCCGCGCTCGCCGACCTCACCGAGCGCGTCCGGCGCGCCGCGGCGACGCTGCTCCACCCCGGCGGGGCATGATCGGTCGGACGCACGACCGGCGCGGCGGGGTGACGGAGCCCACCCCGGGGGCAGTTTTGCCCGTGCGGCGCACGACGGGTACTCTGGGACGTCGTTGTGCGTCCCGTGTGGCGTGCCCGCACGAGGAGTCGACCGGTCCAGGACCGGTCGGGAGCCCGTCGGGCAGCCGTGGACGACGACGACCACCATCGCCGCTCCGGCTCACCGCGGGAGCGCGATGCACCTCATTCAGCTACAGGAAACGAAGGCTACGACCGTGCGCACGTACACCCCGAAGCCCGGCGACGTCGAGCGGACCTGGCACGTCATCGACGCGAACGACGTCGTCCTCGGCCGCCTGGCCAGCCAGGTCGCCGTCCTGCTCCGCGGGAAGCACAAGGCCACGTTCGCGCCGCACGTCGACGGCGGTGACTTCGTCATCGTCATCAACGCCGAGAAGGTCGCCCTGACCGGCAACAAGCGCGAGCAGAAGCTCGCCTACCGTCACTCGGGCTACCCGGGCGGTCTGCGGGCGACCGCGATCGGCGAGCTGCTCGAGAAGAAGCCCGAGCGGGTCATCGAGAAGGCCGTGCGCGGCATGCTCCCCAAGACGTCGCTGTCCCGGGCGCAGCTGAGCAAGCTGAAGGTCTACGCCGGCCCCGAGCACCCGCACGCGGCGCAGCAGCCGAAGCCCTTCGACATCACCCAGGTCGCGCAGCAGGCCTGAGCCGGCTGTCGACGCACAGACGTAGAACACACAGAACCGAGGACGCACCCGTGGCCGACACCACCGTCGACATCGAGCTCGAGGGCGACGAGACGCCCAGCAGCTACACCTCCGAGACCGCCGCGCCGACCGGCCGCGGCCAGAGCCTCACGGCTCCCGGCCAGGCCCTCGGCCGCCGCAAGGAGGCCGTCGCGCGCGTGCGCCTCGTCCCCGGCACCGGCCAGTGGAAGATCAACGGGCGCACGCTCGAGGACTACTTCCCGAACAAGGTCCACCAGCAGCTCGTCAACAGCCCGCTCAAGCTCGTCGACGTCGAGGGTCGCTTCGACGTCGTCGCGCGGATCGTCGGCGGCGGCGTCTCCGGCCAGGCCGGCGCGCTGCGTCTCGGCATCGCCCGGGCCCTCAACGAGATCGACGCGGAGCACAACCGCCCCGCGCTGAAGAAGGCCGGCTACCTGACGCGCGACGCGCGGGTCGTCGAGCGCAAGAAGGCGGGCCTCAAGAAGGCGCGCAAGGCGCCCCAGTACTCCAAGCGCTGACAGACCGTTCCACCGACGGCCCCGATGGTCTCCATCGGGGCCGTCGGTCGTGACGGGGCAGGTCGGGCCCCTCGCGCCGCCGCTGCGGCGCGGTGCAGGTGGTCGGCGGGGGCGTGTGGGACAGTCGGTGCGACGAGGAGGTCTGATGGGTCGGTTGTTCGGTACCGACGGTGTGCGCGGGGTCGCCAACCGTGACGTCACGGCGGAGCTCGCGCTCGACGTGTCGGTCGCTGCGGCGCACGTGCTCGGCTCCACGGGGGCCTTCGAGGGGCACCGCCCCCGGGCCGTGATCGGCCGTGACCCGCGCGCGTCGGGCGAGTTCCTCTCGGCCGCCGTCGCCGCGGGCCTCGCGAGCGCCGGCGTCGACGTGCTCAACGTCGGCGTGCTGCCGACGCCCGGCGTCGCGCACCTCACCGGCGAGCTCGGCGTCGACCTGGGCGTCATGCTCTCGGCGTCGCACAACCCGATGCCCGACAACGGGATCAAGTTCTTCGCGCGCGGCGGCCAGAAGCTGCCCGACGACGTCGAGGACGCGATCGAGCGCCGCATGCGCGAGGACTGGGAGCGGCCCACGGGCGCCGCCGTCGGCCGGATCAGCATGGACGGCGTCTCGGGCACGCGGTACGTCGACCACCTCGTCGCGACCCTCCCGGGCGGCGAGGAGTCGCTCGCCGGGCTGCGCATCGCGGTCGACTGCGCCAACGGCGCCGCGAGCGAGGTCGGGCCGGCCGCGCTGCGCGCGGCGGGAGCCGACGTCGTCGTCATCAACGCGTCGCCCGACGGGCGCAACATCAACGAGAAGTGCGGCTCGACGCACCCCGAGCAGCTGCAGGCGGCCGTCGTGGCCGCGGGCGCCGACCTCGGCGTCGCGTTCGACGGCGACGCGGACCGCTGCCTCGCCGTCGACCACGAGGGGCGGCTCGTCGACGGCGACCAGATCATGGGCATCCTCGCCGTCGCGCTGAAGGAGCGTGGCGAGCTCGCGCAGGACACGCTCGTCATCACGGTGATGAGCAACCTCGGCCTCCAGCTCGCGATGACCGAGGCGGGCATCACGACGGTGCAGACGGGCGTCGGCGACCGCTACGTGCTCGAGGAGATGCGGCGCGGCGGGTACTCGCTGGGCGGCGAGCAGTCCGGGCACCTCATCATGGCCGCGCACGCGACGACGGGGGACGGGACGCTCACCGCGCTCCACCTCGCGGCACGCGTCGCCGCCACCGGCCGCACCCTGGCGGACCTCGCGTCCTCCGTGCGGCGCCTGCCGCAGGTCCTCGTCAACGTCAGCGGCGTCGACCGCACCCGCGCGGGCTCCGACGAGGGCGTCCTCGCGGCGGTCCGCTCGGTCGAGGACGAGCTGGGCCGGTCGGGCCGGGTGCTCCTGCGCCCGTCGGGCACGGAGCCGGTCGTCCGGGTCATGGTCGAGGCCGCCGAGCAGGACCACGCCGACCGCGTGGCGCACCGCCTGGCCGACGTCGTGCGGGAGCGTCTGGCGCTGTGACGGCGCCCGACGGCGGCTCCCTGCGCGAGCAGGTCCAGCGCCTGCTCGACGGGCCGCTGCCGCTGCCCATCGTCCAGGCCGGGGACCCGGTCCTCCGCGGGGTGGCCGCACCCTACGCGGGCGAGCTCGACGGCGCGCTCCTGCCGCGGCTCGTCGAGGCGATGCGCACGACGATGCACGCGGCGCCCGGGGTGGGGCTCGCTGCGACCCAGGTGGGGCTGCCCGTCGCGATCGCCGTGGTCGAGGACCAGTGGGAGGCCGACCCTGACAGCGCGCGGGTGCGCGAGCGCACGCCCGTGCCCTTCCGCGTGCTGGTGAACCCCGCGTACGAGCCCGTCGGCACCGAGCGGGTCTCGTTCTACGAGGGCTGCCTCAGCGTGCACGGCTGGCAGGCCGTCGTCGCCCGGTGGCGCACGGTGCGGCTGACGGCGCTCGACGAGCACGGACGCCCGGTCGACGAGGTGCTCACCGGCTGGCCCGCGCGCATCGTCCAGCACGAGACGGACCACCTCGCGGGGCGGCTGTACGTCGACGTCGCCGAGATGCGGTCGCTCGTCTCCCCGACCGAGGCGCTGCGGTGGTCGGCCGACCTCACGCCCGACCGCGCCGCCGCCGCCCTCGGCTTCCCGCTCGCCTGAGCCCGTCCGCACCGGACGGTGCCGGGGCCGGGGCCCCGCGCGGGTCAGCCGGAAGGCGGACGTCGTCCCCGCGCCCGGCGCACCGACCTCATCCGCTCGGGGGACGCGCGGCGGGACGCGGTCGGCGATGCTCGGTGCGACGCGCGTGCTCGGCGGCCGGTCTCAGGGTCGCCCCGGGGTCCGGTGGGGGGATCACCCCATGTCCTCGCGCCGCGTCGGGCCCTACCGTTGACCACGGGCGTCCCCCCAGGCGCCGCACCCAGACCCGCAGGAGCTGATGACGTGCTGGAAGGCCTCGAGGAGTGGGTCGTCGCGATGGCGGCGACACCGTGGGTCTTCGTCGCCCTCTACTGCTTCGCGACGATCGACGGCTTCTTCCCCCCGATCCCGAGCGAGTCGGTCGTCATCGCGCTCGCGGCGACCTCGATGGCCTCGGGGCACCCGAACTTCTGGGTGCTCGGCGCGGTCGCGGCGGCGGGGGCGTTCACGGGCGACCAGATCGCCTACTCGATCGGCAGACGCGTCCCCGTGCGGGACCTGAGGATCATGCGCGGGCGCCGCGCGCAGCAGGCGCTGACGTGGGCCGACAAGGCGCTCGCGGAGCGCGGCGCCGCCTTCATCATCGCGGCGCGCTACGTGCCGATCGGCCGCGTCGCGGTCAACATGACGGCCGGGGCGGTCGGCTTCTCGCGCCTGCGGTTCACCGCGCTCGCGGCGATCGCCGCGGTGACCTGGTCCATCTACTCCGTGCTGCTCGGGATCGGCGCCGGCGTGTGGCTCAAGGAGCACACGCTCGTGGCGGTCGCCGTCGGCGTCGTCGGCGGCCTGCTGCTCGGCCTCATCATCGACCCCGTCATCTCGTGGTTCGTCCGGCGGCGCCTGGGGCGACCTGAGCGTCGTGCCGCCGTCGACGACGGAGGGGACGACGACCAGCCGGCCGAGCCCGCCGCCGTCGCCGTGACCTCGGGCGAGCACGCCTGACGCCGCACCGGGGCCACGCCCGCGGGCGCGCGGGTCAGAGCTTGCGCAGCCGCACGCGCTCGACCGAGTGGTCGGCGCCCTTGCGCAGCACCAGCGTCGCGCGCCCGCGCGTCGGCAGGATGTTCTGCTCGAGGTTCGGCGCGTTGATCGAGTCCCAGATCTGCTCCGCGCGCGCGACCGCCTCCTCGTCCGTGAGCGACGCGAAGCGGTGGAAGAACGACTCGGGCCGCGCGAACGCCGTCTGGCGCAGGCGCAGGAAGCGGTCGACGTACCACTGCCGCACGTCGCTCGTCCGCGCGTCGACGTAGATCGAGAAGTCGAAGAAGTCGCTCACCGCGATGCTCGTGCCGCCCGCCGCGGTCGCGCGCGCGGGCTGCAGGACGTTGAGGCCCTCGACGATGAGCACGTCCGGGCGGCGCACGACGACGTGCTCGCCCGGGACGATGTCGTAGGACAGGTGGGAGTAGACGGGTGCGCGGACCTCGGGCCGGCCCGCCTTGACGGCCGCGACGAACCGCAGCAGCGCGCGCCGGTCGTAGGACTCGGGGAAGCCCTTGCGCTCCATGAGGCCGCGGCGCTCGAGCTCGCTGTTGGGGTGCAGGAAGCCGTCGGTGGTCACGAGCTCGACGTGCGGCGTCTCGGGCCAGCGGGCCATGAGCTCGCGCAGGACGCGCGCCGTCGTCGACTTGCCCACCGCGACCGAGCCCGCCACGCCGATGACGAAGGGCGTGCGCGCCGGGGCCTCGCGCAGGAACGTGGTCGACGCGGCGTGCAGCGCCGTCGTCGCGTTGACGTAGAGGGCCAGGAGCCGCGACATCGGCCGGTAGACGGCGTCCACCTCGGCGAGGTCGATCGGGTCGCCCAGACCGCGCAGGCGCGTGACGTCCGCGTCGGTGAGCGGGAGCGGGGTCGACGCGGAGAGGCGGCTCCAGGCCTCGCGGTCCAGCTCGACGTACGGCGTCGACGGCGTGATGGTGGTTCCGGGCACGCGCGCATTCTGCCCGTCCCGCGGCCCGCGCGCCGAGCCGGGCGACGCGTCCCGCTGCCCGTGCGGGCGCGCGGGGACGAGCGGCGCGAGCACCTAGACTCGGGCCCATGTGCGGAATCGTGGGTTACGTCGGGTCGCAGCACGCCAACGGGCGGCCGCTCGACGTCGTCATGGGTGGGCTCGCGCGCCTCGAGTACCGCGGGTACGACTCCGCGGGGGTGGCCCTGGTGACCCAGGACGCCGGGCTCGCGACGGCGAAGAAGGCCGGCAAGCTCGTCAACCTCGAGGGGCTCCTCGAGGAGCGGCCGCTCCCGCCCGCCACCGCCGGCATCGGCCACACGCGCTGGGCGACGCACGGCGCGCCCAACGACGTCAACGCCCACCCGCACGTCTCCGCCGACGGGTCGGTCGCGGTCATCCACAACGGCATCGTCGAGAACTTCGCGAGCCTGCGGGCCGAGCTCGCGGCCGACGGCATCACGATGACCAGCGAGACGGACACCGAGGTCGTCGCGCACCTGCTCGGCGCCGCCTACGCCGCGACGGGCGACCTCGCGGAGGCGATGCGGCTCATCGCGCGCCGGCTGCACGGGACGTTCACGCTCCTCGCGGTCGCGCGGGACACCCCGGACCTCGTGGTCGGCACGCGGCACGACTCGCCGCTCGTCGTCGGGCTCGGCGAGGGGGAGAACTTCCTCGGCTCCGACGTCGCCGCGTTCATCGCGCACACGCGCGAGGCGATGGAGCTGGGCCAGGACCAGGTCGTGTCGATCACGCCCGACGCGGTGACGGTCGTGGACTTCGAGGGTGCGACGGTCGAGCCGCGACGCTTCACGGTCGACTGGGACGCTGCCGCCGCCGAGAAGGGCGGCTTCGCCTCCTTCATGGACAAGGAGATCCACGACCAGCCCCACGCGATCGCCGACACGCTCCTGGGCCGCACCGACGACGCCGGCCGGCTCGTGCTCGACGAGGTCCGGGTCGACGAGGCCGTGCTCCGCCAGATCGACAAGATCATCGTCATCGCGTGCGGCACGGCCGCGTACGCGGGGCAGGTCGCCAAGTACGCGATCGAGCACTGGTGCCGCATCCCCGTCGAGGTCGAGCTCGCGCACGAGTTCCGGTATCGCGACCCCGTCGTCAACGCCAAGACGCTCGTCGTGGCCGTGTCGCAGTCGGGCGAGACCATGGACACGCTCATGGCCGTGCGCCACGCGCGCGAGCAGGGCGCGACCGTGCTCGCGATCGTCAACACGCACGGCTCGACGATCCCGCGCGAGTCCGACGCGGTCCTCTACACGCACGCCGGCCCCGAGGTCGCGGTCGCGTCGACCAAGGCCTTCCTCGCGCAGATCACCGCGGCGTACCTGCTGGGCCTCTACCTCGCGCAGCTGCGCGGCACCAAGTTCCCCGACGAGATCGCCGAGATCCTCCAGGACCTGCGCGAGATCCCGGACAAGGTCCAGACGGTCATCGACGCCTCGGGCCACGTCCGCGAGGTCGCGCGGTCCATGGCGGACGCGACGTCGGTCCTGTTCCTCGGGCGGCACGTCGGCTACCCGGTCGCGATGGAGGGCGCGCTCAAGCTCAAGGAGCTCGCGTACATCCACGCCGAGGGCTTCGCGGCGGGCGAGCTCAAGCACGGCCCCATCGCGCTCATCGAGGACGGGCAGCCGGTCTTCATCGTCGTGCCGTCGCCGCGCGGCCGGGACTCGCTGCACAGCAAGGTGATCTCCAACATCCAGGAGATCCGCGCGCGCGGGGCCCGGACCCTCGTCATCGCCGAGGAGGGCGACACCGACGTGCTCCCCTTCGCGGACGAGGTGTTCTACGTCCCGCGCACGCCCGTGCTGCTCGCGCCGCTGGTCTCGGTGGTCCCGCTGCAGATCTTCGCGTGCGAGCTCGCGACGGCGAAGGGCCTCGACGTGGACCAGCCGCGCAACCTGGCGAAGTCCGTCACGGTCGAGTGAGCCGGCGCGCGTGACCGGGGGGCAGCCGGGGCGTCCGGCGTGATCGTCGGCGTCGGGATCGACGTCGTGGACGTCGCCCGCTTCATGGCGACGCTCGACCGCGCCCCCGGCCTGCGCGAGAAGCTCTTCACGCCCGACGAGCGCGACCTGCCGGCGTCGTCGCTCGCGGCCCGGTTCGCGGCCAAGGAGGCCATCGCGAAGGCGCTCGGCGCGCCCGGGAACATGAGCTGGCAGGACGCGACGGTCCGGCGGGTGCTCGGCGGTCCGCCCGAGGTCGAGATCACCGGCACGGTCCAGGCGCGCGCGACGGAGCTCGGGATCGATCGCTTCCACCTGTCGCTCTCGCACGACGCGGGCATCGCGTCGGCCGTCGCGATCGCGGAGCGCGACCCGGCGTAACCTCCGCCGAACGGGGCCGGCACACCCTCGCACCGGGCGCGCCACGAGGCCCCGTCCGCCCGGGGCGGAGCGCCGTGCCGAAACGCACCGGAGTGTCCCGGCACAAGGCTCCGCGGTCGTGGCACGGGGCTCCTCGGTGGGCACGGGGCTCCGCGAACGGGCACCGGGCTCCGCGGTGGGGCACAGGGCTCCACCTATCGGGCCGCGCGGCGACGGCGCCGGGCGACCGTGGCCGGCCCCGCCCTGACCGCGGAGCGCCGTGCCGGGACGCGCCGGCGTGTCTTGGCACGCCGCTCCACACTCGTGGCACCCGGCTCCACCGGCCGGCACGGGGCTCCGCGGGTGGCACGGGGCTCCGCGGTTGGCACGGCGCTCCGCGGTTGGCGTGGGGCTCCGCGGAACGGGCACGGGGCTCCGCGGGCGGCACAGGGCTCCCCGGGGGCTCAGGCCTCCAGGGCCGGGATGACCTCGGACTCGAACAGCTCGATGCCCGAGCGGTCGTACGCCGCCTCGGCGAAGTACGTGATCGCGTACGTCATGCCGAGGCCCTGGAGCTCGCGCAGGCGGTCGACGACCTGCTCGGGCGTGCCGACGAGCGGCCCGGAGCGGAACGAGCGGTCGGACTCGGCGGCCTTCTCGGGGCTCAGCGCGGCGCGGTAGTGCTCCTCGAGCCGGTCGAGCCTCGCGTCGACGTCGGCCTGCGTGCGGCCGATGACCACGTTGTAGTTGGCCGAGCGTGTGATCGCGCCGAAGTCGGTGCCGACCTCGCGGCAGTGCTCCTCGAGGACCGCCGACTTGTGCGCGAAGCCCTCGGGCGTGCCGTCGAAGTTCGTGTACCGCGCGTACCGGGCCGCGATGCGCAGCGTCTTGCGCTCGCCGCCGCCGGCGATCCACAGCGGGATGCCGCCCGCCTGGAGCGGCTGCGGGTACACCCGCGCGCCGTCGACCTGGTAGTGCTTCCCGTCGAGGGTCGCCTCGCCGGTCTCCCACGCCTGCTTCATGATCTGCACGCCCTCGTCGAGCATCGCGATGCGCTCGCCCGCGCGCGGGAAGCCGTAGCCGTAGGCGCGCCACTCGTGCTCGTACCAGCCCGCGCCGATGCCCATCTCGACGCGGCCGCCCGAGACGACGTCGACGGTGGCCGCGACCTTGGCCAGGTACGCGGGGTTGCGGTACGCCATGCACGTGCACATCTGGCCCAGGCGCACGCGCGAGGACGCCGCCGCGAACGCCGCCATGAGGGTCCAGGCCTCGTGCGTGGCCTCCTCGCTCGGCTCCGGCGTCGTGTGGAAGTGGTCGTAGACCCAGACCGACTCCCAGGCGGTGCCGGCGTCGGCGTGCTGGACGAGGTCCCGCATCACGCCCCACTGGTCGGCCGGCGCGATGCCGGTGAGGTCGAAGCGCCAGCCCTGGGGGATGAAGAGTCCGAATCGCATGGGCCCAACCTAAACGATTCGACCCGGGGCGCCCGTCGGGGCCGTCCGGTCCCGGGACGACGTCAGGCGGGGTCGTAGCCGAGGTTCGGCGCGAGCCAGCGCTCGGCCTCCTCGAGGGTCCAGCCCTTGCGCGCGGCGTAGTCGACGACCTGGTCCCTGCCGATCCGCCCGAGCGCGAAGTACCTCGCGTCGGGGTGGCCGAGGTACAGCCCCGAGACCGCGGACGGCGGCGTCATAGCGAACGACGACGTCAGCTCGAGGCCGACCTCCGCCGCGTCGAGCAGGTCGAAGAGCGTCGCCTTCTCCGTGTGGTCGGGCTGCGCGGGGTAGCCCGGCGCCGGCCGGATGCCCGGGTAGCGCTCCTTGACGAGGTCGGCGACGTCCAGCGCCTCGTCGGGCGCGTAGCCCCACAGGCGCGTGCGGACCTCGCGGTGCAGCCACTCGGCGAACGCCTCGGCGAGCCGGTCGGCCACGGCCTTGACGAGGATCGCGGTGTAGTCGTCGCCGGCCGCCTCGTACCCCGCCGCGAGCCCCTCGGCGCCGTGGATCGCGACCGCGAACCCGCCGACGTGGTCCCCGGCGGGCGCGACGAAGTCGGCGAGCGCCGTGAGGTCGCCCGCGCGCTCGCGCTGCTGGCGCAGGGTGTGCAGGACGGCCCGCGGCTCGGCCGGCCCGGCGGGCGGCCGGACGTCGTGCACCTCGATGTCGTCGCCCACCCGGCGCGCCGGCCACAGCCCGACGACGCCCTCGGCGCGCAGCAGGTCCTCGGCGACGACGCGCTCGAGCAGCGCCCGGGCGTCGGCGTAGAGCGAGCGCGCCTGCTCGCCCTGGCGCGGGTCGTCGAGGATCTTCGGGTAGCTGCCGCGCAGCTCCCAGCTCGTGAACAGGGGCGTCCAGTCGATCACCTCGACGAGGTCCGCGATCGCCGGCCGGACGACGTGCCGGCCGGGCTCGCGCGGCGCGGGCGGCGTCGGCGGGGCGAGCCGCGTCGCGCGGCGCCGCGCCTCCTCGAGCGGGACGATCGCGTGGTCCTTCTCCCGGTGGCGCCCGCGCAGCTGCTCGTACTCGGCGGCGACCCGGGCGGCGATCTCGTCGGGTCGTGCGAGCAGGTCGGCGACCACGCCGACGGCGCGCGACGCGTCCGCGACGTGCACGACGGTCCGCGGATAGGCCGGGTCGATCTTCACGGCGGTGTGCGCGCGGCTCGTCGTCGCGCCGCCGATCATCAGCGGCGTCGTGAGGCCCCGCCGGCTCATCTCGGCCGCGAGCGCGACCATCTCGTGCAGGCTCGGCGTGATGAGCCCGGACGCGCCGATGACGTCCGCGTCGAGCTCCGCGGCGGCCGCGAGGATCTTCTCGGCCGGGACCATGACGCCCAGGTCGTGCACGGTGTAGCCGTTGCACGCGAGCACGACGCCCACGATGTTCTTGCCGATGTCGTGGACGTCGCCCTTGACCGTCGCCATGACGACCGTGCCCTTGCCGCGTCCCTCGATCTCGCCGGCCGCCTCGCGCGCGGCCTTCTCGGCCTCGAGGTAGGGCGTGAGGTGCGCGACCGCGGCCTTCATGACGCGCGCCGACTTCACGACCTGCGGGAGGAACATCTTCCCGGCGCCGAACAGGTCGCCGACGACGTCCATGCCCGCCATGAGCGGGCCCTCGATGACCTGCAGGGGCGAGCCCAGCTCGCGGTAGGCCTCCTCGGCGTCCTCGACGACGTGCTCGACGATGCCGTTGATGAGGGCGTGCGAGAGCCGCTCGGCGACGGGCAGCTCGCGCCACGCCTGCTGCTCGCGGGCGTCCTTGCGGACCTCCTTGTAGGTGTCCGCGAGGGCGAGGAGGCGCTCGGTGGCGTCGGGGCGGCGGGCCAGGACGACGTCCTCGACGGCCTCGCGCAGCACGGGGTCGATCTCCGTCTCGACCGTGAGCATGCCCGCGTTGACGATGCCCATGTCGAGCCCCGCGGCGATCGCGTGCGACAGGAACACGGCGTGCATGGCCTCGCGCACGTGGTTGTTGCCGCGGAACGAGAACGACACGTTGCTGATGCCGCCGCTGGTCAGGGCACCGGGCAGGTGCTGCTTGATCCACCGCACGGCCTCGATGAAGTCGCGCGCGTAGGCGTCGTGCTCGGCCATGCCGGTGGCGACGGTGAGCACGTTCGGGTCGAAGACGACGTCCTGCGGGGCGAAGCCGGCGTCGCGCGTGAGCAGGCGGTAGGCGCGCGCGCAGATCTCGGTGCGCCGCTCGAGCGTGTCGGCCTGGCCCTGCTCGTCGAACGCCATGACGACGACGGCCGCGCCGTAGCGCCGCACCCGGCGGGCGCGCTCGAGGAAGACCTCCTCGCCGTCCTTGAGCGAGAGGGAGTTGACCACCCCCTTGCCCTGGATGCGGCGGAGGCCGGCCTCGAGCACGGTCCAGTCCGAGGAGTCGATCATCACCGGCACGCGCGCGATGTCCGGCTCGACGGCGAGCAGGTTGAGGAAGCGCGTCATCGTCTCGGGGCCGTCGAGCATGCCGTCGTCGACGTTGACGTCGACCAGCTGGGCGCCGCCCGCGACCTGCTGCGAGGCGATCGCGACCATCGCGGCGTCGTCGCCCGCGAGAACGGCCTTCTGGAAGCGCGGCGACCCCGTGATGTTGGTGCGCTCGCCGACGTTGACGAAGTTGGTCTCGGGCGTGAGCACGAACGGCTCGAGGCCCGAGAGGCGCAGGTGCGGCGACGGCGCGGGCGGGACGCGCGGCGGCACGCCCTCGACCGCGTCCGCGAAGGCCCGGATGTGCTCGGGCGTCGTCCCGCAGCAGCCGCCCACCACGTTGAGCAGGCCCTCGCGCGCGAAGCGGCCGAGGACCTCGGCCATCTGCTCGGGCGTCTCCTCGTACTCGCCGAACGCGTTCGGCAACCCCGCGTTCGGGTGCGTCGAGACGAGCGCCGTGCTCGCCTCGCCGAGCTCGCGCAGGTAGGGGTGCAGCGGCTCGGGGCCGAGCGCGCAGTTGAGCCCGATCGAGAAGAGGTCCGCGTGCTCGGTGCTGATCGCGAAGGCCTCGGGCGTCTGGCCCGAGAGCGTGCGCCCGCTCTGGTCGGTGATGGTGCCCGAGAGCATCACGGGCAGCCGCACGCCCGTGGCCGCGAAGGCCTCCTCGATGGCGAACAGCGCGGCCTTGGCGTTGAGGGTGTCGAACACGGTCTCGACGAGCAGGAGGTCCGCGCCGCCCCGGACGAGCGCGACGACCTGCTCCTCGTACGCGGTCGCGAGGTCCTCGAAGGTCACGTTGCGGAAGCCCGGGCGCTCGACGTCGGGCGACAGCGACGCGGTGCGGTTGGTCGGCCCGACGGCGCCCGCGACCCAGCGGGGACGCCCGTCGCGCGCCTCGGCCTCGTCCGCGGCGGCGCGCGCGAGGCGGGCCGCCGCCTCGTTCATCGCGGTGACCAGGTGCTCGGCGCCGTAGTCGGCCTGGGAGATGGACGTCGCGTTGAACGTGTTGGTGCTCGTGATGTCCGCGCCCGCGTCGAGGTACGCGCGGTGGATCGAGGTGATGACGTCCGGGCGGGTCAGCTGGAGCAGGTCGAAGTCGCCCGCGTAGCTGCGGCCCTCCGCGGCACCCTCGAACCGGAAGTCGTCCTCGGTGAGCTCCGCGCGCTGCAGCATGGTGCCCCACGCGCCGTCGAGCACGAGGATCCGCCGGCCGGCCTCGGCGACGAGACGGGCGGTCCGGTCCATGCTGGTGGCCATGGTCCTCACCTCGTCCCCGATCCGTGCGGCGGCGCCCGCCGCGCCGGGCGGCGGCCGGCCCCCACGGGCCGGGTGCGCGGGGCCCGCGGGCCGGCGCTGGTGCCGGGCGCGCGACGAGTCTACGCACGGGCGCGCGAGGAGGACGGCAGCATGATCGACGCGTACGACGCCGCGGACGTCAGGGCGGCGGAGGAGCCGCTCCTCGCGCGCGAGCGGGGCTTCGCGGGCGGGCTCATGCACCACGCGGCGACGGCGCTCGCCGCGGCAGTGCGCAGCGAGCTGCGCCACGCGCGGGGACGCGTCGCGGGGGCGAGCGTGGTCGCGCTCGTCGGGCCCGGCAGCAACGGCGGGGACGCCCTCCACGCGCTCGCGCTCCTCGCGCGGCACGGCGTCCGGGTCTGCGCCGTCACGACGGCGGCCCGGGTGCACGAGGGCGGGCTCGCCGCGCTCGTCGCGGCGCGGGGGCGGGTCGTCGCGGTCGAGGCGGGCGCGCCGGGCGAGCGCGTGTGGCTCGGCGACGCGCTCGCCGAGGCGTTCGCGGCCGACGTCGTGCTGGACGGGCTCGTCGGCATCGGTGCGTCCGGGCCCCTGCGCGAGCCCGCCGCGCGGGTCGCCGGGCTCCTCGCCGAGCTGCTCGCGACGGCCGACGACCTGCACGGGCCCGTGGGCGGACGGCCCGTGGTCGTCGCGGTCGACCTGCCGAGCGGGATCGGCGTGGACGACGGCACGGTGCCCGGGCCGGTCCTGCCGGCGGACCGCACCGTGACGTTCGGGGCCGTGAAGCCCGGCCTGCTCCTGCCCCCCGCGCGGCTGCTCGTGGGCCGCGTGGACCACGTCGACCTCGGCCTGGCGCCCGGCCTCGCCGACGGCGGCGCGCGGCCCGCCGTGTCGGCGCTCGAGGCGCCGGACGTCGCGCGGCTGTGGCCCGTGCCGGCGCGGGCGGCGCACAAGTACGCGCGCGGCGTCGTCGGCGTCGTGGCGGGGACGGCGGCCTACCCCGGTGCCGCGGTGCTGACGGTCGCGGGCGCGCTGGGCGCGGGGTGCGGGATGGTCCGCTACGTCGGGCCCGACGACGTGGGCCGCGCGGTGGTCGCCGCGCACCCCGAGGTCGTCGTCGGGCAGGGGCGCGTGCAGGCGTGGGTCCTCGGCCCGGGCACGGGCTCCGCGGACGAGGCGGACGAGGAGCAGGCGCGCCGGGTGCGGGCCGCGCTCCGGCAGGCGGCCGACGACGACCTCCCGGCCGTCGTCGACGCGGGCGCGCTCGCCGTCGTGGGGGACGCGCCGCTGGGCCCGCGCGTCGTGCTCACGCCGCACGCGGGCGAGCTCGCGCGGCTGCTCACGCGCTCGGGCACCCCGCTCGAGCGGGCCGACGTCGAGGCCGAGCCGCTGCGCTGGGCGCGCGCGGCGCACGAGGCGACGGGGGCGACCGTGCTGCTCAAGGGGGCCGTGACCGTCGTCGTGGGCACGGGCGGGGTGCTCGCGCAGGCGGACGCGCCGCCGTGGCTCGCGACCGCGGGCGCGGGCGACGTGCTCGCGGGCGTCCTCGGGGCGGTCCTCGCGGGACGGTCCGACGACGTCCGGGCCGACCCGGCGCTCGTAAGTGCGCTCGCGGCCGCGGCGGCACTCGTCCACGGGCGCGCCGCCGACGCGGCCAACCCGGGCGGGCCGGTCACGGCGAGCGCGGTCGCCGCCGCGGTGCCGGGCGTCGTCGCGGACCTGCTGCGGTGAGCGCCGCCGGACCGGGCGCGGCGCCCGCCGCGACGCCGGCGGCCGAGGCACGGCCGGTGCCCGACGCCGCGCTGCTCGCCCGCGCTCGCGCGCTGGCCGCCGGGCCGCGCCGCCTCCTGGGCCTCGCGGGTGCGCCCGGTGCGGGCAAGTCGACGCTCGCCGCGGCCGTGGTCGACGCGCTCGGCGAGCGCGCGGTGCTCGTGCCGATGGACGGCTTCCACCTCGCGCAGGCGGCGCTCGAGCGGCTCGGGCGCGCGGACCGCAAGGGTGCGCCCGACACGTTCGACGCCGCCGGCTTCGTCGCCCTGCTGCGGCGGCTGCGGACCGAGGCGGGGACGGTCTGGGCGCCCGCGTTCGACCGCGCGCTCGAGGAGCCGGTCGCGGGCGCGATCGCCGTGCCGCCCGGCGTGCCGCTCGTCGTCGTCGAGGGCAACTACCTGCTGCACGACGACGGCGACTGGGGCGCGGTCGCCGACCTGCTCGACGAGACGTGGTTCGTCGAGGTGGACGACGCCGTCCGGGTCGAGCGCCTCGTGGCGCGGCACGTGGCGTTCGGCAAGGCGCCCGACGCCGCACGCGCCTGGGTGCTCGGGCCCGACGAGCGCAACGCGCGGCTCGTCGCGGCGGGACGGGCGCGCGCCGACGTCGTCGTCCACCCCTGACCGTCGCCGGCCCTGTCGGGTGCCAGACTGGCGCCGTGCCGTCCGTACCGAGCAGCCCGACCGTACCGAGCAGCCCGAGCATGACCGCCTTCCCCGCCCGCGCCGTCGTCGACCTCGCGGCGGTGCGCGCCAACGTCGCCGCGCTGCGCGCCACCGCGCGGTCCGCGGAGGTCCTCGCCGTCGTCAAGGCCGACGCCTACGGGCACGGTCTCGTCCCGTCGGCGCGGGCCGCGCTCGAGGGCGGCGCGACGTGGCTGGGCGTCGCGCAGCTCGAGGAGGCCTTCGCGCTGCGCGACGCGGGCGTCGACGCGCCCGTGCTCGCGTGGCTGTACGCGCCCGGCGCACCGCTCGACCGCGCCCTGACCGCGCGCGTCGACCTGTCCGTCTCGGCCGGGTGGGCGCTGCTCGAGGTGCTCGACGCCGCGCGGGCGACCGGCGTCACGGCGCGCGTGCACGTCAAGGTCGACACGGGCCTCGGGCGCGGCGGCGTCATGCCGCGCGAGCTCGAGTCCCTGCTCGACGCCGCGCTCGCGGCGCAGGCGGAGGGGCTGGTCGACGTCGTGGGGCTGTGGTCGCACCTCGCGTGGGCCGACGCGCCGGACCACCCGACCGTCCTCGCGCAGGCCGCGGTGTTCGACGACGCGGTCGCCCTCGCCGAGCGCCGCGGCGCGCGGCTCGAGGTGCGCCACCTGGCCAACTCCGCGGCGACGCTCACCAACCCGGCGATGCACTACGACCTCGTGCGGCCCGGGCTCGCCGTGTTCGGGCTCTCGCCCGTGCCGCACCTGGGTGGCCCGGCCGACTACGGCCTCACGCCCGCGATGCGGGTCGAGGCCGAGCTCGTGCTCGCCAAGCTCGTCCCGGCGGGCCACGGCGTCTCCTACGCGCACGCCTACGTCACGCCCACGGAGACGGTGCTCGGCGTCGTGCCGCTCGGCTACGCCGACGGCGTGCCGCGCCACGCGTCCGGATCCGCGGACCGGTGGGGCGGGCCGGTGCAGGTCGGCGCGCGCCGGCTGGGGATCGCGGGCCGGGTGTGCATGGACCAGTTCGTGCTCGACCTCGGGCCGGACGCCACCGAGGTCGCGGGGGACACGGTCGTCCTCTTCGGCCCGGGCGCCGACGGCGAGCCGACCGCGGAGGACTGGGCCGTCGCGGCGGGCACGATCTCCTACGAGATCGTCACGCGCCTGGGCGCGCGCGTGCCGCGCATCCACACGGGGACGACGACGACGCAGGAGGGCGCGCGGTGACGACGACGCAGATCAGGCTCGCGGACGCGGAGGCGACGCGCGCGTTCGGCCAGGACCTCGCACGCGTGCTGCGTGCGGGCGACCTCGTGGTGCTCACGGGCCCGCTGGGCGCGGGCAAGACGACGCTCACGCAGGGGATCGGGGCCGGCCTCGGGGTGCGCGGGCAGGTCGCCTCGCCCACGTTCATCATCGCGCGCGTCCACCCGTCGCTGGTCGGCGGCCCGGCGCTCGTGCACGTCGACGCGTACCGGCTCGGCTCGCTCGAGGAGCTCGACGCGCTCGACCTCGACGCCGGGCTGGACGAGTCCGTCACGGTCGTCGAGTGGGGCGAGGGTCTCGCCGAGGTGCTGTCGGAGGACCGCCTCGAGATCGTGCTCGAGCGTCCGCACGGTGCGGGCGCCGGAGACGGCGCGTCCGGCACGGCCGGCGCGGCCGGCACGGATGCCGCGGACGCCGCGGACGCCGCGGACGGCGACCCGGAGGCGGGCGAGCGCACCATCACGCTGCGTGCGGTCGGCCCGCGCTGGGCCGGGGTCGCGCTCCCCGGCTGACGGGTCACCGCGCGCCCCCGCGCCTGGGAGGATGGGCCCGTGCCCCTCCTCGCCCTGGACACCTCCGCCGACATCGCGGTCGCCGTCGTCGCCGACGACGGCCGGCCCCTCGCCGAGCACCGCGCGGCCGAGCAGCGCCGCCACGCCGAGCTGCTCGCCCCGCTCGTGGTGGCCGCGCTCGCGGACGCGGGCGTCGACCGCCGCGAGCTCACGGGTGTCGTCGCCGGGACCGGACCGGCGCCCTTCACCGGGCTGCGCGCGGGCCTCGTCACCGCGCGCTCGCTGGCGTTCGCGCTGGGCGTCCCGGCGCACGGCGTGTGCTCGCTGGACGCGCTCGCGGTCCAGGCCTACGCGGCCGGCGTCCCGGCCGACGCCGAGGTCGTCGTCGTGACCGACGCGCGGCGCCGCGAGGTGTACACCGCGCGCTACCGCGCCGTGCCCGCGGCGGGCGCCGGGGCGTCGTCGCGCGAGCCCGACGACGTCGAGACCGTCGACGGCCCCGCCGTGCTCCACCCCGAGGACCTCGCGGGCACCCTCGGCGACGCCGTCGTCGTGGGGCCCGGCCTCGCCGTCCACGCCGACCGCCTCGGCGCGCCCGCCACCGCCGACGTCGCGGGCGTCGACGCCGCGGTGCTCGCGCGCCTCGCGCTCGCCCGCCTCGCGCGCGGCGAGACCCTGCCGACGGAGCCGCTCTACCTGCGCCGGCCCGACGTCGTGCCCGCGTCCGCGCGCAAGCGCGCGACCGGATGACCGCGCGGGCCGCGGCCGCCGTCCGGCCGCTGACGACGGACGACGTCCCGCGCCTCGTCGAGCTCGAGCGCGAGCTCTTCGGCGCCGGTGCGTGGAGCGCCCCGATGCTCGCCGAGGAGCTCGCGGGCCCCGCCCGCTGGTACGTCGGGGTCGACGACGCGCCCGCGGACGGGTCCGGGCCGACGACGCTCGTCGCGTACGCCGGGCTGTGGTTCGACGGCGACACCGCGACGGTCATGACGCTCGGCGTGGCCCGCGCGGCCCAGCGCCGCGGTCTCGGCGCGCTCCTGCTCGACGCGCTCGTCGCCCGCGCGGGCCTCCTCGGCGCCGACGCGCTCCTGCTCGAGGTGCGCGTCGACAACGACCCGGCCATCGCGCTCTACCGCGGCGCGGGCTTCGAGGTCCTCGGCCGGCGGCGGCGCTACTACCAGCCGGAGGACGTCGACGCCTTCACGATGGGCCTCACGCTCGGCCCGGCGGAGCCCGCCCCGCCGTCGGCGACGGCCCCCGCGGCCACCTACCCTGGTCCCCATGGCTGACGCGCTCGTCCTCGGCATCGAGACCTCGTGCGACGAGACGGGCGTCGCCCTGGTCCGCGTGGGCGACGAGGGCAGCGAGCTGCTCACCGACGTCGTCGCGAGCTCGATGGACGAGCACGCGCGGTTCGGCGGGATCATCCCGGAGATCGCCTCGCGGGCCCACCTCGAGGCGATGGTGCCGACGCTCGGCACCGCGCTCGAGCGCGCCGACGTCGACCTCGGCCAGGTCGACGCGATCGCCGTGACCGCCGGGCCCGGGCTCGTCGGCCCCCTCACCGTGGGCGCGGCCGCGGCCAAGGCGCTCGCGGTCGGTCTCGGCGTGCCGCTCTACGGCGTCAACCACGTCATCGGCCACGCGGCGGTCGACGAGCTCGTGCACGGGCGCTTCCCCGACCGCGTCATGGCCCTCGTCGTGTCGGGCGGCCACTCCTCGCTGCTGCTGGTCGACGACGTCGCGACCGACGTCACCGAGCTCGGGCACACGCTCGACGACGCCGCGGGCGAGGCGTTCGACAAGGTCGGCCGGCTGCTCGGGCTGCCCTACCCGGGCGGCCCCCACATCGACCGCCTCGCGCGCGAGGGCGACCCGACGGCGATCCGCTTCCCGCGCGGGCTCACGGCGGCCAAGGACCAGGCGCGGCATGCCGACGACTTCTCGTTCTCGGGCCTCAAGACGGCCGTCGCCCGCTGGGTCGAGGCGCGCCAGGACGCGGGCGAGGAGATCCCCCTGAACGACGTCGCCGCCTCGTTCGCGGCCGCCGTCGCCGACGTCCTCACCGCCAAGACCATCGCCGCGTGCCACCGGCACGGGGTCGACACGCTCGTCATCGGGGGCGGCTTCTCCGCGAACTCGCAGCTCCGCGAGCTGGCTGCCGAGCGCTGCGCCGAGGCCGGCATCACCCTGCGCATCCCGCCGATCCGCTACTGCACCGACAACGGCGCGATGATCGCCGCGCTCGGCGCCGCGGTGCTCCGGGCGGGTGTCGCGCCGTCGTCGCTCGACCTGCCGGTCGACTCCTCGATGCCGCTCACCCAGGTCACCGTCTGACGTCACCGTCTGACGTCGTCCTCTCCTACGCTGGCCGGATGGCGACGACGGCGGCTGCGGTGCGGCAGGTCCAGGTGACGTTCGACTGCGCCGAGCCGGCGCGCGTGGCGCGGTTCTGGGCCGCGGTGCTCGGGTACGACCAGGTCCCGTACGGCGAGGACGACCTCGCGGCCGAGGTCGCCACCGGCCGGACGCCCGGCTGGGCGGCGTGCGTGGACCCGACGGGCGCGGGGCCGCGGCTCTACTTCCAGCGCGTCCCCGAGGGCAAGGTCGTGAAGAACCGCGTGCACCTCGACGTCCGCGTCGGCCCGGGGCTCGTGGGCGAGGAGCGCCTGGCCGTCCTGGCGGCGGAGTGCGCGCGTCTCGAGGCGCTCGGCGGCTCCCGCGTGCGGCTCATGCTCGCGGACGAGGAGAACGAGTCCTGCCTCGTCATGCAGGACGTCGAGGGCAACGAGTTCTGCCTCGACTGACGTCCCCGCGGCCCCGGCCCGGCGTCAGGGCAGGACGCGCCACAGGCGCGAGCCGAGGACGAACGCGACGAGGCCCACCGCGAGCACGAGCAGCACGCCCGGGGCGCCGAGCGTCGACTCCACCGAGAACGCGTCGTCGGCGACGGTGAACGTCGTCTCGCCGCCCAGCGGGTACCGCGTGAGCGTCCCGCCGCCGAGGGCCTCGAGCGTGTCGAGGGTCCCGACGGCGTAGGCGCCCGCGAGGTAGAGCAGGAAGGCGGCGGCCAGGGTGGCGCTCACCGCGCCCGCCGTCCAGCGGGGCAGCGGCCGGCCGAGGTCCGCGCGGTAGCTCTCGGCGAGCACCATCGGGTGGCCGAGGTCGCGCACGGCCTGCGCCATGCCGACGTCGGCCGCCGCGAGGGTGAGCGCTGCCCGCAGCTCGCGCCGGATGCGCTTCTCCTCGCGGCCCGGGTGGTCCTGCATGTGCCACGAGAGGCGCAGGAGGTACCACTCGCGCCGCAGGACGTCGACGGCCGTGGGCCGCACGGGGCGGTCCGGCGTCGTCGCGCGGCTCGTCGGGGTGGCGGGGGCGGTCGGGTCGCTCATGGCTGCTCCTGCTCTCGGGAGACGGTCGTGGGGTCGGCGGTGGTGCGGTCGAGGACGGTCCGGACCGTCGCGGTGAGGTGCGACCAGCCGCGGACGGCGTCGGCGAGCTGGGCCGCCCCGGCCGGCGTCGGGCGGTAGTACTTGCGCGCGGGTCCGGACGAGGACGCCACGAGCTGCGAGGTCACGAGGCCCTCGCGCTCGAGACGCGTGAGCACGGGGTAGACGGTCCCCGTGGCGATGTCGGTGAGGCCGTCGGCCTGCAGGCGCGTGACGAGCTCGTACCCGTAGGACTCGCGCTCGGTGAGGAGCAGGAGCACGAGCATCGGCAGCACCCCCTTGAGGAGCTGCGGGTCACGCGCGACGTCGGTCATGCGCTAAGGCTATACCTACTATCTGGCAATGCCAACTACCTGCCCGACACCAGCATGGGCCCCTGCCCGGCAGCGCCCGGCGGAGGGGGTCAGAGGGGCTTGCCCGCGCGCATCTCCTGGACCAGGGACGCGACGACCGCGTCGAGCTCGCCGCCGTGGCGCCGCGCGACCGCGCGCTGGCGCTGGTAGCCCGCGCCCCGGCGCAGGATCGTCCGGACGCCGTCGAGCTCGGCGCTGCAGCCCAGGCGCTCGGCCACGGGCTCGAGGTCGACAAGCAGCTTCGAGACCGCGTCGGTGACGAGCTCCTCCTCGCCGGCCCGGTCGAGGATGATGATCGCGTCCATGCCGTAGCGCGCCGAGCGCCACTTGTTCTCCTGCGCGAACCACGGCGGCAGCGACGGCAGCTCGCGCCCCTCGTCGAGCATCGTCGAGAAGTGCTCCACGAGGCAGTGCGTCACGGCCGTGAAGGCGAGGACCTCCTCGAGGTTCGAGGCGCCGTCGCAGATGCGCACCTCGAGCGTGCCGAACCGCGGGGACGGGCGGATGTCCCAGCGGATCTCGTCGAACTGGTCGATGACGCCCGTGTGCATCATGTCGGCGGTGTACGCCTCGAGCTGCTCCCAGCGGTCGAACTGGAACGGCAGCCCGGCGGTGGGCAGCTGCTGGAACATCAACGCGCGGTTGGACGCGTAGCCCGTGTCCTTGCCGCCCCAGAACGGCGACGACGCCGACAGCGACTGCAGGTGCGGGAAGTACGTGAGCACCGCACGCAGGATCGGCAGGACCTTCTCGCGGTCCTCGATGCCGACGTGCACGTGGACGCCGTAGATGAGCATCTGCCGGCCCCACCACTGGGTGCGGTCGATGAGCGTGGCGTACCGCTCCTTGTCCGTGACCTTCTGCTGGGCCCAGCGCGCGAACGGGTGCGTGCCCGCGCACATGAGCTCGACCCGCAGCGGGTCGGTGACCGCGCGGATCTCGTCGATGCTCGCCTGGAGGTCGCGCCCCGCCTCGGCGACCGTGCGGCACACGCGCGTCGCGATCTCGACCGTGTTGAGCAGCAGCTCCTGGCGGATCGTGGGGTGCTCGCCGCCACCCGGCGGCGCGACCGCGTCGAGCACCGTCTGGGCGACCTGCCGCAGGTCGCCCGAGTCGCTGTCGACGAGCGCGAGCTCCCACTCCACGCCGAGCGTCGAGCGCTCGGAGGTCGCGAACGGGATCCGCATCAGACGGGCTCCACCAGGAGCACCTGCTGCGTCCCGCCGACGCGCGTCAGCACCACGGTCGCCTCCGCGTCGCCGCGCAGGTCGAGCTGCTTGCGCAGCTGCTCGGGCACGACGGCGGTCCCGCGCTTCTTGATCGTCACGCGGCCGACACCGCGCTCGCGCAGCGCGGTGCGCAGGCGCTTGAGGCCGAAGGGCATGACGTCGAGCACGCGGTAGGCGGTGCTCAGGGCCCGCACGTCGACGTCGTCGGCGGACGAGGTGCCGGTGGGGCGCTCGGCGCCCGGCGCGAGGTGGTCGGAGGTCACGTAGGCAATGGTGGGGTCGAGCAACCGGCCGTGCACGCGCTCGGCCACGAGCGACACGAGGCCCGCGCGGATCACCGCGCCGTCCGGCTCGTAGAGGTAGGCACCGGGCGGCCCGGCGTCGGCGGTGGGCACGCCGTCGTCGGGCGTGCGCAGCGTCGCCGCCGTCTCGCCGCGCAGCACGAGCGCCGTGCGCCCCGGCCCGTCGGTCGCCAGCGGGCCGAACCACAGCCCCGCCTCGACGACGTCGCCGTCGACGGAGACCCACTGGGCCTCGGCGTCGTCCGGCACGGCGGTGTGGGGGATGGCGGGCCCGACCTTGACGCCCAGGGCCGGGTTGCGGCGCCGCACCTCGAGGACGTCGTCGAGCGGCGGGGTGTAGGCGGCCGGGTCGTGGCGCCGTCGCCCGGCGGCGGTGCGGCGGGCGGGGTCCGCGAAGACGCCGTCGATCCCCTCCGTGCCGTCGCGGGCGACGTCGAGCGTCAGGCCGTCGACGTGCCGGACGACGGTCTCGGGGAAGTGGCGGAGGTTGACGGTCGCGACGGCTGCGGTGAGCTCGTCGACCTCGGCCGCGACCACCGAGAGCCCGAGGGCCGCGAGGGCCATGGCGTCGCCGCCGATGCCGCACGTGAGGTCCGCGACGCGCGTGCAGCCGGCCGCGGTGTACCGGTGCGCGTGCCGCGCGCCGACCGTGAGGCGGGTCGCCTGCTCCAGGCCCGCGGGTGTGAAGAGCATGCCGTCCGCGAAGTCGCCGAACTTCTCGCGGCCCTTCGCCCGCAGGCGCGACTGGGTGAGCGCCGCCGCGACGAGGTCCGGCTCGACGCCCTCCTTGCGCAGGCGGTCCGAGAGGACCATCGCGAGGCGCTCGTCGTAGGGCGGCAGCGCGCCGAGGAGCGCCCACCCGTCAGGGCTGAGCAGCAGGGAGAGCGCGCGTTCGTCCACGACGGCGATCCTTCCACGGAGGCCGGTCGGCGGTCGGCGGGCGCGGCCCCCGACGCGCGTGCCGGGTGCGCCGGGGCGCCGGGCCGTTGGCACTCGTGTTGACCGAGTGCTAACGACACGCATAGATTTCACGGTGGCACTCCTCCTCGGAGGGTGCCAGCCGCACCGGGACCCGAGGGGTTGGCCGGCACCCGCGACGACGGGCAGCCCGCAGGTCCCGCGGCCATGAACACGATCCGTTCCCACGAATGCGAAGGGGAGGTCCGCTGTGTCGGTCTCCATCAAGCCGCTCGAGGACCGCGTCGTCGTCCGCACGCTCGAGGCGGAGCAGACGACGGCCTCCGGTCTGGTCATCCCGGACACCGCGAAGGAAAAGCCCCAGGAGGGCGAGGTCCTCGCGGTGGGCCCGGGCCGGGTCGACGACAACGGCCAGCGCGTCCCGCTGGACGTCGCTGTCGGCGACACGGTCATCTACAGCAAGTACGGCGGCACCGAGGTCAAGTACTCCGGCGAGGAGTACCTCATCCTCTCGGCGCGCGACATCCTCGCGGTCGTCGTCAAGTGAGCTGAGCCCGCCGGGGGCCGCCGGCCGCGGGCGGCCGCGCCCCGCGGGGCGGCGGCCCCAGCACCGCGCACCCCCCCCGCCCCCGCCGGGGGCCCCCCGCCCCGCGGTCCGGGCGCCCTCGTCGTCGGCGGGCGCTCGGGGCGCCCCGTCGGGTCAGTGCTTGCCGTGCTTCTCGTAGTAGCCCGTGTCGATCGCGCGCTGGATCGAGTTCTGGATCTCCGCCTCGGCCGCGGCCTTGTCGACCCAGTGCGCGCCCTCGACGGACTTGCCGGGCTCGAGGTCCTTGTAGACCTCGAAGAAGTGCTGGATCTCGAGGCGGTGGAACTCGCTCACGTCGTCGATGTCCTGGCGCCACGACGCACGCTGGTCACCCATCGGCACGCACAGCACCTTGTCGTCGCCGCCCGCCTCGTCGCGCATGCGGAACATGCCCAGCGCGCGGCACCGGATGAGGCAGCCGGGGAAGGTCGGCTCCTCGAGCAGGACCAGGGCGTCCAGGGGGTCGCCGTCCTCGCCGAGCGTGCCCTCGATGAACCCGTAGTCGTCGGGGTAGCGCGTCGAGGTGAAGAGCATCCGGTCGAGCCGGATGCGACCCGTCTCGTGGTCGACCTCGTACTTGTTGCGCTGCCCCTTCGGGATCTCGATGGTGACGTCGAACTCCACGGGCGCTCCCTCGGGTGTGGCCGCCCGGACCGGCGGCGTGCTGTGACTAGTGTGGCCCACCGGCAGCGCGAGCGCTGCAGCCGCGGCGCGCACGGCACCCGCGGGACCAGGAGGTGGCATGGGGACGGCAGCGCGGGTCGCGGGTGCGGTCGTCGTGACGCTCGTCCTCGGGGCGGGCGGCTACGCCGCCGCGGACGCGTACGACGTCGTGCCGGGGCTCGTGACGCTCGAGCCCGAGCCCGCCCCGCCGGCCCCGTTCCCGGCCGTCCCCGGCGCGGTGCCCGCGCCCGAGGTCACGCCCGTCGTCGCGACGCTCGACCCGTCGGCGCCGGTGCCCCCGGCGCCGGAGGTCACGGCCCTCGCGCAGGCGCTCGTGGCGGACGCCCGGATGGGCGCGTCGACGGGCGTCGTCGTGCAGGACGTGCTCACCGGGGAGGTCCTCGCGGACCTCGGCGGCGCGGCGCCGCGCGTGCCCGCCTCGACCGCCAAGCTGCTCACCGGGCTCGCCGCGATGACGGCGCTCGGGCCGGACCGGACCCTCCCGACCACCGTCGTCCAGCCCGAGCCGGGCCGCCTCGTGCTCGTCGGCGGCGGCGACATGATGCTCGGCGCGGGTGCGGGGGTCCCCGACGCGGTGAGCGGGCGCGCGGGGCTCGTCGACCTCGCCGCGCAGACGGCGCGCGCGCTGCGGCTCGCGGGCGTCGCGGAGGTCACGCTCGGCCTCGACGACCGGCTCTTCAGCGGACCGCTGCTGCACCCCGAGTGGAAGCCGTCCGACGTCGCCCAGGGGTTCGTCGCGCCGGTCGCCGCGCTCGCGGTCGACGTCGCGAAGATGCGCGAGGGCGAGTACCCGCCGCGCTGGCCGGACCCGGCGCTCCAGGCGGCGGAGACGTTCGCCGCCGCGCTCGCGGCCCAGGGCATCGCGGTGACGGGCGCGCCCGTGCGGCAGGAGGCGCCCGCGGGGGCGCTCGAGGTGGGTCGGGTCGAGTCCGCGCCCGTGCGGGAGATCGTCCGGTACGCGGTCCAGGTGTCCGACAACGCGATCACCGAGGTGCTCGGGCGGCTCGTCGCCGTCGAGCACGGTCTGCCCGCGAGCTTCGAGGGCGCGACGGCGGCCGTGCTCGCCGAGCTCGGTCGGCAGGGGCTCGACACGCAGGGCGCCGTGCTGCGCGACTGCAGCGGCCTCTCCGCCCTGTCGGCCCTCCCGCCGTCGCTGCTCGTCGGCCTCGTCGCCGCCGCGGCCGACCCGGCCAACCCGCAGCTGCTGCCCGTGCTGCTCGACCTGCCGGTCGCGGGCTGGCAGGGCACGCTCGCCGACCGGTTCGAGGAGGGCCCGGCCGAGGGGCTGGTGCGCGCCAAGACGGGCAGCCTCCCGGGCGTGACGTCGCTCGCGGGGACGATCCAGACCTCCGGCGGCCGCCTGCTCGCCTTCGCGGTGCTCGCCGACGCGACCCCGCCCGGCGGCCAGCCCGGGCCGCGCGCGGCGGTCGACGCCTTCGTCCAGCAGGTCGTGGGGCTCGCGTGACGCCGGCCCGCGCGGTGAGGTCCGACGCGGCCCCCGGCGCGCCCGGGGGAGGCCGCGTCAGCGACCTCCTCGTCGTCGACTGGGACCGGGCGGCGCGCTGGGCCGGCCGGCTCGCCCCGCCCGGTCCGGCCGTGACCCGCGACGAGGCCGCGGAGGCCGTCGCGGCGCTCCGGGACGCCGCCGAGCGTGCCTACCCGCTCGCGCTGCGCGCGTCGCGGCTCGGGACCGCCGTCAAGGCGGCCGGTCGCGAGGACCAGCGCGCCGCCGTCGCGGTCCTCGACCGGCCGGGCTGGGCGCTCGCCGCGGCGCGGTCCTTCCAGGGCCTCGCGCCCGTGCCCGACCGCGCGCCCGACGGCGTCGTGGACCACCTGCGGGCCGGACCCGCGACCGGGCAGGCGGCCGGGCTGCTGTCGCTGCTGGCAGCGCGCGTCCTTGGGCAGTTCGACCCCTTCGCGACCGACGCCCCGGCCGGCGGCCGGCTGGTCCTCGTCGCGCCCAACGTGCTGCACATGCGCGCGCGGCTGAGCGCCGACCTGCACGACTTCGCGCTGTGGGTGTGCGTGCACGAGCAGACCCACGCGCTCCAGTTCGCCGCGGCGCCGTGGCTCGCCGACCACCTCCGCACGGAGGTCCGCGGCCTCGTCGCCGAGCTGTCCGCGCGCGGGCCCGAGCTGACCTCGGCGGTCGAGCGTGCGCTGAGCGCGGCGCGGCGCCGTGGGTCCTCCCGCCCGGCGGGGGTGGCCGACGGACCGGCCGACGACGACCTGGGCGTCCTCGGGCTGGTCCTCGACCCCGCGCAGCGCGAGCGGCTCGACGCCGTCACGGCGACGATGTCCCTGCTCGAGGGGCATGCCGAGGTCGCCATGGACTCCGTCGGCGCGCGCAGCATCCCGAGCGCGCGCCGCCTGCGGGCGCGCTTCGACGCGCAGCGCCGACGCCGCGCGTCCCCGGCGGACCGCGTGCTGCGCCGGCTGCTCGGGCTCGAGGCGAAGATGGCCCAGTACCGGCGGGGCGCCGCGTTCGTGCGCGCGGTGCGCACGACGGGCGGCTCGGCGGCGCTCGACGCGGTCTGGGCCGGGCCGCACGCGCTGCCGTCCGCGCGCGAGATCGCCGACCCGCGCGCGTGGGTCCGGCGCGTGCACGGCTGAGGTCGTCGTGACCGGGCCCGACCCCGCCGTCGCCGCGCTGCGGGCGGCCGTCCGGCGTGAGCTGGACGGCGTCGCCGGTGGCGGCGCCGGCCCGGCGCCGCTGGTCCTCGTCGCGTGCTCGGGCGGGCCCGACTCGCTCGCGCTCGCGGCGGCCACCGCGTTCGTCGCGCCGCGGCTCGGCCTGCGCGCGGGCGCCGTCGTCGTGGACCACGGGCTGCAGGCGGGCAGCGACGCTGTCGCTGTGCGCGCGGCCGGCGCGTGCCGCGCGCTCGGGCTCGACCCGGTCGACGTGGTGCCGGTCGCGGTGGACGTGGCGGACGGGGGACCCGAGGCGGGCGCGCGGTCCGCGCGGTACGCGGCGCTCGAGCACGTCGCCGCCCAGCGCGGGGCGGTCGCGGTGCTGCTCGGGCACACCCTCGAGGACCAGGCCGAGACGGTGCTCCTGCGGCTCGCGCGCGGGTCCGGCGCGCGGTCGCTCGCCGGGATGCCGCGGCGGCGCGGGCTGCTGCGGCGGCCGTTCCTCGGGGAGCGCCGCGCGACGACCGAGCGCGCGTGCGCCGCGCTGGGCCTCGACCCGTGGCACGACCCGACGAACACGCCGGCGCCGGCCGGCGCGACGTCGGGCGCGGCGCCGGTGCGCAGCCGCGTACGCGGCGAGGTGCTGCCCGTGCTCGCGGACGTGCTCGGCCCCGCCGTCGTGCCGTCCCTCGCCCGGACCGCGGACCTGCTGCGCGAGGACGACGACGCCCTCGCCGCGCTCGCGGCGGACGCCCTCGCCGCGGCGTGGGTGGCGCCCGACGGCGGCGTGACCGTGCCCGGACCGGCCGCCGGGGACGGGGCGGGGCCGGGTCCCGCGCTCGACGTCGCGGCGCTCGCGGCGCTCGCGCCGGCCGTCCGGCGGCGGGCCCTGCGCGCGGCCCTCGTGGCGTGGGGAGCGCCCGCGGGCGACGTCGGGCGCGTGCACGTCGAGGCGGTCGACCGGCTGGTCACCGACTGGCGCGGGCAGGGTGGCGCGGCCGTCCCGGGTGGCGGCGTGGTGCACCGGCGGTGTGGCAGGCTGACGTGCGTCCGGCCCGCTCCACCGACGAGCGCGGCGCGCGACGAGCACGACGAGCACGACCAGCACACAGGGCACGACGGCTGAGGCACAGGGAGCGGCGAGCGGTGGATCCGGCGGACATGGGTGACGACCTCGAGCGCGTGCTCCTCACGGAGGAGCAGCTCCAGGCCCGGCTCGACGAGATGGCGGCGCAGATCGACGCCGACTACGCGGGCCGCGAGCTGCTGCTCGTCGGCGTCCTCAAGGGCGCGGTCATGGTGATGGCCGACCTCGCGCGCCGGCTGCACACGGCGGTGCAGATGGACTGGATGGCCGTCTCGTCCTACGGGGCGGGCACGTCGTCGTCGGGCGTCGTGCGGATCCTCAAGGACCTGGACGCGGACCTCACGGGCCGTCACGTGCTCATCGTCGAGGACATCATCGACTCGGGGCTGACGCTCTCCTGGCTGCTCGCGAACCTGCGCAGCCGCGGTCCGGCGTCGGTCGAGATCGCGACCATGCTCCGCAAGCCCGAGGCCGCCAAGGTCGAGGTCGACGTGCGGTACGTGGGCTTCGACATCCCGACGGACTTCGTCGTCGGGTACGGGCTCGACTACGCCGAGAAGTACCGGAACCTGCCGTTCGTCGGCACGCTCGCGCCGCACGTCTACGGCGACTGAGCCCGGAGCCCCGCGCGCACGCGGGGGCGACCTCGGGACCCAACGTGCGGGAACCCTCCACGGTTCCCGCTCGCGCCCTGCGCGAACACGGCGGGGGCGCCGCGGGCCCAGCGGGTAACGTGCACGTCAGACCTGCCCCGCGACCAGGAGGGATAGGGCTCCGGCCCCGTCACCCATGAACGTCAAGCGCCTCACCCGTGGCCCCGCCATCTGGATCCTCCTGGCCGTCCTCATCCTGTGGCTGGGGGCGTCGTCCTTCATGTCCACGGGCATCCAGCGGATCGACACGTCCGACGGCCTCGAGCTCCTCCGGGGCGACACGGTCGAGCAGGCCAAGATCGTCGACGGCCAGCAGCGCGTGGACCTCACGCTCTCCGAGGACTTCGGGGACAAGGGCCGGAACGTGCAGTTCTACTACGTGCAGCCGCAGGGCGAGGCCGTGGTGGAGGCAATCGTCGACGCGGACCCCGAGGGGGGCTTCAACTCCGAGGTCCCGCGCACGTCCTGGTGGGCGAGCCTGCTCGGCCTGCTCCTGCCGTTCGTCATCATCCTGGGCCTGTTCTGGTTCCTCATGTCGCGCATGCAGGGCGGCGGCTCGCGGGTCATGCAGTTCGGCAAGTCGCGGGCGAAGCTCGTCTCGAAGGAGACGCCGCAGGTGACGTTCGCCGACGTCGCGGGCGTGGACGAGGCGGTCGAGGAGCTCCAGGAGATCAAGGAGTTCCTCGCGGACCCGGCCAAGTTCCAGGCCGTCGGCGCCAAGATCCCCAAGGGCGTGCTGCTCTACGGCCAGCCCGGTACCGGCAAGACGCTCCTCGCACGCGCCGTCGCGGGCGAGGCGGGCGTGCCGTTCTACTCGATCTCGGGCTCGGACTTCGTCGAGATGTTCGTCGGCGTCGGCGCGTCCCGCGTGCGCGACCTCTTCGACCAGGCCAAGCAGAACGCGCCCGCCATCATCTTCATCGACGAGATCGACGCCGTCGGCCGTCACCGCGGCGCCGGCCTGGGCGGCGGCCACGACGAGCGCGAGCAGACGCTCAACCAGATGCTCGTCGAGATGGACGGCTTCGACGTCAACGCGAACGTCATCCTCATCGCGGCCACCAACCGGCCCGACATCCTCGACCCCGCGCTGCTGCGTCCGGGCCGCTTCGACCGCCAGGTCGCGGTCGACGCGCCCGACCTGCGCGGCCGCGAGCGCATCCTCACGGTGCACGCCAAGGGCAAGCCCATGGCGCCCGACGTCGACCTGCACGCCGTCGCGAAGCGCACGCCCGGCTTCACCGGTGCCGACCTGGCGAACGTGCTCAACGAGGCCGCGCTGCTCACGGCGCGCGGCGGGCTCCAGGTGCTCGGCAACCGCGAGCTCGACGAGGCGATCGACCGCGTCATCGCCGGCCCGCAGCGGCGGACCAGGCTGATGAACGACAAGGAGAAGAAGATCACCGCGTACCACGAGGGCGGCCACGCCCTGGTGGCGGCGGCGCTGCGGTACACCGACCCGGTGACCAAGGTGACGATCCTCCCGCGCGGCCGTGCCCTCGGGTACACGATGGTCATGCCGGCCGAGGACAAGTACTCGACGACGCGCAACGAGCTGCTCGACCAGCTCGCCTACGCCATGGGCGGGCGCGTGGCCGAGGAGGTCGTGTTCCACGACCCGACGACCGGCGCCTCGAACGACATCGAGAAGGCCACCGCGATCGCCCGCAAGATGGTCACGCAGTACGGCATGAGCGAGCGCGTCGGCGCGGTCAAGCTCGGCCAGGACAGCGGCGAGGTCTTCCTCGGGCGCGACGTCGGCCACGGGCGGGACTACTCCGAGGACGTCGCGTCGGTCGTCGACGTCGAGGTCCGCCGGTTCATGGACTTCGCGCACGACGAGGCCTACGAGATCCTCAACCACTACCGCGAGGTCCTCGACACCCTCGTCGTCGAGCTCCTCGAGCGCGAGACGCTCAACCAGGCCGAGCTCGCCGAGATCTTCGCGCCCGTGACGAAGCGCGAGCCGCGCGAGGTGTGGCTCTCGAGCCCGGACCGCACGGTCTCGAGCATCCCCCCGGTGCAGACGGAGCGGGAGAAGGCGGCGTCGAACGGACACCCGGTCATCCCGCAGGACGAGGCCGCCGCGGCGAAGCCCGAGCACCCGGCCGACCCGGTCGGCGAGGTGCCCCCGGGCGGCCAGGTCGGCGGCGTGACGCCGCGGGCCGACGGCTGACGGCAGCGCGCGCATGACGCACACGGCTGACGACCTGCCGCTGCCCGCCGACGCGGGACTCGAGGACGACGTCGTCGTGGCCGACGGCGTCTCGATGGCGGTCCGGTACGACCACGAGCGTGCCGAGCGCGCGGTGCGCGAGCTGCTGCTCGCCGTCGGCGAGGACCCGGACCGCGACGGCCTGCGGGACACCCCCGCGCGCGTGGCGCGGGCCTACGCGGAGACGTTCGCCGGCCTGCACATGGAGCCGCGCGACGTCCTCACGACCACCTTCGACCTCGGCCACGAGGAGATGGTGCTGGTCAAGGACATCGAGGTGTACTCGACGTGCGAGCACCACCTCGTGCCGTTCCACGGGGTCGCGCACGTCGGCTACATCCCGGGCGCGGACGGTCGCATCACCGGCCTGTCGAAGATCGCCCGGCTGGTCGACCTCTACGCGCGCCGGCCGCAGGTCCAGGAGCGCCTCACGTCCCAGGTCGCCGACGCGATGGTCGAGATCCTCCAGCCGCGCGGCGTGCTGGTCGTCATCGAGTGCGAGCACCTGTGCATGTCGATGCGCGGCGTCCGCAAGCCGGGCTCGCGCACGGTGACCTCGGCCGTCCGCGGCCAGATGCGCGACGGCACCACGCGCGCCGAGGCCATGAGCCTCATCCTCGGCCGCTGACGCCCCCGCGCCCGCCCGCTGACCGCGCCCGCCCGAGCACCGCGCCCGCCCGCGCACCGCGCCCGCCCGCGCACCGCGCCCGCCCGCGCACCGCGGGTGTGCGCGCACTGCCGGTGTGCGCCGTGGCCACCCCGTCGGGACTGGGCCGCGGTCGGCGTGAAGGGTTGGGCGCGGCGCACGCGACCAACCCTTCACACGCTCACGCCGACGCCGACGCATCCGCGTGGTGGCGACGCGGTCCCGCCCGCGCGGCCCCGCGGGTGGTGCCGTGGCGCACCCGCCGGCGTGAAGGGTTGGTCGCTGAGCGCGCGACCAACCCTTCGCATCGCGGGCCGCTGAGCCCAGCGAGCGCCGCGGCGGCCGGTCGTCCACCACCGATCCGGGCTCTGCCCTGTCCACAGGCCGAGCGGTCCGGCGACGGCGCGGCACCGCCGCTCGACATGCTGGCGGCATGGCTCGCATCCCTGGGTCGGTACTCCGGCTGGCGGCCCGTCAGAACGACGCGATCACCGTTGCCCAGGCCGACCGCCTCGGGCTCACGAAGCACCGGGTGGCACGCCTCGTCGCGGCCGGTCACTGGCAGCGCCTGCATCGGGGAGTCGTCGTCGTGCACTCCGGGCCGCTGCCCTGGCTGACGAGGGCGCGAGCCGGCCTCCTCTACGCGGGGCCGGGCGCCGCGCTGAGCCACGCCAGCGCCGGGTACCTGCACCGGTTCCTCCGGGCGGAGCCCTCCCTCGTCGACGTGAGCGTGCCGGCGCACCGGCGGGTGATGCGGTCCGACGGTCTCGTCGTCCACCTGCGTCGCGCCATGCCGTCCACGACCGCCGGGATCGTGTCGGTCGGCCGCGCGGACACCGTGGTGGACCTCGTCGCGTCGAGGGGGGACGTCGACGAGGCGGTCTCCGTCGTGTGCGCCGCCGTCCGCGCGGGGACGAGGCCGGACGAGATCCTCGCCGCGCTGTCGGCGCGGCCGGCCGTCGGACGACGACGCCTCCTCGAGGAGCTGCTCGGCGCGGTCCGGGACGGTGTCGAGTCGGCGCTCGAGCTGAGGTACCAGCGTGACGTCGAGCGACGGCACGGGCTCCCGCGCTCGCGGGCGCAGGCCCGGCGCGTGGTGGGCGGCCGGTGGACCCGGGCGGACCGGCGGTACGACGACGTCGGGCTGACGGTCGAGCTGGACGGCGAGGTCGCGCATCCCGGCGGACGCACGGACGACGACGTCTGGCGGGACAACGCCGTCCTGCTCTCGTTCGGTGACCTCACCCTGCGCTACCGGTGGCGGCACGTCCTGCGTCCGTGCGCGACGGCGGTGCAGGTCGGCGTCGCCCTGCGTCGGCTCGGGTGGCGGGGGAGTCCGCGCCCCTGCGGCCCCACGTGTTCCGTCGCGCCCCGCTGACCACCGCGTGCCCGGAGCGGTCCCGCGCGTCCCGTCTCCCTGCCCGGGCGGGGACGGTCGAGTCGCGTGTGGAGGGTTGGTCGCGCGGAACGCGACCAAGCCTTCGCGTCCTCGGCAGGGCTGCTCCCGGGGCGGGGAGGGGAGCGGGGACGCCGGCCGGCGTGGCGGACCCAGGACGTCGGGCGGTCGGGGGAGTCGGTGGGCGGCTCTAGGGTGGATCCGTGACGCGCCTGCACCCCGAGCCGCTGCCGGAGCGCCTCACGGTGCTCGACCGGACGCTCGTCATGGGTGTCGTCAACGTGACACCGGACTCCTTCAGCGACGGCGGGCGGTGGTTCGAGCCGGCCGCCGCCGCGGCCCACGGGCTCGCGCTCGTCGCCCAGGGCGCGGACGTGCTCGACGTCGGCGGCGAGTCCACCCGCCCGGGCGCGGAGCGCGTCCCGCCCGACGAGGAGCGGCGTCGTGTGCTCCCGGTCGTGCGCGAGCTCGTCGCGGCCGGCGCCGTCGTCAGCGTCGACACGACGCGGGCGGCCGTCGCGCGGGACGCGGTGGCGGCGGGCGCGCACGTCGTCAACGACGTCTCGGGGGGCCTGGCGGACCCGGCGATGGTCGACGTCGTCGCCGAGACCGGCGTCGTCTACGTCGCCATGCACTGGCGCGGCCACGCCGACGTCATGGACGACCACGCGACCTACGACGACGTCGTCGTCGACGTCCGCGACGAGCTCGCCGCGCGCCTCGCGGCGCTCGAGGCCGCGGGCGTGCGTCGCGAGCAGGTCGTCCTCGACCCGGGTCTGGGCTTCGCGAAGCCGGGTCGCGACAACTGGCCGCTGCTCGCGCACCTCGACGCGCTGCAGGCCCTCGGCCGGCCCGTGCTCGTCGGCGCCTCGCGCAAGCGGTTCCTCGGCCACCTGCTCGCCGGGCCCGACGGGACGCCCGCCCCGCCCGACGCGCGCGACGGCGCGACGGCGGCCATCAGCGCCCTGTCCGCCCTCGGCGGAGCCTGGTGCGTCCGGGTGCACGACGTGGCAGGCTCGGCGGACGCGGTGCGGGTGGCGGCCGCCTGGTCGGCGGCCCGGGACGAGCGGCAGGACCAGCACAGCCACACCCAGGACGGAGACCATCGTGCATGAGTCGACCGCGGGCCACCCCACCCGCGACCGCATCACCGTGTCCGGCATCACCGCGACGGGCCACCACGGCGTCTTCGACCACGAGCGACGCGACGGGCAGACCTTCGTCGCCGACGTCACGCTCCACGTCGACACCCGCCCGGCCGCGGCCGAGGACCGGCTCGACCTCACGGTCGACTACGGCGTCCTGAGCGAGCAGGTCGCGGGCGTCCTCGCGGGGACGCCCGCCGACCTCGTCGAGACGGTCGCCGAGCGCATCGCGGCCGTCGCGCTCACGCACCGCGGCGTGGAGGCCGTCGACGTCGTCGTGCACAAGCCCCAGGCGCCCGTGACGGTGCCGTTCGGCGACGTCAGGGTGCAGATCCACCGAGACCGCACGCACGTGCCCTCGGTCGGCGCGCCCCCCGTGGTCGTCGACGGCCTCGGCCACGTGCCCGACGAGGTCCCCGCGCCCGAGGCGGGACCCGACGCCGCGCGCTGGGCCGAGCCCGCGGTCGCGCGCACCGCCCCGCGGCACGACGCCGGCATCCCGCAGCCCGAGCCGACGGAGGCCACCGCGCTCTTCGTGCCCGACTGGGCGAGCGTCGAGGGCGTGGCGCCGCTGGGCGCCACGGCCGGTGCCGCCGTCGCAGGCGCGGGCGTCGCCGCGCACGCCGGTCCCCCGCCGCCGCCCGCCCCGCCGGCGCCGCCCGCGCCGGGCGTGGGCATCCCGCAGCTGCCCCCGCCGGACGCGACTGCGGTCCTCACCGCACCCGCGCCGGACCCGGCCCGCCCGGCGCCCGTCGTCGACGGCCCGCCCGTCGACCGGCTCGACGCGGCTCCCGCTGCGCCCGTCGGCGCCGTCCTCGCGCTCGGCTCCAACATCGGCGCGAGCCACGACGTCCTGCGTCAGGTCGTCTTCGACCTCGCCGAGGCCCCGGGCATCGAGATCACGGCCATCGCGCCCCTCGCGCGGACCCAGCCCGTCGGCGGCCCCGAGCAGCCGGACTTCCTCAACACGGTCGTCCTCGTCCGCACGACGCTGAGCCCGCGCGCGCTCCTCGCCGCGTGCCACCGCCTCGAGGACGCGCACGGCCGGGTGCGCACCGAGCACTGGGGCCCGCGCACCATCGACGTCGACATCGTCGTGTACGACGGCGTCGTGGCCGCGGCCGACGACCTCGAGCTGCCCCACCCGCGCGCGCACGAGCGCGCCTTCGTCCTCGAGCCGTGGGCGCAGGTCCAGCCCGACGCCGTCCTGCCCGGCCTCGGCGGGGGACCGGTCGCCGCGCTCGCCCAGACCGCGCCGGACCGCGGCGGCATCCGCTGGATGGCGCTCGACTGGTGGGCGGCACCCGAGTGAACCGACGCTGATGCGCCGCACGCCCTGGCCGCGTCTGCTGCTCATCGCCGCGCTCGCCGCGGTGGTGGTGTTCGCGGGGCTCCGCGCCGCCGAGAGCCGCGGCGCCTCGCTGCTGCCCGTGCCGCTGCTGTCGTCGGTCGTCGTGCTGCTCATCGCCGGCGTGGTCCTGAGCCTCGGCTGGTCGGTCCGGCAGTTCACGCAGGGCAACCGCCCGGGGCTCGACCCGCTGCTCGCGGCGCGCACCGTCGTCCTCGCGACGGCGTCGGCCTACACGGGCGCGCTGCTGAGCGGCTGGTACGCGGCGCACGTGCTCGTGGTCCTCGGCGACCTGGAGATCGCGGCGCGGCGCGACCTCGCCGTGAGCGCAGGCCTCGCGATGCTCTGCACGGTCGCGCTCGCCGTCATCGGCCTGGTCGTCGAGCGCTGGTGCGAGGTGCCGCCGCCCGACGACGAGCCGGGCGGACCGGGGGCGTCGGCGGCCTCGGGCAGCGCTGCCTGAGTGCAAGGATGGTCGGCATGACCCAGCCCGTCCCGCCGGAGCCGCACGGGCAGCACGGCCCCTGGACCGGGGGGTCCGCCACGACGCCCGCGGCGTCTGTGCCGCCCCCGCCCGCGCCGCCGCCCCCGCCGCCCGCGCCCGCGGTCGCGGTCCCGGTGGAGCCGCTCGCGGTGGACCCTGCCGTCGGGCCGTTCGACCCGGTCGGCGTCCGGTGGCAGTCGGTGTCGCCGCGGCTCGTCACGGTGCGCCTCGTCACGGCGGGTCTCTCGCTCCTGCTCCCGCTGGCGGGCGGCGTCGTCGCCGCCGTGCTGAGCGGCCTCGCGGGCCTCTGGGCGGTCCCGGCCGTCGTCCTCGCGGTGCTCGCGCTCGTCGCGTTCGTCGTGCCGCGGCAGGTCCGCGCGTGGGGCTACGCCGAGCGCGAGGACGACCTCCTCATCCGCAAGGGCGTGATGTTCCGGTCGATCGTCGTCGTGCCGTACGGGCGCATGCAGTTCGTGGACGTCCAGGCGGGCCCGCTCGACCGCTGGTGCGGCATCGCGCGCGTGCAGCTGCACACCGCCTCGCCCGGCACGGACGCCGCGATCCCCGGCCTCCCGCCCGCCGAGGCCTCGCGCCTGCGCGACCGCCTCGCCGCGCGCGGCGAGGCGCAGCTGGCGGGGCTGTGACCGCGCAGGACCCCCTGCCCGCGGTCCCCGAGGCCGACCCGGCCGCGGCCGGACCCGTCGGCGAGCCCGTGTGGCACCGGGTCCACCCGGTCACGCCCGCGGTCAAGGGCTGGAAGATCATCGCTGTCCTGCTCGTGATCCTCGCGCAGCAGGTGGGTCCCAACCTCCTCGACGCGGGCGACCTGGTCCGGTCGGTCGGCTGGCTCCCGGTCGTCGGGGTGATCGCCCTCGTCGCCGCGCTCGGCTTCGGCTACGCCGCCCTCGCGTGGCGCATGACGCGCTACGGCGTCGACGCGGAGGCGGTCTACCTCAAGACGGGCGTCCTCTTCCGCCAGCACCGCACCGCGCGCCTCGACCGGGTGCAGGCGATCGACGTCGTGCAGCCGGTGCTCGCGCGGCTCCTCGGCCTCGCCGAGCTGCGGTTCGAGGTGGCGGGCGGCTCCGACTCGACCGTCACCCTGTCGTTCCTCCGCGAGGACGCCGCGCAGCGGCTGCGGAACGAGCTGCTGGCGCGCTCCGCGGGCATCGAGTTCGGCACCGAGGACCAGCCCGAGGCGCCCGCGGCGCCCGAGCGCGAGGTGCTCGCGGTCCCCGTCGGCCGACTGCTCGGCGCGCTGCTGCGGTCGGTGACGATCGTCGTGCTCACGCTCGGCATCGTCGGCGCGGTCGTCGCGACGGTCGCGTCGGGCGAGATCTCGGTCGCGTTCTCGCTCCTGCCCATGGTGCTCGGCGTCGGCGGCTACCTGTGGCAGCGGTTCGCGGGCGAGTTCAACTTCCGCGCCGCGCAGTCGCCCGACGGCATCCGGCTGCGCCACGGCCTGCTCGAGTCCCGCTCGCAGACGCTCCCCCCGGGTCGGGTGCAGGCCGTCCGGCTCAGCCAGGCGTGGCTGTGGCGGCGCAAGGACTGGTGGCGCGTCGAGGTCAACGTCGCCGGGTACGGCAAGGCGGAGAACCAGCAGACCGAGAACGTCCTGCTGCCCGTGGGGGACCGCGACGACGCCCTCCTCGCGCTGTGGCTCGTGCTGCCCGACCTCGGCGTCGAGGACCCGCGCGCCGTGCTCGACGAGGCGCTCTCGGGGACCGGGGCCGCGCCCGGGTCCGTGGGGTCCCCGCGGCGGGCCCGCTGGCTCGACCCCCTCGCGTGGCGCCGGACGGCCGTCGTCTCCACCGAGCGCGCCGTCCTCGTGCGGTCCGGCCGGTTCGTGCGGCGGCTCGTCGTCGTGCCGCACGAGCGCACGCAGTCGCTCGGGCTCACGCAGGGACCGCTCCAGCGGCGGCTGGGCCTCGCGACCGTCGTCCTGCACTCGACGCCCGGGCCGGTGCGGCCGTTCGTGCCCCACCTCGACGCCGCGACGGCGGGCGCGCTGCTCGGGCAGCAGGCCGACCGCGCGCGCCGGGCCCGCGCCGCGGCCGGACCCGAGCGCTGGATGCGCCGGGTGCCCGCGTGACGGCGGGCGGCCAGCCGGGGCGCCTCGGGGTCGGCGTCGTCGGCGCCGGACGTGTGGGCGCCGTGCTCGGCAGCGCGCTGCGCGCGGCCGGCCACGCCGTCGTCGGCGCGAGCGGCATCTCGGCGGCGTCGCGCGAGCGGATCGAGATCATGCTCCCCGGCGTGCCCGCGCTCGAGGTGCCGCAGGTCGTCGAGCGCGCCGAGCTCGTGCTCCTCACCGTGCCCGACGACGCCCTCGCGGACCTCGTGGCGGGCCTCGCCCGGCTGGGCGCGTGGCAGCCGGGGCAGATCGTCGTGCACACCGCGGGCGCGCTCGGCACCGACGTGCTCACGCCGGCGCGCGAGCGCGGCGCGATCCCGCTCGCGCTGCACCCGGCGATGACCTTCACGGGGACCTCGCTCGACCTCGGCCGGCTCAGCGGCTGCACCTTCGCCGTGACCGCGCCGGGGCCCGTGCTGCCCATCGGCCAGGCCCTGGTCGTCGAGATCGGCGGCGAGCCCGTCGTCGTCGCCGAGGCCGACCGCCCGCTGTACCACGCGGCCCTCGCGCACGGCGCCAACCACCTCGTCGTGCTCGTCGCGCAGGCCGCGCAGGCCCTCGCCGCCGCCGGCGTCGAGCGGCCGGACCGCGTCCTCGGGCCGCTCCTGGGGGCCGCGCTCGACGGCGCCCTCGGCTCGGCCTCCGCGGCCGGCGCGGGCACGGCGGCCGCCGCGAGCGGGGTCGGGGGGCTCACCGGCCCGGTCGTGCGCGGCGACGCCGGCACGCTCCGCGCCCACCTGCGCGAGCTCTCCGCGCTCGCCGGGCGGGAGCCCTCGGCCGCGGACCTGCCGCCCACCTACCGCGCGCTCGCGCGCTCCGCGGCCGCGCGGGCGCTCGCCGGCGGGCGCCTCACCACGTCCCAGGCCCAGGACGTCCTCGACGCCCTCGGCGAGACCCCGGAGGACCGATGACCACCCCGCGCCTCGTGCGGACCCGGAGCGAGCTTGCCGACGCCCTCGGCCCGGCGCGCGCGGGGCGCACGCGCGCCGTCGTCATGACCATGGGCGCGCTGCACGAGGGCCACCTCAGCCTCGTCCGCGCCGCGCGCGAGCGCGCCGACGAAGTGGTCGTGACGATCTTCGTCAACCCGCTGCAGTTCGGCCCGGCCGAGGACCTCGACCGCTACCCGCGCGACCTCGAGGGCGACCTCGCGCTGCTCGCGGGCGCGGGCGCCGACCTCGTCTTCGCCCCCGACGTCGCGCAGGTGTACCCGGACGGGGACCCCGTGGTGCGCGTGAGCGCGGGCGCGCTCGGCGAGCGCCTCGAGGGCGCCCACCGCCCCGGCCACTTCGACGGCGTCCTCACGGTGGTCCTCAAGCTGCTGCACCTCGTCCGGCCCGACGTCGCGCTCTTCGGCCGCAAGGACGCCCAGCAGCTCATGGCGGTGCGGCGCATGGTCGCGGACCTCGACGTGCCCGTGGAGGTCGTGGGCGTCGAGACCGTCCGGGACGACGACGGCGTCGCGCTGTCCTCGCGCAACGCGTACCTCGACGCGGAACAACGCGCGTCGGCGCGGGCGTTGAACAGAGCGCTCCGTGCCGCGCAGGCGGCCGCCGGGGCGGGTGCTCCGGCCGACGAGGTGCGGCGCGCGGCGGCCGACGTCCTGGCGTCCGAGCCGGGGGTCGTGGTCGACTACGTCGCCCTCGTCGACGACACGGCGACGGACGTCGCCGCGGACGCGACCGGGCCGGCCGTGCTCGCCGTGGCCGCCCGCGTCGGGACGACGCGCCTGATCGACAACGTGACGCTCACCCTGGAGGGGCGATGACCGACAGCTGGCTCCGCACGATGATGACGGGCAAGATCCACCGCGCCACCGTCACCGCCGCGGACCTCGACTACGTCGGGTCCGTCACGGTCGACGCGTCCCTGCTCGAGGCCGCGGACATCCTGCCCGGCCAGCAGGTCGACGTCGTCGACGTCACCAACGGTGCGCGCCTGACCACGTACGCGATCGCGGGCGAGCCCGGGTCGGGCGTCGTCTGCGTCAACGGCGCCGCCGCGCACCTCGTGCACCCGGGCGACGTCGTCATCCTCATCGCCTACGCGCAGATGCCCGACGCCGAGGCGCGCACGTACAGCCCGCACGTGGTCCACGTCGACGCGGACAACCGCATCGCCGACGTCGGGCACGACCCGGGCGCCGCCCCGGCGGGGCTGCGCACGGCGGCCGTCGCCTGGGCCCGGTGAGCGCGACCGGCGTCCCGCGCGGCGCGGCGCGGCTCGCGACGCGCCTCGCCGCGCCCGCGCCGGGCTGGACCGCCCAGGCCGACGTCGTCGTCGTCGGCTCGGGGATCGCGGGGCTCACCGCAGCGCTGCGGCTGCGCACGCGCGTGCCCCGCGTCCTGCTCGTCACCAAGGACGTGCTCGCGTCCGGCTCGACCGTCTGGGCGCAGGGCGGCATCGCGGCCGCGCTGGACCCCGAGGACTCGCCCGAGGCGCACCTCACCGACACGCTCGTGGCGGGCGCGGGCCTGTGCGACCCGCGCGCGGTCGAGGTGCTCGTCACCGAGGGCCCGGCGCGCGTCCGCGAGCTCGTCGCCCTCGGCGCGAACTTCGACACGGACGACGACGGCTCCATCTCGCTCACCCGCGAGGGCGGCCACGGCGCGGACCGCATCGCGCACGCCGGCGGCGACGCGACGGGCGCGGAGATCTCGCGCGCGCTCGTCGCCCAGCTGGAGGCGGTGCGCGCGGACCCGGGCATCGAGGTGATCGAGCACGCGCTCGTGCTCGACCTGCTCACCGCCGCGCCCGACGCCGAGGGCCGCCCGGGGCCCGTGTGCGGCGTGACCCTGCACGTCATCGGCGAGGGCAGCCGCGACGGCGTCGGCGCCGCGCTGGGCCGCGCGGTCGTGCTCGCGACGGGCGGCATCGGTCAGGTCTTCCAGTCCTCGACCAACCCGGCGCAGGCGACGGGCGACGGCCTGGCCGCGGCGCTGCGCGCGGGCGCCGCCGTGGCAGACGTCGAGTTCGTCCAGTTCCACCCCACCGTCCTGTGGCTCGGCGCGGGGGCCAAGGGCCAGCTGCCGCTCGTGTCCGAGGCGGTGCGCGGCGAGGGCGCGATCCTGCTCGACACCGACGGCGTGCGGTTCATGCCCGACGTCCACCCGCTCGCCGAGCTCGCGCCGCGCGACGTCGTCGCGCACGCAATCGTCCGGCAGATGGCGCGGACGGGGGAGGACCACGTCCTGCTCGACGCCCGCCACCTCGGTCCCGACTTCCTCCGCGAGCGCTTCCCGACGATCCACGAGCGGCTGCTCGCCGAGGGCATCGACCTCACGACGGGCCTCGTGCCCGTCGCGCCGGCGCAGCACTACCACTCGGGCGGTGTCGTCACCGACCTGCGCGGGCGGGCCGACGTCGACGGCCTGTACGCGGCCGGCGAGGTCGCGTGCACAGGGGTGCACGGCGCCAACCGGCTCGCCTCCAACTCGCTGCTCGAGGGGCTGGTCTTCGCGCACCGCGCGGCCCAGGACATCACCGAGCGCGTGGCCGACGGCGACCTCCCGCAGCGCGAGCCCGTCGAGCGCCCGGGCGAGCCCGGCCTCGTCGCCGGCGCCGCGCGCAGCCGCATCCAGCGCATCGCCCAGAACGGTCCCGGCGTCATCCGCACGGGCGCGGGCCTCGAGGCGGCGCTCGACGCGCTCGCCGCGGTCCCGACGCGCGCGCACGAGCAGCCGGGCGTCGTCGCCGCGCCGCAGACCGCGGAGTGGGAGACGACGAACCTGCACGCGGTCGCGACCGTGCTCTCCGCGGCCGCGCTGGAGCGCGCCGAGAGCCGCGGCGGCCACTACCGCCAGGACTTCCCGGAGCGGGACCCGCACTGGCGCCGACGCGTCGTCGTGCGGCTCAGGCCGGACGGCGCCGTGAAGGTCGAGGCCGGCGCGCTGCTGCCCGAGCCGGGCGAGCCGGCGGTGCCTGCGCCGGTGTGACCGGCATGGTTCCCGGCACTCCCCTCGACGAGGTCGAGCGGGGCTGGAGCGCAACGCGGGCCGTGTCGCTGCACCAGCGCCCCGGGGAAACCCGCATCGGTGGCGCACGACCGCGGGGCGTGATTCCGTCGCATCGTGACGGGGACCGTCAGTCGCCTCGACGAAGGAGTGGTGGGATGCGCCGCCCAGCGGGGTACCGGCTCAGGGACATGACTCTCATCGGCAAGCTTTCGCTCGCCGTCGGCGCGCTGGCGCTCGCCGGTCTGATCCTCCAGAGCGCCGTCACGGACGAAGGCGCATGGTGGGGGCTGCTCGTCGTGGCGTCCGTCGGCGTCGTGGTCGGCTTCATCTCCGAGGTCCGTCGCCTCGCGCGCCAGGGGCTTCCCTTCACGTGGCGGTGACGGGAGCCGGGGAACCAGTGAAGCGACCCGAGCCCATGCCCCGGTGGTGGAGACTCAGCACGCGCGCGCAGAGCCTGTACCTCCTCACGGTGGCTGTGAGCGGCCTTGTCGGGCTGACCACACGAAGCTTCGTGTGGGGAGCCGTCACCGCGCTCGCACTGGGCAGTCTCGCGGCCCTGCTGCTGTGGCGCACCGGTCGTCGGCCGTAGGCCGTGTCGCTGGGCCACGTGCGGTGTGAAGGTCCGGCCCAGAACAGGAGTAAAGGCCGAGAGCCGTGGCGGCCACTACCGCCAGGACTACCGGAGCACGCCTCGCGCTGGCGGCGCCGCGTCGTCGTGCGTCGTGAGCCGACGGCGTCCTGGATGTCGAGGCGGGCGCGCCGCTCCCGCGGCCGAGCGAGGCGGCGGTGGCGGCGTCGGTCTGACGGGCGCAACCAGGTCTGGAGTGGAAGGGAGATCGCCCAGGCATGCCGGCGACCGGATGGGCGCGGTCGGCCTGTGTTGGAGCAGTGGCAAACATCGAGCGAAGACTCGCGGACGACTTCTGGGACCTGCGGGACGACGCCTCGGACCATCCCGAACGATGGCAAGGGGTCGCAGCCGAAGTCCTACTTCAACACCTCACCGCGTGCGTCGAAGAGGCGGAGGGGCGCGGGAGTCCGTGCCAGCTTCGACATGTGCGACGGCGAGCGCCCCTGCGTCGCACCTGACGTCCGCAGGCGAGTCGGGTGCGCACCGGCACCCACGCCCACGGCACCGAAGCGAGCATCGAAGAGATCGGCACCCCGCAGATCCACGCCGGTCAGGTCGCACCCGGCGAACGAGGCGCCGCGGGGCGACGCACCGCGCAGGTCCGCACCCGTGAAGTCGCAGAGCTTGAAGTGGCTTCCATCGAGCGTGGCGTGGCGCAGGTCAGCGCCGACGAAGCGGCAACGGTCGAACCACACCGAGCGCGGCAGAGCGAGGGACACCAAGCTCACACCGCTCACGTCGAGCCGACGCACGTGCTGTCCGTAGCGCAGGCGGGACAGGCGTTCCCGCCACTCCGTGCCGTTCTCCGAGTCAGCGCTCACGTGCCGCAGTGTCTCGCACCCCTGGGCGTCGCACGGTCGTGCAGATGACACGAACGCGGGGGCTCACGGATGGTGGAGTCTGCGGCGCTCCAGTCCTGGCGGTCAGTCCCGGGCCCGCCGCAGAAGCCGTCCGTTGACGTCCGCGTCGAGTGCGCGCGCGAGGTCCGCGTTCCACCCGAGGTCCGGCGCTGTCCAGACCTCCTCCGGCACGACGACGGCCTCGGGCTCACCCCAGAAGACCGACCAGAGCCGCGCGGCCTCGGCGAGCACCTCCTCGGCCGGCCCGCCGAGCTCCAGCCCAGGCGCCGCCTCGACGAGCGGCCGGTGGTACGCGCGCCCCGCGTGGTGCGCGCCCTGGTCGTAGCGCGGCGTGCGGACCCAGACCTGCGTGAGGTCGCCGAGCGACAGCGGGAACACCGTGCGCGCGGCGGCGAGGTCGAGCAGCCCCGACGCGGCGACGTGCGCGAAGGCGTCCTCGCGGTACGCGCCCGTGGTGATCCGCACGGCCGGCTGCAGCGCGCGCGCGACGTGCTGGCACACGGGCACGAAGAGCCGCCCGGCGGCGGGCTGGAACGCACCGCCGGGACGGAGCCCAGCGATCGCGCGCTCGATCTCGCGCACGCGCGCCTTGATGACCGGCTCGCCGTCGTGCCACGCGTCGAGCAGGTCGAACGCGCCGTCGGCCCACTCGAGGAGGCGCGCGGTGGCCGATGCGTCGTCGCGCAGGCGGCCGTGCTCGTCGAGCCCGCGTCGCCACACCGGCACGAGGGTCCGCGCCCAGCCGAGCCAGGCACCGCGGACGTCGAGCGGCTCGGCACGCGTGAGGGCGTCGACGACGTCGCCGCTGTCGTAGGGCGTGCGGTCGGCGCTCACACCGCGGCCCGTCCCGCGCGCGCCTCAGGCGGAGGGCAGGTCGACCGGGAGGCCCGCCGCGCGCCACGCGCCCGTGCCGCCCGCGACGTTGGCGACGTCGTACCCCTGCTGGCCGAGCCACGCGGTGACCTGCGCCGAGCGGCCGCCCGACTCGCAGATGACGAAGACCTCGCCCGGCAGCGTGGTCACCTCACTGACGCGCTCGACGAACTCGCTCAGCGGGATGTTCACGGCGCCGGGCACGTGGCCGGCCGCGAACTCGTGCGTCTCGCGCACGTCGACGACGGTCGTACGCGCGGCGTCAGGGGCGGCGGCGTCGTCGAGCGCGGCACGCAGGGTGGGGATGTCGATCTCGCGCACGGGTGTCTCCGGGGGCTGGGGGAGCGAGGTCCGGTGGTCAGGGTCTGCGCCGACCGTACCTCGCGGACGGCGCGCGGTCGCCGCCCCTCGCTGCCGGCGTAGGCGGCTACCGTGACGCCCGTGACCGACATCCCCGGCCTGACCGCGCTCGTCTCCGTCGCGCTCGACGAGGACCTGGGCCCCGCACCCGGCCGCGACGTCACCACCCAGGCGACCATCCCGCCGGACGCCATCGGCACCGCGCACCTCGTGGCGCGCGCCGACGGCGTCGTCGCCGGGCTCGAGGCGGTCGCGCTGGTCGCGACGCAGGTCGCGGACCGGCTCGCGCTCCCCGCGGTCGACGTCGTCCTGCGCGTGGTCGACGGCACGCGCGTGCGCCGCGGCGACGTCGTCGCCGAGCTCACGGGGCCGGTCCAGGTGCTCCTCGTCGCCGAGCGGACGCTGCTCAACCTCGTGAGCCGCGCGTCCGGCGTCGCGACGCACACCCGCCGCTGGGCCGACGCGCTCGAGGGCGCGGGCGCAACCGTGCTCGACACGCGCAAGACGACGCCCGGCCTGCGCGCGCTCGAGAAGCACGCCGTCCGCGCGGGCGGGGGCGGCAACAAGCGCATGGGGCTCTACGACGTCGCGATGGTCAAGGACAACCACGTCGTCGCCGCGGGCTCGGTCGCCGCCGCGGTCGCGGCGGTCCGGGCGCGCTTCCCGGACGTCGAGATCCAGGTCGAGGCGGACACCCTCGCGCAGGCGATGGAGGCGCTCGACGGCGGCGCGCGGTTCCTCCTGCTCGACAACATGGCGCCCCCGGTGCTCGCCGAGGTCGTCGCCGCGGTCCGGGCGCGCGAGCCCGAGACCGGGCCCGTGCTCCTCGAGGCCACGGGCAACCTCACGCTGGACCGGGCCGCGGAGGTCGCCGCGACCGGCGTCGACCACCTGTCCGTGGGCGGGCTCACCCACTCGTCGCCGATCCTGGACCTGGCGCTCGACCTCGTAGGATCGGCCGGTGACCTCCCCGGCTGACCCCGCCACCTCGACCCCCGCCGCCCCGGCCGTGCCCGACGCGGCCCCTGCGCCGGTCGAGGCCGACCTGCCCGAGCAGATGCGCGTCCGGCGGGAGAAGCGCGAGCGGCTCATCGCCGAGGGCCGCGAGGCCTACCCGGTCGGCGTCCCGGTGACGACGACGGTCGCGCAGGTGCGCGCCGAGCACGCGGGCCTCGAGGCCGGCGAGGAGACCGACGTGGAGGTCGGCGTCGCCGCGCGCGTCGTCTACCTGCGCACGACGGGCAAGCTGTGCTTCGTCACGCTCCAGGACGGCGAGGGCAACCGGCTCCAGGCGATGCTCAGCCAGGCCGTCGTGGGCGAGGAGTCGCTCGCGCGCTTCAAGGCCGACGTCGACCTCGGCGACCACCTCTTCGTCCACGGCCGCGTCATCAGCTCGCGCCGCGGCGAGCTGAGCGTCTTCGCCGACGACTGGCGGGTCGCCGCCAAGGCGCTGCGCCCGCTGCCCGTGCTGCACAAGGAGCTCTCGGAGGAGGCGCGCGTCCGGCGGCGCTACGTCGACCTCATCGTGCGCCCGCAGGCGCGCGACACCGCGCGCCTGCGGGCCGCCGTCGTGCGCTCGCTGCGCGAGAACTTCCACCGCCGCGGGTACCTCGAGGTCGAGACGCCCATGCTCCAGGTGGTCCAGGGCGGCGCGACGGCCCGGCCGTTCACGACGCACATGAACGCGTTCGACCTCGACCTCGTGCTGCGCATCGCGCCCGAGCTCTTCCTCAAGCGCGCCGTCGTCGGCGGCATCGAGCGCGTCTTCGAGATCAACCGCAGCTTCCGCAACGAGGGCGCGGACGCGACGCACTCGCCCGAGTTCGCGACGCTCGAGGCCTACGAGGCCTACGGCGACTACGACACCATGGCCGCCCTCACGCGCGACCTGGTCCAGACCGCGGCGCTCGACGCGCTCGGCACGACGACGGTCACGCTCGCGGACGGCACGGAGTACGACCTGGGCGGCGACTGGACGGACCTCAGCCTGTACGGCTCGCTGTCGCAGGCGCTGGGCGAGGAGATCACGCCGCAGACGTCCGTCGACCACCTCATGGGGCTCGTCGAGCGGTTCGACCTGCAGATCGACCGCGCGCGCATGAATCACGGAAAGCTCGTCGAGGAGCTGTGGGAGCACCACGTCGGCGACCACCTCGTCGCGCCGACATTCGTGCGCGACTTCCCGGTCGACACGAGCCCGCTCACGCGCGACCACCGCACCATCCCGGGCGCGGTCGAGAAGTGGGACCTGTACATCCGCGGCGTCGAGACGGCCACGGCCTACTCCGAGCTCGTCGACCCCGTGATCCAGCGCGAGCGATTCGAGGCGCAGGCGCGCCTCGCGGCGGCGGGCGACGACGAGGCGATGCGGCTCGACGAGGACTTCCTCGAGGCGATGGAGTTCGCGATGCCGCCCGCGGGCGGGATGGGGATGGGCATCGACCGCCTGCTCATGGCGCTCACCGGGTCGAACATCCGCGAGACGATCCTGTTCCCGCTGGTCAAGCCGCTGTCCTGAGGCCGGCGGCGGGGCTCGCCCGCGGCCGGACGTAGCATGGGGACGTGCATCCCGCCGCCCAGGTCGCCGCCGCGCTGATCCCGTCGATCGGCGTCGGCGCGCTGTTCTGGTTCGCGATGCGGTCGATCATCCAGGCGGACCGGAAAGAACGTCAGGCGCTCGCGCGGCTCGACGCGCAGACGCAGGAGAGCGACCGCTCCCAGGAATGATCGGCGTCCCTCGCGTGCAGAATGTGTAATGGCGCGCGCGCACGCGCATCAATTCCCTGTAGTGTGCCGAACATCTCGTCCCCCAGCGGTGAAAAGAGAATGTCATGGCACAGAAGGTCCAGGTCGTCCTCGTCGACGACCTCGATGGTGGAACAGCCGAGGAGACCGTCTCGTTCGCGCTCGACGGCGTCTCCTACGAGATCGACCTCAGCGCCGCGAACGCCGCACAGCTGCGCGACTCGTTCGCGCAGTGGGTCGGCCACGGGCGTCGCGTCGGCGGTCGCTCCCGCAGCACCGGCCGTCGCGCCTCGGGCTCCGGCTCGTCGTCGTCCGGCTCGCGCGCTTCGGGCGGTCAGAGCCAGGAGATCCGCGAGTGGGCGCGCGCCAACGGCTACACGGTCAACGAGCGCGGCCGCATCCCGGCCGAGGTGAAGGCGGCGTTCGACGCCCGCTGAGCCACCCGCACCACGCACGACGAGGGCCCGCCTGCACCGCAGGCGGGCCCTCGCTCCGTCCGGGAGACGCCCCGGCCCGAGCGCGGAGCGATGTGCCGAGCGCGGAGCGATGTGCCAAGCGCGGAGCGATGTGGCCGGCGCGGAGCCGGGTGGCACCGTGCGGAGCGTCGTGCCACGAGCGCGGAGCGTGGTGTCGCGACACGCCGGCGCGCCCTGGCACAGGGCTCCGCGCCGGGGAGGGGCAGCAACCCACGCGCCGAGGTCGCTGGTTCCCGGTGCGCGAACCAGCGACCTCGGCGCGGACGGCCGCGGCGGGGGGGCGGGGGTGACGCGCGGGGGACCCCCACCCCGGGGG